>JAKOTR010000004.1 GCA_029776225.1 Acidobacteriota bacterium | reverse complement strand
TATCGAGCCGACGTGGCGCACGCGATCACCAACGTGGGAACCGGCGACGCGGTGGTGTTCCTGGTAGACATCTACCGCCAGGCATAGCGGCGCGGCGCCAGGCCCGTATCCTGATAAACTGTAAAATGCCGCTGTGATCCAGCGGCGGCAATTCCAAGAACCGGGCCCTTAGCTCAGCGGTCAGAGCAGCGGACTCATAATCCGTTGGTCGTAGGTTCAAATCCTACAGGGCCCACTAAATTCCTTTGTGTGGCCGGTGCGTTTCCGGGACGTAGTAACGCAACTCAGAAAGGCTGCCTGCTGAAGTCTGACACTACTCGCCCGATAAGCCCCAATCTGTCATAATTTTGTCTGGAACCAGGGTGCCGCTATGAACGGAGTCGAAAAGTACGAACTCCACATCGATGCCTTCAGCCCGGCGACGATCCCGATGGCTCGGCTATCGGAGTACATGGCCGACTTCGCCGCGCTGCTCGGGCACGAGGAGCACGTGCATTTCGAGAAACTGGCCGAAGGCAGCGTGGCGATCCTCTCTCGCGTCGATCCGGTCGCGGAGGTTAAGGTCCAGCGGCGGTTGGAAGAGGTCCGGTACGGCACCGCGCCGAAGGCGGCGATGGAGGCCCTGAGCGCCATCGATGACAAACTGGCTGCCGACAACGCCGTCGGGAGTATCCGGCGTGGCAACGCCAAGATCATCGAGTTCCCTGGCCGCAACCGGCCGAAGGAGTCGAGCCTCGGGCCGATTGTTCAGCCCGGCACGCTGGACGGCGAAGTGATCCAGGTCGGCGGGCGCGACGAAACGATCAACGTCCACATCAAGTCCGGCGATGATTTCCATCGCTGCATCACGACCAAGGCCATCGCGCGGCGCCTGGCGCATCACATCTTCGGACCGCCGGTGCGGCTCCGCGGCAGGGGGACGTGGTCGCGCACCGAGTCGGGCGAATGGAAGCTCCACCGGTTCGATATCGAGACCTTCGAGGTGCTGGATGAGACGCCGCTCTCGAAGCTCTTTGACGGGCTTCGCGCCCGGCTGGCGCCGCCCGAAACCGGACGCCTGAACCCGGTCGACCTGATGCGGCAGCTTCGGGAAGAGTGATGCCGCGATGGTAGCGTTCGACAGCACGATCCTCTCAATCCTGCTGTTTCCGGACGCTGAACTTCACCAGGGAGGAAAGGCCGTCGAGCACACCCGGGAGCGCGTAGACGGGTTGGTGCGCGAACTGGAGTCGGCGAAGGAGCAGATCCTGATCCCGGCGCCGGCTCTGTGCGAGGTGCTGGTCACCGAGGGCGTCGATGCCCAGGACGTGCTGACCACTTTGCGGAGTTCCGCCTTCATCAGGGTTGGCGATTTCGACGAGCGGGCGGCAGTGGAGCTGGCGGCGCGCCTGCGCCTGGCGATCAAGGCCGGCGATCCGCGGGAAGGTGTGCGCATCACGAAGACCGCGATGAAGTTCGACCGGCAAATCGTCGCCATCTCGTTGGTGAATGGAGCACGCGTGCTCTATTCCGATGACGACGGAGTCGAGAAGTTCGCGTCAGGCTGCGGGCTCATCGTAAAGCGCGTGGCCGACCTCCCAGTGCCTGCCTCCCAGCCCGACCTTCCCTTCGAGCCGCAAGAACCTGGTGGTGGCTCGCCTCCCACTGCGGGCGATTAATTATTAATTAAGAGCCGCTCCTGCCGAGCCACAGAACCTGTCAGCAACCGTGTCAGCAACGCCGATGGACTTTCGCCCTACCTTCGGAGACGCAATCGCACGTCCGCTCCCGTAAGTCGATGAAACATAAACACCGGCACACGCGATAGATGCTGGCAACCCGGACTCATAATCCGTTGGTCGTAGGTTCAAATCCTACAGGGCCCACTAAATCCTGTCTCTCTGAAGCCCGAAAACGAAGGCCTGCCCACGCGCCCGCCGGCCTCCAAACGTGCAAACAGCCCGGGAACAGTGTACGATCAGCTACTTGGTCGTGAAACCATTCAACGCCCCGTAACGGAGTCCTAATGAAGCTGAAGCGTTTTTCAGGCAATCCTATCCTGTCCCCGCACCCCGATCATCCCTGGGAGGATCTGGCGGTTTTCAATCCGGCGGCATGGTACGACGAACAGGCCGGGAAGGTGCTGCTGCTCTACCGCGCGGCCGAATCCCACCCGGACTACAAGTGCTACTTCGGGCTGGCCGAAAGTTCCGACGGCTTTCATTTCAAGCGCGTGAGCGATGAACCCGTGCTCAGCCCCAGCATCGAGGGCTTTGACGGCGCCACGATTCAGGATCCGCGCATCATCAAAATGGGCGAGTGGTTCTACGTCACTTACGCGTGCCGCCACTACCCGTTCGGGCAGTTCTGGATTCCCGAAGTGCGGCAGCGCTACGTCACGCCGTGCTGCCCGCCCGAATTCCCGCGCTATTTACGGACGAACGCCACGCTCACGGGCCTGGCCATGACCCGCGACTTCAAGTCCTGGATCCGCGCCGGATGGCTCACCAATCCACTGCTGGACGACCGCGACGTCATCCTGTTCCCCGAAAAAATCCGCGGCAAGTACGTCATGATTCATCGCCCCCTCGAGTGGGTCGGCAGCGAGTACGGCACCGACCAGGCCTGCGCATGGATCGCCGAATCCGAAGATCTGCTCGGATTCCCCTTCGCCCAGAGCCGCCTGCTCATCAAGAACAAGTACCCGTGGGAAACCTACAAGCTGGGCGTCAACACGCCGCCGATCAAAACGCCGCACGGATGGTTCACCATCTATCACGCCGTCGGCGCGGACAAGTTTTACCGCCTCGGCGCGCTGCTGCTCGATCTGGAGGACCCCGGCAAGGTCCTGCACCGAACGCCGGACTGGCTGATGCAGCCCGAAGAGGACTACGAAATCGAGGGCTTTTATCGCGGCGTCTGCTTCCCGTGCGGCGCCGTGGTCATCGGCGATACGCTGTTTGTCTACTATGGCGGCGGCGACAAGTATTGCGCCGTTGCGACCTGCAATTTCCAGGAATTGATCGACTACCTGCTGGCGTGCCCGGCATAACGGCGGATTGTCATGCATTTTATCGATCTTGCGATCATCGTCTGCTACATGCTCCTCATGACCCTGGTGGGCTGGTGGTCGGCGAAGAAGGCGTCGGTGAACGCGGAGAGCTACTTCCTCGCCGGCAAGAGCCTGCCCTGGTGGCTCATCGGGGTTGCGCACGGCTCGAGCGGCGTGGATATCACCGGCACCATCTGGTTCGTGATGATGCTGTTCATCTACGGCGTGAAAGCCACCTGGCTGCTGTGGGTGTGGCCGCTGTTCAACGTCGTGTTCCGAATGGTGTATCTCGGAACCTGGGTGCGCCGCTCCAACGTGCTGACCGGCGCGGAGTGGATGCGCACCCGCTTCGGCTACAGCCGCGGCGCGGAACTGGCCTACCTCAGCGTGGTGGTCTACGCGGTGGTGCACGTCGTGGGATTCCTCAGTTACGCCTTCCGCGGCATCGGGGAATTCACCAGACCGTTTTTCCCCTGGGATTACCCGGATGAGTATTACGCCATCGCGGTTCTGCTGGTCACCGGCCTTTATTGCGTGGTCGGCGGCATGTACAGCGTGGTGATGAACGATTTGATTCAATTCGGGCTGATCCTGGTAGCCTCCATCGGCATCGTGGTCGTCGCGATTATCCTCGTGCAGCCGGAGCAGATCATGGCCGCGGTTCCGGCCGGTTGGGACAACCTGTTCTTCGGCTGGAAGCTGAACCTGGACTGGAGCAACCTGATGCCGCAGCTCAACGACCGCATCTACGGCCCGGTGAGCGAGGGCGGCGACGGATACTCGCTGTTCATGTTCTTCACCGGGATGCTGTTGATCAAAGGCGTGCTCGTCAGCATGGCCGGCCCGACGCCGAACTACGCCATACAGCACGTGCTCTCGACCCGCAGCCCGCGCGAGGCCGCGCTCGAGAACATGATGATGGCGCTGGTGTCGCTGGCGCCCCGCTTCCTGCTCATCGCGGGAATCGCCGTCCTGGGCATCGTGTTCTTCAGTCCGGAACTGGCCAGCATGGGAAAGAACGTAGACTTCGAAAAGATTCTTCCGAACGTGCTGAACCTGTATGTTCCGGTTGGACTCAAGGGCATACTGATTGCGGCGCTTCTGGCCGCGTTTATGAGCACGTTCGTATCGACGGTGAATTCGGGCGCCGCCTACGTCGTGAACGATATCTACAAGCGGTACATCAACCCGAATGCGCCGGCGAAGCGCTACGTCACGCTCGGCTGGATCACTTCGGCCGCGGTGGTGTTGCTCGGGATCGCCTTCGGGCTCGCCACGACTTCCGTGCACGGCATCACGGAGTGGATCGTTTCGGCGCTCGTGCCGGCGTTCGTCGCTCCCAACGTGCTGAAGTGGCACTGGTGGCGGTTCAACGGCTACGGCTTCTTCTGGGGAATGGTGGCCGGAACGGCTGCGGCGGTGCTGAAGGCGTTCATTACTGTGCACCCCGTGTTCGCGTTCATGATGATCCTGCTGATCAGTTTCGCCGCTTCGATCATCGCGACCCTGATGACCAAGCCGGAGAGCGACGAAGTGCTCAAGTCGTTCTACCGCAACGTGCGGCCCTGGGGCTGGTGGGATCCGGTTTACCGGATGTGCCTCGCGGAAGACCCCAAGTTCGAGAAGAACCGCGATTTCCCGCGCGATATGTTCAATATCGCCGTAGCGATGGTGTGGCAGACGGCCATGGTGACCGCGCCGATTTACCTCGCCATCCAGCAGTGGCCCCGGATGTGGATTTCCGTCGGTGTCTTCGCCGTCACCTCGCTCATCCTGAAGTTCACCTGGTATGACAAGCTCGGGCCGGGCGAGATGTACCTTGTGGAGCCGGAGAAGCGCGCCGAGGCCGCAAGCGGCCGCGCCTGAGCATCGCTTTTCTCCGCGGGCGGGCCGCGGCGCTTCAACACCTCAGGACGAAAAAACCATGTCCTTGGGGCTGCGGCGATTTCGCTTGCGGTGTTCCAGATAGAGGCGGGCGTAGCTTGCGGTGATGTAATCGGCGGGGGTGAATCCGAGGCGCGCCGCCGTGCGGTCGATCCAATCGGGGGCGCCCTCCAGTTCGAGGAAGACGCCGATCGGGGTTTCATCGAGCGTGGCAACGCCGCCCTTTTTCCCAGCGTATTCGGTGCGGTATTTCTCGTAGCGGAACACCGGCTGAAAACCGAGGCGGGAGAGAATGGCCGCGATCGCCTGCGCGTCGCCCGCTTCCGTCTCCAGTTCCTCGCGAGACTTGTGCCTGCCGCGCGTGGCGGGACCTTTGTACGTCAGCAGTACCCGCCGCCCGCACTGCCGTACCCTCAGCACCTGGCCCGTCTTGCGCAGTTCCGCGCCCGCAGTGTCGAACAGTGTATTGGCTTCGAAAACGCGGCGGCGGACGGTGCGGAATCCGGCGTCGCGCAGCAGGCGTTTGGCCTCGGCCGTTCCGGAAACGGCCAGCTTGATTTCGGTTTCTACAGTGGAGTGCTGGGTCATCGTGCTGTTTACGATGCCAGTATGTCAAAATTCCGTAGCCTGGCAAGACACAGTGTCTGATTTTGAGACACATGCGGGAAGAATAACTTGTTACCGGCCGCCGGATATGAACGGCTTGGGGTTTTGACGGTTCTGGAACGTTGCTTGCGGGGGTGTTGAGAGTCCTTCAGGAGGGTTCGCCAATGCGTGAGCCGTTCGCGGTTGAGATCTACAAGAGGCATTTGGCCGGCGAGAACATTCAACAGTTGGCAGCAACCCTGGAAATTCCCCCGGACCGCATCGAAAAGCGCCTCCGGGCGGCAGCGGAATATTTGAAAACCCGAAGAAACGCGGCCTGAGCGGGACTGCCGGAATCCGGGCAGCCGCGGGGCGCCGGTATAATAGTAGCCGCTGCGCCCGTAGCTCAGCCGGATAGAGCGACTGGCTTCGAACCAGTAGGCCGGGGGTTCGAGTCCCTCCGGGCGCGCCATCCGAACCTCTTCGATCCAATCGTTTGGCTCAGGGCTCCGCACATAGGGCTTCCACCATTGTGGGCCATCCTCGCATTGTGGTACCGTCTGGGGTTCGTTGCTAATCGAGACACAAGCCCCAAGTGTTCTGTGGGCCTGAGCAGGGACGTTTGATGAATTTCCGCTGGTTCCATATAAAGGCTACATGCCTTGCCCTGTGCTCTGCGCTGTTCGCCGGAGCACAGGGTACGTATACAAATCCCGTGGGGGATACGCCGATTCGCATAGGCGACCCCTTTGTGCTGCTACACGAGGGAAAGTACTACCTGTTCGGCACGACGTCGTCCAACGAAGGGTTCCAGTACTACACGTCCGAGGACTTGGTGCACTGGAAGCCCGGTGGATGGGCCTGGCGGAAAACTGAGACTTCATGGGCGGATGCCAATTTCTGGGCGCCGGAGGTGAAGTTCTATCGCGGCAAGTTCTACATGACTTACAGCGGACGGGTCCGCGGCTCGAATCCCGCCCGGATGCTGGTCGCTCTTGCCGTCAGCGACCGGCCCGAGGGGCCATATCGGGACCTGTATGCGCCGTGGTTTGACGCCGGCTACTCCGCAATCGATGCGCATATCTTCGTGGATACAGATGGCACGCCCTATGTGTACTTCAGCCCGAACGGCAAGAAAGATGGCTATCTGTTCGGGTACATCTCCGGAGCCCGGCTTGCGCCAGACCTGTCGAAGCTCGAAGGCGAGCCTGTGAAACTGCTTGAAGCCGACCAGCCGTGGGAGCGGATCAACTGGGCCAGAAACAGGTGCAACGAAGGGCCCTTTGTGCTCAAACATAATGGCAAGTACTACATGACGTATTCGGCGAACAACACAGGCGAACCGGGATACGGCGTCGGGTACGCTGTGGCTGACCGACCTCTCGGCCCCTGGGTGAAAAGCCGCGACAATCCTGTGCTGGCAAGCAAACTCGAGATCGGAGTTTCCTCTCCCGGGCACAACTCGATTACGATGTCGCCCGACGGCAAGGAGATGTTCATCGTCTACCATTCGCACGCCGACCCGAATAATCCGAGGGGCGCTCGGGTTATGAACATCGACCGCATCGTTTTCGACGAGTCTGGACGCCTCCGTGTCCTCGGCCCGACTCGCTCTCCTCAGCCGCTCCCTTCCGGAGCCAGGTGAGGGACTGTCAGCGCAGCATCGATCACCTGCGTTGCGGCCCGGGTCAGATCCGAACCGGTTTGGCGCTAGCTGCTGCCCACCGGGATGCCGTCCCCCTCTTGTCCGTTCCCGGCACCGGCGGAATGCGGCGGCGATTCGGCTCCTCAGCCTCAGTCCACGGTGCGGTTCGCCCGTTCCCCAGCCTGGAGGCGTGAACCGCGCGGACCGCGGCGAAGTTGAAACAACCGCGCGGACTGCGGCGACGTTGAAACGTTTTGCGATAGACTGGTCCGCTATGGTGCTACGCATTGCATTGCTGGGTGTGTGCTTGGGGATGGTTGCTCAAGCCCAGCGGAACTCGTTCGAACCCGGCCAGGTCTGGCTCGATACGGAAGGAAAACCAATACAGGCGCACGCCGCGGGCATCCTGGTCCGCAACGGTGTGTATTACTGGTACGGGCAGGACATGACGTTCGGCGCCGAAAACAAAGTAGGGGTTTCCTGTTACTCGTCGCGCGATCTCTACAACTGGAAGCGCGAGGGAACCGCTCTGCCGAAAGAAGCCCTGCCGGAGCAGTTCCGCGATACCGGCGTGTGCGAACGCCCCAAGGTGCTATTCAATGAGCGAACCGGCAAGTACGTGATGTGGATGCACCTGGACGCCGATAAGTACACGGTGTCCGAGGCAGGCGTAGCGGTGGCCGATAAGCCCGAAGGACCGTTCCGGTTCGTACGGAGGTTCAGGCCACTCAAGTACGACTACGGCTACAAGCCGGATTGCTGCAACCAGCGCGAACTCGGCAACACATTCCGGGACATGAATCTGTTCCTGGACGATGACGGCCGTGCGTACGTTTTCTACGCTTCCGAGCACAACCGCACCATGTACGTGGCGCGGCTGAACGAGGACTTCACGGGCATCGAGGAGCCTGCGGTTCTGGGTAAGACGTGGGCGCGGATATTGATCGGCGAGGAGCGCGAGGCGCCTGCGCCGTTCAAGTATCAGGGCAAGTATTACCTGTTCACGTCCGGATGCACCGGGTGGTTGCCGAACAAGGCCGCCCTCTCGGTGGCGTCGAACCCGCTGGGGCCGTATGTCACGCAGAAAGAGTACCCGATGGTGGGACCCGACGCCGAGCTGACGTTCCGGGCCCAGAGCACGTTTGTGCTGCCGGTGCAGGGAAAGCCGGGGGCGTTCATCCTCCTGCTCGACAGGTGGAACCCGAAACAGCTCAGCGAATCGCGCTATGTGTGGCTGCCGTTCCGTGTTGCCGCCGATGGGACCGTCCGAGTGGTATGGCGCGATCGATGGGACCTTTCGGTGTTCGACAAGGAACTTCGGTAGATCGCCTGTCGCATCGTCGTGATTTTTAGTCGCGACCCGGGGCTGAGCCGCGACCGCGGGTAACGGTTTGGAGATGCCCGTCGATGCGCCTCCGGGGATGCTTCATCTGAATACCATTACCCCTACTCCGCCATTCCCGTTCCGAAAGGACTCAGTTGTTGTACTTGGCACGATCGTAAGCCGCCAGTCAGATCTTTCCCAGGATGGGACGACCGTCTACACCTTCTACACGGTCAGACTCGAGCAAGCGCTGGTTTGCCCAGCCGCTTGCAGCGGCATCCGTGCTTCGAGCACGATCACACTACTTGTCGAGGGTGGGGCTGTAAAGCTCCCGAAGTGAATCACGTGCAAGCAGCCGGCTACGATGCGGGCGTTGTCGTTCAACTCCCGCTGAGGATCTGGATCAAGCGCTGTCTGACTTCGGCAAGTTTCGAGCCGGTTACATGACCGGCGCGATAGACAATAATTGCGGAGTCAGCGGTGAATACCCGGTTCGGACGAATGCGGCTGCTCTGGTGTAGGCCGCCGGTGACGAAATCCGATGCTTCCAGGCGAATGGCGTATTCGTCTTCGCGCGCCTGGCTGGTGATCTGGCACAGGATCACGTCATTGCCCTGGAGAGCGGCAAGAACCAGAGCTGGTCGCCGCTTGCTCTGGCTCAGGTCTGAGAATGGGAAGTTAAGGACGACGACGTCGCCGGCTACAAACTGGCCCAGGCTGCATCCTCCTCAGGGGAGAGCCAGTCCTTGGCCAAGGCGGACTCAGCCGCCACGACCGGGATCGAGGACTCGGCACGCTCTTCGGTGAGACTCCGGAGGAACGCCAGTAGGCGGTCCAGATCCGCTTCGGACAACCGGCTAAGCTGTTCTACGATCAGCTCGCGCTTGCTCATGGCGCACCTAACGTCATTTTACGGCAGATGGCCGAGGCGGTCTGGCAGGCCATGGAAGTCGCGAGCGCGCGGCCTCCGCGGTGCACCTTGCCATTTCGATGCAGTTGAACGCAGGTGGTTGGACATTACTCCTCCGCCCTTGCAACCCCGGTAAACGGGTGTTATTCTCTGTGGGTTAGAATCGGCGCTCCGGCGATTCGCCTGGCAGGCCGCGGGTGTGGCCGGCCTTATCCGGTTTCATGCTTTCCGAGCTACTGATCCTGTCGTTCGCGCTGGTGTTGTTCTACTACTGGTTCCGGTACAACTGCCACGCGATCCTGCGCACGGCGGAGACCGGCGAGCGGGCGCGGCAAGTGGCGGCCGCTAACGAGCTACGCTTCCCCTACGTCCTCGAATACCTGCAAGGCGAACTGACGCTCGAAGAGATCGAAGCGCTCGACACCTGGCTGCAGCGCGACTACGAGGTCCTCACGTCGCTGCTGCGCTACACCTCGGCGTTGCGCGTCGGCAGCCACACCGTGGAGCAGCGCATTCTCATGGCGGATTTCAAATTGCAACAGCTTTGGTTCGCCATCACGAAGAAAAGCATGACCGGCGCGGCGCGGCGGTCGCTGGAAGAGCGCGCCCACATCCTCACGCACTTCGCCAACACACTGAGCGCACGGAGCGCATCCCTGTCGCGGACGTAGGCGGGCGAGCCGCTTCCGGTCCCATCCGGCAATGCAGGCTAGAATAAAGGTGTGCGCACCGAAGAGGTCGTCCAATTCGCGTATTCCCGGCTTGAGCGCGTCCGGCAGGAAATCGGCAAGGTCATTGTCGGGCAGCAGGATGTGGTCGATGGTGTGCTGATCTGCCTGCTTGCCGGCGGCCATGTCCTGCTGGAGGGCGTGCCCGGCCTGGGTAAAACCACTTTGCTTCGAACACTGGCGCGGGCGCTGCACCTCAAGTACTCGCGCATACAATTCACTCCCGACCTGATGCCCGCCGACATTGTCGGCAGCATGGTCATGGAAACCGACGACCGCGGAGCGAAGTTCCTGCGGTTCCAGCCGGGGCCGATTTTCGCCAACCTGGTGCTGGCGGACGAAATTAACCGCGCCACGCCGAAGACGCAATCGGCGCTGCTTGAAGCCATGCAGGAGCGCACCGTCACCAGCGGCACGACCACGCACGAGCTGGAGCGCCCCTTCCTCGTGATGGCCACGCAGAACCCGATCGAGATGGAGGGCACCTACCCGCTGCCCGAGGCGCAGCTTGACCGCTTCCTGATGAAGATTCTGGTCAACTACCCATCGCGGTCGGAACTGAACACCATCGTGGAGCGCACGATTCAGAAGGAAGAGCCGCAGGTGACGCCGATCCTGGATCGCGACGCGATTCTCGAAGTGCGGTCGGTCTGCCGCGAGGTGCTGGTGGCGTCGCACGTGCAGGACTTTGCGGTCGATCTCGTGCTGGCGACCCAGCCCGAGAGCGGCCAGGCGCACGAGCTGGCGGCCAAGTACATCCGCTACGGCAGTTCGCCCCGCGGTGCGCAGGCCCTGGTCGAATGCGGGCGCGTTCTGGCGCTGATGCGCGGGCGCTATCATTTGAGCATCGACGACGTGCGGACCGTGGCCCCCGCGGTCCTTCGGCACCGCATCATTCTCAATTTCGACGCCCACGCCGACGGCCAGACGCCCGAAACGATTCTGGCGGAGATCATCGACAGCGTAGCGTCGCGGGTCGCGGCGGCGTAGCTCCCGTCGCGGCGGCGGACGGATAAGACGCGCAATGGCTCAGGAGCCCCTGATCGACCGGACTTTCCTGGAAAAGCTGGAGCGGCTTGCGATCCACTGGCGCAAGTCGTTTCCGGGCCTGGTCGGCGGGCACAACCTTTCGCGTTTTCCCGGGCCGGGACAGGAGTTCCTCGATCACCGCCACTTCCATCACGGCGACGACCTCCGCGCCGTCAACTGGCGCGCTTACCTCCGCTTTGAAAAACTGTTTTTGAAGATGTTCCGCGTCGAGCCGCACACGCCGATCCGGCTGCTGCTCGACGTGAGCCTTTCCATGCAGACGGGCGCCCAGCCGAAATTCGCCTACGCGCAGAAGCTGGCGGCCGCGCTGTGCTACATCGGGCTGGTCCGGCTGGACAGCATCGCCATCAACCCGTTCAACGACTCGCTGGCGGACCCGTTCCGGTGCAGCGGCGGGCGGCACCGGTTCGCTCCCGCCGTGGACTACATCACGCAGCTCAAGCCCGCGGGCCGCACGGACTATTTCCGGGTGGTGCGGCAGTTCGTGTCGAGTTACGCCAAGCGCGGGCTGCTCATCGTGATCTCGGATTTTCTCGACGATGCCGATTGCGAAAAGGCGCTGCAATACCTCGCCGATTTCGGCCACGAGCTGATGCTCGTGCATGTGTGGGCGGAGGAGGACCGCAACCCGCCGTGGGACGGCGAGCTGGAGTTGCACGACGCCGAAACCGGCGCGCGGCTTGAGATCGAGTTCGACGACGAGGCGCGAGCCAGATACACGGCCGCTTTTGACGAGTACGCGCGCATGCTGCGCAGGCTGGCTTTGAGGAACGGGGGAAGGTACGCGGGTATTTCCACGTCCATCCCGATCGAAGACGCAGTCTTCGGACCGCTGGCGCACGTAGGAGCCGTGGAGTGAGGAGGGCCGCGTGTTTCTGCTGAATCTCACCTGGCTTCAGTTCGCCGCGGTGTTCGGCGGAATTTCGGCGGGCGTGGTTGCGCTCTATCTCTGGGATCGCACCCGGCGGCGCCTCACGGTGCCGACGCTGCGCTTCTGGGTGGCCTCCGAGCAGGCGGCCGAAGTCAAGCACCGCCGCCGCATCCAACAGCCGCTTTCGCTGCTCCTGCAACTGGTGAGCATCGCGCTGCTGCTGCTGGCGGTGGGCCAGTTGCGCATAGGAGCGCCCGGGCCCGCCGCGCGCGACCACGTGCTGATCCTCGACACCTCGGCCTGGATGGCCGCGCGGGGGCCAAGGGGAACGTTGATGGACCAGGCGCGCGGCACGGCTAAGGCCTACGTGGAGTCGCTGCCTGCCGGAGACCGGTTGATGCTCGTGCGCGCCGACGCCCTGGCGACTCCGGCCACGGCGTTTGAAACCAACAAGCAGGCAATCGAGCGGGCCATCGATGAATCCGAGCCGAGCTACACGGCGCTCAACCTCCAGCAGGCGCTTGAGTTCGCGCGCCAGGCCCAGCGGCTGCAACCCGGGCGGACCGGCGAAATCGTCTACGTGGGGCCGGGGCGTGTTTCCGACAGCGAAGCGGATCTGGCGCAGCAGCGGATCGCCAACCTGAGAGTCCTGCCCGTCCCCGAAGCGATTGAGAACTGCGGGCTGAAGAAGATCGGGCTGCGGCGCTCGGCCACGGACCCGGACACCTGGGAAATTCTGGCCGGCGTTCACAACTACGGCACGCGGCCGCGGACGGTCACCCTCGCGCTCGCGTTCGGGGGCTCACCAGCCGGCTCACGCCGCCTCACGGTGCCACCCGGCGCCGAACAGACCGTAACTTTCGAGTACCGGAACCGCGGCGGGGGATGGCTCGAAGCGCGGCTTCTTCCGCCAGACGATTTTCCCGGCAACGACCGCGCGGTGATCGAACTCCCCGGGCGGCGGCTGCTGAAAGTGGTGGTGTATTCGGAGGAGCCGGAGTTGTTCCGTCCGGTGCTGGCCGCTGCGCCAGAAGTCGAAGCCGTTTTTCGCAAGCCGGCGGAATACACGGACACGGACAACGCCGGCATCGTAATCCTGGACCGCTTCAGCCCGCCCACACCCCCGAAAGCTGATGCCATCTGGATCGCGCCGCCGGAGCGATCGCCCGTGCGGATGCGGTCGGTGGAAAGGAATGTTCTGGTGGCGCGCTGGCGCTCAGACCATCCGCTCGGGGCGGGCTTGCGCGCCAAGGACCTCAAGCTGGACGAAACGCAGGTGTTCCAGCCTGGGGCGGAAGATCTGGCCGTGGCGGAGACCGAGTCCGGAGCGGTCGTCGTGGCGCGGGCAGGGAAGCCGAAGACCGCCGTGCTCGGTTTTCATCCCGTCCGCGGGCCGCTGCGTTACGAGCTTGCGGCGCCGCTGCTGTTTGCGAACATTTTGCGCTGGATGGCGCCGGATATCTTCCGGCGCTGGGAACTGAACGCCGGCAGCGTGGGCACGGTGGATGTCCCACTGGAAGCCGAAACCGGCCAGGTGAGCGTGCTGGCGGAGGATGGCAGCGCCCTGCCTTTCACCCAGCACGGCCGCAACCTGCGGTTCTTCACCGCCAATCCCGGGACCGTCCGCATCGCGGCCGGCGACAGGGAGCTGGTGTACTCGCTGACGTTGCCCGAGGTGGCGGAAATCCGCTGGACGCCGCCGAAGGACGCGCGCCGGGGCATCCCCGCTCCAGTTTCCAGCCGCCTTGATTACGCGGAACTCTGGCCCTGGCTTGCGCTGGCCGGGGCGCTCGGACTGCTGGCGGAGTGGTTTCTGTACGGGCGCCGGCGCTTTGGACTTCCCGCGGGAGGCCGCGCAGCGCAGGCGGCGGGCGCCGCAAGGAGTGCGCGATGACGGTAGAGCGGCCCTGGCTCGCGCTGCTGGCGCTCGTTCCGCTGATCTGGGCCGCGTACTCCTGGAGAGGCGCGAGCCGCCGCGGCGCTCTCGTCTTGAAAGCCCTGGGGCTGGCCGCCGTGCTGCTGGCGCTCGCCGAGCCGCGGCTCGAAGTGTTTGAGTCGAGAGTGGCGGTTGCCGTCCTGGTGGACACCTCCTCCAGCCTTTCACCGCAGGATCTTCAGCGCGCATCGGAGCTGGCGCGCGCGCTCGAATCCAGCCGGGGACGCAACTGGGTCCACGTGATGCCGTTCGCCCAATCCACGCGCCGTGTGACTGCGGCCGAGCGGGAAGAAGGCCGCCTCAAGCTCGGCTACACAGCCGGAGAGGCCGGCCGGAGCACGGATATCGAAGCCGCCCTGAGGGAGGGGATTTCCGCGCTCCCGGCAAACCGCGTGCCGCGCCTCGTGCTCATCAGCGACGGGCTGGAAAATCTCGGAAGCGTCACGCGCGCGGTGTGGCAGGCGCGGCAGCTTGGAATCCCGATCGATACCTATGCGCTGAACGGCAGGCCGAAACCCGATCTGCGCCTGGAGTCGGTGACGCTGCCCGCTCAAGCCTTCAGCGGCGAGCATTTTCCCGTCGATGTGATTGTGGTCTCGCCGCAGCGCACGCGGGCGACGGTCACGACGTCGGCCGATCAGAAAGTGTTGGGTTCGAACCAGGTGGTGCTCGAGCCGGGTCCCAACCAATTGCGCGTACACGCCAGCATCCGCTCGACCGGCGCGGTGGATTTTTCCGGCTCCATCTCGGCGCCGGGACTGGGTGAGGTGCGTTTCGCGCAGGCGCTGTCGCTGAGGCGGCCTCGCGTGTTGTTCGTCTCCCAGGACCCGCCGGGCACGGAGGTCCACATCCTCCGCACGCTTGAAGCGGCGCAGTTCGAGGTGGTGCAGGCCCAGGCGATACCGTCCAATTTGGCCGACTACCAGATCCTGGCGCTGAACAACTGGGACCTGACCGCAGTTCCGGAGCAGACCAAGGAGCAGGTGGAGGAGTTCGTCAAGCAGGGCGGGGGACTCATCTCGATCGGCGGGGAACGCAACATCTACGTAGACAAGAAAGGCGCTCCCGAGGACCCTCTCGAGCGGACCCTGCCCGCGAAGATCGCGCCGCCGCGCACGCCCGAAGGCACCTGCGTGGTGCTCATCCTCGACAAGTCGTCCTCCATGGAGGGCAGGAAGATGGAGCTGGCGCGGCTTTCCGCGATCGGCGTGGTGGAAAACCTCCGGCCGATCGACTATGTGGGCGTGCTCATCTTCGACAACTCGTTCCACTGGGCGGTGCCGATTCGCCGCGCCGAGGAGAAGACGCTGATCAAGCGGGTGATCGCGGGCATCATGCCCGACGGCGGCACCCAGATCGCGCCGGCGTTGACCGAGGCATACCGCCGCATCCTCAGCGTCCGCGCGGTTTATAAGCACATCGTGCTGCTCACCGACGGCATTTCCGAGGAGGGCGACAGCATGTCTCTGGCGCGGGAGGCGTCGCAGCGGCAGATCACCATCTCGACGGTCGGCCTCGGCCAGGACGTAAACCGCAGCTATCTGGAAAGGGTGGCGAGCTTAGCGCGGGGCAAGTCGTATTTCTTGAGCGATCCCTCGGGACTCGAGCAGATTCTGCTGCGCGACGTGATGGAGCATACGGGTTCCACCGCTGTGGAGCGCAATATCAGGCCGGCGGTCATGAAGAACGTCGAAATCCTGGAAGGCGTGGGGATGGAGACCGCGCCTCCGCTGCTCGGCTACGTGCGTTTCGAGCCTAAACCGACCGCCGATGTGATCCTCAACGCCGATATCCGGGACCCCCTGCTGGTCCGCTGGCAGTACGGCCTGGGGCGCGCCGGAGTTTTCACCTCGGACGCAAAGAGCCGGTGGGCCCGGAATTGGGTGAATTGGGAGGGATTTGACCGCTTCTGGGGGAACGTGTTTCGCGACCTGCTCCCGCACACGCAGGCGGGCGAAGCCAAGGCGGAGTACAACAGCGCCACCGGAGAGCTGGTGGTGGATTACCACCTCGGCCGCTATATCGAGGAGCCGGCCAAAGTGCCCGACGTTTTTGTCATCGGCCCGCAGGGTTTCCAGCGGCCGGTGAAAGTGGAGAAGGTGGCGGCGGGCGCCTATCGCGGCCGCGTGCGCATCGACCATCGCAAGGGGCTGTTCCGTGTGCGGCCGCTGGTGGAATCGCGCGCCTTCCCCGAAGTCGGCTTCTACAGGCAGGAAGAAGAACTCACCCAATACGGCTCGGACGAACAGTTGCTGAAGCGCATCTCCGAGTTTACGGGAGGCCGCTTCAACCCCGCCCCGCGCGACGTCTTCGATCCGGGCGGCCGCACGGTGGCGTCGACCATGCGGCTCTGGCCGGGGCTGCTGATTCTCGCGGTTTTACTGAACCTGATCGAACTCACCTTGCGTAAGTGGAGAGGCATCGCCGACCGCCTCGGCGGGTTGCTCCGCCGGCGGGCCGCCCCCGCTTAAAAGGGGTTCGGAATCAACCCCCCGGGTGTACACTGATGCCATGTTCGATCGGCGCAACTTCCTTGCTCGCCTGTCCGGCATTCCTGTGCTCGGAGGGCTTCTTCCTGGCAGCGCGGCCTTCGCCGCTTCCGCCAAACGCGACCTTCTCAAGGAACTGGGTGTCCGGCCATTCATAAACGCAGCCGGAACGTACACAATGTTGACGGCGTCTCTGATGCCGCCGGAAGTGATTCAAGCCTGGGTGTCGGCGGCGGACAAGTACGTGCGTCTGGAGGAGTTGCAGGACGCGGTCGGCCGGCGGATCGCATCGCTGATCGGCTGCGAGGCGGCCATGGTGACGGCGGGCGCGGCCTCGGCGCTCACCGTCGGCACCGCCGCCTGTATGACCGGCACCAACCCCGAATTCATACGCCGCCTTCCGGACACCACCGGGATGAAAAACGAGGTGATCATCCAGAAATCGCACCGCTACGGCTACGACCATGCGGTGCGCGCCTGCGGCATCCGCTTCGTCGAGGTCGAAACGCGCGAGGAGCTGGAGCGCGCAGTCGGCCCGCGGACGGCAATGATGCTGTTCTTCAACGCCAACGACCCCGTAGGCAAGATCAAGGTGGACGAATTCGCCGACCTCGGCAAGAAGTTCAACATCCCGACCTTTAACGACGCCGCCGCCGACGTGCCGCCGGCCGAGAACCTGTCCAAGTACATCAAGATGGGTTACGACCTCGTGACGTTTTCGGGCGGCAAAGGACTGCGCGGCCCGCAGAGCGCCGGCCTGCTGCTCGGCCGGAAGGATTTGATCGAGGCAGCGAAGCTCAACACCTCCCCTCACAGCGACACCATCGCGCGCGGCCACAAGGTGAACAAGGAAGAAATGCTCGCCATGCTCGTGGCGGTGGAAAGCTACCTGAAGCGCGATCACGAGGCGGACTGGCGGGAGTGGGAGAAGCGCGTACAAATCATCGCCGATGCGGTGAAGCCGATCCGCAGCGTCTCCACCGAGGTCTGGATCCCGCAGATCGCCAACCAGGTGCCGCACTTGAAGATCAGCTGGAACCCGGAGGTCGTCAAGATCACGGTCCGCGAGGTTGTGAGGCAGTTGCGTGAAGGCGAGCCGTCGATCGAGGTGGTCCCCGGCTCGCGGAAGGAGCTAATTGTGGGCGTCTGGATGATGCAGCGCGGGGAAGCTCAGATCGTGGCGCGGCGCATCCGGCAGATCCTGAGCGCCGCGGCTTAGTCGGCCGAGGGGCGGTTGACGGCCGCCGGCTTAGGGGTATTTCTGTAGCCGTGAGGTTTCTATGATCAAGGCAGACAGCGCCGACGTTCACTGGGACCCACAGAAGAAGACCTGGCGCGTTCGCATTCGATTCGGCGGGGAAGTCATCAAGCGCCCGGTGGAAGATCGGAAGATCCCGCGCGACGCAGCGGACGAGGCGCTCCGCAAGCTGGCCATCGAAACCGCCCGGGGAGACGGCTACGAAGTGGACCCCGGCACGATCACCATATCGAGGTAACCCGCCGGCGCAGCGGCCGGCGTGTCAAGAGGCGGGTTGCGGCAGGGGCCGGCTCGAGGCCGGGCCCGCTGCCGTTTTCATCTCTGTTAGAAATCCGCGCGCAGGCCGAACTGAATCACGCGCCTGTCGTCGGAAACACCGCTCACCTGCCCGAACAGCGGGCTCGCGGCATTCGTGGTGAAGTCGCTGATCCGGTGCCGGTTGAGCACGTTCAGGAACTCCGCGCGGAACTGCACCCGCACCCCTTCGCGCGGGACAAAGTTCTTCAGCAGGCTGACGTCCTCGAAATAGCTCGGGAACCCGCGCAATTGCGAGACCATGCGCGGAGCATTGCCCCGGGCGTACCGGTCGATCTTCGCAGGATCGATCACCAGGGACGTGTCGATATAGGTCTTGTTCGGACGGGGAGTTGAGATGTCCGTCATATCGAAATCCGAGGCCCGGAAGTTCGGATTCGTCATCGGCTTGCCGTCGGGATTGACGATGAACGGCCGGTTCGTCGCCGCGTTGAAATTCGGCGTTCCCGTCGCCCCGAGATTCATCGGAGCGCCGCTCGAGTAGTTCCCGATGTACATGATCTGCCAGCCGCCTACGAAGAAGTTCAGCGGAGTGCTCCAGTTGGTTCCGAAGCGCCTCCCGCGCCCGAAAGGCAGATCGTACGACCCGCCGATCTTGACCACGTGCGTGCGGTCGAACTCCAGAACGGATTTTTCCAGCGCCAGGTTGTAGTAATCCATCGGCCGGCCCCAGTTCTGGCCCCAGGTATCCCCAAAGGCGGAGCTGATGTTGCCGATGTTCTTCGAGAAGGTGTAGTTGGAGAGGAACTGAAGCCCGTGCGACATCCGCTTGTTCAACTGGATTGTCAGGGCATGGTATGTGCTGAACCCGAGCGGCGAGTTCCAGCTATAGATAGCGCTCCAGTTCGGGATTTGCGGGAACGGCTGGAGCGTCTGGCTTACCGGCACCCAGGTTCCGGGTAGGCTGGCGTATCTGGCGCCCAGGGCGACCGCCGCCGCCGGGATAGCGGCCTGGCTGTCGATCCACTGGCCCAGAGTGTCCCCCAGCGCCAGCGACTCATACCGCATCTGGTGCGGCCGGCGAAGCTCGTTAGCCAGCAACCCGGTGCTCTTGGATCCGATGTACCCGATGTCGAGCACCATCTGGCCGGGCAGCTCGCGCTGGATGTTGAAGTTCCACTGCTGCGTGTAGCCGACTCGCCCGCCGTCGGGATCCCAGCTCACAGGACCCCAGAGATAGCTGGCGGCCGAGGGGTCGAGCTTGGCCGGTTCGACAACGCCGGGGTAGCCGTCATCCCAACGGAACGCCGCGGTATTCGGAGCAGGTTCGTTGACGGTGTTTGTCGGCGCGAAGCCCATCTTCTGACCCCAGGGAACGCCCGACCAGCCGTTCGGCATTCTGGGGCTGTAGAAGATGCCGTAGCCGCCGCGCAGCGTCGTCCTGTCGGTGACTTGCCACGCGAAGCCCACCCGCGGGCCGAAGTCGTTGTGCTGGTTCGGGTAGAACATGCGCTTGCCGTTGCGGCCTTCACCCTTGCCCGCGTATTCCATGGCGCCCAGGACGTTCAACACCGGGTCCATGATGAACGGATTGAAGTTGCTCAGGCGGTCGTATTTCTCGGTGCCCTGGGGCTGGTAATCCCAGCGCAGGCCGAGGTTGAGCGTCAGCCTTGAGCTGACCTTCCAGTCGTCCTGAATGAACCACGAATACATGGGGAACTGCGAGCCGACCGGGACATCCACCGGAACGCTCGCGCTGCTCACTTCGCCGAGCAGCATGCTGGCGAACCCGTGGCCGGTCTGGTTGAAGCCGGGCAGGCCGGTGACGCCGCTGGAGAAATTGAAGCGCCCCGGACCCGCGTCGTTGCGGGCGTTCAGGCCGTTCCAGCGGTAGTCGAAGCCAATCCGGATCGAGTGCTTCCCTCTCATCCAGGAAAATGTGTTGATGAACTGCCAGGCCGTGCCGGCCAGAATGTCATTGGTTTGATAGCCCAGAATCGGGAAGCTCACGCGGTCTCCCGACAGCCCGTCGATTTCGGGGAAGTTGGAATCCTGCTTGATCCCTTTGATCCCCAGGAGCTGTCCGCCCGGTTCATCGACGTGCTTCGATGTGCTGGGGTTGATCTGCCGGTTGTAGGCCAGAACCATGTGGTTCAGCATGGTGGGCGAAATCGTCCAGTCTTCGGCGAGGCGGACATAGTGGCTGGCCACGTACTGCATGCGCGCGCGAGAAAGCGGCCCGCCATCGGGATCGTTCATGTCCCACACGCCGCCCTGATCCAGCAGCGTTCGCGGCCTGTCAACCCATACGAACGAACCGCTGAGCCGGTGCGCATCCGTGATGACAAAGTCCGACTTCGTCGAGAACTGTACTTGGTTGAAACCTGCCTGGTTTGAAACCGGGAAGAACGAGTTGTTGATCAGCGCGTAGCTGCCGTCCGCCTGTTTCACCTGCGGCATGTAGTGCTGCTTCATGATTGCGGCGAGATTGCGCGAGACCTGCGAAATACGCGCCGCGGGAATGATGTTGTTGGGAAATATGTCCCGCACCATCTGGCCGTCCACAAACCGGGTGGTTGCGGGATCGTAAATGGCGCCGCGGTAGACGTCCCGGCCGAGCGCGTCCTTGCCAATCACTTCGTTGGTAAGATAGCTGCTCAGATTGCCGTCGTACCATTCGGGCTGCGGCACGGTAACGGTGGGCGAACCGCCGCCGGCGAATGACTCGTTATACTTCTCGTAGGCCGTATACCAGAACCAGCGATTCCTTCCGTCGAAGACTTTCGGTATATATACGGGACCTCCGGCCGAAATGGCCCAGTTGTCACGGCGGTCGAGGCGGCGTGGTCTGTCGTAAAAATTGTTGGCGAAAGTATTGGCGTCAAACGACTCGTTGTGCCACTGGAACATCCCGCTGCCGTGGAGGTTGTTTGTGCCCGATTTCATAACGAAGTTGAAGACGCCCCCGGCGGTCCGCGCGAATTCCGCGCTCATACCGCTGGTTTGAATCTTGAACTCCTCGAGCGCCTCCATGGAGGGGCTGGATTCACCAAACTGGCCGCTGATGTAAATGCTGGCCGAAGCGCCGTCCAGTACGACCTCTTTGGAAAACGAGGGCGCGCCGTTGATGTGGCTTTCCCAGTTGTTTCCTCCCACGCCGGGCGTCAATTTGTAGGCGAAATCCTCGGCGTAGCGCCCGCCGCTGAACCCGAGCGGCAGATCGATCACCTGCTGCGTGCTCAGCGACGTGCCGACCTCTGGTGTTTCCGTTTGCAACAGCGGCGCCTCCGCCGTCACCTCCACGGTTTCGGCTGTCGCGCCGACTTCCAGCGGGGCGTCAATACGGACCACCTGCGCAATGTTCAGCGTGACTCCTTCGCGAACATACTTCTTAAATCCCGGTGCTTCGAAGGTAATGCGATACCTCCCGATGGGCAAATTCGGGATGGTATAGTTGCCGACTTCATTGGTTCTCGAGGTGTACGTGACGTTCGTCTCCATGTTTTGGACGGTAACCGCCACGTCCGGAACCACCGAACCCGTGGGGTCGGTAACGGTTCCTGTAAATGTGCCGCGATCCTGCTGCGCAAACGCGTGAATACACACCAGAAGCGTCAGGAGGACCACCAGGAAGACAGAGGATCCCTTCATTTCACACTCTCCCTCCGGGGACTCGCGAGACTAACAGCCCCCGGAGCGCTGAAATCGATACCACCAACCTTCACCATATTACTGCGGGTACTTGAGCAGGTCAAGGGATCAGGACGCGGATAGCTGAGAGCGCTTTCAGGTTCAACGTCCCTCTGCCATTAGGGCGAAAAACTATACAGCGAGGAATATCGTAAAATCGAGTGGGGAAAATACCGTATGCGTTTGAATCTGAAACTGAAACTGATGCTCACAGCCATCCTCATGGCAGCCTGCTCGGGCTTCGCCGCCGACGAATCCGGCTGGATTCAAATGTTCGACGGAAAGACGCTCAACGGCTGGAAGGCGAACGAGAATCCCGAAAGCTGGTCGGTCAAAGACGGCGCCATCGTAGGAGACGGCGATGTCAGCCACCTTTTCTACATGCTCGAGGAGTGCGTGGACTGCGAATTCAAAGCCGAGGTCAAGATCAACCACGGCGGCAATTCCGGCATGTATTTCCGGGCGCAGTTCGGCCGCGGCTGGCCGAAAGGCTACGAGGCGCAAGTCAACAGCTCGCACACCGACTGGAAGCGCACGGGCAGCCTGTACAACTTTGTAAATGTTAAGGAACAGCTTGTCCCGGATGATACGTGGTTCACCCAGCACATTATCGTCAAGGGCAATCACATCATCATCAAGGTGAACGACAAAGTAGTAGTGGATTACGTGGACGAGAAGAACACCTACCAGAAAGGCTATCTTGCGCTACAGCAGCACAATAAAGGCAGCGTGGTCCACTACCGGAACCTTATGATGCGCCACCTGCGCTAAGCGGTAACTCCGCCGCTGTAGACGTTGGGTACGCCCCAACTCTTATAGCAACCCCAGCCGTGCAAGCAGGGCGTTCGGGTCGGGGTCGCGTCCCATGAAGCTCCGGTAGAGTACGGCTGGATCCTCGCTGTCGCCTTTCTCAAGAATGTGGTGGCGAAACTCCATCCCGACCTCCCGGTTAAAAACCCCTGCTTGGCGGAAGCGGGTGAACGCATCCGCTTCCAGCACCTCCGCCCACTTATAGGAGTAATACCCGGCGCCGTAGCCTGTGGGGGCGGCGAACAGGTGCGTGAACGAGGCGACCATCGCGTAGGTCTCGTCTAATTTTGCAGGTGTAAACTCCTGTAATATGCGCCGCGAGTACTCGATAACATCCCCGTCGCGTTCCGGCGAGTACTCAATGTGGAGCAGCAGGTCCAAAAATCCAAAGCCGAGCTGCCGCATCTGCGCATTCGCGGCACGGAAATTACGCGCCCGCTTCATTTTCTGATACAGGTCTTCCGGGATCGGCTCGCCCGTTTGGTAGTGCCGGGCAAACAGGTCGAGCGCCTCGCGTTCCCAGCACCAGTTCTCCATGATCTGCGACGGGAGTTCCACGAAGTCCCAGGCGACGTTGGTTCCGGCCAGGCTGCGTATATCCACTTTGCTCAAGCACTGGTGCAGCAAGTGGCCGAACTCGTGAAAGATGGTCTCGACCTCCTGGTGCGTCAGCAGAGCCGGCTTATCCGCAAGCGGTGGCGTCAGGTTGCCGCAGATGGCGCCGAGGTGAGGCTGAAAACCGTCTTTCGTGGGGTGGCCGGTGATGAAGGCGTCCATCCATGCGCCGCCGCGTTTGTTCTCGCGCGGGTACCAGTCCGCGTAGAATGCTCCCAGCTTGATGCCGTCCGCGTCGCGGATGGTGTAGTAGCGGACCGAGGGGTCCCACGTGGGCGCGCCTTTCTCCTCTTCCACGCAGATGCCGTAAAGGCGCGCGGCGATTTCGAACATTCCCTCGACGACCTTCTCCAGCGGGAAGTAGGGGCGCAGCGCCTCCTCGTCGAAATCGAAGAGCGCGGCGCGCTGTTTCTCGGCGTAGTAAGCCAGGTCCCAAGGCGCGAGTTCGGGCGCGCCGGGGCCTTCCAGGCTCCTGCGGAACTCCAGCAACTCGCGGTTCTCCTCCTCGTAGCGGGCCTGGGTCTTCTCCTTGAGTTCCTTCAGGAATTCCAGCGCCTGCTCGCCGGTGCGCGCCATGCGGTCGGCCAGGGCGTAATCCGCAAAGTTCTTATAACCGAGCAGTTGAGCTTTTTCCCGGCGTAATTCGAGAATACGGACGATCAGGGAGCGGTTGTCGAAATCGCCCCCGCTCGCGCGCGTCACGAAGGCGCGGTACATCCGCTCGCGGATACCCGCGTCGTCCAGGTAAGTCATCAGGGGCGTGTAGCTTGGCGCCTGCAAGGTGAAGCGCCATCCCTCGATACCCTTTTTCGCGGCGCTCTCCCGCGCGGCGGCCACGGCGTTCGGCGGCAATCCGGCCAGCCGGCTTTCCTCCTTGATGACGAGGTCAAAGGCGTTGGTCGCGTCGAGTACGTTCTCGGAGAAGCGCGTGGTCAGTTTCGCCAGTTCGACGTCGATTTCAGCCAGCCGGGCTTTCCCGGCGGGGCCGAGTTCGGCGCCGTGGCGGCGGAACTCATCGAGGGTTTTCGTCAGATAGCGCCGGCGCTCTCCTCGCAGCCGCCCGGCTGCTTTGGTCACGGCGTAGTCCTTGAGTCTCTTCCAAAGTCCTTCATGGAGCGGAATGTTGGTGTGGAACTCACTGACGGCGGGTTCCACCCGGTTGTGCGCGGCGCGTAACTCGGGGTAGGTGGCAACCGATTCCAGGTGCTTGACAACCGCCATGGCGCGGTCGAGCGGCTCGGAAAGCAAGTCCAGCTTTCTCAACGTGTTGCGGAACGTCGGTGCACTCCCATCGTTTGCCAGGGCCTCCAGGCGTTCCCGGGCCTCCTGAAGCAGTTGTTGGATCCCGGGCTCGACGTGCTCCGCCCGGATACGGTCGAACGGAATACGGAAGTCCAAGCGCAACAAAGGATTAAAGTCGGCTGCCATCCTTTTCAGCGTACCGCAGGCAGGAAGCGGGCGCGGGGGAGCGGAACCGGCGCTAGATGGCCTCCAGCTCCTCTTCCAGAAGTTGCTTTTGGTAGAGGTCGGCGTAGTAGCCGCCGTTGGCGACGAGTTCGGCGTGGGACCCCTGCTCGACGATACGGCCGTGGTCGAGCACCACAATGCGGTCGGCCTGGCGGACGGTCGAGACGCGGTGGGAAATCAAAATGGTGGTCCGGCCGCGCATGACGGGGAGGAGTCCCATGAGAATGCGCTCTTCGGTGAGCGTGTCCACGCTCGCCAGTGCGTCGTCCAGGATCAGAATGCGGGGGTCGCGTAGCAGAGCGCGGGCGATGGCGACGCGCTGCTTCTGGCCGCCCGAAAGCGCGAGGCCGCGCTCGCCAACCATCGTCTCAAAGCCCTGGGGAAAAGTTGCGATGTCCGGCGCCAGACCGGCCAGTTCGGCCGCCCGGCGGATCTGCTCCTCGGTCGCATCCTCCACGCCAAAAGCGATGTTCTCGGCAAGGGTGGCGCTGAACAGAAACGTCTCCTGGGGCACAAAGCCGATGTGGCGCCGCAGGTCCTGGGGCGAGTAATCCCGCAGGTCCACTCCGTCCAGCCGCACGCGGCCCCGGGTCGGGTCGGCAAGGCGCGGGATGAGGCGGGCGAGCGTGCTCTTGCCGGCGCCCGTGTGGCCGACAATGGCCACGGTCTCACCCGCGCGGATCCGCAGGTCGATGCCTTCCAGCGCGCGGTATCCGTTGTAATCGAGGCACACGCCCTCGAAGGCGATCTCACCGTGCACGGAGGCGAGCCGCACCGGTTTGGCGGGCGCCGCGATCGTGGGCTGTTCCTCCAGGATCTGGATGATGCGCCCCATCGAGGCTTTGCCGCGCTGCATCAGGTTCACCACCCACCCCAGGGCGATCATCGGCCACACCAGCATGCCCATGTAGGTGTTGAACATCACGAAGCTTCCCAGCGAGATTTTCCCGGCCAGCACGCGGTAGCCGCCCACCCAGAGCACGATCAGGAACGCCACCCCGACCAGCAGTTGCAGCAGCGGCATGAAAAGACTGGAAACGCGCGCCAGCCCCAGGTTCTGGCGGATATACTCGCGGTTCACCTTTTCGAACTGCCGCAGTTCCGCTTCCTCCTGCACGTAGGCGCGGATCACCCGCACGCCGGCGAGGTTTTCCTGCACGCGGCTGCTGATATCCGAAAACATGCCCTGAATGCGCTCGAAACGCTGATGGATGACGCCGCCGAAGTACATCACCATGAGACTCACTACGGGCGCGGGCAGGATCGCGGCCACCGTCAGCCTCCAATCCACCGAGAGCATGATGGCCAGGGCGAGCGCAAAGGTGAGCATTGTCTCGGTCCAGTACATGATTCCGGGCCCGAGCATCATGCGGACGGCGTTCAAGTCGTTGGTCGCGCGCGCCATGATGTCGCCGGTGCGCGTGCGGGAGTAGAAATCGGGCGAGAGAAAGGTGAGGTGGCGGAAGATATCGTTGCGCAGATCGTACTCGACATCGCGTGAGATGCCGATGATGACCACGCGCATCCAGAACTGAAAGACGCCTTTCACCGCAGCGAGCGCCACCAGCAGCAGCGCGAACCAGACCACGGTCTTCAAGCGCACGCCGTCCGCCATCGAATCGATGGCGGCCTTGATCATGAGCGGCTGCGCGGCGGCCGCCAGGTCTTTCAGGATCAGCGCGGACAATCCCAACCCGAGCCCGCGCCGGTAGCGCCACATGTAGGGCCAAACCCACCGGAACGTCTGTCTCATCACAAGCCTGCCCAGTGCGCGAAGGTCTTCATCCACTCCAGAAAGGCTTCTTTCTGGCCTTCGCGAGTGCGCCACCATCCTGCGCCGAAATACTCGCTCTTGGCGGCGATTGTGCGGAAGCTGCCGGGCGGCACGAGCGCGCGGTAGATGCGGGTGGCTCGGCGGGTGTGGTAATCGCTGGTGACGAGCAAGAACCGGGAGACTTTCAGGCGGTCCAGTTCGCGCGTGACGATCTGCGCCTCCTCACGGGTGGAATGGGCCACCATGGGGAGGGGAATGAACCACTCCTTGGGATAGCCCGCGGCAACGGCATATTCGATCGCCAAATCCGATTCGTGTCTTCCATAGCAGCAGGCGGGTCCGCTTACGACCACCGCCGGCGCGTAGCCCTGCTTCACCAGTTCCGCCCCTCTCAAGATACGCGCTCCTGTATCGTCGCCCGCCAGCACAACCACGACATCGGCGTGAAACGGCTCTTCGGAGTACACCAGAAGGCTGCCCAGCCCCTCCAGCCAGTAGTGCCTGGAAGCGAGCAGGCCTACAGCGCCCAGGAGCGCTATCAGCAACCATCTTATCGCGCGGGATTTTTGAAGAGCCACGGACTATTTTTCGTCCGTGGAATTTTCCGGATCAAGGTGGCGGACGCTTTTGAGCCGCTGGTAGAGCCGCTCCACCTCTTCCTCGTCTTCGGGGCGGAGGAGCCTGTACCGGGGCGCGGAGAGCGTCCTGCGTTCGGCCCCGGGCGCCGGCTCGCCCCAGAACTCACGGGAGGGCTTGCCGTCGATCAGCGCTTCACGAGCGCAACGGCGCAAATGCCGGAGCAGGCTGTTGGCGGAATCCAGGTCTCCGGGATAAACCAGCAACACTCGGGAATCGTCGAAGAGCGTGATATTGAGAACGAGCGGGGAGTGCCAGCCTGTGCGGTCCAGCCGCCTTATATCCGCCCAGGGAATATTCCGCTTGCCGATGGCCACGTGCGTCTCGTGAATTTCAATCGCGGGCCGTGTGGCGAGGTAGAGGAGAAGGGCCGCGCTTGCCGCAAACAGGGCCGCGGCGAAGTAGGCCGGCGCCCACCGCAAACCGCACCATGCCGAAAACGCCCCGAACAGGAGCGCCGCCAGGCCTGCGCTGAGATAAGAGCGCGAAGGTACGTAGCGTGTCACCGTTTTCCCTCCTTTTAAGCCTACGCCTCCGTTAGGGTGGCGTCAATCCGATTTCGCGGGTGAGCACTTCGCAGGCCGCGCTCTGGCCATTTCGAGGGCCCGCCAGAGATAGCACAGACCGCTCCAGACGGTCGCCGCCGCGACGGCCCACAGCATGGGGTCCGAGCTGAGCCCCTTTGCCGGAAACGCCTCGACGACAATCACCCATACGGCCGCCACCGCCTGGACCACGGTGCTCAGTTTCCCCCACAGATTCGGCGGAAAATCGCGGTAATCGGTTACCAGCAGGGCCGCTCCGACCAGCGCTAAAATCAGCAGGTCCCGGCCGAAGACGAGTCCCACCAGCCACCACGGCACGGCGCCGGCCGCTCCGAGAGCGACGTAAGTGGAGCTAAGCAGCGCTTTATCTGCAATAGGATCCAGGTAAGCGCCCACTCGTGTAATGCATCGAAAATGCCTTGCCAGGGAGCCATCCAGGGCATCGGTAACCGCCGCCGTCGCGAAGATCGCCAGCGCGCCCCGGTAATCGCCCGCACAGATGGCGCGGACAGCGAACGGTACGAGGGCCAGCCGAAGCAGCGAGAGCAGGTTGGGAACGTTCAGCCAGCGCATGGTCGACCGTGGAGGCGATGCTCCACGATCATCAGGATACCAAGGCGCTCACCACACGGCTTGCAAGCTGGTCGAAGCTCAGGATTTCGTACAGTGAAGGGTCGCTCATGATGCGCTTTACGAGCGCGGCGTGCATGGCGTGTCCGGCGCGCTCGGCCACCACGTGACCGAGAAGCGGCCTGCCGATCAGCGCCAGATCGCCGATCAGATCCAGCGCCTTGTGGCGGCAGCACTCATCCGGGAATCGGAGCCCCTCCGGGTTCAGCAGGCGTTCGCCGAAACAGACTGCATTCTCAAGAGATGCGCCCCGGATGAGCCCCATGTCGCGCATCTGGTGCAGCTCGTGCTCGAAACCGAACGTGCGTGCCGGAGCGATCTCGGCGGCGTAGCGTTCCGGCGTCACCTCCATTTCGAGGGTCTGCCGCCCGACGAGCGGGTGGTTGAAAAACACATCGCAGCTCAGCCGGAAACTCTCCGCCGGCAGAATTGAAATGCGCCTGCCACGGTCTTCCACGGTCACAGGACGCCGGATTCGCAAGTAGCGCCGCAGTCGGCGGTAGGTTTTCAGGCCGGCTTCCCTGACCATCTCGACGAACGGCAACCCGCTGCCGTCCAGGATGGGGACTTCCAGGTTGTCGATCTCCACATAGGCGTTGTCCACGCCCATGCTGTAGAAAACGCTCAACAAATGCTCGGTCGTGGAGATGAGGACGCCCTGCCGCATCAGGCTCGTGGCATAGCTCACCCGGGCGACATGCCGCCAGCTTGCCGGGACTTGAAACCCGTCCAGATCCGTGCGGACAAATACGATACCGGTTGACGGGGGCGCGGGCAGGATGCGGATCTTCACCGGCACCCCGCTGTGCAGCCCGACGCCGGCGGCCTCTACCGGCCGATGCAGTGTTGTCTCAAAACGCAAGAATCGGCTCCTTGAATACTATGGCGAAGCCCTTAGAACAGCAATTTTGTCTCCCAACGGTAAGTTCATGGAAATTCAGGAGGCCCGGATTCCTAATGTGGCTGGATCACCACACTTTGTAAGGGTGTCTGTGGCGCAAATGCTTGTAGAACGGGTTATGGTCCGGCTGCCTGCGCCGCACCGGCGCAAACGGCTCCGGAAAACTGTGCATGCGCGCTAACCCACGCTAAAATAGGGTGTTATGTCCCGCCCCCGCCTCTTCCTGATCGACACCTTCGGTTTCATCTTCCGCGCTTACCATGCCCGCGCACGGTCGGCGGCGCCCACCATGCGCACCTCCACCGGCCTGCCCACCGAGGCGGTTTACATCTTCACCAACATGCTCCGCAAGCTCATCACCTCCTACCAGCCGGAGTTCATCGCCGCGGTCTTCGAGAGCTCCGGGCCGACATTCCGGGAGCAGGAATTCGCCGAATACAAGGCCAACCGCACCGAGGCGCCGCCCGAGCTGATCCAGCAGATCGGCTACATACGGCGGCTGCTCGGCGCAATGCGGATCCCCGTTCTCGAATACCCGCGTTTCGAGGCGGACGACGTCATCGGGGCGATCGCGCGGCGAGCCGAGGCCGCCGACCTGGACGTGACCATCGTCTCCAGCGACAAGGACATGCTCCAGATCGTGGACGAGCGTATCTCGATGTACAACCCGATCCAGGAAAACCTCTGGTACGATCCGGCGAAAGTCGAGGAGAAGATGGGGGTGAAACCGGCGCAGGTGGCCGACCTGCTCGCGCTGAAGGGCGACCCCATCGACAACATTCCGGGCGCCCCCGGCATCGGAGAGAAGGGAGCCCGCGAGATCATCCTGCGGTTCGGCTCCGTGGAGGCGGCGCTGGAGCGTGCCGCCGAGCTGGGCGATAAGGGCTACGGCAAGCGGTACCGCGAAAGCCTGCAACAAAACCGGGAGCGCATTCTGCTCAGCAAGCGCCTCGCGACGATCGACACCAGCGTCCCAGTCGAGTTCCGGCTGGAAGACGTGCGCGCACAGCCGCCGGACACCGCCGCGCTAAAGGAGCTGTATAAGGAGCTGGAGTTTTACAGCCTGCTGAAGGAGCTCGGGCCAGAGGTGGACACGCGCCCGCGCGATTACGCCACGCTCGACACGCCGGAAGCGGTGGACGCGTGGCTGGCGGCGATCCCGCCGGACGCCCCTATCGCGGTTGCCATCGGCCAGGCGGCGCCCCCGCAAGATACCGAGCCCGGGTTTTTCTCCCAAAACGAGGAGCCTTTCGTCGCGCTGTGCTGGCAGCCCGCCCAGGCGCGCTCCGTCCGCGCGGGGCTGATCGAGCGGCTGCGGCCGATGCTGGAAGACGAAGCGCGGCCGAAGGTCGGGCACGACGTGAAGCGGATCCTGCTCGCGCTCGGAAGATTCAATATCCGGCCGCGCGGTTTCCGCGACGACGTAATGCTTTATGCCTTTCTGCTGAACGCCGACCCTTCCGGCTGCTCGCTCGAAGTGCTGGCGCGCAGGTACCTGGACCGCCGCCTGGAAACGACGGCCGAGCACCACGCCGATTGCGCGCTGGAGCTCGCAGGGATTCTAAGCCGGCAGGTGGATGATCGCGGCTTCCGCGAACTGTACGAGACGATCGATCGCCCGCTCATCGAAGTGCTGGCGCGGATGGAGCAGAGGGGCATCCGGATCGATCCGGCCGAGATGCGCCGCCTCTCGGAGATGATGGACGCCGAGATACAGCGCCTGACGCAGGAGATTTGCAGGCTGGCCGGGAAAAGCTTCAACATCAATTCGCCTCAGCAACTCGGCAAGGTGCTGTTCGAGGATTTGAAGCTGCCCGCGCCGGTCCGCTACGGCAGGGGGAAGACGATTTCGACCGCCGCCGATGTGCTCGAAGAACTCGCGGCGGACCATGAGATCGTCCGGCAGGTTCTGGAGTACCGCCAACTCGCGAAGCTGAAAGGCACTTACGTGGACGCGCTGCCGGCGCTGATCGATCCGCGCACGGGCCGGCTGCACACCAGCTTCAACCAGACCGGCGCCGCCACGGGGCGGCTCTCATCTTCCAATCCGAACCTGCAAAACATCCCTATTCGCACCGAACTGGGACGCGAGATCCGGGCGGCGTTCGTGCCGCGCGAGGGTTGGAAGCTGCTGGTGGCGGACTACTCGCAGATCGAGCTGCGCCTGCTCGCTCATTTTTCCAAGTGCCCGGTGCTCACCAGCGCGTTCCAGAAAGGCGAGGACATACACACGCGCACGGCGGCCGAGGTGTTCGGCGTTCCGCCGCTGATGGTGAATCCCGAGCTGCGGCGGCGCGCCAAGGCCATCAACTTCGGCATTGTTTACGGGCTCAGCGCGTTCGGACTCGCCGCCCAACTCGGCATCCCGCGCCACGAAGCTCAGACGTATATCGACAACTATTTCGCGCGCTATCCGGGCGTCAAGCGGTTCATCGAAGAGACAATCGCTGAGGTGCGCCGCACAGGGGTCACCAAGACGCTGTTTGGCCGGGAACGCCCCATTCCGGACATGAACAGCCGGAACCCCAACGCGCGCGGCTTTGCCGAGCGCACCGCGGTCAATACGCCGCTGCAAGGGACGGCGGCGGACCTGATCAAGCTCGCCATGATCCGCATCGAGCGGGAAATCGAGCGGCGGAAGCTCAGAACCGCGATGCTGCTCCAGGTGCACGACGAGCTGTTGTTCGAAGCGCCTCCCGAAGAGGTTGATGAAGTCAAGAACCTGGTGAAAAGGAACATGGAGGAGGTGCACAAACTCGAAGTGCCCCTGGTGGCGGACGTCGGCGTGGGCGACAACTGGCGCGACGCGAAATAGGCCGCCGGAGGGCCCACCCGCGATGGTATGATGGCCGCACGAGTGGGCGCCATGCACAGAAGAACCTTCCTCCACCTGTCTTCGTCTGTAATCGCGGGCGCGGAACTGAAGAAACTACTGGCCGAGGCGCCGATGCCCATGGCGACCCTTGGCAAGACGGGCCTGCGCGTTTCCCGATTCACCCTGGGCGGCTATCACGCCGCGGTGCGCGGGATGGACAACGCCGTCAAGCTCATCCATCGCGCGGTGGATCTCGGCGTGAATTTTTTCGACAGCGCGCACCACTACAACAAGGGACTCAGCGACGAGGCATACGGGAAAGCCCTGAGCGGCGGCCTGCGCAAGAAGGTGCTGCTGATGTCCAAGGCCCAACTCCGCTCGCGGGATGCGGCCATGCGCCAGCTTGAAGAGACGCTCAAGCGCATGAACACGGATTACCTCGACCTCTGGCAATGCCACGAGGTGAGCACGAACGAAGAAGTGGACCAAATCCTTGGACCCAATGGCGCACTGGAAGCGTTTGTGAGGGCCAAGGAGCAGGGCTAAGCGCGGCACATCGGCTTCACGGGCCACCGTGATCCCGCCATTCTTACGCGGCTCCTCGAAGCCTACGACGGATGGGAAACCGTGCAGCACCCGGTGAATCTGATCGATCCGCACTACCTGAGCTTCATTGAGAATTTCCTGCCGAAAGCGCGCGCCAAGGGACTCGGGCGGATCGCGATGAAGACCAACGCCATCGGGGCGATCACGAGGAACAAGATCGCGACGATTCAGGAGTGTTTGCGTTTTGCCTGGAGCCAGGACGTCGACACGGTGGTTTCCGGCGTCGAAACCATCGAGCAGCTTGAAGAAAACGTGCTCGCCTGCAAGACATTCCAGGCGATGAGCGCGGCCGAGATGAAAGAACTCCTGGCCCGCACCGCCAAAGGGCCAATCGGGCCGAAGATCGAAAACTACAAGAGGGAAGCCTGACGGACGCGGCGGACGATGGCGCGCGCCGGAGCGCCGTCGGCGCCGGGGACCTTGAGCGGCAGGCAGATCAGATCGTAATCACCGGGCTCGATTGCCGAAAGGTCGAGCCCTTCGATGATCCAGACGCCGGCGGCCATCAGTGTGCGGTGCGTCTCATCGCCTTCCTCGCCCGGCGCGCCGATCGAGATGTAGTCGATCCCCACGACTTTGATGCCGTGTGCCGCGAGGTAGCGCGCGCCATCCGGCGTGACGGCGACGAAATCGGGTATGAACTCGCTGGTCCGCCAGCAGCGGCGGGAGTTCGAGGTTTTTAGAAGAATGCGCTCGCCCGTTTGGATGCCATACGGCTCAAGCTCCGCCGGGCCGATGGCCGCCGCCGTGGGAAACTCAAGCACACGCGCGCGGCCGATGGCGGCATCGAGCGGCATGCGGCCGATGTCCGGCGCCCCGTCCAGGAAGTGCAGCGGCGCATCCACGTGCGTGCCGGTGTGCAGGCTCATGGACGCGGCGGTGACGTTCATCGAGCCGCCGCGTTCGATGGCGACTTGGCGTTCGATGAGCGGTTCCTGGTCACCCGGCCAGTGCACCATGCCGGTCCGCAGCGGAACGGTGATGTCGATCCATTCGCTCATCGCTTGATGATCGGGCGCAGCGGCCGGATATAGATGTTCCGGAAGGCTACCGGGCCATGATCCCCCTGAAGCATCAGCGGGTTCATGGGCGCTTCGGGGATGTTCATGTGCGCGCGGGTGGGGCCTTCACACTCCACGTTTTCCTGGACGGAAAAGCCGTTGAAGACCACGCGGAGGAATTTCGCGTTCTGGATTTTCCTGCCCGAGGAATCGAACCGGGGGGCCTGGAACCAGATGTGATACGACTGCCACTGGCCCGGCGGGCGGCAGACATTGCGGGACGGCGGCGATCCGCCCACGCCCTGGTTGTCGATCCAGCGGTGATAAATCGCCCCGCAGTCGGAGGAGGTCATCGGCTCGGTGGAGCCGAAGCTGTCGAAGATCTGCACCTCGTACAGCCCGTGCAAGTACACGCCCGAGTTGGAGCCTTTGGCCAGCATGAACTCCAGGTAAAGTTCCGAATCGCCGAATTTCTCGTCGGTCACGAGGTTGACGGTGCGCCCGTTCGGGCCATTCAGCATGCGGTCGCCGGGTTCACGCACGAAAGATAGCCGCGTGGGGCCGAGCAGCCGTTCCCAGATCACGCCCCTGGTCGTCAGCCACTGAAATGGTTGCTTGGGGTCCTGGCCATGCCAGCCTGTAAAATCTTTGCCGTTGAAGAGGGGCCTCCACCCGTCCTCGATCAGGAACGGCGGATCGCCATGCGCCTCGCCGTCGTTAAACTGGGCGAACAACGGCAGGCAAATCATGAATACCAAGAGTATCCGTGCGGCCATTTGACCTCCATCTTGTAACAAGTGAAATCAGACTTACTATATACCCTCCGGCTTTTTCCGGTTGGATGCGCCGGCCGCCGTGTCATGAACGCTCCGCTCCAGGCGGCTTTCGAAGGCTCTGAACTATACTGGGTGACATGCGTTCATCAACCGGTTTCGGCAGGCGCAGCTTTCTGCGCACCGCTGCACTCGCTCCCGTGGCGGGGTCCCTGGAGGTCCTGCATGCCGCAGCCAAACCCGGAGCCCAGCCGAAAAACATCGTTTTCATGGTTGCCGACGGCATGAGCCCGAGTGTGTTGCCGCTGGCGGATTACTTTTCGCGGCAAGTCCGGGGAAAGGGCCTGTTGTGGCGGGCATTGATGGAAAGAGACGACGTCACGCACGGCCTGATGGACATGGCTTCGCTGGACTCGGCGACCACCGACTCCTCCGCGGCTTCCTCGAGTTGGGGTTCCGGAGTGCGGATCTTCAACGGCGCGTTGAACGTGCTCCCGGACGGCACGATGTTGACGCCGGTCGCGACGATCGCCCGGGAGCAGGGGCGGCGCGTAGGGCTTGTCACCACGACTACGGTCACGCACGCAACGCCAGCCGGCTTCGCCGCGGCCGACCGGTCCCGGGGGAACGAGGAAAGTATCGCGGAACAGTACATCAAGAACGTCGATGTCATTCTTGGCGGGGGCGTCCGGTATTTCGATGGCTCATCGCGAAAGGACAAGCGCGACCTGATTGCGCAATACAAGCAGGCGGGCTTCACTTACGTCGCCAACCGCGCGGAGCTGCTGCAATGTTCGCAAAACGGAAAGGCGCCGGCCAAGTTGCTCGGGTTGTTCACCCGTGGGATGCTGCCCTACACGCTCGACCGCCGCAACAACGCTTCACTCCGCGAGTCCGTGCCGGCGCTGGCGGAGATGACTTCCGTGGCGCTGGAATCGCTGCGGCACTCGCCAAAGGGTTTTTTGCTTCAGGTGGAAGGCGGCCGCGTGGACCACGCCGCGCACAACAACGACGCCGCGGCCCAGCTGTGGGACCAGATTGCCTTCGACGAGGCGATTGAAACGGTTCTGAAATTCGCCGAAAAGAATCCCGAGACTCTCATTGTGATCACGGCGGACCACGGCAACGGCAATCCGGCCATTGGAGGGAACTGGGCCCGGTTCCGTGGCGAGTCCAACGGTTTCCGCGTGCTGGCCCGCGCGCAATGCTCTTTCGAAGAGCTGCTGGCGAAGCTTGGCAGAGATAAGGCTGCTCCCGCGGCAATTCAGGAAGCCGTGCGCGAGGCACTCGGGATCGAACTGACAAAGGATGAGCTGGACGCGGTTTCCGCTTCGGTAGGGGGCAAGAAAGGGCTGAGCCTCAATTCGCGGCTCGACAAGCCGGTCGGAATTCTGGGAGAAGCGGTGGGCAACCACACCGGGATCGGCTGGGTGAGCACCGACCACACCTCCGACTACACCTTGCTGACTGCGCTGGGGCCGGGTAGAGAACGCTTCGCCGGGTACGTCCGCAATACAAAGTGCTTTGAAAACATGGTGGACTTCATGGGCTCGCGGTTCCGCAACCCGACGATGACGCGCGAAGCGGCCCGCGCCTTTCCCAGACCCGCGGCTGAAGCCGTCCCGCACTGGGTCTAAGGCGTCCGCTGTGTCCGGCTCGCCGCCGGTTCAGATTTTGGTGAGAAAATCGGCGGGCTAGAGCGACTTATTGCTAGTGATCTCTAGCAACGACCTTGAGCTTTCCGGCATAGTAAAGTCGCGGTCCGCGGTTCACCTGATCGTGTGTTCCGCAAGGGAGATTCCGGCCGGCGCGCGCATCGCCGTTCCGTTTATCGGCGAACGGTGTTCCGCGCACGTGCAGGAATGCGTGCCCTATCGGGACCGTTTCCTCCTCTGGCTTGAACTGGCGGAGTGCCTTGGCGCGTGATTTGCGCCGGGGGCGCCGCTTCCTGGCGGGCCGGGATACCCCGGCCCTACTCTTTCAGCTCAACGATGGTTGCGCCCGCTCCACCTTCGTTTTGCGGGGCGGGGTAGAACTTCTCAACGCTCGGATGAGTTGAGAGCAGCTCCGCGATAGCGCGCTTCAGGATCCCCATGCCATGCCCATGTACGATGCGTACGCGGCTGACCGACGCCAGCACGGCGCTGTCGAGGAACTTGTCGACCTCTTCGCGGGCCTCCTCGGCGCGCTTGCCGATGACGTTGATTTCCCGGACGTTCACGTAGCCGTCCGGTCCCGCCGGCCGGAATGAGACGTTTTTCGGTAGCTTCGCGCCTTCAGCCGGACCGGGCAGCACTTCCAGCACGTCGTCGACCGGCACCTGGAGCTTCAGGAATCCGGCCTCGACCTCAATCAGGTCCTCGCCGAGAATCCGCCGCACCCGCGCAGGCTCGCGAACGTTTTTCAGCCGCACCCGCGCTCCTTCCACGATCTTGAAAGGCTCGATTTCCCCAGCCTGCGCATCAGCCCGGACCGAGAGCACGGCCGTTTCGATCTCTTCCCGCAGTTCCCGTTTCACTTTGGCCACGCTGCGCTGCGCCTGGGCCGCCGCCTTCTTGCGCTCGGGCACGGCGGCGATCTTCTCGATGGTTTCCTGCGCCTGCGACTCGAAACGCGCAAGCACGAGTTCGCATTGCCGCTCCAGCTCCCGGATCTTGGCGGCTTCCTTTTTCGCCCACTCTTCAGCGAGGGCCGCTTCGCGCGCGGCGAGGCGCTCGCGGTCACGCTCGAGTTCTTCCTGAAGCCGCGCAACTTCCTTGAGCCGGCGGTCCAGTTCGCTCAGGAAGCGCGCCAGGTCCTGCTCGCGCGTGCTAAGCGCCGCCCGCGCCTTCTCCAGCAGCGGCTGCGGCAAGCCGAGGCGGCGGGCAATGTCGATGCCGGCCGATTTGCCGGGCGCGCCCACGCGCAGAAAGTACGTGGGTTCGAGCGTCTCCTCGTTGAAGCCCATCGATGCGTTGAGCACGCCCGGGGTGTTCGCGCCATAAATTTTGAGCGCCAGCAGGTGGGTGGAAGCAAGCGAAAAGGCCCCGGAGGAGCGGCAGTGGTCGAGAATCGCGACGCCGAGGGCGCCGCCTTCCTCGGGATCGGTCGCCCGCCCGAGTTCATCGAGCAGCACGAGCGAATCCGGAGTCACTTCGTTCACGATGTCCCGCAGGCGCGACATGTGCGCGGAAAACGTGCTGAGGCTTTCCTGGATCGACTGCTGGTCTCCCATATCCGCCAGCACCTGGTCGAAGAACGGGAATTCGGCCTCTGCGCAGGGGACGGGCAGCCCGGCCTGCGCCATTAGCGCCAGCAGTCCCACCGTTTTCAGGGTTACCGTTTTCCCGCCGCTGTTCGGGCCGCTGATGAGCAGGGTGCGCTGCTCGCCTTCCAAAGTCACGGAGACCGGAATCACGGTCTTGTGTTGCCGCCGCAGCACGTCTTCAAGCAGAGGGTGGCGCGCATCGCGCAGCATGAGGCGCCGGTTGCCGGGACTGCTGAAGCGCGGAATGGTGCAGCCGAACTCGAGGGCGAAAGCGGCCTTGGCAAACAGCATCTCCAGTTCGCCGAGGATCGCCAGCGTGCGGCCGATCGCCTCGCTGTAGTCCCGCAGCCGCTGCGTGTATTCGAGCAGGATCCTGTGCACCTCGCGCATTTCCTCCTCGGCGAGGCGGACCAGTTCGTTGTTCAGCTCGATGGTTTCCAGCGGCTCGATGAAAAGCGTGTGCCCGCTGCCGCTCGCGCCGTGAATCACGCCATCGATTCTGCGCCGCTGCCCCGCGATCACGGGAATCACGAACCGCTCGTTGCGGATGGTGACGAACTCCTCCTGCAACACGCCTTCTTCGCGGTGCGCGCGGAGGAACCGTTCAAGCGATTCCTGAATCAGGAGCTTCTGCCGTTCGATGTCGCGCCGCAAGCGCGCCAGCAGAACGCTGGCATTATCGGAGACCGTGCCGTCCGGCAGGATTTTTCCGGAGAGGTCGCGAAGCAGCGGGCGGAATTCGCCCATTGCCGCGGCGCGAGCGCCGAGCTTGGGAAAACGCCCAGCGGCGGCGAGCAGGAGCGAACGAACGTCGGAAGCGCGGTCCAGCACGCCCGTCAGCTCGAAGATTTCCTTGGCTTCGAGAGAGGCGCCTTCGATGCGCAGCTTGCGGACCGCTTCCCCCACTTCCGGGAACCCGCCGAAGCGAATCCGCACAGCGGCGCCGCGCGAAGCCGGTTGCGGCCGGGATGCCGTCTCGAGATACTGCACGGCCTCCGCCGCTTCGGCGAGCATCTGTTCGGCGCGGGCGCGGTCGTTCACCGGCTCGACCTTTTCGAGTTCCGCGCGCCCGAGCGGGCTTGCAATGTGGCGCCCGAGCAGTTCTTTCAGCCGGTCGAATTCGAGCAATTCGCCGCTGGTATTCATAGGGCCAAAGCCTTTTCGATCACGCCTAGCGTTCCCTCGGTGATCCGGTAGGAGGCCAGCTCGTTCCGGGGCACCCAGCGGGCGTCGCTCGCGTCGGAATCCGCCCGCAATTCACCGCCGGTTGGCCGGCAGAGATAATCGATCAACACGTAGTGATACTCCGTCCGCCCGTTGCAGTCGGGAATGATTCTTTCGAACACCTCAACGACGGAAAGCGGCTCCACGTCGAGCCCCGTCTCTTCCCGCACCTCGCGGCGGACCGCATCCTTCAGGGATTCCCCGACTTCCACGATCCCGCCCGGCAGCGACCAGACCCCTTTGAGCGGCTCGGTCCCGCGTTCGACCAGCACTACGCTGCCCCCGTCCGCAATAATTGCCCCGACGCCCAGAATCGGCCGTTCGGGATACCGTCTGCCTGTTTCCACAATTTCAGTATGGCAAAGACCCTTTCACGTTCAGCCGGACCCGGTAGAGCGAAGTACGTGCGGTGATGTACAGCGACTGCAGGTCGGGGTCTCCGAACGCGCAGTTCGAGGGTATCTCGGGGAGCTCGATTCTGTGCAGCAGTTTTCCGCCGGGCGAGTAGATGACGAGGGTTTTAGCAGCGATGTAGAGGTTTCCTTTCTCGTCCACCTTCATCCCGTCCGGGCCGCCCTCGATGTTTGAGATCAGTACACGCTCGTTGGACGCTTTACCGCTTCTGTCGAGATCGTAGGCGCGCACGTTGCGCTCGTCGGTGTTGGCCACGTAGAGGATGCGGCCATCCGGCGAGAGGGCCACTCCGTTGGGGCGCCCTTTCGGCTTGGCAATCAGCTCGAGTTGCCCCCTCGGGGTGATGTGAAACACTCCGTAGAAATCGAGCTCGCGCGTGTCCTCCGATGCGCCGAAGGCGGGATCGGTGAAATAGACATGGCCGTCCCGGCGCACGACGATGTCGTTGGGCGCGTTGAGCCGCTTGCCTTCGAAGCGGTCGGCGAGCACTTCGATTTTGCCGTTTCTGTCGGTGCGGGTGACGCGGCGGGCGCCGCCCTCGCAGGTGTACAGCCGTCCCTGGGTGTCGAAGGCGTTTCCGTTCGCGCCGTTGCTTTGCTCCCGGAAGGTTTCCACCGGCTTGCCGGGCGTCAGCCGCAGGATTTTGTTCTGCGGGATGTCGCTGAAGAGCAGGTAGCCTGCGCGGGACCAGATCGGCCCTTCGGTGAATTTATAGCCGGCGGCAACCTTCTCGACGTTGAGGTCCGAAAAGTCTTGCGCGGCGACAAGGCTGCATCCAATCAGAAGGGGAAACAGAAGTCGCATGGCGAGAGTCATTGTACCGAGACGCGCAGCAGGGCGCGCCGGGGGACGCTACCCTCCGAACGTCGCGCCTCGCCGCCTCTCCACGCCGAGGGCGGCGCAATCGGCATCCACCATCTCGCGAACCAGCGCTTCGAAACCGATGCTATGGCTCCAGCCGAGTTTTGCCTTCGCTTTGCTGGCGTCGCCAAGCAGCAGCGCCACTTCCGCGGGGCGGAAGAACTCCGGGTCGACGACCACGTATTTCCGGTGATCCAGGCCGGCGTAGTCGAAGGCCAGCTCGACAAATTCCCGTACCGAGTGGGTCTCTCCGGTGGCGATGACGTAATCGTCGGGTTCGGGCTGCTGAAGCATGAGCCACATGGCGCGCACGTAGTCTCTGGCGTGGCCCCAGTCGCGCTTGGCGTCCAGGTTGCCCAGCCTCAGTTCGGTCGCGCGCCCGGCGAGGATGCGGGCGATTCCGGAAGTGATCTTGCGGGTTACGAACTCGAACCCGCGGCGCGGCGATTCGTGGTTGAACAGGATGCCGCTGGAAGCGTGGATGCCGTAGGCCTCGCGGTAATTCCGCGTGAGATGAAAGCCCGCTACTTTGCTGATCCCATAACTGGAGCGCGGGTGGAAGGGGGTGCGCTCGGTTTGCGGGCTTTCCTGGGCGGCTCCGAACATTTCACTCGATCCGGCGAAATAGAAACGGCATTCGGGGCAGATGGTTTTGATGGCGGAAAGCAGAAAATGTGTGCCGTTAATATTTGTATTCAGAGTCGAAAATTCGTCGTCAAATGAGTAAGTGACGAAGCTCTGGGCGGCGAGGTGATAGCACTCGTCGGGCTTGATCGCGGCAACGGCTTGAAACAGGCTCGGATAGCTCTCCAGGGAGGCCGCGCGCAGTTGCAACTGGTGCCGGATTCCGGCCAGCCTCGCCAGACGGTTTTCAGGGTCTTCCAAGGCTACGCGGCGAACAATTCCGTAGACTTCATATCCTTTTGACAAGAGAAATTCGGCGAGATAAGAACCGTCCTGTCCGGTAATGCCGGTTATTAGTGCGCGTTTCCGAGTCATGGAGACATAGTAACACGTGCTTTTGCCGGGGCCGCGGGCGCCGTTTCGGTTGCGCCTTCCGATTGTCCTGGCGGTGTGATAGGTTCGTGATCTGTGAAGGAGGGCTCGATATGATGACGCGGCGGGAAGTGCTGGCTTCTGGGATGGGCGCCCTGGCCCTGGTAAATGCGCAGGCCCCGGCGGAGCGGGACGCGGGGATTCTGGACGTCGCCCGCTCGCCGCGGGCGAAGCTGCGCAACGTGCCGGTCCGCGCGGTGAAGATGGGCGAAGGTTTTTGGACGGCGCGCATGAAGGTCAACGTGGAGGCGAGCATTCCGTCGCTGCTCGAGCTGCTGGAACAGCACGGGATCGTCGACAATTTCCGCAGGCTTTCGGGCCGCAAGAACGTTCCGCGCCGCGGGCCGCTTTACACCGATTCCGACATCTACAAGTGGATGGAAGCGGCGGCGTTCGTGCTGCAGTCGGGCGACGATCCCAAGCTGCGCGCCACCTTCGACAGGCTGACGGACGAAATCCTGGCGGCGCAGGAGCCAAACGGATACCTGAACACCTACTGGGTGGAAGAGCGGAAGGCGGACCGCTTCAAGCGCATGGAGACCGGGCACGAGCTGTACTGCCTCGGCCACCTGCTGCAGGCCGCCATCGCGTACTACCGCGCAACCGGCAACCGGCGGCTGCTGGAGGGTGGCATCAAGTTCGCCGACTACCTGTGCCGCGATTTTGGACCGGACAAACAGCCGCTTCTGGCGGGCCACCCGGAACTCGAAATGGCGCTGGTGGAGCTTTACCGAACCACGGGCGAACGGCGCTATCTGGATCTGGCCGGCTACCTGCTGCGCGGCGACGGGGAACGCCTCAAGGTTTCGGAGCGCCAGTTGGTCTACATGTTCAGCGGGAAGCCGTTCACGTCGCGGACGAAGCTCGAAGGTCACGCTGTGCGCGCCATGTATGCCTGTTGCGGCGCGGCGGACTACTATCTGGAGACGGGCGATCCGGCGTACTGGAAGACGCTGGAGCTGCTCTGGGAGGACATGGTCCGGCGCAAGCTGTACATCACCGGTGGGGTCGGCTCGCGGGCGTCGGGCGAGGCCTTTGGGGAGCCGTACGAGCTGCCGAACATCGCGGCGTACACGGAGAGCTGCGCGGCCATCGGCAACATCATGTGGAACTGGCGGATGCTGGCGGCCACCGGCCAAGGGCGCTACACGGACGTGCTGGAGCGCGCGCTGTACAACGGGGCGAACTCCGGGATGTCGCTCGACGGCAAGCTGTACTGCTACCGCAACCCGCTCGAACTGATTTCGGGCGAGGACAGGATCCGCAACCCGTGGTACAGCACCACCTGCTGCCCGCCCAATCTGGAGCGCTTATTCGCTTCGCTGCCCGGCTACATGTATGGCACGTCCGATGAGGGCGTTTACGTTCACCTCTACCACTCGAGTGAACTCGACTGGCGCCTGCACGACGGCACGAAGCTGAGGCTCGTGCAGAAGACGAATTATCCGTGGGACGGCCGGGTGGAGATTACGGTGAATCCGGCGGTTCCGGCCGAGTTCACGGTGTTCGTTCGCATCCCCGGCTGGACGAGTGCGGCGCAGGTGGACAGCCGCCCCGCACCCACCCCCGGCGAGTATCTGCCGATCCGGCGGCGCTGGGCGGCGGGCGACCGCATCGTGCTCACGTTTGACATGAGGCCGCGGCTGACTGCGGCGAACCCGCGGGTGCCCGAGGGGACGGGGAAGGCGGCAATCGAGCGGGGGCCGCTGGTTTACTGCATGGAGGCCATCGATCAGAAGGGCATCGATTCGCTTTACGATGTTTCGCTGCTCTTGCGGCAGGATCTTTCGGGCAGCTTTTCCGAGGAGTTCCGGCGGGACCTGCTGGGCGGGGTGATGGTGCTCAAGCATCGGGGCGCGGTGACGGGAACGCCGACGGCCTCGCAGCCGCTCTATAGTCCCCTGGCGCGGCCCAAACCGGCGCGCGAAACCGAGCTGACATTCATCCCCTATTACACGTTCGCGAACCGCGAGCCCACGGCAATGCAGGTGTGGATCCGGTATCTCACGCGTTGACGGCGGCAGGGGGCGGTCAGGGAGCAACTGTCGCGCGGCTGCGCGATGCCAGTTCGTGCAAGTAGCCGCGAAGCGACGGGTTCGTCATGAACACCGCGGCAATGTAGAGCGGAAGAACCAGCAAGGCAGCGAAGGCGCCATGCATGTGGAGTCGAAGCATCAAAAGGGCAGCAAACGCCAGTGCGCCGATTACAGTGTGATTGGCGAAACTCAGCAGGTAATCCCGCCGCAGTTCGGGAATAAGCTTCAGTAGGAAGCACGACCGGACGAGGGCTCCGACGCCGTAGGAAAGAGCGCCGGCCGCCGCGGCGCCCACGGCGCCGAAACTCTGAGACAACAAGACAGTAGACGGTACAAAAACCGCCGCTTCAACGCACTTGCCGGCCGCGTCCAGGCCGGACCGCCCGTAAGATTGCAGACCCAGGCTGATGGCTCTGGAAATCCCGCGCGTCAGGCTAACGGCAACCAGCGCCTCGAGCATGGGGACCGCGGGCGCCCATTTGGAACCGTAAAGCCAGACAACCGCTTCGTGAGCCACCGCGTACATGCCAATTGCCGCGGGCACGAGCAGCAGCACACAGCCGTTCAGCGCCCTGAGAAACAAACGGCGGAAGGTTTTCGGGTCGTCTATGCGAGCTTTCGCGTAAGCCGAAAACAGGACCTGGTCGGACAGCTCTCCGAGGAGCTCAAGCGGGAGGGTGGCAAGACGGTATGCGATCAGGTAGGCCCCCAAGGTGGAAGTCCCGAGATATTTCCCGACCGCGAATTTGTCGAACTGCGTCGTGAAGAAGGTCAGGATCCCCGTCAGCAGCAGGTGCTTTCCATAGCCGAATGCCTGGGCGAATGCGGTGCGGTTGAACGCAAAGCGCGGCCGGAACGGGTGAATGACATAAGAGATTGCAACGCCGAAGGCGGTAATGGCCAGTTGAGTCCAGACCATTGCCCAGACGTTGCGGTAATACCACGCCAGGGCGACGCCCACGACAAACTGCATCAACTCGACAGCGAGCGCCTGCAAGCTGAGGTACTTGAAGTTCAGTTCTTTCTGCAGAACGCTCAGCCCGATGTTCGTAAAGCCGGTGACCAGCGGAGTCAGACCGGTGATCAACAGAATGCTCGCAAGCCGCGGATCGCCCATGTAGGCCGCCGCGTGGTGGGAAGTGGCAATCACAAGCAGGGAGATGATTGCATACCTTGCAAGGTCGGCCGTCCAGATTGTGTTCAGAAAGGCGTTGCGCTCAGCGGTGGAGTTGAATTTGCGGACGATGAACGAAGAGCCGAGGCGAAGGTTCGTGAAGGACGAGACGGCCGTCAGCAGAACGGTGGAAAGCCCAAACAGACCGTAATCATCGGGGCTGAGCAAGCGAGCCAGGATGACAGCCCGCGCGAATCCAAGAGTCACTTTGCCGGCGGTGGCAACCGAGTTCCACGAGAGGGCGCGCCACACCGGTCCCGGATCAGGCAGCTTTTGGAGGAGCTTTTTCAACGGTCTGTCCATTGCGTAAACAGCCGAGTATAGCGCCAAACAAAATACGGCCGGCCTGTTAAGGAACGACCCTTCACGCGCCGGAGGGCGCACGGCCGCGCAGCATTTCCTCCAACCAGCCTTCGAGCACGTCGACTTTCCGCTCCCAAGTATTCTGCCGGGCGACGGCGCGGCGTTGCTCGGGAGTTCCCACGCCGCCCGAAACGAGGGCGCACTCGATGGCCTCGATCCACTGGGCGGGCGTTTCGGCGAGCGCGACCACGTGGGCGAAGGGGCGGATAGTCTCGATGGGGGTTGCGACGACCGGCCTGCCGGAGGCAAGCTGCTCGTGCAGTTTGTTGGGCGAGCCGAAGGACCACCAGCCGTCGGTTCCCGTGCGATAGCAGATGGTGTTCACATCCATGTGAGACGCGTAGGCCGGCACCTCGGCGAACGGGCGCACACCCAGGTAGTGCACGTTTGCGAGAGCGCGGAACGCATGCCAGGCGCGCATGCTGTCGATGTGCGAACCGGCGGCGGCCTCAGTTTCCAGATCCGATTTCCCCATCACGACCCAGTGCCATTCCGGGCGCGACGCGGCGACCTCGATCAGCAGTTTGAAGTCGACTTTCGGGTTAATTGCGCCGATGTAGCCAATGCGCGGGCGCGGAATACGGGCGAGGTCGGGCGGGCAGGCGGGCTCCCCGGCGAAGAAAATCTCGTCCACGCCGTTTTGCAGCTCGCGGACGCTTTCGCGCAGTTCTTCGGGATAGAAGCGGGTGATTCCCTGAAAAGTCACTACTCGGAGATCGGCGCGCCGGAGCGCCTCGTTCCGCCATTCGGCGAGCTGCGGGCTCCAGCCCGGCATCACGTCGTACGCGTCGAAAGCATGGTAGACGAGATACTGTGGCCGGATGAACTCCACATACGGCCAGTATTCGGGGTGGAAAAGGTAGCAGACCACGCCGGCGGTTGTAGGCTTAACCCGCTTGAGCAGCCGCCGCGCGTGGCGGCGGACGACGAAGTGGTCCCAGGCGGGGCGCCGCTGCCATCGTGGCGGCAACCGCCCCGGGCGGTCCACCTGCACGCCCTCGATCGAATCGAAGCGGTTCAGCCAGCCCGCTTCGGCCCATCGGGAGCTGCCGCGATCCCACACGGAAAGGGCGCCCGTGGAGTAAACGACCGGCCAGCCGCGGGCTGCAAGCCGGGAAAGGATATGCTGCCGGTTCAGGCGTTTGCCCGTCCAGTCGTTGGGGGCCAGGGCGATGATCGGCGGCCGCGTGCTCATTGCGAAGACAGCGAGCGCTCGAGGATGTCTACGATGCGGCCGCTCGCGTTGCCGTCCCAGAGCGGCGGCCGTGAGGCGGCGCGCGGGGGCTTCGCCAGCGTCTCAAGTGCCGCTTGAAGCGCAGCGGCCGGATCGGTTCCCACCAGCCGGTTTGTCCCCATCTCAACGGTGATCGGGCGCTCAGTGTTGGCGCGCAAGGTCAGGCAGGGCACGCCGAGAACAGTGGTTTCCTCCTGTATCCCGCCGGAATCCGTGAGCACTAGCCGGGCGCAGCCGATGAGGCGCAGGAAGTCGAGGTATCCCATGGGATCCGTCAGAATAAGCCCATCGGGGGCGACCCCCGCGGACGCCATTCGGGCGCGGGTGCGCGGGTGAACAGGGAATACGACGGGCAGATTTCGCGCCAACTCCACCAGCATGGCGATCATCGCATTGAGGCTGGCCGGGCTGTCCACGTTCGAGGGCCTGTGCAGCGTGACTGCGGCGTATGAGCCGGGGGCCAGGCCAAGCCGTTCGAGGACGTCGGACCGCGCGGCCTTATCCCGGAATCTCAGCAGGGTGTCGATCATCACGTTGCCGGTGAAGAAAATTTTGCGAGCCGGGATGCCTTCAGCCAGAAGGTTTTTTTCAGCGGCTGGTTCCGTGGTGAACAGGTAGTCGGAAACCGCGTCGGTCAGCACGCGGTTGATTTCCTCGGGCATGGTGCGGTCAAAGCTGCGAAGCCCGGCCTCCACGTGCGCGACAGGAATACCGATCTTGGCCGCGGTGATGGCCGCGGCAAGCGTAGAGTTCACGTCGCCCACCACCAGCACCACATGGGGCTGGAAGGCGCGCAAGACGGGCTCGATCCGCAGCATAACCTGGGCGGTCTGCTCGCCATGAGTTCCGCCGCCCACCCCGAGGTTGACATCCGGTTCCGGGATCTCAAGATCCCGGAAAAAGCTATCCGACATCTCCGCCGAGAAGTGCTGGCCGGTATGGATGAGTTGAGGCGCGAACACAGGGCGCTTTTGCAGCTCGCTGATGATCGGGGCGATCTTCATGAAGTTCGGGCGGGCGCCGACCACGCACGCGATGCGGATCTCTGTCATGCGAAGAGATGAGTTTAACATCGCGGCGGCTGCCAGGCCTCGACTGCCCGCTTGTCGAGGTGGGCGCGGGGTGTTGCGCCTGCGGCGTCGTGATGCTGCTGAATTGCGAGAGGCGCGAGTGGCTGCTGCTGGGGGTCGCGAAGATCGGGCTCCGCTGAGAAGATCGTGGGCTTGAGCTGCGAATCAGCGCAGCACCAGCCGGTCGAGGATCGATGCGAGTGTGCGCGTCTGGACGGTGCAGTCGAAGTTTTCCCAGAACCAGTCTGAGGCGCTGACGGGATCCGTGGGCAGGCTGAGGAAGTCGAGCACGCGGCAGTCGATTTCCTCGGCGGGGCTGTCCGGGTAGATGCAGGCATGCGGGATGCCGCTGCGGCCAAGGATGCGCTCGACCGGGGAATTCCGAGTGGTTATGGCAAGCACGGGACGGCCGATGCGGATGTAGGTGTAGAGCTTCGAAGGCACCTGAAGGCCGGGCGCGCCGGTGGTGAAGTCGATCAGCAGCAGGTAGTCGGTTTCGGCCATCAGGCGGGCGGCCTGGGCGAAGGGGGGAAGGGGCAGCTCTTCAACGACGCCCCGGGCGCGCAGCGCGGCGTAGGTTTCCGGGTTGCCCGGCGATTCCGTCTCGCCGAAGAGACGAATACGGAGAGCCGACGGGTCGAGGCGGCCGGCGGCGATCAGGCGCTCGACGGATTCCAGAAGAACGCCGGGATGGCGGAAGCCAACGATCTCCCCGAAATGCCCGAGGACGCGGAAAGACCGGGGCGGGATGGGCGCGGGCCCGATGGCCTCATCGGGGTCGAAGCCGTTCCAGATCGCCGTGACCTTGTGCGCCCACTGGGGATAGCGGCGCTTCCACGATTCGGCGACCGCGTCGGTGTTGGCAATCACGGCGCCGGCGCGGCGAAAGATGGCCGGCTCAAACACGCGGTCCACATAGGGGTATGCGTGGGCGAGGCGGACGCTGCTGCCGCGCATGGGATCGCGGAAATCGGCGACCCACGGAATGCCGAATCGCCTGTTGAGCAGGAGGGCGACGGCGTGCACGGGCGAAGGGGGCGAAGTAGAAAACACCGCGGAAAAGGGTTCGGCGGCATGCATGCGGGCGGCGGCGCGAAAAGCCGGCCGCACCCAGGGGATGGCGTCCTCGCCGGGGACAAAGAACTTGCGCAGGACCTTTTCGGTAAATGTCCGGCGCCGCGGGATGTGGCGGATGTAGTCCGGGGCTCCGGGGGGCTGGGGGCTGGAGGTGAGAACCGTGACGTCGTAGCCGCAGGCCGGCAGCGATTTCGAGAAGCGGAACGGGCGCAGCGCGCCCACTATGTTTTCGGGGGGAAAGACGTAGGCAACGATGAGCACGCGCTTCCGCGCAGTGCCGGCGCGGGCACGGTCGTGTGCGGGTCCGGGGCGGACCGAACTCGTGAGAGACATCCATCCGACTATAGCATCGTGCGCTGGGCCTTCGATTTTCCGGTCACGAAGAAAGAAAAGATGTTTCGGGTTCTTTTTCAATCAGATGTGTTTTTTTTGAATCCGATCACGCCCCGAACCGTTGCAGGCTGAATTCGCGTGCAGATTACGCGCTTGTTTGGGAGGAAAGGATGGGAAACAAAGTAGTCCGGGTGCTCGCAGCGGCGTGGCTTTTGCCGCTGGCGATCGGGGCGCAAACTGTCGTCAACGGCAGCCGGCAGATTCTGGGAACGTGGGATGCGAGCGGCGCCGCCTCGACGCGGCCGGTGAAGATGGGAACGACTTTGCCGCCCGCGTGCGCCATCGGCGAACAGTTCTTCAAGACCGACGCGGCGGCGGGGCAGAACCTGTTCCTGTGCACGGGGACGGATACGTGGACTCAGATCAGCGGCGGGAGCGGCGGGGGAGGCGGAGCCGGACTTCCCGCTATGAGCGGCAACGCCGGAAAATTGCTGACGAACGACGGAAGCGCCGCCTTGTGGACCGCCCTGACGCTGCCATCGTATCCGCGAACGCCGTTCTCTCCGGCAGCGCACCTGGTGGACTGGTTTCCGTACTGCACCGCTAGTATTACCATGGCCGGCCAACTGAGCTGGCAGCGTCTGGGCAGCAACTTCAAGCTTGACTGCGCGCCGCCGGGTTCAGGAACGATCACGGCCGGGGTGTCGCTAACGGCGAACGGCAGTGGAGCGTATGTGCTCGCCCTCAACGGGCTGACGAGCGACTACGTGAATCCCGCGCACTCGAACAGGTGGATCGTGGAATACGAGTTTGCCGCCGATGCAAGCATGGAAACCGGCCAGATGGCGCTGGGCCTGGCCGATGCGACAGTGGCCTCAACCTACGCAGCGGTCACTCACGGCAACGGCGAAGGGTTCAATCTCTGCGTCACTTCGCCTGGCAAGCAAAAGTGCTTCAACGGCGTTGCGGGCTGGGACACGGAGCGGCACACGGTGCGGTTTGAACGGGTATCGGAATCGCTGCTCCGGGCGAGAATCGACGGCGGCGTCTGGTATAACTGGCATTCCGGTTCCGGGACGGACGGCCCCAACGATTTGTATTCGGTTCCGTTCTTTTCGACGAACCTGCGGCCGCAGGTATGGGCAAACCCGCTGGAGGCTGTGGCGAAGACGTTTTACCTCCGGCGATTCGAGCTTGTGTACGGGTACTAGAAGATGAGAATCGGCTTTCTATTTCTGATCACGCTTCCGCTCGCCGCCGCCGTGGACAACGTGAGAATCACCGGGGCGACGGCCACGCAGGCGGTGCTGGCATACACGGCTCCCACGGGTGAGGCCTGCGCGGTGGAGGTCTACGACACAACTGGGATGAAGGGCGGCGGCCTGGCGGTTACCGGCGCAAGCAACACGTCGCCGATCGAAGTGACGACCGGGTACGATCACTACCTCTCCACCGGGGACAAGGTGCACATCAGCGGCGTTGGCGGGAACACCAACGCGAACGGATATGCCGTTGTCACCGTGACCGGGCCGAAGACATTCCTGCTGGACGGCAAGGCGGGGAACGGCGAATATACGGGGGGCGGAACGGTAGCGGTGCTGGTGCATGACGTGAACACGCGGCTGTTCAGCGGGGCGGACCAGGATACCCGTCCGGGCAACATCGCGAACGGCCGGGAGCGGACGTTTGTGATCGGGGCCCGGAAAGCCGAGAAGGCGCGGGACGGGCGCTGGTACTCGCGCGCACTGCAAGCCGCGACGGAGCACCGCTACCGGATCCTTTGCGGGGCCGACAGCGCGGAAGGGGTTTTCCGGACCACGAATATTCCGCTAGGGAACAACTACTTCGATACCTGGCCGGCGGATCCGGAGGCTCCGAACCAGGTTGCGTATCCGACGATCGACTTTACGCCGGTGTACTCGGTGGGAGCGAACCCGCTCAGCAGCAACGGCACGACGGTGACCTCGGTGAATCATGGGCTGGCCGTGGGGGACCAGATCGCGCTGAACTCGGGCCCGCAGATCGGAGAGATGAGGGAAGTCGCCGCGGTGATCGATGCAAACCGCGTGACGCTGAAATCCCCGTTTTCGGCTAATCAGACGAACCAGCGGTGGATTAAATTCGATCCGACGAAGGAGTCTTCGCCGCAGACGATCATCGACCCGCAGAGCGGGATCCTGATGCGGGCGATCACGGCGATCCGCCCGGCGCCGCCGACGGTGAGACCGATCCGGGAGGTTTGGGACAACGGAGCGACACCGCGGTGGACGGCGTCGTCGGGCACGCTGTACGACGCGCTGGTGGCGGACGATTCCAACAGCGTCTCGTTCACGGGAGGAACGGGCGAGCAGCCGTGGCTGGCGGCGACGTCGTCGTGGGTGGTTCCCGGATACGACAACGGCCACACGGACATTCTGAATTCGCAGACATCCAACCTGACCGGGTTTTACAATCCGGCCTACGTGGTGATCACGTTGAAGGGGAGCGCGAGCAAGCCGGGACCCGACGGGTCGGTAGACCTTTGCCTGAGCAAGAACGGCGTGGACTGCTTTACGCGGGTGGTGACGCAGGACCTCACCCAGTGCGGCTCGGGGTGCCAAATCGGTGACATCATCCCGGTGCTGAAATTCTGGGAAGACCCTGCGGACCCGTTGAAAACGCATATATCGCGCAAAGACCTGTTCGGGAGGACCGGAACGGGGACGCTGACCGGGAACAAGTTCACGATCCCCAATACCAGCCAGTATTTCAATTTGAACTGGACTCGGGGCAGCCGCATCACTCTGGGGGATACCTCGTACGTGATCGAAAGCGTGCCGGACGTGAAGACGGTCGTGTTGCAGGCGCCGCCGGCGCCAGGGACATACCCGTACACGGCTTCCAACTTCAGCGTGCTGGTACGCAAGACGACGCCATCACCGGACACGGTGACGCTGCAGTACCTGTCGTTTTCGATAGGGATTTACACGACTCCTGGCTGGTATTATGCCGGTGGGGTGCATGCGTGCCACCCCGTGAAGGTCACGCAAACTTACAAGGGAGTTACGCGCGAAGGATATCACTGTCTGGTGCCGCGGGACGCCGTCTATTCGCTTTATTTTGTAAGCGCGGAGACGGGCGACGCCACTTTCCTGGGCACGACCAATATCACCGGGGGCAGCCAAGGCGGATTGTCGTGGTCGTCAGGCGCCTGCACGGCATCTTCGCCGAGCTGGCATGCGACGGACCCCAACAAGTTTTATTGCACAAGGGACGGCGTCGTTTTTCTGGTAGAGTACACCGGCGACAATCTCGAGCGGCATTACGAGACGTACGGGCTGGAGGCCACGTTCACTCCGGTGAACGCGGGAGGCAAGAAGGTGGACGAGCTCGTGGAGGAGTGGGTAAACGCGCATTCGCCGGAAGCCGGAAAATTCAAGACACGCGGCTGCACCGATCGAGGGGGCGATGGGAATTACATGGGGTTTATGTGCCTGTGGGGGCCGACGGACAGTTACGGCTGGGCAGCGGTGATGGATGTGGCGGACGACTCTCCGACGAAGGGGCAGATCATTGGGGCGAGATCGACGAACGGATCGTACCCGTTCCGTTTTTGCGGGATGCACGGGAACTCGCCCGTCCTCGGGAGCGACGGGCGGGTGTACTCGGGGGTGAATCTCAAGAGTCTTCCATACGACAGCACCTCCTGCGGCAGTGGGCCGTTCCGAGTGGATCACGCGGCCATTCCGGCATCGGGGGGCGCGTGCCCGGCGAACTGGAACGACTTCAATACGGGGGATGCGGCATACAAGGTCGGCGGCCAGCCGGTCTGCACCGACATCACGATCACCAAGGAGCCCTACGACGCGAATCCTTGCACGGACTCCCGCTTTGATGACGGCAACAGCCAGCCGGGAGAACTGGGATATCTTCCCGGGCAGGGGTTGCGAGTGGGCGACAAGTTGTGCGTCGGCAACTGCCTTTCCGCGAGCGGGCGGGAGTTCATCCAGTTACTGCGGAACAACGGAGGGGGCAACTGGACCGTCCTGCGAGGTTTGGACGGGCAGGCTCCGAGGGCCTGGGCCGCCGGGGATCCGATGATCATGTGGTGCCCGGCGGAGGGCTCGGTGCAGTGGTGGGATGTGATGGCCGACCCAGCGGGGACGTCCGGCTACGCAGCCCTGTACCCGCTTCCGCAGGATCATGGCGCCATGGGAGGGAACCGGCGCATTTCCGAGGGATACAGGGTTCTTGAAGGGACGATTCCGGAGATGTCCGCGCAGTACAAGAGCGGCAAGTACCGGACGCTGGGCTACTACGTGCCGTTTGCGGGCAAGACAGCCAATACGGGATCGGACACGCACGTATCGCTCCCACAGCAGGATGTGGAGGCACACCCGTGGGCGCTGGACTTCAGCCCGCTGTACGCGAATCCGGCGATTCCGCCCATGGAGATGTCGGCGCTGGGAACCCAGGGCACGCTCTGGCGGCTGACGCCCGACAGCACGCATCCGGCGCTGAGCCGCAAACACGCTCCGACCGCGGCGAGTTGCGGCAACAAGGTGCTGATCGACGTGAGCGGGCCGAACTCGAAGATGGACGAGGGGCCGGAGTACGCACACCGCTACTGTGTGATCGAGTACGACCCGAACACGGAATGCACGAAGGAGGACGGGACGCCGTGGAGCGGCGCGGCGGTGGGCCAGGTCCTGCTGAACTGCCCGTCGGTGACCGTGCCCGCGCAGTGCGGGACTAACGGATTTGCGGATGGCATCAATGATTCGATCCGGCCGTGCATCGTGGACGCCGGGCCGCGCTTTGAGACCACGTACCAGATTGGGTTAGGCCCGGTGGGAGGCCCGAACGACAGGATGGGAAGGTGGTCGCGAACGCTGAGCCGGCATCTCACGCTTCCGCAGCGGGCCTACTATCCCTACGCCAACACGATGGCGCTGCCCGACGCCAGTTGGGCGCTGGCTTTCACACCCGGCGCCGGGGGCACGCAGAACGTGATCGTCGGTTTGAAGCTGCCGCCTTACCCGCGCCAGGAAAGTACCGAGAACCTGGCCACGTTCGTTCCCATTCAGCGAGAGGTCTCGTCGACGCCTCCGTTCACCGACAACGTAATTGTCGAATTCGGGTACGATCCCGAGTTCCGGTGCGGATCGCGGCAGGAGAAGTGCGTAAGCGTGACGGGCGGCAAAGTTCCGCAGCCGGTGAACGAGAAGCAGCCGTTTTTCTGGGCTGGAGAGAGCTATTCGGGCATTCCGTGCACCAACGGCTGTCACGTGACCGTGCCGGCGATTCCACAGAGAGTCGTTTATTACCGCCTCATCTACCGTGCGGCGGACGGGAAGGTACTCAAAGTGGGAAAAACCGAAACGGCCGTGAGCGGCACGCCGGAATAAGCGCCGCAATATGAAGGAGTCGCAGTTCCTCGCGGCGAACACTGGGGCGCCAGGCGGAGCGGTATAATAAGAGTCGAGGCACGTTCTGGGCGCCCCACAAAAGAAAATTCAAGGACAATCTCGTACGTTGAGCGGGTTGCCGGTGGCAGCCGTCTACGGCCCGGAAAACGGCGGGCGTGAACGGGACACCAGCAAGCCGGGCGCATTTCCGTACACCCGCGGAATTCACCCCCAGATGTACCGGGAACGGCTCTGGACGATGCGCCAGTTCTCGGGTTTCGCCACTCCTGAGGAAACCAACCGCCGTTACCACTACCTGCTCCGGCAGGGGCAAACCGGGCTGTCGGTGGCCTTCGATCTGCCGACGCTGATGGGCTATGACGCCGACGACCCGAACGCAATGGGCGAGGTGGGCAAGTGCGGTGTCTCGGTCAGTTCGCTGGAGGACATGGAGACCCTCTTCCGGGGGATCCCGCTTTCCGAAGTGACCGTCTCGATGACGATTAACTCGCCGGCGGCGGTGATCTGGGCCATGTACCTGGTGGTGGCCGAGCAGCAAGGGGCAGATTGGACACGCATTTCCGGGACAATCCAGAACGACATCCTGAAAGAGTACATCGCACAGAAGGAGTACATTTACCCGCCCCGGCCCTCGATGCGGCTTGTGACCGATACCATCGAGTTCGGCGCAGCGCACCTGCCGAAGTTCAACCCGATTTCCATCAGCGGCTATCACATTCGCGAAGCAGGTTCGACAGCGGTGCAGGAGCTGGCATTCACGCTGCGGGACGGGATCGAGTACGTCGAATGGGCGCTGGCGCGCGGCCTGGCGGTGGACGACTTCGCGGGCAGGCTCAGTTTCTTTTTCAACGCGCACAACGAATTTTTCGAGGAGATCGCCAAGTACCGCGCGGCGAGGCGGATGTGGGCGCGGATCATGCGGGAGCGCTTTGGAGCGCGCCACGAGCGCAGCCTGAAACTGCGGTTTCACACGCAGACGGCGGGCTGTTCGCTCACCTGGCAGCAGCCGTACAACAACGTGGTGCGGACCACGCTGCAAGCGCTGGCGGCAGTGCTCGGGGGCACGCAATCGCTGCACACGAACTCGCTCGACGAGGCGTATGCTCTGCCGTCCGAGCGCGCGGCAACGCTGGCGCTGCGGACGCAGCAGGTGATCGCGTATGAAAGCGGCGTCACCGCGACGGCGGACCCGCTTGGCGGCAGCTATTTTGTGGAGCGGCTGACCGATGAGATCGAAGACGCCGCCCAAGAGTACATCCGCCGCATCGACGCGATGGGCGGGATGATTCCGGCGATCGAGCGAGGCTACCCGCAGCGCGAGATCGCCGAGGCGAGCTACGAGTATCAACGCTCGCTCGAAACCGGGGAACGGAAGATCGTGGGCGTAAACGCCTTCGCGGAGCGGGAAGAGCAGCCGGTCGAGTTGCTGCAAATCGATGAAGCAGCCGCGCGGCAGCAGGAGGAGAAGCTCTCCGCGCTTCGGAAACGGCGAAGCAATGTACGCGTCGCTTCCGCTCTGGACGCGCTGCGCCGTGCGGCGGAGGGCACCGAGAACACGATGCCGTTTATCCTGGAGGCCATCCGGGCTTACGCCACGGTTGGAGAGATCTGCGGGGCGCTGGCCGATGTATTCGGCAGATACCGGGAAGAAGCCGCAAGCTGAGTTCCGGCGCGCGCGCCGGCGGAGAACGGGAGTATGCTGTAGAGGAAGCGACAGCCAACCTGCGCCGGGCTATGGGCCTTTCCTGGCTGCGCCCGGCCGCAGTGATTTGTATGGACGACCGAATTCGCGTTCTGATCGCCAAGCCGGGATTGGACGGCCATGACCGCGGAGCCAAGGTGATTGCACGCGCCTTGCGGGACGCAGGCATGGAGGTCATCTACACGGGCCTGCGCCAGACTCCGGAAATGATCGTGAATGCAGCGCTGCAGGAGGACGTTCAGGTGATCGGCCTGTCGATCCTGTCGGGCGCGCACAACGCGATCGTGCCGCGGGTGATGGAACTGCTTCGCGGCAATGGCTTGAGCGATGTGGTCGTTGTGGTGGGCGGCATCATCCCGGACGAGGATGCCGCGCAGTTGAAGAATCAGGGCGTGGCGGCAGTATTTCAGCCGGGCGCCTCGCTCGAAGAGATTGTGCAATTCATACGGTCCTCCGCGAAGCAGGCTGCCTGAAGTAGAACGCGGCCGGGTCGGCTCCAGCCGCGGAGCGCCGGGAAGGCGGACCGTATGCAAATGTATTGGCCGCCGCCTCATATAGAGAGTCACGGCGGCAAATTGGATACACATATTAAAAACACGAAAGCAGCAATATGAACGACAAATTGAAGATCGCCGTGTTTGTCGACTACGACAACATCGAGATCGGTGTGAAATCTACCCTGCAACGAGAGTTCGACGTCGCGGCGGTTCTGGAAGCACTCAAGGAGCGCGGGGACATCGTCGCCAAGTTCGCTTACGCGGACTGGGGGCGGCAGGAAGGCGCGAAACGGCAAATGGCCGAAAACGCGGTGCAGATGGTGCAGCGCGTACCCTCGCCGCGCGGGGACAAGAACGGCGCGGACATCAACCTGGCGCTGGACGCGTTGGAGATGGCATTCACTCACGACCACATCAACGCGTTCGCGATTGTGAGCGGCGACAGCGATTTCATCCCGCTGTTGAACAAGCTCAAGGAATACGGCAAGACGGTGTTCGTAGTGGGCGGCCGCGCCTTCACGAGCACGATATTGCAGAAGAACTGTCACGAGTTCATCAGCTTCGAGTCGCTGTGGGATGAGCCGCGCGGGCGGCAACAGTCCCAGGAGAGACAGGCGCAGGGCGAACAGGAGCCGTCGAAGCAGCAACAGCAGGGACGGGGAGGCCGAGGCCCGCGCAACCGGCCGGCGCCGCTCGAACTGTCGCAAGCCATGCCGCTGGTCGAGCGCGCGCTTCAAGTGCTGGAGCGCCGCGCGGTGACTCCGCAGTTGGGCCTGCTGAAATCGACCATGCTCCAGCTCGATCCTGCGTTCAGCGAAAAGGCGTACGGAGTGAGCAGCTTCACCGAGTTCGTCGAGAAGCTCAGGGACGCCGATTACGTCAACATCAGCGGCGCCGAGGGCCGCTACGTGATCGAGCGGAAGGGAGCGGCGAAAGCGGAAGAGCCGGTCCAAAAGCCGGAAGAAGTGCTGCCGCTGCTGCGCGATGTTCTGGAAACGCACCGGCTGGAGATGGACTCCGGCGCGCCTGCGGAGATGCTGGAGAACTGGTTCCGGGGCGAGCATCCGGACTTCGAGCCGCGCAAGTGCGGATTCCAGGAGTTTGCGGAGTTCCTCAACTACGCGCAGGACAAACTCCTTGTCCGCATTCAGCCGGATGAGGAGCACGGTTTGATGGTTACGCTGGGCGCGGAATTCTATCCCCCGGCTCCGCCGGAGCCGACGCCCGAGGAGCTGGCAGCCCTCAGCGCAGCCGAGCTTGACGAGAAGCAGCCGGAGTCCAACCAGACGCCCGCGCTGATGGAGAAGCCAAAAAAGACAACACGCACGCGCCGTACCGCGAGCACCGGGACAACCCGCCGGACGACGAAGAAGACTGCCGCGAGCAGCACCACTACCGCGGCGGCAACGCGCACCCGGCGGACCCGCAAGACTGCCGCAGGGCCGGCCGCCGACTGATAGAGGACGAACATGATCGAGCGAATCAGCCCGCCGGGCGCTCCGTCGCCCCGCGGGCCCTATTCCCCCGCAGTGCGTGCGGGAGATTTCATTTTCGTTTCCGGCCAGGGGCCGGTCGATCCGGAGACCGACCAGCTCTCGACGGGCGACGTTTGCCACGAGACGCGGCTGGTGCTGAACAACATCCGGCGTATTCTTGCAGGCTGCGGCGCGACGATGGCCGACGTGGTGAAGTGTACGGTGTTTCTTGCCGATGCCGCGGACTTCGCCGCCATGAACGAGGTCTACGCGGAGTTTTTCGGCGATAACAAGCCGGCCCGCACCACGGTCGAGGCGAAGTTTGTGGCGCCGATGCACGTTGAAATCGACTGCGTGGCTTACAAGCCGCGGCAATAAGTCCGCCGCCCGCGTTCCATAGAGTAGTAGTAAGTCCCACCTGATTCGTGCCCGCCTTTTGCGCGTCCGGGCGCGCGCCCTCCAGGTGTATAATCGCAACCGGCAGCAAATCAGATCATTTCGAGGTAGGCACATGACATCCGAGAAGAACCGCCGCCAATTTCTGGGCGCCGCCGCTGCGTTTACGATCGTCCCAAGACACGTATTAGGAGGGCCGGCGTTCGTGCCTCCCAGCGACAAGATCACCCTGGGCTACATCGGAGTTGGGACCGAGGGACTGCGGAGACTGCTCGCCCTGCTTCCCGTTCCCGAAATTCAGGTCGTTTCGGTCTGCGATCCCAGCAAGTACGCCGTGGGGTATCGCGACTGGTCCCGCGATGGCCTCGTGAACAGCATTCGCAAAGCGTTAGGGAAGCCTGACTGGAAAGCCGGCGCGGAAGGCAACATCCCCGGGGGCCGCGACGTCGGCAAGGAGATCGTCGAGACGTATTACGCCAACGCGCGTTCGGCGGAGCGATACAAAGGCTGTTCGGCGTACGCGGATTTCCGCGAGATGCTCGAGAAAGAAAAAGACCTCGACGCGGTGAAGATCATGACGCCGGACCACCTTCACGGGGTCATCAGCATCGCGGCGATGAAGAGGGGCAAGCACGTCATCCTGCACAAGCCGATTGCGAACCGCCTCAAGGAAGCCCGGATGGTGATCGATACGGCGCGCGAGCGAGGCGTCGCCACGCATTTTTTGCCTTGGGACAGCAACGGTTCCATGGAACAGGTGATGGCGTGGATCAAAGACGGCGCCATCGGCACGCTGCGCGAAGTCCACAACTGGACGAACCGTCCGGTGTGGCCGCAATATCCAACCATTCCCACCGACAGGCCTCCTGTGCCGAAGGGGTTTGACTGGAACCTGTGGCTGGGGCCCGAGGCCGACCGTCCCTATCATCCGCACTACACGCACATGGTCTTCCGCGGATGGTACGATTTCGGCGGCGGCTCCATGGCCGATATGGGCCACTACAGCCTGTGGACCGTTTTCCGGGCGCTTGAACTGGACGCGCCGACCATCGTCGAACCCATGCTGAGCCATCACTGCATGCTGAAGGACGGCGTTTCCACCACGATTAAGAACGATTACTCGTTCCCCGACGCCAGTATTGTACGTTTCAAGTACCCCGCACGCGGAGACAGGCCGGCCATCGACTTGATCTGGTATGAAGGCGGCATGCGCCCGCCCACCCCGGAAGAGCTTTTGGAGGAAGGAAAGGAACTGCCGGCGGAGGGCATGATGTTCACCGGCGACAAGGGCAAGATCCTGGCGGGCTTCCGGGTGGAAAATCCGCGGCTCATACCGGAAAAACTCATCAGGACCTATCAGGCGCCGGAGCCGCGCAGCGAGGGCAGGCGAAGGGAGGCCGGGAGGCAATCGGCGGGCATGCGCGCGTGGATCGAAGCGTGCCGAGGCAGCGGCAGGCAATCCGAAGGTTCTTTCCTCCATGCAGGCCCGATCTCAGATGCCGCCAATCTTTACGCTGTCGCGCTGCGCACCGGCAAGAGGCTGGTCTTCGACGCGGCGAGCGTCTCGATCACCAACGTTAGCGAAGCGAACCGGTATCTCTCCCGCGAGTACCGCAAAGGATGGGATCCCCAGACCATTTGATCTTCCGGCGTCCAGGGAAGGAGGCAAAGGAGACATAGCGATGATGACGAGAAGGAGTTTTGTGGGCGCGGCCTTGTGCGCGGCCGGCGCGGGCTTGAAACCGCTTTGCGCCGCACCACTCGGATTGCCGATCGGCTGCCAGACCTACCCCGTCAGGGAAATGGTGGACAAGGATTTTGCGGGCGCGCTGAGGCAAATCGCCTCGATCGGATACCGCACCATCGAACTGTGCTCGCCGCCCGGATACGAGCGGTCCGGCTTCGGGTCTCTGCTGAAGTTGACCGCGCGGGAGATGCGCCGCATCATCGAGGACGCCGGCCTGACCTGCGAAAGCTGCCACTACCAGTTCCGGGAACTCAAGGAGCATCTGGACGAGCGCATCGCCTTCGCGAAGGAACTGGGGCTCAAGCAGATGATCGTCGCCAGCTTCGGCCTGCCGCGGAATGCGACGCTGTCGGATTGGACGCGCGCGGCCGAGGATCTGAACCAGATCGGCGAGAAGACGCTGAAAGCGGGACTGGTGGCTGGGTTTCATAACCACCATACCGAGTTCGCACGGATCGACGAAGTGCTTATCTATGACCGGCTGCTTGAGACGCTCGATCCGAAAGTGGCGAAGATGCAGTTCCAGGTTGCTGTGGTCAGTGCCGGGTATCATGCCGCGGACTACCTGGAGAAGTATCCCGGCCGCTTTATCTCGCTGCACCTGGCGGACTGGTCGGCGGAGACGAAGAAACAAGTGCCGGTGGGCCAGGGCGTAGTGGACTGGAAAAGACTGTTCCGAGCCGCCAGGACGGGCGGGGTGAAGAATTACTACGTCGAAATGGATCTGGAAGCGATGAAGGCCAGCTACCAGTTTCTGCGCGACCTGAACATCTAGCAGCCGCAGAGAAACCGCCGTCGAGTGCGGCGCGCGCCGCCGCTATCAACAATATCCGGCTTCCAGCGCATCTAGTCTAGAATAGTGAGGATGATTGAGCATGTACGCCCGGGTGTATCGGCCCGGAACGCCCGGGTAGTCCTCTTTGATTTCGACGGAACCCTTTCACTGATCCGCGCCGGCTGGACCGACGTGATGATCCCCATGATGGTGGAGATTCTGCTGGATCTGAAGACCGGCGAGCGCGAGGAGGACCTTCGGGAGCTGGTGACGGAGTTCGTCGGGCGGCTGACGGGCAAGCAGACGATCTACCAGATGATCGAGCTGGCGAGGCAGGTGGAGCTGCGGGGCGGCAAACCGCTCGACCCGCTGCAATACAAGTACAGATACCTCGAGCTGCTGCACGCAAGAATCGCCCACCGGCTCGAAGAGCTGCGGAAAGGCCAAGTTCCGCCGGAAAAATACCTTGTCCCGGGCGCGCGGCCCCTGCTCGAAGCGCTCAAAGAGCGCGGTCTGAAGATGTACCTGGCAAGCGGCACGGACCAGCAGTACATGCGCGAAGAGGCGGACCTGCTGGACGTGAGCCGGTATTTTGACGGCGGGGTCTACGGCGCGCTCGACGACTACAAGAGCTTCTCGAAAAAAATCCTGATCCAGAAGATCATTGCGTCGGCCGAATGCGACGGGCCGAACTTTCTCGGTTTCGGTGACGGGTATGTCGAGATTGAAAACGTGAAGGAAGTCGGCGGCGTGGCCGTTGGTGTGGCTACGGATGAGCCGGAGTGCCGCGTGGTGAACGAGTGGAAGCGAAAGCGGCTGACCAGCGTTGGCGCCGATTTCATCATCCCGAACTACGAGTGTCACCAGGAACTGATGAACGTTCTGTTCTGCTGATGAGCTCCAAGTACACTGTTTTCGACCGGTCGCGGCTGAGGATCCGCCCGCTCGGTGAACGCGAAAGCCTTCTTTGCGTGGATGACTGGCTGAAGCTTGACGACCCCGCGCCTCCCTACTCACACCCGGACCTGGAGGAAGTGGCCCGGCGCCTGGTGGCAGCGAGGAAGACGGGGGCGGCGCGAATTCTCACGATGGGCGCGCACCTGCTCCGCGCCGGCGTGAACCGCCACATCATCGACATGATGGAACGCGGCGCCATCAGCCACATCGCGATGAATGGCGCGGGAGCGATCCACGATTACGAACTGGCGCGTATCGGGGCGACTACCGAGAGCGTGGCGCGGTACATCGTTTCCGGGGAGTTCGGGCTGTGGCAGGAGACGGGCGAGCTGAACGACTGGATCGTCGAGGCGGCCCGGGAACAGGCCGGGCTGGGCGAGCACATCGGGCGGCGCATCGAGATGAGCGATTTCCCGCATCGCGACCTGAGCGTGCTGGCCGCGGCATGGAGGCTTTCCGTGCCGGCGACGGTACACGTGGGCATCGGCTACGACATTCTCCACGAGCATCCCAACTGCGACGGCGCGGCGCTGGGCGCGGCTAGCTACCGCGACTTTCTTATCTTCGCGAACACCGTGGAGCGGCTCGAAGGCGGCGTGCTGTTGAACTTCGGCTCCGCCGTGATGGGGCCGGAAGTCTATCTGAAGGCGCTGGCCATGGCGCGCAACGTAGCGCGGCAGGAGGGGCGCGCCATCCGGAATTTCGCGACGGCGGTGTTCGATCTGGTCCCGATTCAGGGCGATTTCCGGCGGGAACTGCCGAAGACGGACGCGGGCTATTATTTCCGCCCGCATAAGACGATCCTGGTCCGTACGGTGGCCGACGGTGGTTCGAGCTTCTACTTTCAGGGAGATCACCGCGCCACGTTTCCGGCTCTGCGCCGGGCCGTCTGCGCGGCGATGTGTGAGGCGGAAGAGAACTCATGACGACCGAACAGATTCTGTCGGGATTCACGAAGCTCGCAGTGCTCGTGGTGGGGGACATTTGTCTTGACCGCTGGTGCACGTACGATCCGGAGCTGTCCGAACCGTCGCGCGAGACGGGGATCCCGCGCATTGCTGTGGTCTCGACCGAAGTGACGCCGGGCGCCGGCGGGACGGTCGCCAACAACCTGGTTGCGCTCGAGGCGAACAGGGTGGCGGTGTTGGGGGTCGTAGGCGACGACGGTTTTGGGGAGGAGCTCCAGCGCGCGCTGGAGGCGCGGAGCATCTCAACCGAGTTCCTGGTGAAGGCGCCCGTCCCCACGTTCACATACACGAAGCTGATCAACGCAAAGACGGGTGTGGAAGACCAGCCGCGCGTAGATTACATCAACGCACAACCCCTGCCGGAGGAGACCGAGCGAAAAATTCTGACGCGCCTGGAGTCTGCCGTCGGAGGTTACGGCGTGATCATCGTGGCGGACCAGGCGGAGACCGACTGCGGCGGCGTCGTAACGCCCGCGATGCGGCAGATGCTGAGTGACCTGGCGACGCGCAACCCGGACAAAGTGTTCTGGGCGGACTCGCGCAAGCGCATCGAGCAGTTTCGCCGGGTGGTGGTGAAGCCGAACCGGCAGGAGGCCGACGAGGCTTGCATGCGGCTGTTCGGGAAGGTGGACTACCAGGCGCTGCGCGAGCACCTGGAGGCGGGTCTGATGATCGTCACTCAGGGACCGGAGGGCGTAGTGGTCGTCGAGCCCGGGCGCGAAACGCCGGTGCGTACCCGTCCGGTGGAGAATCCGGTGGATATCTGCGGCGCCGGCGATAGCTTCACCGCGGGGGCGGCGATGGCGCTTGCGGTGACCGGGCAGGCGGTGGAAGCGGCGCGGATCGGCAATCTGGTGGCGTCGGTCACGATCATGAAAAAGGGCACGGGCACGGCATCGCCGCAGGAAGTGCTGCAAGCGGAGGCAAGGCAGCGGTGAGGATACTGGCCATCGACATCGGCGGCACGAAGGTCAGTGTGGCGGTGTTCGAGGGCGACCGGATGGTGAAGCGCGAATCGCGCTCCACCAACCGCGAGGGCGGCCGGGACTGGATGCTGGCTCAAATCCGCGAGATCGCGGAGGCGTGGAGCAGGGAAGCGCCGCTTGACCGCTGCGGCATAGGCTTCGGCGGGCCGGTGGATTTTGCGGCCCAGCGCGTAGCGCTTTCCACGCACGTCGGTGGATGGCAGGATTTCGCGCTGCCGGCCTGGGTGGAGACGAACCTCGGGCTGCCCGCCGTCATGGACAATGACGCGAACGTGGGCGCGCTCGGGGAGGCTGTGTACGGGGCGGGCAAAGGGTATTCCCCGCTGTTTTACATGACGCTCTCGACCGGGATCGGGGGCGGTTTGGTGGTCGATGGCCGGATATACCGCGGAGCGGACTCCTATGCCGGCGAGATCGGCCATCTGACCGTGAGGCCGGGCGGCCCGGAGTGCCTGTGCGGCGCCCGGGGCTGCCTGGAAAGGATGTGCGCGGGGATCTGGATGGAGCACGACCACGGCCGTTCGGCGCGCGAGCTGATGTACGATCCGGAGTTTGTACGCCGCTACGTGGTGGACCTGGCGCTCGGACTGAAAGCCTGCATCATGCTGCTGAATCCCGCGCGGCTTGTCATCGGCGGCGGCATCAGCAAGGCCGGCGCGGCGCTGTTCGGGCCGCTCAATGAAGAACTGAGGCGGCAGATCACGGCGTGGTCGCGGGCGCGCATCGACGTGACTCAGGCGGCGCTGGGCGATGACAGTGTCTTGTACGGAGCGCTGGCGCTGGCGAAGTGCGGCGGCGCGAAGGAGGAAGAGTGAGTTTTCCCGAGTTGTACGTGGCGGAACTGCGGAAGACGATCGACACCATAGACCTGAGGCTGGTTTCCCAGGCCATCGATTGGTTCCGGGAGGCCCGGGACGCCGGAAAGAACATCTTTGTGTGCGGCAATGGCGGCAGCGCGGCGACGGCATCCCACTTCGCCACCGACCTCGTGAAGGGCGCCAGTTACGGGCGCGATGCGCGGTTTCGCATTCTGGCGCTAACCGATTCCATGCCGACGCTCACCGCCTACTCCAACGACGTGAGCTATGAGTGCGTGTTCGTCGAACAGCTCAGGAATTTTGCGGAGCCGGGTGACCTGGTAATGGGGATCAGCGGGTCGGGCAACTCGGCGAACGTAGTGCGGGCCATCGAGTATGGAAACGAGGCGGGCTGCCGGACGCTGGCGCTCACGGGGCGGGACGGGGGCAAGCTGGGCCGCCTGGCGCAACTCAACATTCAGGTGAGCGAGCCGCACATGGGCAGGATCGAGGACGCGCACATGATCGTCTGCCACATGATCGCTTATTACTTTATGGATTGCGCGAAGTAGCCCCGCAGGGCGGCCCCTACATGAAGTAGTCCTTGACCTTTTCAAACAGGCCGCGCTCGGCGGGTTTGTTGTCCTCCGGGAGGGTTTCCCTGAGCCGCTCGAAGAGCTTCCGCTGCTCGCGTGTGAGCTTCGTGGGGATCTTCACTTCCACGTGCACGAACAGGTCGCCGCGCCCGCGGCCATTCACGTCGGGCACGCCCTGGTTCTTGAGGCGGAACGTTGCGCCGTTCTGGGTGCCCTCGGGAATCTTGAGTGGCTGTGTGCCGTCGAGCGTTGGCACTTCGATTTCCGCGCCGAGGACCGCCTGCGCGACGTTGATCGGAATCGTGCAGTGGAGGTCCTTTTCCCTGCGCTCGAAGATGGGGTGGTCCTGCACCCGGATGAAAACGTAGAGGTCGCCGGGCGGCCCGCCGTTGATGCCGGCCTGGCCTTTCCCCGAGAGCCGCAGGCGGGTGCCGTTGTCGACCCCGGCAGGGATGTTCACTTTCAGCCTGTCCTGGGTGAGAACGTGTCCCTGTCCGCGGCACTGCGGGCAGGCTTTGCGGATGACGCTGCCTGTGCCGCCGCACTGCGGGCACGTGCGCCGGATGGAGAGGAAGCCCTGCTGATAGACCGTCTCCCCGCGTCCGTGGCAGGTCCGGCAGGTGGCGATGTCGCCGGGCTCGGCCCCTTTGCCGAGGCAGCGGTGGCAGACTTCCTGCCGCGGAACCTGGATCTCGGCCGACATGCCGCGCACGGCGTCTTCAAAAGAAAGTTCGAGATCGTAGCGGAGGTCCTCCCCGCGCTGAGGCCGCGTGCGGCGGCGCGCCGTGGAGCCGAACAGGTCGCCGAACCCAAAGAAATCGCCGAAGATATCGGTGAAATCCGCGAACACGCTGGGGTCGAAGCCGGTCGAAGCGGCGCCTGAAACGCCCGCGTGCCCGTACTGGTCGTAAGCGGCCCGTTTCTGCGGATCACTGAGCACGCTATAGGCCTCGGCGGCTTCCTTGAATTTCTCCTCGGCTTCGGGGTTGTTGGGGTTCCGGTCTGGGTGGTACTTGAGCGCCATTTGCCTGTAGGCGCTCTTCAACTCCTGTTCGGTGGCGTTTCTGCTTACCCCCAGAATTTCGTAGTAATCGCGTTTCGTCACTTGCGGCACGCTTTTACTTCTTGGCTGCGACCTTCACCATAGCCGGCCGCAGCAGGCGTCCTTTGAAATTGTACCCTCTCTTCAATTCCTGCACGACGGTGTTCTCCTCCGCCTCTTCGGAGGGGACCACTTCGACGGCGTGGTGCATTTCCGGGTCGAACTTTTTCCCTTGAGAATCAAAGGGTTCCAGCCCTATTTTTTGCAAGGTGCCGAGCAAGCGCTGGTAGATCAGTTCCATCCCCTTGGCGTAATCCTTGTCGGCGGATTCCACCTTGAGGGCGATTTCAAAATCGTCGAGCACGGGGAGCAGTTCGCGGACGGCGTCCATGGCCGCGAACTCGAAAAGCTCGGTACGCTCCCGCTGTGTTCTCTTGCGAAAGTTCTCAAACTCGGCGGTGCGGCGGAGCAGTTGATCGTACAGATCGGCCCGCTCCCGCGCGAGTTGATCTCGCTCCGAAGTCAGCGCTGCGACCAGAGCCGCCGAGTCTGCGACATCGGCTGTTTCCGTCGATTCGGTTGTTTCGGCTGTTTCGGCTCCGGTTGCGGAACCCGGAGCGGCTTCCGTCGAGTCCGGAAATTTCTCCTCGTTCATATCTTCTAAGAAACCAAAAAGGCGGTATTCAAGTGTGCTATCGGACTTGCAGCATCGAGTGCTTAATCACAAGATTAGCAGACGAATCCGCGCCGAGTCAGCCCGGCCGCTTGCCGCAGGTCCGCCGCAGGAGCGAGGCCGGCCGCAAAGGAGGCCGGCACAACCTGAAAACAGATGGTGCAGGCGGCGGAGTTGAACTATACTGGCTTATCCGGGCTGTTCCGAGCGCGAGCCCGCGCCTCGCCTCCGGAAGCTCTCCCAGGTTATGTCCAGATCGAAAGTCATGCTCCGATTCATTGTGGCCGGGGCGCTTGCGACGTCTCTGCTGAGCTGCGGCGGGTCCCGGCACGATCCTTCTGAAATTTATTATCTGGTGACCCTTAACTCGAAGATTCCGTACTGGCGAGCCGCGCTGGCCGGCTTCCAGGACGCCGCAACCCAGTACCAGGTGAAGTGGGAAATGGTCGGGCCGGAGACTTACGATGTCCAGGCCCAGAAGGCGGAGTTTCAGAAAGCCCTGAGCAAAAATCCCTCGGGCATTATGGTGTCGGTGGGCGATCCCGCCGTCATGGCTCCGGAAATCGATGCCGCGATTGAGCGGGGTGTTCCGGTTATCACGATTGATTCCGATGCGCCGAAGAGCAAGCGCCTTCTGTTCATCGGCACGAACAACTACGAGGCCGGGTTGATGGGCGCCAGGATTGTCGCCGAGCAACTGAAGGGCAAAGGCAACGTCATTGTGTTCACGATGCCCGAGCAGCCGAACCTGAAGGAGCGGCTGAACGGCTACGAGCAGGTGTTCCGCGGCCATCCCGGGATCAAAATCACGGAAGTCGTGGACATCAAGGGCGATCCGACTGTCGCGTTCGACAAGACCATGGAGCTGGTGGAGAAGAACGCGCCGGTGGATGCGTTCGTCTGCCTGGAGGCCCTGGCGTGCCCCGAAGTGGCCGAGGTGCTGACCCGCAGGCAGGTGAAAGGCAAGACGGTCGTCGCCATGGACACCGATCCGCGAACGCTGGAGATGATCCAGAAGGGCGTGATCCATGCCACGATTGCTCAGAAGCCGTACACCATGGCGTTCTTCGGCCTTCAGGTTCTTGACCAGTTGAACCACTACAAGCCCCCCTCACTCACGCTCAACTGGGCGCAGGACACGCGGTCGCCGCTGCCGAGTTTCGTTGACACCGGCGCGACGCTCATCGACAAGAACAACGTCGACGCGTTTCTGAAGGCCGAAGCAGGATCGGCACAGTAGCGCGGCGAGTGCCTACTCCCACTCGATGGTGGCCGGCGGCTTGTGGGTGAGGTCGTAGAAGACGGCCGCGATGCCATCCATGCGCAGCAGCTCGCGGGCGATTTCATCAAGTAGCGCGCGGTCCATGGGGACCGCGCGTGCCGTCATGCCGTCCACCGAGTCGATGGGGCGAAGCACGACGGAATCGGTCCGTTCCGGCACGCCGAGCGGGATGAGGATGACGGGGAACTGCCAGACCAGGCGGTCGAACCCGCTGTGATGGGAAAGGCGGCGGACCGCGGCATCGGCGCGGCGGAGCCGGGCGAGGCGGTCCGGCGTCAGCGAGCTTTCAAAGGACCTGAGTGAGGCGAGCGGGGCGTTGCTATCCACCAGCGCCACCACGCGGTTGATTTCCGGGAGGCGGTTGACCAGTGCGGTCGCTTCCTCAAACAGGGCGGGTTCCGGATAGCGTTCGAAGGCCAGCACGGGGCCGTAGCTGCGCGAGTCGCCCTGAACGCCCACGCTGCGGATTGGCAGCAGCCAGCCGTCTTCGGCGCGCCGGACGGGAGCGGCCGTCTCGGAGCACAGGCAGCGGACAGCGAGTCCGGGGCCGGGGAACGGGTGGCGGTACAGCAGCTCGGCCGGCAGCCCGAGTTCCTCGCCGATCTCCCGCACCTCGTCCTTGTAAAACGAGGTGAGCGGCTCGACGATGCGGCCGCTGGCGATCAACTGCTGGATGCCCGGCACGCGGTTGTGGTGCGTCTTGATCACCGCGGCATTCCCGTCGCCTCCAGATTCGATGGTGTCGGGATAGATGGTCCCCTGCCCGAGAATCCAGTCTCCCTCGAGAATGTGGCCGGATTCGATGATCTCTTCCTGGACGCGGACGAACTCCTCGCCGATGATGCGGCGCTTCCGTTCCGGGTCGCGGACGCCTTCGAGCGCCCTGAGAAAGCGCGTCTCGGCGGGCTCGATGACCACGGCGCCGGGAGCAAGCTCCTCGAACGTCCGCTGGACAAAATCCGTTTCGCCCTCGCGCATCAATCCGGTATCCACGTAGATGCCGCGGACGCGGCCGGCGCCGAGCGCCTGCACGCAGAGGATAAAGGCGACCGAGGAATCCACGCCTCCGCTGACAAAGAAAAACACGTTGCGGTCGCCCGCGATTTCCTGAATGCGGCGCTTCAGCAGGGGAATGCGGTGTTTCGGGTTCCAGTCCTTCTCGCAGCCGCAGATGCGGAGCGCGAAGTTTTCCAGCATCTCGATGCCGCGGCAGGTGTGCACCACCTCGGGATGGAACTGCACGGCGTACAGTGACCTGGCAAAGTCGGCCATGGCGGCGATGGCGCAGTTGTCCGTGGAGCCGATGGCTTGAAAGCCCGGCGGGAGGCCGGTCACGGTGTCGCGATGACTCATCCAGACCTGCTGCTGCGGCTCGGAGATGTTTTCAAACAGCGGTGCGGGTACGGTTTTGAGCAGGGACAGCCCGAACTCGCCTTTTTCGCCGCGTTTGACGGTGCCGCCCAGCAGGTGCGCCATCAGTTGCATCCCGTAGCAGATGCCGAGCACCGGCTTGCCCGCGCGGAAAATGCCCGGATCGACCTGCGGGCTGTCGGGCTCGTAGACGCTCGCCGGGCCGCCCGAAATGATGATGCCTTTCGACCGTGCGAGGTCCGCGGCAGGCGTGCCGCTGGGGCGGACCTCGGCGGAGACGCCAAGCTCGCGCACTTTGCGGGCAATCAAATGGCAATACTGTCCGCCCGCATCGAGGACGGTGATCTGGGGTTCAGAGTTGTAATCTGGCACTAACTAGAATCTTATTGCTTCCCGACACGCTGCGCGACCACCCGCTTCGCGGTCTCAAGCAGGGCGCGCGCTTTCGGCATGGCCTCAATCGCGCGAGCCACCTCCGGATCGGTTTCGATCGTGAGGCGGCGGGCCTCGTCAAGCCCGAAAGCGCTGGTATACATCTCGCGCTTGAGTTCCCGCTTAAGCCAGTCCTGGTGCTGGGCGAACTCGGCCTCTGTGAAGCGGATGTTCTTGTCCAGCATGAACTTGTGGAGTTCTTCCATGATGGCCGTATCCGGTTCCCAGCCATTCGGCAGCTTTGTCTGGCGGTTGCCGAGGTAGTGCGCGACGAAATTGAAGATCACATAACGGCGGCGCACGGTGGCCTGGAAGCGGTCGAGCTTGGGCTCTTCAAATTTCTCGTCGGGGGTGATGCCGTTGCCGCCGTAGACCGTGCGTCCGCTATCGGTGGACTTTGCGTCCAGGGGATTGTTTTTCTGCCCATCCTTCCGGAAGTAGTAGTCGTAGAAGGATATGTTGGAGTAGTCGCGCTGGATGAGCCGGCCGCTCGGCGTGTAGTACCGGGCTGTGGTCAGGGCAAGGCCGGTATTCTCGGCCAGGTTGAAAACCGTCTGCACCAGGCCCTTCCCAAAGGTGTTCTCGCCGAGGATCCAGGCGCGGTCGTGGTCCTGCAGAGCGCCCGCAACGATCTCGGCGGCGGAAGCCGAATACCGGTTGACCAGCACCACTATCGGATAGTCGTAATTGCCGTTGCCGGTGCGCGCGGTGTAGGGCTTTTCCGCGGAAGCGCGCCCGCGATGCGATACGACCAGTTGGCCCTTCCTGAGGAACCGGCTGGCGACGGCGACGCCCTCATTCAGCAGGCCTCCGGGGTTGTCGCGGAGGTCGAGAACCAGACCCTTGATGTTCTCTTCCCCAAGCTTTTTCAGGTTCTCTTCCAGTTCCCGGCTGGTGGTCTCGCTGAACGCGGCGATATCGACATAGGCGATGCCGGGCTTGAGCCAGAAGGCCTCATGCACGCTCTTTCTCGGGATCTCGTCGCGTGTGAGCGTGAAAATGAGCGGGGTGTCGTGGCCGTCCCGGCCGATGCTCACTTTGACGGTCGTGCCGCGCGGACCTTTCAGCATGTCGGCAATCTCCGTCATGCTGAGGTTGTCGGTAGGCTTATCGTTCACGGCGAGAATCTCATCGCCGGGCCGGATGCCGGCCTTGGCGGCGGGCGAACCGGGGAACGGCGAGATGCAGATCGTCCTTCCGTTTCCCTTGCGGCTGGGGCCGATGGTCATGCCGACGCCGTAGTAGTGCCCGCGCTGGTCTTCGCGGAGAAGCTGGAACTCGCGCGGATCAAAGAAGCTGGAGTGCGGATCGAGCGTGCGCAGCATCCCGGGAATGGCGCCCTTGTAGATCGCCTTGTCGGGCGGCAATGGGTCGGCATAGTGCTTCTCCACCAGTGCGTACACCTTGGTGAACCCGTTGACACTAGCCTTGATATCGTCTTCCGAGGATGCGGCGGAAGCGGAGCTGGTGAGGCTAGGCCCGAAAACCCCTCCCAGAACCGAGCACGCCGCGATCACGGCGGGCAACAAAAGCGCGGACCGGCGATAAGCCATTCGATGACCTCTCCAGCGGAATCTGTCCTTCAGTATAACCCAATGCTGTGCCGGAGCCGTGCCCGCGCGGGCCGGGCTTCAGATCAAATCCCAGGGCTTGCGGGCCTCGCGTGCAAGCAGCTTATTGGCCTCGGGATCGCCGATAAACTCCTCCTTTTCCGCGTCCCAGCGCAGCTTACGCCCGGTCTTCATCGCAATGTTTCCGAGATGGGCAATATTCGTGGCGCGATGCGCGTCTTCTACGTCGGCCACCGGCTTTTTACGATTGCGAAGCGTTTCGATGAAGTTCCGGGCGTGCAGGGGAGTGGGTTCCGCGCCGTTCAACTGCTTTCTCTCCATGCGGAGTTCCGGCGTGTCCCGGCCCTTGGGATCGGGGTAGACCTCGAAGCCGAGCCGGTCGGCGTAGAGAGCGCCGTTGGTGCCGTAGAACGCCATGCCGTTGGGACGGTCGTCCGCGCCGCGCGCGTTGTAATAGCGCATGCCGGGAGTTCGCCCGCCCACGCCATGCGCGTTCAGATTGCACCCTTCGTAGCTCAGGATGAAGTTGGGATATTCGTAGGTCGCCTGGAGCATGTCCGGCACTTCGCCGGCGTCCTGAACGGCGAATCTCCGTCCGGCCGCCGCCACCGTCACGGGCAGGTCCACGCCCATGATCTGGTGTACGGTGTCGAACCGGTGCGTTCCGAAATCGGTGATATAGCCGCCGGAGTAATCCCAAAACCACCGGTAGGTGCTCAGGAAGCGCTTGCGGTTGAAGGGGCGTTTGGGCGCCGGGCCGAGGTAGAAATCCCAGTCGAGTCCTTCGGGCACCGGGCCGTCCGGCTCGCTGCCGATGCCGTTGGGATACATGTTCGAGTAATTCCACACCCGGACGAAATGGACCCGCCCGAGTTCGCCGCTCTGCACGATGCGCGCCGCCTCGGCCAGGTGAGGCGCCGAGCGGTGCTGCGTTCCGGGCATCACAATGCGCTTGTAACGCCGCGCCGCTTCCACCATCGCGCGCCCTTCGCGCACGTTGTGGGCCAGCGGCTTCTCGACGAAGACATGCTTGCCCGCCTGGCAGGCCAGGACGGTCGGGATGGCGTGCCAGTGGTCGGGAGTGGCGATGTGTACGGCGTCGATTTCCTTCAGCTCGAGGAGCTTCCGGAAATCGCGGAAGGCGCGCGCCGAAGGGCCCGCCCACTCGCGGGCCTGCTCCGCGTTCCGGTCGTAGACATCGCAGACTGCGGCGTACTCCACGCCGGGAACTTCGCGCATCAGCCGTGCCACGTACCGTCCCCGGCCGCCGCATCCGATCAGTCCCATGACCACCCGTTCGTTAGCCCCAAGGATCCGGCGGGCCGAAGCCGCCGTCCACGCCGCCGCCGTCACAAAGTCCCTTCGTTGCATGGCGTATAGCAGCATATCACCGCTCTGGCAGCGTTGGAACCGCTGTTGTGGCATCTGCGCGGCCGGCAGTTCTGCCCGCGATAGAATGATTTCCATGCGGATTTTGGGCCTTTTACTATGCGTTGGTCTGGCTATGCCGGCGCAGTCCGGGCCGGAGACGCCCCAGGCGCCCCCCGACGTGGACAAAGCCCTGCGCAGCAGGGTTGAAATCTTTTTTCAGGCGCACGTGGATGGCAAGCCGCGCTTGGCCGATCAGGTGGTAGCGGAAGACAGCAAGGACTTCTTCTTCACAATCCCAAAACCTCGCTATCTCGGTTTCGAGATTGTCAAGACAGAGTATTCGGATAACTTCACCAAGGCGAAGGTCACCGTGAACTGCGAAGAAGAAGTGTTGATGATGGGGCTGGGCAAGACGACGCTGAAGGTGCCAAAAACGAGCACCTGGAAGCTCGAAAACGGGGAGTGGTTCTGGTATTTCGATCAGAACGCACCAAGGCAAACGCCTTTCGGCATAGTGAACCCCGCCGCATCGGGCGAGGGGGGATCGCCCCGCCAGCTCCAGTTGCCCGAAGGCCCAAAGCCGGAGGATCTCACAGGGCGCGTCAAGGCGGACAAGACTACAGTGAAGCTGGCCGGGGTGCCGGCCTCGGATTCCGTCACGATCAAGAATGGCCTGCGCGGCTGGGTCAAGCTTGTGATCAGGCGGCCGCGGGTCGAGGTTCCGGGGCTCACTCTCACGCTGGACCAGCAAATGATTCGGTCCGGGGGGACCGCCACAGTTTCCATTCAGTACGATCCGAAGGGAGAGAAGCCGCCCGCTCCGTATGTCGTCGTCGATGTCCAGGTCGAGCCCACCGGCGAGTTGATCCCCCTCCACATCTTTTTCCCGCCCGAGCCGCAAGCTGCGGGTGCACCCGCGGCCGGGACGCCGAAACAGGCGCAATAAAGTTTTCCCGCAATCGCCCGGAGCGTGGGGCGGTCTTGCGCCGCCCCTGCGAGAGCCCGGTATCTCAGGCGGTATCTCAGGCGATCTTCATTTTCTTCTGCATCTCTTCGAGAGTGACGCCCTTGGTTTCCGGATAGAGCAGCAGCACGACAAAGAACTGCACCACCATCATCGCGGAGAAGAACACGAACGGCGCGCCGCCCGAGGATGCGGCCATCATCGGGAATGTCCACGAGATCAGAGCGTTCATGAACCAGTGCGAGAAGCTGCCCAGGCTCTGCCCTTTCGCCCGCACCCGGTTTGGAAATACCTCGGCCAGAAACACCCAGATCACGGCGCCCTGCGAGAAAGCGAAGGAGGCGATGTATCCGATCAGCAGCCACACCAGCAGGTCCTGCCGCTGGCCGGTGATGAAGATCGCGGCGACGCCCGCCAGGCAGATCGCCGTACCCACCGAGCCCGCCAGCAGCAAGGTTTTCCGCCCGAGCCGGTCGATCACCGACATTGCGATCACCGTGAACACCAGGTTCGTGGCGCCTACCGCCACCGCCTGCAAGTCTCCGGACACCTTGTCGAAGCCCGCTGCCCTGAAGATATCGTTCAGGTAATACAGAATCGCATTAATGCCGGAAAGCTGGTTGAAGACTCCGATCGATATCGCCAGGAAAATGGGCCAGCGGTACTTGTGCGAGAAGAGGGGCTCGGAAGCCAAACCCTTCTCCGCGCCGATCGAGACAACGATTTCCTGGAGTTCCTTTTCGTAATCCGGCTCGCCAGTCAGCCGCAGCACTTCGCGCGCCTCGTCGATCCGGTCTTTCTTTACCAGCCAGCGCGGGCTGCGCGGGATCGTATAAAGCATGATCAGGAACAGCAACGCCGGCGCCGCCGCCACGCCGAGTTTCCAGCGCCATTCGGCGGCTCCGAACCCCATCGTCCCGACCACGTAGTTCGAAAAATAGGCCAGTAAAATTCCGAACACCACATTGAACTGGAAAAATCCCACGAGTCTCCCGCGCCACTTCGCGGGGGCGATTTCGGCAATGTACATCGGCCCGATCACGGATGAGCCGCCGATGGCCAGTCCTGTCACGAACCGCGCGATCACCAGTGAATTCCAGTCCCAGGCGAAGGCGCAGCCAAGCGCGGAGACCAGATAGAGCAGCGCCATCCCGCGCAGGCTGGCGCGCCGGCCGTAGCGGTCCGCGGGAATCCCGGCGAGCATGGCGCCGACAATGGTGCCCAGCAGAGCGCTGGCCACCGTGAGTCCCAGCGAGGCCGGGGTCAGGTTGTAGGTTTCGGTGAGCGCGCTCGTGGTTCCCGCGATCACGGCGGTATCAAACCCGAACAGCAGGCCGCCCAATGCCGCCACCACGGTGCTCTTTACCAGGTATGCGTTCAGTCTCATTTCGTCTCCCTGTTGTTTTCACGCACGAAATCGAGAATCGCCGCGGGCAACGGCGGTGTCCCGGGCAACTGCGATGCGACCCACGCGCCCATGCGGTTGGCCAGCTCCACGGCTTGCGGGCGCTCCCAGCCCATCACCAGGGCGAACAGGATGCCCGCCGCGCACGCATCGCCCGCGCCCACCGGATGCGCCTGCTCCGGCGGCACGGGCAGCGCCGCGGCCGTGTACTCGCCGTCACGAGTGAACAGCAGCGTGCCGCGCGCATCACGCGTCAGGACGACCGCTTCAATCGGGTACCGCGCCAGCAACGCCTCCATACGGCGGCGCAGCCCGGCCTCGCTTTCCTCGCCCGCGCACTCCAGGCCGAGCAGCGCGCAGATCTCGATCAGTTCGGCGGCGTTCATCTTAACGACGGACGCCAGCCGGCAGCTTGTATCTACGATCTCCGCGTTGTAGCCTTCCTCCCCGGTGAGCGTGTTGCGCCGCAGGTTCACGTCGTACATGCGCAGCGCCTGCGGAGCGCGCTCGAGAAAGCGCCGGATGGTTTTTCGGGAAACCGGGGAGCGCTGCGCCAGGCTGCCGAAAAAGACCCCGTCGCAGCGGGCCGCAAGCTCGTCGAGCGCGCCGTCGTATTCGATGAAGTCCCAGGCGGCACCGGCGGAGATCTGGTAGCCCGGCTGCCCGTCGCGCATGAACACGGAGACGAGTCCCGTCGGGCGCTGCGGAACGACCTGGATGTAGCGCGTGGACATGCCGCGCCCGCGCAGCTCTTCCAGAACACGCTCGCCGTTGTTGTCCGCGCCCACGGCGCTCACCATGATGCCTTCGCCGAGCCCTAGAGGCCAGGCGAGCTGGTGCGCATGGACCGCTGCGTTCAGCGGCGCGCCTCCCAGCGCGTCCGTTCCGTCTTCGAAGTTGTCAAACAGAACCTCGCCAATCCCGACCGCGATCATCGTAACTGGCAAAAATAGCAGCTTTCAGGTGGAAAGCGCTACCGGCGCGAGGGAGTCGCGCTGCCGGTGCGCGGGAGGCGGGCAACTCTTCGATGCGAGGGGGAACAGAATCGGGAATCTTATTTGAAACCGGGAGAGCCGGTCGGGACTGTTATCAAGTTAGTAAGAGCCGGCGCGGGGCGCCGGCAATTCTCACCGGTCGTAGCCGCGGCGGGGCGCTTTGACCCAACGCCCTTCGACCCACTTGTAGCGGTGCCCGTCCCACCGGTAGTGACCGGGAACCCATACGCGGTCCTTGTGGACGTGAACCACCACTTCTGGCCGATGATGCGGCGGAGGCGGAGCGTAACGGCGGTACCCGCGCGCCGCACACCCCACCGTGGTCAGCCCTACAGCCAATACCGCGATGCCGAGCAATCTCTTTTTCATGGCAGCCTCCGTTCCGTCCTGACCGGACGCCGCCTGTAAGTGCACTTCTCCTTCCAGAGCCGAATTCGCTGATATTACAAGCGCGCACGCACCGCGCGGCGCCGCCGCCGGTGGTTTACAACCACCACGCTGCTTGTCTTCAGCCAGCGGCAGGTATCCGGCGTCTGGTTCGACTGTTATGCGAGCCTCAATTTCCCGCGGGCGACGCCGTCAGTCCAGAGGCGTAGCGTTCTTCCCGATGCGCGCGAAAGAGGCGCAGCAGCTCGTAATAGGCCAGCTTCGGCCGGCGGTAGGCGTCGAGGATTCCTTTTGCGTTCCAGCCGTGCAGGCGCCCCGCGAGAATGCGCTCGGGAGAGGAGCGGCTGTCGGCGAACTGCCAGACGCAGCCGCCGGCGATCCAGTCCTGCGCCAGTCCCCACGCGCCGGAGTCCGCCACATTGCGCGCCTGGAACTCCTCGCTCCATTTCACGGCGCTCCAATCGTGCCATCCGGCCTGGGACTCGGCGCCGCCGAACTCGGACAGGATCACGGGTTTTTGGGGAAAGAGCTCGTGAATGCGGCGCAACTGGCGCACGGTGCGGGCGGCCACTTCGGTGTCGATGTGCGTGGCCGGGTCGTACCATTCGTGCCGCGACCAGTTCGTGGAGATCACATCGAAGAGTTCCTGCAGCCGGCCTGCGTATCCGGCGGTGATCAGCGTGAGCGGGCGGGTGGAGTCCAGCGTGCGGGCGTAAGCGGCGAGCACGCGCGCGGGTTCGTAGCAGGCGTCCGGATTGCGCCATTCGTTGCCCAGGCTCCAGGTGATGACGCTGGGGTGGTTCATGTCGCGTAAGACCATCTCGCGGAACTCGCGGCGAATCTTCTCCTGCACTACGGGGTCGGAGAGCTGCGCGGGAGTGTTCTGCCAGGCGGGGATTTCATTCATGAAGACCAGTCCCACCTGGTCGCAGTAGTCCAGGAACATCTGGTTGGGAGGATAGTGGCCGCGCACGGCGTTGGCTCCCATGCGCTTGATGATCGCGACGTCCTGGCGGAGGATGTGCGGGGGCAGGGCGGAGCCCCAGTCCGGGTGGTCTTCATGCCGGTTCACGCCGATGATGCGGAAGGGCCTGCCGTTCAGTAGCAGCCGCGTGCCGTCGATTTCAATCCAGCGAACGCCGAAGCGCGTCAGCTGATCGTCGGATTCGGCGCCCAGGACGAGGCGCGCGGAGTAGAGACTGGGATTCGCGGGCGACCATAGCCTGGGGTTTTCAAGAACGGTCTCGAAGGTGACGGTGCTCTCGCCCGGCGGCGCCGCGTGCGTCCCCGAGTAAACCTGACGGCCGTCGATGGCCAGAGTTAGCGTCTCGGTGCGTGCCGCGGCGCCGAGATTTCTGAGAAAAACCCGCACCTCAAGCGCCGCCGCCCCGCCGGACCGGCGCCGCGGGATGATGTGGAAGCGCTCGATCCAGACGTCCGGCACCAGCTCGGCGTAGACGGCGCGGTCGATGCCGCCGTAAGGAAACCAGTCCACGCCGCGCTTGGGCAGAGTGCGGTCGTCCAGGGTGTTGTCCACGCGCACGACGAGGGTGTGAGGACCGGCCGTGGCGTTTTTGACGGCGAAGCTGAAGGGCGTGTAGCCGCCCTCGTGAGCGCCCAGGTACTCGCCGTCCAGCCAGACCTTGGTCCGGTAAAACGCCCCGCCGAAGTGGAGCCGCAGATTGCCGGAGCGGGGCAGGGTGAAGGTTCGCCGCATCCAGGCGGGACCGATATAGCCCGAGTAGCGCGGCTCGGCGTTCCAGGAGCCGGGCACCCAGAGAGAAGTCTCGGGTTCAGGGAAATTGACGTAGTAGCGGCCGGCTTCGCCCTTGTCTTGCGGGTCGGGGAGAAAGTCCCAGAGCCCCCCGAGCCCGATCTGCGTGCGGAGACGGGTGGTGGCGAAAAGGCGGCTGCCCATGGGGTCCTGTCCGTCGTCGCAGGACATCTTTGCAGCGGGGAGCACGTAGGGGGCGAACTCGATATCCGAGTCCGCATACGCGTGGAAGGCGGCGGCCGCCGCGCCCAGCACCAGGAATCGAATGGCAGTCTTCACGTTCGTACCTCGTTTCAGGAGATTGAGGAGAAGAGGAATCGCCTCTGCCGGCGCGCTGTTCCGGCCTGGCGATTCCTCGAGTGCTCAGCGCGGTCACTCCGCGGCGGCCGCGCCCTGCAGTAGCGGAGCGCAGCCCGGCCGCGGCGTCGGGGTTAGAACGTCAGCCTTCCCGTCAGGCGGAAGGTGCGCGGGTTCTCGCCGCTGGTGATGCGGCCGAAGGTCGTGGTGTTGTTGATGTTGGTGCCCGGGTCGCCCCACAGCGGGCTGTTGAAGACGTTTATTGTTTCGGCCCGCAGATCGAAGGCGAAGCGCTCGGTGATATCGAACTGCTTGAAGAACACGGCATCGTGGGTGATCCGGTCGGGCGCCCGCAGCCAACTGTAGCGCTCCGGTTCCGGCGTGATGTCGTACTTGCTGAGCAGCGGCTGGATTTTGGTGATGTCGAGATAGGGAATCCCGCCGGGAGTCGTTCCGAGGGCGTCGTGGACGCTGGCGTTAGTCCGCGGGTTGGCGAGCGGAATGGGACGGCCGTTCGGACCGGACAGTCCCAGCGGCGCGCCGGTGGCGTACTTAAAGGCCCAGCTCAGCGACCACCCGCCGGCGATGTGCTGGAGCCATCCCGGCCAGGCGTGCCCCTTCCACCGGTTTCTGCCGAAGGGCAGTTCGCCGGTGAAGAACACGCGGCCGAGGTGCGGGCGGTCGCTGGACGTGACGGTCTTATAGAAGCGCTCGTTGACCACGCTTTGTGGCGTGAACTCCATGTTCTTCGAGAAGGTGTAATTGGCGACCACCTGCACACCGTGGCTCAGCCGTTTCTCCCACCGCGTCTGGAGGGCATGGTAGCGGCCCCACGGACCGCGCGCGTTGTACTCGGTGACGCTGGTGAAGTGCGGGAAGCGGGTTTTCAACTGGTTCGCTGTGATGGTGGCCGCGCTGCCGCGGACACTGGCCGGCGGCAGGATGTTGAAGAACGGATTGGGAACAGCCTGGTCCTCCATGCGGTACTCATCCGGAACTTCGTTCAGGTTGTAGCCGGGACCCCAGAACAGGCCGTCGTACCGCACCCCCACGTAGGCGACCTCGGCGACAGACGACCAGGGCAACTGGCGCTGTAGGGTGACCTGGATCTGGTGAATCTGCGGCAGGCGGATGTCGGGGTTGATGTAGGCAACCGAGTCCCCGAGCTGCGTCCTGTTGCCGAGCGAGTTGCCGGTGATCGGATTGAATCCGTTGGGGAACGGATTGGAGAGATTGACGCCCGGAATCACGGTACGGTTGCCGTCGGCCGAGCCGACATAGTTGGTCCGGAACGTGTAGCTGGCCGGGATATAGGGCTGGGCGAGCATATCGGTCAGATTGTTGATCAGCCCTTCGTACACCAGCCCCCAGGCGGCCCGGATCACGGTCTTGGAATCGGCCGTGTAGGCGATCCCAATTCGAGGGCCGAAGTTGTTCTTGTCGAGCGTGCCCTGGCGCCGCGGCAGCCCGCCGGTGTTGACGAACCGCACGCCGCCTTTGAGCGGACCGATGCCCGGCACGGTGATGCCGAGGTCTTCGTTGGGCGAGAAGTCGTAGAACATGCGGTCGTAGCGTTCGGTGAAGGGAGTCTCGATTTCCCACCGCAGCCCCAGCGACAAAGTGAGCTTCGGCAGGACACGGTAGTCGTCCTGGATGTACAGGGCGGCGTACTGGCTCTGCCCCGCGGCGGCGGCCGAGCGCTGGATCACGCCGGCGGTGGGCAGTCCTAACAACAGCGAGGCCATTCCGCTGCCGGAGGTATTGTTGGAGGCGTTGTTGTCGTTTGCCCGCGTCAGGTTCTTGTCGAACGTGAACTGGCCGTTTTGGGTCGTGCCGGGGTTGTTCTCATTCCAGCGCGTATCGCGGTACTCGGCGCCCCAGCGGAAATTGTGGTTGCCCCAGAAGGCGTTGAATCCGGCGCTGCCGGAGAGCACGTTATTCACGCTTACGCGGAAGCCGGGTCCCATTACGGGTACGTTGCCGTCGTTGATGACCCAGCGCGGCCAGCCGGTTCCCGCGCCGCCGCCGCTATAGAGCTGGCCCTTGAGCACGTCGGGAAGATTCAGCAGGTTGGGATCCAGAGTGTCGCCGTGCCCGAAGATGTGCTGGTTGAAACGGTTGAAGCCCACGCGGAACGTAGCCACGAGCGTGGGCCGCAGGGTGACGGTGTCCTCGAGCACGTAGTGGTAGGCTCTGCGCGACTGGGTGAAGTGACCGGTGTAGGCGTTGATCGGCAGGGTGCCGAAGTCCACCTTATTGACGTCCCCGATGTTGCGGGCGAACCGGCCGTACAAGCGGTGCTTGTCATTCAGTTGATGGTCGATGCGCGACTGGAAGTAGAGGTAGGGCGACGCGACGATCACCCCGGTGGCGTAATTCACTACCCCGAGCTGGTTGGGGTTGCCGAAGAAGTTCGGCTGCGGGAACTGCGCGGCGACCGACGAACCGACAATGTTGATCCGGCTCGGCGGGATCACAGCATTGGGGAACGGTTCACGGGAGACGAACGTGCCGCTCGGGCTCATGACCGTGGTGAGCGGATCGTAAAGCTGCAGCGGCGCCCCGGAGGGGCTGAGAGTCTGCGAGAAATCGCCCTTCCGCTCCAGTTCCGTGGGGACGCGCCAGTTCCAGCTCTGGCTCCGGATGTTGCGCTGCTTCTCGACGCCCGCGCTGAAAAAGGTGCGATTCCGGAAAATCGGGCCGCTCAGAGTTCCGCCGGCGATCCAGAAGTTCTCCTGCCCGCGCGGCGTGCCGAAATATTTGTTGGTCCAGGAATTGGCGTTGAAGCGTTCGTCGCGGAAGTTGTAATAGGCGCTGCCGTGGAGTTCGTTGGTCCCGGCTTTGGTGGCCACCAGAATGGAGCCGCCGTTCGTGCGGCCCTGGGAGGCGTCGAACACCGCGGTGACGACCTTCAGTTCCTCGACCATTTGGGCCATGGGCATCACGTAGCTGACGCCCAGCATGCGCGGCACGTCCGCCGCGGCGCCGTCGATGGTCATCTGGTTGCCCGTGCCGCTGCTGCCGTTGATGCGGACGTAGCTGCTGTTGTAGTCCGTAATGCTGCTGACGGTCTGGGGCACGACGCCGGGCGCCATATCGGCGATCGCCAGCGGGTTCATGCCGATCACCGGCAGGCGGTTCAGCATCCGGGTATCCAGCACCTGGCCGAAGTCCGCGCTGGCGGTCTGGAGCATGGGGGGCTCGGCGGTGACCTGGACGGTCTCGGTGACGCTGCCCGGGGCGAGCGTGAAATCGACCGTGAGGCGCCCCTGGGTCTGGAGGGTGATTTCGCTGCGGGTCATGCTCTGAAAGCCCTCGCGCTGGACCCGGATTGAATAAACGCCCGGGGGCAGGAAGGGGGCCACATAGTTGCCCTCCACGTTGGTGACCACCTCTGTGACGACGTTGGTGGCCTGGTTGGTAATCGTGACTTGAGCTCCGGGGATGCTGGCCCCGGACTGATCGGTAATGCGGCCCGCGATGGTTCCTCTCATCTCCTGGGACCACAGGGCCGGAGCGGTCCCAAGCAGCGCGGCGGCAAGCGCGAGCAACATGCCGGCTCGCCTGCAACGGGCTTGGACCTCGACAGCGGTTCTCGACATAATCACCTCCACGTAATTACTCTTGAAAGCCCGGCCCGGCCGGGCCGGCGTTTTCGGGCCGCGGCAGGCCGGCCGCGCCTCCCGCGGCGCGGATCTGTTCCAGTTCCTGTTTCATCCGCTCCACAATCGCGCGGTTGGCGTGCGCGACGTTGGTGGTTTCCCCCGGATCGGACTCCAGGTCATAGAGTTCGTCGGCTCCCGGCTTTTCCCTGGGAATGTATTTCCACTTGCCCCGCCGCAGCGCGAGCAGCGTGGCGTCGTGCTCCACCAGGCTGTCGCGGCCGCGCGGGGAGTCGCCCAGAAGGGCCGGAAGCACGTTGACGCTGTCCGGCGCCTCTCCGGGGGGAATTTTGCGGTTCAGCAGCGCCGCCATGGAGGCGGGGAAGTCCACCTGCCCCACGAGGGCGCTGGATACTCCCGGCCTGATCCTGCCGGGCCACGAGGCAATGAACGGCACGCGGGTGCCGCCTTCGTAAATGCTGTACTTGCCGCCGCGCAGGTTGCCGGCGGGCTGATGGCCATTGAGGTCTTCCGGCGAGCCGTCGGCGTAGCCGTCGTCCACCACCGGGCCGTTGTCGCTGGTGAACAGGACCAAAGTGTTGCGCGTAAGGCCGAATCGCTCCAGGGTGTCCAGAATGCGGCCGACGCACCAGTCCAACTGGGCGATGGCCTCGCAGCGCACGCCGCAGCCAGTCGTGCCCACGAATTGCTTGTGGGGCGCGCGCGGCACATGGATGTCGTGCGTGGAGAAGTACAGGAAAAAGCGGTTGCGGCGGCTGCGCTCGATGAAGGCGAGAGCTTTCGAAACCAGCGTGGCGGCCATCTCCTCGTCCACCCAGCGAGCGGCTTTGCCGCCGCTCATGTGTCCGATGCGGCTGATGCCGTTCACGATCGCGGCATTGTGGCCGCTGCTGTACTTCACCTTGAGCAGTTCGGGATGCGTGCGGCCGGTCGGCTCGCCGGGGATGGGCTCGCGGTAGCTGACGCGGATGGGATCCGACGGGTCCAGCCCCGCCACGCGGTGGTTCTCCACGTAGACGCAGGGCACGCGGTCGCCGGTGGCCGGGATGATGAAGCTGTAGTCGAAACCGACCTCCAGGGGACCGGGGCGGATCTCGCCGTTCCAGTCGAGGTCGCCGCGGCCGAGTCCCAGGTGCCACTTGCCGATGCAGGCGGTGGAGTAGCCGGCCTCTTTGAAAAGGGACGCCAGGGTGGGGCGGCCCGGCTCGAGGATCAGCGCGGCGTCTCCGGGAAGCACGCGCGTGCCTTTCTTGCGCCAGGCGTACTGGCCCGTGAGCAGGCTGTAGCGCGACGGCGTGCAGGTAGCCGACGACGAGTGCGCGTCCGTGAAGCGCACGCCACGGGCGGCCAGCCGGTCGATGTGCGGAGTCTTCACCAGCCGCGCCCCGTAGCAGCCGACGTCCCCGTAGCCCAGGTCGTCGGCGTAGATCAGGACGACGTTGGGAGGCGAGGCAGGCTCCGCCGCTCTTGCCAGCAGCCCCGCCGCGCCCGCCGCACAAAGTTGCAAAAACGATCGCCGGTGCATAGCCTTCCTCCTCGCTAGGGCCTCGGTGTCCGGGCGATCAGCCGCAGGGCGGTGTCGCGGTAAATCTGCTTCAGCACGGGATCGGGCAGACCGAGGCCGGAGAGATTCCAGTGATAGTTGAAGCCGTCGATGTAGTAGAAATGCTCATCGAGGGTCTCCAGGATGCGGAACGATCTCCGGTACACGCGCTCCATGCGGCCCTGGTCGGTGCCATACATCACCCGCCCGGCATACTGGATCAGGAATTTGGCGCTGGCGCGGGGCGTGGACGCCAGCTCCCCGAATCGCGCCGAGACGTCCACATAGAGGTTGGGGTAGGTATCGAGCAGGCGGCCCAGGCGCGTCAGGTCGAAATCCAGGTTGGCGAGATGGCAGGCGATGAAAATGGTCCCGGGGTGGCGCTTCACCGTGCGCTCCAGGATCTCCATCATGCCTTCGAACTTGACGATGTCCGGCTTGTCGTCCAGACGCCATTTGAAGGCGTTCATGAGACCGTCGTTCGTCTCGTCCATCGGGCCGTAGGCCCAAATGGGGTCGGCCACGTGAATATTGACAGGCAGGTTCAACTCGCCGCACTTCCTCCAGATCGGGTCCAGGCGCGGGTCGTCCGGGTGAATGCGGGCGCCGTCCGCTCCCCGGAAGATGCCCGATCCCTTGTCCGAGATCTCGCCAACGCCGCGCGCGCCCGCGCGGAAGCAGCGCTCCAGCTCCCTGACGGCGGTCTCCGCGAAATCCGGCTGGCCGGCTCTGCTGCGGTCGATGCCGCACCATAGATCGAAGCGGTCCGGGAATTTGGCATAGATCCTTTGCAGCGCGTCGAACCGCTCGCCCGTAGCGCCGGTCAGCACGATGGTCTTTTCTGTTCCGGCGGCGTCCATGGTCTTGACCCACTCGGCGACCTCCTCGGGCGTTTTGGCGTAGACGTGCGTGTGCATGTCAACGGCGGGGTACTTGGCCTTGGGTACCTCCGTCACCGGGATCTTGTGGATGGGGACCGGGCGGTAATCCTTTAAGAGAAGGGTCTCAGGCGATTTCTGAGCCGCAGCCCCGGCAGCCAGGGCCAGCGTTGCCAGTACCGCCGCCCGAGTGGCCCGGCTGTAGCCGGCGCAGCCCGGCATGCTTTTCTTCACGGCCATGTGTGTCTTCTCCTGCCCACGGCCTTGCGGCCGGAGCGCATGTGACGGAGTCGATTGTTGGCCTGGGCAGGGCTGCCGGGGGAGTGGTTTGCCGCTACATTACCGCCTTCTTACCGTAAAATGCTAACAATTTGAGGAAGTTAGGGTGTAAGGCGTTCCCGCTACTTACCAACTGATTTTCAACGAGCGGTGGCCGGAGCGGTTCAGCGCTGCCCCACCACCCCAGCGGGGTGGTGTTTTGAGGCTGCAACGTAATGCCCCTTTTGAGCATCTGTAATGTAAGGCTTGCGTTACAGCTCAGTTTCGGGGAGTAATGTCTGTAAACAGCTTGCCAGGGCCATGGTCCGTGTTAGCGTAGTAGTAGAGGACCCTGGTAAGGGAGAGGTCCATGTCGAGAGAGATCGCCATCCGAGCTGTCGGCCTGACGAAGAAATATTTGTCCGGCGGCACGGAGTTTGCGGTCTTCGAGGACCTGAATCTTGAGGTGGAGCAGGGCGAACAGTTGGCTTTGATCGGCGAGTCGGGCGCGGGCAAGTCCACTCTCCTCCATCTGTTAGGCGCCCTGGACAGGCCGACGGCCGGTAGGATATACTTCGGATCGAGAGAACTCACATCATTGTCTGACCCGGAACTGGCGGACTTCCGGAATCGGAAAATCGGCTTTGTCTGGCAGACTCACTATCTCCTGCCGGAGTTTACGGCACTGGAAAATGTGATGATGCCCTTGCTGATTCGGGGGATCTCTTATAAGGAAGCCGCTCCGGCGTCCCTCGAGATGCTGGATGAGGTTGGGTTGAAGGCCCGTGCCACTCACCGGGCCGGGGAGTTGTCGGGGGGCGAACAGCAGCGGGTGGTTCTCGCGCGGGCGCTGGTGGGCAAGCCGGAATTTCTGCTTGCCGACGAACCTACCGGCAATCTGGATTACAGAACCGGGGAAATGATTATGGGGATGCTGGCCGACTTGCACCGGTCCCATCGGTTGACCTCGATCTACGTCACTCATAATCGTTCCTTCGCCAGACGGTGCGACCGGGTTGTAAGGCTCGAAGGCGGTGTCCTATACGAGGAGGCGTCTTTGGAAGGCGCCGCGCCGCGCGCGGATTCCGCAGCCTTCGAAGGCGGGAATAGTTATGTTTGAGAGATATACGGAAAAGGCCCGACGCGTGATCTTCTTCGCACGGTATGAGGCCAGCCAGTTCGGCAGCCCTTATATCGAAACCGAACACCTTTTGCTGGGGCTTTTGCGGGAAGACAAGGCCTTGGCGAACCGGTTTCTGCGGTCGGCGGCTCACATCGACTCGATCCGCAAGCAGATCGAAGCGCACACCACGATCCGCGAAAAGGTTTCGACTTCAGTCGATCTGCCGCTTTCCCATGAATGCAAGCGGGTGCTAGCCTACGGCGCCGAAGAGGCGGAGCGCCTCAATCACAAGCACATCGGCACCGAGCACCTGCTTCTTGGCCTGCTGCGCGAGGAGAAGTGTTTCGCAGCCGAGATCCTGCACGAGCGCGGGTTGAGGCTCTCCCAGGTTCGGGAGGAGATCGCGCGGTCCTCTTCCGAAAAGGTTTCTTCCAGCCGGCCCAAGGAGAGTTCTCTGCTGTCGGAATTCAGCCGCGACCTCACCCAGGCTGCGCTGGACGGCACGCTCGATCCCCTGATCGGGCGCGACTACGAACTCGAGCGCGTCGTGCAGATTCTCTGCCGCCGCACGAAGAACAACCCCGTGCTGATCGGCGAGCCCGGCGTGGGGAAAACCGCGATTGTAGAAGGACTTGCACAGCGCATCGCCGACGGCGACGTGCCCTCGTTCCTCGCCGACAAGCGGATTCTCGCCCTCGACCTCTCGCTCATCGTGGCGGGCACCAAGTACCGCGGCCAGTTCGAAGAGCGCCTGAAGACCATCATGAAGGAGCTGATGGAAAACCAGAACGCCATCATCTTCATCGATGAGCTTCACACGCTGGTGGGCGCCGGTTCGGCGGAAGGTTCTCTGGACGCCGCCAACATCCTGAAGCCCGCTCTGTCCCGCGGTGAAATCCAGTGCATCGGCGCGACAACTCCCGCCGAGTACCGCAAGTCGATCGAAAAAGACCGCTCGCTTGAGCGCCGCTTCCAGGCGGTGAAGGTGCCGCCTCCCAGCGAGGAGGACGCCATCAAGATCCTGTTCGGGATCAAGGAGCGCTACGAGAAGTTTCACGCCGTAGCCTACACGGAAGAGGCCATCGAGACAGCCGTTTACGCCTCGAGCCGGTTTATTCCCGACCGGTTCCTGCCCGATAAGGCAATCGACCTGATCGACGAAGCCGGCGCCCGGGTCAAGCTGCGCCAGACGACGCTGCCCGCGGAGGTTTCCGAGATCCAGAAGCGGATCAAGTTCATCGTCCACCGCATGGAGAGCGCCATCGCCAACCACGAGTTCGAGAAGGCGCGCTTTTACTCCGACGAGGAACGCAAAGAGCGGGAGAATCTCCGCCAGCTCCGCGAGCGCTACAATCTCGACGACACCTCGACCGGTGTGGTCGGCAAGGACGACATTGAAGAGGTGGTGGCCCGCTGGACCGGCGTGCCCATGACGGCCATCAAGGAAGAGGAAGTCACCAAGCTGCTCCGCATCGAGGACGAGCTGCACAAGCGCGTGATCAGCCAGGACAAGGCGATCAGCGCGCTGGCCCGCGCCATCCGGCGTTCGCGGGCCGGCCTGAAATCGCCGAAGCGCCCCGCCGGGTCGTTCCTCTTCCTGGGTCCGACGGGTGTCGGAAAGACCGAGGTCGCCCGCGCGCTGGCCGAATTCCTGTTCGGCAGCGAGAAAGCGCTGGTGCGCTTCGACATGTCCGAGTTCATGGAGAAGCACTCGGTCTCCAAGCTCATCGGTTCGCCTCCGGGATATGTCGGCTATGAAGAGGGCGGCCAGCTTACCGAGCGCGTGAAACGGCAGCCCTACTCGATCGTCCTGCTGGACGAGATCGAAAAGGCGCACCCGGACGTCTACAACATCCTGCTGCAGGTGTTCGAGGACGGCCAGTTGACCGACGGCATCGGCAACCAGGTGGACTTCAAGAACACCATCATCATCATGACTTCGAACCTCGGTGCGCGGTTCCTGGAGAAGAAGACCGGCATGGGCTTCTCGCTCCCGGCCGGCCAGGGCATTCCGCAAAAGATCGAGGATATGGTCATGAGCGAGGTGAAGCGGGCGTTCAACCCCGAGTTCTTGAACCGCCTCGACGAGATCATTCTCTTCCAGTCGCTCACCGACGACGACCTGATCAAGATCATCGACCTGATGGTCGGCCAGATCAACAAGAACCTGGAAGCGAAGCAGATCAAGATCAGACTCATGCCGGATGCCTCCAGGTACATTCTGGAGAAGACGTGCAACGATCGCAGCTTCGGAGCGAGGCCGCTGCGCCGTGCGCTCCAGAGGTACATCGAGGATCCGCTCGCGGAGGCGCTGATCCAGGGTTCCCTTCCGCAGCCCGCCGACCTGGAAGTCTACCTGGGCGATGCAGGCATCTACTGCCGCCAGGTGAAGGAAGGCAAGGAGGGCGAGGAAGTCGCCGTTGGCGCCGGGGAACGCGAGCCCGGCACCCCTCTCTACATGTTCTAAAGCTTCCTGAGAGAGCTTCCTGAAAGCCGCGCCGGCACTCCCCGGCGCGGCTTTTTCTTTCACTCACATCCCGATTTCCGCCAGCAGCCGGCGGGCATGGTACACGTTCCGGAGGGCTTCGACGATGCCTTGGCTCGCCACGTGGACCGAGCGCGCCTGCTGATCCGTGAAGACGAACCTGTTCGGCAGGCTCTCGATGTTTCCGTCAAAGAGGATGCCGACAATTTCGCCCTTGCCGTTCACCGTCGGGCTCCCGGAGTTGCCCCCGTGCGTATCGGCGGTCGAGACAAAGTTGAACGGGGTATCCAGGTTGATCGCGGACTTCATCTTGATCCAGCGCGGCGGCAGTTTGTACGGCTCTTTGCCGGTCGCGCGAGGATAAAGTCCCGCGAAGGTCGTGGCATAGGGCACGGGTTGGCCCGCCTTGTTGCGGTATCCGGCCACACGCGCGAAAGTCAGGCGGAGCGTGAAGGTTGCATCCGGGTACTCGTTCGCGCCGTAGGCTGCGAAGCGCGCCAGGGCGATTTTGCCCGCGCTGGACACCAGCACCGCCTCGATGCGGTCTTCGTACTCCTTGCGGTACCGCCGCGCGGGGCCGTCCAGAATCCGCGCCAGCACGATCATACCGTCAGTGGAGTTCTTCACCGCCTCGGGGTCATTCGCCAGCCGTTTGCGCTCCTCTACGTCGATCAGCTTGCTGGAATTCACGTAGGCCGCGGCCGCCTCGGCGGGCGTTCTGTTGTTGAGCAGTGCCCGGACGGTCGGATCGTTGGCCCCGAGCTCCTTTCGCAGGAAGCTCAGATAATCGGCGATGACCGCGATCTCCATCGAGGGGACGATCGGCGCCGGCGAGTACATCCGCTGTTCGAGGGCCGGCAGACTGGTGTCGGTGAACTCGCGGAGGCGGCGCTCGTTCGGCTTCCGGGTCTCCTCGGAATAGCGCAGCACGTCGCGGGCGATCGCAAACAGATCGGATCCGTGAGTGGCATTCCGCTCGAGGAGGAAAAACGGCTTGTACAGGGACCTGTAGATCTTATAGGCGGCGGCTACTTCCGTCCAGGAGTTTCCGAACTCTTTCTTCTTCTCCGGGTCGCGGTCGATAGCCGCGCGCAGAGCCGCCTCCTGTTTCTTCTTTTGGGCCATCAATGCGGGATCGCGCAGGCCGCTCAGAAAGCCGCTGTAGGCCTTGAAGGCATTCTGCTGGGAGAACAGGTTGTCGCGGGCGGCGCGCCGGTTCTCCTCGCTCTGGTTGCTATAGGCTTGCAGGGTGTTGATGAGCGACTTGAGGCGGGCCAGCACAAGGGGGTAGGAGACGTCCCGGGCGAACTCCAGTTCGGCCACGGTGGACAGCCGGCCGGTGGTCCCGGGATGCCCGGAGACAAACACCAGTTCGTTGTCCTTGACGCCTTCGCGGCTCCAGCGCAGGTAGTCCGGCGGCTGCGCCGGCTTGCCGTTCTCGTAAGCGCGGAAGAAGGCGAAATCGAGGCAGTAGCGCGGGTAGGTGAAATTGTCGGGATCGCCGCCGAAGGCCGCGATATCCACTTCGGGCGCAAAGACGAGCCGGACGTCGGTGTACTTCTTGTACTGATAGAGGTGGTACTCACCCCCCGAATAGAGCGTCACCACGTCGCAGCGATTGCCAGTTTTTGCATTGCACTCCGACTCGATGCGGGATATTTCGGCCTTGCGCTGCTCGTTGGCTTCCGCCGCAGTGGCGCCCGGCTTTGCCGCGCCTTTCACCCTGGCAGTTACGTCCTCCATTTTTAAAAGGACATTCACCTCCAGGTCCGGGCACTTCTGCTCGTCGGCTTCCGTTTCCGCCAGGAAGCCGTTGGCCATGTAATCGTGCTCGGCCGAACTCAGTTTCTGAATGCATTCCGAGCCGACATGGTGGTTGGTAAACAACAGCCCGCGGGGCGAAACGAACGACCCGGACCCCCCGTTGTTGAAGCGCACGGAGGAGAGCCTCAGGTGGTCCAGGAAGGCGTCCGTAACCTGGTAGCCGTATCTTTTTGCCACCAGTTCCTTCGGGAAGTTGTTGAAAAGCCACAAACCCTCGTCCGCGTGTATACAGCACACGGCCGCGATCAAAAAGGTGAGTAGTCGGCGCCCCATAGACTTACCACTGTACCCCACGGCGGGGCGTCCAGAGCTGGACCCCTCGCCGGCGAGAACGCGGAAGGCCGCTCGCGTCAAGCTAAATATCTCGTTTAAACTCAGTCACTTACGTTGATATTTCCGGTGTAAAATGTTTCCGTTTGTGTGGCCCCTGTGAGATACTGAAAAACAGAAGCCAGTCAGAATGAGTCAATTGGATGAGGCGGTCGCCCGTTTTCAGAAATTACTGGAAAGCGAACCTTATAAGGACCTGGGTTGGGCTGAAGCTCTGGCCGAAAGAATGCAGGCCGAGCATCTCACCCAGGGTGGCAGGCTGATCTGCCCGTTTCTGCGTCCGAATTTTATAACACGACGCCAGTACGCCACGATAGTAAAGGCCGCCGAGGCCCTTTTTTCGGCAATTGACCGCGTCAAGCAAATGGCCCTTGCCAACCCCGCCTTGCTTGCGCGCATGGAGCTGCTCCCGGCCGAAAAGATGCTGGCCTCCATCGACCCGGGCTACCCGTTTCTGGCGGTCACCTCGCTTCTCGGCACTCATCTTACTAACGGATCGCTTTACTTCGTTGAATACAACGCCGACACACCCATTGGCGTCGCCTACGGCGAGGCGCTGGCGGACCTGTTCTACGAAGCGCCGCCCGTCAAGGAGTTCAGAAAGCGCTACAACTTGCAAAAGCTTGGCGGCAAGAAGCATCTGCTCGCGGCGCTGCTCAAGGCGTACAAGCAGTTCGGCGGGAAGAAGTCCCCGAATATCGCGATCCTGGAATTCCGCCAGCCCTTCCACAGCGGCGCCCAGGGTGAGTATCTGCTGCTGCGCGAGTACTTCCGCTCGGAAGGATATCCCACCGAGATTGTCACGCCCGATCAGCTCGATTACCGCCGCGGGGTGTTGCGGCGCGGCAACTTCGAGATAGACCTTGTCTACCGGCGCGTCAAAGCTCAGGAGTTTCTGCTCCGATACGACCTTTCTCACCCCCTCGTCCGGGCATACCGCGAAGGCAAGACGTGCGTGGTGAACAGCTTCCGCTCCGAGCTGGCGCACAAGAAAGCGATTTTTGACCTGCTCACCGACGACTCGATCACGGCATCGTTCCCCGTGGCCGAGCGCAAAGCGATTCAACAGTACATCCCCTGGACCCGGGTGGTTTCGGCCACCAAGACTACGTACCAGGGGCAGACCATCGACCTGCCCGAGTTCGTTCTGAAGAACCGCGAGAAACTGGTTCTCAAGCCGAACGACGATTCCGGCGAGCACCATTCGATCCGCGGCTGGGAAAGCGACGACGCTTCCTGGGAGCGGGCGCTCAAGCGGGCGATGCGCACCCCCTACGTGGTTCAGGAAAAGGTGCAGGCGAATTACGAGCCCTTCCCGCTGCTGCGGTACGGGGAAGTCGAGGTCCGCGAGATGCAGGTGGACCTGCACCCGCACGCCTACCTCGGCAAGGTCCAGAGCTGCTCGAGCTGGTTGTCGGCGCGAAACGGAGGCGGATTTTCGAGCGTCTCTGGGCTGGCGCCCACGTTCATTCTGGAGCCGAAGCGATCGGCCTCCGCCAATTCGTAGGCCGGATTTCCCGGGTTACGCTTCCCGCGCTCTACAGCTTGCGCGCCAGCAGGCGCACCATCCGGTGCTTCTTTTCCAGTCGGCTGGCCTCCGTCTGCTGCCAGTCCGCGATGCCGGTCGTGTCCTCGCAAAAAACGATGTGAAGCCCGGACCAGGCCTTGAGCAGGGCGTTCACCTTGTCTTGTTCGGTTTCCGGCCAACCGGGTTCGGGGTCGGTGAGCGAGCGGAACGGCCGGTCGATCAGCAGCATGCCGCCGGGTTTGAGGGCGCGGCAAATCCGGGCGACATACTCGGGATCGACGATCGGCGCATCCGTGTAAACGAAATAGATGAGGTCCCAGCGCTCCTTGCCGTAATCGAATTCCTCGAAGTCGGCCTTGACCGTGGTGATGCGGGCGCCGAATTTGGCGGCGTTTTCGGCGGCGATTTTCAGGCCTTCTTCGGCGATATCGAAGCCGGTGACATCCCAGCCGTTGGCGGCGAGGTAGACGGCGTTCCGGCCCTGCCCCATCGCGACGTCGAGCGCCTTGCCGGGCTTCAGTGTCTTGACGGTGGAAACCAGAAACGCGTTCGGCTCGGTGGTGAAGCGGGTCTGGCCGGGCGTGCGGTAAAGGCGGTTGAAGCCGAGCGTGGCGGCTTCCGTTCGAAAGGCAGGGTATTCCCGATAGAGCTTGGGGATGATCGCGATCCGCTCATCAGCCTGCGCCTCGGTCAAGCCGTCTTGGATGAGCTTAGCGCGATATTCCTGAAGTCCGGAGCGGTCCGCCGGCTGGGCCTTCGACCACTCCATGTACTCGCGCCAGATTCTGCCGTGTTCGGCGGTCTGGGCGAATGCGAGCGAGCAGAGAAGCGAAAAGCAACCCGTGTGCAGAGAACAGGCAGAGAGTTAGTCACGGTTGATTATACGGGAACCGCGCCTTCTTTGTTCCTAAGTAAGCGGCGCCTGGCGGGCATGCACAGCCTCCGGTGGGGACACGCACATGCCCAGCCCGTGTGAATCAGTAGGACGGGGCGTAATAACCCCGTTTCCAGGCGACGCGAAGGCTCGGGGCGCCCGGCGGTGGCGTCACTTCGACTTTTACTTTGCGGTATTTCCCATCAGGTTGCAGGTTCTTGGGCTTGTAACCCAGCACGTACTGGCTGCGCATGTCCGCGCTGACCTTGGCGATGACCTCATTGAGCTGCTTCAGCTTGCGCACGCGAAATGCCCGCCCTCCGCTCTCCTTGGCGAGGTTCTTGAGCAGCCGCGAACCGTCCTCAATCGAGATCGCGAAAATGCGCACGTCCGATTCCCGCACGAGATCCTTGATTTCCAGCTCGTTGTAGCGGCTGTTGTTGTCGCCGCCATCGGAGAGCACCAGCAGCGCCTTCCGCGAATTTCCCGCCTTTCTCATAGTCTGAATGCCGGTGTAAAGGGCATCCAATAGCGCTGTCCACCCGGTCGCATAGACGCCGCGGAGCAGCCCCCGGATCTCTTCCGTGTCGGTTGTGAAGGAGCAAAGCTGCTCGGGCCGGTCGTTGAATTTGAGCAGAAAGAATTCGTCCTGGGGCATGGCGGTGTCGAGAAAACGGTCCACCGCGGCGCGCGACTCCTTCATCTTGCCGCGCATGCTGCTGCTGGCGTCGAAAATGACTCCCACCGAAACCGGCGCGTCTTCGCTCGAGAAGGTAGTGATCTCCTGCTCCTCACCTTCGTCTTTGATCCGGAAATTCTCTTTCTGAAGACCGCGGTAAGGCCGGTCCATTTTATCGGTAACGCTAACCGGAACGAGAACGAGCTTGACATCGAGATAGATCCTCGGCGTATGGTCAACGGGTGTGGCCGCGGAGTCGGTGCGGGGCTTGATTTCTACCCTGGGGCCCGACTGCTGGGCGATCAGGGCGCCGGCAAGAAGAACACAACACAAACCCAGTGCATTCCCCATCCCCTCGTACCTCTCTGTCTTCAGTATCGGATATCAATCGGGGCGGCGCACCTGGACGGATATTGTTGCAGATAAGTAGCTGCCACACGATTTTGCCCGTTGTCAAGAAGAACGGGTAACTTCCTGCCGGCGGGGAAATTTCGGTTGCCGGGAGCACTTACTACGAAATTCCTGGCAGCTTTTCTGTTTACCGGAATCCGCGGTTATATTGGAAGGGGCCGCAGTTACAGCGGTCGTGAAGCGGTCAGCTCGATCCGCTTTTGCGCCGCGCGGTCCTCGGCGATAATACGTCCGTTTTCGATCCTGACGTCGTCGATCTTAGTCATGCCCTCCAGCGCTCTTACCCAAAACAGAAGGAACTGGGTCGTAATCTTCGATTTTGCGGGCAGCCAGCGGTATACGGGCGCGCCGAACATCGAGCGGAGATCGATGACCTCGCGGCGGGGCACGTCGAACGGCTGGGTTCCGAACTCGAGGCCGCGGTTCATCCGCGTGATGGTCTCGTAACTCTGCCAGTCCTGGAGCCAGGGGTACTCCTCGCGCCGGAAGATGTATCCGAGCAGCGCGCGGCGCTTCGTGTTCAGCGCCGTGACCCAACCGAGCCGCCGCGAAGGATCGATGAGGGAGGTGACATGATCGCCGGTTCCGGAGGGCGGTGGCGCGAAGCGCACGTTCGCTGTGCCGCCCTCAACAAGTGGCGCATTGGGCCAGGTGAATTCGCGGTCCGAGGCGAGCCGGCGGCGCGTACGCTCCTGGGTCTGAGGATGCTTGCGCGTCTTGGAGCGGGCGGCGGGCAGATCGACCACAAGGCTCTCCGGTTCGAGGAAAGGCGAGGCGATCGTGAGGTGCTCGGCCCAGTTCACCGGGCGGTCGAACGCCAGATGACTTTCGAGTTCGCTGTCCACGTAGATGACGTTCTCGCCGTCCACGATGTGAAAGCTGCGGGTCAGCGTTTCCTGGACCAGCGGCAGCTTCACCCGGAACGTCACGCTTGCCGTGTTGCCCTGTTTGCCCGAAGCGGTCATCTCCCAGGGCTGTCTGTGCGCTTCGCCGTGCCCGGGCAGTCCCGCGGCGCGCTCTTCCGCTGAACTGGGGCCGAACCCATCCACGCAGACGAAGTGGCCGTAAATGCGCGCGCTGGTGTCACCGAACGGGCTGAGCTGGGAGGGATCATCGCGCATAACGAGGCTCAGCAGCGAGCCACCTTGCACCGCGATGGCGAGTTCCAGCTTGTCGTTGGAGAACAGCATGACCGCCCGGTTGCTCACCGTGCCCTGCTTCAGAAAGGCGGAATCCTGAGCGAGGACGGCCGCGGCAGACAGGAGAAAGGACACGAGAACGCGCCGCATAGCGCCGTTATTGTAGCTCAAGAGTTGCAGCCCGGCGCCGCGGTTATTGTTCCGCCACTACCGGGTTTCGCAGCGCTCCCAAGCCCTGAACCTCGACCACAACCTCGTCGCCCGGCCGCAGATAGCGGGGCGGCTTGCGGGCGAATCCGACGCCGGCGGGGGTGCCGGTCGCTACCACGTCGCCGGGCTCAAGCGTGAACACGCTGGAGAGGAACTCGATCAGCGCGGGAATGCCGAAGATCAGGTTGCGCGTGTTCGAACACTGCATCAGTTCGCCGTTCAGAGTGAGCTTGATCTCGAGCGCGTGGGGGTCGGCGATTTCGTCCGCGGTGACGATCCAGGGGCCCATGGGCGCGAACGTATCGAAGGTCTTGCCCATGATCCATTGCGTGGTGGCCATCTGGTAGTCGCGTGCGCTGACGTCGTTGAAATTCAGGTATCCGAAAACGTGCTCCTGCCAGCGCGCGGCCGGAATGTGGCGCCCGCCGCGGCCGATGACGAAGGCGAACTCGGCCTCGTAATCCGGCTTGCTGGAGGCTTTGGGCAGCACGATGTTCGCGCCGGGACCGATGACCGCGGTCGGGAACTTCGCGAAAATCGTCGGCACCTTGGGGATATCGAGTTTCGCTTCGCGCGCGTGGTCCGCGTAGTTCAGTCCGACGCAGATGATCTTGGGCGGGCGCGGGATTGGCGCCAGCAGCGAGACCGCGCTTGCGTCGAAGCGCGAGCTTTGCGGGGCGGCGGCGATGAAAGACTCGATCTGCGCGAGTGCTTCCTTGCCTCCCGCGATCACCGCTAACAGGTTCGGATATCCCGCCGCGGCAAGCCCGATCACTTCACCGCCTGAGATCACGCCGGCTTCGGGAGCGGCGCCGTCCCGCTCGAAAGTTACGAATCTCATATCCAAGTAGGATAAAGCATTCCGGTTATCATGGCCGGGGCATCGGAAGGAGTCTGCTAAGATACAGGAAGGCTGCCGTTCCGGGGGCAACGGCTTGTCTGAGAGAATTGCACTGCCCGCCACAGGCTGGGAAAGAGCTGGGAAAGATCAATGGATTTCGTTTGGATGATTCTGATTACGCTGGGCATCGTGCAGTTGTCGGCGCTTGCCACGACAGTTTACCTGCACCGGTCGATCACGCATCGCGGCCTCGAGCTGCATCCGGTTGTTGCCTTTCTGATGCACCTGGAACTGACGCTGTTTACGGGCATTATCCCGCGCGAGTGGGCCGCGGTTCACCGCAAGCACCATCATTTCTCCGATAGGGAAGGCGATCCGCACAGCCCTTACATTTTCGGAATGTGGAAGGTGTTGTTCGGGAACTTTTTCATGTACCGGAGGGAAGCCTCGAATCCCGAGACCATCCGCAAATACACGCCGGATTACAAGCCCGACCTGATCGACCGCATTCCGGGCAACGGCTACGGCGTGTTTCTCGGACTCGGCATTCTCATGCTGATGTTCGGATGGCTGTGGGGGACGGTGGCATGGCTGGCGCACGTCGTCATCTACATCGTGGTGAACGCCATGATCAACAGCCTGGGCCACACGATCGGGTATCGCAACTGGGACAATAAGGCGACCAACCTGCGATGGCTGGCCTGGATTTCAGGCGGCGAGGGGCTGCACAACAACCATCACGAGTTCCCGTCGGCGGCGCGGTTCTCCATCAAGAAGGGCGAGGTGGACCCCGCCTGGCCTTTCATCAGGCTGTTGGAAGCCCTGGGACTCGCGAAGGTAAAACGGCTGCCGATGGCGAAAGCGGCGTAATTACGCGGCCTTCTGCACTTTGCCGTTGCGGAGGCAGGACGTGCAGACGCGGATGCGCTTCGTCGCGCCGTTAATCACCGCCCGCACGTTCTGGAGATTCACGTTCCAGCGCCGCGGGGTGACGTTGTGGGCGTGGCTGATCCGGTTTCCAAAACGCGGTCCCTTTCCGCAAATCTCACATACTTTCGCCATCGAAGGGTTCTCCTTATCGTGGTAGGAAAACTCAATTGTAACAGGGCGTTTGCGGCGGCCGCAACCGGCGCGGAGACTGCCAGCCCGCGCGTCAATCTCCGCGGGCGCGGCGCGGTGCGCGCCGATTTTCGGCTTGCGCAGCATGGCTTTCGAACCTAGACTGGGGTCTTGAGGGGTTCCAGGTCCATTCGCCATGAAACTGAAACTGGGTTTCGCTGCTGTTCTCCTTGGGGTTGGAGTGTGGCAGGTGGCGCAACTGCCGCCGCCGTATGCCACACGTTCCGCCGTTAACCCCCCGAAGGTCGTGCCGCGCCCCGCAGGCGCGGACTTGCGGCTCCCCCCGGGCTTCACGATCGAGGTCTTCGCCGAGGGATTCAAGCGGCCACGGTTCATGACCCTCGGGCCGTCGGGGGAAATCCTGCTCAGCGATAGCGCGGAGGCGCCGGACGGCGCCGTCTATGTCCTCGAAGGCGGCAACCGGAAAAAGATCCTGAGCGGGCTCGACCGGCCTTTCGGCCTCGCCTTTCTGAAGAACGACCTTTACGTCGCGGAAGCCACCTCGCTGCGCCGCTACCCGTATGACGCCAAAAGCAGGACGGCCGGCGAGGGCAAGGAGATCGTTCCGCTGGGCTTCACCGGCGCGGGCCACTGGACGCGAAACGTTCTGTTCAGCCCGGACGGCACGAAGATGTATCTCGCGGTCGGGTCGCGGTCGAACGTTTCTCCCGGTGAGCCGCCAATCCGCGCCGCCATCAACCGCTACAACCCCGACGGCAGCGGGCACGAGATCTTCGCCTCGGGCATGCGCAACCCGATCGGGATGCGCTGGTACCCCGGAACCGAAACGCTCTGGGCGACGGTGCAGGAGCGCGACGGGCTGGGCGACGACCTCGTCCCGGATTACTTCACGCACGTGCAGCAGGGCGGCTTCTACGGTTGGCCTTATGCCTATCTCGGAAGCAATGAGGACCCGCGGAACAAGGGCCAGCGGCCGGATCTGGTCGCCAAGACCATCGTGCCCGATGTCATCCTCGAACCCGCGCACATGGCCGCCATGGATTTCATCTTTTACACCGGCAAGCAGTTCCCGGCCGAGTACCGTGGCGGCGCCTTCATCGCGTTTCACGGCTCCTGGAACCGGTCGAAACGGGTCGGCTACTCGGTAGGCTTTATCCCGTTCCGCAACGGCAAGCCGAGTGGCCGCATGGTGGATTTCGTGACCGGGTGGATGCTGTCGCCAGACAAGCCTGAAGTCTGGGGCCGTCCGGTGGGCCTGCTGGAGTTGCCCGACGGGAGCCTGCTGCTCTCCGACGATGGAGGCAACAGGCTCTGGCGAATTTCCTATACCGGCTGATGCCTGCTATGGCGCAGCAACGGGCGCGGGGATGCGAGGATCGCAGACCGGCCATGGGGCGAAGCCCAGAGCGCCGTTACTGCGCTGGTAGAACAGGGGAACTTCCTGGCCTTTGGGGGAAGTGATGGTGACGATGACGTCGCCGCTTTTGCAGTAGCTGGTCCTCTTGATAGAGGCCCCACTGGGGTCCGCGAACTCGCCCTTGGGGCCCCAATCCTCGAGAAACTTTTCGTACGGGTAATCGTCGCATCCCTCGGCACAGCCCCAGTCGCGGTAGGCGGCTTGATAATCGCCGCGGCGCAGATCCTCGAGAAAGGTGTTCACCTGGCGCTTAGCGGGCCAGGTCCGCAGCACGAAGTACCCGATGATGGTGCCGAACACGATGGCCAGGACCGAGATTGAGATCGCGCGAAACACTCTCGCCCGGCGTGCGTCGGCGACTCCGTACTCCTCGAGGAAGCCTGCCACGTACCTAACCCTCGCGCACTGTTATTTCGGCGGGTAAGCCTTGTCGTAGGCGGCTACGGCTTCGGCGGTGAGGTCCAGGCTGGGTTTGATATACAAAGTGCTCGAGAAGTCCACCACCACATCCAACTGCTTTTCTTCGGCGAGCTTTCTGATAATCTCCGCCATCTGCTGGCCGCTCTTCTGCAGGATTTCGTTGCGCTCGTAATTCAACTCGTCCTGGACGTCCTGCTGCAACCGCTGCAGGTCGCGCTGCTTGCGCTGCCCCTCGAGGGTCAATTCCTGCTGGGCCTGCGGCGTGAGTTTGCCCGCGCCCGCCTGGAGTTTCTGCTGGATTTCGGCAATCTCTTTTTCCAGCTTCTCCATCTCGGCCTGCTTCGGCTTGTATTTCGCCTCCAGATCCGCCGAGGCTTTCTTGATCTCGGCCGTCTGGAGGACCGCCTGCTGCAGATTGACGACCGCGATTTTCGCCTGAGCCGCAGCGACGCCGGAGAAAATGACCGCGCCCGCCGCCATCAGAATGACCTTCGTGGAGGTGTTTAGAAGCATTTGCAAATCCTTCCAAGAATGTATTTACAAGATTAACACAGGGCAGAAAAGCCGACGCCGGGCGCGGCCATCACGCTACTTCGTGAGCACGCCGAGGATTTCGTCTTCCCGTGCGATCAGGTATTCCTGGCCGTCTACTTTGACTTCCGAGCCGGAATACTTGCCGAACAGGATGCGGTCGCCGGGTTTGACATCGAGTGGAGCCCGTTCGCCGTTCTCCAGTAATTTCCCGTTGCCAACCGCGATCACCTCGCCCTCCTGGGGCTTCTCTTTAGCCGTATCGGGAATGATGATACCGCCGACTCTGGTCTCCTCCTCTTCAATGCGTTTGATCAGCACACGATCATGAAGTGGGCGAATGTTCATATGATTCAGATCCTCCTTTCGACCCCATTATAGGGGCATCGAAGCCGTGGCGGCAGTAAGATCAGTAGAGCGGGTTCTTACGTTCCCGCGGGAGGAATCTTGTCGAAAATTCGTTTGGCGGTGGTGGGAGCGGGCGCGTTCGGGCGCAACCATATGCGCGTGGTGCGCGAGTCCGGGCGGGCGGAGCTGGCGGCAGTGGTGGACACGGATCCCGCACGCGCCGGGGAAGCGGCCAGCCAGTTCGGCTGCCCCGCGCTGAACCTGGAAGACCTGCCGGGGCGCGTGGATGCCGCGGTGGTCGCCGTTCCCACAGTCGCGCACTGCGGCGTTGGTTGCGCGCTGCTCGAAGCCGGGATCGATGTGCTGGTGGAAAAGCCCATCGCCCCGGACCTGGCCTCCGCACGCCGCCTCATAGAAACCGCGCGCGCCCACTCGCGCGTGCTGCAGGTGGGGCACCTCGAACGGTTCAACCCCGCGGTCGCTGCGCTGCGGGGCATGGTCAAGCTCCCGCTCTTCTTCGAGATCCACCGCATGAGCGTCTTCACGCCGCGCAGCCTGGATGTCGACGTGGTGCTCGACCTCATGATCCACGACCTCGATATCGTGCTCAGCCTGGTCGGCCAGCCGCCCGAGGAGATCCGCGCCGCCGGAATCTCGATCCTCTCGCCGAAGGTCGATATCGCCAACGTGCGCCTGGCTTTTCCCACAGGCTGCATCGCTAACCTCACCGCCAGCCGTGTCTCCACGGAGCGGATCCGAAAACTTAGGCTGTTCCAGCCGCGTCAATATGTTTCTCTCGACTACGCGCGGCAGGAAGCTGCTGTCTTCGAGGTGGCCGAAAACCGGCAGATCGGCTTCAAGATGCTGCCGGTGGCGAAGGCGGAGCCGCTGCGCCTGCAACTGGAGGCCTTTTGCGAGGCGGTGGAAACGCGCGGAAAGCCTCTGGTAACAGGCGAGGAAGCGTACGCGGCGCTGGAAGCCGCCCTGGCCATTCTTGATAAGATCGAAGAGCATTCCCGCCGGGTCGAGCAGTCTTTAGCGGCCTGGATGTAGAGGGATGGAAGTGGTGGTGCAGCCTGGTGAGAACGATGCCGGACTGCGGCTCCTGGTGGAACTACCCGCGGGACGGTCGCGGGCGGGAAGCTGGGCCGTTTCTCTCCTTCTGCACGCAGCCTTTCTTGTTCTGGCACTTTTGGCGCCCCCGGGCACGTTCCAGCAGGTGCCGCCCCCGCCCGCGCGGGCGAGCGTGACTACTCTAGTGGCGCCGCCTACGCTTCTGACGCAAAGAGAGCCGAACCGCGGAGCGGTGGCGCGGGAAGTCGGGCTGGAAGACCTGCTGGCGCGGCGCCGCATTTCCGTGCCGCCGGGGCCGCCCGCGCTGGCGCGCACCAGGGAGCGCAAGGCGGGAGGTCCCGAGGCGGGAACTCCCGAAGCCAAGCCCGCTCCGCGTCCGCTGGCTGAACCACCCCAGATCGCGGCCTCCGGGTTCGCCGACTCCCGGACACTGCCGTTCGGACCGGGCGCCGTGCCGCTCACGCCCCCGCCTCCGCCTCCGCCGCAGATCCAGCCGGAAGAGAAACCGAAGCTGGCATTTGAATCGCCGCGCGCGGCCAGCTCCGGTTACCAGCCCCGCGGTCTTTCTCCCGGGCGGCTGGCGCCCCCGAGCACTTCCGTCACGGAAGCGGCTCGCGCGGCCATTCGTTCCGGCGGCGGGGGGCAAGTGGTGGGCGATTACGATTTGCCGGGCGGCGGCGGGCTCGGCGGCGGACTCAGTCAGCTCGGTTCTCCCGGCAACACCTCGAGCGCGCTGGAGTTGTTGAGCGACCCCATGGGCGTGGATTTCAAGCCTTATTTGATCCGCATTCTCGCTACCGTCAAGCGCAACTGGCTGGTGATCATTCCGGAAAGCGCCCGGATGGGCCGCAGGGGCCGCGTCCAGATCCAGTTCGCCATCGCCCGCGACGGCACCGTGCCCAGGCTCGTGATCGCCACGCCATCGGGGACTGAGGCGCTGGACCGCGCCGCCGTCGCCGGCATCAGCGCATCGACGCCCTTTCCGCCGCTTCCAGCGGAGTTTCCCGGCTCCGAGGTGCGTCTCCAGTTCACCTTCACCTACAACATGGGCGTGCAGAACCGGATCGAGTGACGGCCGGCGCCCGGAGCCTATGCCGTCGCGTGCTTCGCGTGCTTCAAGTGTGCCGGGGGCTGGAGCAGCGTCAGCGCCAGGTTGGCAGCAAACAGCGTAAAGGCGGTCATCTCGATCACCGCCGAGAGCGGCAGCAACGGCCATAGCGAAGGCGCGTAGCCTTCGTAAGCGCAGATTTCGGAGATCACCCGCAGCGCGCAGCCCGCACTGAGCGGCGCCAGAGCCGCAAACATCAGCCTGGGACTGAACAGCACGCGCATTCCGCAGAACGCGGGCAGAACCCGTTGCCCGATGGCGAACACCATCGTTGAAATGAAGCCGACCGTGAGGGCGTGCCGCGAAGCTCCCCAGAGCCCTCCCGCATGGTCCCACAGCGCCGCCGCCACCCCGATTACCGCCGAGACGAGGACCCAGCCGTAAGCGATCCGCACAAACGCCGGAAACGTCGAGTGCACTCCGTTGATCTTAGGCGGATTTTCGGGTGGGCTGAACACGTGCAATCCCGCCGCGGCTGCGCCGGCGCCCAGCAAGAAAAGCGTCGTCCCGGCCAGCCACCAACCGCCCGCCGCCGCAACGATGGCCGCCGCGTTCAGCGCCAGCGCGGCTTTCAGTTGGCGGTCTTCAGGCGCCTTCAGTCCCAGGAAAACGGGCAGCCACCGCGCGCTGAAACCCCAGATGCTGAGCACCGGGAATCCCCAGAGAATCAGCGCGAGCAGCGCCTGGTTTCGCTCGTGCGGAATCGCGGGGCTGGCGCCGGAGAGCGAATTCGCAATCGTGACGCCGAGGTTGGCGATCAACGCCAGCAGGAACGCTATGCTGCCCGCGATGACCAGGCGCATCCACATGGCCATTTTGGAGGGAGGCCCTTCGGCCTTGTGGCCGCTCACCGTCAGGAAAAATCGGATGAAACCCGCAAGTTCCAGAACCGCCGAAAGCGGCAGCATCAAGCGCCATTCCCAATGCCACAGGTTCGTTGCCCAGCGCAGCGCCACGCCCGCAGTCCACAGCGCCCAACTGAGCCATGCGTGGCGGACCGCGATGCGGCCTGCCCCCGCCATCTTCGACAGCGAGTAGAACCCGATTCCCAGAATGAACGTTCCGATCCATCCGAACATTTGCGCGTGGCCGTGGGCCTGGAGCCAGGCCGGATCGATCTCGGCGGCCGACTGCTGGCCCGAGATGCCGATCAGGTTCCAGACGCCGAGAAAGGTACCGGGCAGAAGCATGAACGCCAGCCCGGTGGCGATCCACACGGTCACGGCGCGCTGAAGCGCAAGCTCGTGTTCCCTCAATGTGTCTGGATGTGTCATCTGATACCAGTTTCGTGCGGATGCGGCGATGGGGTCGGTGACCTGGGTCACGTGACCGGAGTCACAGCCGGTTGCGGGGGCGCGGGGCTATGCTGGGCAAGTAGATGCAACTTAGTTGCATTTAGAACTCGGAGGGACTATCGATGAGTGCTCATGCTCTGCCATCCACCGCCGGCCGGATGCCCGCAACGGCCAGAATGCCCGGACACTGGCTGCTGGCCCGGCTCGGCAAATGCGTTCTCCGGCCGGGCGGCGTCGAGCTGACCGGCCGCATGCTGGCCGCGCTGAACATCACACCGCAAGACGACGTCGTGGAGTTCGCGCCGGGGCTGGGACTGACGGCTCGTGCCGTGCTCGCGCGCAATCCCCGGACGTACACCGCAGTGGAGCAGGACGCCGGGGCCGCCGAACGGATGCGGCGATGGCTGCCCGCCAGTGCAAAGTGTCTGAACGCAACGGCCGAGCGCACCGGCCTGCCATCCGCCTGCGCCAGTGCGCTTTACGGCGAGGCCATGCTTTCCATGCAGACTCCCGAGCAGAAGCGCCGGATCGTGCAGGAAGCCTTTCGTCTGCTGCGGCCAGGCGGGCGGTACGGCATCCACGAACTCTGCGCGGTTCCCGACGACCTTCCCGCCTCCGTTCTGAAGGAAATGGAGCGGCGCATGTCGCTGAGCATTCACGTAGGCGTCAGGCTGCTGACGTCGCCGGGCTGGCGGGCTCTGCTGGAGGAATGCGGCTTCATTGTCGAATGGGAGGCGCGTGCGCCCATGCATCTGCTTGAACCCCGCCGCGTGCTGCGCGACGAAGGCCTTCGCCGCACCCTGAAAATCTTGTTCAACATGATTCGGGACGGTGAAGCCCGCGCCCGCGTGCGGGAGATGCGCGGGCTCTTCCGCAGCTTCGGGGATCACCTCTCGGCAATCTCGCTGGTGGCGCGCAAGCCGTCCGCCGCAGCGTAGCTGCTCAACGGAGAAAAACGCCTACTTGGGCAGCAGCGACAGCACGCCCTGGCTCGGGCTGGGGATGACGTGGGCGGCGATGAGCCTGCCGAGCCCTTCCACCTTGGCCTTGCCGGCGTCGATGGCGGCGCGCACCGCGGCGACATCGCCCTTGATGAGCACGGTAATGTAGCCGCCGCCCAGCTTTTCGCGGGCCAGCACCTCCACGGCGGCGGTCTTCAGTGCGGTGTCAATCGCTTCGAAAACGGCGGTAAAGCCTTGTGTCTCGATCAGTCCGACAGCGAAGGATGCCTGCGGTTGGTTGTCCATCTGTCTCTCCGGGTTTTGCACGCTTGGCTGCTCGATGAGAGGGTTGTAGTCCGGCGCCGCCTGGTAAGCCGCCCGGGAGAGCGGCGAAGGCGCGGGAATCACGTGCGCGATAACCGGGACGTGCATGGCTTTTGCGATGTCCTGGGCCGCGCGCGCAGCGGCTTCGACGTCCGCCACCGGCCCGTGCAGCTTCAGGCACACACCGGGGCTGTCGTTCAGCTCGGTTTGCAGCAGCCGGACGCGGGCCGCCTTTTCCATGGCGTCGAGCACGACCATGCCGGGCGACCATCCTCCGATCTCAATCAGCGCGAGCGCTTCGTTCAGAGCACACCCCTCTTCTCAAGCACGTGCATGACTTCGTAAACCATCTGTTCGATCTTGTCGGTCTGGGGCTGGCCGGTGCGGGGCGCGCAGCCGGCGGCGGGGCGGTCCACTACGTTGAAATCCGCCAGAATGCACTGGAGCACGGAAGCCAGGGCGGCGCCCTCGGCCTGCTGCGCGGGGGTGAGCGGCTGGCGCCCTTTGCCAAAGCGGAATCCGCGCAGCTCGATGCCGGTGCGGAAGCCGTTCGGGAACTCGAACGGGTACAGCATCATGTCGAAGAGTTCCAGGACGCGGCGCTGCCATTCCATGGCTTCTTCGAACTTTCCCGCGCGGCACAGCTCATAGATGCGGCGGGTGACTTCCGGGACCACGTTGCTGGTGGCGTTCGTGCCGCCGTCGCAGCCGATCATCAGCATCGGCGCCAGCACGGCCTCCCATCCGGTGAGGAACGAAAAGTCGGGGCGAATGGGGCGCACCGCGGCGATCATGCGCATCATGAACGCGAGATCGCCCGAGGAATCCTTGATACCTATGATGCGCGGAAATTCGGCCAGCCGCCGTATGGTGGGCACGTCGATGGGGCTGGCGAACATGGGAATGTTGTAGAGCGTGAGGTCAAGCACGCTGTGGCGCGCGATCTCGGCGAAGTAGGCGTAGACCGATTCCGGGCTGAGTTTGTAGTAGTACGGCGAGACGATGGCTGCGGCGGTGGCGCCCATTTCGGCGTAGGCTTCGCAGGCGGCCAGCGTCTCCTTCACGTTGGCCTCGGCGGCGCCGGCGAGAATCGGGACCCGCCCGCGGGCCTCGTCGCAGGTGATCTGCGTGATGCGGCGGCGCTCCTCGGCGGTGAAGCGGATGAATTCACCGCAGGAACCGTTGGGATAAAGCCCATGAATCCCTTTGTCGATCAACCAGGAGATGAAGCGGCGCAGTTCCCCTTCATTGATCTGGCCGCGATCGTCCAGCGGGACCAGGGTGGGAGCGAAAATGCCTTGAAGTTTAGCTGCCATGAGAACTCCGGTCCGGCGATCACTACAGTTTACAGAATTTTGGCTCAGTCACCGGGCGGCCTGTTCGAGCGCCGCGTAGACGGCGATTACCGGGTCGCGCGGATTCGCCAGCTCGCTCGCGAGCGCGGCGCTGCTTCCGCCTGGCCGTTCGATGATCTCGAACGGGCCGGCGGCGCGCGGCGCGGCGTCCTGCTGGCGCCGGGCCAGGCTCAACAGCCGCTGCAACTCGAACAGATACTCCAAGGGCTGCGCTTTCGCAAGGGGATGGTTCGCAAAAAAAGCAACGCAGCTCGCGGCAATACGCGCAGAAGCGGGGCCGGCGGGGGCCGTTTCGAGCAGCTCGAAGTAAAACCCTGCTTTCTCGTGGAAGTGGACGGCGATGTCGCCGCCCTCGGCGGTCCATTGCTCCAATGCGCCGAGGATGTGCTGCGCTTCGGCCCGCCAGTCCTCTTCCCGGTGCGAGGCCGAATCGCTCAGGGTCCGCAGGCGGCGCAGGCGGCTGTCAAGCTCCCGGGCTTCCGGCGAGGCATAGAGCTGCGTTTCCGCCGCCGGACGCATGGTTTGCGGGCGGATGTTCTCGGGCGGGATCGGCAGCAGTTCGGTGGAGACAAGATACCCTGGCAGGCGTAGCTTCTCATTGAACCGTTCGAGCCAGCTCGCGGCGAGGCTGCCGGCCGGCTCCTCACAGCGCGTGCCGCCAAGGCAGGCGGCCAGAAATTCGCGATAGGCGCGCATCAGGCCGTCCACGGCGATCCCTTCCCGCCGCGCCGCCTCGGCGAGGGCAACCGGCTGGCTCGCGAGTTCGGGATCGCGCGCGGCGGAGCCGAGGGATTCGCTGTTGCGCGCAAAGACGGCGAGGCGGTCCGCATAGGCCGTGATGAGGGCGAGGCGATCGTCAGGGGAAAGCTTCGCGGAACGGATTAGCGCGGCGGCAGGCGCCAGTTCCGCCGGCGAGGAAATCATCCGGATGCGCTCCATGATCAGGGAGGGGTCGTTCCCCGCCACGAGTTGCAGCGTCTCGTAGAACAGCCGGAGGTCGGGAATCAGCGCGCTTTCGCAACCCGTCTGCGGCGGCGTCAGCGCGGGTATGCGGGCGAACATTTCCCGGGCGCGGCGGGCATCGAGCGGCAGCATCCCGCGCACGGCCCGGCACTGGAGCGAAAGCGTGTCCACCTCGAGGTTGAAGGCCTGTCCCAACAGCCACTCGCGGGTGTTGCGCGGGGTTTGCGCGGCGCAGCGGCGCTTGTAAAGGTTCAGGGCGTTGGGGGCGACGGAGAAAGCCTCTTCGAGCAGCTCCAGTTTCCAGGCGGGATCGGCCACCGCGGGTGTGGCGGCGAGCCGGAGCAGGGCGTCGGCATGATACTCGGCGGGCAACGCCCGGGCGGCGTCCACGAGCGCCTGGAGGTGGCTGGGGCGCTGGGGGTCTTGCGCCTGCGGCCTGCCCAGGGCTACGCATAGCAGCGCAATCAACAGGCTTTTACCGCGAGATGAGCGCCACAATGCTCGGGTCCTTTACGGCGCAAATGCAGTCCGGATTCCCCGGGCCGCGGGCGTCTTGCAAGGGCGGACCGGGCATGTGCCCGGTCCGCCGCCTGTTTCTGGCATTGCCGGCGCCCTATGCCCAATAGGCGACGCCCGGCTTTTCCTTGATTACAAGGTTCTGGAGGAAGGCCACGCCCTTGGCCAAACCTTCTTCCGGCGACATCAGGCTGTCCTCGTGCTCCATCGACAGCACGTAGTCGTAGCCGTACATTCTCAGCGTGGAGATGAACTCGCCCCACCACTCGGCGCCGTGACCATAGCCGACGGTGCGGAAGATCCAGCTCCGGTTGCGCTCGTCGGTGTACTTCTTGGTGTCGAGCACGCCGCACTTGGGAAGGTTGTAGGGATACAACTGCGTATCCTTGGCATGGACGTGGAAGATGCAGTCGCCGAGCACGCGGACAGCGGCGATGGGATCGATGCCTTGCCAGAACAGGTGGCTCGGGTCGAAGTTGCAGCCGATGCTCGGGCCGGCGGCGTCGCGCAGTCTGAGCATCGTCTCCGGGTTGTAGACGACGAAGCCGGGGTGCATCTCAAGCGCGATCTTCACGCCGTGATCGGCGGCAAACTTCGCTCGCTCCTTCCAGTACGGGATCACCTTCTTCTCCCACTGCCAGTTCAGGATGTCCTGGAAGTGCGGAGGCCAGGCGCAGGTGACCCAGTTCGGAAACTTGGCGTCTTCGTTGTCGCCGGGGCAGCCGGAGAAATCAATGACCACGGGAACGCCGAGTTTCTCAGCCAGCAGAATCGTCTGGCAGTTGACGTCCTGGTGCTTGCGCGCGATCTCCGGATTGGGATGCAGCGGCTCGCCGTGACAGCTCAGGGCGCTGATCGTAAAGCCGTTGTCGTCGAGTTTCTTCTTGAACTCCTCGAGCGCCTTGGGGTCGTTCAGCATGGAGAGCTTGCAGTGCGGGTCGCCCGGATAGTTGCCGGTTCCCAGCTCCACCGTGTCCACGCCCATGGCCTTCAGCTTCGCCAGCACCTTGTCCAGCGGCAGATCAGCCAACAATGCGGTAAAAACGCCGACTCTCACCGGTTAATGTTCCTCCTTGTGCCGGATTTAAATGCCAGTGAACAGAATAGCAAAGTGCGGATCTGTTGACGCACCGGCAAAGCACATCGTATGCTCTGCGGATCAAGGCATGCTCGTCATCATCAGCGATCTTCATCTTTCCGACAACGCCTTCAGCGGGACGATTCCGGCGACTGCCTTTCGCGTCTTCCGCGAGCGGCTGCGGGACATGGCCTATGACGCCTCTTGGCGCAGGGACGGAACCTACCGTCCCATCGAAGAGCTGGACCTGGTGCTGCTCGGCGACATTCTGGACTTCATACGCTCCGAGCTGTGGCCCTGCGTTTCGCCGCGGGATCCGGAGTACGTGCGTCCCTGGTCGGACCCGGCAAGCCCCGCGTTTCAAGAAAAGGTGAGGCAGATCACCGACTCGATTCTGGAGGCGAACGGCCCGTCGCTGGAGGTGCTTCGCAGTCTGAGCGACTCGCGTGAGGTGATGACGTTGCCGCCGGCGACGGCGAGCGGAGGCGTCGCCAAAGTGTCGCGCGACTTCGCGTCGCGGGACCGCGTGCCGCTCAGGGTCAGAACGCATTACGTGGCCGGCAATCACGATTGGTTTCTGCACCTGCCCGGCGAGGCGTACAACGCCATCCGGGAACGGATCGTCTCGGCGATGTGTCTGGCGAATTCGCCCTGCCGCCCGTTCCCGCACGGTCCAGAGGAATCGCCGCAGCTCATGTCGCTTTGCGAGCAGCATCGCGCCTGGTTCCGCCACGGCGACAGGTTCGATCCGCTGAACTGCGAGGCGGATCGGAACGCCTCCTCGATCGGCGACGCGATCGTGGTGGACCTGGTGAACCGCTTTGCGGCCACCGTGAATGCGGAGTTGGGCAGCCGGCTCCCGGCCGCCTGCGTGGAAGGGTTGCGCCAGATAGACTACGTCCGGCCATTGCTGCTGATCCCGGTGTGGGTGAACGGTCTGCTGCGGCGCACCTGCCCGGATGAGGCAACCGCGGCCAGGGTGAAAGCGATTTGGGATGAACTGGTGCAAGACTTTCTGAAACTGGATTTCGTCCGCGCGCGAAGCGCGTTTCTTCCTCCGGGGACGCTGAAGAAGCTGGCGCTGGCGCTGAAGTTCTCGCGGGGAGTATCGCTCAAGAGGCTCAGCAGCTTTTCAAGCTGGCTGAGCAAGCGCACCGATGGAGGCGACGGGCGGCCGTCTTATCGCGATGCACTGAAGGAAGAAGCTGCCAAGTGGGCGCAGACGATCGTATACGGACATACCCACAGCCAGGCGGTCGTGCCTCTCAAAGCGCGGGAGGGGAGAAGCTTCCAACAGCACTACCTGAACACGGGCACCTGGCGCGTGGTCCACGAGCTGGCGCGCGCCAAGCCGGCGGATGAGGCGTTTACGCAGCACTGGGTAATGACCTACCTGGCGCTCTATAAAGACGACGAGCGCGGCGGCCGCCCCTTCGAAGTCTGGAGCGGCGCGCTCGCGCTGCCGCGATAGGAAGCGGCACAGACCTACAGCCCGGTCTCAGTGCCGCAGATGCTGACTTCGATTCCCAGGTCCCTGAACGCTGCCGCCTTGGCCGCGAGCGCCAGGTTCGCGCCCTGGGCATCCGGCCCGTAAGCCACCTGGATGTGGTTCGACTTGTGGCGCCCCATGAACTGGTCGCGGGTGATGCCGTAGGTGACTGCGTGCATGATGGGCCATTCGGGGTTGGTGGCGTTCCAGCGGCGCTGTGTCTCCTCCGTGGGCAATTCGACCACTTTGGCGCGCCCGAGGTCTGCCTTCAACCGGCCCTCCTCCACGAAGATCCGGCTCCAGACGATCTCTCCGGGCTTGCTGACGCCGTTGAGCGTTCCGCCGCCCTTCGGGAAGAACATCGGCGGCTGGCGGTGGCTGACCGCGCCGCGATAACCGCCGATCAGGTGCTGCGGCGGAACCGCGCCGGAGATTTCGAACACCCAGACGAATTCCTCTTTCCCATTCCAGCGATAGGGCTCGCCGTAGCGGACGTCGTGAAGGGTGGTCTCGGGGTCGAAGCCGAGTTTCCGCCAGATACGGTTCGTCACCAGCGCATCGAGACCCGCGCACTCATCCACTTCATTAAAGTGCGGCACAGGCTCGCCTTCGAACAGCACGCGCCCCGTCTTCGGGTCTTTAACCGGCGGCCGGTCGGTGTTGTTCAGCAGCCCTTCGACCAAGTCCGAGGCGGGCGCCAGGTCCTTCAAGCCCTGCTGATACTGGATGCCGATGACGTCGCAGCCGAACTCGTCGGCGATGCGGACCGCGGCTATGTACATCTTGCACTGCTCAAGGATCTGGTCGTCGGTGAGGTCGGTTTCCGGGTTCGGGCCGGTGAGGAAGCGCATGCCCTTGGCGTCGAGCCACTGCCGGACGGCGCGTGCTTCGTCGTCGGGGACGCGCTGCATGGCCGCGAACAGCGCCGACTGGCTGAGCCGCTCTTTGAACACACCGATGGGATGCAACAATTCGTCTGGAATGATTGCGTTGTACATCCCCATGCAGCCTTCGTCGAAGATGCCCATGATGGCCTTGTTCTTGATCAGGTTACTGGCCACCTCGCCGCCGATCTTCGCCGCCTGCTCCGGCAATTTCACATCGCGCAGGCTCCGGACATGGCTTGCGTCGTGAACGATGGTTTCGCCGTTCAGCCAGCGCCGCAGCCCGCTGAGGAAGAACTCGTCGCTGAAATCGGCGCTCCACAGGCTGCTGTACTTCACGCCCGCCTTGGTCAGCGAGGCGTTCAGGTTCAGCAGACCCACCAGTCCGGGGTACTGGCCGTTCCAGTTCGCCACGGTGAGAATCGGCCCGCGATGGGTGATCAGGCCGGGCAACACATGCTGGCTGTACTGCCAGACTGCTTCGACCACGACCAGCGGCGCCTCCGGTGGAATGCGGCGGAACACCTCGATGCCGTACTTCTGGCTGTCGATAAATCCATGGCCTTTGACGGGGTCGTACGGATGGCCGCGTTCGACCTCGCGGCCTTCGCGCCGGATTGCGGCCATGACGCACTCTTCAACGCGCTTCTGGGCTTCCCAGCACGTCAGGTTAGCCGATGGCCGCAGATCTCCGCTTGCTACTAGGATGACTTTATCTGGCATGCGAACATTGTGCCATGAAAGAAAGGCTAGGGGGACGATATTTGGTGTGTTATCGTAATGTTGAGCGGGGGCGCGTAGCTCAGCAGGTAGAGCATCTGGCTTTTAACCAGAGGGTCGTGGGTTCGAATCCCGCCGCGCTCACCATTTCTTTTCGGTCCGTCGTATCCTAACCCCAGGAATGTTAAACCTGCTCGGAGGCGGGGATGGCGCAACGCACCCGGAGGGCGTTTCTCAATTCACAATACGCATATCGCGACACGTTGATCCGGTTTGTCCGGCCGGGCATGCGCTGGCTGGATGTCGGCTGCGGCCGGGGCATTTTTCCGCGGTGGATGCGGCGGGAAGAGTTTTCCGTACTTCCGGAGGGGGTGCTGCTGGCGGGAATCGACATGGATTTTTCCAGCCTGGTTGACAATAAGACCGTGAAATATCGCGTCGCCGGCGACATGGAGCACGCTCCGTTTCGCTCGGGATGCTTTGACCTGATCACGGCAAATATGGTCATGGAGCATGTCGAGGAGCCAAAGGCGGCGCTGAAGCACATCCATCGCCTTCTGAAGCCCCACGGGCTGCTGATTTTCCACACCCCGAACTATCTGAACTATCAATTCCTCATCGCTTCGCTGCTTCCGCAGCGGCTCAAGAATGCGCTGGCCTTGTGGCTGGAAGGACGTCGGGAGGAAGATGTTTTCCCGACCCGCTACCGGCTGAACACCGTTCGGAAAATCCGCAGGCTCGCTCGCGAGTGCGGGTTCGACATCGTATCCCTGGACCTGATCAACTCGACGCCGGTGACGGAAAGAATCCCCCTCCTCTCCTGGATCGAAAAGCTTTTCATGCGGATCTCCGATATCCCGCCGCTCAGGATCCTGCGCAGCAACATCATCGCGGTCCTGCGGAGGGTGGGGCGCGAATCGGAAACGGCGGACGGCGAGGCTATTCAGGCCGCAGCGACGCCCTTTGCTTGACTTCTTCCACCATCCGCGCCCAGTGTTCGCGTAGAAACGGCGGATTCTTCATGCTGTCGAGGATATACGACCGGTCCGCCCGTGAAAGATCCAGCACCGCGGTGATCATCTCTTCCTGGTAGTAACCGGCTTCCGCCAGCGGAAGGCCGTTCGGTTCCCGTATGAAGGAAGCGCCGCTCGATGTCTGCTTGCCGTCCGGCGACTGTCCCACCGTGTTGGCGACACAGTGGAAGATTTTTGTGTTAGGGCCCACGGGCTGCTGCGCGCGCCCGGAGATTCGCTTCCATGCCACCGCCTCGATCTCGTCCGAGCTGCACGAGGGGTGGAAAAGGATCTGCGCACCTGCCATGGCCGGCAGCCTGTAGAGCTCCGGGTGGCGGCCGTCGCGGCAGATCACCAGCGTGCACAGGACGCCGTCGATTTCAAACAGCGAGAGCTTATTCCCGCCGCGGCAGTACTGTTGCTCGTCGCGGCCCGCCATGTTGATCTTGGCGTACTCGTGGACGATGGCGCCCTCCGGCGAGATGACGTGCGCCAGGTTCAGGTGCCGGTCGCTCGTCTTGCGGATCGTGCCCACGATCACCCAGATGTTGTGCTCGCGGGCCGCCCGGCAGACTGCATCCAGCGCTTCACACACCTTGGCCGGGTCCAGTTGAATGACGTAAGGGAAGTAATAGCTGGTAAGGTTGGCCTCGGGGAACAACACCACGCGGCTGCCGCAGGCGGCGGCGGACTTGATGTAGTCCAGCGTCTTCGCCAGGTTCTCTTCCAGCGGCCTCGCCCAGTGCATCTGCACGCATGAAACCTGTAATACGGCCATTGCTTCGATTACGCTGCTCCTTTCCTGTTTACCGCCTCGTACATCGCGACGATGTTCGCGGTGGGAGTATTTGCCTGGATGTTATGGCACGGCGCGACGATGTAGCCCTTGCAGCCCGAGAAGAGCGCAAGGTTGTCTTCGACCTCGCGGCGGACGTCCTCAACAGTTCCGAATGGGAGCGTTTGCTGGTTATCGATTCCGCCGTGGAAAACGACCCGCGCACCGAAATCCCGTGCCAGGGCGGCGCGGTCCATGCCGCGGCAGCGCCATTGGATCGGGTTGAGGATATCGATGCCGATATCGAGCAGGTCCGGGATGAGCGGGCGGATCGCGCCGTCGTCATGGTGGCGGTCCGCGAGCGCGCGCTCCATGCCGCGCATGCGGCTGTACAGATAAAAGGGCTCGTACGAGCCGCACAGGATGGGATAATCCTTCCATTCGAGCGCCTGTTGCCTGAGCCCCGTCAGGTCCCACTCTTCGGCCTCCGGCCACCTGAAGCGCTCGATATCGGTGGGGGATTCGGCGGACTCAAGCGGACCGCGGACCGCTT
>JAKOTR010000108.1 GCA_029776225.1 Acidobacteriota bacterium | reverse complement strand
CGCGCGAGGGTGCTCGAGCTTCTGGAAGTCGGGGGATAGCCCGGCGACTAGTGACGCTTATACCACCAAAAATATTTACACAAAACTTAGCCCTAAGTGCGGGTAAGTGTGGGTAGGGTACCAGTACAATTTCACCCAAATTGGTACATACAATCCCCTCCTTTGCGTGCTATTCTCGGCATCGAGGATTTTAAGATGACGTTTCCGTTTTCTTCTGCCATGAAGTTCGCGGCGTGCGTTCTCGCGGGCGCGCTATTGGGGATGCCCGCTGCGGCGGCGCCCATATACGTGAACCCGCCGGATGTCATTTACACGAGCAACTCCTCAGTTCCATTCGATATCAATGGCGACGGCACAGACGATTACCAACTGTTGCTGAATGCCGGGTTGCTTGGCTCCTCGGTCCAATGGGAGGGCCTGGGGTCGAACAGCGTCGCCGTGGACCTTTTTTTCATCTTTCCCTACATGATGGGCTTACAGGAGGGGGACGTTGTCGGCCCGGACCTCTGGTATGGCAGCGGTGACTGGACAGTGCGGGGGACCTCGATACTCGGGAACTCTGGCCAATGGCCTAACGACTTGAATGATCCCCTGTTTGCCGGGCTTCGGTTCGTATCCGGAGGTCAAACGTATTACGGTTGGGTTCGGATAGGAGCTTCGGCCCGGTACGGGCTCAACGCGCAAGCCCAGGCAATTGTCTACGACTGGGCGTATGAGAGTACTCCGAACACAGCGATAACGATCGGCATCCCCTCGGCAGCGGAGGTTCCTGAGCCCTCTTCGTTTGCATTGCTCGCTCTGGGCGCTTTGGGAATCGTAGCACTGAAAAAGCGGGCCCGCGGCTAGCCACGAGCCCGCCTTTCCCAAACCCGCTCAAGAAGTGTCCTGAACCGCCTCTTGTCCGCTACCGCGCACACCAGGGCTCCGTTGTCCCTCGAACGCCGGGTCTGCCGGCCGCCCGCCAGCCAGTGTAGAGTTTCGCTGCTGCGATCTTGAGCACTCCGGGGGGCGGGAGCCCAAGCACGGTATACTGGAAAATTCAGCCGGTTTTGGTTGTCATGCAAGACATGAGCGTGTTCTGGCTGCGGATTGCGGCGGCTTTTTACTCCGCGGGACTGCTCTATGCCTTGCTCACCTTCCTCCGTAAGCGCAGCGATCGCGTATTCCGGCTGGCGCTGGGCGCCTTCTACACCGGCGTCGTCCTGCATACCGTCTCCATTGTCGAGCAGGCGGCATCGCTGGGCCGCATCCCGGCCAACGATTTCTTCGAATCGGATTCGCTCTGCGCCCTGCTCATCGCCTTGCTGTTTCTGGCTGTCTACTGGCGATACCGCTACGAGAGCCTCGCGGTATTCATATTCCCGCTGGTCTTTCTGATGGCGCTTGTGGGGTCGCTCGGGGGGCCGACGGTTCAATGGAGCAATCCGAAACTGCGCGATGCGTGGCTGCTGGTGCACGTGGTGCTTGTGCTGATCGGCTACGCCACGCTGCTGCTCACCGCGGTCACGTCGATCCTGTATCTCATCCGCGAAAAACAGCTTAAGGAGAAGCGGCACGGAGGAATCTTCGACCGGCTGCCGCCGCTCGGTACGCTGGATTCGCTGACGTCGCGCGCGCTGGCGATCGGGTTCGTCTTCATCACCGCCTCGGTGGTGGCGGGCAGCACATGGGCGTCGATCGAGGCCGGGACGCGGTGGATCCGCGACCCGCGCATCGTGATCTCGCTGGCGACCTGGGTGTTGTACCTGTTGATCGTGTTCCTGCGCGTCACGGCGGGCTGGAGAGGCCGCAAGGCGGCGATATTGGTGATTGCACTGGTGGGCTGCTCGGTCATTACGTGGGCTTCGCACACGG
>JAKOTR010000103.1 GCA_029776225.1 Acidobacteriota bacterium | reverse complement strand
ATATCCGCATAGCTTGCGAAACGATGGTCGAACTGGTGAAACAGCTTGGCTTCATAGAGCGGGAGGAATCTTTGTCCGTCTCGCTCAAAGACGTTTCCCTGTAATTGCCAGCCCTCGGACTCCAACTGCTCACGTGTGCGAAATAGCTCCGAGTCATTGGACATATCGAACATTCGTAGGAACTTCACGCCCCACGGATTCTCCTCGACCTGCTCATCGCTTCCCTCTCTGAAAAGAACGGGCACGCGGCGGTAGATGTACTTGGTCAACTCCGCATCCTGCTTGGAGCGGAAGACTGGGCAAGTGCGCGTATTGGGCTTGAGCAGCGCCATGTCCTCAGCCGAGAGGGTGAAGCGGCGGTCGGCCTCGGCGAGATCTTCGACCTCGTATGCAAAGAAAACAAACTCGGCCTGTTTGTGCGGACGAGCCGGTCCCGTTAGCGTGAGCAGGCAGAACTTGTACGACCGGTGGACGCCGGCGAAGATGCCATTGCGGTTCTCGAAGTCATAGAGGCTTACAAGAGCCTGGTGTTCCGTCAGATCGCGGAAGAAATATTGCGTAGTTGCGTCCGTTGCGATGCCGGATGGAACGATGCAGCCGACACGACCTGTTTCGGAAAGCAACGTGCGTTTGAGTTCGGCAAAGATGGAATAGGTGTTTACATCGCCCCGGCCGCAGAGTGGGTATCGGCCAGTGTCACGAACGAGGGTGCTTTCGCCATCGGCCTTTCGCAAGTCGGCTAGAAAGGCAGCGTGCAGGGAAGGATTACTTTGCTTGAGCGCTTCGATCATCCGCTTACGCTGGGCGGCGTTGGGCGCGCCTGCAATCTCCGGGCTGCGTTCAGCGAACCATTCCTTTTCTGCAAGCTTGATCCGTTCCCACGGCGGATTCCCAAGAACGCAATCGAAGCCGCCGGCCCAGCCGGTCAGTTCGTCTTCGCCGATCTGGTCGGTGGGCTTGGGCCTGAATACTTCAGGGAAGGCCAGATGCCAGTGAAAGAAGTTGTATTGGTCTCGGAGCCGGAGCAGTTCTTCTTTCTCGGCCAGCGTGATGTGGTGAGGATTGTCCTCCCAGCGGCGAAAGACGGCCTCGGTGATCTCGAGCGGGGAGTTACGGCGCTTCTCGCAGACGAAGGCCGCACACCAGGCATCGGCGAGCATCCGGGCGTTCTCATATGCCGTCGAGCACACCAGCTCGACGAAGTGCTGTTCCTTGGCGGCCAGGGCTTCGGGGGTCGAGTCGTCCTCAGCGGTCAGATTGGCGAACGACTGGACGAGGTTGCCGAGTTTGATCCACTGAGGTTGGCCGAACGGCAGATGTCCTTGGCCGCGGCGCTCATCGCGGTTGCGGCGTTTGAGTTCGGAGCAAACGGCGCGGTCGTCGCCTTCGATAGGCTTGAAGGCCTCGTCGGGGATGCCACGCTTCATCAGGGCCGGTGTGGTTCCGAGCAAGCTGTTGCCGGCGCGGATGTGATGATCCAGGAAGGTGAGCGGCCGGCCGGGTTCGAGAGCTTCCATCCAAAGGTTGATCTTGCAGAGTTCAACGGCCATGGGGTTAATGTCCACGCCGTAGATGCACCGGCCTACCACGTCGCGCAGGGCGTGCTGGATGGACTTGGGGGCGGGTTCGTCTTCGCCGGCACGGATGGCCGCGAGGCGTTTGGCAATCCGGTGGGCAGCGGCGATGAGGAAGTGGCCGCTGCCGCAGGCCGGGTCGCAGACCTTCAGGTCGAGCAGTGCTTGTTCGGCGTCGGGCTTCTTGCAGGCTTCGTCGAGCACCGGCTCCAGGGCTGAATCGAGCAAGCAGTTGACCAGGCTGGTCGGGGTGTAGTAGGAGCCGGTGGTCTTACGTTCCGAGCCGGCGGCGACACGTAACTTGAACTTGCCGGCCTCAAGATGCACATCGGGGTGCATCTCCAGGAGCGATTCATAGACGCTGCCGAGTTCTTCCGGGCCGAGGTTGCGGTAATCCACGGAGCGACGGACGTTGCCGTCGGCGGTAAAGGTGAGGTTCCAGACGGCCGCAAGCAGGTCGGCATTAGCGATGTCGGCGTCGTTGAGGTCCGGCGTGGATGTGGGGGCGAACAGGTACGAACCGAGCGCCGGCAAGGCAAGCTCCGGGCAGCCGGAATGCAGCTTGGCGAAAACCAGACGCAAGGCGCGGTACAGGTCGGCGTGCCGGGCGGATCGACGGCGCTCTGCCAGCCGGCGAAGGCGCTGGGTTGAGTAGTAGCGAATGTAGAGGTCACGAGCCGCCGCGAGCCGGGCGTCTTCGCCGGCCGGCAGAAGCAGCAGGTCGCGGTCTTCGGCGACAAAGAGGAAGAGCAGCCGGTAGACGACTCGCAAGACCTGCCGGTAGTAGTCCTGCGTGGCAAGTGTGCCGGCGCGGAGCTTGTCGCGAAGGGCGGTGTTGGCCGGGTGGCTGAGGAAGCCGCCGCCCAGGGCCTCGATGGCTTGTTCCACGCCATCGCGGAGGCGGTCGAGGACTCGCGTGCCTTCGCGGAGCGAGGTGTTGTACCAACGTTCAAGCCAGCAGTGCTCGACGGTCTTGCCTTCGGGGACCTCAACGCGGGATTGATGGCACAGGAGGAACAGGAGGAAGAAGTCGCTGTAGACCTCGCCTTCCATCATCGACTGAAGATCGAACTCGACGCAGGCGGCGCGGGTGAGCGAGGCGTTGTCGCGGAGCAGCCGAAGCCGAAGGCCGTTGGAGACGAAGCCCCAAAGATGGTCGTCGCTGCGACTCAGAAGCTCCTGGACAAGGCTGTGGGGACTGACGCGCGAAGCGCCGCGGGCACCGGGCGTGCGCCGGTCCAGTTCCTGTCGGAACGAGACAAGGTGGATGGGCGTAGCTTGCCAGACGTGGCTGATGGGATAGCTCTTGCCGTCGATCTCGACGGCCCTGGCGGTCTGAAGCCGGCCGTAGCCAAGTTCCTGGAAGAGGATGAGCAGCCAGCGTTCGCGCGTGAGTGTCGTGCCGGCGTCTGACTCGGGCAGCCTATCCATGCCGCCCCGGAAGCCTTCCCATGCACCCTGAAGCCGGTTCCAGGCCCGCGTGGCGGCTTCGTTGAGGCGCTCGGACTTGGCCAGGTGGTAGCTCTCCGGCGTCAGGCCGTCGATGGAACGGTCGCCTTCGGCGATGCGGACGAGCAGGTCGGCCGGCAGGAGTCCGCCATCGGTTCGAATCGTGGTGAAGGCATTTCGTCGATTGGTCTGCATCGTTAACCCCTCGCCGGCAGATAGACGTAAATGCCCAGTACGTCAGGGGGCAGTTCAGGTCGAATCTCGTACCGCACGCCGCGCATTCGGGCCGCTTCGCGGACGCGGCGGTGGGCATCCAGCAACTCTTCGCCGCGGCGGCGGGCTGACTCCTCCAGCTTTGGCCGGAGGTGGTCGAAGCCGTCGATGACCTTGCGCACGAAATCCGCCGCCTGTGCCGGCGTGATGTTCAGCTTCGGCTCGGCGGTCTGGAGCTTCTCGGCCTGCGCCGCGTCGAGCCATTCGGCCTTGTCGGGCGCACCGGCGAACGCGACAAGCTGGGAATCTTCGGCCAGCAGTTCCGTTGATTGCTCGCCGCGGTGCGTGAGGATGTGGTAGCGGTAGCGAAGCAGCAGCAACGTCGTCCAACGGTCCACGGCGTCGGTGCGGATAGCCCCGCAGCGTCGGGCGACGTTCCCTTCGCCGTCCAGGGCGGCATTCAGCACGTATTGGGCCAGTCCTTCGACGATTGGGTGCGTGCGGCTGAGATAGAGGACGCCTGGATCGACGGGAAGCTCGAACTTTGCCTTGAACCCATCTACAAAGCCGCAGGACTCTCGTAGGGCACGCGGTGCTTCGCGAAGGTCGAACTCGACTCCGTCCGGCCTATCCGTGGCGAAAGCACCATAGGCCCGGAGAGCGTCCCGCATGAATGCCTCGATCTCGCCGGCCGAGCCGATGGCGGTTCGGACGGCCTCAAGCTCGCGTGCCACGTCGCCGACCCGGGCCTGGATGCCTTCCTGCGCGAACATGGTCCGCGAGCGTTTCTCTTTCTGGCTGACGTTCTCCCAGTCGGTATGCAGGCGGGCGCGCTCTTCCCGGATGTACTGCTCGAAGCCGGGAAGCAACTCGCCGGCCTGCGCGCCACCGCGCTCGCGGAGCATTAGTCCCTCGAAGATAGCCTCGACCACCGCGTTTGTATCGGCCGGCACGGGGACGGAAATACCGAGAGAGTTGCGGATGGCCTTGTGCTTGCGAAGCAGCACGTCGAGGACCAGGCCGTCGATCTGGTTGTCGATGCCGTAGTAGATCAACGAGCGGACCGTCGGGCTGGCCTGCCCGTAACGGTCCACCCGGCCGTCGCGCTGCTCGTGGCGGGTCGGGTTCCAGCACAGGTCGTAGTGGACAACGGCGTTGAAATACTGCTGGAGGTTGATGCCTTCGCTCAGGCAGTCCGTGCAGACGAGGACGCGGGGCGACGATTCGGCAAGTTGGCGAACGCGAAGCTCACGCTCTTCCGGTGGGAGCAGACCGGTTACGGCGATGACAGCAACCTTGCTGCCGAGCCGCTGGCGAAGCTCCTCGGCCAGGTACTCGGCGGTTGGGATGAACCGGCAGAAGATGATGGGGTTGTAGCCGTCCCGGATGAGATCTTTCAGCAAGGACACGGCCTTGATCAGCTTGGCGTCCTTGTCGCCTGCAAGCTTCTCCGCTTGTCGAGCCAGTTCCAGAAGCCGGCGGGAACCGTCGCTGGCCGCGGCTTCTTCGCCGGGGTCGCTGCCGGGAACAACGTCGGTGGCCTCGGATGCTTCGTGGTCTTCCTGGTCAAGGACCATCCGCCGGCCAACTTCGTCGGCTTCCTGCCAGGTCTCGGTTTCGGCGGACGCCGAGCGCGAGCGAAGCGTTGCCACGGCCGCGGCCGGGCTGGAGGCCAGTGAACGAAGCAACGCCAGAGCTGACCACCAGCGAACGCGCATCCGGTGCTGTCCGCCGGTCTTGTCTGCCACGATCTCGCGAGCGTAGTTCAAAACGCGGTCGAAGAGGTTCTTGTACTCTGGCGTGAGCTTGTAGTGTTCCTCGCGGTCTTCACGGTCGGGAAAGATCGTTTCCTTGTCGAGGAAGTGCCGGATATCAGCCCGGCGTCTCTGGACAAAGTGCGCCGCCAGCCGTCGACGGTGTGGCTCGTTCTCTTGCCCGCCCAGCTCGTCCGGCAGGTCCGCGAAGTCCTTGTTCAGGAGGCATAGGAGCGAGCGGAAAGTGCTCTCTTTACCGCTGTGCGGCGTGGCCGAAACAAGAATCATGTGGCGGCTTTCGTTCGCCGCAAGCTCCTTGACCAGGGCGTATCGTTGGTGTCGCCCACCGCGGGGGTTCTCTTCCCAGGCGCAAGAATGAGCCTCATCCAGAATGACCAAGTTCGGGCAGGTGCGCACGAACTCGTCACGCCGGCGGTCGGACTTGATGTAGTCGATGGAAACGACCGTAAACTGATGCACGTCGAAGATCGACTGGTTCGCACGGCATTCCCGCTCCAGTCGATGCACCGTGCTGGGCAGCACAAGCCGCGCGTCGATGTGGAACTTCTCGACAAGCTCGCGCTGCCACTGCTCGGCCAGATGTGGCGGGCAGAGGACGCAAAGGGCTTGGCACTCTCCACGGTCCAGAAGCTCGCGGGCAATCAGCGCCGCCTCGACGGTCTTGCCAACGCCAACGTCGTCGGCAATCAAAATCCGCACCGGGTCAAGCTGGAGTGCCATCAGTAGCGGGACAAGCTGGTACGGGCGCGGCTCCACGGCAATCCGTCCGAAAGACCGAAACGGTCCGGCGCTGGACCGAAAGCCAAGCCGCAAGGCATCGCGGAGAAAACGGCAAGAGCGGTAGTCGCCGGCTTGGGCTGGGTCGGGCAGATCAAAGCTGGCCGGCTCAACGGCCTCTAAGGCGGTGGAGATTCCGGCGATTTCATCGTCCGTGCCGCTCAGCGGGCGCAACAGCAGTAGCTCGTTGCTGGATTCCGGCAGGACCACCCATTCCCGCCCTCGTGCACGCACCAGTGATCCGATTGCGTGTGTCATGCCTGCCCCCTGAAGATGTTGGGGTGACGATCCAGAACAGCCTGCCAATTCTCCTCGTGGTCAAAGCGGATAACCGTCCAGCCCTGCTCGGCAAGTACCGACTCCTGCTGGCGATCGCGTTGGGCACGCTCGGGGAACCGGTGGTGCGGACCATCGACATAGATGGCACAGTACTCATCGCGGTAAAGGAAGTCGGGCCGCGTATTACACTCGTTGATTCGCATCTGACCGTGGGTGGGGAGCCGGCAGTTCCGCTCGTCAATGAATCGCAACCAGTTTCGCTCCAGTTCCGATCCCGCGAGTCTCATCAACTGCTCTAGATGAGCGGCCCTGGTAAGTGGGCCAGCAGACGCCCGCACGGTGCAGGAGGCAAGCTGTTGCAGGAAGTCGCGGATTGACTTGCGGTCAAGCATCTCATGGTCTGGCTGGTTCGTATAACTCATCAGACAGTCGTAGCAGGCCGCCTCGCAGTCTTCCTTCGCCGTTGGGCTGCGTCTCAAGTCGTCCCCGCTGGCTGGGTCGAAGTGGCACAATCGCAATGCCGCTTCGGCAACCTGCCTCATGGCTGACTCGTCCTCAACAAGCCTGCGGAGGATGCCAGCGCCGCCTTCGGCCGATTCGTAAAAGAGCAACGAGCGTCGATCCTCTGGCCTTGGCATTGGTTCGCCGGCGAGTTCGCCGTCCTCAAGCTCGAACCTCGCCTGGATGGCGTTCTTCAACGCGGCTTGGAGAGACGCCATGATTCCGGCACCCAGGTTGCTTGCCGGCTCGAAGATCAGGCAGTTCCGCCGATCCTCAACAAATGGAATCACTCGAAGCCGTCGCGGGCTCATCGGGTCGTCGGCGTCTTCAGTTTCGTCATCACTCCGTGCCCAATAGCCACGTTCAATATCCAGCACAAAACCTGTCTGGTCCTGGTTGCGTCGTCGTCTCCAGCCCATATTGATCCGCCAAAGCGTAGCGGCATGGCCGTAATACAGGGTTGCCAATGGTTGGCCGCCCACCTCCAGGCAGGCCGTTTTGAACGAGGCCACCCCTTCCCGCTCGGCGAACCGGACGGCGGTGCGAAGCTCGTAGCCCTGCCGGAGCCGTTCCTCTTCGTCGCAGTTAATACGGTCGCGCCGCTTGGTCACCACGTTCTGGAGTCGGAAAAGCTGCCGCAGAGGTGCGCCCAGGCGTGTCCGGCAACGCTCGCACGTGTCGGGACCGTTTCCATCTGCCCCGAGGTGCATATAGCCGCAACGCGGGCAGATAAACGCGACTCGGGTATGAAGATCCTCGCCTTCTTCCTGTACCGGCAAGATAACTTGATTGATGATGTACCGGGAGCCCTCGTGGTAGACAATGGCCCGTGGCCCGAACTCGGAAATGGCCAGAAATCGCGGCCGTGAAACGAACTCGTCACGATCCGCACGGAGTCGCCGGCCGGGGATGTAGGCGGACAGCGGCAAGCGGGGGAAGTTGTAGCCGGGAAGGAACCCTTCACTGGCAAAGTAGCGGTAGCTGTAGAAGTCCGACTGGATGATATTCTCTGCGTCCATCAACAGACGAAGCTGGGCCTCGGCTTCACGCCGCAGCCGTTGAGCCTCTTGCTTGTCCTGCGGACTGCGCGAGGCGTCCAAGATGATCTGGTTCTGCTTCTGTGCCTGCACGTAAGCTGAGCGGTACAGACCACGCCATCGCTCACAAGCTCGGTTGAACTCCGTTCGTACATGCGAAAGCACCATGTCAAGCCAAGCACTATCGAAGCGAGCTGCCGCTTCTGGGTCTTCCCTCACCGTCTGGAGGACTTGTTCAGCCCGACGGTGGGCGCGAGTGCGGGCGTCAACGTCATTAACTGCCGCCTCTACGTGCGGTTGAAGCGCTAGTGACGGTGGGTCGCCACTGAGATCGAGCACGTCGCGAAGTGACGAGCCCAGCGACAGGCCGGTTTCCGACAACCAGATGGCTTGAATGTGCGACCTGACGAGGTCTTCATTTGCAAGATCAAGTTGTGGCGGTGAGACGACGCCGGCCACCATTTTCTCTGGCTGTTTGTAGAAGTACTGGTCGTGCGGGCTTCCGGAGGCACAGTAGGTGAACACCAACGCGGGCTGGCCGCTGCGCCCCGCACGGCCGCTGCGCTGGGCATAGTTGGCTGGCGTCGGCGGGACGTTGCGCATGTTCACAGCGTTCAACTGGGCGATATCGATGCCAAGTTCCATCGTCGGTGAACAATAAAGGACCGGCAGTCGCCCCGCACGGAAAGCCTCTTCTCTCGCTTGACGGTTTTCATAGGAGACCTGCGCAGTGTGTTCGTGGGCCACGATCCCGTGGGTGAGACTCGCGACCTCTCGGTAGTACTGTTGGAAGAACGGATTCGGACGCCTGCCCTCCGAGGACATCGTGGGCTGGCGGATCGGATCGTAGTAGCCTTGCGATCCGTCACCAGCCTTCCAAACCATGCTATCGGCCAGTAGCTGGTAGCCAGGCACTTCGCCGTCGCCATGTTCCTCGCGAACTACTGTAACTAGCCCACCTTCATGCAGTGCTCTTAGCAGGTCCTTGATGATGTCGGCGGTTTCGTCAAGGGTTATCGCCCCGGCCTGAAGTGTACTCGGGCGGCGCAGGTACTGGCCGAAGCCGCTTCTCGACGACAGGAACACGTCTCCGCCGTAGTCCTGCCCGCGGCGGTAGGCTCGCGGGTAAAGAACCGCCGCGTGCTCCAAGTCTCGGACCTGTTCGTTTTCGTCGAAACCCCAAGGCGGGACAAGTCGCTGGCTGCTCTGGAGCAAAAGACGCTCTTGGAACTGTTGGTCCAAGTACTCAACCTTAATCGCCAAGCTCCGACGCATCAGGTCGAGCAGAACGCGGCATACTTCCATGCGCTGCTCGACACTCGCGTGTGCCAACGACGGATGGGCGGCATGCCAGATGTCCGTCGCTTCGCACACCTGTCGGAGGTAGGGATAGTCAATAACGAGTAGACCGACCTGCTCAAGGTTGGGCGCGGTAATTCGCCAGCCGCGAAGCAAATCACGATACAAGCGGTAACCCAACACATTTCGCAGGACGCGGTTTGTTTCGTCGCGGGCCTGAAAGCGAGCCGTCGGATCGCTGGCATAGTCCTCAAAACGCAGACCGAGCGCGTCGAAGACCTTCATTGCCAGTTCATCGTGCCGCAACCCGGCCGCTCCCGCACGAACCGCAGCCAGGTAGAGCGCCGCACGGAGTCGCCCAACCTCAACGAAATCGTTGAAGTGGCCGGCTTGTAGCGATGCGTCCTGTCGGTTGTCAGTGAAGCTGAGCAATTTCCTTGCCTCATTTGCGAGCGGCATCTCCCGGAGATGAATAATCGCGGCGAGGCTGAGGATGGTCGTAGCCGTGCTTCGTCCACCGGAGCCTAGGGAACTGAGCTTCTGGAAGTCTGACCTTTGGCGGAAGCCATAGGACACGCCACAGCGAAGGCAGAATCGGAACGGAGCCGGCAAATACCAGGCTCGCAGGCCCGTTTCATCAAGCCGGCCATCGGTCGTGATATTGACGGCCTGTGGCATTTCCTTGCGGCGGCGACTTGGAATTCGGCCGTCCGCGTCGAGCCAGTCCTCGGGTAGGCGAGCGAGCATCTCTTCGGGGTCGTCCGGCCAAGGATGTTCGGTGCTGACATACAGGAAGCCCGGCTCGCTGTCTTCCTCAGACCGTGTATGAAGGTCTCGTGAGAGAAGCCTCTGCCTGCCGGGGGTCTCGTCCGGCTCGCGGCGGACGCAGTAGTATTCCTGTCCACACTCACGGCAGAACACCAAGGGGAGCAGCACTTTGCTTCGATCTCCCGGCACGTACTGCTGTCCACGAAGCGTCACGTGTCGATGCTGTTCTGGCTCAATGGACGCATATACCGTGTCGCCGCGACTGATGAACTGGTGAACGCGAAAGGCAAACACCGGAAACCCTGTGATGGGATGGCGGCGCTCGTAGCCTGCAAGCAGCATACGCTGAATGGCTTCGATGCATTGGGCTTCCGGCTGACCGGTCAAGCGGACCAACTCTGCGCCAGCGCCTGTTTCGCCCGTGATGCTACGAGGTGTTTGGCGGATAAGTCGTCCGGTCTTTGGTTCCCGGCGGATGCCAAAAGTGCTTTCGATCCACGAAGCCAGAGGGTCGTTCAGGAACTCCTCGAAGCTTTCCGGCACCGTTGCCGGCTGGGACACGCGAGCGGCGAGCCGGGATAGAAATGCAGGCTCCCGGCTGTTCTCTTCAGGTGTCATGCGTCGCAACGTCTCACCGATCACCGCTTCTGGTTCAACCTTCGCGCCGAACACCAGCGATGCGACGCTCGCGACCTCTGCTCGCTGGTCCGCCCACGTTCCACCACTCGCCAAGGTTGCTGACGTGCCAACGCACTGAAGCCTGTCTGCAGAGAAGGCGTTCCGTGCGCGGCGAACCAGCATCGCCACGTCCGCGCCTTGACGGCCGCGGTACGTGTGGAGCTCGTCAAGAACGAGAAATCGCAACCCCGACGCGGCCCGGACCAAGGCTTTATCGCGGGGCCGAGTGAGCATGAGCTCCAACATGACGTAGTTGGTCAGCAGAATATCCGGCGGGTTGGCAACGATCTTGTCTTGCTCTTCCGTGGATTCCTGACCCGTATACCGTCGGAAGGTCACCGGCCGCTGGTCATCCGAGTAGCCAAAGTGGATGAACTTCTCCAATTCGTTGATCTGGCTGTTTGCCAAGGCATTCATGGGGTAAACGATAATCGCCTGGATGCCGCGGCCTGTGCCGTTCCTCACCACGTGGTCAACGATTGGAACGATGTAAGCGAGGCTTTTGCCGGACCCCGTACCCGTCGTGAGTACATAGTTCCGCCCCGAAGCAGCGACTCGGACAGCATCGGCCTGATGTCGGTGGAGCCGAAGGGACCTGCCCGAGTCAGTGGGGCCGGATTTCAGACGGAAGATGTGGCGGCATTCGTTGTGAAGGACACCTTGGTCGACAAGCTCATCGATGGTCTCGCCCGGCTCGAAGGACGGGTTCAGTTGAATGAGCGGGTCGGGCCAGAGAGCACCCACTTTAAGCTCGTGACCCACGTAGTCGGCAATGCGTTTGTCTCGGATAGCTATGAAGCTGCGCACGAACTTCGCGTAGTCCCCGATCAGTCGGTTCCGAAGCTCAAAGACTTCCATCTACGCGCCCTCCCGTCCGCTGTTATCACGAAGCGTCTTGTTGACGTCATTACCCAACCACCGGTCCACCGCCGCCCTATGGAACCGCCATCGCTTGCCGATCTTCTGGCCCGGCAGTTTGCCCTCGGTCGCGAGCTTGTAGAGCGTGGACTTGGAGATCTTCAGGTACTCCGCCAGCTCGTCCATCGTCATGATCTCATCGCGTCTGGCCGCCATAGGCTGCTCCAAGCACCCCGTTCCGTCTGGCCGCGGATCGTCCGCCTGTCACGGCGACTATTATCCGTATTTCGCCGGTGTTCACAAGTGAAAACTGCTGAGCTTAGCTGAACTTGCGCGACGCATGGGAATGCTTGGAATGAGCCGGCCGGCGCTACCTGAATGGCCTTGGCGGGCAGTGCAGCGGTGCTGATGCTGAGAGCGGTTCGACTAGGGTTGCTCCCGCGGAGCTTGATCTTTCCAGCCGAACCCATTCGGCTGATCCAGTTAACGCAAACGCCCGACCATGAAAATGGCCGGGCGTTTTCGTATCTCTATGCCCGCAAAGGGTTACGGCGAATCGGCCCTCGCGGGCCGCGCTCTCTGTTTCAACCCGCCTCCACCCCGTTGCGGCAGTGAACCTATACGTTCTCTCTCGGCCGCCGAGAGCAACGGGCCGAACTCTCTGACTCTCTCGTAAACAGCCCTCGCCCAGTTAACAGACCCGTTTGCACCGGGGGCCACCACCATTTCGAACCGAGGCGACCAACGATCTGCTATCGTCCTAGAAACTCCCTCACCCTTTCGAGGATAAGACCGCGACGATTTGCCACGAATTCTTCGAATCGCTCGGGGGTAAGCAGCGCCCGATCAGGGATCAGGTAGTTGTCCCGAAGTTCCGTATCCGACGCATCCATGAAGTAGTCCATCGGCATGTCGTCGCTCTTGCGGATGTTTCGCAGCTTACCGAGATAGGCGAGGTTCCCAATGTCATCCACCAAGCTCGGGTATTTCATCCGGAAGACCGACTGCGGAAAGATGTGGTCAACTTCCGGATTCTCCTGCCACGACAGTGTCGTCTTGCAGATCGTTGGCTGCGCGATGTTCAAAGCCAGGCGGGGGTTGTTGTTAAGCATTTCGCTCGACGACTGGACGAAATGGTTCTTTTGCCTGGTCTCCACGACATGGAGGAGGCCAGTTAGAGGCAACGGTCTCCCCTTATGCTTCCTAATTTCATCCCGCAGATATCGGATGCGGGCTTCGGAGCGAACAAAACCGTTGAACAGCAGGAAGTAGAGCAGGGATCGCAGCGATCTCCGCTCTTCGTCCGGGACGGAACCATTCTTGAACTGGTAAAGATAGTAAATCAGCGGGAAGAGGGTTGCGAGGGGCTGGACCAAACTTCGGCTCCTAATGCCGACATCGGGGCTTCGAACGAAATCAAGCGTGCTCTTCAGCGCGTTGGCGAATTGCTCGAAGGCGGGTTCGAGAGCCTGCCAGTGCCTCTGTACATTCGCCACCTCGTAAACGACTGGTGAGTCAGTCACCAGCAGGAGTCCCCGGATAATGAAGTCCTTATCAATGCCCAGCGGACATGTGGACTCCACCTTAGCGACAAGGTCGTCGAAGGAGACTCGTGCTCCCTGCCACTTGGATTTGAGAAAAGAGAACATTAGGTCGGCGCGACTCAGCCTTGTTCCGCCCGTGTTAACCCGCACGAAGATTTCTAGCACCTCGTCCAGAGTTCGCGCAGATGCAGCATCTGGCGCTTCGTCATCAATCGTCTCTACCGGAACCAGATCGCTGCGAGTGAGAACCCTACGGAGCAGACGGATGTTGCTCCGAGCCCGCCCCGCATCATCGCCGGCCAAACCCGCATCCGCGATGGTTTTCTCGGTCTCGGCGTCCTCCAGACGCGATGGCCAAGTCGCGATCCTATTAACGGGAATCAGCCGTTTCGGCCTGTTGCTGTCCTCCTCATTCCAGAATTCAAAGCGGTACAGCCCGCCAAGGCCATCCTCAGGCACATCAGGATCGGGTTTCGCCCCTGGCCCGCTCGTGACGTTGAAGTACAGTCTCTTTCGGCCGTAGGTCCCATAGACAGCGAGGTACAATGATTGAAGCCTCTGCTGCCCATCCAGGACCATGCGCAGAGGCTGACCTTGCGCCTTCGTCTTCGGGACGAATGTCAGACCCAGCTCATAGTCGCTTACGAACTCGCGGTACGGCACCTCCAGAAATCGTGTCTGCCAGAACAACAACGACCCGAAGGGATACTCGCGCATGACCGAGTCCATGAGCAGCCTGATTTGCTCCATGCTCCAGACGAAATCTCGCTGTATATCCGGCAGGACGAGCTGCTGGTCGTTGCGGATCTGGTTCAATAAGGACATGATGGACTCGGTCTTCGATGCCATGCCTTTCCCTTTCTTCGCATTAGCAGGGCCCCATTAAGCGGCCGATCTACTCCGGCGATGAGATCGCTATAACCGACCGCTGAATTCGGCCAGAACACGTTCACGGCCACCATTATCCGTCTGCCGAGATAAACGTCCACGCGAAACACCTGATTAGCGGCCCGCTATCCCCGCACCCCACCGCCATTTCGAACTCGCGCCGGGTAAGTAAGCCGACATTTCCCATTTGACCTTGCCCGGCTACGCCGCCGGGCTGTGTTCCGCCATTGTACAGCGCTCCCCCCGTTGCGCCTGCCCCGTTTTCGAGGTATTTTCGGTCTTCCGGGCCGACGAAGGACGCTCGCCTTGGGTTCCAAGGTGGCCTTTCGGGCTCGTTTTTCGTGCTGGGCGCATGGCATCCCTCTGGAG
>JAKOTR010000086.1 GCA_029776225.1 Acidobacteriota bacterium | reverse complement strand
TGCGTAGTCATCAGTGTCCGTTTATCGGGCAAGGCCACGGTGACCTCGATCTTCTGCAACCTAGCCAGTTCGCGCAACCGCAATCGCTGCCATCGAATACCGAGGTGGCGGCGATAGCCGGAATCTACGGTTGCCGGAGACCGTGCGATCGCTCGACCAAGTTCTCTGGGGATGCCACCGATCGATCGTTATGTTCGTCGGCTCGATCAAACGCTGCGTTGACGCAGAATCGACAATTGGGAATAATAAACATTCTCAATTGTCGATTCAAACGAATAATGACGCAAAGCGATTTCGCCGTTGGATGTTCGATAGACGATGTGCACGGCAGGTCTTTCAGCTCGAATGCGCCCTTGTAACAGTCAGACCAGAAGAAAAAAACCTGAACGCAATACGCCCGTTTTTACGCACAGCTACGGAGACAATCTACTCACCAGCTCGGATGAAAGGCAATACGAGCGTAAGCGTTAACTGACCGGCATTCTTCTCGTGCCGCTGCTGTCGGAGAACAATCCTTGTCGTGTTGAACGACGATGAAGGGTAGCGACGATGGCAGAGAATCTGAAAGGCAAGAGGCGCAGCCGCGAGGAGTGGCGAGCGGTGTTTGATCGCTTCGCGGCGAGCGGTCTTGGGGTCGGGGCGTTCTGCGCGCGCGAAGGGATCAGCGACTCGAGTTTTGGGCGCTGGCGGAGTTTGCTGGGCGATGCGGGGCAGGTAACGGGCACGGCCACGGCGGTTGAGCGTACCGGCTTTGTCGACGCCGGGCGCATTGGCCTAAGCGGTGACGAACGGATTGAAGTCAAGCTTGAGCTGGGTGGGGGCGTGGTTCTGCATGTGGTGCGCGGCTGATGTTCTTCCCGGAAGGCGTGGTGCGCGTCCAGGTCTACGGCCAGCCGGTCGACATGCGTTGTTCCTTCGACGGGCTGTATGCGCTGACGCGCAACCGACTCGGTGCCGATCCGCTGTCGGGCGAGCTGTACGTGTTCATCAACCGGCGCGGCACGCAGATGAAGGTGCTCTACTGGGATCGCAGCGGTTTCTGCGTCTGGGCCAAGCGGCTCGAGCAAGGGCGTTTCGTGTCGGACTGGTCGGCGGTGACGACCCGGACGATGGACTGGACCGGGCTCAAGCTGCTGCTCGAAGGCATCGAGCCGGGGCGGCAAAAACGCCGCTTCAAATCGCCGGAATGTGCCCGCAAAGCCTGATGAATACAGGGTTCTGCGGTAAAATGACGGGCATGGCCGCCACGCATTTGACGAGCATTCCGACCCCCGCCGAAGCCACCTCTTGGACGCCCGGGCAGATCGTCGAACTGGCGCAGGCGCATGCGGCCGCCAAGCAGCAACTTGAGTGGTTCAAGCGGCAGATCTTCGGGCAGAAGAGCGAGAAGCGCGTTGCGCCCCCGCCGCCAGGCCAGATGCACCTGGGCGAATTGCCGATTCCCGAAGCGCACCCCGACGCGCCCGGCCAGAAGGTCGCCGGCCACACCCGTCGCCTGCCGCGTACCGACTTCGCGCAGGACAAGGACGAATCGTCGTTGTTCTTCGACGAAGCCCGCGTGCCGGTCGAAACCATCGCCGTCGCTAACCCCGAGGTCGAGGGGCTGGCGACGGACGCGTACGAGGTGATCGGCGAGAAGGTCAGCCACCGTCTGGCGCAACGCCCGGGCAGCTACGTCATCCTCAAGTACGTGCGACCGGTGATCAAACGCCGCGACACGCAGACGATCCACTGTCCGGCGGCGCCGGCCGGCGTCATCGAAGGGAGCCGGGCCGACGTGAGCTTCATCGCCGGGCTATTGCTCGACAAGTTCGCGTGGCATCTACCGCTGTACCGGCAGCATCAGCGTCTGGAGGATGCCGGCATCCGGGTCAGCCGGGCGTGGCTGACGCAGTTGGGCGCCAAGGGCTGTGCGCTGCTCGATCCGATCTACGAGGCGCAGTTGGCGTCGATTCGTGCCTCGCGCATCAAGGCGATGGACGAGACCCCGATCAAGGCCGGCCGGTCCGGTACGGGCAAGATGAAGGGCGGTTACTTCTGGCCGGTCTACGGCGAACGCGATGAAGTTTGCTTCCCCTTCTTCGCAAGCCGTGCGCACGCGCACGTGGAAACCGTGCTCGGGCTCGATCCCGTCGAGCGTGGCGTGCTGCTTTCGGACGGCTATGGCGCTTACGACGCGTACGCAAAAAAGACCGGCATCATTCATGCACACTGCTGGACGCACTGCCGGCGCGAATTCATCAATGCCGAGAACGTCGAGCCGGTGCTGGCGGCCGAGGCCCTTGACCGGATCGGCGCGCTCTATGCGGTCGAAGCGCAAATCCGACAGAAGAAACTGCGCGGCGAAGCCAAGCGCGAATACCGGCACGACCATGCGCGGCCGATCGTCGACGCCTTCTTCCGTTGGGTTCAACGCAAGTTCGAGGAACAGGGTCTGTTGCCGAGCAACCCGCTCACGCAGGCGCTGGCCTACGCCCGAAACCGACGCGTGTCGCTTGAGGTCTTCCTCGCCGATCCCGATGTCCCGATCGACACCAACCATCTCGAACGGGCGCTCCGTCCGATTCCCCAGGGTCGAAAAAACTGGATGTTCTGCTGGACAGAGCTCGGCGCCCGGCATGTCGGCATCGTCCAGAGTCTGATCACTACCTGCCGTCTTCACGATGTTGATCCCTACGACTATCTCGTCGACGTCCTGCAACGCGTCGACCGGCACCCGGCGGCCGATGTCGCGCAACTCACACCGCGCCTGTGGAAGCAGCACTTCGGCGAAAACCCCCTGCGCTCCGATATCTCATCGCTGACCATCCGGCAATAACGCCGATAGATAAACGCTTACGAACGACTGGCAGCAGCGCCCAAACAGCAGGCAAGACGGGGTATCGAAGGACTACATGACCGCCGTAGGTCGTAAAACGGCGATCGTGAATTTCTTTCTGGTGGGTTCGGAAACGAATCCGGACCCGAAGATCTGGATCTGCGGCACGTATGAAAGCGAAGGCCGAAACGTGCTCGAATCCAGTAATGCCTACGTCCGGCCATCAACACCACTGGAAGAAATTCCGGAGATGGTCGAACGGTTTCTGGCCCGTGTCGAAAAAGCGATCGCCGAGACTTATGCGATGCGGCTCTATCAACTCGGAGTGCGTCCGCGCCCGGCTCTTGGGTGCGAGTCCGTATGACGCACGCTGAAATCCACGCGCGCCAGGCTGCGAAGCCCTAAAGCTTTAACCTTTGCCCCTTTGCTCGACGGAGGGGGCTTTTCGATGTCTATGCCGAAAAGCGTAGCTATCGAAAAGAAGCGCTGAATAGTTGGACAGCCGGCAGCCATCACCCCGAAATGAGTCCGGTGGCGACTGTCCCGTCTTGATGCACCACGGAGACGACGATATTCCCGCTGTCTTCCGCGCGCGAGCTTTCCCCCTTTGGCTCGGACCAGAGGACACTCGGTATCTCCACCGTCTCACCCATCTCCGATGCCACATAACAACGCAATCCTGCAATCA
>JAKOTR010000095.1 GCA_029776225.1 Acidobacteriota bacterium | reverse complement strand
ATCCAGGGCGTAGAGTTCGATCTGGTCGGCCGGCGCATCTTCTATTGGCTATACGGCCAGCATCCCGGCGATATCGTTCAGACAGGCGTGCGCGGCGGTGCGTCGCTGCAATCGGTGCGGGTCCCCGCGAGCGAGGTTCTGCACATCTACCGCAAGGACCGGCCCGGCCAGGTTCGCGGCGTGCCATGGCTCGCGCCCGTCGTGGTCACACTGCGCGACCTCGACGAATACGAGGAGGCCGAACTGGTCCGTAAGAAGATCGAGGCCTGCTTTGCGGCGTTCGTGACACAGCCGCAGGGCCCCGAGGGACCGCCGATCGCGCCGGCCGCCCCGGATCCTGCGACGGGCAAGCGAGTCGAAAGCTTCGAGCCGGGCATGATCGAGTACCTGAAGCCGGGTGAGGAGATCACGTTCGCTTCGCCATCGACTTCCGCCGGATACCGGGATTACGTTGCGGCGAAGCAGGCTCAAATCGCCACGGGCTTGCAGCTCACCTACGAGCAGTTAACCGGCGATCTCTCGCGCGTGAACTACTCGAGCTATCGTGCAGGGCTGCTCAGCTTCCGCAACGGCATCGAAGGATTCCGCTGGCTGACCTTTATCCCGATGTTCTGCACGCCGGTATGGAAGCGGTTCCTCACGGTGGCCTATGCCGCCGGCGTGATCCCCGATCCCGGGCCGTTTCGCGCCGAGTGGACGCCGCCGGGGTTCGGTAGTGTCGATCCATACAAGGATTCGATAGCAGTTTTGAATCAGATTCGCACGGGCACATTGACGTTGCGGCAGGCGATCGCCATGCAGGGCTACGACCCGGACGAGCAGCTCGAGCAGATCGCCGAGATCAACCGCTTGCTCGACGAGCGCGGCATCGTGCTCGACTGCGATCCGCGCCGCGTGACGCAATCCGGCACCCAACAGAAGGAGCTTCAGAATGACCCCAACGAGAGAGCGGCTGGAAGCGCAGTTTGAGGCGCTCGCTCCAGCCGATCGCGACGAGCGCACTGCGACGCTCACCTGGTACACCGGTGCGGCCGTGCGCCGCTACGATGCGCGCGGCCCCTACGAAATGCGTTTCTCGATGGAGCCGGGCGCGGTACGCATGGCCCGCCTGGCGAGCGGTTCGGCGCCGCTGCTGAACTCACATCGGGACTTCACGGTGGACGATGTGATCGGCGTCATCACCAAGGCCTGGATCGAGAACGGCCAAGGCAAGGCGACGGTGCGATTCTCCAAGCGCGCCGATGTCGATCCAATCTGGCAGGACGTCCAGGACGGCATCCTGCGCAACGCCTCGATGGGAGTGGCCATTCACGCCGTCGAGGACGTGACGCCGCAGGGCGCGGCTATGCGCCAGGTGCTGGTCACCGATTGGGAGCCCGAAGAGGTGTCGCTGGTCCCGATCGGCGCCGACCCGGGCGCGGGATTCAAGTTCGAACGGGCAACTGGCCCACAGGAGAAGAAGATGGACGAAACCATCGTTACCGCCACGGGCGAAGAGGCCCGTGTCGAAATCAACGTGGATGCCGAGCGGCAAGCCGCGGCACTGGCCGAACGCTCGCGCATCCGGGAAATCGAGAAAGTCGGCCGCACGCTCGGTCTCGACGAGCGGCTCGTAGCACAGCACGTCGAAGCCGGCACATCGGTCGAGGACTTCCGCAAGGTCGCTCTCGATGAACTCGCCAAGCGTAGCGAGGCTGCGCCAATCCGCAGTGCGGCCGCCGTAGTCACGCGCGACGAAGCCGACACCCGGCGCGCGGGAATTACGGCAGCGCTTTTGCACCGCTACGATCCGACGGTCTTCCCCCTGAAGGACGACCTCGGCCGCGACTGGGTCGGACAGACGCTGATTGATTTGGCGCGGGAGTGTCTGGAGGTTACTGGCATGCGCACGCGCCGCATGCCGCGGCACGAGATCGCCAAGCTGGCGCTTTCGACCTCGGATTTCCCGTACATCCTGGCCGACGTGGCCAACAAGACCTTGCGCCAGGCCTACGAGGCCTATCCGCGCACGTTCTTGCCGTTCTCGCGCCGGCGTTCGGCGGTCGACTTCAAGAAC
>JAKOTR010000090.1 GCA_029776225.1 Acidobacteriota bacterium | reverse complement strand
CGCAATCGACCGCACCCCGGCCCCCAACATGATCTTTACCAATTGCGGCCAGCGGCTCTCTTTTGCGAGCGATGGAATGACCAGCGGCTGCTGGGTGCTCCAGACCTCGCCGCTCGGATCTTCAGCCACGGGCAGCGTGGCCATTGCGTGCGTCTTTACCGATCCCGACGTGCTGCTGAGCACGTAGGACTGCATGCGGTTGCCTTGGGGTTGATGAAGCGTGAGCGCCAGGTACTCGAAATTGACCACCTTGCGGAGCGACGTTGCCACGCCCGACAGCAGGCTTTGCAAATCGTTATGTCCCGCTATGGAGCGCGCAAGTTCCAGGACAGCTTCGTTGATACTGCTTTGCGACGCGCTCACAGTTCTGATCATAACAATTTAGGCCTCCTTATGTCGGCAATTGCCATTGGGCATTCGCCGAAAGTGCCGTTGTCAGCCCGCCAGGTCCGTCAGGCGCCCCCGCCTAGAACCTTGTATAAGGTCACGAGATTGCCCAAGCGGGCCAGACGGAGGCTCACGAGCACCTGCCGGGCGCTGTACAGCGAACGCTGTGCCACAAGAACGCTCAGGTAACTGTCGATACCCGCCTTGTAACGGGCTTCCGAGAGCCGGTAGGTTTCCTCCAGGGTGCTCACCAGATCCTGCTGGGCCCTTTGCTGTTCCAGCAGCTTGGTCCGCAGGGTGAGGGAGTCGCTGACCTCGCGGAAAGCCGTTTGGATCGCCTTTTCATACTCGGCGACGGCGAGATCCCGCTCCACCTGGGCCACCTTGAGGCTGGCCTTGCGGCTGCCGGCATCGAAAATCGGCGCCAGCAGGTTGGGCGCGAAATTCCATGTCCTGGTCCCGATCCGGAACAAGTCGGCCAGATCGCTGCTGACGAAGCCGGCTCCGGTGGTCAGGGCGATCCTCGGGAAAAACGCGGCGCGGGCGGCGCCGATATTGGCGTAAGCTGCTTTCAACTGGTGCTCCGCCGCCAGAATGTCGGGACGCCGGAGCAACACCTCGGAGGGCACTCCAGGGTTGAGATCCCGGAGCGGATGATCGGTCTCCAGGTCCTCAGGCAGCAGGTCCCGTGGAACAGGCGCGCCCACCAAAAGGTTGAGTGCGTTTTCGCCCAAGGCAACCTGGCCGCTGTACCGCGCGATGTCGACGCGGGCGGCCTCGACCTGGCTCTGTGCCTGGCGGACTTCCAGGTCGGAGGCCATGCCTGCCTCCCGCGTGTGCCGGATCAGTTCGTAAAGAGCTTGTTGCGTTTTATAAGTCTCCTCCGCCAAACGCAAGCTTTCCCGGTCGGCGGCCAGAGCGAGATAGGTGTTGGCGACGGCGGCCACCAGCGAGATCTGCGCCGCGGAGCGTGCGTGCTCAGTGGCGAGGTACTGTTCCAGCGCCGCGGTTTTCAAGTTGCGGATGCGTCCGAACAGGTCGATCTCCCACGCCGTGGAAGTCAGGCCCGTCGTCATCTGACCCACGAGTTCGGCCTCGCCACCGGAAGACATCTTTTCCGGAAGCCGGTATACTTCTCCGCCGGCCGCCAGGTCCACCGTCGGGTACTGCCTGGCCCGCTGGATACGGTACATGGAGTAGACCCGCTCGACGTTGAGAGCGGCCGCTCGCAGGTCCCGGTTGTTCCTCAGAGCCATCTCGATCACGGACTGAAGCCGCGGATCGGTGAAGAACTCTTTCCATTCCAGGTTGGCGGCCTGAGGCGCATCGGGGTCGCCGGCCTCGCCGGCAGCGCTCTCCGGCCAGGCGTTGGGAATGGGCGGCGCGGGGCGCTGGTAGGCTTCCCGGCGCATACACCCGGTCAGGCTAGCTGCAATCGCCAAAACAACAAGTTTTTGATACATGTCAGTGCGCCTCCGCCGACATCGTCTCGCCCGGAGCGGACGGCCCCCGGTCTTTCTTCCGGGAAAACAGCTTCACGATCACCACGTAGAACAGCGGTATGAAGAAGATCGCCAGGAACGTTGCGGTGATCATGCCGCCGAGGACGCAGGTGCCGATGGCCTTCTGAGCGCCGGCGCCCGCTCCGCTGGCCAGAGCTAACGGCAAGACTCCGAAACCGAAGGCCAGCGACGTCATCACGATGGGGCGGAGCCGGAGCCTGGCCGCTTCGAGCGTGGCCGGAATCAAGTCCTGCCCCTCCTCCACGCGCATCTTGGCAAACTGAACAATCAGGATGGCGTTCTTGGTGGTCAATCCCAGCACCGTGAGCAAGCCGATCTGGAAATAGACGTCGTTCGGCAGCCCTCGCCAGATGGAGGCCAGCACGCCGCCAATGACTCCGAGGGGCAAGGCCAGCATGACCGAGATAGGGACGGTCCAGCTCTCGTAGAGCGCCGCCAGCACGAGGAAAACCACCAGGATGGAGAACGAGTAGAGAAGCCCAGTTTGCGCCGAGGCCATGCGCTCCTGGTAGGAAACCCCGGTCCATTCATGACCGATCCCCTGGGGCAGTTTTTCGATGAGTTCCTCCATGGCCTGCATGGCTTCTCCGGAGCTCCTGCCGGGAGCAGCCTGCCCTTGGATATTGACAGCGGGGAAAGCGTTGTACCTTTTGAGGCTCGGGGCGGCGTAGACCCAGCGGCCCGAGGCAAGGCCGGAAATGGGCACCATCTTCCCCTCGTTGTTGCGGACATACAGCCGGTCCAGATCGCTCGGAAGCATCCGGTACGGGGCGTCCGCCTGCACGTACACCCGCTTGACGCGCCCGCCCTGGATGAAATCGTTGACGTAGGCGCTGCCGAATGCGGCTGAAATCGTGTTGTGGATCGTAGTGATCGGCACCCCCCAGACGCCCGCCTTCTCCCAATCCACATCACTGCGGAATTCCGGAACGTCGTCCAAGCCGTTGAAGCGAACCGCCGTCAGTCTCGGATCCTTCGCGGCCATGGCGAGAAGCTGGTTCTTGGCATTCATGAGAGCCTCGTGGCCCAGCCCTCCACGGTCCTGGAGCATGAGATCGAAGCCGGTTGCCGTTCCGAGTTCCGCAATGGCGGGGGGCGGGAAGGCAAACACGAGGGCGTTTCGCAGGCCCGCGAACCTCATCATTGCTTTTTGGGCCACCGCCCAGACCCGCAGTTCGGGCCGGTTCCGCAGTTCCCAATCCCTCAGCATGACGAACGCCATCGCCTGGTTCTGACCACGGCCAGCCATGCTGAAGCCGGCCATCGTCATGCAGGATTCCACCGCGTCAGCCTGCTCGACGAGAAAGTGATGCCGCACGGTGTCCAGCACGGCATTGGTCTGTTCCAAAGTCGAGCCCGGGGGCAACTGCACCATCACCATGAGGGATCCCTGGTCCTCATCGGGGAGGTAGGCCGTTGGCATCCGGACAAGCAAGTAGCCCGTCAAAGCCACGATGAGAGCGAAGGCGGCAAATGAAGGGGCCTTCGCCCAAAGAATCCATTTCACGGTCCACTGATAGCGGTCCCGCAGATAGAAAAACGCGCGGTTAAAGGCCTGGAAGAAGGGGCGCAACGGGCGGAATCCGGTATCGGCGGCCTCGTGCCCCTTCGCCACGGGCCTGAGCAGCGACGCGCAGAGCACCGGCGTCAGGATCAGGGCGACGAGGACCGACAACAGCATCGCGGCGATGATGGTGACCGAGAACTGCCGGTATATGATGCCTGTCGAACCGGGGAAGAACATCATGGGAGCAAAGACAGCCGACAGGACGAAACCAATGCCGATCAGGGCGCTGGTGATTTCATCCATGGACTTCCGCGTGGCCTCGCGCGGAGACAGCCCCTCCTGGCTCATCACGCGTTCCACGTTTTCCACCACGACGATCGCATCGTCCACCAGGAGGCCGATCGCCAGCACCATCGCGAACATGGTCAGCATGTTGACCGAGTATCCGGCAAGGCCAAGCACGCCGAAGGTGCCCAGAATGACCACCGGCACGGCGATGGTCGGCACCAGTGTTGCCCGCAAATCGCCGAGGAACAGGAATATGATCAGGAACACCAGGATGATGGCTTCAATCAGGGTTCTGACCACTTCTTCGATGGCAACCCTAATGAACGGCGTGGTGTCGTAGGGGTAGACAACCTTCATGCCCGGCGGGAAAAACCTCGCCAGGTCCTCCATTTTCTGTTTCACCGCATCCGCGGTTTCCAGCGCGTTAGCGCCCGGCACCTGGCGGACGGCGAGACCGGCCGCCGGCCTTCCGTTGTAGGTGCTCCTCACATCGGAAAACTCGGCTGCCAATTCGGTTCGCGCCACATCCCGGACCCGGACAACCGATCCATCGGCGCCGTACCGGAGGGGGATGGCGCCGAACTCCTCGGGCGTTTTCAACAGCGTTTGAACGACGATCGAGGCATTGAGCCGCTGGCCCGGCACCGCCGGCTGTCCGCCGAACTGCCCGGCGGAGACCTGCACGTTGTAGGCGCGCACGGCGGAAATCACGTCGGCGATCGTCATGTTGTACTGGGTGAGCTTGTCCGGATCGAGCCAGATCCGCATCGAGTATTGCGAACCGAAGGCCTCCACCTCGCCGACGCCGGGTACGCGTGCCAGGGAGGGCTGAATCTGCGAGGCGGCGTAGTCGGTCAGATCGTCTTGAGTCAGATTGGAATCTTCGGTGGTGGTCAGGCCGACAATCATCAGGTAGTTGCGCGTGGACTTCATGACCATCACGCCTTGCCGCTGCACCACCTCGGGCAAAATCGGCATCGCAAGCTGGAGCTTGTTCTGCACCTTGGACCAGGCGATGTCCGGATCGACCTCCGGAGAAAAGGTGAGTTCAATTCTCCCGGAGCCGGAGGAATCGGCGGTCGAACTCATATAGAGCATGCGGTCCAGACCGGTCATTTTTTGCTCGATGATCTGGATTACGCTGTCTTCCACGGTCTGCGCCGACGCGCCGGGATAGACCGCCACGACGGTGATGGACGGCGGGGCGATGGAAGGATACTGGGCGACCGGCAGGTTATAGATCGCCAGCCCGCCTCCCACCATCATCGATATGGCGATGACCCAAGCGAAGACCGGGCGGTCAAGGAAAAACCTGGAGAGCATCTAGTTTCTCCCTTCCGTTTGTTGTTGCCCTTGGCCCGGCGCGAAAGCGCCGGCCGAAGCAACTTCAAAGGGGACCGCCTTTACCGGGACGCCCGGGCGCACCTTCTGCATCCCTTCCACGATCAGCCGGTCGCCTGGGTTGAGACCGCTGGTTACTAACCATTTGTCCCCGATGGCGCGGTCCAGTTCGAGAACCCGTTCTTCAACCTTGTTCTCGCTGTTCACGACCCATGCGACGGGAAGCCCCTTGACGTTGCGCGTTACGCCTTGCTGGGGAACCAAAATGGCCTGTTCGCTTACGCCCTCCTGCACGATGGCCCGCACAAACATTCCGGGGAGAAGAACGTGGTTGGGGTTGGGAAAGAGCATACGGAGAGTGACGGTGCCCGTGGTGGGGTCCACGGTGACGTCGCGGGTCTGCAGGGTGCCTTCGTGGGGATAGGTTGTCTTGTCCTCAAGGATCAGCTTCACTTTGTTCTGAACGCGGCCGTTCTGCTTCAAATATCCGTGCTCCAGGCGCTGCCGCAGGCGCAGCAACTCCGCGCTGGACTGGACCACGTCCACATAAATGGGGTCCAACTGCTGCACGACCGCCAGGGGAGTGGCCTGGTAGGCGGTCGCCATCGCGCCGACGGTGACGGTGGATATTCCGATGCGCCCGGTGATCGGCGACCGGATCGGTGTATAGGAAAGGTTCACCTTCGCGGTCTCGACGGCCGCGCGGCTGACCTCGACCGCTGCCCGTCGCGCCGCCAGGTTCGCCTCCGCCTGCCTCAACGCCGCGACGGCATCGTCGTAGTCCTGTTGCGAGACGGCGTTGATGGCTACGAGCTCCTTCAAGCGCTGCGCGCGGGACCGGATGGCTGGAAGATTCGCCTCCGCCGTGACTAGTTCCGCCTCCGCCGTGGCGAGAGCGGCCTTTGCTTGATTCAGCGCGGCCTCAAAAGGAGCGGGATCGATCTGGTACAGCAAATCGCCCTTCTTAACGTTGGAACCTTCCTCAAACAGGCGGCTCTGGATGACGCCGCTTACCTGAGGGCGGATCTCCGCGACGAGGTAGGCCGATGTCCGGCCGGGCAGCTCGGTGGTCAGCACGGCTCGCTCGGGAGTGACCGTTACGGTCGCAACTTCGGGAATGAATGCCGGAGGTGCGGCATTTTCGGTTCGTTTACAGCCAACCCCACTGAGTGCCGCCACAACCACAACGGCAGCGAAAACGTCCTTCGCCGATTTGATGAATGTCATAGAAAGAATTCCTCTTCACACTCCAAGAATCCGCGCCTGGGCGAGTTGGAACCCGCCGGCGTTAACCACGGCTAATGTGGCGATTCCAGGATCGAAATCAGCCGCCCCTCGATTGCACTCCGGATCGGGAATTGAATCGACGCACCGGGCTTTGGAAAGCCGGTGAGTTTGAAAGGGTCAGTTTGATTGTTGCTCTAAAGCCTGCCATTCGGGATCTGTTGTTCAACTCAGATTTGCGGGCAACTCGATGCCCATATCGCATTCCCATCAAAATGAATCTATTTGGGTCGTCTGCTCCGTCACGCCGTCTGACGATTCGGCATCTGCCGATGGCATGTGCCGCAGCCAACCACATTCCGGTTGGCGGCAACGAGTTCGTCCCATAGCTTCTGGTTCTTCGCGCAGCCGGGATCGCCACCTAACATATCGTCCGTGTAGGCGTACGCCCGGGCGCGGCACCCGCCGCAGTACGCGCGGTCTTTGCAGATCCCACAGTGCTGACGATAACCATCGCGGTGCGAAAGCTTGGCAAAAAGGGCGCAGTCCCAGATTTCGGCCAGCGGCTTAACCCTCAAATTGCCGATCTTCACGCTGGAAATATAGACGCAGGGGGTTATGTCTCCGTTCGGCTGAAGCGCACAATAACAGCGGCCCGCGCCACAACCGCCGATGTAGCGAGAGAGCACCATCGTCTTGGGGCCTCTTCCGGAGCCAGCATGCCCGGTCGCAAACAACCCGTCCGGAGGCGCGTAAGCGACGCAGGCGCGCCCGAACTGCGGCGCGGTGGAGATGACGTTAATCCTGCCGTCCTGAAGATGCTTGACGAGTCTTCGCATCAGCCATTCGCGCTGTTCCGGCGTCAGATCGGCATCGACGATCTGCTTGCCGCGTCCCGTGGGGATGAAGTTGAAATGCGAGAAGGTGCGGCAGCCCAGCGAGATCGCCAGCTCCACCACCTCGTCGACGGTTTCGACGTTGCGGTTGGTGAAACAGGTGGCGAACCCCGTCCGCATGCCCGCGGCCACGGAATTTCGGATTCCCTCGATGGACCGCTCCCAGGCGCCGGGCACACCGCGCAGGGTGTCGTGCTCTTTGGTGTCGGTGCTATCCACGCTGACTTCCACGTACTTCACTCCCGCCTCGATGAGGCGCACCGCGTTCTCTTTCGTCAGGAGGGTGCCGTTGGTGGCGATCGTGACGTGGATGCCGTGCTGCCTGGCGCGCTCGAGGACCGGCCACAGATCGTCGCACATCAGGGGCTCGCCGCCCGCGATTGCCAGGAAGGGCACGCCGTTGGCAGCCATCTGGTCAACGGCCGCCAGTTTCTCCTCCAGCGTCAATTCATCCCGCGCCGGCCGCGTGCCCGCGCTCTGGTAGCAGTGTTTGCAGCGCAGATTGCAGGCCTGAGTGATGTTCCAGACGATCATCAGCGGCGCGACGAACCTTTGGGGCGCCGACAGGCCGTACCGGGCGACGCTGCGGCCCGCCAGCGCGAGTGCGCGGACCGTAGGCCGGTGGTGGAAAAGCTTTTCGGTCATGAATTCCCGGTCGAGCTTCGCCCGCTTCAGCGCGTAATCGATCAAGAGTTCGGGGATGCGCCACTTCCATCGCGCAAAGCCCGAGAGAGCACCGTTGTTGTAGTTCTCGCACACCCGCTCGAAAAAGCACTTTCCGGTGCTGTCCATACGCGTCGCCAGGGCAAGCAAGCGCCTGACTGATTTGCGCGCAAGAATATCCTCTAATATGTGGCGGGCCTGAGCGCCGGACGTACCGCCTTCTCTGATGCCAATTCTCCCGTTGTTGTTAGAAGGAGTCGTCATTCCCACCTCGTTTACTTCTGTTAATCCGCCGGATGGCAACCGCAGTGCCACTGTGCGGTTACGATGCGCCTGAAACCTGCCGAACGGCCGGCAGCTAACCTCGCCTGAATTCAGGACTTTAGGGCCGCGGATTCGGAACGGCGGCAGCAGACTTCGGAGATCCCGGCGCGAAACCGGGAGAGTCTTCGTCAACTGCCGATGTCATTTGACGAACGACTGGCGCCGTCGAGCGCCGCGGACGGGCTGCCGCTGCAAGTGTTTACCCCGCTGGCGGGCTATGCGAGCCGGGCTGTACGATGTACACTTTTCGGGAGGAGGGTTCCCGTCATGCCGACCTTGCTGGCACTCGTTCTTACCGCAGCTTCCCTTTTTGCTGCCGCCGATGAGCCACCCACGCTGGCCATAGGCTCGCCCGCTCCCGATTTCGCGCTGCCTGGTGTCGATGGCAAGATCCACCGTCTGAGCGACTATTCCTCATATCCGGTGCTTGTGATCGTGTTCACCTGCAACCACTGCCCGACCGCCCAACTGTACGAGAACCGCATCAAGCAGATTGCCGCCGACTACCGCGGAAAAGGCGTGGCGTTGGTTGCGATCTCGCCAAACGATCCGGCGGCGGTCCGGCTGAACGAGCTGGGATACACCGACGTGAGTGATAGCCTGGAGGACATGAAGATCCGGGCGGCCTACCGGAAATTCAATTTCCCTTACCTGTACGACGGCGAGACGCAGTCCGTCGCGCGGGCCTACGGCCCGAAGGCAACCCCGCACGTGTTCATCTTCGACCGGGAGCGCAAGCTGCGCTACGAGGGCCGCGTGGATAACAGCCAGCGCGAATCGCTGGTGAAGGTCCGGGACGCGCGAAACGCCATTGACGCACTGCTGGAGGGCCGGCCCGTTCCGGTGGAGCACACCGGGGTCTTCGGTTGTTCAACCAAGTGGAAGTCGAAGCAGGCGTCCAGGGAGCAGGAGCTGAAGAAGATCGAGGCCGAGCCGGTGGTCCTGGAGATGGCTGGCGCGGAGGAATTGAAGAAGCTGCGCTCGAATCCCACCGGCAAACTTCTTCTGGTGAACTTCTGGGCGACGTGGTGCGGTCCATGCATCAGCGAGCTTCCGGACCTGATCACGACCCACCGCATGTACCGCGGGCGCGACTTCGATTTCGTCACCGTTTCCACGAATCTGCCTGACGAGCGCGCCGGGGTGCAGAAGGTTTTGGAAAAACTGCATTCGTCGGGAAGGAATTTGCAGTTCGCCTCGACGGACACCTATGCCATGCAGGCCGCTTTCGACGCGAAATGGGAGGCCGGCGTGCCTTACACGGTTCTGCTCGCGCCCGGCGGCAAGCTGCTGTACCAGAAGCAGGGCGAGGTAGACATCCTCGAGCTGAGGAGAATCATTCTGGGGAACCTCCCGGATGATGATTACATCGGCCACAGCGCGTACTGGCGAACGAAGTAGCAAGGAGCGACGGTCACGAGCACTGATAAAAGAGAGTCCTCGAAGATGACGCTGGGCGGAGAAGCACTGGTGGCGGCTGAGCGGCCGGGCGGTTCCAGGCTCCAACCTCTTCCTCCGGGCGTGAAGATCGGGACGACCGCCGGGCAGCCCACCGAGGAGCACCTGCTTTTCCTGAAGCAACTCGGGATCACGTGGGTCAGCCTGATCGGCCGGCCCGAGGAAGCCACCGCCGAAGATTTCATCAGGATTCGCAAGCAGTGGGAGGCCGCGGGCTTCAAGGTGTACAACATCGGGAGCGGCGTGGGCCCGAGCGGCAGTCTGCACAACATGCCGGAAGTCACGCTGAGTCTGCCCGGGCGCGATAAAAAGATCGAAGAGTACCTGAACTATATCCGCTACTTGGGCAAGGCCGGGATTCCCTATACGACGTATGCGCACATGGGCAACGGCATATGGTCGAGCGGGTGGACGACGATGCCCCGCGGCTATCAATCCAGAGAGGTCAATATGGCCAGCCCGCAGCTTCGGGGCGACTGGGCCGGAGTCACCTATACCGAACCGCTTTCCCATGGCCGCAAGTATTCGGAAGAAGAGATCTGGGACAACTACGCCTACTTCATCAAGAAAGTGGTTCCGGTCGCTGAGGAAGCGGGCGTGCGCATAGGCATTCACCCGGACGATCCGCCGCAGCCTATGCTGGCGGGTGTCCCGCGGTGTATCTTCAGCAGTTTTGAAGGCTACCGGAAAGCGCTGGAGATCGCCAACAGCCCGAACATTGGAGTGTGCCTATGCGTAGGCTGCTGGCTTGAGGGCGGCGAGCTGATGGGCAAAGACGTGGTGGAGGCCATCAAGTACTTCGCCAGTCAGAAAAAGCTTTTCAAGGTGCACCTCCGGAACGTGAGCGCGCCGTTGCCGCACTCTGTCGAGACACTGCTGGACGACGGCTACTACGACATGTACAGGGTCATGAAGGCGCTGGTGGAAGTGGGCTTCGACGGTCTCGTGATTCCGGACCACGTCCCGGCGCTCGGGGTCCTGCCCGGGCGCAGGGAAGACACGAGCGGCACGGGAGCATACCGTCCCAGCGAATTGATGGCCTTCAACAACGCGGGGCTGGCATACAGCATCGGTTATATGAACGCCCTGCTGAACGCGGCCAAGTCGGAGACGGGCCGCTCATAACAATCTTGGGAGCGCCAAGTCCGGTGCGCGGCGCCCCATCGCGCTTCCTCATCCTCTAATTTGTGGCGGGTCTGAGCGCCGGCTGGGGATATCGCCAGTTCTCCCGTTGTTGTCCGAAGGGGTCGTCATTCCCAGCTCGTCTACGTCTGTTGATCACCCGGGTGGCAATTGCAACGCCACTGCGCGGCTTTGTTGCGCCTGAACCCGCCGCACCCGGAGCGGCCGGGCGGCCCGCCCGCTCGCCCTCGATTCCGGTATCATGCAGGCCGCGTTTGATGCAAAATGGGACGTGCCCAAATGGGGCTCTACTCGCGCCCTGCGGCAAACCGGCGTACCAGCAGCAGGGCGAGGTAGACAATTTTCGAGCTGAGGCGGATCATTCGGGAAATCTCCCGGATGATGATTTGCACCGGCCACAGCGCGTACTGGCGAACGAAGTAGCAAGGAGCGATGGTAACGATGACAAATAGAAGAGAGTTTTCGAAAATGGCGCTGGGCGGGGCAGCGCTGCTGGCGGCTCAGCGGTCGGGCGCTTCCAAGCTGCCTCCTCTTCCTCCGGGCGTGAAGATCGGGACGAGCGCCTCCGGGCGGACCACCGAAGAACACATGCGTTATTTGAAGCAACTCGGAATAACGTGGGTCAGCCTGAGCGCCCAGCCTGAGGAAGCGACCGCCGAGGGCTTCATTAAGATCCGCAAGCAGTGGGAGGCCGCCGGCTTCAAGGTGTACAACATCGGGAGCGGCGTGGGCCCGAGCGGCAGCCTGCACAACATGCCGGAAGTCACGCTGAATCTGCCCGGGCGCGATAAAAAGATCGAAGAGTACCTGAACTATATCCGCTACCTGGGCAAGGCCGGGATTCCCTATACGACGTATGCGCACATGGGTAACGGCATATGGTCGAGCGGGCGCGCGACGATGCCGCGAGGCTATTCGGCCAGGGAGCTCAACATGGCGAGCCCGGAGCGGCGGGGCGTCTGGGCGGGAATCACTTACAACGAACCGCTTTCCCATGGCCGGAGGTATTCGGAAGAAGAGATCTGGGACAACTACACCTACTTCATCAAGAAAGTGGTTCCGGTCGCCGAGGAAGCGGGCGTGCGCATCGGCATTCACCCCGACGATCCGCCGCAGCCTATGCTGGCGGGTGTCCCGCGGTGCATCTTCAGCAGTTTTGAAGGCTATCGGAAAGCGCTGGAGATCGCCAACAGCCCGAACATTGGAGTGTGCCTGTGCGTAGGCTGCTGGCTTGAGGGCGGCGAACTGATGGGCAAGGATGTAGTGGAGGCCATCAAGTACTTCGGCAGCCAGAAGAAACTTTTCAAGGTGCACTTCCGGAACGTGAGCGCTCCGTTGCCGCACTTCGTCGAGACGTTGCTGGACGACGGCTACTATGACATGTACAAGGTCATGAAGGCGATGGTGGAAGTGGGCTTCGACGGCATCGCGATCCCGGACCACATTCCGTTGCTCGGCGTTTCGCCCGGAACCAGGGACACCAGCAGGGGCGGGGGCACGGGAGAGTACCGTCCCAGCGCGGGGCTGGCACACAGCATCGCTTACATGAACGCGCTGCTGAACGCGGTGAAATCGGAGACGGGCCGCTCGTAGCAGGCTTTCGCACAAAATCCGGTTCGCGGCGCCCCATCTTGCGTTCCTCTTGTGAAATGATATTTAAGTTTGCAATTTATACGAGGACGAGATGGCTACGAAACGTCGTGATTTTCTGAAGACCGCCGCGTTGATAGCAGGCGCCGCACCGGCCCAGGCTTCTCAGGCCCCCGCGGCTCAGACCACAGCGGAGGCCGCGCCTCAGGCTGCGAGCCGGGGCGCCGCTCCGCGCCGCACCGTTCAATATCCCAGGGTTCTCACCGGCCGCAACCTGGCCATGGTTGCCTTTCCGCTGGGCGGGGTGGCGGCAGGTTCGGTTAGCCTCGGGGGGCGCGGCCAGTTGCGCGACTGGGAAATCTTTAATCGCCCGGATAAGGGCAGGTCGCTCAACTACGCGTTCCCGAGCATTTGGGTTCAGGCGGGGAACTCGAAGCCCGTGGCACGCGTGCTGGAGGCCCGGATGATGCCGCCTTATCATGCCGCTCACGGCCTGAGCCCCAATAACGTTTCGGGACTCACGCGGCTTGACGGCGCTACCTTCACCGGGGAGTATCCGCTCGCCACGGTCGCATTCCGCGACCGCAAACTGCCCGTCAGGGTGACGCTGGAGGCGTTCACGCCGATCTTTCCGCTGGCGGCCGACGATTCGGGCCTCCCGATTGCCGTGTTGCGGTACAAGGTCAGGAACCCGGGCAAGCAGACAGCGAAGGTGTCGATCGCCTTTTCGCTCGAGAACCCGGTCGGGACCGACCGCGGGCCCGGAGCCCGCGGGGCCGCCAGGAGCCGGGTCAACGAATTCCGGACCGGCGCAGGGTTGCAGGGCCTGCTCATGACCAATCCCGGCGCGGCCAAGGATGCGCCGATGAACGGATCGATGGCGCTGTGCGTTCTCGATGCGGGCGACGGCAAGGTGAGCTATCTTCGCGGCTGGCCGGAAGCAAAGTGGTGGAGGAGCGCGCTGCTGTTCTGGGACGACTTCACCCAGGACGGGCAACTCGGGCCGGAGGCCGAGCAGCGCAACCAGGTAGGCTCGATCTGCCTGAGCAGGGAGCTTGCACCGGGCGCGGAGGCGGATTTCACGTTTCTGCTCGCCTGGCATTTTCCGAACCGCACGCCGCAATGGTGCGGCTGGACCGCCCCGAAAGGCGAGAACAATACGATCATCGGCAACTATTATTGCCAGCGCTTCGCGGATGCGTGGGCAGCCGCCGAACACGCCGCGGCCAACCTTCCCGTTCTCGAAAAACGCATGCGCCAGTTCCTGGCGGCGATGCGCGAATCCACGCTGCCCGCTCCCGTGAAGGAAGCCGCTATGGCGAACCTCTCCACGCTGGCCACGCAGGTTTGCTTCCGCACGGCCGACGGCAGGTTCCGCGGCTTCGAAGGCGCGAGCGACAACAGCGGCTGCTGCTTCGGCAACTGCTCCCACGTGTGGAACTACGAAGCGGTCACACAACATCTGTTCCCGTCCCTGGCGCGCTCGCAGCGCGAAGCGGGCTTTGAAACCGCCGAGAAGCTGGACGGCATACTGCCGATCCGCATTCAGTTGCCCGAGGGGAAACAGACCTCACACGGGATAACGGCCATCGACGGCACCATGGGCCAGATCATCCGCACTTACCTCGACTGGCGGCTCTCGGGCGATGACGCCTGGCTTCGCTCGATGTGGCCGAAAGTCAAAAAGGCCATGGAGTTCGCCTGGATCGAGGGAGGCTGGGACGCCGATCGCGACGGTGTCGCCGAAGGCGTGCAGCACAACACTTTCGACGTCGAGTTTTACGGTCCGAACCCGATGTGCGGCATCTATTATCTAGGTGGGCTCCGCGCGTGCGAAGAGATGGCCCGCGCCACCGGCGACGAGGCATTCGCGCGCACGTGCCGCGATCTGTTCACGCGCGGCAGCAAGTGGATCGACGAGAACCTGTTCAACGGGGAGTATTACATTCAGAAGGTCCAGGGCATTCCGCCGGACAAGATCGCCAAGCCGCTGCGCTCGCAGGGCGGCGCCGAAGACCCCTTGCATCCCGACTTTCAGGCTGGGGAAGGCTGCCTGGCGGATCAACTGGTGGGCCAGTACGTCGCCATGGTGGCAGGGCTCGGCTCGCTTGTGGATCCGGCCAAGATACGCAAGACGCTGGCGTCGATCTACAAGTACAACTACCGGCACAACCTCGAAGACCACGAGTCGATCGAGCGCATCTATGCATTGAACGACGAAGCGGGACTGCTGCTCTGCGACTACGGCAAGGCGCCGCGGCCGCGGATTCCGTTCCCGTATTTCTCCGAGGTCTGGACCGGGTTTGAGTACGAGATTGCCGCGCTCATGATGTATTACGGGATGCCGAAGGAAGCCATCGAGATCGTCACCAACGCGCGGCTGCGCTACGACGGTGAACGGCGCAATCCGTGGGACGAGCTGGAGTGCGGCCACCATTACGTGCGGGCGATGGCTTCCTGGTCCGGCATCCTGGCGCTGAGCGGATTCCGCTATCACGGCACGGAGAAGAGCGTTGTTGCGGCTCCGCGCGTGAACACCGCCAACTTCCGTTCGTTCTGGTCGACCGGGACCGGCTGGGGCACGTTCTCCCAGGCCGTGCAGCAGGGCAGGACGCGGTTCCGGCTTTCGGTGCTGTACGGTAAGCTGCCGTGCCAAACCGTCGAGCTGGCGCGCAACATCCCGGCAGGCGCAAAGACCACGGCGCGGCTGGGCGGCAAGCCTGTGGCCCATGAACTGCGGCGCGAGCAGGGACGGGCGGTGTTCGTTTTCGCCCAACCGCTGGAGATCGCCGAAGGCGAGCAGCTCGAACTCGAAGCGTAAGCGGCGGTCCGAAGAGCGAGGGACGGCGCTACGCGTTCTGGTAGTGCAGGCTCTCCTCCAGATAAGGATCGTTGAGCGGCACGGGCGCGGCCTGCTTCATCGCTCTTCTGTACAAGAGCAGCGCTGCGCCCGCGGCTCCCTCCAGCGCTCCGATTTCCCAGATGCCGAGCTTCGGGTTGGCGCCGTGCAGCGGGGGCGCGACCATCAGGTAAACGTCCAGGACGCGGCCCGCAAGCACCACCGCGGCCACTCTGCCAAGCGCGCGCGGGCTGCGCTTGGTTCCGCGCGGCAACAGCACCGCAAACGGAATCACCCAGTTCAGAATCAGGTTCAGAAGGAACAGCGGCGCCCAGGCATTGCGAAGACGGGCGATGTAATACGTGGTCTCTTCGCTGATGTTCGCGTACCAAATGAGCATGTACTGGCTGAACCAGATGTACATCCAGAAGGTGGAGAACGCGAACAACAGTTTGCCGAGGTCGTGCAGGTGCTCTTCATTCACGAAGTCGCGCAACGGCCCGGAGCGGCGCTCGTACAGCACCAGCAGAATCAGCAGCGCGAGACCCCCGGAAAACAGACCGGCGAAATTGTAGATCGCGAATATATTGCTGGTCCACGGCGGCTCGAGCGACATGATCCAGTCGAAGCTCGCCAGTGAAAAGGTGACTGCGAATGCCGCGAGAAAGGCCACCGAGAGCCGCACGTTGCGGCGGGTATGGCCTACCCTGCCGTCGCTGTCCTGCTGGCGCGAGGTCCGCACGATCGCAACTGCAAAGGCGAGCCAGACGATCATGTAGATCGCGGCGCGGGCCAGAAAGAAAGGACGATTGAGCCAGAATTGCTGGAATGCCCCGTGGGGCGCGTGAGTGGTCCAGGCATAGACAGAGGGATGCGCGAGGAAAACCAGGGCCAGCAAAGCCGCGCCGGGAGGAAAGATCGCGGTCATCGCTTCCGGCACACGCCGGAAAGCGACACTCCAGCCCGCGCCGCTGGCATACTGCGTGGCGATGAACACCAGGCCGGCGAGGCCGAATGTCGCAAGCAGGTATCCCGCGATGAGCAGTGCAGTCCAGGCGCGCGTGGGCGCAAGAACCACACCCGCCGCGGACGTCACCACGCCCGCCAGTATCAGCGCCCCCAGGAACCTGTTTTGGCTCATCATTGTTGTGCGCCTCCCTGATTTTTCTGCAGCGACCGGACGTGAGCGATGATCCGCCAGCGGTCGGCTGGCTCGATCTGCGCGGCGTGAGATGGCATGTTGTTCTGCCCGTAGGTCACGATGTGGAACATCTGGCCGTCGGCGAGGTTCATCGCGCGCTCGGCGAAAAACGAGGGAGGCGGCGGGAAGCCGCGCATCGCAACCGTGCCGTCGCCTTTGCCCCCGGGTCCGTGGCAGGGGCGGCAGAACACCTGGTACAACTCGGCGCCGCGCGCCAAATCCGCTGCGCTGGCCTCCGGCGCCGTCAACTCGCGCCCCGCGCGGGCGGCGTCTTCCGGCGTCGCAGCGTAAGGGAGCGGGCGCGCGCCGCGGGCAATGGTCCCTGCCGGCGGCGATTGCAGCGTTTTGCCATCCGCGAAACTGGAGTTTTCGCTGAAGGACTCGGCGGCGGCAGAGTACACCATCTCCGGCAATACTTCAAAATTGCGGCGGGCCGGGTTGTCGTTGATGCCGAGATTGGCGGCCACCGTGGCGGCGAGCAGCACCAGCAGAAACAGGTTGAGCTTCATCGCGCCACCTCCAGCTCCCGCTCCTCAACGCGGAGCGCGTTGTGGCTCCAGAGGAAGGTTTTCACCTCATCGACATCGAAGGCAGCATCGTCCTCTTCGAGCACCAGCGCGAAGCGGTCGTTGGTGACGCGCGGATCGAGTAAGTCTGCTTTCCGGCCCGGCCACAGCCGGTTCATGCCAAAGAAAGCCACCACCGTGCTCAGCCCCGCAAACAGCACCATGACTTCGAACGTGATGGGGACGAACGCCGGGAGCGAGTTCCAGGGCTTGCCGCCGACGTTGATGGGCCAATCCGAAGCCGTCGTCCAGTACTCGAACCAGACTTTGAAGGCGGCGCCAAACAGACCTAACAGAAAACACACCCAGGGCAGCTTGGAGCGCGCCAGCCCCATCGCTTTGTCCAGGCCGTGCACGGCGTAGGGCGCGAAAACATCCACTATCACCAGGCCGCGGCGGCGGGCGGCATCGGTCGCGGCCAGAATGTCATCTTCCGAATCGAAGATGCCGATCAAAACGCGACGGTTCACGCGTGGCCTCCTTTCCCGTTGCCGTGACTCAGCACGGCTTTCACTTCGCCCATCGCGATCACCGGCAGCACGCGGCAGAAGATCAGGAAGCAGGTAAAGAACAGTCCGAAGCTGCCCAGCAGGGTTGCGATTTCATAAATCGTGGGAGTGTAGCCGCTCCAGTTCGCCGGAAGAAAATCGCGGTGGAGCGAGGTGACGATGATTACGAACCGCTCGAACCACATGCCCACGTTGATGAACAGGCTCAGCAGGAAGACGATCACCAGGCGGCGCCGCACGCGCTCGAACCAGAGCAACTGCGGGATGAGCACGTTGCAGCCCACCATGGTCCAGTAGGCCCAGGCGAACGGTCCCTTGGCGCGATTCATAAAGACGAACTGCTCGTAGGGATTGCCGCTGTAAAGCGCGGTGAAGAACTCGGTGGCGTATGCCAGCGCCACAATCCCGCTGGTGAGCAGCAGCAGTTTGCACATCGCATCCACGTGCCGCTGCGTGATGTAATCTTCGAGGCCCATGGTCTTCCGCGCGACCAGCATGAGCGTCAACACCATGGCGATGCCGGAAAAAATCGCTCCGGCGACAAAGTACGGCGGGAAGATGGTGGCGTGCCAGCCCGGGATCACTGAGGTGGCGAAGTCCCAGCTCACGATGGTGTGCACGGAGACCACGAGCGGCGTCGCAAGTCCGGCCAGCAGGAGGTAGAGCACCTCGTAGTGCCTCCACACGCGGTACGATCCGTTCCATCCCAGGCTGAAAATCGCGAACAGACGCTGCCGCAGACCAGGCTTCAAGCGGTCGCGAATCGTGGCGAGATCTGGAATCAGGCCGATGTACCAGAACACGGCCGAAATCAGAAAGTAAGTCGAGATGGCGAAAGCATCCCACGCCAGCGGCGAGCGGAAATTGATCCACAGCGGGCCACGGAAGTTCGGATAGGGGAACAGCCAGAAAGCCAGCCACGGGCGGCCCGTATGGATGATGGGGAAAATGCCCGCGCACATCACCGCGAACAGCGTCATGGCTTCTGCCGAGCGGTTCACCGAGGTGCGCCACTTCTGGCGGAAAAGGAACAGGATGGCCGAGATCAGCGTGCCCGCATGCCCGATGCCCACCCAGAAGACGAAGTTCGTGATGTCGAACGCCCAGCCGACCGTTGTGTTCAATCCCCACACTCCCACGCCGGTGGCGATCTGATAGCCGACCGCGGCCACCCCCATGAGTAGGAGCGAAAACGCCAGAGCAAAGCCCGCCCACCAAAGAATGGAAGGGGGCCGCAGCATGGGACGGCAGACGTCCTCGGTGACCGCTGCCGGCTGCTTGCGTCCGGCGATCAGCGGCAGCCTCAATGGCGAACAAACCTCAGCCATGGTCCTGGCCTCCCTTCCCGTTCCGATTGCGAATCACTTTCAGGTAATGCACCGCCGGGCGCACGTTGAGTTCTTCCAAAACGCGGTACTGGCGGGCGTCCTGCGCCAGGCGCGACGCGCGGCTGTTGGGATCGTTCAGGTCGCCGAAGACGATTGCGTCGGCGGGGCAGGACTGCTCGCAGGCGACGCGGATATCGCCGTCCTTCAGCGGCACGCCGAGGCGCTTCGCTTCGATCTTGGCTTCCTGAATCCGCTGCACGCAGAAGGTGCACTTTTCCATCACGCCGCGCGAGCGCACGGTGACGTCGGGGTTCAGCACCAGGTTGGCCAGCTTGTCATTGCTCGGGTAGTTGAACCAGTTGAAGCGCCGCGCCTTATACGGGCAGTTGTTGGCGCAGTAGCGCGTGCCTACGCAGCGGTTGTAGACCTGCTGGTTGAGTCCCTCGTCGCTGTGGACCGTCGCGAGCGTGGGGCAGACGGTTTCGCAGGGCGCATGATCGCACTGCTGGCACATCATCGGCTGATGGGCCACTCGAACGTCGTCGGGCGGGCCCGAGTAGTAGCGGTCGATGCGGATCCAATGCATTCCGCGGCGGCGCCGCATTTCGTCCTTGCCCACAACCGGGGTGTTGTTTTCCGCCTGGCAGGCGATAACGCAGGCGGAGCAGCCGGTACAGGCGTTCAGATCCACGGCCATGCCCCAACGATGGCCCGTGTACGGATGGTCGTCGGGCCAGAGTTCCTCGTGATGTTCGGCGTGTTCCGGCGGCTTGCCGAGTTCTTCCGGGGTGATCTCGCGGATGATGGGGCGGACCTTGCCGTCTGGGGGCGCAAGGTGCGTGGGAACGGAGAGCGTATGATGCGCTTGCGTCGAAGCGAGTTCGATCCGGCGGCCGGTTGTCGCAATCATCACGCCGCAGCGCTCGTAGCGCAGCAGCCCGCCTTCCAGAGCGAGCAGCGGGGAAGCGTTCACCCCCACCCGGCCGTTTTCGTTCACCGTGGGTTTACTGCCGGTCCAGCGCGGGCCGATGTTCGCGAATCGTTCGGAAGCCTTGCGGCCGTAGCCGAGCGCCACCGCGATCACGCGGTCGTGCTGGCCCGGTTGGACCACGGCGGGCAGCTCGACCGCGACGCCGCCTTCGATGCGCACCACATCCCCGTCGCGCACACCTAGCGCCGCCGCGGTTTTCGGGGACAGCAGCGCGCAGTTGTCCCACACGGTCTTTGTGATTGGGTCCGGAAGCTCGTGCAGCCAGGGGTTCCCTGCATGGCGGCCGTCGAGCATGCCCACCGCCGGGTAGAGGACGGCCGTGTAGCCCTCCGCGGCCGGTGCGCGGCGCTGAAGCTTCGCTCCCATCCAGCGCGGCGCTTGGGCGGCCACGTTCACTTCGGCGCATCCCTTTTCCAAGGCGCGGTCCCAGTCGATGCGGTCCTTCCAGTGCTCGCGGATGAGCTCGTAAGCCGATGCGGGCTGGCCCACCCAAACGGCCAGGCTTTCGATCACGGCCCGAGTCCTGTTCAGCGGCCGGATGGTTGGCTGCGTGAAGCTGATCAGCCCGCGCACCGGCTCGGCATCCGCCCAGCTTTCCAGGTAGTGATGGTCCGGGCAGATGTAATGGGCGTGTTGCGAAGTTTCGTCCACTGAGCCGGCAAAACTCACGACGAGTTTGGCCCGATCCAGGGCTGGAGCGGCGGGCAGCTCCGCAGCGGGATTCACGCCATCGATGAACAGTGCGGCGACCCGGCCGGCCTGAAGTTCCGCGAGAAGATCCGCCAGGGCGCGGTCGTTTCCGCGGCGCTGCAGCGAAGGCCGTTCGATATCGAGCGTAGCGCCGTAATTGCCAAGCAGATGATTGATGTGGTTCGTGAGCACCTGCGCGGCGAGGTCATTCAGGCCGCAGACGACCAGGCTACGCCCGCGTGCGCGCAGCAGGCGTGCGGCAAGTTCGTCTCCGGCCGGGTCGTTCGCTTCGATCCGTTCGGCCAGCCGCTCCAGGCGCCCGAGGATTTCGTCCGGCGCAGCCTTCACGCGGAGGTCTGCCTTGCTGCCGGTGACCGACATCCGCCCTTCGAACTGCACATGCCAGGACATCTCTGGTGGCAGGCGGCGCGAAGCGTAATCGCGCGCGAACTCGACCGGAGAAATCCAGGTTCCGAGGAAGTCGGCGTCGAACGAGGCGATCACGTCAGCGGCGGCGAAGCGGTAATGCGGCAGAATGCGCGCGCCATGGGTCTGCTCGTGGGCGTCGAGAATGGCGGATACCGAAAGCGCGTCGTACATGACGTGGCGCGCATCGGAAAATTGGGCGAGGAAGCGGCCGATCATCTCCAGCTTCGTTGGGCTGGTGATCGTGCCGCTGAGGTAGCGCACCGCGCCGCCCGCTTTGCGAATTTCAGCCAGTCGCGCGGCGATCTCGCGATCCACCTGTTCCCAGGCGGCGGGCTTGCCGTGAGCAAGCGGCTGCTTCAAACGCAGGCTGTCGTACAGCCCCAAAAGGGAGGCTTGACCAACCGCGCAGCTTGCGCCGCGGGAGATCGCCTGATCGGGATTGCCCTCGAGCTTGATCGGGCGGCCGTCCCGCACCTTGGCGAGCAGACCACAGCCAGCCGGGCAAGCGCCGCAGGTGGAAGCGTAGAACTGAGCGCGGCCTGCGATGACGCCTCCGGGTTGATCGAGATGCGGTATGGCCTTTTCGACGGGGGCGCGCGCGCAACCGCTCAGCGCGGTTCCGGCGAGCACGAATCCGGCAGCCTTCAAAAAATCGCGTCGCGAGTTTCCGGGGCCGTCGAACTCCAGCTCCTGCGCCGCGGGTTGCTCGCGTTCCGCCAGGCTCCGCCAGTACTGATTCTCCATCGCTTTCCTCTAGTAGTGGCAGGTCGAGCAGTTGATGGATGCGTTCACCCGCCGCCCGCCGATGCCCTTCTCATTGGCGTCGCGATGGCAATTGACGCACCATCCCATGCTGAGATCTGAGACCTGCCGTACGCGCTCCATGGTCTCCACCGGACCGTGGCATTGCTGGCACACCACGCCGGCATTTACGTGCGCGCGGTGATCGAAATACACGAAGTCGGGAAGGGAGTGGATGCGGGTCCAGGCCACCGGGCGATGCTGCTTCACCGCATCGTACAGCCTGCTCAACTCCGGCGAGACCACTTCCCGCGGCGCGCGTCCTTCCTGGGCGGCAAGCTCGTCCTCGGCGCGGATCGCTCCCAAGGGCGCCTTTATGAACTGGTGGCAGTTCATGCAGACGCTCGCCGGCGGAATGCCCGCATACCGGCTCTTTTCCGCGCCGAAGTGACAATACTTGCAGTCGATCTGCAATTCGCCGGCGTGGAGGCGGTGCGAGTAGGCGATCGGCTGCACGGGCTCGTATCCCTGGTGGTTGGCGGGCAGGTGAAACATCGAAGCCCGCGAGGCCAGCACCACCAGGCTAAAGGCCACGCCGATGCCGAGCACGATCGTGAGAACGCGGCTTCTCATCACGCCATCACCTTCCCCCCGTAGCGGGGTTGAGCCGCGGGCGCTTCAGAGTATTTCAAGATCCAGGCCATGAACAGCGAGAGCAGCGCCAGGAACAGAAACACGACGAAGCCAATTGAGTAGCCGTTTTGGCCGAGGTCGCGCACCGCGAAGGCCATCATGGGCGGGATCGCGAAACCGCCGAAGGCCCCAAGCCCTCCGACCCAGCCCGCCGCGCCGCCCACGGCCTTCGGCGCCGCCTGCGGCACCATCTTGAACACCGCCGCGTTGCAGATTCCCATGCCGAACGCGAGCAGGATGACGCCCGGGATGGCGAGCTGGTAGTCGCGCGCTCCGATCATCACCAGCGCGCCGATCAGGGTGATGAAGAGCGCCAGAATCGACGTATTCTCACCGCCTTCGCGGAGCGTGTCGGAGACGACGCCGCCCAGAATGCGGACCAGCGAAGTAAGTACGGAGTACAGCGCAGTTAACAGGCCTGCCTGAATGGCGGTCATTCCAAAGTAAGAGGTCCAATAAGTCGGCAGCCAGGCAGTAAGTGCGATAAAGCCGCCGAAAGTGGAGAAGTAGATCAGGACAAGCGCCCACGTACGCCAGACTCTCGCGGAGGCGATAAGACTTTCTTTGAGGTTGCCGCCGGGAAACAGCTCCTGCCCGTGTGCCTCGGCCTGCCGCCGCGCCTGCTCCGGCGCGAGTCCCTGCGCGCGCAGTTGGAAGTAAGGAGCGTTCCTCGCGATCAGGAAATAGAGCACGGTCCCCGCAACGAGCATTCCCAGCCAGATCAGGTAAGAGTTAGCCAGCCCGAGCGCGCCCAAACTGATCGGGATCACGAGCGAAAATATTCCCGGCGCTACGTTGCCCACTCCCGCGTAGACAGCCAGGGCGCGGCCTTGCCTCGCGCGCGGATGCCAGTACGACACCTGGCTGATTCCCACCGAAAACGTGGCGATGCCGCATCCGCAAAGGACGCCCAGGAAAAGCAGCAGCGGGAAATGGGCGGCTGTGAGGCGTTCCGGATACAGAAACGCCACTACGGACGACAGCCCCGCCATCCCGGCGATCGACAGCGCGAGCAGCACCAGAAAGGGCTTTCGCCCGCCGCACGTGTCCACCCAGGCGGAGAACGGTATGCGCAGCAGCGACCCCGAAAGCGACGGCATGGCCACCAGAAACCCCACAGCCATCGGGGTGAGCTGCATCACTTCCTGAAACTTCGCCGCCGTGGGCCCGAACAGCGCTACTGCGGCAAATCCGATGAAGAAACCCAGCGTCGCGCCGGCGAGTCCCTGGCCGGGAGTTCCCTTCATGTCAGGCATGCTGCCTCCCGTACCAGCGCACCACCTGCGGCTTGCGCCAGAGGTAAGGATTCGGAATGACGAGAATATGAACGAGACGGGTGAACGGGAACAAGCCGATCACAAGATACGCGTTCACGATGTGAAGTTTGACCAGCAGCGGCGACGCGCTGATCGCCGTCAGGTCCGGATTCAGCTTCACCAGCGACCACAGGTACGGCGTCACCGTGGAGGCGAACCAGGACGAGCCCCAGGGATGGAAAACCGCCACGCCGATCCCCGAAGCGATCTGCAGCAGCAGCAGCGCGAACAGAACCCAGTCCGGCCCAGACGTCACGCGATAGACTTTGCCGTGGGTGAGCCGGCGCATCACCGCGGCGGCAAGGCCCACCAGGGAGAGCACGCCGAAAATCAGCCCGGAGATCTCCAGCACGTACAATCGCAGCGGCCGCGAATTCCAGGCCAGTAATTGCTGCGGGAGGAAGAACGCGACTAAGTGGCCGAGAGTAACCACAAGAATGCCGTAGTGAAACGGCACCAGGCCCCAGAAGTGCTGCTGGTTCTCCAGAAACTGGGAAGAAAGGCTGGAGTAAGTGAAGCCGCGGGCGCGATAGCGGTAGACAGTCGCCGGAATAAATGCGATCGCGACGACATAGGGTAAAACGGCGAACAAAAACTGGTCGAGGTAGAATGCCGTGTTCACAAGCGTGCCTTCTGGAGGATGGGAAGCTGCGGGCTGCGGCGGGGCGCGTTGGGAAAATCTGCCGTGAGCTTTTCGCGGACGGTGTCCAACACTTCCCGGTAGGGGTTATCGTCCGGCAGCCGGATTTTTTCAAGCGCGGGCAGCACGGCTTCTCCCACGAGGCGCGCCGCCTCGCCGGGTTCCATGCGCCCGATCAGTTGCAGCACGTGGGTGAGGTGGTCCGGCAGCTCGGTGGTTTCTGCGATCCCGTGTTGCCTCAATAGGCCGCGCATGCGGACAAGAAACTCGCCGCGCTCGTAGTTCTCGCCGAACAGATGCCAGCCAATTTCCAGCGTGCAGGCGGGATTGAACTCGAAGGTCTGGATGTAGAGTTCCTGCATTGCCGGTTCGTCGGGGTAGTGAAGCCGGTCCGCCAGTTCTTCGTAGGTCACATTCCCCTCCTGGGCGCCATCATGAATCCGAACCCGACGCTCTGCTTGTGTTCCAGCGGGTCTTCGAGCATCTGGATGGCTTCCTCGCGGTGCATGGGAGGAATCACGAATCGCTCCTCGAAGGTGCATAGCGACGTCAGCCGGTAGATGGCTTCGGCCTCCTCGGGCGAGGAATCGGCCTCGCGCAGCATCCTTTCGGCCGTGCTCATCTCGACATCGCCCACGGTGAGCGCGCGCCGGTACCAACGGACCGCTTTTTGTTTGCGCAGCGCGTAGCGGACCTTTGACTCGTGGCCCGCGCCGAAAAGGTTCGCCAGGAATTTCATCGGCACGCGCGATTGCTCGATGTCGTGGAACAGGTCATCGGAAACGCCGTTCACCACGTCGTCCGAGCGGTTCGCCATCACCGGCGCCATCGGCGGCACGTAGAACAGCATCGGCAAGGTGCGGTACTCGATGTGCGGCGGCAGGGCGATTTTCCAGACCTTGACGAACTTGTACACCGGCGAGCGCTGCGCGGTTTCGATCACCGAGTCGTGGATGCCGTTGCGGCGCGCCTCGTGGATGACCTCAGGGTCGTGCGGATCGAGTATGAGCGAGCGCTGGCCTTCCACCAGTTCCTCATCCGGCAGTTTCGCCACTTCCTCGATGCGCGAGGCATCGTAGAGCACGTTGCCGAGATACCGTATGCGGCCGACGCAGGAGTGGAAGCACGCCGGCGCCTGTCCCGCCTCGAGGCGCGGGAAGCAAAGGATACATTTTTCCGACTTCCCGGTGTTCCAGTTGTAGAACATCTTCTTGTACGGGCAGGCGGCGATGCAGGCGCGCCAGCCGCGGCACCGGTTCTGGTCCACCAGCACGATTCCGTCCTCGCCGCGCTTGTACAACGCCCCCGAAGGGCACGCCGCCACGCACGCCGGATTCAGGCAGTGATTGCAGATCCGCGGAAAGTAGAAGAACACCAGGCGCTCGACCGCGAACAACTGCGCCTGCTGCTCGGGCGTGAGCCCCTTCAGGTTGGGGTCGTTCTGCGCGTAGATCGGAGAGCCGCCCAAATCGTCATCCCAGTTCGGACCGGACTCGATCTGGATCAACTCGCCGGTGATCATGGAAATCGGCCGCGCGGTGGGCTGGTCCGGGCCCTCGGGAGCGTTAAAGAGGTGCTGGTAGTCGTAGGTCCATGGCTCGTAGTAATCGTCCATGGTCGGCATGTGGGGGTTGTGGAAGATGTTGAAGACGGTCTTTTCCTTGCTGGTGGACTTCAGCTTCAGCTTGCCGTTGCCTACTTCCCATCCGCCGTTGTATTTATCCTGGTTCTCCCATTGCGTGGGGAAGCCGGCGCCCGGCTTGGTTTCCACGTTGTTCCACCACATGTACTCGGTGCCCTTGCGGTCTGTCCAGATGTTTTTGCACGCTATGCTGCACGTGTGGCACCCGATACACTTATCCAGGTGGAACACCATCGCGACTTGCGACCTTACGTTCATAGCCCCTCCTACCACTTCAAATCGGGCAGCTTCCGCACAAGAATGTGGGTGTCGCGGTTGCAGCCTGTCGGCCCCCAATAGTTGAAATGAAACGTGAACTGCCCGTAGCCGCCCACCATCAGGTTCGGCTTCAGCCGCACGCGCGTGAGGCTGTTGTGCCCGCCGGCGCGCCGGTAATTCCGCAGCGGCGACTTCGGCACGGAAAACGTGCGCTCCGGCGAATGGTACTGAATCGAGATGCCCCGCGGGATCCGCGCGCTGACGGCCGCGCGCGTCACCACGACACCGTTGTCGTTATGGATCTCGACCCAGTCGTTGTCCACGATGCCGATTTCGGCCGCGTCGCGGTCGTTGATCCAGAAAGGCTCTACCCCGCGGGATAGCGTGGTCATGCGGTGGTTATCGCCGTAAGTGGAGTGTATGTGCCACTTGCCGTGCGGCGTCAGGTAATTGAGCATGAGGGTTTTGCCTTCCGCCTTGCTGAGTCGCAGGTCGGCATACTGAACCGGAGACGGTTTTGGCTTGTAAGTGGGTAAGTGCTCGCCGTATTGCAAGTAACCGGGATGGTCGAGGTAAAAATGCTGCCTGCCGGTCAGAGTGCGCCACGGCACGAGGCACTCTTTGTTGTAGGTAAACGCCGAGTAAGCGCGGCCGTTCTCCGTAAGTCCGGACCACATCGGGCTATTCAGCAGCCGGTGCGGGCGCGACTGCAATTCCTTGTAGGTCAGCCGCACGCCGCGGTTCTTCTCGGCGAGGTGAGCCAGCGGCAGCCCCACTTTCTGCTCCATGTTCCGGTAGGAACGGTGGGCCAGCTCGCCGTTGGTTACAGTAGCGAAGCGCAGAATCGTATCGCAGACCTGAGTATCCTCGTAAAGCGAGGGGTAGCTCTTGCCGTCCCAAGTCGTCACCGGCCCCGTGCGGAGCGCTTCGTCATAGAAATCCTCGACGGCATACGATGTGCCGTGCGCACCCAGGCCATTGGCGCGGACCAGCGGGCCGAATGAGACGAACTGGTTGAAGAGATTTTTGTAGTCGCGCGTGACCATCTTCAGGTTCGGCATGGTCTTGCCGGGAATGGCTTCCACTTCGCCGCGCACCCAGCTTTGCATTCGAGGTTGCGCGATCTCGGCCGGCGAATCGTGCGCAAGCGGCGAGGCCACGAGGTCCTCCACCGGCTCGGGGAAATGCCGGGCCGCCAGTTCGCTGAACTTTTTCGAGATGGTGCGGAATATCTGCCAGTCGCTCTTCGATTCCCAGCAGGGCGGCACGGCAGCCGACAGCGGGTGGATAAAGCTGTGCATGTCGGTCGAGTTCAGGTCCGCCTTCTCGTACCAGGTGGCCGCCGGAAGTACGATGTCGGAGTACAGCGCCGAAGTGTCCATGCGGAAGTTGAGATCGACGACGAGGTCCATCTTTCCCTGGGGCGCGTTCTCGTGCCAGGCAACCTCTTTGACCGAGCCCGCGGCAAGGTCTTCTGCGATGGCGTTTGTGTGCGTGCCGAGATAGTGCTTAAGGAAGAACTCGTGCCCCTTGGCGCTCGACATCAGGGCGTTGCCGCGCCAGATGAACCAGATGCGCGGCCAGTTTTCCGGCGCGTCCGGGTCTTCGACGGAAAACGTCAGCTTCCGCGACTTGAGTTGTTCGACCGTGAACTCAACCGGGTCCTTGCCCGCGGCTTTGGCCTCGCGGACGAGTTCGATCGGGTTCCGGTTGAACTGCGGATAGAACGGAAGCCAGCCGTTGCGTACCGCCTCCACCTGAACGTCGGCGGTGTGCCCGTGGGAGATATCCATGTTGCCGTTGCTGCCGGCGCCGTCTTGCGGCATCGCGTGATACTCGCGGAATTCGCGCTCGTACCGCCACTGGTCCGTGTGGATGTAGTGCCAGCTCGGCGCATTTTGCAGGCGCACCGCGGGCATCCAGTCGCGCGCGAACGCGATCGCGGACCACGACTCCATCGGCGCCAGTTTCTCCTGCCCGACGTAGTGGTTCAGGCCTCCGCCGTTCACTCCCACGCATCCGCAGAACATCAGCGCGTGGATGCCGGCGCGGTACATCAGGTTGTTGTGATACCAGTGATTGATTCCGGCGCCGATGATGATCGAGCACTTGCCTCCGGTCAGCCGCGCCGTGTTGCCCCATTCGCGCGCGAAGCGGATGAGCGTTTCGCGCCCCATGCCCGTGTATTTTTCGGACCACGCGGGCGTGTAGGGCGCGTTCTCGTCGTTGTAATCCTGCGGATAATCGCCCGTGAGGCCGCGCGGCACGCCGTACTGTGCCATCAGCAGGTCATACACCGTGGTCACGAGCACGCTGGAGCCGTCCGCGGTTTCGATCCGCTTCACGGGAACGCCGCGCCGCAGCGTCCGCCCCTCGCCGAAATCGTCTAACTCGACTTCGACCGACTCGCCGCCCAAGAACGTGAGCGCGGGATCGATGTCGCTTCCATCCAGCCCGTCCTTAAGTTCGAGGTTCCACTTGCCCTTCTGTTTTGCCCAGCGGAATCCCACCGTGCCCTGCGGCATCTTGGGGCGGTTCTCGCCCAAATCCCACATGAGGAACTGCCAGTCGCCGTTTTCGACCGCCGCGTACGCGCTCAGCCGGTTCGCCCGCAGCAGTTGGCCCGGACGCCACGAGCCGTTTTCGTTCCGCAACTCCACCAGGAACGGGGCATCCGTGTAGCGCTTCGTGTAATCCAGGAAATACGGCTCAGGTTTTTCGTGATGAAACTCTTTCAACAGGACGTGATTCACGGCCATCCACCAGGCGCCGTCCTGGCCGGCGTTGATGGCCACCCATTCGTCGGCGTACTTCGCGACCTGGTTGAAGTCCGGCGCGAACACCCACATTTTCGAGCCGTTATGGCGGGCTTCCGCGGCGAAATGGCAATCCGGCGTGCGGGTCATGTTGAGGTTGGAGCCCATCACGGCGAGCAGCTTGGAGTTGTACCAGTCGGCCGATTCGGCCACGTCGGTCTGCTCGCCCCAGGTTTCGGGCGACGCCGGCGGCAGGTCGCAATACCAGTCGTAGAACGAGAGCGCGACGCCGCCCATGAGTTCGAGCATGCGGGCGCCGGAGGCGTAGCTGATCATAGACATGGCGGGAATCGGCGAGAACCCGGCGATGCGGTCCGGCCCCCATTTCTTGATCGTGTAGATGCTGGCCGCCGCGATCAGTTCGACGGCCGTGTCCCAGTCCCCGCGCCGGAATCCGCCTTTGCCCCGCGCGCGCTGCCAGCGGGTGCGCGCTTCCGGGTTTTCCACCAGCGACCGCCATGCCTCTACCGGGTCCTCGTGCCGCGACCGCGCCTCTTTCCAGAGGTCGAGCAGCGCGCCGCGAATGTATGGGTACCGGACGCGCAGCGGGCTGTACAGATACCACGAATAGGAAATGCCGCGCTGGCAGCCGCGCGGCTCGTAGGGCGGCAAGCCCGCTTCGAGCGACGGGTAATCCAGCCCCTGCATCTCCCAGGTGACGATTCCGTCCTTGACGTAGATCTGCCAGGTGCAGCCGCCGGTGCAGTTAACGCCGTGCGTGCTGCGGATGATTTTGTCGTGCTGCCAGCGATTGCGGTAGAACTCTTCCCAGGACCGCAGCTTCGGCCGCACTTCGTCTTTGATCCAGGGCAGATTGCCGTTGCCGCTTGCGTTCGGCTTCATCGTGCCAACCTCCTCGCGTTCTCTACCAGGGCGCGGCGGACGCTGCGGAACCGCCGCCGCCACACCGCGTCCATGGCTACCAGCGCCAGCGCGGCGCCGCCCAATCCGAGCAGGAAGAAGTTCAGCCGCGCGGCCGAGTCGTCCTGCCCTCCCTGCCGCGCCGCGTCCTCGAAGAAAGCCACGAGCGGCAGGATTTCTTCGGGCTGCAAGGCGTGCTGCTTGAATGTGGTGGCCATTACGGGAGTAGCCGGCGCGACCAGCCAAGCGCCCAGGTTCTTGCGTCCTTGCAGGCGCTCATAGACGCGCGTCAGGTCGGGCCCCAAACGGCCACCGCCGAGGGGCGCCACGGCTTTCACCGTGTGGCAGGAAAGGCAAGCCGGCCCGCCGTTTGCCAGGGGGCGTTCTCCCAGAAAGATTGCTCTGCCCAGCGCCACGTCGTTGGGTGTGAAGGGGCGGTCGCTCATTTGCAATCCCACAAACTGCGATTTCGGCAGTTGCGATTCCGCGTCCAGCAGCGCCAGCAGAGCCTCCGCGCGCTCCCTCGTCATGCCGCTTATCGGGGGCATCACCACGCCGCGCGCTTCCTGTAAGAGCTTCTGCGCGTAAGGGTCGCCGCGGTTAATCACGGCCTGGGGGTTCATGATGAATTCGATCAGCCATTCGCGGCTCTGCCGCTGTGTGACGTTCTTCAGGTCGGGTCCGGTCAGCCGCCCGCCGCCCACGGTGTGACAGCTCACGCAGTTTTGGCGAAAGAAATCAGCGGCATCCTGCCCCCGAGCGGCGCTTGCCGCCAATACAACACAGGCGAATAGGAAGAGAGGCTTGCAGTTCATTCGGCCTCCGCCGGCTTGGAGATGTCGGCCAGAGTTGTGGTTTGCAGAAAGTCCAGGTATGCGTTCCGGACGCTCTGCCATGCCTTGTGGGCTGTACACGGGTTTGCGTGATCGCAGGTTCTTCGCCCGAGGACACAGTCCGTCTTCGTTCGGTTCCGGTCAAATAACTCCACGACTTCGAACAGGCGGATCTCGCTGGGGGTCCTTTTCAGCCGGTAACCCCCGCCATTGCCGCGGGTGGCGTCGATGATGCCCGCATTGCCAAGCGCCCAAAGGATTTTCGACAGGTAATTCGGCGGAACCTCCGCACGGTCGGCCAGCTCGCGGCCTAACATGGCGGCGCCTTCCGGCAGCCGGGCGAGAACGGTGAGAGCGCGAAGCGCATGTTCCGACGTTGTCGAAAACATTCTTGACTTCTTCATGAAGTATGAATGCCCAACCCGGACCAAACTGTGACTAAAGTCACGGAGCTATGCTGCGGCTTTCCGGATTGCGTTGTCGTGTTGCCGTTGGATCGGGCCAAAACGTGACTCAAGTCACAGCGCAATTCGGCAGCGGCAAGAAACTCGCGCGCCGGAGTCGCGGGGTTCACTGCATCGCGTTACGATGAAACCAAGTACAGGACTCAGAGGGGGACATGGGGACAACAGGGGTAACTGGGAAAATCGCCCGTCAAGATTGGCTGAAGCCGGTCGAAGACACTCTCCGCAAAGGGGTTCAGCGAGCATACGAAAGCGGCGGCCCGCGTGGCCGCAAGATTAAGAACTGGCTGCACGGGACCTGGCTCGGGCATCCGCTGCACGCGGTTTTGACGGACGTGCCGATCGGGGCATGGACGGCGGCCATGTGCTTCGATCTCGTCGATGCGATCGGCGACCGCGAGGAGTTTGGCAAAGCAGCGGACGCGGCGCTGATGGTGGGAATCGCCGGGGCGCTCGGCGCGGCGGTGGCCGGTCTGACGGACTGGCAGGACACCGATCCTCCGGCGCGCCGCATCGGTCTGGTGCACGGGCTGATGAATGTCGGGAGCGTGGCGCTGTTCACCGGCTCGCTGGTCGCTCGTAAGCGGGACTCGCGCGGTTTGGGCCGGGGCCTTTCCGCTCTCGCCTATGCGCTGGCGACGGTTGCGGCTCAATTTGGAGGCGAGCTGGTTTACGGCCAGAGGGTCGGAGTAGACCACTCTGCGGGGCAGAAGCTACCCGAGGACTTCGTTCCCGTGCTGGCCGAATCCGAATTGCGCGAGGGCACGCCGCAGCGAGTCCGCTACGAAGGTGTTCCCATTCTGCTGGTCCGGCGTGGCAACCGTGTATTCGCGCTCGCCGAGACCTGCTCGCACATGGGCGGGCCGCTCTCCGAGGGCCGGCTTATCGACGATAGCGTGAAGTGCCCATGGCACGGTTCGCAATTCTCGCTCGAAGACGGGCGCGTGCTGGATGGCCCTGCCGTTCATCCTCAGCCGTGCCTCGACGCGCGCGTTCGAAACGGCCAGATTGAAGTGCGAAAGGCCTCGGGCCAGCCCTTGGTGCGGACCGCGACCTGAGAACAACGATCCCCGGGGATGACTCGAAGCGAAGAACTCGCTGAGTTTGCGGTTCGCGCCTCTTACGACGACCTTTCGGGCGAGGCGCGCGAAGCGCTCAAGATTCGGGTGCTCGATTCGCTCGGCTGCGCCATTGGTGCGTTGGGGGGCGAACCGGTCCGCCTGGTGCGGCAGCAAATCGATGAATTCGGCGGCGCGCCGTTGTGCACGCTGGTCGGCGGAGGCAAGACCGCCCCAGACCGGGCCGCGTTCTACAACGGCGCGCTGGTTCGCTATCTCGACTTCAACGACAGCTATCTCGCCAAAGGCGAAACCTGCCACCCCAGCGACAACGTCGCTCCCGTGCTCGCGGCCGCGGAGTACGCAAACCGGAGCGGGCGGGAATTCCTCGTTGCCCTGGCGGTCGCCTACCAGGTGCAATGCCGGCTGAGCGACGTAGCGCCCGTCCGCGACCGGGGGTTCGACCACACGACGCAAGGTTCGTACGCGGCGGCGGCCGGGGTATCGCGCGCGCTGGGGCTTGACCGTACCCGCACCGCTCACGCCATCGGCATCGCCGGCGCCGCATTCAATGCTCTGCGTGTTACCCGGACGGGCGCCCTCTCACACTGGAAAGGCCTGGCGTATCCCAATACCGCTTTCGGCTGTACGCATGCCGCTTTCCTCGCCATGAGGGGCGTGACCGGGCCGCTTGAGGTCTTCGAAGGCAACAAGGGGTTCATGGATTCGATCGCCGGCCGCTTCGAAATCGACTGGTCCCGGGAAGGTTTCGAGCGGGTCAGGCGCACCATTCTCAAGAAGTACAACGCGGAGGTCCATTCGCAATCGGCAATCGAGGCCGTTCTCGAACTGAGATGGGAAGGGTTCCGGCCCGAAGAGATTGAGCGCATCGAACTGGACACGTTCGACGTGGCGCACAAAATCATCGGCGGAGGCGAGGAGGGCGACAAGACCGTGATCCGCACAAAAGAGGAAGCCGACCATAGCCTTCCCTACCTGCTGGCGGTGGCGATTCTCGACGGCGAGGTGATGCCGGAACAGTACGCTCCGGAGCGGATACTCCGCGACGACGTGCAGCGATTGCTGCGCAAAGTGATTGTGCGCCCGCGAACGGATCTCAGCCAGCGTTTTCCGGCTGAAGTGCCGGCGGAAGTCCGCGTCGTCCTGCGCGGAGGCCGCATGCTGGAGGCCCGCAGATCGGACTACGAAGGGTTTCTGACTCGCCCGGTGCGCTGGGAGGCGGCGGTACAAAAGTTCGAGCGGCTCGCCGCTTCGTTCCCTTCTTCCGAGATCGCCGCCGCCGTTGCAAACCTCGAATCCATTCGGGTTGCCGAACTCGCGCGCCTGCTGGAAGGAGAACCGAAATGAGCGACTCGGACCGCGCTTTTCCGTTCCTCACATTGAATGACCGTCCGGCGAAGCCTCGCAAGACGGGCGTCACCGAAATCCGTGGGCCGTATTACACGCCCATGGGCAAGCGCTATCTCGAGGACGTGTTGGAAACCATGGCTGCCTGGGTGGATTCGCTGAAATTCGCCGGCGGCTCGTTCACCCTGATGCCGCGCAAGGCCGTCCGTGAGCTGATCGAAACCGCGCACCGCTACGACGTGCTCGTTTCGACGGGCGGCTTCATCGAACACGTGCTGGCGCACAACGCGGGCGCCGTCGATCAGTACATCAACGAGTGCAAGGAACTGGGGTTCGACATTATCGAAGTCTCGAGCGGGTTCATAACGATTCCGATTGACGACTGGCTGCGCGTGGTGGAAAAAGTCCAGCGGGCAGGCTTGAAGGCCAAGCCGGAGGTCGGGGTGCAGTTTGGCGCCGGCGGCGCGACCTCGGCGGAAGAGTTGGAAGCCGAGGGAACGCGCGATCCCGAATGGGCAATCATGCACGCGAAACGATTTCTCGACGCGGGCGCGTACATGATCATGATCGAATCCGAGGGGATTACCGAGAACGTAAAGGTGTGGCGCACGGATGTGGTGGCCCGCATCGCGCGCGCCCTCGGTCTGGAACACGTGATGTTCGAGGCGGCCGACCCGGAGGTCTTCGCCTGGTATATCAAGAATTACGGCCCCGAGGTCAACCTGTTTGTCGACCACAGCCAGATAGTGCAACTAGAGTGCCTGCGCTCGGGCATCTGGGGCACGAAAAGCCTCTGGGGGCGCGTAATTACTTACAAGGGTTAGTGCGCGTGCGCACCTGAGTGCCCGCGGAGCGCTTCGTGCAGCTTCTCGACGTAGTGCATGAACTCCACGTAGGCCTCGACGTACTCGCGGCCGGCGTCCACGCTGCTCTCTGCCGATTTACGCGCTGTGAGGGCGCGCTCGAAGCGGCGCCGGACGCCCGCCTCCGCTTCGGCGGCGATCATTCGCGCCAGTTCGTCCACCGCGCCTTTGTCAAGCGCCTTGTCCGCGGCTGCAACAGCCGGATCGAGCTCCGTACCCGCGGGCTTAAGCCCGGTATAGGGCGCGCCCTCGCCCGCCCGGTGGACCCTGACGAGCGTTTCAAAGAAATATGTGTCGGCAAGCTGCCTGGCGTCCTCGCTCGCCGTACGCACTTTCAGCGTCCGCGCAAATGCGGCGCGTATTTCCGGCTCGTGCTCCTTCCGCACCCACTTGAGAACGGGAGGCACGTCGCCGGTGCGCAGCGCGACTTTGGCTGCCGCCACCACGGGGCCGTCCATCGTGTCGCAATGCGCCGCGGCGGGGCGAGCGGCCGCCAGGCCAATCAAAACGGTGAATCCGCCAAGTGCGGCAAGACGCAGTCTCATGTTCGCTTTCCTCCGTCCTCATCGTAAGGAGGACGATGGCGCGAACGAAGTGACCTGCGTCACGCCGCCGTTGAATCCTACACCCAATCGGGAGAATCGCCCTCCCGCTGCCACGCCTTTACGCCGGCGTCGTCCAGGTCTACACCGAGGCCGGGCGCTTCAGGTTTCTGCGCAGCACCGTTCTTGATGACGGGAGGATTCTTCGCCATGATCAGAACGTCCCGCCTGCCGCCCAACCGGCCTTCGCTGGTGAGGAAGTCGTGGATCGAAAGGCCGAAGTGAATGGATGCCATCGTGAGCAGGACTCCGCCCACGTTGTGTGTCGCAACAGGAATGCGGTATAGCGCCGCGAGCGAGGCGATTTTCATGATCGAAGTGATGCCTCCGCAGAAGGCGATATCGGGATAGATGAAGTCCACGGCTTGTTCTTTGAGGAACGGGTAGTAGCCCTGCGGCATCTCCAGCTTCTCGCCCGTCAGCAGCGGGACGCGGCACTCGCGCTTCAGCGCCACCCAGCTATCGGAAAAAGGCGGCGGCAGCGGGTCTTCGAGCCACTTCGGCTGGATCGATTCCACCGCTCCGGCGATGGCCTTGGCCGTGGGCAGGTCGTACTCATTGTGGCAGTGGACCATGATGTCGTACTCAGGTCCAAGCGCCTCGCGTATGTTCTCGAAGGCGGTCCGGATCTTGTTGATCTCCACGGCGCTGAGCGTGGTGAGGTAGCGCCCCATGGGTTTTCCGATCGCGCTGGTCGTGTTGACTTTTGCTGCCTTGAACCCCTGGGGGCTGGCCTTGAACGTGTCCGCCCAGGCCTTCACCGCCTCCCTGTCCAGCATGTTTCGCGGTTCGGAGTTGATAAATATGGGCACTTCGTCGCGAAACGGCCCGCCCAGCAGCTTGTACACCGGTTCGCCCCTCAGCCGCCCGGCCAAATCCCACAGCGCCATGTCGATCCCGCTCAAGGCCGGAATGCTCGCCATGTACGTGTGCATGACGGTGGACATGCGGAACCAGTGGTAATGAATCGCCAGCGGATCCTGCTTGAGCAGGAGCGGCTTGTACCGTTCGAGCCAGGCTTTCATCATGGAGCCGGTCACGCCCGATTCTCCGTAGCCTGAGATGCCCGCATCCGTGTCGATCCGGATCAGCGTGTGGCCCACGCCGGAGATGGGTTTCATTTTGATGTCGGTGATCCGGACCTTGCCGCGATCGGCCGCGGTCATCCGCTCGAAGGTGGCGAACAAGCCCGCGGCGGGCATTGCCAGTGTGGTGAGAAAGTCGCGTCTTCGCATCATTTGCATTCCTAAGGTGAGTCGGTCCGCCGGACAGCTTATCACCAAACGCCGCCGGGCAATACGCAGAATAGGCTATCTTCGCTCGCGATACAATATCTCCTTTTGCGGACGCGGGTTGGGGAAGGCTTCTAATTACAACGCAGTTTCACAAATATGAACTCCTTACCTGGAATGCGTAGCGGACCGGCGTTGCAGGCGATCCTGAGCATGCTCGTGCTGTCCGTCTGTCTCAACTACATGGCGCGCAGCGCATTCGGAATCGCGGGGCCGGTCATGAGCAAGGAACTCGGCCTGCGGCCGGACCAGTTTGGGCTGCTGCTGGCCGCTTTTTTCTGGCTGTACCCGACCACGCAGCCGCTCGCGGGCTGGCTGGTGGACCGCTACAACGTGAGCTGGGTCCTCGGCATCGGCAGCCTGCTGTGGTCCCTGACGGCGGGGCTGACGGGGCTGGCGGGCAGCTTTGCCGTGTTGCTGGCCCTCCGGCTCGCGCTGGGGGTCAGCGAGTCGGTGGCCTACCCCTCCTACGGCAAGATCATCGCCACGCACTTCCCGGAGAGCCGCCGCGGGCTGTGCAACGCACTAATCGAAGTGGGTAATCAGGTGGGCCCGGCGCTGGCGATGCTGATGGGCGGATTGATGGTCGAGGAGTTCGGCTGGCGGATGTTCTTCTTCGCGATCGGTCTGCTGAGCTTTCTCTGGCTGCCGGCGTGGGTGAAACTGGCGCCCCGCCCCGTGGCGGAACCCGAAAAGAAAAGCGTTCACGTAGGCGTCGGTTTCAAGGAAATATTGCGGCTGCGTTCCTGCTGGGGCACGTTTTTCGGCCTGTTCGCCATCAACTACGGCTGGATCTTTCTGATCACCTGGCTGCCTTCCTACCTCGTCGAGGAGCGGCAGTTTTCAGTCCGGATGATGGGAATCCTGGGTTCGATTCCTTTCTGGGGGCTGGCGGTCTCCACACTGCTCTCGGGCTGGCTGTCGGATTTATGGATCCGCAAGGGCGGATCACCCACGCTGGTGCGAAAAACGTTTGCCGTTTCCGGCCTGCTTCTGTGCCTGTTGTTCGTGCCGGCCGTGCTGGTCCGCGACCCGGTGATTTCGATGGTGCTGCTGTGCATCGCCACGCTCTCGTTCGGGATGCCGAGCTCCAACGTCTTCGCGATCACGCAGACCATCGCGGGTCCCCGCATGACCGGCATGTGGACCGGAATGCAGAACGGCTTCGGCAACCTGGCGGGAGTGGTGGCGCCCTGGCTGACCGGCATCATCGTGGCGAAGACCGGCCAGTTCTACCTGGCGTTCCTCGCCGTCAGTCTGGTGGCTGTCGCCGGCGCTGCTTCATTTCTGTTCCTGGTAGGCCGCGTCGAGCCGGTCGACTGGGAGAAGCTCGCCGAGAGGAAGAACTGATAGGATTGACGAACATGAAAACCCTTCTGAAAACACTCACGGTAGCCATTTGCTGGTACAGCTCAATCCTCATGGCGGATGTGGTTGAGCAGGGGGTCAAGGATTCGAAGCCCTCTGGGCTGTTTGCCGGAGTGGCGAAGGTCAATATCGAGCCGGCGGTGGGTATTCCGTCGATGAACTGGGGATCGGCAACCCACATCGTCAGTAAGGGCAATGATCCGGAGGGAATGTTCATCAGGGCGCTGGTGCTCTCGGACGGCAAGCAGAAGTTTGCGCTCGTTGACGTCGACGGCAGCGCCGGGCGCCCAGCTACCCTCAAGCGCGCCTCCGAGTTGACGGGGATTCCGGTGGAACACATCCGGGTCGGTTCTTCCCACACGCACGCCGGCCCGAGCCTGAGCCGCGGCAAGGGGCCCGCGGGGGCCGATCTGTCGCAGTACGAGCCCATGATGGAAGCGCACCGGGCCGTAGTTGAGGACAAGCTGGTGGGCGTCATCGTGGAAGCGAATAGCCGGCTCCGTCCGGTGCATGCCTACGGGATGGTCGGAACGGGCAGCATCAACGTCAACCGGCGCTTCCGCGGCAGGGGACCCAACGATCCCGAGATGCCCCCTGCCGTCGGCCTGAACTTCGATCTGCCGGTGGACCGGGATCTGGTGGTCATCCGAATCGATGACGCCGAGGGCAACCCTTACGCGATCCTCGTGAACTACCAGTGCCACGGGACGGTTCTGGCCTACGAGAACCAGCTCGTCTCGCCGGATTGGATGGGCGCGATGCGAAACACGGTGGAAGCCTCCCTGCCCGGCGCCACTTGCCTGTTCTTCCAGGGCGCGGCCGGAGACGTGGGACCGATCGAGGGATTTACGGGGGACTTGAGCGTCGCGCATCGCCTCGGCAGAATTCTGGGTCATGAGGCGGCCGCACTGGCCCTGCGCATCTCGACGGTGCGCCGCGAGCCGCGTTTCGAAGGGTACACGGAATCTACAGCCCTCCAGGCCCGGCAACCCTACCGCGTGCTGGGCCCGCACGACGCCACCCTGAAATATGCCAGCAAGGTCATAGAACTGCCGCGCATGGTGCGCGGAAAGGCGGATATCGAGCGCATGGAAAAGCTGACTGCCGTGGCCGAAAAAGCTCTGCGCGAGGTGAAACAGAAACCCGGCGCCACGCAATGGGAGCTGATGCAGGCGGCGGCGCGTCACCGGCGTTGGGCCAACTTGCTGGAGAGGTACAAAGAGCCGCAGGACACTACTCCCGTAAAACTGGAGATTGCGGTCCTGAGGATCGGCGAAATGGCGCTGGTCATGACCCAGGGTGAGCTGTTCAACCAGATCGGCGTGGCCGTCAAGAAAGCGTCCCCGTTCAAGGTGACGATGTTCTGCGGTTACGGCAATCGCGAGGGCGGCGGCTACATGCCGACGCGGGAAGAGTACGCCCACGGCAGCTACGAGGTGGACGGCACGCGCTACGGGCCGGGGGCGGCGGAAAAGGTGATCGAGGAGAGCATCGCGCTGCTGAAGTCGGTCCGGTGAACGCCGGACTGCATCGCTGCCGCTGACCCGATAGGATGTTGCTATGACACGACGTGAATTTTGCGCGCTTGTGCCGGCTCTCGCCCACGCAGGAGCCGCGGCCGCGCCCGTGCCCCGCATCGTGGGAGAGTGGACTCAGATCGCCGCCGCGCCCGATCTGGGCAAGCTGGGAACACCGAAGCAGGAAGTTGTGGACTTTGCGATCTGGCAGGCGCTGGATGGAACGTGGCAAGCGTGGTCCTGCATACGCAACACCGCGGAACCCGGCGGCACGCGCCTGTTTTACCGCTGGGAGGGGAAACAGCTCACAACCGGGCTCTGGGAGCCCATGGGAATAGCGCTGCGCGCCGAACCGGCGTTCGGAGAACAGCAGGGCTCTCTTCAGGCGCCGTTCGTCATCAAAGTGGACGGGAAGTATCACCTGTATTACACGAGCGGCGGGCGGGCCTTCGTCATGAAGAGCGACGACGGGAAAACGTTCGCGCGCGCGATGACTGCGCCGGGGCGCTTCGGCGTATTCGAAAGGTTCAGTGTGGACGCGCAACAGAAGATCCACGGGAGCGGCGGCCGGGATATCATGATCCTGCGCGATAAGGGGCGCTACATCGCGTATTACACGGCCAATCCCGATGGATTGGGAAAAGTGTATGCGCGCACTTCCACGAACCTGCTTGACTGGAGCGAGCCGGTTGTTGTGGCGTTTGGCGGCTCAGCGGGCACGGGACCGGTCACGGCCGAATGCCCGTGGGTCTACAAGCTGCCGGACACGCCGTACTACTATCTGTTCCGAACCCAGCGCTACCGTCACCCGCCGGAGACTCGCGTGTACCGCTCTGAAGACCCTCTTCAGTTCGGCATCGAAGACGACAGCTATCTGGTGGCCCTGCTGCCGGTCGCCGCGCCGGAACTCGTAGTGAGCGACGGAAAGCTGTACATTGCCGCTCTCATGCCCGAGTTGAACGGACTGCGGATCGCCCGGCTCTCGTTTGACAATCCCTGAATCTGCGGCGTTGCCCGCTTGCAAAGCCACAAATTTGTAAGGCCATTTTAGAGACGCTACACTAGCGGGTTCTATGGCGAAATCGAGCACCGCACCTGTCGAAACACCCGCTGCGCTCGGCTTTTCGATGCCGGCCGAATGGGAGCCGCATGAGGCCACCTGGCTCGGATGGCCGCACAAGTCCAGCGACTGGCCCTACAAGCTCGATACCATCCGCTGGGTGTACGGCGAGATCGTCAGGAAAATCGCGCCGGGCGAGATCGTGCGGATACTGGTGAACTCGCGCGCTGAAGCGAAGACCGCGGCGAAATATCTTGAGCGCGCGGGCGCCTGCATGGCCCGGGTCGAGTTTATCGTGCATCCGACCAACCGCGGCTGGACGCGGGACAGCGGCCCCATTTTTGTTCGCCGTTCCGGAAAAAAGCGCGAGACCGCCATCGTTCACTTTCACTTCAATGCCTGGGCCAAGTACTCCGACTGGCGCAAGGACCGCCGCGTCCCGGAGACGGCGGCGCGGAAGCTGGGCAAGCGGCTGTTTGAAGCGCGGTACGGCGGGAGGAAGTTTGTGCTGGAGGGCGGCGGCATCGACGTGAACGGCCGGGGCACGCTGATCACCACCGAGGAGTGCTATCTCGATCCGAAAACGCAGGTGCGCAATCCTGGCCTTGGCCGCCGCGAGTACGAATCCGTTCTGAGGGATTATCTCGGTGCGACGAACGTATTCTGGCTCGGCGCCGGATTGGTGGGAGACGACACACACGGCCACGTCGACGATATCTGCCGCTTTGTCGATCCGAAAACCGTGGTGCTGGTCCGCGAGGACAATCCGAAGGACGTCAACTACCGCCCCTTGGCCGAGAACTGGGAGCGCATTGCCGGCCTCCGGCTAGAGGACGGCTCAAAACCAGAAGTGGTTGCCCTGCCCATGCCGGAGCCGCTGTTTTTCGACGGCTACCGGCTGCCGGCCAGCTACGCGAATTTTTACATTTCGAACGCGGCCGTGCTCGTGCCCACGTTCAACGACCCGAAGGACCGCATCGCTCTCGGGATTCTCAGTGAGCTGTTCAAGGACCGGACGGTTGTTGGTATCCACGCAGTCGATCTCGTGCTCGGATTCGGCACCCTGCACTGCCTTACGCAACAGCAGCCGGCTGTGTAACACTGGCGCGCGCATCACGGCGCTGAAATAGGCGTGAGGATCTCGCGAACTTTTGCGATCAGGGTTTCCGAGGAGAACGGCTTTTTCAGGAAACCACCGGGGAGCGGCTGGCGGTTCATAAAGCCGGAAATAAAGAGCACGCGCAGGTTTGGCTGCACGCTTTTCAATTCCGCGTAAAGATCGGCCCCTCCCATCCCAGGCATCACGATATCGGCAATCAGCAGATCGACCGGTCTTGGATGCCGCTCCGCTGCGGCTACCGCGCTCTCTCCTCCGGATGCCGAGATCACGTCGTACCCGGCATTGCGCAGCACTGTAGACAGCAGCTTGCGTACCTGCGCATCGTTCTCGGCGATGAGAATGGTTGGCATCCCCTCTCCCCCATTTCAATTGAGGCAGGCCGGTGTGTCAAGCGCGCGTGGACGCCGCGGCCCGGCTAACGCTAAACTGTCACCTATTGATGACGTGAACCCCACGAAGAATCTTGAGACCAAGATGTCGGCGGCGAGGCTGAAAAACCGGGGCTCGATCCTGTTCTTGGTGGTGTTCGTCCTGTTTTCGACGGGCGTCATCATCTGCGAGCATCGCCATTCGACGCGCCAGCGCGAGGCCTTCAAAGCCCAGGTGGATCACGAGCTGTTCACCGTGGCCGAATTGAAGGCCGGGCAACTCGCGGAGTGGAGAAAAGAGCGGCTTGGGGATGCAGCGACCATTCGCGCCGGAGCCGCCCTGATGCCGGAGTTGAGGCGGATGCTGGCGACCGGCGGCGACCCGGAAGTCGAACGCCGCGTGCGCGCCTGGATAGAGAGTTGGCTGCACCGTCCGGATTACGCCAGCGCCATCCTGCTCGATACGAGAGGCCGCGTGCGGCTCGCAATCGGCTGGCCGGCCGGCGCTCCCGGACACTACGCGGAGGTTGCCGCTCGGATCCTGCGCGACGGGCGCGTGGTTTTCCGGGATTTCAACCGGGAGCCAGGCCTGCCCGGCGTGCACTTGGGTCTGGAGATTCCACTTCACGCCGACACCGGAGAGCCGGTCGGTGTTCTTCTTTTGGGAATTGATCCGCGCGAGTCCCTGTACCCGCTGCTGCACGCCTGGCCGGCTGCCAGCGAGAGCGCGGAAATCCTGCTGGTCCGCCGCGAGCGGGACGAAGTGGTTTACCTCAGCGAACTTCGCCATCGTGAGGACGCGGCGCTGAACCTGCGTCTTCCGTTGAGCCGCCCGGATTTGCCCGCTGCCCGCGCCGCCACCGGGATTTCCGGTGCACAGGATGGTGTCGACTATCGCGGTGTGCCCGTCCTGGCGGCGACGCTACCGGTGCAGGACACGCCCTGGTATCTGGTGGCGAAAGTGGACGCCGCGGAGGTCTACGATTCGCTGCGCAGGGATTCGGTGCTCCTCATGCTGACGGCGGGGTCGCTGATTCTTCTGACCGGGGCGGCAACCGGTCTGATCATCCGCAGCCAGCGCGCGCGATTCTATCGCCAGAAATACGAAGCCGAGCGCGAACGCCGGGCGCTGATGGGCCACTACGATTACCTGAGCCGCTACGCCAACGACATCATCCTGCTCACGGACGAAAGCGACCGCATTGTGGAAGCCAATGACCGCGCGGTGGCCGCCTACGGCTATTCGCGCGAAGAACTGACCGGCATGAGTTTCCGGGAGCTGCAACATCCCTCGGCCCTGGGGGATTTCGATACCGAGTGGGCGGCGGTTGCCCGGCGCGATGGCCATGTGTTTGAAACCCTCCACCGGCGCAAGGATGGCAGCACGTTCCCGGTCGAGGTCAGCGTCCGCCTGATCCCGGTGGATGGCGCAGGCTTCCGCCAGAGCATCATCCGCGATATCACCGAGCGCCGGGCGATGCAGGAGAGCTTGCGGCAGGCTAACGAGAAACTGTCGGCCATCATCGAATCGGCGCCGCTGGGGATCATGGCGACCGACCGTGATGGCTGTGTCAGGCTCTGGAACAAGTCCGCCGAGCGGATCTATGGGTGGACGGTGGAGGAAGTGCTGAACCGGCCCATGCCTCCCGGTATCTGGACTTCGGAGCAGGAAGACGGGCGGAAACTCTGGGACGAACTCGCCGCCGGCCGGACGGTCACATTCGAGGAGACAACCAGGCGGCGCAAGGATGGCGCAACCATCGAAGTGAACATGACGTTCGCGCCGCTGTTCGACGCCGAGGGGTCGACCCTCGGCGCCATCGCCATCGTGGCCGACGTCACCGACAGCAAACGGGCGCGGGAGGCGCTGCGGGAAAGCGAGTGGCGCGTCGAGCTGGCCGTGCAGGCTTCCAACACGGGGCTGTGGGATTGGGACTTCAAGACGCAGACCGTCTACTACTCTCCGGAATGGAAGGCGCAGCTCGGCTACTCCGATGAGGAAATCACCAACGACTTCGCGGAGTGGGGATCCAGGCTTCACCCCGAGGACCGCGACCGCGCCATCGCCGCCTTGCAGCGCTATTTGGACGACCCTTCTTCCGCCTATGAGGCCGAATTCCGGCTGCGCCATAAAGACGGCTCCTACCGCTGGATTCTGGCTCGCGGCGCCCTGATTTACGATGCGGCCGGAAAACCATGGCGCCTGGCGGGTTCGCACCTGGATTTCACCGAGCGCAGAGAGATGGAGGAAGAGATCCGGAGGCACCGCCGGCTCGTGCAACGGATCCTGGACGCCACACCGGACCTGCTGTACATCTATCATCTTCGCGAGAACCGTTTTCTGTTTGCGAACCGGCACGTCGCCGAGTTCCTCGGCTACGACGACGAGCAAGTGTCGGCGATCGGATTGCAGCAGATGCTCGGGATTATTCATCCGGACGACGTGGCGGCGTTCGAATCGCATTACACCCGCTGTTGCGAAGCCGCCGACGGAGAGGTGCTCGAGATCGAGGGCCGCATATTGCACGCCAGCGGCGAGTGGCGCTGGCTGCGCAGCCGCCATGTCGTGTTCACCCGCGACGAAAACGGCGCCGCTACTCAGATTCTCGGGCTCGCGCAGGACGTCACCGAGCGCCGCCGCGCGGAAGAAGCCCTGCGGGAAAGCGAGGCGCGGCTGGAGCGCGCCCAAAAAATCGCGCTGCTCGGCAACTGGACGACCGGCGAGGTCTGTGAATGGTCGGCCGAGGCCTACGACATCTTCGGCGTCAGCAAGGAGACCTTCACGCCCAGCCGGGAGAGCTTCCTTTCGCTGGTCCACCCGGACGACCGCGAGCGCGTGAGGGCCGCTTTCGACGCCAGCATGGCAGGACGCAAGGCATTCACCATCGAGCACCGCATAATGCGCCCTGACGGCGCGTTGCGCTATGTGCGCCAGCACGCCGAGCCGGACGTCGACGAATCCGGCAAGGTGCGCATGATCGGCATCGTGCAGGACATCACCGAGTACAAGCGCCTTCAGGACCAGTTCTTCCAGGCGCAGAGGCTCGAGAGCGTGGGCAGGCTGGCCGGCGGCGTGGCCCATGACTTCAACAACCTGCTGACCGTCATCATCGGCTACAGCGATCTCGTGCTGGCGCAACTGGCGCCCGGGGCGGCTCTGGCGGCGCCGATGGAGGAAATCAGAAAGGCCGCGCGCCGCGCCGCCGATCTCACCGGGCAACTGCTGGCGTTCAGCCGCAAACAGCCCATCCAGCCGAAGACGCTCAATCTGAACGATCTCATCGCCGATATCGAGAACATGCTGCGGAGACTGATCGGCGAAGACGTGAAGCTGATCACGCATCCCGGGCCCAACCTCGACCCGGTGATCGCGGATCCCGGCCAGATGACACAGGTTCTGATGAACCTGGCCGTGAACGCCCGCGACGCGATGCCAAACGGCGGCAAGCTGATCCTGGAAACCAAGAACGTGGTGTTCGACGAGAGCTATGCAGAAAAGCGCGCGTATCTCAAGCCGGGGCCCTACGTGCAGCTTTCCGTGAGCGATACCGGCGTGGGCATGACCGAGGAGATCCGGAACCACCTGTTCGAGCCCTTCTTCACCACCAAGGAGAAAGGGAAGGGAACCGGGCTGGGCCTGTCCACGGTGTACGGCATCATCAAGCAGGCGGGCGGACACATTTGGGTGTACAGCGAGCCGGGCGTCGGAACCACGTTCCACATCTGCCTTCCGCGCGCCGCGTCCGGCCGGCCTGCGGCCGAACCCCCAAGTGTGAATGAGACTCTGCGAGGCAGCGAAACGGTCCTGGTGGTTGAGGATCAGCAGGAAGTGCGCATGCTGGCCAAGGACATTCTCCAGCGCTACGGCTACCAGGTTCTGGATGCGAGTTGCGGGCAGGAGGCCGTGGAGTTGTGCCGGGCGCACAGCGGGCCTATCCATCTGCTCCTCACCGATATCACGATGCCCGTGATGACGGGCCGCGAACTGGCCGAAAAAATCAGGCCGCTCCGGCCCGAAATCAAAGTGCTCTTCATGTCCGGCTACGCCGACAACCTCGCCATGCACCAAAACGTGCTCGATGGAAACGCGGCATACCTGCAAAAACCTTTCTCCGCGCGATCGCTGGCCAGGAAGGTACGCGAAACACTGCAGGCGGCCCCATAGAGTCCTTTCCTGCTATCATCGTTGCTCGCACCCATGTTTGGTCCCTCTTTCACCCAGCCCTATCAACTCGGGCGCAAGATGGTTCGCGGGCGGTTTGTGATTCCGTCCGGCATCCGGTGCACGCATGCATCCACGATCGGAAAGTGTTTTCGGGAGGCGCCGCAGATCGGCGTTATCACGACCAAGAGCATAGGCGCTCAGCCGCGCAGAGGCTACCGCGAGCCGATCTACGCGCGCTACGCGCCGGGCTGCTACATCAACGCGGTGGGGCTGGCCAATCCGGGAGCCGCGGCCTACCTGGCCGAGTTCGACGGCATCACCATTCCGGAAGACAAGTTCCTTCTTGTATCCATCATCGGAACGGACGTCGAGAGTTTTGTCGAGGCGGCGCTGACGCTCAAGCCCATCGCCGACGGGTTCGAATTGAACATGTCTTGCCCGCACGCCAAGGGCTACGGAGCGGAAATCGGGCAGGATACCGAACTCATGCTCAAGATTACCGAGGCAGTGGTCAAGGCTGCCCACGTGCCGGTGTTTGTGAAGCTCTCTTCGACACTGCCGAACCTTGCCGCAGCGGCGGAAGCCGTCGTCACCGCCGGCGCAGCCGGGCTGACGCTCATCAACACCGTCGGCCCCGCACTGGCTGCGGTGGGGACCAGCCCGATCCTTTCCAACAGGCTGGGCGGGCTTTCCGGAGACGGCATTCGCCCGATGGGCCTGCGCGCCGTGGAGCAGGCGCGCCGGGCGGTCGGCAGCGGGCCCGTGATCATCGGAATGGGGGGTATTGCCTCCGCCGAGCACGTGAAGCAGTACGCCGCGGCGGGAGCGGACCTGTTCGGCATTGGCAGCGCGCTCACCGGTCTCGACAGCCTCGAGATGAGGGAATACCTCGCGCAACTGGAGGCCGACCTGTGCGCGGGGACCGATACCGGATGCCGGCGTTCGTGCGAAACCCGTCTTTCCATGGATTACTTCAGGACGCGCGTCGCAGCGAACGTGCAACTGGGCCCCTCGTTGTTCAAGCTTGTCCTCGAAAACCTTCCTGGGCCGTGGAGCGACGGCGATATGGCCGGCAAGTTCCTCTTCCTGTGCGTGCCGGGAGTGGGCGAGAAACCGTTTGCCGTCTTTTCGTGCTCGGAGAAAAGCATCGTCATCCGCACCGTGGGAGAATTCACCGCGTATCTGGAGCGTATCCAGCCCGGCGCCGAAATTCTGCTGCGCGGCCCTTACGGCCAGGGCGTGCCCGCCTTTTCCGGCCGCACCGTAATCCACACCGGCGGCGGCACCGGGATTGCGTCGCTGCTTGAGATCGCCCACCGGCTCAAGGCCAACAACCGCCAGATCTTTCTGCTCGGCGCAAAGACCGGCGAGCAGCTCTTCGAAGTGGAGCGGTTCCGCGAGCTCGGGACTGTGTTTACGGCCACCGACGACGGCACGGTGGGCCGCCGCGGCTATGCTCCGGACCTGCTCGGCGAAGCGCTGGCGCTGTTGACTCCCGGCGAGAAAAACAACCTGGTGTTCATCAATTGCGGGCCGGAGCCGATGGTCCGCCGTTGCTTCGAGCTGCAACGGGGCCTCGCGCCCGAGGAGTCCATCCTCGGATCCATCGAGTACATGACAAGTTGCGGAGTCGGCATCTGCGGGAAGTGCTCCAGCCCTTCCGGTGCGCTCACCTGTATCGACGGTCCGTTTCTGCCCTGCAGCGAGTTCGACCGGCACTCGCCGGGCGCATAACCGGACAGCATGCCGCTGCCCTGCATGTCGTGGTAGTCTGTCGAGGTGAGAAGAATTCTGTTTTTATTCCTGCCATTCACCTTCTGCTTTGCCCAGCTATCCGCTCCCAACAGCGCGGGAGTCTCCATGGGGCACCTGCATCTGAGTGTTCGCGATGTTGAAGCCCAGAAGAGGCTTTGGGTTGACGTCCTCGGCGGATCGCATTCCAAGCTCGGGCACATGGACATGGCTGTTCTACCCGGCGTCGTGATCCTCTGGGAACGCGGCGAGCCGGAAGGAGGAACGGAAGGATCCGTGGTCGGGCACCTCGGCTTCAAAGTGCGGAATCTCAAAGACGTGCTGGCCAAAGCGCGGGCGAACAACATCACGATCGAGAGCGAGCAGCCCGCGTTCCTTCAAGGCCCCGACAAAGTGCGCGTCGAGCTTATGGAAGACACTGCCCTCCCGACCGCCGTTGCTCACCATCACGTTCACTTCTTCAACTCCGCGCCGAAGGAAATGCAGGCTTGGTACGCCAAGATGTTCGGCGCCATCCCCGGTACGCGCGCCGGCTTCGAGGCGGCCGACGTGCCCGGCGCGAACCTGACGTTCACCGCCGCGGAGTCGCCCACGGTTGGGACCAAGGGGCGGTCGCTCGACCACATCGGATTTGAAGTGAAGAACCTGGAGGCGTTCACGAAAAAGCTCCAGGCACAGGGCGTGAAGTTCGATATCCCCTACCGCGTAGTGCCGGAACTGAAGGTCGCGATCGCGTACTTCACCGACCCGTGGGGTTCCTACATCGAGCTTACCGAGGGTCTGGCGGCGCTAGCCCGCTGAGGTGGCGCCCGCAATCTGTTCGAACGTCTGGCCGACCTGCCAGACGGCGCACATCACCCGCTCGTAGTTCATCCGAATGGGCCCGAGTACGGCGATCTTGGCAGCAAGCCCGCCGGGCAGGCCCACTCTCAGCCCGATGAGCGACAACGTGCTCATCGCCGGATGGGCTTCGCCAAGGCCTACCTGGACGGCGATCTCTCCCCGCGGCTGTTCGAGGAAGCGGTCCAGCAGCATCAAAATCCGCTTCTTCTCCTCGAGCGTGCGGAAAAGCTCGCGCATTTTCTCGCGCGTGAGGTGGAGATCCAGCCCGACCAGGTTCGAAGCTCCCTCCATATGGATCTCCGGCGTCCCTGCGATGTCGAGCAGCCCTTTGCTGTAGAGAACGCCCAACTGCGCGAGAATCGCATCGTATGCGGCGCTCTCCTGCTCCAGCCGGCGCCGGATTTCCTGCCGCGCCTGCAACAGCGGCCAGCCGCTGAAATTCGCGTTCAGGTAATTGCGGATGGAGTTCAGGTCGTCCTGGGAGATATCGTCGGGCAGCGTGACCACGCGGTCGCGGACAATGCGGTCGCGGGTGACGACGACCATCAGTACGCGCTTGTCGGCCAGCTTGATCAGTTCGATCTGCTCAAGCGTCTGGGTGGCAGTCGGAATAGCGGCGGCGATCCCGACGTTGTGGGTGAGCCGGGTCAGGACGCGGGAAGAGCGCTCGACGCAGGCCGTCAGCGAATCCGCCCCTCCCAGGTCAGCCCGCAATCTTTCCGCCTCGACCACGGGCCTCAGGCTGCTCATGAGCGATTGCACGTAGGCCCGGATCGCCTTTTCGGTGGGGATCCGCCCCGCCGACGTGTGTGGCTGAGCGAGATACCCTTCGTCGGATAGATCCGCCATGACATTGCGGATCGACGCTGGACTGAGCGAGTCCTTTCGGCGTTTTGAAATGGTTCGGGATGCAACCGGCTCACCGGTAGCGATATAGGTCTCTACGATGGCATAGAGAACGTCACGCTGGCGATGAGTCAGCGCCGCACTACCAGACATCTTCGTCGCCTAAGTACTCCTTCCTTATTTTAAGCAAGACGTTTCCGTCCAGCAAGATAAGGCGGGTCAGGCGGCGGCGCCCTCCGCGAGCAGGCCGGCAACAAAGGCGCGGCTGGACTCCACCATCTCCCAGGCTCCCGGCCAGAAGCACAGGTCGATGCACCACCACTTGATTCCCGGAACCGCCAGCAACTGCGGAGCGAGCGCCTTGAAATCGATGAAGCCCTCTCCGAACGGCCGGTGCGTGCTGGTGTCATCGTCGTGCAGCGTTCCGTCGGAATCGATCAGGTGAATGTGGCCGATCCGGCCTTCGAGCAACTTGAGGAACTCCGCCACGCCGCCGGGCAGCGTTTCCTTTGTTCCGTGCTGCCGCGCTCCCACCACCCCACACATGTAGGCATGGCAGGTGTCGAACATCACCTTGAAGTTCGGGTGGCCCACCGTGTCGTGCATAGCCACGACTTCCGAAGGTTTGTTGAACGCAAAGCCGGGCTCGAATTCCCACACCAGCCGGATACCGGCCTCTTCGGCGATCCCAGCGGCCTGGCGCCACACCTCGGCTGTGCGCGCGAAGGCTGCCTGGTATTCCGCCTCCGGAATCGACCCGGGCGCTGCGACCGTGTCCACGCGGATGGACGGGCTGCCGATGTCCACGCACATCTCAACGTTTCTCCGGAAAAGATCCAGGTATTTGCCGGCATTGCCCTCGACGGTGGGGTTGATCCCGCAGAAATCCGCCGCGTAGCCCGAAACCTCCAGCCCGTTGTCGCGGAGCAGGTTCACAATTTCGTGACGCGTGCCGGGCGGGTAGCGGTCCAGGGTCACGTGCGGCGGAAAACCGCAGATCTCCACGCCGTCGTAGCCCGCCTCGGCGAGTCTCTTCACGGAGCGGTCAAACGGTATTGGATCGTTCGCGTAAGGGCCGAACGCAAACGCCCAGCTTCCCAACGAGATTTTCATGATCGCCTCCTCTTTTTAATGAACGTGTACTACTGCACCGCTGCGCCTTCTCCGGCGCGCTGCACCTTGACCCAGCGCTCCGACGCGCAGGCTTCGAGCACGGCGTCGAGCACTAACTGGCACTTCAGGCCGTCGTCGAAGTCGGGTTTCATAGGCTTGCCTTCGGCCACCGCGGTGAGCAGATCCGCCGCCTGGTTCGCAAACGTGTGCTCGTAGCCGATGGCGCACCCCGGCACCCACCAGTTCTTCATGTAGGGATGGCACTCCTCCCACACCGAAATCTGCCGCCAGCCCTGAACATGCTTGGGATCCCTCGAATCGAAGTACCAGAGGCGGCTCATGTCCTCGAGATTGAAATAAATGCTGCCGCGATCCCCGTTCAGTTCAAACGTGTTGCCGTTCTTGCGGCCGTTGGCGAACCGGGTCGCTTCAAAATGACCGATTGCGCCGTTGGCGTACTTGGCCACAAATATCGAGGCGTCTTCGATCTCCACCGGGGCGCGGCCGCCTTCGGGCCGCTCGCGCTCGGCGACGAAAATCCGGCTCGTCCCGGCCACCGACTCGATCTCCCCAGCCAGGTAGTTGGAAATGTCCACAATGTGCGAATGAAGGTCGCCGGTCACTCCCGAGCCGGCCACGTCCTTATCCATGCGCCAGACCAGCGGGACCGAGGGGTCCATCGTCCAGTCCTGGAGGTACGTCGCCCGGAAATGGTAGAGTTTCCCGATCCGCCCTTCCTCAACCAGTTGCCGGGCGAACGCGATCGCCGGCACCCGGCGGTAGTTGAACCAGACGGTATTGATGCGCCCGCTCTTCCGCGCCGCTGCCACCATCCGTGCCGCCTCATCCTTATTCATCGCCAGCGGTTTCTCGCAGGCAACGATCTTTCCTGCCTCGAGCGCCGCCAGCGCGATTTCGCAATGGGTGTTGTTGGGCGAGCAAATGTCCACGATCTGGACCTCGGGATCGTCGATCACCTGCCGCCAGTCCCCAACCGCTTTCTCCCAACCCCAGCGCTCGGCGAATCTCGAAACCTTTGCGATGTCGCGCCCGCAGACTACCCGAAGCCGCGCCTTGACCGGCGGATCGAAAAAATATCCGGCTTGCCGGTAGGCGTTCGTATGGGCCTTGCCCATGAACTTGTACCCGATCATCCCGATGCCGACCGTATTTTTCATAGCATCCTAGTCATATACCGCCGGTATGGCGGCGCGCAAGCACTTTTTTTCGTGTTGCGGACCACTTATCCAATTGCGTTTGCGCCGCTTATTTGCATAATCCGGCCCGGCTTGCGCATCGCACGCGGCTTGACTTGAATGTTTTGTTCGTCGAGAATTGAAGTGATCGCAGGGAAAGTGTGGTCACTGACGGCCTGAAGAGCGGGCCTATCTCGTGTTGTGTAAGAAATCGCTGCTCTCATGCACAGACGGAAAAGCGGACCTCTGTATCTGGCAGTTGTACTGCTGGTCTTCGCCGGCGTAGTTTTCGCGGCTCCCGCACAGAAAAAAACCACAACCACTAAGAAAACAACGACGGCGAAGAAGACCGCCGTTCAGACCGCGAAAAAGAAGACAGCCGTATCGAAAAAGACAACCCCGGCCACGCTGACACGCAGCCAGGCCAGGCGGACGCGGGCGCGCCGCAGCCCGTGGACGACGCCCACCTTCGCCGACTCCACATCGGGTGACCGCACGGCGGGAGACGACCCCGTTGTCCGCGCCGCGGCCGTCGAGGCGCTCGGTCCCTACAACGGCTCGATTGTCGCAGTCGACCCGTCTACCGGGCGTGTCCTCACGATGGTGAACCAGCGGGTTGCTCTCAAGAGCGGTTTCCAGCCGTGTTCGACGGTGAAAATTCCGGTAGCGCTGGCGGCGCTCGCCGAAGGCTTGATCGACAGCAAGACGCCCGTGCGCCTGACGTCGGGCACGCGCATGAACCTCACGCATGCCCTGGCGGTCTCCAATAATCCGTACTTCGCCAATCTCGGCGTGAAGCTCGGCTACGAACGGTTCGCCTATTACGCCAGGCTGTTTGGTTTGGGCGAAAAGGCGGGTTTGAATATCGAGGGCGAGGAGCCGGGTTATTTCGCCGACGCCCCGCCGAAGAACGGCGGCATGGGCATGATGGCCAGCTTCGGAGAGGGCATTACGCTCACACCGCTGCAACTGGCTGCGCTGCTGTCGGCGATTTGCAACGGTGGAACACTTTATTACCTGCAGTACCCCCAGACTCAGGAAGAAATCGACAAGTTCGTGCCGCGCATCAAGCGGCGCCTTGATATTGCCGAGTATATTCCTCACATCAAGCCCGGCCTGATGGGCGCTGTGGAATTCGGAACTGCGCGGCGCGCCTTTTATAGTCCTGAGGCCCCCATCTGCGGTAAGACGGGCACCTGCACGGGCGGGACGACTCATCTGGGCTGGTTCGGTTCGTACAGCGATTTCGGCGAAAACAAGATCGTGGTTGTCGTCCTGCTGACCGGCGGGTATGGAGTAAGCGGGCCGACGGCGGCGGAAATCGCCGGTAACATGTATCGCAGGCTCCACCGGGAAGGCTATTTCGCCCGGCGGCCGGTGTTTTCTCCGGCGATCCTCGTGCCGCGGTAACATTCGGACCGGCGGCGCCTGACTATGTAGTTCGGCCGGAATCTACTTACAGACCCTCTCCCCTATCGCGTATTTCAGTTCTTCAATCCCTTGACCGGTGACGCTGGAGATGGCATAAAAGGGAAGTTCTTTTTCGGCCGCCATCCGCCGCAGCGATTCCAGCCGTTCGGGATCCTGCGCCGCATCGAGCTTCGTGGCAACCACGATCGCAGGCTTCTTGGCCAGCTCCTCGCTGAAGCTTGCCAGCTCGGCCGTGACCACTTCGAAATCGCGAACCGGATCGCGGCCGGTGGCCTCGGAGATGTCCACCAGGTGCACCAGCAGGCGCGTCCGCTCGATGTGCCGGAGGAAGCGCACGCCGAGTCCGTGGCCTTCGTGCGCGCCCTCGATCAGGCCCGGAATGTCCGCTACCACATAGGTTCGCTGATCTTCCAGTGAGACCACCCCGAGATGCGGTTCGAGTGTGGTGAACGGGTAATCGGCGATCTTCGGCCGCGCCGCGGAAATCCGGGAGATCAGGGTGGACTTTCCGGCGTTGGGGAAACCGACCAGCCCGGCATCGGCAAGCAGCTTCAGTTCCAGGCGGAGCCGGCGTTCCTCGCCCGGACGGCCGGGCTCAAACTCGGTAGGCGCCTGATGGGTCGGAGTGGCGAACCGCGCGTTGCCGCGTCCCCCGCGCCCGCCGCGCGCCGCCACGAACCGGTCTCCCGCAGTGACGAAATCGTGGAGTTGCTCGCCCGTATCGGCGTCGAAAACAACGGTGCCTACCGGGACGGGAACCTCGATTGACTCCCCGTGGCGCCCCGTCCGGTTGCTGCCCTCGCCGTGCCGCCCGCGCTCGGCCCTGTACTCGGGATTGAAACGGAAATGCAGGAGAGTGTTGTAGTGCTCGCTGGAGACCAGCACAACGTCACCGCCGCGCCCGCCGTCCCCGCCGCTCGGACCGCCGCGCGGCACGTATTTCTCACGCCGGAACGCAACACATCCGTTGCCGCCGTCACCGGCCTTGACGTAGATGACGGCTTCGTCGATAAACATCGGCTCTTATTGGGGAGTACTCGCTGGATGCGCGGCGGAGCCGCCCTTTCAAAGGGCGGCCTCTCAGGATGCCACTCTGACGGAAACGAACTTGCCCAGCCGGCCGCGGTCCCGGAATTCCACGATGCCGGATACTTTCGCGAACAGCGTGTCGTCCTTGCCCCGGCCCACGTTTTCGCCGGGTTTGAACGGCGTGCCGCGCTGCCGGACCAGAATGGAACCGCCGGAAACCATCTGGCCGTTGAATGCCTTCACTCCGAGCCGCTGCGCGTTGGAATCGCGTCCGTTGCGCGAACTGCCTAAACCTTTCTTGTGCGCCATGACGTGCTCCTAAACGACAATGCCGGTCACCTTCAGCCGGGTGTAGTCCTGCCGGTGGCCGATCGTGCGCTTATACTGCTTCTTGCGCTTGAACTTAAAGACCCGGATCTTCTCGCCGCGGCCGTGCCTGACGATGGTCGCTAGAACTTTTGCTCCCTCCAGCTCGGGGCCGGTCAACAACTCGCCGGGTTCCCGGGAAACAGCCAGTACGCTGTTCAACTCGAGTTCGACTCCGGCCTCCCACGGCAACTTTTCCACGTCGATCTCATCGCCGGGGGAGACGCGATACTGTTTCCCGCCTGTCTGTATGACTGCAAACATTGGAACCTTCCTGTTTGGTAAATGCTTTGCCGGACCGCCTCACACGTGCGGGCGCACTCTCAGAGCGCGCATTCCGAAGGTGACATCAACTCATTCTACAACAACCGAATCGGAGGCGCTACTCCGGGCGGAGCCGGCGGCCGCCTTCGCCTGAACCCGCGCGGCGAACCGGGCGACTTCGATCACAAACCGCTCATGGATACCCTCGGCCACCTTTTCCTGCTCGTCCCAGGCCTCCACCCGGCACACCACCCGGTTCTCGCCGGAGGAGAGGATTTCGGCGGCGAGGCGCACCGCCATCCCCACCGGCGTTGCGGCGAGATGCCGGAGGTCAACGTGGGTTCCCACCGAATCCCAGCCCTCCGGCAGGTGCTCCTTAATCAGGTTCCGGGCCGTCATCTCCAGATACCCGATCAAGTGGGGGGTGGACAGCACTCGGGCGCTCTCCATCCCCAAAAAATTGACGGCGACTTCGTTGGTTACCAACAGCTTCTCTTCCCGCCGGGCTCCGGTAGGTACCGTAAACATGCCATTATGTTATCAGTTGGATGAACGCCGCGCCGGGGAATTTCCGGGAACCCCGGCGTTGTTTATCACATCCCTTCCTGTGATAGAGTGAACAAAAGAGAAGGCTCAAGCTCAAGTGAAAAAGTTGTTGAAAGTCGCAGTGGTTACCGCCTTTCCCCTCTTGCTGTGGGCGGATCCCAACTCGCCGCCCGCGTCCTCCCCACCGGATGCCGACGAGCTCGTGGGGCGTTATCTCTCTGCCCTTGAAGTTCAGAACAGGAACAAGTTCTCGGCTTCCATCGAAGTCGATATCGACGCCAAACTCCCGCGGCTCAGAAAGCATGGCAGGCTGCGTGCTTTGAAATTCATCACGAAGCTCGGACAGATCTTTTATCCGCCGAGCTGGCAGCGGTACGAAGGCGACAGTATGGTGAAGAAGGAAGTGATCGCCCGCTTCCTGCAAGCCGAACAGCAGGCACGGAGCGACTATTCCAGCTCCATCGCGATCACGCCGGCCAATTACAAGTTCAAATACAAAGGAGTCGCCGATTATGCCGGGCGGCCGGCCTATGTCATTCAGCTAACCCCGCGGCAGAAACGCCTGGGGCTGTTTAAGGGCGAGTTGTGGATCGATCAGCAGACGGCCTTGCCGCTTCGCGAATGGGGTGAATTGGTAAAAAACCCCTCAGTCTTCCTGAAAAGCGTTTATTTTGTTCGAGATTATTACATCTGTGATGGGATTGCGGTTCCCAGGCGCCTGATCAGTGATGTCGAAACCCGGCTTGTGGGCAAGGCGCAGCTCACGATCTGGTTCGATAATTACAAGCTTGGCGAATCCGACGCCGCAATTGAAGCCGTCGCGGGCACCAGCAGCCCTCAGATCGCCCAAGCGGCCGGCAGCGCTCAGCGCTGAATTTGCACCGCCCAGGTAGGGCTGAAGGCATTCCCGTTCATTTTCATGTACATGAAAGGCAGAGAACCGGTAAGCTCGAAGGAGTGCCGATGAGGACGTTGTTCCTGAACCCTCCTTCTTTTGAGGGATTTGACGGAGGCGCGAGTTCACGCTGGCCCGCCACGCGTGAGATCGAGTCCTACTGGTATCCCGTGTGGCTCTGCTACCCGGCGGGCATGCTGCCGGACAGCAAGGTGGTGGACGCCCCTCCCCACAAGATCTCCATCGAGCAGACGGTCGCAATGGCCGCCGATTACGAGCTGCTCGTGCTGTTCACCTCCACGCCCGGCTTCCACGTGGACGTCAAGATCGCCGAAATGATGAAGGACGCCAACCCGAAGCTCAAGGTGGCGTTCGTCGGCCCTCCGGTTACCGTGAACCCAGAGGGGGCGCTGCGCGCTTCCAGCGCAATCGACTTCGTGGTGCGCCGGGAGTTCGATTACCAGATCGTGAATTACGCGCGGGGCGCCTCGCTTGCCGAACTTCCCGGGGTGAGCTACAGAGACAACGGCGGCTTCCGCCACAACCCGGATGGCCCTGCGATCGAGAACCTGGACGAGCTGCCGTGGGTGACGCGCGTCTATAAGCGAGACCTCGATATAACGCGCTACAACGTCCCGTTTCTCCTCCACCCGTTCATTGCCTTCTACACGTCGCGCGGCTGTCCCGCGTTGTGCACCTTCTGCTTGTGGCCGCAGACCCATTCGGGTCACCGCTGGCGCGTGCGCTCCGCCGACGACGTCGCCGCCGAGGTGCGGTTTGCTCTGGAGACCTTTCCGAATCTGAAGGAGATCTTCTTCGACGACGACACGTTCAACTACCAGAAAGCCCGCACGATCGAGCTGTGCAAGAAGCTTAAGCCGTTGAAGTTCACCTGGTCATGCACATCGCGCGTCACGACCGACTACGAAACGCTGAAGGCGATGAAGGAAGCGGGCTGCCGCCTGCTGATCGTGGGCTACGAGTCCGGCGCTCCGCAGATTCTGAGAAACATCAAGAAAGGCGCCACCGTGGAGATGGCGCAGCGGTTCACGGCGAACTGCAAGAAGCTTGGGTTGCTGGTGCACGGCGACTACATCGTTGGCTTGCCCGGCGAGACCCGCGAAACCCTTCGCCAGACCATCGAGTTCGCCAAGCGGCTCGACACCGAAACGATTCAGGTTTCGATCGCTCATCCTTACCCCGGAACGGAATTCTACGATTACGCGTCGCGGAACGGCCTGATCACCGTGGATTCCATGACCGACGAAAGCGGCCATCAGTTGCCCAACGTGGTCTACCCGGGACTGGACCGGGCGGAACTGGTCGAATGGGTCGAAAAGTTTTACGGAGAGTATTACTTCCGCCCGCGGGTAATCTGGCGCGTGGTGCGCAGGGCGCTCTGGGATGGCGCTGAACGCAGGCGGCTTTACAAGGAAGCCCGGGAGTATCTGGCCTTGCGCTCCAAGCGGAAGAAGTTCGTAGCCGAACACAAAGGGGTGAGCGGCGCGTACGCCGGGGGAGCGGAACGAGTGATCGAGTGAGCGACCGTCTTCATCTGAAAACGAGAATCTTCACGTTAATTGTTGTCCTCGCCAATGTCCTCGGAAACTTCGTCATTAGCTGGGGGTTGAAGCGGAGCGGGACGGTGTTGGGCAACTCCGTCCTGGAATACGTCCGCGTCATCTTTCATCCGTGGGTTGCCGTCGGCATCGGTTTGCTGATCGTATGGATGTTCACACGTCTGGCTCTGTTGAGCTGGGCTGACCTCAGCTATGTGCTGCCCGTGACCGCCATCGGCTACGTTCTGAACGCGGTGCTCGGCCGCCTGTTTCTGGGCGAGCACATCAGCCTGGCCCGCTGGGCCGGCACGCTGCTGATCGTGGCCGGGATTGCGCTGGTGGGGTCCACCGCGGTCCGCACCACCTCACCGCGGCCGCCCAAGCCGGCCTCCACTCGCTCCGAGGAGAAGACGGAGGTATGCGTGTGAACTGGCTCCTTGTGATGATCATCGTGGGCGCCACCACGATTGCCGACGTGCTCCAGACGAAGGCGATGAAACGCCATGGCGAAATTCACGACTTCCGCCCTGGCGCTCTTGGCCGCGTGGCCGCGCGCATTGCGGGGAACTGGTATATTATTCTTGCGGTTGCAATGATGGCCGTGTCATTTTTCGCGTTTCTTACCTTGTTATCGGTCGCCGATCTTAGTTTTGCGGTCCCGGCGACGGCTGCAAGCTTCGTTGTCGAGACTGTCGTCGCCAAGTACGCCCTCCAGGAGCGGATCAGCTGGCGGCGGTGGGCCGGTGCGGGACTGGTTGCGGGCGGAGTCGCTCTCCTGGCCTTGTGATCTATCTGCTGCTCATCCTCGGCGCGGCCGCGTTCGTTTTTCAATTGCTGGCGCTGGCCGCAGCGCTGTGGCGCCTTCGGGTGCGCGATCCGGAGCCTTCGTATTTTCCTGGAGTCTCGATTCTCAAACCGGTGCGCGGCCTCGATCCCGACTTCTATGAGTTCATCCGCTCGCACGCCGAGCAGGACTACCCGCGTTTCGAAATCCTGTTCGGAGTGAGCCACCCCGACGATCCCGCGATTCCGGAGATCGAGCGCCTGGCTGCGGAGTACCCCCACATACCCATCCGCCTCATCGTGGCGCCCACCGACGCCGCGAATCCCAAAGTGGGAGTGCTGGAAGAGCTGGCGGCCGCCGCCGCTTATCCGATTCTGGTTGTCAACGACAGCGACATCCGGGTGCCCGAGGACTATCTCCGGAGGGTGGTTTCCCGCCTTGAGGATCCCTGTTGCGGCGTAGTCACGTGTCTCTACCGCGCCTGCGCCAGCGGCTTGCCGGGACGCCTGGAAGCGATCGGCATCGCGACGGACTTCGCGCCCGGGGTGCTGGTGGCGCCGCTGGCAGGAATTTCGGAATTCGCCCTGGGCTCCACGATGGCGTTTCGCGCCGCGGATCTGAAAGCGATCGGAGGGTACGGCGCGCTTTCCGATTACATCGCCGACGATTACCAGCTTGGGCGGCGCATCAGCGAACTGGGGAAACGCGTGATGCTGTCGCGCTGCGTGGTGGAGACCTCGTTGCCCGGCCGCACCTGGGGCGACGTCTGGCGTCACCAGTTGCGTTGGGCGCGGACGATACGCGTTTCGCGCGGGGGCGGCTACGCCGGCATGCCGCTGGCGAACGCGACGCTATGGGCCGTATTGCTGGCCGCCGCGGGCGCCTGGTGGGCGGCGCTGCCGCTGCTTGCGGTTCGCATGGCCGCCGGGATCGCCGTCGGTACGCTGGTGCTCGAAGACCGGCGCGTGATTCCGGACTTCTACCTCATGCCGGTGCGCGACCTCGCAGGCGTGGCCGTTTGGGCAGCCGGCCTGTTCGGCTCGACCGTCGTGTGGCGGGGTGACCGGCTCAAACTAGACCGTGAAGGCCGCATCAGGCGTGCGCCCGCGCGCGCCGCGGTCCATGCGACTTGACACCCTTTCGCCCAACCCGCTAGAGTGGGTTCTGGGTCTTACCAATTCTGCAAGTTGCGCCCGTAGCTCAGTTGGATAGAGCGTCTGGCTACGAACCAGAAGGTCGCGTGTTCGAATCGCGCCGGGCGCACCACTCAGATTCAGGACGTACGCCGAAGGCCAACCAAATCTCACTTACTTCTCTTGTCCAATGATGGATAATGGGTCAGCAGGAGAGTCGCTTTATGTCGACTGCCGCTGGCATCGAGCTACCCGAGGCTGAGATTGCGGCCATCTGCCGCCGCTACCAGGTCAAGGAGTTGTCTGTGTTCGGATCGGCCGCGCGTGGTGAGATGCGTCCCGACAGCGACATCGATTTCCTCGTTGACTTCCTGCCCGAAGCCCGTCCTGGTTTGCTGGGTGTCGCGGCGCTGATACGCGAACTCAGCACTCTGCTGGGGCACCGTGTCGACATCGCCGTCAAACCGGCATTGAAGCCCATCATCCGGCCCGGCGTGCTGGCCGAGGCCCGGTTGATCTATGCGGCGTGATCAGCAGCGGCTGAACGATGCCGGACAGACGAACCCGCTGCGGCGCCGCTCACCGGTTACAATCTGATTTTGTGATCCTCCGTGATCCTCCCGGCTGAAGGCGAAACGCATCTATGGTGGGCGTTCCCGGACCGCATCCATGACCCGGAACTCCTGGAGCGGCAGTTCGCCACGCTCTCTGCTGAGGAACGAGAGCGGCAACGGCGATTCGTGTCGGAGCGGGACAGAAAGCGGTATCTCGTTAGCCACGCTTTGGTGCGCCACGCCTTGTCCCAGTACGCTTCCGTGCCGCCTCGCGAATGGCAATTCGAGCTGAACCCTTATGGCCGGCCGTCGATTCGGGAACCGGCGGCATGGAGGAGTTTGCAATTCAATCTTTCACACACGGAAGGCCGGGCAGTGGTGGCGGTGGCCTGGGAAATGGATATCGGCGTGGACGTTGAGTCCACTGCCCCCGAGCGCGATCTCGCCGAGATCGCGGAACGCTACTTCAGCCCCATCGAGATCGCACAGCTCAGAAAGAAGCCGGAGGCGTTCTTCGATTTCTGGACCCTCAAAGAAGCGTATATTAAAGCCCGGGGGATGGGCCTGTCCATCCCGCTGGATAGCTTTTCCTTCCTGCTGGAAGACGCTGAGGAGCCCAGGATTCTCTTCCACGAGGGCTGCCCCGACCGCCCTGACCGCTGGCGCTTCGCTCTGCGGCGAGGAGACGGTTATCGGGTGGCGGTTGCTGCTGCCGTGGGAACGAAGCCACTTCGGATCATCGAGCGCGAGACCGTTCCGCTGGAGGAGAGTCCGGCCGCTCGAGATACGTAGCGCCGCGCGAAGACCAATTACTGCCAGCCGCCCCCAAGGGCCAGGTACAGCGCAATGACGCTGTTCAGCTCCTCCAGGCGTGCCTGCACGAGCCGGAGTTGGGCATCGAATGATGCGCGCTCGGAATCGAGGTACTCGAGATAGCTCGCGACGCCGCCCCGATAGCGCAGCTCGGCAAGTTCCACCGCCTGGCGGAGACTCTCCACCAGGCCCTCCTGCTCCTGTCTGAGTTCGGTGAGATTGCGGCGCGCGGCCAGGGCATCTGCTACTTCGCGGAAAGCCTGGATGACTGTTCGCTGGTAGTTGAGTTTTGCCTGCGCCCGTACCGCCTCCAGCGTGCCAGTTCGGCTGGCGACCGCCCTATCCAGGAAGGCGAACCGGCCCCGGTAGGGGTAGACGCCGCCATCGGCGAGCACCAGCTCGATGTTGTTGATGCCGGCCTGGTCGGCGCCACGGTGAGGATCCGCAGATAGAGCTGCTCGGGGATGTTAAACACCAGGTGGATTGGGTCGATCTGCGAGATGGTTGCCAGCCGCCCCCGGCCAGGGCCGACGTAGTTGCCTACCCCACCTCGATACGGCCGATGCGCCCACTGATGGGCGCTCGGATGTCGGTTTCCTCCAGGTCCAGTTGCGCCGCCGCCAGCGCTGCCCTGGCGGAACTGACGTTGGCTTCCGCCTGGCGCAGGCCTACACGGTCGATGACCATGGTGGTCTTCACCGTCGCGCGTGCGTCTTCGACGGCAGCCTGTGCCGAGGCATAAGCGGCAACCGCCTGATCGAGATCCCGTTCCGGAACGGCACGGCGGGCAGCAAGCGGCTTCAACCGTTCGAGGTCCTGGTCGGCCTTCAGCAGGTTGGCTTCCGCTTGCCTGAGTGCGGATTGCGCATTCACCAGGCGCTGCTGCTCGCGCGCCAGTTCCAGTTCCGCTTCGGCTTTCTCGAGAGCAGCCCGGGCCAGTTGTACCGGGCCTCGTAGCGCCGGGAATCGATTCGGAAGAGCCTCTGGCCCTTCTTTACCATGCTCCCTTCTTGAAAGAAAGCTTCCTCCAGGCGGCCCTCGACGTTGGCGCGAATCTCCACGTCGGCCTCCGCCTCGGTGCGCCCCACCAGTTCCGAGACCAGTGGCACGTCGCGACGTTCGGCGCGCTCGACGATGACGGTGACGGGCGCCGGAGCCTGCTGCGCGGACGAGTGTGCCTGCCTGCCGCAGGCGGCAACCATCAACGCGCTGAGCAGTATCGCCGCGAGCGCCGGTAAGCGCTCCGCCATTCTGTTGTCGACTGGGTGTTCCATGCGTTGAGTTCTCGATGCTCTTGTGCGCCGCTGCCTGATGGTCCGCCGTGGCAAGCGCTCGTGAATTGATCGGCCTCAACCAGCGATTCGTTTATCCCTAACGGCAAAAAAAACCCTACAGTCGAAATCTCCGCCCGTCGATCAAGCGCTTTGCAACTGCAACCAACGGGAGCCCGAAGCATGGCCTGGGAAAGCCTTCCTGACGATTTCAAATTCTTGGTTCTGGTCAACGGCGAGGAACAGTATTCGTTGTGGCGCGGCGACGTGCCCGTGCCGGGCGGCTGGTCGGTAGTGAAAGAGGGCACAAGGGAAGAGTGCCTTCAGTTTGTCGACGCCGCGTGGCAGGACATGCGCCCGCGCAGCTTGCGCCAGAGAATCGAGGAGGCCGTGCTCTGATGCTCGGCGAAGATCGTGGTACTTATCCGGTGCTGCCTGACCAGGCGGGCATCTGGCTCGATCAGGAAAGGAGCGGGGCGGCAAGCGCGTACAACATCGGCGGCGCTATCTGGATCGAAACAGCTCTGGATGTGGACGCCTTCAAGACCGCGCTGAATCTGGTGGCCGGCTGGCACGAGGCGCTGCGGCTCTCCTTCACGGCAACCGATGCAGGATTGATGCAGAGTGTCGCTCCCTCGGTGCCGGTGCCGGTGGAGGTGATCGACTGCACCGCGGAAGCCGATCCGGAAGCGGCCGTTCGCCGGCAAATCGAGCTGCGATTCAACCAGCCGTTCGACATCGAGCGCCCGGGACTGTTCCGCTTCGACCTGTTGAAAGCCGGCGAGCGGCGATGGTGCTGGCTCAACGTCTATTCGCACCTGGTGTGCGATGGCTGGGGAATCTCTTTAATCACCAGGCAGGTTCTGGATGCGTATTCCACGCTGCTTTCCGGGGGGACGCCGCAGCGGCCGGAAGGCGGCAACTGGCTCGACCATGTGGCTCAGGAGCAGAGCTATTATTCATCGGAGCGCTGCCGCGAGGACGCCGCTTATTGGCTGGGCATTCATCAGCCGCCATCTCCGCCCCTGTTCAGCCGCCGGCCTTCACGCAGACATGGCAGCCGGGCCAGCCAGGTTTCCCTCAGCCGGGAGAGCTATGCACGGCTGACCGAGTTCGCCAAAGCGCAAGGCGCCACCGCCAACTCCCTTTTGCTTGCGGCGATCTACGCCTTGTTCGCTCGCACTGAGGGGCAATGGGACATCAGTATCGGGGTCCCCGCGCTGAACCGGAGAACCGCCCAGGACAAGCGCACCGTGGGCCTGTTTGCCACGACCAACGCGCTCCGCTGCCGCTACGCGCCCGAGACCCGCTTCGGCGATTTGATGCGGCAGATCGGCGCGGATCTGCGCCGTGCATACCGGCATCAGCGATACCCGCTGGCGGAGTTGAACAGGCAGCTCGGGCTCGCCGCCTCCGGCCGCACGCAGGTCTACGACATCAGCTTCTCCTTCGAGCCGGCCGATTACGGCACCCTGGCCGACGGATCGCGCGTCGTCGCGGAAGCGGTCCTGAACCGGGAGATGCTCGATCCGCTCGCGATTTTTGTGCGCGATTACGCGCGGAACCCTTCAATCGATATCGATTTCGTCCATAACCTCGCGTATCTGGACGAAGCGGCGGCAGACCTTTACGCCGCGCGGTTCCTGGCGCTGCTCGATGCCTTGCCCGATTGCGCGGAAACGCCGCTTGAGAGCCTGCCGGTGCTGGCGCTTGGCGAACGCCAGCGCGTGGTGGTGGATTTCAATGCCGGCTCCCCGCCCTGCAAGTCCCCGGTTACCGTAGTCGAAGGGTTCGAAGCGCAGGCGCGGCGCACACCGGAAGCGCCCGCCGTAGTCTGCGGCAACGAGCAACTCAGCTATGGCGAGCTGAACGCGCGCGCCAACCGCCTGGCGCGGTGTCTTCAGAATCTCGGCGTGGGACCGGAGTCGCTGGTGGCGGTGTGCCTGGAGCGGTCGGTGGATCTGGTGGCGGCGCTGCTCGGAATCCTCAAGGCAGGAGGCGCCTACGTCCCTCTCGATCCCGGCTATCCGCGGGAGCGCCTCGCGTTCATGCTGGCCGATAGCGGCGCCCGAGTGGTCGTAACCGCCGGGGAAATGCATGGGCTCCTCGATCCGCCGGCGGATTGCGTGCTGCTCGACGTCGCGCCGGAGCCGGTCGAGCTGGCCGCGCTTCCCTCCGGAGATCTCGCGCGAAAACCCGATCCTGCGAGCCTCGCCTACGTGATCTACACGTCGGGGTCGACAGGAAAACCTAAAGGCGTTTCCATCCCGCACGGAGCTCTGGCCCAGTTCTTCGCCGGCTCGATGGAGCTCGGATTGATCCGGCCCGGCGACCGGCTTTTGGCGGTTACGCCTCCTTCGTTCGACATCGCCGGCCTGGAACTTTTCGGTCCGCTGCTTGTGGGTGGAACGGTGGTGCTGGCCGGGCACGGCGAAGCCCGCGATGCGGAGGCGCTGGCGGCACGGATCGCCGAGGCAAAGCCCACCGTCATGCAGGCGACGCCGGCAAGCTGGCGCATGCTGCTCGAAAGCGGCTGGCTGCCGCCTTCCGGGTTGCGCCTGCTGTGCGGCGGCGAAGCGATGGCTGGCGACCTGGCCGAAAAACTGCTTGCCGCAGGCAACCTGTACAACCTTTACGGCCCCACCGAGGCGACCATCTGGGCCACGGCCAAGGTTGTCAAGCGGCCCGTCGAAAGCGCCGTGGTGCCGATCGGGCGCCCCTATCCCGCGGTGCGAGCCTATGTGCTGGACGAGCGGATGAACCCGGTGGGGATCGGGGTGGCGGGCGAACTCTGGCTGGGCGGCGCGCATTTGGCGCGCGGCTACTATAACCTGCCCGCGCTCACTGCCGAGAAGTTCGTGGCCGATCCTTTCGGCCCTCCGGGAAGCAGACTCTACCGCACCGGAGACCTCGCACGATGGCGGGCGGACGGCGAACTCGAGTTTCTTGGGCGGATCGATCACCAGGTCAAGGTCAACGGTTTCCGCATCGAGTTGGGCGAGATTGAAGCCTGCCTGCGGTCGCACGCCGGCGTCCGCGATGCCGTGGCTGTGGTTCGCGAGGGCAACGCAGGACCGTATCTTGCGGCCTACGTGACCGGCGAAGCGGAGCCCGGCATTCTGCGCGCATACCTCGAAGAGCGCCTGCCCCGGCACATGGTGCCGCAGGATATCGTGCCTCTCGACGCCTTCCCCATGACTCCCAATGGCAAGGTGGACCGCAAGGCGCTGCCTGCGCCGCCGCCCCGGACCGCAAGCCCGGAACCGGACCAGGAACCCCTGACGCCTACCGAAAAGAATGTAGTGGAGATCTGGGAAGAGGTGCTCGGATGCGGCCCGGTTTCAAAGAACGACGACTTCTTCCGCTTGGGGGGCAACAGCCTGCTCGCTGCCAGTGTCCTCTCACGCATCCGGCGCTCGTTCGGAGTGCGGGTGCCGATGGCGCGGTTCTTCGCCGAGCCCACTGTTGCGCAACTGGCGCGGGCGGTGGAGAGCGAGCTCGGTTCCGGCGAGGAGCCGGACGCTCCCGCTAGCCAGGCAAAGGACACGGTCGACGCCGTGGAGTACCCCACGACACCCATCCAGGAAGGCATGTGGGTTGACCGCCGCGACGCGCCCAGCGAAACGACGTACTCCATGCCGGTCTTCTTCCACCTGGAGGGGAACCCCGCTCCCGAAGCCGTACGGGAAGCCCTGCGCCGGCTCATCGCGCGCCACGAAGCCCTGCGCGTTGTCCTGCGGGAGCGCGAAGGCAGCGTGGTCCAGGTGCTGCTGCCGGAAGCGGAGCCGGCTTTCGAAGTGGATCTGGAGAGCGACTTGTGGGACGTGGTACGGCGCGAAATCGCTCAGCCATTTGACCTGGAGCACGGACCGCTGGCTCGCTTCCACCTTTGCCGCGACCGCGAGGGCCGGTCTGTGCTGGTTGCGAACTTCGACCATATCGTGGTTGACGGCCGCTCGATCGGTATTCTGCGGCGCGAGTTTGCCGAAATTCTCGCCGGGCGCGAAGCCAACTTGCCCCCGGTGGAGGCCGGCTTCACGGCTCTGGCGGCGATGTGGCGCGCGAGCCTGGCTGGCCCGCGGGGCGAAGCCTTGCGGGAGTTCTGGCGCGAAAGGCTGAAACGCCCGGCGCTCGAGCCGTTGCCGGCCGACCCGGCGGCGAAGAGTCGCGGGCGGCGCCTGCTGGTGGAAGTCGATGAGGATGCCGCCGCCGCGGTGAAGACGCTTTCCGTGCGTCTCCACGTGACGCCCATGATGGTGTGGGCGAGCGCCGTGGCTGCCGTGCTCGGCCGCTACAAGGGTGCCGGCCACGCCGTCGCGGTGGCTATGCCGTTTGCATGCCGGCCGGAAGAAGCCTTTGAAAATGCGGTGGGATGCTTTGCCAACGCGCTGCCGGTGCGCGTGGAACAGGCGGCCTCGCTCAAGTTTTCCGATCTGGCCGCGGCCATGAAGGCCGAGACCCTGGCGGTGATGGCGCACCAGGAGTACCCGCTGAGCTGGCTGGTTCGCGACGCTGCGAAATTCCAGGAGAATCAAGCGCCGCTGTTCGATGCCGCGGTCATTGTTGAAGACGATTCGCTGCTGGCGCTCGACGATGGGTCCTCCGAGTTCGGTGCGGGCAAGTTTCCGCTGATGCTGACGTTGGTCCGGACGAGCCGTGGCAAGGCGAAGCTGGCCATTGAATACGATGAGGGCCTGTACTCGCGCGGGCGAATGGAGCGCCTGGCGCGCCACATTCAAGTCTCGCTAAAAGACGCAGCCGCGCGGCCTGATGATGCGCCTGTTTCGCGGCTGGCCCTTTTGCCGGCCGAAGAACGGGGGAAGGTTACCGAGGAGTTCAACGCCACAACGCGGCCCTACCCGCGGGACGCCTCTCTCGCCCGCCTGTTCCGTGCCGCAGCCCGGCAGCACGCCGACCGGATAGCCGTGAGCCATGGCAGCCATCGCCTCACTTATCGCGAGCTCGACCGCCTCTCGGACGACCTGGCACGCGGCCTACTGCACGCCGGAGTGACCCCCGGCGCCACGGTGGCGATGGCGATGGAGCGGGGCGTGAACGCGATCGCGGTCACCCTTGCAATCGTGAAAGCCGGCGGGGTTTACCTGCCGCTCGATGCCACGATGCCCGTGGAGCTGGCGTCGCGCCTGATGGATGCGGCCGGGGCGAAGCTGATTGTCGCCGATGCACATGGCCGCGAGCGTTTCGCGCACACCGGCGCGGACATGCTGGACGCCGGGACTCTGGCGATCCCGGGGGATGCGCTCCCGGAGGTGGAGCGTTCCGGAGGCGATCCGGTCTACGTGATGTTCACCTCCGGTTCGTCGGGAGAGCCGAAGGGCGTCGTAGTGCCCCATCGCGCGGTGGCGCGGCTGGTGCTCAACGCCGGCGTGGTGTCGCTCGATCCGGGGGACGTCTTGGCGCAGGCCGCACCTCTCGGTTTCGATGCGGCCACCCTGGAAATCTGGTCTCCGCTGCTGAACGGAGGCCGGATCGCGGTGTTGGACGACGAGGTGGTGTTCGACCCGCGGAAGTTGTCCGCTTCGCTCGTTTCCGAGGGCGTCACCGTGATGTGGCTCACCGCGAGCCTGTTTAACCGTGTCGCCGGCGAGGCGCCCGAGTGCTTCGGTTCGCTGCGGCGGCTGTTCACGGGAGGCGAAGTGCTCAGCGTCCCGCACGTCCGGAAGGTGATGGAAGCGTGCCCCCGGCTGGAACTGTTCAACGCCTACGGTCCGACAGAGAACACTACCTTTACTACCCTGCACAGAATCGCGTTCGAGGACCTCAGCGGTCCGATTCCCATCGGAAAACCTATCGCCAACACGCAGGTCTTGATTCTCGACGAGGCTTTCCAGCCGGTCCCCATTGGCGTGTGGGGCGAGTTGTGCGCCGCCGGGGACGGAGTGGCGCTCGGATACGCCGCACGCGAGAGCCTGACGGCCGAAAAGTTCGTGACCCTGGAGGACGGAAGGCGGATCTATCGAACCGGCGACATCGCCCGCTGGCGCGAGGACGGGGTGCTGGAGTTCGGCGGGCGGCGCGATGGCCAGATCAAGTTGCGAGGCCGGCGCATCGAGACCGGCGCCATAGAGACTGCGCTGTGCGCTCTTGAGGAAATTCGGGACGCGGCCGTCGTGGTCGATCGCGATGTGCTCGTGGCCGTCGTGGCAGCCGATGCTGCGGATGACGGTCGATGGCGTGAGGCGGTCGCGCGCAAGTTGCCCTCCTTTATGGTCCCGGCGCGCTTCGTGGTGGTTCCCTCACTACCCGTGACGGCAAACGGAAAGAAGGATCTGCGCGCAGCCGCGGCATTGGCGGCTGCCGATGCCGGAAAGGCAGCAGCCGGGGCAGGCCGCGCGCCGGCCACCGCGGCGGAAGCGCTGGTGGCGCGTTTGTTCGCCGAAGTTTTCGGGGACAAGGCCACCGGCACGATCGATGCCGGGAGCGACTTTTTTGAACTCGGCGGGCACAGCCTGCTCGCCATGCGGCTGGCCGGGTTGATCGAACGGGCCACCGGGACGCGCCCGCTGATCAAGGACATTTTGAGCCGGCGCACGGTTGCCGGCATCGCCGCTCTCATCGGACAGGGCGCCTCAACCGAGCGGTTGCCCAAGGCCCCGGGGCCGACCTATCCGCTATCGAGCGGCCAGGCGCGGCTGTGGGTCTTGCAGCGCCTCCACCCCGATAGCGGCCTGTATAACGTTCCGGTCGCGCTCGATCTTGAGGGCCCGCTGGATGTAGCGGCGCTGAGCCGGGCTTTCGCCGCACTGGAGGAACGCCAGCACGCCTTGCGCCTTCGCCTGGCGCCATCGGCTGCGGATCAGGCGGAGGCGCGGCAGATTCTTGCGCTGCCGGGCGCGCTGCGGTTGGAGGTAGTGGATCTCTCGTCCTCGCCCGATCCGGCGGCGGCCGCCGATGAGCGCCTGTCTCAGGAAGTGGCGCGGCCGTTCGTGCTGGAGCGCGATGCCCCGGCGCGCGCGGTGCTGCTGAAGCTGGGCGCCGAGCGCTGGCGGCTGATCGTGGTTCTGCATCATTCGGTCTGCGATGGCTGGTCTGCGCCGGTTCTGTTGCGCGACCTGGGGGCGCTTTATGCCGGGCTGCCGCTCGCACCGCTCGATCGCGGTTATGAGGACTTCGCCGCGTGGCAGCACGCCTGGCTGGAGTCGGCCGACGCGAAGGAGAAGCTTGAGCGCTGGCGGCGGCGGCTCGATCCGCTGCCGGCCCCCCTGCTCCTTCCCACGGATCACAGCCGGCCGGCGGTCCGGCGGGGCCGCGGCGGTTGGGCCGATTTCACTCTCGAGCCCGAAACGGCGCGCCGCTTGTCCGCCCTGGCCGCGGCTTCCGGTGGCACACCATTCATGGCGCTGCTGGCGCTGGTTCAGGTGCTGCTCTACCGCCACAGCGGCCAGAACGATATCTGCCTGGGAACGCTGTCGGCCGGACGCGACCGCGCGGAACTCGCCGAAATGGTCGGTTTCTTCGTGAATACCCTGGCGCTGCGCCAGCAAATCGACCCGGCGGCGACTTTCCGCGCGCTGCTTGAAAAGACCCGCTCCACGCTCCTTGATGCCCTGGCCGACGGGGACTGCCCGTTTGAAGCGGTGGTGGACGCTGTTCAAGCACCGCGCGACACGAGCCGCAACCCGCTCTTTGACGTGCTCGCCGTGTGGCAGGATGAAGACCCGCGGCCTCCCGCGCTGCCGGGTGTGAAGGCCGCCTTCATCGATGTTCCGTTCCCGTTCTCCAAGTTCGACCTGGAGTTCTATTTCCAGGCCTCGGGCGGCGGGATACGCGCGCGCGTCATGTACGACGCGGACCTGTTCGAAGCCGGCACCATCGCCGCTATGCTGCGGCGTTTCGAAGTGCTGGCGGCAGCGGCGGTGGCCAATCCTGATTCCCCAATCGAAGACCTGCCGTGGATGTCCGAGGACGAGGCCCGTCTGGTGCTCGACGGCTTCAACGCGACGGCGATTGATCTGCCGGTCCGCCAGACCGTGCCGCAGCCTTTCCTCGCCCAGGCCGCAGCGCGGGGCGAGGCTACGGCGGTCCTCACCGATGGCGAAACCCTGACCTACCGCGCTTTCGCGCGCCGCGCCGGAGCCGTAGCGGCGGCGCTGGCTGCTCGGGGTGTCGAGCCGGGCTCGGTGGTGGCGGTGTGCGCGCGCCGGTCGGTGGAGATGCTCGCCGCGATTCACGGAGTCTTGCTCGCCGGTGCGGCGTATGCGCCGATCGATCCGGACTATCCCGCCGCGCGGCGCAACGACATGCTCGCGGATTTGGGTCATCCCCTGGTGGTTGCCTCGGCCCAGTGCGCCGGGCTTTTCCCGCCGGATCGAGTGGTAGTGCCGGAAGCGCGCGACGCCGATCCCGTTTGCCGGGCTGTGAATCCGGACGACCTGGCGTATGTCATTTACACTTCCGGCTCCACGGGCCGGCCCAAAGGCGTGGCCATCGAGCACCATTCCGTGCTCAACCGGATCTTGTGGATGCAGCGGACACTCCCGATCGGTCCAGGCGACGTGATCCTACAAAAGACGCCGGTGACCTTTGACGTGTCGGTGTGGGAACTCTTCTGGTGGTCCTGGACCGGCGCGGCCGTGGCTCTGGCGCCGCTGGGCGCGGAAAAGGATCCGGCCGCCCTGGCCGCCGCCGTGGAACGGTTCGGCGTGACGGTCATGCACTTCGTGCCCTCCATGCTGGCCGAGTTCCTGGCGGCCCTGGAGGATGGGCGTGTAGCGCCGGAGCGCCTGCGCAGCCTGCGCTACGTCTTCGCGAGCGGAGAAGCCCTGGATGTTCAACACGTGGAACGCTTCAACCGCCTGCTGCACGGCCCGTATGGCGTGGAGTTGCACAATCTCTACGGCCCCACCGAGGCGACCGTGGATGTCACCTGGCACCCCTGCTCGCCCTGGAGAGGCGGCGAAACCGTACCCATTGGACGGCCCGTAGCCAACACGCGCATCCTGATTCTGGGAAGCGACGGGCGGCCCGTTCCGGTCGGAGTGCCCGGTGAGATTTGCATCGGCGGCCCGCAGGTGGCGCGCGGCTACGTCAACCGGCCGGAGTTGACCGCCGAGCGGTTCATCAAGGGTCCGGCAAACACCGGCCGGATCTACCGTACAGGCGACAGAGGCCGTTGGCTGCCCGGCGGCGAAGTCGAGTATCTCGGCCGCCTCGATCATCAGGTCAAGATCCGGGGTTTCCGCGTGGAGTGCGGCGAAGTGGAGCACGCGCTCGAAAGCCACGCAGCCGTCGAGCGTGCCATCGTTGTTCCCGCTCAGGCCGGAGGCCTGACCGAACTGCATGCCTATGTGCTGGGCAGCGCCGTTTCAAGCGCTGATCTGCGCGCTCATCTGCGCAGCAAGTTGCCTGAGTACATGGTCCCGGCGCGCTTTTTCCGGCTCGACAGCCTGCCCCTGACCTCGAGCGGCAAAGTGGACCGCAAGAAACTTTCCGGGCGCCCGCTCGACGTCACGACGGATGCGATTCCGGCGACCGCCGTCGAGGCGGAAGTGATGGCCATCTGGCGCGAAGTGCTGCCCCATGCCACCTTCGGCCTCCACGACGGCTTTTTTGATGCGGGCGGCAACTCGCTGCTGCTGTTGCGGCTTCACGAGCGCCTGGAGCGGCGATGGCCGGGAGTGTTCACGGTGGCAAGCCTGTTCGCATGCGCTACCGTCGCCGAACAGGCGCGCCGCATTGCGCCAGCCGGGGTCGCGTCGCAGGCCAAAGACGCCGTCGCCCCCAAGGCAACCTCAGCGCCTATCGCGATCATAGGGATGGCGGTGCGGCTCGCCGATTTTGAAGACCTCGCGAGCTTCTGGCGGGATCTCGCCGGCGCTGTGGACCGCGTTCGCCCGCTGCCTGAAAAGCGCGCCGCCGAAGCGCGCGCGCTGCTTGCGGCCATGGGCCGGAAAGCGCCCGCGCTTTTCCGCGAAGCCGCCTACCTTGAGGACATTTACAGTTTCGATCCTTCCCGTTTCCGCATGGCGCCCGCCGATGCCGCGCTGGTGGATCCCGAGCAGCGGGTATTCTACGAAACCGCGCTCGCGGCGCTCGAGGACGCGGGCTACGGCGGGACGGCGCTCGATGGCCGGCGGATCGGCGTGTTCGTCGGCGCGTCGCCGTCGCACATCTACGCGCAGGCGCTGGATGCGATCTTGCCGGAGAAACACGAGCAGATCTTCGCGCTCAATGTGCCGTCCAACGCCGCCACCCGGCTTTCGTTCCTGAAGAACTGGTCGGGCCCCGCCATGATGGTGGACACGGCCTGTTCGGCCTCGCTGACCGCCGTGCACCTGGCGTGCACCGCGCTGCGGAGAGGCGAGTGCGAAGCGGCGCTCGTGGGCGCGGCGAAAGTGATGCTGGCGCCGCCGGATGCCGGCAACCGCATGATGATCGATTCCTCGACCGCGCGGACGCGCGCATTCGCAGCCGGCGCCGATGGCACCGGCATGGGCGAAGGCGCCGTGGCCTTCCTGTTGAAACCGCTCGATCGGGCCGTCGCTGACGGCGATGCGATCCACGCCGTGATTCTGGGCAGCGCGCTCAACCAGGATGGCGCGTCGAGCGGAATGGCGGCGCCGAACCCGGTGGCCCAGGCTGCGGTCATTCGTGCTGCCGCCCAGGACGCCGGCATCGGTCTCGATTCGCTCTCCTACGTCGAAGCGCACGGAACCGGCACCGAACTCGGAGACCCCATCGAGGTGGAGGGCCTCACGCAGGCTTTTTCCGGCACGCCGGGAGGCGTGGCGCTGGGGTCGGTGAAAGGCAATTACGGCCACCTGGACAATGCCGCCGGCGCGTTGGGGCTGGCCAAGGCCGTGCTCTGCCTGCGCCACGGCCAGGCGCCGCCGCAACCGTTTTTTGAGGCGCCGAATCCGCGCATTGATTTCGCCAATGCGCCAGTCGCGGTTCCCCGCTCGCTCACACCGCTCGTACGCCGCCAGGGGCGGCTGAGGGCAGGAGTCAGCGCCTTTGGATTGAGCGGCATCAATGCGCACGTCGTAATCGAAGAGCCGCCGGCCGCTCCGGCGCCCCAACAGGACAAAGTGGAAGGCTTGTACGTGGTCGCGCTCTCGGCCGGGAGCAGGGAAGCACTGCGCCGTTACGCTGAGGCTTTGCGAGAGGCGGCCGCTGATGCCAACCTGTCTATTCCGGCCATTGCATACACTCTGGCTACGGGCCGCTCCCACCTGCGGTACCGGATTGCTGCGGCAGTTCGCACCCGGGAGGACCTGTTGGAGTTCCCGGCCACGGGCGAAGCGTCCGAAGCTCCGCCGCAGCGCGGCTCCCGAACGGTTGTTCCGGCTTTTGCAGCGAGTGAAAACGAAGCGCGGGCAGCGGTGGCCGCTTATCTTGCGGGAGCCGACTTAAGCTGGCCAGACGAAGCCGGCCGGCCGCGGCGGCTCCATCTGCCGCCCGCTCCCTTTACACGCCAGGTCTGCCGGCCCGAATTCCCGGTTAATGCGGGATCGCAAACGGGAAGCACTCTGGGCGCCCCGGTGGCCACGCGCGATGGGCACGCCTTTGCCGTGCCGGTTCATGCGGCAGACTTCTGGCCGGTTGCCGAGCATCGTCTGGAAGGCCAGCCGACGCTGGCGGGTCTTGCGATTCCGGGTCTGCTGGCCGATGCCGCTCGTGCGCTGGGAATCGCCGAAGAACTGGAAATCAGAGACCTGCGGTGGCTCCGCAAGGTCCGCCCTGCCGAGCTGGCCGAGAATGGAGTCAGCCTTCACCTCAAGCCTCAAGACGGAACATGGCGGGCCGAACTGGGCGGCCGCACGCGTACCGGCGAGTGGGTGGAACTTGCCACGGCGACTGTAGCGCCGCTCGCCGATCCTCCCGTGGCGGTCGATCTCGCCGCTTTGCGGCGGCGCTGCCCGGTGGTAGTTCCGGTCCGGCCCTTTACGGCCGAGGTGGGCGCGGTGAGCGTGAGCCGGCGATGGGACTGCCTCGTCGGGTTCTGGACCTCGCCCGACCAGAACCAGGGGCTGGTGCACCTTCGGTTGCCGGCCGCCTATGCCGGTGATCTCGCGTCTTACCGGCAGCACCCGGCGCTGCTCGACGTGGCTGCCAGCGTGGGGCTGGGAGTCCCACGCGTTCCCGTCGGCTGCGCAGCGGTCCGCATATTCGACTCCCTGCCTTCGGAGGTTCTGGCGCACGTGATTCGCCGCCAGTCGGGCGGGGATGTACTGGAAGTCGATGTCAGCCTGTACGATCCCAACGATGGCCGGGTGCGGGTTGTTCTGGCCGGGTTGCGCTTCCTCGCCCTGCGCAGCGAGACCGTGCCCCTCTCAACGATCGTGTGGCAACCGGCGCCTCTAGCCGAGACTGCACCGGCGGCGCGCGTGTTGGTGGCGGGTTCCGGCGTTCTGGCCGACCGGCTGGCGGACGCCTTGAGCCGGTCCGGACGCCTGGCCGGGAGAGCCCGCAATGCGGAGGAGATCCTTGCCTCGCAGGCCAGCGACATCGCGCTGGTTACCGATAGCGCCGAGCCGCTCTGGTCCGCCGCCGATCTGCTCCGCCAGTTGATGACGGGATTGAAGCGCAAGCTCCGGGTGGTGATGGTTGGCAGCCGCGCCTTCTCTATCGGCGAGGCGGATGCAACCCCCAATCCCGGCGCGGCGCTCCTGGCCGGCCTGACGCTCTCGGCATCGCAAGAGGAGCCGATGCTGGCGCTACGGTACCTCGATATCGACGAGAACTCCCCCGCCGATTTGGTGGCGGCCGAATTCGCCGCTTTCGACACGGTCGAAGCGCAGCCGCTCGCGGTCGTGCGGAATGGGCGCCGCTATCAGCGCAGTCTTGCGCCACTTACCGGCGGAGGCGCGATCCGGTGGCCCGCGGCGGGCTGCTGCGTGGTGACCGGCGGTTCGGGCGGGTTTGCTCTCGCGCTCGCCGAAGAGTTTGCGGGACATGGCAAGCTCGCGCTCGCGCTCCTCAGCCGCACGGGCGACATCGCCGGCCGCGATGCCGAAGCGCGCGACCGGAAGGCGCGCCTGGCCGCGCTCGAGCGTTCCGGCATCCGGGTCCGCAGTTATGCCTGCGACGTGACGAACCGCGCTCAACTGGCGGCTACGCTCGAACGCGTCCGCAGCGAGTTGGGACCCATCACGGCCGTCGTCCATGCCGCGGGCGAGGCTGATGGCGGGTTCCTGGTGAATCGCCGCCGCGAGGCCTTCGACTCGGTGGTGGCGGTGAAGGTGGAGGGCGCGCAGAATCTCGATGCGCTCACGCGCGAGGATCCTGTAGAGGCGTTCGTGCTCTTCGCCTCCGTCACGGGACTCGCCGGGGCGCCGGGCCAAACCGCGTATGCCGCCGCCAATGCGTGGCTGGATGCCTTCGCTGAATGGCGCCGCCGACAGGGGCGTCCTGCTTTGGCCATAGACTGGTGCACGCTGAGCGGCATCGGCATGGCCGCGCGCCACGGCGCCGACAAACTCCCCGGCACGGTGATCACGCCGGCCCAGGCGCCCGATATCTGGCGGCGTATTCTCGCCACGAGCTCCGCGCAGGTTGTGGTAGCCGACGCGCGGCAAACCACGCCCGTTACGCCCCAAACCACGCCCGCGACGCCCGCGCCGAAGACGCCGGAGCGCTCCATCAGTACGCAGGAATCCGCGCCCGCGGCAGCGCCCGCGCCAAAGGCCCCGGCGCGCGCGACCGGCATGCTCGAATCCGCCCTGGCGGTGCTGTGGGCCGAAATTCTCGGATATGACTCGGTCGATCCTGAGGAGGACTTCTACGCCCTGGGCGGGGATTCCATCAGCGGGATGCAGATCGTTTCCCGCATCCAGAGCGACCTGGGATACACAATCCGGGTTCCGGACCTGCTCGAAGCCGGCACGGTCAAAGCCCTGGCTGAGTTGTTGCGGCGCAAGGCCGCCCCGAAGGAAGCAGGGATCGAGCCGGCGCCGGAGATGCCGGCGTACCCGGTGGGCTGGGAACAGCGTGATGTTCTGAGGGCTGAGGCATCGGCCGAAATGGGGACGGCCTTCAATCTGCCGACGCTGTTGGAACTGCCCGAAACCCTCAGCACCGAGCGCCTGACCGCCGCCCTCACGGAGTTGGTGGCGCGGCACGAGGTACTGCGCACGCGGTTCCGGGAAGAAGGCGACGACTGGGTTATGGAGGTGTTGCCTGCCTCGCCGGTGACGCTTCCGGAGATCGACCTGCCGGTCAACGGCGACATCGCCTTGGCATGCCAGTCCCGCGTGCGGCCGTTCGATTTCACCTCGCAGCCGCCCGTGCGGTTCGAGCTGTTGCGGCTGCCCGGCGGCCGGCGCATGTTGTTCTTCGATCTGCACCACAGCCTGGCCGATGGGTTCACGGTCGAACTGCTGGCCGCGGAGCTGGCGGCGCTGTGCGCCGGAAAAGCCTTGCCCGCGCCGGCGCGGCAGTTGAAGGATTACGCGTGGTGGAGCCGGAAGGGTGGAGGGGCCAAAGCGCGCGAGGAAGCGCGGAAATATTGGCTCGAGATCTACCGTGGTGAGCTGCCGCGGCTGGAGCTTCCCACGGACCGGCCGCGCCCTCCCATCCACACGTGGCGCGGCGGCACGGCCTCTTTTGAGATCGATCCGGGCGTCGTCAAGCGGCTGCGCGCCTTCGCGTCCGAACACCGGGTCACGCCGTTTGTCGTGGTTCTCTCGGCGTGGTCGGCCGTGCTGGCGAAGATTGCCGCTTCCGAGGACATCGTGATCGGCGTGCCGGTGGATAACCGCGACCGCTCGGGCCTCGAGAACATGCCGGGCATGATGGTGTCACTGCTTCCGCTGCGCCTCGCGGTGCGCGGCAGCGACCGCGTAGGCGGCCTGCTCGAGCGGGTGCAGGCGGCGCATGCCGGCGCGATGCGCCATCGGGCGTTCGGCCTGGGATCGCTGCTTGAGGAACTGGCGCCGCCGGCGGCGCCGGACCGCACCTGGCTCTCGGAAGTCACGCTGTCGTACATGAACTTCGCCGAGGGATCGCGCGATGGCGGCTTCCCGATGGTTGGCCTGCTCCGCGACAGCATCAAGGGCGACCTCTCGATCTACGTGCGCGACCTGCCGGAACGGATTCTGGTGTCGATCGAATACTACGCGGATGTATTCGACGCAGAGCGCATCGAACGTTTGGGCGCGTCCTTTGAGACGCTGCTAGCTGCGCTGGTCAACGGAACTGCGGACACCCCCATAGGCAACCTTCCCGTCGTTCCTGCCGCCGAGGAGCGGCGTCTGCGCGCGTTCGAAAACGGCGCGCAGCCCCCGCTGCCCTGGGGCCGGGGCCTTGCGGCGCTGTTCGCTGAACGGGCCCGCGAATGTCCCGACCGGGTAGCGGTGGAGGATGCGCGGTTCTGCTGGACGTACCGGGAATTGGCGTCCCATGCCAACGGCGTCGCCCACCGGCTCATCGAGGCCGGTGTCCGGCCGGGTGACCTGGTTGCGCTGGCCATGGACCGCGGCGCCGAGGCGATCGCGGCCCTGTTGGGAATCGTGACCGCAGGAGCCGGCTATGTGCCGCTCGAGCTCGACTACCCGCAAGAACGCAACCGCGTGATTCTGGCCGATGCGGGTGTGGCCGTGGTGATTGCGGATGCGGCCGGACGCGCCGCTCTGGGCCCCGTCGCCGGCATAACCGTTTTCGCGAGCGAGGAGCTCATGGAGATGACGGCCGAGGAGCCGCCAGAGATCGACTGGTCCGGCGACCCCGATGCCGCTCCGGCGTACCTGATGTACACCTCGGGATCGACCGGCCAGCCTAAGGGCGTGCTGGTGCCGCAGCGCGCGGTGGTGCGCATCTCGCTGGGCGACGACTTCGCCGCACTCGGCCCCGAAGATCGTGTCCTGCAGTGCGGCCCGCTGGCCTTCGACGCTTCCACCTGGGAGGTCTGGGGTCCGCTGCTCAAGGGCGCGCGCCTGGCCATCGCAACGAGAGAGGAGATTCTCGATCCTGCCGCCTTCGAAGCGGCGCTCGACCGCTACGGCACTACGGCGCTGTTCCTGACCGCCAGCCTTTTCAACAGGCAGGTGGATCGCGATCCCAGCGTCTTCAAGCGCGTGCGCGTATTGGTCAGCGGCGGGGAAGCCATGAGTGCGGTGCATGCCGGACGCCTGCTCGAAGCCTGCCCGAACGTACGGCTGGTCAACGGTTACGGTCCCACCGAGAACACAACATTCACCACCTTTCACCGGGTCCGGCGCGAAGACGTCACGGGAATGGGGATTCCAATTGGCCAGCCGATCGCACACAGCCGCGCGGTGATCCTGGACGGCAATGGGCGGCGGGTGCCGATCGGAGTCTGGGGTGAGATCTGCGCCGGAGGCCCGGGCCTCGCCGACGGCTACTGGAAGCGCCCCGATCTGACGGCTGAACGCTTCATCCCCGATCCCGAAAATCCGGGCGAGCGGCTCTATCGCACGGGCGACCTGGGCCGGTGGCGTTCCGACGGAGTCATCGAGTACGGCGGGCGCCGCGACACGCAGATCAAGCTTCGCGGCATTCGCATCGAGCTGGACGAGATCGAGCAGGTTCTGCATCGCCACCCTGCGGTGGCGCGCGCCGCTGTTCTGTTTGAAAACGACGAACTCACGGCCTGCCTGGTCCTCAAGAGCGGTGCGGGTCCGGTCTCGGATATCGACATGCGCGCGTGGTTGGGGCGCATGTTGCCGGCCGCTATGGTCCCGGCGCATTGGGTCGTGGTGCCGGAGATCCCGGTAAACAGCAATGGCAAGATCGATCGCGAGCGCCTCAGCGCGGTAGCCCGGCAGGCGACGCCACTGGCGAGCGGCCGGGCGGCGGAAGCGCCGCGCACGGAGACGGAAGCCCGCATTGCTGAGGCATTCTCCGCCGTACTGGGCCGGCCTGTGGAGGACCGGAACGCGTCATTCCTGGATCTGGGCGGCCACAGCCTGCAAGCCATTCGGGTGGTCAACCAGATCGCGAAAAGCACCGGCGTCCGGCTCCGCATGGCCGATTTCTTCGCCGCCGGTGCGCTGGCTGAGCTGGCGCGGCGGGTGGAAGAGGCTGCGGGAAACCGTGAGAGCCGCATCCTGCCGGCGCCGAAAGCCGAGTTTTATCCGGCCAGCCACGCCCAGCAGCGGCTCTACCTGCTGCACCGTATGGACCCCACCTCGGCGGCCTACAACATGGCGTTCTCCTTCCGTTGCGACGGCAACCTGGATCCAGCGGCCTTCGCCGCCGCGCTGGGCGGGCTGGTGGCGCGCCACGAGACCCTGCGCACGGTATTTGAGGAGATCGACGGCGCCGTCGTCCAGCGCATTGTGCCGGAAGCGTTTCCCGCGGTTGAAGTGGATGACCTCACCTCCCGGCCGGACGCGAAGGCCGAGGCGCTGCGCCTGGCGCGCCGGGAAGTCTCCACGCCGTTCGACCTGTCGCGGGCGCCGCTTGTGCGTGCCCGCATTATGCGAGTCTCCCAGAATGAAAACTTTGTGCTGCTGCTGCTGGATCACATCGCGGCGGACGGCTGGTCCTCGCGCATCCTGGTCAAGGAACTGGGCGCGTTGTACCGGGCGGCCGTGTCGGGGACCGAGGCAAATTTGCCGCCGCTGGCAGCGACATACAAGGACTACGCGGTCTGGCAAGACGCTCAGGATTGGACGGCGGCGTCCCAATTCTGGCAGCGCAAGCTGGCCGGTGCGCCGGACGGCATCGCGCTGCCCACGACGCGGCCGTTGCCTGAAGTGCAGTCCTATCGCGGCGCTTCCTGCCGGCGCTGGCTTTCCGCCGAGGTGATGGACGGGCTGCGCGAACTGGCCCGCCGGCACGGGGTCACAGTGGCCGCCGTTGGGATGGCGCTTTTCGCGGCCCTGCTCTATCGCCTGACGCGCCAGCGGGACATGGTGCTCGGTATGGGGGTGGCTGGCCGCGACCGCGCCGAACTGGAGGGGCAGATCGGTTTCTTCGTCAACGTCCTGCCCATCCGGCTCGAACTGGAGGAGCAGCTCGAACTGGCCCAGTTGATCCGGCAAACCCACGCCGCCATGCTCGAAGCGCTCGACCGCCGCGACTATCCATTCGACCTGCTGGTGCGCGACGTCGCTCCTCGGCGCCAGGCCAACCGCCAGCCTTTGGTCAACGTGGTCTTTGAGTACCAGCGCTTCGGCGCCCTGAACGAGGCCGCCGGGGATGGGCTTCCGCTGCTGCCGGCGAGCGCCGGGGGGCCCGAGGACGAGGAGATGGCGGCTTTGATAGGGTCCGCCACCGCCAAGCACGACATGATTCTGTTCTTCCGCGACGAAGGCAACGACGGCGACGAAGCCTTACTGATTCTGGAGCATGACACCGATATTCTTGATGCGGCCACTGCTGCCGAGTGGCTGGCTTACTATTGCCGCTTTGCCGAGGCGGCGGCCGCGACCGAACTGAGCCATAAATGAAAATCGCAGATCTCCTTTTTGAAGACTTGGCGGTAGCCGCCTCCCCGGAAGCGCGCCCGAACAAGAAACGCGTGAGCGAGTCGATTGTGAGCCGGTTCGCTCGCATCGCTTCCCTCCATCCGAACCGCGCCGCCGTCGAAGACGAAAACGGGCGCCTCACTTATGCGGAACTCGACGCGCTCTCCGGCCGCGTGGCGCACTTTCTCCACAATCTCGGGCTGGTGCCTGAAACCGCCGTTGGGGTGATGTTCGATCGTGACCGTCGCTTCTCCGCCGCGGTCCTGGGAGTGCTCAAAGCCGGCTGCGCCTATCTGCCGCTTGACCCCACGCTGCCCCTGGAGCGCCGCGCCCGGCTGCTCGACCTGGCCCAGGCGCCGGTGCTGATCTCGCAGCGCTCTCTCGTGGGCGACATGCACAAGCTCCAATGGCGCTGCCCGGCGCTCAAAGACATTCTCTGCATCGATTCCGGCTGCGTGGATGCGGAAATCGAACCGCCGGGCTCCATGATGTCCACCGAGCTCTGGGACCACCTGGCTGGGGACGATGCCGACGATATCGGCGCGGGCGGCTGGAAGAGCGCCTTCACGGGGCAGCAGATGGACGCCAGCGCTCTCGCCGCCTTCAGTGCCAACGCACGGGCGAAGGTGGCGCCTTTTTTGCGGCCCGGCTCACGGGTGCTCGAAATCGGCTGCGCCTCAGGCTTCACCATGCGTGCTGTCGCGCCGCTGGCCGCAAGCTACGTGGCCTGCGACATTTCCCGCCGCAATGTCGAGCGTGTGGAAGACTATGCCCGCCGTCATGGCCTCGATCAGGTGTCGGGACGGCAACTGGCGGCGCATGACATTGGTCTGTTCCCGCCGGCTTCGTTCGACCTCATCATCATGAACAGCGTGGTCGAAAACTTTCCCGGCTTCGGTTATCTGCGGGATGTTCTCGCCAAGGCCATGAAGCTGCTGAAGCCGGAGGGCGCTCTTTACCTCGGCAGCATCTGGGACCTGGAGAAAATGGACCGCTACCGCGCCGACCTTGCGGCCTTCGCGCGCGAGCATGCCGGGGAAGGCTATCAGACCCGGCTTGAGTTTCTCGAGGACCTGTTCGTTCCCCGCGCCTTCTTCACCGATTGGGCGGCCGAACAGGAGGAGGCGCTTGAGCTCGAGTTTTCGGCGATCGAAGCGCCGGGGTTCGATCCGGCGCCTTATGGTTACGACCTGATCGTCCGCCGCGGCGGCAGCGGGAAGCGGGAGGCGCCCCGGAAGCGCCGGCACGACCGCACGGCTCTCGACAACCTGCCGCCGGACAGACCGGCGGTGGAAGTGGGCCCCCGTCAGGCGGCATACATTATCTTCACCAGCGGCAGCACGGGCGAGCCGAAGGGCGTTGTCGTCGAGCACGGCTCCGTGGTGAACCTCGCCGAACATGTGGCCGAGACGCTGTTCTCCCTGCTGCGGCCCGAGTTCGGATTGCGGATTTCGTGCATCTCGTCCTACGCCTTCGACTCCTCGGTGAAGCAGATCTTCGCCACCTTGCTCAACGGCCACCAGGTCTATTTCCCGTCCGAGGAGACCAGATCCGACCCGGCGCGGCTGGCGGCATTTATCGACTCGCACCAGTTGGATCTGTGCGACACCACTCCCAGCCTGTTCGCCATGCTGGTGGATCACTGGACGGCAACCGGCTCGTCCACGCGGGCGCGCCTGTTCATTCTGGGCGGCGAGGTGGTGAACGCCGGCCTGCTGAGCCGTTTCTACGCGATTCCTGGCCATGGCGACGTGCGCGTGGTCAACGCCTACGGCCCGACGGAGTGCTGCGTGGCGGCATGCCAGCACATCATGACGTCGGCAAGCTGGGCCGAAACGCTGCCTCCGCCCATCGGCAAGCCGATTGAGGGAGCCGAAATCCGGATTCTGGACAGCGCCGGCCGGCCGGTGCCAGTGGGTGTTCCGGGCGAAATCTATATTGGCGGCGCAGGAGTAGCTCGCGGGTATCTGAACGCTCCGCATCTGACGGCCGAGCGTTTCATCACGGACTCAAACGGAGAGCGCTGGTTCCGCACCGGCGATCTGGGCCGCTGGATCAGGAAGGACCTGTTGAGCTTCCTGGGGCGGGAGGACCGGCAGGTAAAGATTCGCGGCAACAGGATCGAACTGGCGGAAGTCGAGGCAGCCCTCGCGTCTCATCCGCTGGTGCGCCGCGCGGCCGTGGTGGTGGTGGATCCCCGCCGCGACGGCAATCCGGCGCTGGCCGCCTACGTGGTTCCCCGGCCGGGCTTCGACCCGGCGGCCTGCAAGGCGGACCTCGATGCGCGGCTGCCATCATTCATGGTCCCTTCGTGGCTGATTCCCGTGGAAAGCATCCCTCTGACTTCCAGCGGCAAGGTGGATGAGGCGCGGCTGCCGGCCCCGGATGCGCCGGTGTACGCGGGTCGCAGGGGCCGCCCGCCCGCAACGGAGGAAGAACGCAAGCTGGCCGCCTTGTGGAGCGAGGTGCTGGGCGTGCGCGTCGAGGATGCGGAAGCCGACTTCTTCGTGCTCGGCGGGCACAGCATCCTCGCGGTCCGGCTGATGTCGGCGATCGAGCGCACCTTCGGCGTCCGCATCCCGCTGGCGGATCTGTTCGCCTACCCGACGGTAGCGAAACTGGCCGAACGCATGGCAAGCCGTGCGAAGCAGGCGGCCTGGAGTCCGATTGTCGCGGTTCACAGTGAGGGCAGCCGCACGCCGCTGGTCTGCTTCCACCCGGTTGGCGGAAATGTCCTGTGCTACCAGCCGCTGGCGGAAGCGCTGGGAGCGGACTGGCCGGTCTACATGGTGCAGGCGGCGGGACTGGACAACGAACAACCGCTGCTGCCGACCGTCGAGGAGATGGTGGCGACCTACCTGGCCGCGCTGCCCGACAAGCTCGCGCGCGGTCCGCTGGTCCTTGCCGGGTGGAGCTTCGGCGGCCTGCTCGCCTACGAAGCCGCGCGCCGGTTCGAGGCAGCGGGCGTGCGCGTCGAGGGAGTTCTGCTGTTCGACGCCGTGGCGGTGCCCGATCCGATTCGTGACATGCTGCGCAAGGACGAGTCGGAATATCTGGCCGACCTGTTCGACGAGATCGGAGTGGTGGCGGCCGACGAACTGCGGCCGCTCACCCCGGAACAGCGCCTGGATCTGCTCGTCGAGCGGGGTCGCGGATCCTCGCTTCTGCCCGATAAGACCGATAGGGCCGGAATGCGGCGCCTGCTGAGCGTTTTCCAGAACAACGCGCTGGCGGCGGTGCGCTACGTTCCCGGCCGGTTGGAAGGGCGTATTCTGCTCATCCGCCCGCGCATCCCCAGTCGCGCGGCGCCCGGCATTCCGGGCGACGACCTGAACGGTTGGGGACCCCTGGCCGCCGGCGGGGTGGATCTCCGTTGGATCGAGGGAACCCACGGGCAGATGTTGCAGAAGCCTTTTGTGTTGGAACTGGGGGAGCACGTCCGCAGGTATCTGGGCGAACGGGCGCCTGCCGGAGATTAGAAACCCATCAATAGCGGCGCAGCCGGCTTACTCAGCACGGCCAGCCGAGAAGGAGAACAACTTTGGACGAAAGAGATCAACGAGCTCGCAAAACCGTAAAGAACTACATGTGGTGGTCGATGGGCGCCGGTCTTATTCCGGTTCCCTTCATCGACCTGGTCGCCATCTCAGGTGTACAACTCAAGATGCTCGCCCAGCTTTCCAAGATTTACGGCATCGAGTTCAACGAGAACGCAGGGAAAGCGCTGATCAGTTCCCTGCTGGGCTATCTGGTGCCGAAAGGCCTGGCCGGCGGAACGCTGGGAAGCCTGCTGAAGTCCATCCCGGTAGTCGGTCCCATCATGGGCCTTCCCTCGCTGGTGGTCTTCTGCGGAGCGACGACCTACGCTCTCGGCAGAATATTCATGCAGCATTTCGCCTCTGGCGGCACTTTCCTGACTTTCGATCCCGCGAAGGTGAAGGAGCACTTCGAACGCGAGTTCCAGGAGGGATGCAAGCTGGCGGAGGCCATGCAGGCCGAGAATAAGGCCGATGTTCCTGCGTAAAAGAGCATGAGCCTTGAACTCGCGGCCGTCTATTTGCTGTTGTGCCTGGTGGCGGGGATCGCCGGACGGAAGCGGCGGATCGGGTTTTGGGGGTTCTTTTTCTGTTCGATCCTTTTTACCCCGTTCCTCAGCCTGCTTTTCCTGTTCCTGGCGGCCCCGCGGCAGGGCTGATGTCCCGAGGCCGCGAACGCCTCCTGGCAGGCGCTTGAATTGCAAATGATACCCCCACTTCGTTTGGGAATACTGGAGTTTCTTCAACAGGAAACTCACGCACTGGACCGGAAGCTGCTGGTGATGACGGCGGCTTCCGGCACCGCCAACGCTGCCATTCTGGCGGTAATCAACGCCTCGGTGGACGTCATCGGCAAAACCGGGCCGGACTGGCGCCACTTCTCGCTATTCGGGATTGCGCTGGCCCTGTTCGTCTACTCGCTGCGGTACGTTCTTTACGAATCCACCCGCATCTCCGAGGAGGCGATCCGGCGTGTCCGCGTGAGGCTGGCGGACAAGGTTCGCCGCGCGGACCTGTTTTCCCTGGAATCCATCGGGGAAGCCGACATCCACGCGCGCATCAACCGGGAAACGTCGGTGATTGTTCAATCGGCGCGGCCGCTGTTTGCCGCGGCCCAGTCCGCGGTGATGGTGCTCTTCACCATGCTGTATGTCGCTGCAGTCTCGCCGATCGCGGTCATCCTCTGCGGCGCCATGATCGCCGGCGGAGTCGCGGTCTACCTGAAAGACCGCCGCGCGGTGGAGGAGGGGCTGCAGGACGCCTCCCGCCGCGAGGATGAACTGTTTACCGCCCTGAACGGAGTGCTGCGGGGATTCAAGGAATTGCGGATTAACCGGCTCAAGAGCGACGACGTTTTCGAGGAGTTCGGCGCGGCCGCGGCCCGGGTGCGCGACGTGCGCACGCGGGTAATGCTGCGGTTTTCCGACAGCATGGTGTTCGTCGAAGCTTTCTTCCAGGCGCTCGTGGGGGCCATCGTTTTCATATTGCCGGTGCTTTCGGGAACCTTCTCCGCCTCCATCGTGAAGATCGTGGCGGCGGTACTCTTCATGATCGGCCCGCTCAGCGCCGTCGTGATGATGATTCCGGTGGTCTCGCAGGTGGAGGTGGCGGTGGCCAATATCCGGCGCCTCGAGGCGAGGCTCGACGAAATTCTGGCTGGTTCGGCTTCTGGGGAAGAAGAGGAGATCGCGGGGCTGGATCGGTTCGAGGAGATTCGCCTGGAGGGCGTGGCGTTCTCGTACCGTTCTCCGGACGGCAGCGTGGACTTTCGCCTCGGACCCGTCGATGCCGTGGTCAAGCGCGGCGAGATTCTGTTTCTGGTAGGTGGAAACGGCAGCGGAAAGACGACATTCCTGAAGCTGCTCACGGCCCTGTACGTGCCGGAACAGGGCGTCATCTCGGTGGACAGCACGGCCGTGACGCCGCGCAACGTTCAGTCGTATCGCCATCTGTTCTCGGCCATTTTTTCCGACTTCCACCTGTTTGACCGGCTCTATGGCCTGCGGGAGATCGATCCGGCCCGTGTCGAGCAGCTCCTCGAGCTCATGCAGATTTCGGGCAAGACCACGTTCCGCGACGGGCGTTTCTCCACCATCAGCCTGTCCACGGGGCAGAGGAAGCGTCTCGCGCTCGTGATTTCCTACCTGGAGGACAAGCCGGTCTACGTTTTCGACGAAGTAGCGGCGGATCAGGATCCTCAGTTCCGCGCCCACTTCTACGAGGTTCTCCTGCCGGAACTCAAGAAGGCCGGGAAAACCGTGATTGTCATCTCGCATGACGACCGCTACTTCCACGTGGCGGATCGGGTGTTGCGAATGGAGTACGGCAAAATCGGCGCTCCCGAGCCTCCCGCGAAACCGGCGCGAAAACGAAGAGCGCGGCGCGGTGCGGCAAAGCCGGATGAAGAAACGGTGCTGCAATGAAACGAATTCGGGAGTGGTTGAGCGGTAAACGCCGCCGGCTGGTTGCTTTCCTGCGGAGGCAGGCGCCCTACGTAATGATCGTGTGCCTCGCCGTCGTATTCCTCTTTATCTACTTCTTCGACCACACGGTGATCTCGATTCATTCGGGGCAACTGGGAGTGCTCTGGCGGCGGCTGGGCGGCACGGTCGTTCATACGGTGTACCGGGAGGGCCTGCACATCATCTTGCCGATCAACCGGATGTACATCTATAACGTCCGCAAACAACGCATCAGCGACTCGATCGACGTCTTGACGGTAGACGGGCTGACGGTCCACGTGGAGTACTCGGTGAGATTTTTCCCCAACCCGGATCTGCTGCCGCTGCTCCACCAGAAAGTAGGCCCGGATTACGCGAACGTGGTGGTGCGGCCCGAAGTGCGCTCGGTCATCCGGACCGTCTTCGGCCAGTACAAGCCGGAAGAGATTTACACCTCGCAAAAAGCCATTCAGGAGCGCATCTCCGTACTCTCGAAGGTTCGCCTGGAGGCGCGTTTCGTCTCCCTCGACGAGGTCCCCATCGAGAAGATCTCGCTTCCCAAGAAAATCGCCGACGCCATCGAGGCCAAACTCGCCCAGCAACAATTGGACGGGGAATACGTCTACCGCCTGGCCGTCGCGCAGAAGGAAGCGGAGCGGAAGATCATCGAGGCGAAAGGTCACCAAGCCTACAACGAGATGGTCAGCCGCAGCCTGAATCCGATGCTGCTGCAGTGGCACGGCATTCAGGCCACCGAAGCGCTTGCCAAGTCGTCAAACGCCAAAGTCGTTGTGGTTGGCGGCAAAGACGGGCTGCCGCTGATCCTGGGGAAGGAGTAGCACTTGAAGAAGCTGTTTGTCGCGGCCACACTGCTGACCCCCTTTGTGGTGTGGCAGTCCGTTACTCTGCGTGAGTTCGGCGAATGGAGAACCTGGATGGCCAGGCAATCCCCCGACGAGGTCCTCGTAGGCGTCTGCTGGCCGTTCGAAATCAACCAGGACGGGATGGACAAGGGGCTGACGCTCGCCTTGGATGAGATCAACGAGCGGGGCGTGCGCGGCAAGCGCTTCCGCCTGATCTTGCTCGACGACCAGCTTGATGACGAGAGGTCCCGTTTGATCGCCATACGGTTTTCCCGCACGCCCGACATGGTCGCGACGATCGGGTACTACGACTCCAGAACTGCCGTGCGGGCATCTGCGATCTTCGAAGAAAGCCGGTTGCTTCACATCATCATAGGCTCCAACAACACCTACATGACGCATCGCGACTTCCGGTACTTGATCCGGACCGTGCTGCCCTGCTCACAGATCGGGCGTAAGCTCGCGCGCATGTGCCTGGATCGCGGGTACCGGAAGGTGGCGATCGTTTACGAGGATAGCCCCTTCGGGGAGGACCTGGCCTATTATTTTGGAATCGAATTGGAGAGCAGGGATGCACAAACGGTCTACAAAGCGGCCTACGTGCGCGGAGTGGTCGACTTTCGCGAGATGGTAGACGAGCTGAAAGCGGCTCAGGCCGACCTGATCTTCTTCGCTGGCGTGGAAGCCGAAGCGGTCCCTTTCATCCGGGCGGCCCGCGGCATGGGGCTGAAGACCCCGATTGTGGGGTCGTTCGACGATATTCCCCAAATGCACACGCTGCCGGTGGAGTTCCTGGAGGGAGTGATGTTTTATTCCCTGTACAACGTGGATTCCGAGACGCCGGAGAACCAGGCCTTCGTCGCCAAGTTCCGCAAGCGCTTCGGCCATCTCCCCGGAGTCTACGCGGCGCAAGCGTATGACGCGCTGCACATTCTGGCCGCGGCGCTGGAATTGACCGGCTCGACGAGCTCTCTCGACCTCTCCTACGCCATCCGGTTCATGGAGCCGTGGAAAGGCGCGAACGGTACTTACGACTTCGACTCCTCGGGAGAGTTGGTGGACAAGGACGTGTTTCTGATGGTCTATCGCAACGGCCGGGCGGAATTGATCGACTCCAGCGCAAACGATTCGCCGTATCCCCAGTGAGCGGGCGGGCGTCCCTGGCCACCACATTCTGAAGGATCCTGGATCGAACGGATCGGCGAAACACGCCCTGGACAACCAAGGACCGCCGCCGCGCGGACTACCGCGTGATCCTGGATCGCAAGGAATGTTGACGCAGAGGTCATCGCTACACCCGAGCACTGGCACACACCACAGGTGCTCGACGCTCTGAGCGCCGAGAAGGACATCTATCGCGAAAAGCCGATCTGCCCGATTCCGCCCGACGCTTCTCCGCAGACGGTGGACTGGGAGCGGTTCCTGTGCTCTGCGCCCAAGCTGCCCTTTGACAAGGAACGCTTCTTCCACTCGCGCAACTAGTGGGAGTACTCCGGCGCTCGAAGGTAAACGAGGGCAGAGAAAACGCGTGGTCATTTAGCATAGAAACCAGCAATTCCTGAGCTCAACTGCCGGCCGGGTTGAGAGTTGTGGTACGGTTCAATCCCAGAGGAGATTCTATGCAATCTGTAGAACGGACCTTTACCAGACGCGACATTCTGAAAGCGGGCGCCGCTGCCGCCGCCCTCAGCGCGGGAGCGTCGAAGACCCCCGCCGCTGCCCGCAAGCCGCCGGGAATCGCTTTGCAGCTCTTCTCGCTGCGGGAAGCCTTGGGCTTCCGGGCCAAGCCTCCCGCGAAAGGCGACCTGCCGGGAACCCTTGAGGCCATCAGCAAGATGGGTTTCCAGGGCGTCGAGTGGTACGGATGGGGCGGCTATTTCGACCGCACACCGAAGGAGCTCAAGAAGCTGCTCGATGACAACGGACTGGTCTCTGCCAGCGACCACATTCACGCACCCATGTTGCAGGGAGACCGCTTCAAGCAGACCCTGGAGCTGCACCTGACCCTCGGCACCAAGTTTCTGACTCTCTCCGAGTTGCTCGGCAACCGCCAGGCCAGAGGAACGAAGCAGTTCTGGATTGACGGCGCCAAGCTGATGAACGAACTCGCCGAGAAACTGCGGCCATACGGCATCCGCCTCGGATTGCACAATCACGCGATCGAATTGCAGAAGCTCCCCGACGGCAGCCTGCCCTGGGAAATCATCTTCGACAACACGGACAAGGACATCTATCAACAGCTCCACCTTGCCGCCTGGCCCGCCGCGGGGCTGGACCCGGTCGCTTACATCAAGCGTTACCCCGGCCGAACCGTCAGCATGCACATGAACGACTACGCGCCAGACCGGCGGGACGTGCTGCTCGGCGAAGGCACATTGAAGTGGCAGGAGATCTTCAACGCCGCGGAGACGGTGGGCGACACCCAGTGGTACATCGTCGAGCAGGAGAGCTATCCCACGACACCGCTGGAATCCGTGCGGCAGTCCCTGGCGAATCTCCGCAAGTTGTTGGCCGAAAGAAAGGGATAGCAGGAAAAACCCTTCTTCGGTTGGCGCTGCTTCTGAGCGCCGCGCATCCAGGCAACCTGGCGCTTCGCAGGCACCGCAGGATGCGCTCGGACATTCAAGCGAAAAAGGTCACGGAGGACTGAGTGAAATCCAAAATCAATCGCCGAGACTTCGTGGGGACCGCCGCGGTCACCGGCGCCTTCACCATTGTTCCGAGGCACGTACTAGGGGGGCAAGGCTTTGTTCCACCCAGCGACAAGCTGACCATGGCCCACATCGGCTGTGGTACCGAGGGCACGCGCGAACTAGTGGCCGGCCTGCTTCAGGATCCGCGCATTCAGATCGTTGCCTGCTGCGACGTCGTAAAGGACAGCCAGGACTATCTGGACTGGGGCAAGTACGCTATCCGCAGCCAAATCCGCAGAGTGCTGGAGCAGCCGAACTACGGGGAAGGCGATACCGGCGTGCGCGCGGGGCGGGACCAGTTTCAGTACGTGGTGGAAACCTACTACGCCAAACAGAAGGGCTACGAGAATTACAAAGGGTGCACCGCCTACAACGACTTTCGCGAGTTGCTGGCTAAGGAGAAGGATGTCGACTGCGTCAAGATCATGACGCCCGACCACCTGCACGCGCATATCAGCGTGGCGGCTATGAAGCTGAAGAAGCCGGTCCTGATGCACAAGCCGCTGGCCAACCGCATGAACGAGGCACGGCTGGTGATCGAAACGGCCCGCCAGATGAATGTGCCGACGCACTTCATGGCCTACAGCGGGGCGAGCTCGACCGAGCGGATCATCGCGGCAATCAAGGAGGGCGTCATCGGCAACCTTCGGGAGATCCACAACTGGACCGACCGGCCGGTGTGGCCGCAATATACCGAGTTGCCCAAGGACAGGCCGCCGGTGCCGCCGGGCATGGACTGGCAATTGTGGCTGGGGCCGGCGCTGGATCGTCCCTATCATCCCTGTTACACACACATGGTGTTCCGGGGCTGGTACGAGTTTGGCGGCGGGACCATCGCCGACGTCGGAATCTACAGCCTGTGGCCGGTGTTCACGGCGCTGAACATGGGCCCGCCCATCAGCGCGCGAGCCTGGTCCACGCACACCTGCAACGTCATCGACCACGTGGCCAATCCGGTCGAGAACGACTTCGCGTTCCCAACTGCGAGTATGATCCACTTCGAGTTCGCGCCTCCGCCGGGGATGCAGCCGCTCAGCCTGTTCTGGTACGACGGCGGGATGCAGCCGCGGATCCCAGAGTTGGATTCGGATCCCGCTCCTTTGCCGCCCGGCGGACTGCTCTACGTGGGCGACAAGGGCAAGATTCTGGCAGCGGGACGCACGCCCCTCCTGATCACAGAAAAAGGCTCGGAGCCGCTGTGGCGGGAGACGCCTGCCAGCCCGCGCGGTGCGGGTGCGGGGCAGGCCAGGAGTTCCCCCTCGGCCATGACCCCCAGCCCTGCCAACGACCTGTGGATCACAGCTTTCAAAGGAGGCGAGCGCTCTCCAGGTGACTTCGTGAACGCAGGGCCGATTTCCGAAACCGTGTGCCTCGCGGCAGTGGCGTTGCGCGCCGGGAAAGTGAAGAGCGGAGTCCGGGTTTATCCGGCGCCCGTCAAAGTGCTCTACGACAGCGCAAACATGAAGATCACCAGCCCGGCGGACGCCAACAAATACCTCACCCGCGAATATAGGCCAGGGTGGGAATTGTAATCTTGCTGTTACGCAAGACCGCGGACTCATCAAGGCTCTCCCCGCCGCGTGCAAAGGGCGCCCTTGCCTGAACCCGCTGTGCGGAGGAGGGCCTTCGATTCCGGTATAGAATATCGGAATGCACCGGAGAACGTTTTTGGCCACCAGTCTGGGCGCCCTTGCGTCTTCTGCTTCCCCGGCGCCTGCCCCCCGCGTGAAATTCGGGGTAGACCTGTTCAGCATCCGTTCCCAGAAGTGGACTCCGTTTCAATACCTGGACTACTGCGCAAAGCACGGTGTCGAGGTCGTCCACTTCAGCGAAATCCGGTTCATCGGCGGCCTGGAAGAGGAGCACCTGAAGCGTGTGCGCGCCCACGCGGAAAAGTTGGGCATCGAAATCGAGATCGGCATGATGTCGATCTGCCCCACCTCCAAGATGTTCAGAGCCGCGGACGGGACGGCCGAAGAGCAATTGACCAGAATGATCCGCGCGGCCAACGTGGTCGGGTCCAAGATCATCCGCTGTGTACTGGGCAGTTCGGCCGACCGGCAGCCTCCCCTCGGCATTGAGGGCAATATCGAGAGCACCGTGAAGGTGCTGCGGGCCGTGCGCTCGCGCGTGATGGATGCCGGGCTGAAGATCGCGATTGAAAACCACGCCGGTGACATGCAGGCGCGCGAGATGAAAATGTTGATCGAGGAGGCCGGCAAGGACTTCGTCGGCGCCTGCCTGGACTCGGGCAACCCGGTGTGGGCGATTGAAGACCCGCACCTCACGCTGGAAACGCTGGCGCCCTACGTCCTGACAAGCCACGTGCGCGATAGCGCCGTATGGGCCACGCCGAACGGCGCTGCGGTCGCCTGGACGCGCATGGGCGAAGGCAATATCGGCATCGACGATTACGTCCGCAAGTACGCGGAGCTGTGCCCCGGCAAGGCGCTGTCGCTGGAAATCATCGTCACCGGACCGCGCGAGTTCAACTACCACGACCCGAAGTTCTGGGAGGCGTACCGTAACATGCCGGCCTGGGAATTCGCCCGCTTCGTGGCCCTGGTTCAGAAGGGGACCCCGCGCCCGGCGCCGCCTCGCGTTCCGAGGGAGGACGCGGCCGCGCGAGAGCGCGAGGACCTGGAAGTTAGCATCGCGTACACCAAAGAGCTCTTAAAGAAAATAGCCTCCACATGAACGCGCTGAAGGTCTCGCTTGTGTTCTTCGCGCAGTTGACGGCGGCGTCCGCCGCCATAGTTGCCGACGTGCGGGCCGCCATCGCGCGCGGCGACTTTGCGCTCGCGGAGAAGCACATCGAGACCTACCGCCAGGCGAACGGCGTCACGGCGGAAATGATCGAAGCGCACTCCTGGCTCGGGCGGGGCGCGCTGGCAGCGAAGCAGTTCGACAAGGCCGAAGCCTACGCCGCCGAGACGCGGAAACTCGCGCTGGAGCAGTTGAAAAATCGCAAACTCGACGACGACAAACACCTGCCGATCGCGCTCGGCGCTTCCATAGAAGTTCAGGCAAACGTTCTGGCCGAACGCGGCGAGCGCTCCGCCGCAGTCGCGTTCCTTCAGCGCGAGCTGGAGGCCTGGCGGGACACCTCGATTCGCACCCGCATACAGAAGAATCTGAACCTGTTGACGCTGGAAGGCAAGCCTGCGCCGCCGCTCGACATCGCCGAATGGCTGGGGCCAAAGCCGGTTCCGCTAAACGCGCTCAAGGGGCGCGTGGTGCTGCTGTATTTTTGGGCCCACTGGTGCCCCGACTGCAAGGCGCTGGTTCCCGCGCTGGTAAAGCTGCAATCCGAATACGGCGGCCGCGGGCTCACTATTGTCGGCCCGACGCAGCGCTACGGCTACACCAGGCGTGGCGAGGAAGCTTCACCGGAAGAAGAACTCAAGTACATTGACGAGGTGCGGCGGAGTGTATACGCCGGTTTGAAGGACATGCCCGTACCGGTGAGCGAGGAAAATTTCAAACAATACGGCGCAAGCACCACGCCGACACTGGTGCTCCTCGATGCCGAGGGCATCGTCCGCCTTTACCACCCGGGCCTGATGAGCTACGAGGCTCTTTCCCGAGCCGTGGAATCGGCGCTCACCCTACGGCAGGGTGTAATAGGTGTAGGCGTTCTTCCAGGTGAACTCGCTGCCAGGCGCGATGTCGATGGCGACAAAAGGCTCCGGCGAGACCACGGACCGGATCGACCAGAAGTTGAAGCTCATCAGGGGGCGGTCGCCAACGATCCTCATGCCCGCGCCCAGCTTCCTGTTCTCAACGCGAATCTCGTGATCACGCGCGGTGTCGCCGAATCCCTGGATCTGAGCGCTGACGACGTCGCGGCCCTCCAGCGTCCTTAAGTACACGATCTGGTTTCCGCGAATTTCGGCCAGCTTCGGGTTGGGCGGGCGCGGCGTCCGGATCTGGAACGGAACGGTGATCACAAACCCCTCACCCGTCCGCTGCTTGTTGATCACGATGAAGTTGTGGTTGTAGACGCTGGTACGGATCGGGCGGCTGCCCGTGTTCCTTAAACTGTGTTCCAGAACCATCTCCGGCTTGCCGGGAATAAGGCGCACGACCTTGCGGTACGAGTAGCCGTACCCGGATGAGGCATCCGAGAGCTGCTGCGTGAATTCGATGAAATCGCGGCCTTGCCGGACGGCCCACTTGCCCCCGTCGGCGATCTCATACAGCCGGTAGTTGCTGTACTCGGCATCGTCGGGCCGCCTGAGAGCGCCCACGCCGATTTTGACAAACGTGCCGCCTGGCTTCGCTTCGTCAAAGCCGAGAGGGCGAAATTCGTCGGCGGGGCCGGTGACGGCACTGCACGGCCCGGCGACAATGTCCGGACCGTCGTAAATAAAATCTCGAATGTCTGGCGCCGTCCGGTCGAACCACGGTCCGTAAAAATCGAACCCTTTGTATTGCAGGCTGAAGATGACACCCGACCAGTCGAAGCGCGTGCCGCGGTAGAACCCTTTTTGCGCGTCGGGCAGATAGATCTTCGCCCGGATGGGGCCATTCGTAATCTCGGTCTGGGGGAAGTCGGCTGCCGGTAAAACTCCCGCGAATAAGCCCAGCAATGCCACAGCGATTGTTCTTGTCATCGGAATGATTATGGCACTACGCGCGGCACCGGACCACAGAGGAATGATTACGGCGCCATCGGCGGCGGGCTAGAGGGAATGATTATGGCGTCACTGGCGCCATCGGGCTACCGGGGAACGACTACCGCACCGGCGGCGCCGGCTGCAGGCCGCCTCGGGGACCTGGGTTTGGCTGCCCGAATCGCCGCGCTAAACTGGGAAATGAAGCAGTGTCGGCCTCATTCTCTGCAACGTCCTCTGCTGCGGTTCTGGCGCTCTTTCTGATCGGGCTGGTGGGTTGTGCTTCCGGTCCCGAGGAACCTCGGGAGCTTGCCGTGGCTTTCGTGGGTCCGGCGACTCTCAACCTGCGCCAGGAAATCGATCCCCGGTCCGCCGTGACGGCCACCGTCAAGCATGGCGACAGGGTGGGGATTATCCGCCGGCGGCGGGTCTTCGTTCTGGTGCGGACCGCCGACGGCAAGCAGGGCTGGACGGACATGCGGCAGCTCATGACCCCCGCCCAGATGGAAGAGCTTGACCGGCTCGCGGAACGGGCGCGCAAACTGCCGTCCCACGGCGCTGCGACCGTTTACGAGCCGTTGAACGTCCATACCGAGCCCCATCGCTCGGCGCCCAGCATCCACCAGATCACAGCCGGGGAATTGGTCGACGTTGTGGATGTCGCGCTCGCCCCGCGGGTTCCCTATAAACCCCCGGACCTCTTCCCAAAGCCGCCCCCACCGCAGCCGAGGCCTCGCAAGCCGGCAGCCAAACCGCGCGTGCCTCCGCCGCCTATGCCGCCGGCTCCCAAACCGCCCCAAGACTGGCTGGAGCTGTCGAAAACCACAGTGGAGAGGGAACCTCCGCCTCCCCCTCCCGAGCCGGCCAAGCCCGTTCCCGTCGACGACTGGACCCTGGTGCGCCTTTCCAACGGCCGCGCCGGCTGGGCGCTCACCAATATGCTGCGCATGAACATCCCGGATGAAGTGGCTCAGTACTCCGAAGGGCACCGGATTACCTCGTACTTCGCGATGGCCGATGTCCCAAACGGCGACCAGGTCCGGCATCACTGGCTTTGGACCACGCTTTCGAAAGTCCGCCAGCCCTACCAGTTCGACAGCTTCCGCTACTTCATCTGGAACACGCGCCGGCGCCGCTACGAGACCGCCTATATCGCCAGAAACCTCAAGGGATACTTTCCCGTCGAGGTGCAGCCGGGGAAAGCCGTGCCGTCCGGCCCGGAAGAGGCCCCGAAGTTTTCTCTGATCCTGGAGGACGAGTCCGGCGTCCGCTGGCGCAAAACCTATGCTTTTCAGACCTACCGCGTTGTGCTCATAGACACTCAGAAATACGACCCCGCGGCCCCGGCTCTGCAACCGGAGCCGCAGCCGGCGTTGGAGACCGAATCCCCGCAAACCGGCCCGGGCTTCTTCGAGCGGATCGGACACACTCTAAGCGGCTGGAAACGCCGCGTTTTCGGGAGCTAGCTAGACCCGGTCAAGCGCCAGAAATTCCTGAATATTGGGATCGTCGGCGTTCTCCAGTTCCGCCACCGGACCGGAAAAGATGGCCCGGCCTTCGTGGAGGAACACGACGCGGTCTGCGACGCGCCGCATAAGGTCAAGATCGTGCGTCACAACGATCGACGTGAGATGCAAATGGTGCTTCAACCGCAGCATCAGACTTGCGATGTGGTCCGACATGATGGGGTCCACCATAGTCGTTGGCTCGTCGTAGAGGACGCACTCCGGCTGCGCGGCCAGCGCGCGCGCGATCGCCACCGCGCGCTTGTAACCCGTGGAGATGTCTGAGGGATAGGCGTCCGCGTATTCCTCGAGGTCCACCATCCGCAGCAAGCCGTTCACCACCTCCAGCTTGTTCTCCTCGTCGTAGTCCTCCCGGAGCTCCAGCGAAAACAGGATGTTTTCGGCGATCGTCAGCGAATCGAACAGCGCACCGGACTGGAACACCATCGTCACCTTGCGCCGTATACGCCTTAATTCGGGCTCCGGATAATCCGTAATGTCCTCGTGCGCCACAATGACCCGCCCGCTGTCCGGCTTGAGAAACCCCATGATGTGGGCCAGGGTGACCGATTTGCCCACGCCGCTGCGCCCGATAATGGCCACCGTCTCGCCCGCGTTTACTTGAAAACTGACATCGACCAAAACGGGGGTATCGAACGTCTTATGAACGTGGCGGAATTCGATGTAGTGCGGATAGGACTCACTCATCGGCTCTTCCCTCTCACCAGGTTTGGGGAAGCCGGGCGGTGACGCGCCAATTCATCCGGTGTGTTCAGGTTCTCGAACCAGGCGGGTTCGACCTGGGGCTCGTACACCGCGCCGACAGCGTCGAGCGCCTCGGTCATCTTTCTCACCCCGCTGTCCAGGAGCCGGGACACCGTATCGAGGCAGCCGCGGTCCCACACGGCGCACAGCGGCTCGGGTCTTCCTCCTGGGGAAACCGGAACCAGGCACCGGCTGCCCCGGGCTTCCGCTTCCTCGAGAAGCCGGGTGAGGAACTCCACCGTGAGGGAAGGCATGTCGCAGGCCACAATCAGGTTCCAGCGCGCCGGCGAGTGTCGCAGCGCGGCCTCGATGCCGCCCAGCGGGCCGCAGTTGGGACGCACGTCGGGAATCTCCGGATACCGCAAGTCGCCGAAAAGTCCCGGATTCCCCACCAGAGTCGCGGAACCGGCTGCGGTTTTCACCCGCGCCGCGATATGTTCCGCCAGGCTGGCGCCGCCGTACGGCAGCAGCGCCTTGTCGCGCCCCATCCTCGAGCTTTTTCCGCCCACGAGGACGAACCCGGCCCGGCCTGCCTGCCGGCCGTCTTGCTCCATGGAAAAATGATAACATTGGCGATACAGAGGATCAGGCCCGTGATGCCTTCGCCAGGCCCGCGGCGATGGCGCCGAACGCTTGGTTGCGTTTTTTATCACTCAGACGCCCGTTTTTGGGAGTAGAATGTTGTAAACAAAGGCATGCGGATTTGTTTCCAGCTCGTGTGTACAGGCTTTGCGGCGGTTCTTCTGTCCGCACAGCCGGCCGAGCGCGCGGCCAAACTGAACTCCGTGGTTCGCCCGAACCCCAAGACCGGACGGCTGGTCCGTACGGTGACGGTGGCGCCCGGCGCTGCAAGCGGCGCGTCGGTTTCCGAGGTGGTCCGCGAGGCCGTGTCCGATTACGTTGACGAGGCCGCGGAACGTTACCAGGTTGACCCGCTGCTGGTCCGCTCCGTGATCGCGGTCGAGAGCAATTACAACCCGCTTGCGGTTTCTCCGAAGGGCGCCCGCGGATTGATGCAACTCATGCCGGCGACCGCCCGCCGGCTGAACGTCAAGGATAGTTTCGACGCTCTCCAGAACATCGATGGCGGCGTGCGTTATCTCAAGTACCTGCTCACTGTTTTCGGCGATGAGGACCCCCGGCTGGCCCTGGCGGCCTACAACGCCGGTGAGGGCGCGGTAATCAAACACGGCGGTGTGCCGCCCTATCGCGAAACCAGGCAATACGTCGAGCGAGTTGGAAGAATGTATGAAGAGGCGAGGCGTGCGGCCGAGGCGAAAGGCCGTTCAGCGAACGCCCAGGAGCCTCCATATCCGCCGCTCGAATATTACATAGATTCACAAGGCAGGCTTCACATCCGTACACGTCCGGCGTCATGAGAAGACTCTGCTCCGCTGTACCTGTAGCGCTGCTGCTCTCGGCGCCGCTACTGGCCCAGATGAGCAGGATCACCGCGGTTCGCTTCTGGTCGGTAGGGGACGTCACACGGGTCGCGATCGAGACCAGCGGCGAGGTGGATTACCGCTGCGAACGGATACCGGATCCGGACCGCCTGTTCATCGACCTCGACGCGCTCCCCCAGCGGGGCCAGCGGGGCGTCGAGACAATCCCGGTCGGCGATCCTCTGTTGAAACAGATTCGCATCGCGCTCACGCAGCCCAGGGTCACGCGGGTTGTGCTCGATCTGGCCGCCCCCGTCGAGTACTCTCTCTCTCAGTTAAGGAACCCCAACCGCATCATCGTTGAATTGCGGATGCCCGGCGCGCTGCGAACCGGCCCGCCCGTCCGCAGCGTCACTGGCAGCCGCTCGATGGAGGACCCGGCGAAACCCGTCCCCGCGCCGGAACGGCCGCTGAGCCCTCCGCCTGCCCCCAGCGCGGAGCCCAAGACGCTGGCCGAGCCCCCGCCGCTGGCAGCCGCCGCAAGCGTCCAGGAATCCAAGCCTCTTCCCTCCTCCGGCGCGCCCGCGCCCCCACCTCCTGCACCGCCCGCCGCCGCGGCCAAGAAGCAGTCGCCGCCCGCTGCCGAACGCAAGGCGCCGCCGGAAAGGGCGGTCGCCGCCAAAGCAGACAGCACAGGACGCCGCTCCCTGATCCGCGCCCTTGGCCTGAAACTCGATCGCGTCGTCCTCGATCCGGGCCACGGCGGTCACGACACCGGCACCATCGGCCCCGGAGGGCTCGAGGAGAAAACCCTTGTTCTCGACATCGCCAAACGCCTCGGGGAACTCATCGAAAAACGCCTGGGCAGCGAAGTCATCTACACCCGGACGGACGATACCTTCGTTTCGCTTGAGGACCGCACCAAAATCGCCAACGAGCACCGCGCCGATTTGTTCCTTTCCATCCATGCCAATGCCTCCCGTTCGCCCCGCATTTCGGGCGCGGAAACCTTCTACCTGAACTTCACTACCTCGGCTGACGCTCTCGAAGTGGCCGCCCGCGAGAACGCCACGTCGCAGAAGTCGATCTACGAGTTGCAGAGCCTGATCAAGAAGATTGCTCTGAAGGAAAAGATCCAGGAATCGCGGGAATTCGCGACGGCCATTCAAAGGTCTTTGCAAAACGGCCTCTGGAAAGGCAAAGCGAAGGACCGTGGGGTCAAGCAGGCGCCATTCATCGTCCTCATCGGAGCAGAGATGCCGTCGGTGCTCACCGAGATCGCTTTTCTGAGCAACCCCAGCGACGAAGCTCAGCTCATGAAACCCGCTTACCGGCAGAAGGTGGCCGAGTGCCTGTTTCAGGGCGTTTCCCAATACGCGGCTAGTCTCAGCCGTTTCGAGGTCGCACGCGGCGAATGAGTACTGCCCACGATGCCCGTCCGCCAGCCGTTGCTAGGATAGATCTGTTGCGGGAAAGGATTGCGGAAGTCGAACGGAGAATCGAGGCGGCAGCCCGCCGGGCCGGCCGCGACCGCTCCGAAATCACTCTCATCGCCGTCACCAAGACATTCCCCCCTTCACTCATCCGGGAAGCCTACGACGCCGGTCTGCGCGTGTTTGGCGAGAACTACGTCCAGGAATTTGAACAAAAGCGGCCCGAGCTCGAGGATCTCACCGAGGCGCGTTTTCATTTCATCGGGCACTTGCAGTCCAACAAGGCCCGGCGTGCGGTGCAGTTGTTCGACGCCATCGAGACGGTGGATTCCGCCAAACTCGCCCGCCGGCTCGACGCGGCGGCCGGGCGCGAACTCGAAATCATGATCGAAGTGAAGCTCTCGGCTGAAGAGAGCAAAAGCGGCGCCGCCCCCGAGGACTTGCCCGCTCTCATCGACGCGATACGGGAATGCCCGAATCTGCGGCTCACCGGACTCATGACCATGCCGCCATGGTCGGAGGACCCGGAGCAGTCGCGGCCCTATTTCCGGCGCCTGCGGGAACTCGCCGAACGTTTTAATCTGCCGAAGCTCTCAATGGGGATGTCGCATGACCTCGAGGTAGCCATCGAGGAAGGCGCCACGCATGTCCGGGTGGGCACGGCGCTGTTTGGTTCCCGAACACGCGCGTGACCGTAGGGTTTCACTCCCCTCTGCCGCCCTCGCCGACCGGCGTGGCCGATTACGCAGCAGCGCTCCTCGAAGCGCTGCGCCCGTTCTCGAAACTCAAGGTGAACGAGCCCGGAGGCGACGTCTGCCTTTACCACCTCGGCAACAACCAACTGCACGCGGACGTTTACCGGCTGGCGCTTTCGAAACCCGGGGTAATCGTGCTGCACGACGCGGTGCTGCACCATTTCTTTCTGGGCACGCTCTCTCGCGAAGCGTATATCGAGGAATTCGTCTGGAACTACGGCGCATGGAGCCGCGAGTTGGCCTGCGAGCTGTGGGAAGAGCGGAAGCGGTCGGCTCACGATGAGCGTTACTTCCGGTACGCAATGGTGCGGCGCGTGGCGGAGGTGTCCCGCGCGGTGGTGGTGCACAACCCCGGGGCAGCGCGGATCGTAACGGCGCACGCGCCGGCCGCACGCGTCGTCGAGATCCCGCACTTGTTCCGCGCTCCCGAGCCCGTCCCGGAGTGTGAGGCGATGCGCTGGCGCACACGGCACGGAATCGCCCCCGGGACGTTTCTCTTCGGTGTGTTCGGCCACCTGCGCGAATCTAAGCGGTTGCTGCCCGTGATGCGGACCTTCGCCCGGCTCCGGGAAACCGGCGTGGACGCCGCGCTCCTGATCGCCGGCGATTTTGCCTCGCCCGACCTCGCGCGCGCCGCGGCAGGCCTCTTCGAAGCCCCGGGCGTAGTGCGGAAAAACCACCTGCCGGAGCGCGAGTTCTGGACGGCCGCGGCCGCCGTGGATGCCTGCATCAATTTGCGCGCGCCGGCGGCGGGCGAGACCTCGGGCATCGGCATCAGGCTGATGGGCGTCGGCAAACCGGTGCTCGTCACCGCGGGCGAGGAGACGGCCCGGTTTCCGGAAACCGCATGCATAAAGGTCCACCGCGGCATTGCCGAAGAAGAAATGCTGATGCAATATATGATGTTTTTGGCGCTGAACCGGAGGCTGGCTCGCGAAATCGGCAGCCGCGCCGCCGCCTTCATCGCGGCGAATCACGCGCCTGCGCAAGCCGCCAGGCGCTATTGGGAAGTCCTGTGCGAAGCTGCGCAGCTTCCGTGACGCCAGAAGAGGACAACCATGAAGATTTTCCGTTGGCTGTTGGCATGCTGCGTAATCGTTGCCGGTGTACTCCTGCTCGCTGGCCCCCCGGCTGCGCCTTCTCGCGAGTTGATCGTTTGCGGGTGGGACGAAGTGTTCATCCTCGACATGGCTGCCCAGCCGCCCGTCAAAGTGTGGAGTTGGAAGGCGGCGGACCGTCCGGAATTGCCGGAATCCATGCGCGATAAGTTCAAGACGACGGACGAGTGCAAGCCGGTCGACGGCGGGCGCATCCTGATCACCGCTTCCTCGGATGGCGTGGCCCTCGTGGAGCGGGCCTCGGGGAAGGTCTTGTTCTATGGGATCGCCAGCGGCGCGCATTCGGCGGAGATGCTGCCGGGCGGGCGGATTGCTGTGGCGTCCTCAACCGGCAGAGGCCCGCTCAACAACAGCCTCGTCCTTTTCGATTCGAGAAAATCCGGAGAGCCGCTATTCCACACTGAGCTGCGCAGCGGGCACGGCGTCGTGTGGGACGAGAAGCGCCAGGTGCTGTGGGTGCTGGGAGGAAGCCAGCTCCGCACTTATACCCTCGCGAAATGGGATACCGAGAAGCCGGAACTGGTCATGACCGCCGAATATACGCTGCCTGACCGCGGGGGCCACGACCTCTCGCCCGTGCCCGGAACCGATCTGTTGTCGGTCACCACCGAGCGCCACAGTTGGCTCTTCGACCGCACGAAGCGCGTCTTCTTGCCGCACCCCCGGCTCGCGGACGACGTCAATGTAAAGTGCATCACGATCCACCCGGTAACCAAACAGACCGTGTGGACAAAGGCAGATGAGGGATTTTGGTGGACCGCAACACTGCGTTTTCTGGATCCCGACGGGACTCTGGAGCTGAAGGGGGAACGGCTTTATAAAGCTCGCTGGGTGATGCCGCCGCGCTGAGCGGGGGCGCCGGGCTACTACTCGTAGCGCAGCGCTTCGGTCGGGTTCAGCCGCGCTGCGCGGCTGGCGGGCAGCATCCCGAACACCAGCCCCACCGTGCACGAAACCACAAAAGCGATCGCGATCGACAATTTCGAAATCGGGATCTCAACCTCCGGCATCAGAAAGCGCACGCTCAGCGGCAGTGCCACCCCAATCAGGATCCCGGCCAGCCCTCCCGCCACGCTGATCACGACCGCCTCCATCAGAAACTGTTGCAGAATGTCCCGCCGCGCCGCGCCCACCGCCATTCGCACTCCAATCTCGCGAGTCCGCTCGGTCACCGTCACCAGCATGATGTTCATGATCCCGATGCCCGAGATCACCAGCGCGATCGCGGACACCATCACCAGCACCGCCGTAAGCACCAGCGCGATTTTGTTCGCCGCGTCCAGAATCGCCGTCAGATTCTCCACCAGGTATTTCGCGCCCGGCCGGTGCCGGCTTTCCAGGATCTGCCGCACCGCTTCGGTTACCGCCGGAACCTCGGCCGTGCTCCGCGCCTGCACGTACATCGGGTCAATCCGCTCCACCGGAACGAAGTAACTCATCACGGTGATCGGGATCAGGATGCTCTCTCCCGCCAGCTCGGAAAGACCAAAACTTGAGACCTTCTCCTTAAAGGTGCCTATGACCGTGAATTGCAGTCCGTGGATCTTGATGACCTGCCCCACCGCCGCGTCCTGCCCCCCGAACAGCCTGTTTGCCAGCTTTTCGGTGAGCAGCGCTACTTTCTGCCGCAACGCCACGTCGCTGGAATCCAAAAACCTTCCCGATAGAAGCACAAGATTGCGCACCTTGCGGTAGTGTTCATCCGATCCGTTGACCTGGATTTCCTGCTCGCGCCCGTTCACCACGATCCCGGTGAACGTCTGCATGATGCCGGTGGCGGCGATGATCTGGTCGCCAAGCTGCCGCCGGACCGCCTCCACGTCGGCCATCTTCACGTAGTCGGCGGCCACCTGGCTCGAAGTCGTTTGATTGCCGATCGCGTACTGCGCGTAAATGATGTTCGAGCCGATCCCCTGGATCTGTTCCAGAATGTAGTCCCGGCTGGTCAGCGAGATCGTCACCACCCAGATGACCGAAGCGTTGCCGATCACCAGCCCCAGGGCGGTGAGAAAGGAGCGTACTTTGTTGACTTTCAGCGCATTCAGGCTGAAACGGAGGGCTTCATGGACGAACATGGTTCAGGACGCCGATTTCAGCAGCCGCTCGGCCTCCCAGCGCGGTGGATCGTCTGGAGTGAGCGGGGACGCCAGGTATCGCTTCAGAAGTTCCCGCGCCACTTCCAGGTTGCGCTTCGCGCGGATCAACGCGCTCGCCTGGGCGAACAGGACCTTTGGGGCGTCTGGGGCCAGTTGCCGCGCCTTCCGGAAAAGCTCGTCGCTCTCCTCGTAGCGGCCGGTCTGCGCAAGGAACTTGGCCAGGTCGATCAGCCTCCCGACCTGCCGCGGCGCCAGTTCCACCGCCCGGCGCAGTTGCTCTTCGGCCCTATGGTACTCCTTTCGTTTTTCTGCAAGCCGCGATTGGGCCCAGTGGTACTCCGCCGGATCGTTTCTCCCGATGCGCTCTGCCAGTTTGGCCGCCTTATCCAGCCCGCCGCCGAGCACCCCCGGGGCCTCCAGGTAATACTCGAACAGGTCGCTTAGCGCCTCAGGGTTGTTGGGGTCCAATTCCACGGCTTTCTCGAAGTAGCGGCGCGCTTTAGTCGCATAAGACGGGGCGGTGACAAAGCTGGACGTCTCGGCCCGCCGGCCGTACGCCCGGCCCAGCCACAGCCAGTTCTCGGCGTTGCCCGGATCCCTATCCACTGCCTTCTGAAAGGTTTCCGAAGCTTTTTTCGCGTCGCCCTGCATGTAGTGGCACTGGCCCATCAGCAGGTACTCCCTGGCTCCTTTCCTGGGGATCTGCTCCAGGATCTCCAGCGCCGCTTCGTACTCGGCACGGTTGTAGAGTGCACGTGCCTTTTCCAGTGGACCGGGCGCTCCGGCGGCCACACCAATCCCCACGCTCAACAGCCACAACAGCAGTCTGCCCATTCGCGCTTGAATATGAACCGGTCTCTTCATTCTAGACCACCGCTCAATGGTTTAGATGTGCGCGCCCGCCGGTGCGGTACACGTGCCCCAAACCCGCCGGCGGGCTTCGCTTCCGAAATCCTATGGCTCGTACTCAGGCCTTTGTAGTATGCTCAAAAGTGACGGAGCGCGATTAGGATGTGGAGGTCTGCAATGTTAATGAAACGAGTGGTTTGGGGAATCGGCGGGCTCACACTGTTTGCAGGGCTTTCCTTTGCCCAGATCACCGCTATTAGCGGCGAGGTAAAGGGCGAGGACGGCCAGCCGTTGAGAGACGCCTTAATCAAGATCGAGCGTAAGGACATCCGGGGCAACTACCGGGTCAAGACCAACAAGAAGGGCGAGTATTATTACGGCGGTCTACAGATCGGAGTTTACGACGTCACCCTCGAGGTAAACGGGAAGGAAGTGGACAAGGTGCAAAACATCCGAACCACCCTCGGGGAGCCGAGAGTCGTCAACTTCAACCTTCAGGAACTCAAAAAGAGGCAGGAAGCTCTGGCTCGCGCCGCTGAAGCGGGACAGCTTACCGAGGAGCAGGCGCGCGAGTTGAGCCCCGAGCAGCGCGCGGCCCTCGAAAAAGCCACCAAGGAGCGCCAGAAGGCGCTGGAAAGGAACAGGGCGCTGAATGATGCCTTCAACGCCGCCATGCAGGCCCTCGAAGCAAAGCAGTACGAGACGGCCGTAGCATCCTTTGTGAAGGCCAGCGAGATCGATCCCAACCAACACGTGGTCTGGGCTCACCTCGGAGATGCCTATATCGGACTGGCACAGAGCAAGACGGGTGCGGACCGCGAAACGACCATGAACCAGGGCCTGGAGGCCTGGGGCAAGGCAATTTCCCTGAATCCAAACGACGCCGGCTACCACAACAACTACGCGCTGGCCCTGGCTCGCGCCAACAAGTTCCCGGAGGCCCAGGCTGAGTTGCAGAAGGCCGCCGAGATCGACCCGCCAAACGCCGGAAAGTATTACTACAATCTCGGCGCTTTGCTCGTGAACTCCGGCCAGAACGAAGAAGCCTCCCAAGCCTTCAAGAAAGCCATTGAAGCCGATCCGAACTACGCCGAGGCGCACTATCAGTACGGCTTGACTCTGATGGCGAAGGCGGAAACCACCGCCGACGGCAAGATCGTTCCGCCGCCGGGCACCAGGGAACATTTCGAGACCTATCTGAAACTCGCTCCGAATGGGCAGAATGCGGCGGCCGCCCAGGCGATGCTCCAAACCATCGATTCGACAATCCAGACGACCTACACGAATCCGAACGCGCCCGCCGCAGCCCCGGCCAAGAAGTCCAAAAAGAAGTAATCTGAAGGGATGGGGCGTCCGCCTGCAGGACGCCCCACGTCATGGTCAGAGCTGTCCTATACATCCTTCTCGCGATTATCGTCATTACCCTCCTGCGGTCGGTCATCGGAGTCATCGGCAAAGCCGCGGCCGCGCTCTTCGAGCCCGATCCCAATTCCCCGCCGGGCGGTGGGGGACCGCGCACCAGCGGTGAACTGAAGCGCGACCCCGTTTGCGGCACCTACGTCTCGACCGCCACCTCCGTCAAGAAGACTATCGACGGGCGCGTGCTGCACTTCTGCTCCCCAGCCTGCTCGGAGAAGTACAAGAAGTAGTCCGTGGCGGCAGGGCAAACGTATAATGGCGGGGTGCAATCTTCCATGACTCGGGTCCGGTGGTGGGTGCTGACCCTCCTCCTTCTCGGGACCACGTTCAACTACCTCGACCGGATTGTCCTTTCCACGCTGGATTTGCGGATACGCGAAAGCCTGCACTACGACGATGTCGATTACGGCTACATCTTCGCCGCGTTTCAAATCGCTTATGGCGTGGGCTTCCTGGTGGTTGGAAAGTTTGTGGACCGGGTTGGCGTGCGTATCGGCTACGGCGTATCGATCGCCTGCTGGTCGATCGCGGCGGCCGGCCACGCACTGGCCAACAGCGCATTTCAGATGGGCTTTTGGCGGGCGCTGCTAGGTTTCGGTGAATCGGGGAACTTCCCTGCAGCGATCAAGGCCGTAGCCGAGTGGTTTCCCAAGAAGGACCGGGCGTTCGCGACCGGCATCTTCAATGCCGGCACCAATATCGCCGTCATGATCGGCCCGCCCATTCTGGCCTACATGTACCTCCACATGGGCTGGCGCATGTGTTTCCTGTTGCCGGCGCTGTTTCAGTTCCTGCTCGTCGCTCTCTGGTTCTCCACGTATAACTCCCCCGAAAAGAGCAAACGGGCCAATGCCGCGGAGCTGAACTACATCCGTTCCGATACGTCCGCCGAGGAAGCGGACGCGCCGAAAATCGGATGGGGCGCCGCCATCCGCATGAAGCAGACTTGGGGCTTTGCCATTGCGAAGTTTTTCAGCGACCCGGTCTGGTGGTTCTATCTCACCTGGCTTCCCAGCTTCCTGGAGCGCACCCGGGGCCTCAGCCTGAAGGAAGTCGCCTGGACCCTCCCCGTGATCTATCTCATGGCCGATTTCGGCAGCGTGGCGGGCGGCTGGCTTTCCGGCTTCCTGATGCGCAGGGGCTGGGCTCCCGGACGCGCGCGCAAGACCGCCTTGGCCGTGTGCGCATGCTGCATGCCCATCGCCGCCATGTCCGCGTTCGCGCCCAACATCGTTCTCACCGTCGCGCTGGTCAGCCTCGCCACGGCGGCCCACCAGGGCTGGTCGGCCAACCTGTTCACGACTGTCTCGGATGTGTTCCCGAAAGGCGCCGTGGCTTCCGTGGTCGGCTTCGGCGGCGCCGTGGGAGCGATCGGCAACACGATTTTCTCGGCCATCGTAGCGGGGGTGGTGGTGAAATACTTCGGCTACACGCCGATGATTCTCTTGATGGGATGCTTCCACCTGACGGGGCTCGCCCTGTTGCATCTCCTCATGGGCGACCTCAAACCGGTGCAAATCCCCAGCGCGAAGCAGGTCTCCGCCAGCTAGCGCGAGTCAGTTTTCACTCTGTCGCGGCCGCAGGCTGCCGAGTATCGCCTTGACGTACTCCCGGGTCTCCCGGATGAACGGCACGCCGCCCGCCGCTTCCACACGCCCGGGTCCCGCGTTGTACGCGGCAAGCGCGAGCGGCACGTTGCCCTCATACCGCTTCAGCAGTTGCTTGAGAAACCGGGCGCCCGCCTGCACGTTCTGGAGCGGATCGAAAACATCCTCGACTCCCAGCAGGGCGGCGGTCTCGGGCATCAACTGCATCAGACCCTGCGCGCCTTTTCGTGATACGGCGCAAGGCCGGAAGCCCGATTCCTTCTCGATAACGGCGCGGAGCAGTTCCGGCGGCAGGTTTTCCCTCCTGGACACTTCCGCAACCAAAGGCCCGATTTGCCCCGGAGGCAGCGGATTGCACTGCGCTATGGTTGCAAAAACTGTGGTGGGAAAAACCCAGGGGACGGTGAAGAAGGAGTCTGCGGGCTGCTCCTCCGTAGCGCTCGCCCCGATTTGAGCCCGTATGGCTGCCATCTGCCTGGCGATGGATTCCCGTTGTTTCGCCAGCGACTCCTCCATCACCGCGCGTGTGTCCTGTGACCGCAGCGCAGGCGCCGCGGTCAGGATTGCCAGCACCGGTAGGATTTTGGCGGTCCGCACGATCTTAACATCGGCGGAAAAGCCGAAAAACTTGAGCCAGCCCGATCTGGCGGCTCACGGTCGGAATGCGGAATTCACGACGATGCGGTCGTATGCCCCGGCCGCTCCTTTTTCTCCCTTGGAGACGCGCAGCACTCCGGCTACCGTACCTTCCCCGTTCAGCGCGCCGTGGAGGGCGCGTGTCGCCTCGACCAGCAGCAGGGAGCCGAACTGCGTAAAGTTCTGCCCGCCGTAGAGCCGGCGCAGGCGGCGGTGAAAAGTGGCTACGAATTCGGCCGCGAATTTCGCGAGTTTTTTCACCGCGCGCTTCGGGTTCGCGGGCAGCGCTTCCCGGAGCGCCCGGCCCTCTTTGGCAAGCCGCTGCAGGTTGTCCACGAAAAACGCGTCGGCCGAGAGCAGCCCGTTCAGAAGGTGCGGTTTGCGCTGCACGGCGGCGATGATCTGCCTCGTTTCGTCCGGCGCGTAGAATTTCGCGATTTTCGGCTTTCCCGCCGCGGTCAGCAGCGCGTGGATTCGCCTCGTTTCGGCGGGTAGCGCGCGCGCCGCGCTCCGGAGCGCCAGCGGCATCGTTTGGGGCTCCATAACGTCGTAGGTGAACTCGCCGCGCCCGCGCCCAGGGTACGGGCGCATGCACTTGTAAACGATGAGCGGGAAGGCGGCTTCCAGATCGCCGTACCGGTCGATGTCGCTGAAGTAGAGATACGGCAACCACTGCCGCAGCGCCCGCTGAACGGCGACGGACACCGCTGAGAAAGTCGGAAAGTATTCCGAGGAACTCTCGTCCGGCGCATGGAGCCATGCGGCGACGAAACTGCCGGGCACGGAAAGCGTCAGCGAAACGTCGGCGCCCTCTTCCACCGCGTTCTCGGGGAATCCGTAGGCGTTCAGCAGCGGCGCCAGCTCCTGGACCCGCACGCCCGCCCGCCGGCCGGTATAGGTCAGGGTGAAATCGGGTTCCCTGCCGGTCAGCAACGCACCAACGAGCGCAAGCGTGCCCTGGTAGCTGCTCTTCTTCTCAATCGAGTCGGAGGCATCGACCGTATAGGCGAACAGGCGGCCGTCCTCGCCAGTTTGGACCTCGACGCGGGCGAGGGCCTCCCAGCGCTCTTCCCACTGCTTGCGGTCCAGAAAGGGGAGATGCAGTTCCAGGTGAGTGTTCCGGTTGAAGGTATGGCTCAAGACCGCGCGGTGCAGCCGGACATGCTCCTCCGGCGGCTTACTCAGGAACGAAAAGTCACCGGCGAACGCCGCCCGGTAGGCCGCCAGCCCTTCCGGGGTGAAGCTGAACGAGCAATCCAGCAGTGCGTCGCCGGCGCCGCTCTGCTCGTAGTGATAGCCAATCTCGGCCGCGTACTTCGCTTCGAGGGCCTCGAGCGCGCGGCTGTAGATCTTGCGCGCAAGCTCGATGACCGCTTTCAGATTGCGCGCCGCCCGGCCGAGGCCTTCCTCCGATTCCAGGTTGCCGAAAATAGCGGTCAGCCGCTCCAGCACCCAAGCGTCCAGGGATTCGCATGAGGCCAGGCTGTCCAGGGCGCGCTCGATGCGGCCAAGACCAAGCTGCTCCGCGGCGTAGTGCTTCAGCGCGGTGAGAACGCCGGCGAGCGTCTCGTCGCTCAGCAAGGCATCGGCCGCCCCGGCGGCGCGCACTAACTGCTGGAAGCGGTTCTGGTCAACAACCGCCGCAAGCAGGCCGCCAGCGGCTGCCTCCAGCCAGATGCCCGCGGGCGAGGCGGCGAACCCCGGCGACGCTTCGAGGACTTCACCCAGCACGGCCTTGAAATCCTCCGGGGTGCGCAGTTCGGTGGCGATACGGTGAACCCAGCGCCGGACCGCGGCCAGGTCGTCGCTCTTTTCCGCCGCACGCCAGATCGCGGCGGCGGCCCGCGGCTCCAGGTTGCGCCACAGGTCCAGGAAGCGGTCTACGGCTTCGCCGAATCGTGCGCGCAGTTTTTCCGGATCGGCCTTCGCCAAACGCGCCAGCGCGTCCAGCCATTGGCCTTCGTGGACCCCGAGAATGGCAAGGGCGAGCTGCTCGGGCCGGTCTGGAAGCACCCCCCGCGGCGTCGCGGTTACGGCGACGTTCAGCGCGAAATCCAGCGCCGAGTCCCGGCGCCGGAAGATGCGCAGGCGGAGCCGGCCCTCGCGGTCGCGGTTGATCGCCGCCAGGAAGGAGCCGGCCAGCGATACGTCGAGTGCTGCTTCCACTCCGGCATCGAGCGCCAAACCGAGATCGGCCGCAAGGGCGCCCGCCGCGATTTCGCGCAGCCAGTTGAAAATGAAGCCCAGCCGCGTGTCTGCCGCGGCCTGGAGGGATCCATCGACCGAGTACAGCAGCGCGACGTTTGCCGGCAGGCAGTCCGGCCCGTCTATTAGCGCGGGCGCAGGAAGGTTTGCAAAAACGGGTTCGAGTTGGTCGCGCGCGCCGGCCTGCCGCGGAACCGCGGCAATCACCGCCGAGCGCACTGTGCGGCTGGTATCGGTCCTCCACGAGGCCTTAAGGCCGGCCACGAGCGGAACCGTGCCCGGCGCCGCACTGGCAATCGTTGTTTCCGTTGTCAGGATCGTGAAACGGCTGTCCGGCCCGGCGGCCGGAACCAAGTCGTCGAGCGGGACCCGCTCGGCGCCGGGAAATGCTCCCAGCGCGCCGGAGATTTCGAGATAGCTGGCAAGACGCGAGTTTTCGGGAGCCTGAAACGGGCCGAACGGCAGCGAGTCGATGTCCGTTTCCGGAAAAGGCTGGTTATCGAGTATGAGCTGATCGAAGTTATCGGGCATAAGGAGAAGTGGCTCCCGATTATACAAACCGCTTCCCGAAAACTTGACCGGGACGAGCGCCGGAGACAGCTCGAATCCGCTTACTAAGTGCTGGTAAGTGTTGTGGTTAGGATGTCAGAAGAATTTATTTCGTTTTGTTGTGACTACACCCACGCCGGAGTCCTGCTTTTGCGCTTCGGCAGCCGGGCCAGCCGGCGGTTGAGCTCGGAAAGCGAGGCGAACAGCCCGGCGTAATGCTTGCCATGGCGGGGCGGGGCGGTGCGGCCGGGACGAAAGTCGCGGTGGTGAAAACGGTCGGTCACGGCGATGACGGCGACACCCATCGGGCGGTATTCATGCAGACCCTGCGCCCATGCCAGATCGTCCTGAATCCACAGCGCGAACGCCATTTTCTTCCACCTGCTCTCCTGTTAGTATATCTTCCATGCAAAGGCGAACCTTCTTGTCGGCAGTTGGAATAGGTGCGGCCGGTGCGGCGGGGCTTGGCAAGAGCCAGCCAACCCCGGCGAGCAAGGGCCGGCTAAAACAGGGAGTAGCCCGCTGGTGCTTCAACAAATGGTCCATCGAGGAGTTGTGCGCCAACGCGGCAAAAGTCGGACTCGTGGGCATCGATCTCGTGGAACCAAAGGACTGGCCCGTGCTGAAGAAGTACGGCCTGATCCCCACCATGGTGTCGGGAGGCGGAACGATCGCGGACGGGCTCAATCGCAAGGAGTTTCACGACAAAATCATCGCCGAACTGCGGGAGAACATCGCCAGGGCGGCCGAGGCGGGCGTGCCGAATGTGATCACCTTTTCCGGAAACCGGCGCGGCATGTCGGACGAGGAGGGCCTGGAGAACTGCGTTGCCGCGCTGAACCGCATCAAAGGCTTTGCCGAGGAGAAGGGCGTCACAATCAACCTGGAGCTGCTCAACAGCAAGGTCAACCACAAGGACTACATGTGCGACCACACCGCCTGGGGCGTCGAGGTCTGCAAACGGGTGAACTCGCCGCGGGTGAAGCTGCTGTATGACATCTACCATATGCAGATCATGGAGGGCGACGTCATCCGCACCATCCGCGAAAACATCCAGTGGATCGGGCACTTCCACACGGCAGGGAATCCGGGACGGAACGAAATCGACGAGACCCAGGAGCTGAACTACCGGGCCATCGCCAAGGCCATTGCCGATCTGAATTTCACGGGATACTTCTCGCACGAGTTCACGCCGAGGCGCGACCCGCTGGAATCGCTGCGCCAGGCAGTTGAAATCTGCACTGTGTAGGCTTTTTGGTCCTTTCCCCGGCTGCCTCTGCAGGCTTCGCGCTCCTTTGCTGCCTTGCCCTATCGGCTCCCGAAGGCGGAGAATGGCATAGGACATGGAAACAGGAGACCAGCGGGATCGAAGCAAGTCCAGGTGGAGACTCCTGGGCGCGGCCGCGGCGATCGCCGCCATCGCCATTCTCTCCGCACTGCTATGGCAGGCGGCAAACCGTTTGAAAACCGTGGAAGAAAGACTCAGCCGCGCGGATGAGCGCTCGCAGGCCGTGATCAGCCGGCTTACCGAATATTCCCGCGAGCTCGAACTTGCGCTCGAGCGCGCGCAGGAGGCGCGGCGGCGGGCCGAGGAAGCCGAGGCCGCGCGAAGCGAAGCCGTATCGGAGGCCGAGCGCGTCCAGAGCGAAGCCGAAAGAGCCCGGGCGGAGGCGCAAGCCGCTCAACAGCGGGCGCAAGCGGCTCAACGGCAGATGGAAGAACTCCGGCGGCGCCGCGAGCAGGAACTGGACCGCATGCAGGAGGCGCTGAGCCGGATCGCGCCGACGCGAAGGACGCCCCTGGGCATGGTGGTCGAAATGGCGAACGATTCTTTCAAGTTCGATTTCGACCAGGCGACGCTGCGTCCGGAGAACCGCGAAACGCTGAGCCGGATCGCCGGCGTGCTGCTCGCCTCCAGCGGATACCGGCTGTTCGTCTACGGGCATACCGACGATATAGGGACCGACGAGTACAACCAGCAACTCTCGCTCCGCCGCGCCCAAGCCGTCGCGGACTATCTGATCAAAGCAGGCGTGCCCGCAGACATCATGACCACGAAGGGCTTCGGCAAAAGCAGTCCCCGCGTGAAAGGCACCACGCCGGAGGCGCGGCAGCAGAACCGCCGCGTAGAAATCGGCATCGTGGACACGATCATCCAGTACGAGGGCGCTCCCGCCCACGGGCGTTGATGGGAAGTCAACGTACGGTTCAGATCCCCGCCACGCGGTGAAAGAAAGCCAGAGACTGCTGGGCGTTGCGTTCCCACCGGAAGATAGACGCGCGCAGGCGCCCCCGCCGTCCAAGGTCCTGCGCTAACAAGGACGAAAGCGCCAGCGTCTCAATCGCCGAGGCGATCTCCTCTGTGTTGGTGGGCTCGACGAGGAAGGCGCCGTCACCGGCCACTTCGCGGAGAGAAGAATTACGCGACGTGATCGAAGGCACGCCGCAAGCCATCGCCTGGGCGAGCGGCAATCCGAAGCCTTCGTATAGGGAGGGGAACAGGAACATCGCCGCGCCCGCCGTGAGCCCCGGCAAATCGCTTTCGGGAATATAGCCCAGGTAGCGGATCCCCCGAGTTTCGGCGCACAGCCGCTTCGCCGTCGCCTCCGAACACCAGCCCAAAGCGCCCGCGATCACCAGTTCGTATTCCTCGCGAACCTGCGGGCAAACTGACTGGTAGGCATCCAGCAGCCTGTCGACGTTCTTTCGCGGTTCGATGGTGCTCACAAAGAGAATGTAGGGCTTTTCCAGACCGTACTTCCGGGCAGCGGCTTGCGCTTCGAGAGGCCCCGCTTGAAAGTACTGCTCCGCTACGCCCGGATAGATCACCTCGATCCGTTCAGCCGGCAGCCCCAGCACATCGACAGCGTCCTGTTTGCTTTGTTCGGAGACGGCGATCAGTGCCGCCGCGCGGCGAAGGACCCTGTCACCGTGCATCAAGGTGGCTTTCACGTTGGCGGGAGTGTGGACCTCGGGCATCAGCCAGCAGGTCATGTCGTGAATGGTGGCCGTCAGCTTTGTAAAGCGGTACGGCGGATTGCGCAGATGCTGGGATGCGTGAAACACGTCAGCCGCGCAGCCAACGGCTTCAAGCACGGGATTGCACCAGGTGTTGGAAAAATGCACGGCCAGTTTGCCGAGGATGGTCTGGAGTTTTCCGGCGCACGAAGCCTCGTGGTCGAGCGCGCCGATGTCTCCGTAGAAGGGAAACAGCCGGATCGAATCCTGGACGGCGGCGCAACGCAACGCCCTAACCCAGTGGTAGATATAGGTTTTCACGCCGGCGCTGCGCAGGAGCAGGCTGGTCGCGTCAATCACGATTCGCGCCATTATTCGCCATTGTAAAGGTCGCGCCGGCGGCGCCGCGTCCGTGCCCGGGACGCCGCGCCGCGGCCAACCGGGTGGCGTGGCACGCCCAGCCCGGCCAACCGGTCTCTCCATCTGGCACTCATGCCGCCGGGGCTGGTAAACTGTCAACTAGCATCGTTGTCGACCCGGCACTCCCCGGTCGTCTAATGGTAGGACAACGGCCTTTGGAGCCGTGAATCGTGGTTCGAATCCATGCCGGGGAGCCAACGTCTTTGGCTATCAACTTGCGCGCCCGGTCTTCTTGACGCCAGCGCCTTCGACCTTGCCCTTTAAGCCAAACATTTCAAAGAGATTTGTTGCGGCCGACCTCTCGGGTTGGAAACGCGGCCTCGCGGGAGTGCGCGCTTCACCCCCAGGGTTCAGCCTGGACCCCAGGAATTCAGTTGCGAAATCTCCGATTTCTCCGGTTGACAGGTGGCGTTTGTTGACGGCCCTGTTCAACGCGGGGCGCCCAAGAATCCTTACAACGAATCCCGGACCGCGACCTTGTCCTTCAGCCCCAGGTCGTCGAGAATCTGTTGCAGGTCCGACACCAAGTTTCTCGCGAGATTGGGATCGATTGTGACCGCGAAGTCAATACCAACTTTGAGATCAGAGCCCGTTCGGAGCTTTGGAAGGACCTTTGTGCCGAGCCGATTCCAGACTTCAGGCGGTACCGTCCCTACCAACCGGATAGTCCTCGTCCGAGGTTCAGGCGCAGGACTGGGCTCGGGACTCGGGCTCGGCGGCGGGATCGGTGATGGCTCCACGACTGGGTAGACAACATCCGGGCCGGACGCGGGCTCCGTCACCCCGGCTCTGAGCGCCTGGGCCTTGGCCTTCGTGAGCAGGAATACTCCGGCCTCGAAAGCGACCTCTTCCGGCGCGATGGGTTCACAGAACCACATGCGCTCATAGCTCCCATCTGACTGCCGGCCAGAAGCCAGGCCGAATTCCCCCCGGTTCACAAAGTCGACAATCTTGCTGCGCAGCGTTGCATCCGGGTCGATCAGCCGGGTAAGCGAGCCGTTCAAAAAACTCTGGCGCAGGCTCGTCAAAGGCCATGCCCCGGTCTCCTTCAAGGCGGGCGGCCAGTTGCGGTCAATGTAGCCCGCCCCCACAGACTCGTTCAGAAGGGCCTCCGATTTCAGAGCGGACACGACCCTCCCGCAAAGCGTTTCTCCGCTGCTGGAATGTCCGGCACCAAGGTCAATCGTTTTCAGGCCACTCGCATCCTGGCTGTCGGCGATCACGGCGAACCGGTAGCCAGCCCACACTTCATCCTTCGCCGCCTCCTCCGCAGCCACGACCTTTGACTGAATTTCCGCCCGATCGGCCCGATCAAATTCTCCCCCGAGCGTTCCTTCTGCGATCTCCCGCGCCACGCGCTTCCACGCGAGCCAGAGTTCGACCTTTTCCCGAAGGTCGCGGCCAGGCTTCTTGATGCACCACACCAAGGCCCCGGGGTAAAGCCGCGGCGATTTTCCCCGCTGCCTGGTCCACTCTGCAATCTGATCCCGCAGTGGGCCCGAAGAGGCCCACTCCGCATCCGGGTCCATAACCACCAGCATCAATCTCGGTGAATCTTGTATCTCGGAGCCGTCGTGCGGGAAAGGAACCAGCGGCAGGCTGGCGCCACGCCGGAACTCGTCCTCCACGATCTTGCGGAGGGCCGGCTTGATCTCGGTCTCTTCATCCAGCGAGGCCCGGCGGTCGCTGACCACCTTCTTCATCGTGGGTTGATGCGTGATTCTGAACCCGTCCGATCCGATCTTTCGGATGAAGTAGGACTTGTCTTCCAGAGCAAACGCGGCGTTATCAATCGATGTCGTATCCACGGCGGGTTCGCCGAGAGCGAATCGCAACTCGGGTAGATGCGCCACCTTGTCCGCCTGCCCACCCGAAGATTCGAAGAGGATGGCCGTGCCGACCCGGCAATGGATATCCCGCAATGGTCCCTTGGTGTCGGCGTCGAGCGCCTTGGCGTGGGAGTGGTCGCCGGCAATATCCGCGTCGATCGCGGCCACGAGACGCGATTCGCCAAGTTGTCCCAGAACGACGCTCCGGAAGTTCGGTTCAAACAGCGGAGCGGAGCCAAGCGTGATCAGCGGCTCCGTGCGAGCCTTTCGAAAGCTCTCCCGTGAGGCAATCGATACCCACTGCGCCAGCATCGCCAGGGTGCCGCGTGTTTGCTGGTACTGCGCCAGCGCCTGCCACTTGCGCTGGAACACAGATAAAGTCGCTGGATGAAACGGGTAGCAGGACTCAAAACGGCTGCGGAGGAACTCCCGAGCCTTGGCTTCCGTCGCAGCCGTGTCCACCGCCGTCCATTCCGGAGGCAACTGAGCTCTTCGCTCAAAGCACCAATCGGCAAAGGCGGTAGCCGTGTTCTTCCGGGCGCGATCACTGCCAAGGTCCTCGAACAGCCGCCGCCGGACTACCTCGCCGATCTCCGTTTCATCGTTGGCAATCAGATCCTTGGCAACGCGTCGCACGACTTTAGAGATCTTTTCCTGCC
>JAKOTR010000073.1 GCA_029776225.1 Acidobacteriota bacterium | reverse complement strand
GGCGTCATTCTCCTTCCGGATAACCTCTTCTACAACACCACCGCCGCCGGCTTGATCGTCGTCTTGAACGCGGCGAAGCCCAGGAACCGGCGCGGGCAAGTGCTGCTGGTGAACGCCAGCGCAGAGTTCCGGAAAGGGCGCCCGAAGAACGAGCTCACCGAGGAGGGAATCCGCAAGATTGTCCAGTGCTTCCGCGAGTGGAAGGACCAGGAGGGGCTATGCCGGGTGGTCAGCCAGCAGCAGATCGCCGAGGCGGATTACAACTTGTCGCCGTCGCGGTTTGTTCGATCAACGACTATCGAGGGTAGCGGAGACATCCAGGGGATCTTGGATGAGCTGGCTGCGCTAGATAGCGAGTCAGCGCTGCTGGAGAGCGGACTCTCCAAGGTCTTCGACGCCATGGGCTATCGGGTAGGGAGCAGAACATGACCGTACATGATGGGTCGCCGTGGCCCATGGCGCCCCTAAAGGATATTGCAACGGATTTCTTTAGCGGTGGCACGCCGCAAACCGGGAGGCCCGAGTATTGGGCAGGTGAAATTCCTTGGACCACGACTGCGCAGATTTCTGGATCATGCCTCAACCAGGGTGCGAAGTTCATTAGTCGGTTGGGGCTGGAAAGCAGCGCGTCCAGGATCGTTCCTTCCGGCAACCTCTTGATTGGGACTCGGGTTGGGGTTGGCAAAGCAGCGGTGAACACGATTGACGTGGCGATAAACCAAGACATCACTGCTGCGATTGTTCGAAAAGATCAATATGACGTCTTATTTTTGGCGTACGCTCTTCGTACTAAGGAACTCCAGGCAGAATTTGATTCGCGCAAGCGCGGTGCAACCATAAAGGGTATTCCGCGTGAGGATCTACTAGCCATACAAGTTCCGAGACCAAGCCTTCATGAACAACGCAAGATCGCCCGGCTGTTGCGCTCGATTGAACGACTGTTCGAACTAGAGGAGCGGCGAGTGAGAGCACTGGCGGCGCTGAAGGCGGCGACGATGGCGAAGCTGTTCCGGGAGGGGCTGCGCGGCGAGCCGCTTAAGCAGACCGAGATCGGCGAGATCCCGGAGAGTTGGGAGGTGGTGCGCATTGGGGACCACTGTACCCGCATGAACTACGGAACTTCGCAGCGTTGCACAACGCAGCTGGCGACCACTCCCGTACTTCGGATTCCGAATATCATCCATGGCACCATCGAAACCAGTGATCTCAAATATGCTCAACCGGGTGATCTGACGGACAAGGAGATTGAGAAGCTTCGACTGGAACCCGGAGACTTGTTATTTGTCAGAACGAACGGAAATCGCGAATATACTGGTCGCTGCGCCGTTTACGAAGGCCGTCCAGAGGGAGCATTGTTCGCATCCTACCTGATCCGCGTGCGGCTCTCGGGCGACGTTTTGGTGCCTCATTTCGTTCAACAGTTCCTCTCCGAGGTTGGCCGTGAACAGATCGCTGGACGCGCGAACCCGGCAGCGGACGGAAAATTCAACATAGATACAAGCATTCTCCGGAGTCTTGCGATCCCCCGGCCACCTAAGAGCGAACAGCAGGAGATTATCTCGATTCTTGCGGCGCTTGACGAGCGGAGACGCCTTGCCCAAGAGAAGAGCGCTGCACTTCAGCGCCTTTTCTCAAGTCTTCTGCACGCCCTCATGACCGGCGCGATCCGCGTCAAGAACCTCGACATGGCGGAGGTAAGCCATGCCTAGCATATCGAGCGAACGCGCCACGGTCCAGAACCCCCTGGTCGAATACGTCCAGGAGATCGGCTGGGCCTACGTCTCCCCGGACCAGGCCCTGACGCTCCGGCGCGGCGAGAGCGGAACGCTCTTCTACCAGACGCTACGCGACAAGCTGATCAGCCTGAACCCTGGCGTGGTTACCGTCGCGAACGCCGATGAGATCGTCGCGCGCATCGAGAGCGTCCGAAATAACATCGAAGGCAATGCCGAGGTGCTGGCATGGCTGCGCGGCGAACGGTCCGTGTACGTGGAATCGGAGAAGCGGCAGCGGAACGTTGCGCTGATCGACTTCGAGCATCCGGCTGAGAACGTCTTTCAGGTGACTGGCGAATGGCAATATACGAACGGGAAGTTCCGCAACCGCGCCGACGTCGTGTTTGTGATCAACGGCATCCCGGTGGCGCTGGTTGAAACGAAGAGCGCCGTGAAGAAGGAGGGGATCGAGGAGGGCATCACCCAGATCCGGCGCTACCATCGCGAGACGCCCGAGCTGGTGACGGCGCCGCAGATCTTCGACGTGACGCACCTGATCGACTTCTACTACGGCGTCACCTGGAACCTGGACCGCAAGAGCCTGTTCAACTGGAAGGACGAGGAAAAAGGCAACTTCGAGCGCAAGGTGAAGCGCTTTTTCGCGCGGGAGCGGTTTCTGCGGTTCCTGGAGTCCTGGATCATTTTCTACAAGAAAGACGACGAGCTCAGGAAGATCGTGCTGCGGCAGCACCAGACGCGCGCGGTGGAAAAGGTGGTGGAGCGGGCGCTCGACCCGGAAAAGCGCACCGGCCTGGTCTGGCACACGCAGGGGTCGGGCAAGACCTTCACCATGATCAAGGCCGCCGATCTGATCCTGCGGCATCCGGCGTTTGAGAAGCCGACGGTCATCCTGCTGGTGGACCGGAACGAACTGGAGAGCCAGCTCTTCGCAAACCTGGCGGCCTATGGCCTGGCGCCCGAAATCGCCCGCTCGAAGCAGCACCTGCGCGAGCTGTTGCGGTCGGACTACCGGGGCCTGATCGTCTCGATGATCCACAAGTTCGACAAGGCCGATGCCGATCTGTGCACGCGGGAGAACGTGTTCGTACTGGTGGACGAGGCGCACCGCACCACCAGCGGCGACCTGGGCAACTACCTGGTGGCCGCCGTGCCCAATGCGACCATGATCGGGTTCACGGGAACGCCGATCGACCGCATCGCCTACGGAAAGGGTACCTTCAAGGTCTTCGGCAAAGACGACGAGAAGGGGTATCTCGATAAGTACTCGATCGCAGAGTCGATTGAGGACGGGACTACGTTGCCGTTGAACTACACGCTCGCGCCGAACGACATCCGCGTGCCTCGCGAGCAGTTGGAGAAGGAATTTTTGGACTTGGCCGAGGCGCAGGGGATCAGCGACATCGAGGAGCTGAACAAGATCCTGGACCGCGCGGTGAACCTGAAGACGTTCCTGAAGGCTGAGGATCGCGTCGACAAAGTGGCGCGGTTTGTGGCGCAGCACTTCCGGGAAAACGTGGAGCCGCTGGGCTACAAGGCGTTTCTGGTGGCGGTGGACCGCCAAGCCTGCGCGCAGTACAAGAGGGCCCTGGACAAGTATCTGCCGCCGGAATACTCGACCGTGGTGTATACGTCGGCCCACAACGACGATGAGATCCTGGCGCAGTACAAGCTGAGCGAGGACGAAGAGAAGCGGGTCCGCCGGGCGTTCATCAAGCGCGATTCGTTGCCAAAGATCCTGATCGTGACGGAGAAACTGCTCACGGGCTTCGACGCGCCGGTATTGTATTGCATGTACCTGGATAAGCCCATGCGCGACCACACGCTGCTTCAGGCGATCGCGCGGGTGAACCGGCCCTACGAGGACGAGGAAGGCATCAAGAAGCCGGCCGGCTACGTGCTCGATTTCGTCGGCATCTTCGAGAAGCTGGAAAGTGCGCTGGCGTTCGACTCCGATGTGGTGGGCAGTGCAATCCAGAACATCGACGTCTTGAAGACGCGCTTCGTCGTGCTGATGGAACAGTCGAGGCCGTTCCTGGAGCTTTGCACCGGCCCGATCGACGACAAGGCCGTGGAGCGGGCGATCGCGGTTTTCGAGGACAAGGAGCGCCGGGAGGGCTTCTACAAGCTGTTCCAGGAGTTGGAGACGCTGTACGAAATCATCTCGCCGGACGTGTTCCTGCGGCCCCATATCGAGGATTACGGCAAGCTGACCGCCTTGTACCAGATCGTCGTCAACGCGTTCTCGAAAAAGGTTGCGCTGATCCGGGACTTGATGAAGAAGACCGAGGAACTGGTGAAGCGGTCGGCAATCGGCACGGGGCTGGATACGGTGATGAAGCCGGTCCGCATCGATGAGAACACGCTGAAGGCGCTGAAATCCTCCGACGGCGGCGAGCCCCCGAAGGTGATCAACCTCGGCAAGAGCCTGCTGGCCACCATCAGGGAGGAGGGAGAGCAGCAGCCGTTTCTGATTCCGATCAGCGAACGGACAGAGGCGATTCTGGAGGCCTACGACGACCGGCAGTTGAGCACCCAGTCGGCGCTAGAGCAGTTGGCGCGGCTGATGGAGGAGTATCTCCAGGCGAAACGGGAGCGGGAGAAGACCGGGTTTGACATCAACACGTTCACGCTGTTCTGGCTGCTGAAACAGGCTGGAGCTCCGGACCCGGGCGAGCTTGCGCCCAAATTGGAGGCCGCATTCCGGAAGTACCCCAATTACCGCGACAACGTGGCCGAGGAGCGGCAATTGAAGGCTGAGCTGTACAAGCTGGTCCTGCCGGCCGTGGGCAGGGAATCGATGGTCACGGTGGTGAAACGCATGCTGGAGCTGCCGCGATCGTGAGAAAAACGAAGGAGGACGCCAAGGCGCGCATGCGGGAAGAGATCCGGCAATGGGCGGAGAAGATCGGGGTCAGGCCGAAGCGGATCCAGATCCAGCGCATGACGCGGAAGTGGGCTTCGTGCTCGGAGACGGGCCGCATCTGTTTCAGCACTGACCTGCTGGAGGAAGCGCCGGAGTTCCGGGAAGTCGTGATCGTGCACGAGCTCCTGCATCTCCAGGTGCCGAATCACGGCAAGCTGTTCAAGAGCTTGATGAACGCCTACCTACCAGGATGGGAAGCCCGAGTTCAGGGACGGGCCAAGGTTCTATGTGGAAGTGTCCGGATCTCAAGCGACCGGCCTTCCTACGTGTGACAAACCAGAGAGAAAGGAGGTGATCCGGATGGCAAAGAATGAACAGACGGGCAAGAAGGCCGGCTCGAACGCATCCAAGGTGCTGCGAAATCCGAAGTCGTCTGCGCCTGCGAAGAGCGCAGCGGGCTCTGCGCTCACACAGCGGCCGGACCGCAAAAAGTAGGAGGCGGCGTGCGGCCCTGCGTAAGGCTAATTCCTTCCAAATAGAGGCGAATCAAGCGCACTGGATTCGCCTCTTCTTCGCCTGCTAGAATTGAAATCGGTTGTGCTCCAGGCCGCCTGCCTGACGCTGCTTCGACGGGGTTCGACCTGCTGCCACGAACCACCTAACTCGTTGAGGTGATTGCATATGGCGCTCAAGCTCAGATACTTCTCTCATCCGGACATGCTGAGGCAGTTCGAGCCCGGCATCCTGCTCCGGATCGTGCAGACCGCCGAGGGGTTCTTTGCCTCGAAGGCCTTTCCCATCCCGACTCCCAACAACGGTGACGAGATCGACTACGAGGCTCTGGCAGGCATCCTCGCCGACCCGGATGAGGAGATGCCCGGCGACTTGGTCGACGGGCTGCACCTGATCAGCGAGTTGGGCAACGAGGCATGTTTCGACGACCTCCTTCAGATGGCAGGCGAGGCGGGCATTCCGGTCGGCGAGGAGGTGACGCCGCAAGATCTGGCCGCGATGATCTGGCTGGCCAGGCCCCGGCTGCTCCAGCAGAAGGCCCAGGAGAGCAATTTCGAGCGGCGGAAGACCTTCGAGAGCTTTGCCCCGGCGGACCCGGCGATGGCGATTGATCCAGAGAAGTTGCCGCAAGACCTGAGCGGCCTGGAGGCGGCGCTCCGGGAGCATTTCCGAAGGAAGAAGAACGGGCGCCGGTGCCGGGTGTATCGCAAGAACATGCCCGGCTCCATTCACTTCTACATCCAGCACGGCCAGGCTTGCCGGCGGGAGCCGAGCGTCAAAGGGGAGGAATCGGCCTGCACGTTCTTCCGGCCCGAGCGGACGGACATGGTCATCCTGGACACCGTCAATCCGGAGCTCCGAATTAACAGCGCTTCGGCGCCGGACATGCGCAAGTACCGGGAGTTGTTCGGATTGCATCTGTTCGGGAGCGCCGAAACCTTTCGCTACGCCGACAAGTACAACCTGGAGCCGCTCAGGAAATTGGGGCAGGCGTCGCTCGAGTGCAGCGATTTCCCGGCCCTTGAGTCTGCTCGCTTGACGGAGCTGGAGATAGATTGGGGCGGCACATTGAACAACATCGGAGTGGAGAAAGCCGATGACGTTTTCATGGCCCTGGAGATCCGCCAGACAGCGATTCCCCAGGAGCCGGCCCTCAAGCGGGCCAAGATCAAAGTGAAGCTGAAGGGCGTCAAGAAGCCGCGGGTGTTGTCGCTGGTGGCTGGGAACAAGTCAGGCTATCCGCGCGGCGAGGAGGCAGCGCTCTTTGAGGATTGGCTGCGGGCCCGCGAGTTCATCGTCTACGGGAAGCGGGCCTATGAGGAAGCTGCCTAAGCTCTGGCGCGCCATTGAGGGCATTCCGGGGCTGCTCGGGGTTCTTGAGGTCTGGCGGCAGGAGTGCGGCGAGGATTTCGATTATGCCAAACCCTTTCTTCGGCCGACTGATCGGATTGGAGGCCGGTACCCCTGCCCGAACTCCTTCAGTGGATGCCCGCGCAGGATCATTGAGTACGACGATGACGAGTTCGCTGCCATCTGCCAGGATGAACACCAGCGATGTGGCCGGGTGCCTCTGACGAAGCGCGAAGCCATCATCCACACCCTCGATCTGGCGGGATTCCTCGATCCTGTGCTGCGGGCCGCGGCCATCCGGCCGCAGGCGCTGCGCCAGTGCGCACCGGGTGTCTGGGCGGCCGGTCTATCCGAGCAGCAGCACGCGCGCAATCTTCCCGTCTACTTTTTGTTGGCGCACTCGGCGGCCGCCTTTGACGCGGCTGCGGCGCGGCTGCTGCTGGACGCCAAGGATTCGTTCCAGCTTGTGCTTCCGACGAACCGGTTTCGCAACGTTGAGTTCGAGTCTCGCCTGCATGAGCGCCGTGCAGAGTGCCTTTGTCTTGAAGACCAGGCGCTTGTGGATGAGCATGGTGAGTTCCACTGGGCGGGCACGGTCGAGACCCGGCGCGCGGCAGGTGATCAGGGACCAGTGCCTCGGTCCGTGGGCACCAAAGAGGCAGTCACGGCGATCAAAACCTACATCCAGGCTCGAGGGCTGTCGCAGACGGAATTCAGCATCCAGGCGGGCATCTCAGAGCGCACGCTGCGCAGCTTCCTTGCCCACGCGAAGATGCGACGGTCCGCCCTCGACGGCGTGGCGAAATCCATGGGCCTGACCCTGGAGCAGCTCCTGCGGGGGGAACTGCCCGCGTCATTGAAGACTACGCGCCGCCGCTGAACTTGCCGGATTTCTTCCGGATTTCTTCCGGTTCCGTGTATATCGAAAAAACGCCCGGTCGGGCAATCTCGATGCAGAGGTTGCGGGAAATGCCCCGCAGCAAGCATCGAGATGAATCAGAGCACATCCCAACGACTCCTTAACGAATGGCAGGTGGCGGATTCCTGCTCGATCAGCGTGCTGACGCTCCGCAAATGGCGAAGCGAGGGGCGCGGCCCGCGTTACGTCAAGATTGGTGCGCTGGTCCGGTATCGCCCCGACGACGTCGATGCATGGATTCAAAGCCACGCGTCGCAGAGCACAGCCCTCCCGGAGGTGGCGCAATGAGCCGCCCGGCTTCGACCCGCGACCTCCGGCCGTCCGAGCGCACCTTTGTGGCGGCAGTTTCGCGCTTGGGCTTCGGGCGATTTGAGTATCTCCGCATCGAGCGCGGCGAACTTGTCCTTGATCCGTGGCCGACCGTCGTGCGCGATGTGAAGTTCGGCTCGCAGGACCCGGGCGCTTCGAAGGTTCCGCCGGATGAGTTTGAACTGAAGCCTCAGGTCGCTGAGTTCTTCGAGTACGTGCGCTCGGTTGACGCCGGCGAGATCCGGACGCTCGAGGTCAAACACGGTCTGCCCTTCTCGATGGAAATCGAGATGGCTGGGGGGCGGCGTCATGCATGAACCGGTGTTGGAACAGGCTCTGCCCTACGCCTTGCGCGCCGTTCAGGTGCGTGGCGCGGCGGCGGTGGCCACTGGCCGGGCGACTGCCGCGGAGCGCGAGGACCTCGAGCAGGAAGCCTTCTTGGGACTCTGGATGGCCCTGCGGCATTATGACGCGTCGCGCGCCAGCCTCCGAACCTTCCTCGAGCGTGTGGCGGACAAGCGCTTCGCCTCTCTGCTGCGGCGGCGCCGGAGTCCTTTCCTGATTGAACCTCTCGACGGTCATCGGTTCGCGACCGCCGACGGCATTCCGGCTGTCCAGTTCCACGTCGACTTCGAGCGCGTCCTCGCGCCTCTTGACGATCCCGACCGCGTGTTGGCGCTCTTGCTGGTCAACCACGGCCCTACCGAGATCAGCCGGATGCTCGGCGTCGCCCGGTCCACCGTCTACGCCCGCATCGCACGGTTGCGCCGGGCGTTCCTCGATGCCGGCTACGGCCCGACGGCCACGGGAGGCGCGCGGTGAACCACGCTCAGGAAATCATCGAAATCCCCTGCGACCAGATCCGCATCGGCGAACGCCACCGGAAGGAGATGGGCGATCTGGAGGGTCTGGCCGCGAGCATCGCCCGCGAAGGGCTGCTGCAACCTATCGGGATCACGGAAGACTTCCGGTTGGTCTTCGGCCATCGTCGGCTGCTGGCAGTCCAGGGCATCCTCAAGTGGCCCACCATCCCGGCGCGAGTGGTCCGGGTAACCAGCCTGCTCGCCGCCGAACACGACGAGAACGAGTTTTCGAAGTCCTTTACAACGTCGGAACGTGTCGCGATCGGAAAAGCGTTGGAAGCAGAGATCGGCAACCGGCAGGGGCAGCGCATCGACCTCGAACTTCCGGAAGATTTTCCGGAAGTTCAACCCGGCGCCGAGACCCGTGAACTGGTGGCAGCGAGGGCTGGATTCGGCAACCCGAGAACCTACCGGCAGGCCAAGAAAGTCACCGAGAACGGAACGCCCGAACTGGTTGCGGCGATGGACACGGGAGAGGTGTCGATTGACGCTGCTGCCATCATCGCCCAGGCGCCTCCGGAGGCGCAGCGCGAGATCGTCCAGATGCCCGCCGCCGTGCGCCGGCAGATCGTGCGCCAACTGCGCGAGGCCACCGAACTCCCTTCTACCGCTGAGGCGCGGCGGATCGCACGCGAGACGGGCATGCTTGTGGCCGACCGCACGGGCCGCTACCGCTCGGGCCTCTCGGACGAGGAACGCAAGGCGCTCAAGGAAGATCTTGACTCGATCTGGGCAGTGACGCGCGCCGTCATGGCGCTGGCCGACACGCCGCTTGATCCTGTTGAACTCGCTTCGCGGCTCGAATACTGGCACTGCCCGGGCATCCGGGCCAAGTCGCCGGTCGCCCTGGACTGGCTTCACCGCTTTGAGGAGGCAATTCGTGAAAAGACCCAGCTTTCATGATTCGGAACTTTCGCGCCGGATCGACGAGGTGATCCTCGCGCACCTGGAGACCCGCGAGCCCACGGCTGAGGAGGTCAGCGCCGAGGTGCTCGAACGTTACGGCGATCTGGTCGACGAGTATGGCCGCGAGCTGGCGGTGGCGCAGGTGAGGTCCATCGTCAGCGACCGCATGAAGAAGACGCTGGCGACGCGGAAAGGGCGCGCGCTGCAACTGCGGCTCGACATGCGCTTCGGAGGCCTGGAGCCGGAGTCGGCGCTCACGTTCCGCGATGACCGTGGAGCTATCCGCTACGTGGCCACGGCGCGGGCCACCGAGGAACATCACCGGCGCTACATGGCGCTGCTCAAGGAGCAGATTGAAGCCGACACGGCGCGCCTGAAGGTGGCCGAGTGGTTCTACGCCTGGCTCGAGCCGGCCTTCGAAAAGCATCCGGGCATCACCACGGCCGAGGCGATCGCACTGCTCGCCCCGGAAGGTCAGGCGGCATAAGGGAGTGGCACCCATGAACAAACGACCAAAGTTGGACACCGAGGAGGCCCAACTCGAGTCAAGACTGATCCGACAACAGAAACAGCGGCAGGCGCTGGCCAAGTTGCGCGCGATCTGCGAGCCGTATCTTCGCGAGAACCCGAATCTGACCATCGGCGAAGCGCTGGAACTGGACCGGAGGGCGAGGCCATGGGCCTACCGCAAACCGAACTGAACCCGCTCGCCGGTCTCCGCACCACGCCATGGCGGCATCAGCGCGAAGCTGTCGCTTTTGTTCGCAATCTCTACCGGCGCGGCAAGCGAGGCGCCATGATCGCCGCCGTCATGGGCACGGGCAAATCGGCGATGACCGTGTACCTCTGCGTCGAGGAGGGGTTTCAGTTGATCCTCATCCTCTGCCCGCTGCGGGTGGTGCAGGTGTGGCGGCCGCAGTTCGAGATGCACTCGGACGTCCCGTTTCTCCTGGTGCCGCTCGATGACTCCTTCGCCAGCGTGCGCGCCAAGCGGGCCGAGGCCGAGCGGCAGATTGCGCTGGCCAAGGCTCGGGGCGTGCCGGTTGTGGTCGTCATCAACTACGACAGCGCCTGGCGCTCGCCGTTTGCCGAGTTGGCGCTTAAGCAGAAGTGGGATCTGGTTGTCGCCGATGAATGCGTTCCGGCGGGAACAAAGATTGCCACGCCGGATGGAGACCGGCCCATCGAGTCCATCCGGGTTGGCGACAAGGTTTTGGCCTTTGACCACGGGACACAAAGCGTGGTCACCGCCGCGGTCAGAGCAACCTTCCAGCGGCGTACGCGAACGCCGCTCGTTGAGATCGGCTCCACACGGTTAACTCCCGAACATCCCGTCTGGGTCGAGAGCAAGGGATACACGCCGGCGGTTGAGGTGTCTTCCCAGGACTACATCAGGAGGATCAACACAGATGGTCGAGTTGAAGTGCGAATGGTGCGGGACCTCTTTTCGGCGGGAGAGGCGCCAACGGTTCTGCGGCCCGTCGTGTTCAGCGAAGTGGCGCATGTCGAGGCCGGACTTCGTGGCCAGCCTGCACACCCCCAAGCGGGCCGAGGCATCTCGGCAAGCGATGCAGCGTCTTCACCGCAACCCGAAGGCGATGGAGAATCTCCGGCGGTATCTGCTGTCCGACCGCAACCCATTCCGGGATCCTGTGAAGCGGGCCGAGGCCCAGAACAAAGCGCACAAGAAACTGGTGGCGTCCGGTTATTGCATGTTGAGTGGCGGGAACGGGAAAGGGCCGACGCGACCGCAACTGATGTTGGCGAGGCTCTTGGGTTGGCCCACGGAGTATGTGGTGCCGACGAGGAGTTTGCCGGGGTATCCGTCCCACTACAAGCTGGACATTGCGAATCCGGAACGCCGGATCGCGATCGAGGTAGACGGGCAAAGTCATTGGAGCAAGGCGGTCCGGGCCACGGACATCAAGAAGACGCGGTTCTTGGAAGAGCGGGGATGGACCGTCCTGCGTTTCCGCAATGCGGAAGTGCTGCGGAACCTGTCGGCGGTCTTACAGGCGATTCAGAAGGCACTGTCGTCTACAACATTGAGACAGCCTCCGGAAACTACTTCGCCGATGGATTGCTCGTCCACAACTGCCACCGCCTAAAAGCCCCTGGGGGCAAAGCGAGCCGCTACGTCGCGCGGCTCGGCCAGGCGGCACGCTTCCGGCTGGGCCTGTCCGGCACGCCGATGCCGCACTCCCCGCTCGACGTCTACGCCTACTTCCGCTTCATCGACTCCTCCATCTTCGGATGGAGCTTCCATAAGTTCCGGCAGCATTACGCCGTCATGGGCGGATACCAGAATCACCAGGTCGTCGGCTACCGGAATCTCGACGAGCTCAACCAGAAGTTCTACTCGGTGACCTTCGCCTGCGGCAAGGACGTGCTCGATCTGCCGGCCGAAGTTCACATCACATACACCTGCCAGCTCGGTGCGGAGGCCCGGAAGGTCTACCGTTCGCTCGAGCGCGACCTGATCGCCGAGGTCCAGGCTGGCGAGGTCACCGCGGCCAACGCGCTGGTGAAGCTGTTGCGGCTCCAGCAGATCACCGGCGGCTACATCCGCACCGATGACGGGCACGACGTCCAGATTGACGCGGCCAAGATGAACCTCCTGCGCGACGTGATGGAAGACATCGCGCCCGATGAGCCGGTCGTCGTCTTCTGCCGCTTCCACAAGGATCTCGAAGCCGTGAACCGGGTCGCCGACGAAACGGGCCGGCGGTCCCTCGAACTCTCCGGCCGCATCGACGAGTTGAAACGGTGGCAGGCGGGCGAGGCGCCCGTGCTGGCCGTGCAGATCGATTCGGGCGGCGTCGGCGTCGATCTGACCCGGGCCCGCTACGCGATCTACTATTCCCTCGGCTTTTCGCTTGGCTCTTACGAGCAGAGCCTGGCGCGCATCCACCGGCCCGGCCAGACGCGGCCTGTCGAGTACATCCACCTGCTCGCCGAAGGCACCGTCGACGAGAAGGTCATGGCGGCCCTGGCGCGCCGCTCCGACGTCGTCAACACCGTTCTCCAGGAGATGAAAGGACTCCCATGAACACCGATGAACTGAAACGCTTCGTCGCGCTTGAAGAGCGACGCCGGCAACTCGAGGCCGAGATCGACACCGTGAAGGCCGAGGCCGCCGAACTCGAAGAACGCCTGCTGCCGCAATTCGAGCAGAGCGGCTTGGAACGGGTCGCCATCGACGGGCGCACCGTGTACGTCGAGCGCAAGCTCTGGGCCAAGGCCAAGGACGGCGACAAGCCCGCCGTGTGTAAGGCCCTGAAGCGGTGCCGCCTCGGCGACTACGTCGAGGAGACGTTCAACACGAATTCCCTCAGCGCCTACGTCCGGGAGCTGGACCGTGAGGGGCGGCCTCTGCCGCCTTCTCTGGCCGCGGTTCTCGACGTGAGCGAGGTTTTCAAACTCAGAACAAGGAGAAGCTGACCATGGCAAGCAAGGAAGTCATCAAGAGGAACCAGGAAGCGGCGATCAGCCCCTTCGTCGTGTTCCAGACGCCGGTCGCGGAGATCCGCGACGCGGTGGCGGCCAACCTCGGAGACAGCGGCATGAGCGCCACCGACTTCGAGCGCATCAAGATCCCGGCGGGCGGCGGCACGGCCTGGACGCTGCAAACGCTCGACGGCGAGGAGATGGTGAAGGAGCTCACGGGCATCATCGTCGCCTGGCGCGACACGCGCGCCTACTGGAGCGTGCCGCTTGAACAGTCGGACGGGAACATGCCGCCGGACTGCTACTCGCTCGATGCCCGCACGGGAACCGGCAAGCCGGGCGGCGACTGCCACAAGTGCCCGTTCGCGCAGTTCGGCAGCGATCCGAAAGGCGAGGGCCAAGCCTGCAAGCTGGTGCGCCAGTTGTTCTTCGTCCGCGAGGAGAACCTGCTGCCCGAGATCGTGAGCCTGCCCGCGAGTTCAGTGAAGCCGGCACGGCAGTATTTCATGCGCCTCGCGTCGAAGGCGGTGCCCTGCTACAGCCTGATCACGAAGATCGGCCTCGAAAAGACCAAGAACGCGCAGGGCATCGTGTACTCGCGGGCGACGTTCACCTCCGGCGGCCGACTCTCGCCGGAACAGGCGGCGCGCATCAAAGAGTACGCGGCGATGCTCAAGCCGTTCCTCGAATCGGCGCCCTCGGCCCCGACCGCGCGCGACGTGCAGACTCCTGAAGCTGAAGGCGAAGTGATCTGAATCCCTCCGCATACCGATGCAAGCCGATGCGCAAGCCATCCGCATGTATTTCGAACAGGTCCATGGGGTCGAGCCACAGGGGTGGCTCGTCCTGTGGACCCGCCAGGACAAGGCGACGCGGGCCTTCGACCTGCGGCAACAGGGGGCCTTGGCAAGAGCCGTGGAGTACGCCATGCGCCGGGCCGCCGCTTCGGATGTCTACGCGGCGATTGGGCTTCAAGCCGAGGCGCCGCAGCGTGGCAGCCGGGGCAAAGAGGACGGCGTCATCGCGCTGCCGGGTTTATGGGCCGATATCGATATCCGCGGCCCGGCGCACAAAAGCTCGGAACTTCCGAAGACGGAGGCGGAAGCGCTCTCCCTGATCGAGGCGACGGGTCTGAAGCCGTCGATCGTTGTGCGCAGCGGCTTCGGTCTCCAGGCTTACTGGTTGTTCCGCGAGCCATTCCTGATCGAAACCGAAGACGAACGCCAAATGCTGAAATCGCTCTCGCGGCGGTTTCAGCAGATGTTGCGGTTGAGCGCGAGGTTGCGCGGCTGGACGATCGATCCCACGGCGGACCTCTGCCGCGTGCTCCGCGTGCCCGGCACGTTCAACCACAAGCTCGCGGCCGACGTGCGGCAGGTAACAGCGGAGTATTTCGATTGGAGCTATTCGCTCGACGATTTGGGAGACATGCTCGCTGGCATCGACGATCCGGGAGCAGGTGGCCCGCCTGTGGCACCCGTCGACCTGCCGGCAGCCAAGCTGCCACCGATCCTCGACGGGTGTGCCTGGATGCGCCACTGCCAGGAAAATGCGGCGACCCTGGCGGAACCCGAGTGGTACCGAATGCTGACCGTGGTCGCCCGCTGCGAGGACGCCGAGCGGTGGGCGCATGAGCTGAGCCAGACCTACCCGAAGTACTCCCGGCGCGAGACGCAGCGCAAGCTCAAGCAGGCATCTCGCGAGCAGGTCGCGCCCGTCACCTGCGCCTACGTCGAATCTGATCTCGGTGGCGCGCGGTTCTGCGACGCATGTCTGTTCCGCGGCAACGTGAACTCGCCCATCGCCATTGGGCGGCTGGACTTGGACGGCGACGCCGACGAAACCGAGTTGCCCGAGGGTGCGGAGTCAGGGGCTGGAGAAGAACCCGCCCCGCCGTCCCTGGCGGCTGCAGCCACGGCTTCCGTCGAGCATTTTACGGATCTCGGCAACGCCAAGCGCTTCGCGGCCCGCTACCGCGACCGTCTCCTGTACTGCGAGAAGTGGACACGCTGGTTCGAGTGGGACAACATGCGCTGGCGCGAGGACGAGACGCTCGAAGTCTACCGCCTGGCCGGCCTGATGATTCGAAGCCTATACCCGCTCGCCAAGCGAATCCGCGATGACGAAGAACGACAGGCCTTCCTCAAACATCTCGCGCGGTCGGAGTCCTTCCGAGCGCAGACGGCTCTGATCAACCTCGCCAAAGCCGACCCGGCTTTCGCTGTCCGACCCGCCGACCTGGACCGTGATCCCTGGCTGTTAACCATCGAGAACGGCACGCTCGACCTGCGCACTGGCAACCTGCGCCCGCATGATCAACGGGACCGCATCACCAAACTGGCGCCGGTGCGCTACGATCCCACAGCATCCTGCCCCAACTGGCTCGAGTTCCTGCACATGGTCATGGGCGGCAATCAGCGGCTCGTCTCGTTTCTTCAGCGCGCCTTCGGCTGCTGCCTCACCGGTATCACCTCGGACAAGGCCATGTTCATCCTCTACGGCGCGAGTGGCGACAACGGCAAGTCCACCATGGTCGACGTGATCCAACAGTTACTAGGCGACTACGCCGTACGCACGCCTACCGAGACCTTCCTGCGCAAGAAGGACGGAGCAATCCCGAACGATGTCGCCAAATTGAAAGGCGCACGCTTTGTGTGGGCTTCCGAGAACGAGCGCGGCTCGCGGCTCTCGGAGTCGCTGATTAAGGAGATGACCGGCGGCGACAAGCTCTCAGCGCGGTTTATGCGGGGCGAGTTCTTCGAGTTCTATCCGGAGTTTAAGCCATGGCTGGCGACGAACCATAAACCGCAGGTCCGCGGCGATCGCGCGCTGTGGAACCGCCTGAAGCTCATCCCTTTCCATGTGACGATCCCCAAGGAACGCCAGAAGCCGCGCCATGAGGTCATGGCGATGTTCCGGCGGGAGTTTTCGGGCATTTTGAACTGGGCGCTTGAAGGATGCGTCGAATGGCAGCGCAACGGTTTGGGCATTCCGGAGGAGGTCGTGGCCGCCACGCGCGAGTATGAGGCTGAACAGGATACCTTCGCGATGTTCCTCGAAGAGAAGTGTGTGCGTGCGCCTAACGCGCGCGTGCTGTCACTGGCCCTGTACCGCGAGTACAAATCTTGGGCCGAACAATACGGCGAGTCGCCGGTCAGCCACAAGATGTTTGCCTCGTTCATGAGCGAACGGGGGTTCGAGAAGACCAAAACCATGAAAGGCGCGCTGTACTCCGGTGTGGGACTGCGCACCGAAGACTACTACGACACCCCGCGCAGTGCAACGCCGCCGCGGCAAACTCACCTGGTCCAGGACGAGGAAGGGGAGGAAGTCTGATGACGGATCCGTCATGCCTTGATCACGGAAGTCTTTTATTATCAACAGACCATTCTGGATATGACGGGTTATGACGGATAGAACCTATTATCCGCGTTACGCGAAAAGAGAACCCATGGCCTTATACACGTATAGAGCTTATATAGGAGAACCCGTCATAACCCGTCATCCGTCATGCCTCACGACAACGAGGACCAGCCATGGACGTTGAGGCAGTGCTGGACCGGCTGATGAATGCCGGCGTTTCCGTCTGGTTGGATCACGAGGGTAAGCTGCGCATCGACAAGGGTGCGCCGGAGGACATCAAGCAGCTCGTCCGTGAGCACAAACAGGAGTTGATCGACGTGCGCCGGGCGCAGGATTTCATGAACCGCGCCGGCATCAGAATCATTCGCCTACCGCTAGGCCATCTCGCCCTCGCCTATCCGCCCCGCACGGACATGGACGAGCTGCGTTGGGCAGCGGGAATGTTGCGAATGGACTCGATGCCCCTGGTCATCAACGACGAGGACTGCGAGTGGATCAGCCCCGAGGAGTGGCGGCGGCGCCAGGTCGCCAGAATTTTCGAAGGGTACCGGCGCGAGCGGCTGAGAACGGCGACGGCGGAAGCCGAGGAGCAGCCGATCCTTCGGAGGCGGCGAGCATGACCACGGAACGAGCCATCGTTAAGGCGATTCTGGCGTACATGAACGGTCTCCCATGCTGCCTGGCGCGCAAGCGCTGGGGTGGAGGCATGGGCGTGGCGGGCGATCCCGACATCGACGCCTGCATCCGAGGCCGTAGCGTGCAGATCGAGGTGAAGAGACCGGGCGAGAGGCCGACGTTGTTGCAGTTGAAGCGGCTCGAGGAGTGGCGGCGGGCTGGGGCGGTTGTGGCCGTAGTCAACAGCGTCGCGGACGTGCGTCGGTTGCTCGAAGAAAATTGCCTGCTGGACCGGACAAATAAGCCAGATGCAGCGTACATAGTAAGCGAGCAACGAGAGACGGGACTCTCGTAAAACTCCTTCCCTGGCGCATCAGTACTCCACGTGTCTTCCAAGAACCAACAGATCCCGCTGTACGCCGCCGACGGTACCTCGCTCGGCTACCGCACGTTAGAGGCGGCCAAGCGATTGATCGAGGGCGGCTATGTAAAGCCGTCGTATGGGCGCAAGGGCCACCTAAAGGCGATCTGGCTGCGGCGGGAGGACGGCAGCAGCCCGATCCAAGCACATGCAAGGGCGGGGACTCGCTACAGCTTCATCCAGAACCTCGAACATGGGCGCTGCTGGAAGCTCCGGAAACTCGACCGCTGCGATGAAGATGGGATGCCGTTCTCGACGCGGGGCATTTTCCTGCAAGTGGTGACCGAGTGCCTCGTAGTCCGGTGAAGCAGCGCAATAAACAGGTCGGCGGCCGATATCTCGCCAAGGTTCGCGGGGCGTTCTACAGAGTCGTCAAGATCCCGCGCCCGCAAGGGGACGTTCAATGTGTCCCGAATGCGGCAGCCTCGAAGTAACCATCGAGGAGTACGACTTCGGCACCTGTCCGCTGACCGGCTACCACGATGCCGGCGAGCGGTTTCGCTGCCGTGCCTGTGGCGCGACGGGCGACGTGGACGACCTCGTACCGGTCGAGACGACACCAATTCGATCTCCGTTGGGTCCTCGGAACGGCCGCGCGGCGGCGGGTGGGTGGATGGCACGCTTCTGCTAGCGCCAAAGGTTGAAAACTCGGCTGACACGGGTTGACGCGGCGTGATGCAAGTAGTTGCTACGGAACCGGTTACGCTGTCACCCGATTCGCTCGCCTTGGTTGACACGCCCAGAGATCTCGACCCGTTCACACCATGACGGGCAAGCCGTTCTGATTCAAATCCAACCTTTGAAGGGAGAACAGACAACCATGCCTGAAGTTGCCACGCCGAACCAGGCCGAACGCGAGTTCGAGACCGGGACGGACGAATCGTTCAAGAACACGAGCGCCACCGCCGGGGCCGCCCACAGCGAAAACCAGCGCGTGACGTTCGCTAACATCAAGCGGACCTACGACGTCTATCAGGACCTGGATATCCAGGCCGCACGGCAGGCTCTCACCGAGCAGACGCGGCTGAACCAGATCGCCTCGCAGGCGCTTCAGAACGCCGTCGAGACGGCCAACCTGGTCTCGAAGCAGGCCGTGCGCCACGGCGACATCGCCATCGACGGACAGTGGAATCCAATTCAGGCCGGCGCGGGCGACACGCTGACGGCGCGGGCGGTGTCGATCGATGACGTTTCGCTCAAGGCCATCGGCGCGGTGGTCGCTGCCGCAGTGGCCGACGCGCTCGCCAACCGCAAGTAGTCTTTCTCCTCCAGGCGCATGAATGGGCGGTTCCGCACTCCTCCGCGGGGCCGCCCTCTTTTTTGGGGAAGTGATGATTCGCGAACTGCGGATCTGGTGGCGGCTGCGGCCGCTGCTCGCTCGATTCGAGGAGCTCACGAAGATGAAGTTCTCGTTGAACGTTGCGATTCAAATGCTGGCACTCGTGGCGCAGGGCCTGAACGCCTCGATCGACCTGCTGCCCGGGCGCGGCAAGTTCTGGGCCATGGTCGGGTTGTCGGCGGTGCAGGGTCTCACTGCCGTGCTTGCTCACTTCGCCAACCCCGATGGCACGCCGGCGCAGGCCCCCTACCTCAAGAAGTGAAGACGGATATCCAGATTGAACGCTGGCCCCTCGACCGGCTGGTTCCCTTCGCCAGGAATCCGCGCACGCACACCGAGGAGCAGGTTGCGCAGATCGCGGCATCGATCGCCGAATTCGGCTGGACGAATCCGGTCCTCGTTGGCGCGGACGGCGTGATCATCGCGGGTCATGCGCGCGTTATGGCCGCGCGGAAGCTTGGCCTGAGCGAAGTGCCGGTGATCGTGCTCGATCACCTGAGCGAGGCGCAGCGGCGGGCGCTGGTCATCGCAGACAACCAACTCGCCCTGGCAGGCACGGGATGGGATGAAGATCTGCTGCGCGGACTGCTCGTCGACCTGCGGCAGGACGAGTTCAACCTGGACGTGCTTGGGTTCTCCGACGAGGAACTCGCAGGTTGGCTGACGCAGGATCCGGAGGCGCCGCAGGAGGGCCTCACCGAGGAAGATGCCGTTCCCGAGCCGCTCGAGGAGCCGGTCACTCGCCGCGGCGATCTGTGGATCCTGGGCAACCACCGGCTGTTGTGCGGGGATTCGGCAAGTAGCGAAGATGTGAAGCGCTTGGTGGAAGGCGCGCCGGTCGACCTGGTCAACACTGACCCTCCCTATAATGTGCGCGTCGAGCCGCGCTCGAACAACGCCATCGCAGCCGGGCTTTCGTCGTTCGTGGGCTTGCAACACCATCAGAGCTTCGACGTCCACCGGGGCGCATCCAAGGCCAAGGCCACCACGAAGAAGATGCGGCCCAAGGACCGCGCGCTGGCAAACGACTTCATGAAGGACGGCGATTACGACGTCCTTCTGAGAAAGTGGTTCGGCAATCTCGCCGAGGCACTGAAGCCGGGTGGCAGCTTCTACATCTGGGGCGGTTATGCCAACTGCGCCAACTATCCGCCGGCGCTGGCCGAATGCGGGTTGTACTTCTCGCAGGCCATCATCTGGGTCAAGGAACACCCGGTCCTCACCCGCAAGGACTTCATGGGCAATCATGAATGGAGTTTCTATGGTTGGCGTGAAGGCGCGGCGCACTGGTTCAATCCGGAGATCACGAACGCGACGGACGTGTGGAGCGTGAAGAAGGTGAGCCCGAACGCTATGGTGCATCTGACCGAAAAACCTGTCGAGCTGGCGGCGCGGGCGCTGACGTATTCGTCGAAGGCCGGCCAGACGGTCTTGGATCTGTTCGGCGGCTCGGGCTCCACGCTGATCGCCTGCGAGAAGCTCGGACGGCGGGCGAGGCTGATGGAGATCGATCCGCCGTACTGCGACGTGATTTGCCGGCGGTTCATGGAGTTCTCTGGCAAACCGGCCAAGCTGGAAGCGACCGGGCAGACTTTCGATGAAGTCAGGGACGCGAGGCTGTCAACCGCGAGTGTGAGCAATGGATGAGCGGATCCTGACGGCGATCGTGCCGGCAGTCGGGCTGGTCTCGGGGCTCATCGCTACCTACGTCAGTCTCCAGAACCGGGCGCTGCTGGCCGAGGTGCGGAAGGAACTGGCCGAACTCGAGAGCCGCATCATTTTGCGCCTGAACGGTTTGTACATCCGGCGCTCCGAATGCGAGTTGCACAACGCGCTGCTGGAGGAACGGATCGAAGGGATCGTACGGCAGAAGAGAGAAGCCGCCAGCGACTGAGGCTGGCGGCGGACGGTGCGGCGCTGATGTTACTGAGGTTTCATTCGATACGCCCGGGCGCCCTCAGCGGTCTTGAGAGACTCGACGGTGAGGCCCATCTTCTTGCCGAGCGCGCCGGAGATGAAGCCGCGGACGCTGTGGGCCTGCCAGCCGGTGGCGGACATGAGGTCGGCGAGCGTAGCGCCCTCGGGGCGGCGCAAGAGTTCAAGGACGATGGCCTTCTTCGAGCCTTCGCGGGCGGGGTTGGCCCCGTCGTCGGGCGTGGCCAGCCTAACCGCCTTCGTCTTCCTCGGCGCGACAGCCGCCGCCTGGGGCGCGGCGGTGGGCGTCAGGGCTTGGATGGCGCGCCAGATCCGCGCGACGGCGGTCTTGCGGTCGGTGAACTTCTTCACCGGCTTGAGGTCGCCGAAGGGCGGCACGCCGGCGAAGCCGTTCCAGATCTCGACCAGGCGGTCGGTGGGCCAGTTGGCGGCGAGCTTCGCCAGCTCCTTCTCGCTCGCGAATCGCGCGTGGTCCTCCGGAATCGCTTCCCCGGCGAGGTAGGCGGTGACCGTGTTGTCGTTGTCGATGGCAAACGTCGTCATGTTGGGTGTCCTTTCTATCGGGTCATGCCGGCGAGTTGATCGTCGGCGGTTAGGTGCAAGTTCTTGTAGTAGCCGCTGGCCAGGCGCGCCCAGCCCCACGGCGTCGAGATCTCATGGCGCGCCGCGATCCGACTCAGCTTGATGCGGTGCGTGCCGTTGTCGAACTCCTTCTTGAGGTGGCCCCAGCGGTCGAGCTTCCAGCCGTTCCGCGTGGCCCAGGCAATTAGTTCCTCGCGCGTCATGGCCATCGAGTCAGTCCTCCTGGCGGCGGTCGATGAGGCCGCTCGCGTCCTCGACCGACCGCCGGATGTCGTTCCAGCAGTCGCGGCAAAAACGGGCCGCGTCGATCACGAGGCCGTCGTTATTCGTGAGGGTCAGTTTCCGGTGGATTGGCTTCGCCTCATCGCACAGCGAGCATTCGATGTAGGGTTGTGCGGTCATGGTTCGTCTCCTTGCTGGTCAGTACTCGAGGCCCTTGGCGTCGACCGCGCCGCGGTCGCCCAGGTCGGCCAGCACGTAGGCGAGTTGCTCGGTGATGCGGCCGAGGTCGCCCGCGTAGCCCCAGTCGGCGGGCGCGGCGGCCTGCCGCTTCTGGTGCTCGGCGAGGCGCGTGGCGATGCGCTTCAGCAGGTCCTGGGCTTCGGCGTACCGCGCGGCGTACAGGTGAGCGGCGGTTTGTTGCGTGGTCGATTGCGCCTTGGTGTTCCTCATTGCGACTCCATTCATCGCTCGGGGGCGCCGGACAATCAAGCAGAATCGAACAACTGAATCTCGCGACGTTTCAAACAGATAGGGCCGGAGATGTCGGACCGTTTGATGACCCAGGCCGAGTACGCGCGGCACCGTGGCAAGAGCCGCCAGTACATCAGCCGCCTCGCCAAAGCGGGCGTCCTGGTAATGCGTGGCGGCAAGGTGGACGCGCCGGCCTCGGACGCTGTGCTCGATGACCGGCCCGAGCCGGTTTCGGAACGCGTGGCAGCCGCGCCGATTGAAGCTGCTTCCACGGGGACGACGTTTGCCCAGGCTAAGACTGCCGACATGGTCTTCAAAGCCCGGCTGCGCAAGATCGAGTACGACCTGAAGATGGGCAAGCTGATGGAGACCGATCTGTTTCGCCAGCGGATCGAGGCGATTCTCGTGGTGATCCGGGAAACCGTGATGGCGTGGCCGAACCGCGTTGCGCCGGAAGTCGCGCCGCTTACCGATGAACGCCAGGTGTGGGATGTGCTGATGCGCGAGGCGCGCGTCCTGCTCAACGATACCCATCGCGCCGTCCAACATGCGCGTTGACGAAATCCAGATCCTGGCGGCCGATGTGCTGTTGCCGCCCCCGGACCTGACGGTGTCCGAGTGGGCGGATCAGAACCGGCGGCTTTCGTCGGAGTCGGCTTCGGAGAAGGGCGAGTGGCGCACGGACCGCGCGCCGTATCAGCGGGCGGTGATGGACGCGATGGGCCCGGCAAGTCCGTACGAGACGGTCGTCATGATGTGGGCGGCTCAGAGCGGGAAGAGTTCACTGCTCGAGAACTTTCTTGGCTACATCATCGAACTCGATCCGGGTCCTGTGCTGCTGGTCGAGCCGCGTGAGGTGGATGCCGAAGCGTTTTCCAAGGACCGCTTGGCTCCGATGCTGCGCGACACGCCGTGCCTGCGCGGCAAGGTGGCCGATGCGCGCTCGCGGGATTCGAACAACACGATCCTGCACAAGAAGTTCTTGGGCGGCTCGATTACGCTCGCGGCGGCGACCTCGCCGGCGGGCCTCGCGATGCGCTCGATCCGCTACTGTCTGCTCGACGAGGTGGACCGTTATCCGGCCAGTGCCGGAAGCGAAGGCGATCCGGTGAACCTGGCCATCACGCGCACAGCCAACTTCTGGAACCGCAAGAT
>JAKOTR010000070.1 GCA_029776225.1 Acidobacteriota bacterium | reverse complement strand
TCCCTTGTAGGTGGGCTGCGGCGGGTGGCGGAGCTGGCCGGCGCCAGTGCCGATCTCCTTCACCTCGATCGTCCAGGCGCCCGAGTCCTTGTCGAGGACCACCGGCATGGCGACGAGGGCGGTCTGCCCCGCCGGTTTCAGGAGGTGCCAGTCGGGCACCAGGGGCGTCGGGTGACCGGTGTCCGGGCACGGCACCGTGCGTGCGAAGATGTAGCTGTAGGGGGGCACGGCGCCGTCGCCCTCATAGAACCGGCCCATGCGGCGGGCGAAGCGGCGGCCCCAGACAGTGCCCCATGCTCTGACCCGGTCCGCCAGATCAGCCCGAAAGCGAAACGGATAATCGACCGTGGCCTCCAGGATCGAGCAAGCGACTGGGTTCAGTTCGTTGGCGTGCGCATGCAGGCCAAGGCGGGCGGCCTCCAAAGGTATGGAGCCACCCCCCGCCATCGGGTCGATCACCGTGACGGTGTTTCCCCACAAGGCGCAGATTGCGGCGTGGGCGTGGGCTAGATCCTCTTCGTGCAGCGCGTTGGAGAAGGCCCGTCCGCTGTGTGGGTTCGGGATCCGGCCTGCTGAGCGACCCCTAGCAGCTTCCACGGCCTCGTTGTGAGCAAGGATAACGTGCGAGGGCCCATAGAAGCCCAGGAGGCGTTCGAAGCAGGCGCGGTCGAAGTCAGCGGGTAGGAGGCTGGCAAGGACGGCGGCGCGGGAGACGACCAGGGGCCGCCGCGCCCACCAGACGTGGAGGCGTTTGTCTGGGGGCTGCTGGCCGGTGGAGCGCTCCCGCATGCACTCGACGCCGAGGGCGGGGGCGGGGAGCCACTCTTCGATGAGAAGGCGCGGGCGGGTGGTGGGTGGCGGGTTCATTCGACAGCCTCCGTGAGGATGCGCAGGGCGCGGAGGGCGCGCCCCGAGTCATCGGCTCGGACGAGGCCGAGCCACCAGGCGGCCTCCGTGATGTGCCGTTCCAATTCCGGAGAGATCATGTTCTCAGTGTCCTTTCTGGCCGGCCTGCCCCCCATCGCGACGAGGCTCGGCCGGCCGTGCCGCGGGGTTAGTTGAGCATCTCGCCGGCCTCGGGGTGCTCGCCCCTCGCCGCGCGGTTCCACCACCTCTCCGCCGCGTCGATGAGCGCGAGCTTCTCGGCGTATGACAGTTCCTTGAGCTTCTTCATCAGTGCCGGCCCGTCCACGTGCCACTTCTCGGCCGCGCCGTCCACGAGTGCGGCCGCCACCTCGTGCTCAAGGAAACCGATGGCACACGGCGAGGCGAACAAGGCCCCGTTCGCCACGTCGAGCAGGAGGCCCTGTTCTCCTGCGCTGAACCGCTCGCGCAAGCCGCGACGGGCGGCGGCAAGCGCGTAGAAGTACCGATCCAGGCTCTTGGCGATGATCGACGATCGGTCATACGATTGCTCCTCGCCCGAGCGGGCTTGTCGCGCCTCAACGTGGGCGAGCGTGTGCGCCGGTATCGTTATCGAGAGTCGTTGTGTCTTCATTCTTCCCTCCTTAGTGGTGTTATTGTGGTGATGTTATTATAACACTGCCTGGAAAGCTTGTCAACCCTCTCGCTGGCCTGCGCCTCTCGGCGCGTCCTGCAGAGCCTCGGCCCTTCCGTGTGACGACCGTGACGGCTTGACGGCAAAATCCGGTTAATTTGTATACGCGCGCGTACGAAGGTTAACCGGAATTTGCCTACATACCCTACATACCCTACATCCTTCAGCGATTGATGTTCAGCACCTTGCTCTGTGC
>JAKOTR010000023.1 GCA_029776225.1 Acidobacteriota bacterium | reverse complement strand
CCCCGTGTGGGTTCGCTTTCGATGCTCTAGCTCATCCGCCGCCTTGCGGATAGCCTGAAGGTCTCGCTCCGTTGGGAGGCGGTAGAAGCGGCCCCTCTCCCCGGGCCGTGTGGTGACCACGGCGAAGAGGCGGGCATCGGCCGTTCCCCCCCGGCGTGCCTTCAGTTGGCTGCGCACGGACGCCACCGGTGTGGTGAACCCGCAGCAGGGGCAGGTAGCCGAACCGCGCCGAACAGTGCCCTCGGCCACGTCTCCGGCCTTGGCGTTCTCCATGATGGCGAAGTCCACGCGCTTTGCCTTCGGATTGGGCACCAGGCGCAGCGCCACGGAGCGTTCTCCCTTCTTCGCCAGCCAGAGAGAGCGGATTAGCGGCACCTCGGCACCACACCCCGGCCCCTCGCACGTGATCGTCCGCGCCCACAGGTAGGCGATTGGGGTTGCCCCGTCTGGGTCCTTGGGATAGAACTCGGCCAACTCCTTCTCCGCCTGCTCTTTCACCCACTGGCCCCACTTCCGCACCTCGTCGGCAAGCCGCTGCCCATAGCGGGGGATGTACTCCAGAACCACCTTGTTCAGAAGCACGGCCACCGGGTTCAGATCGCTGGCGAACGCGTCGGCTCCGACACGCAGGGCCTCTAACGGGATGGAGCCGCCGCCAGCGAATGGATCCACAACTAGAGGTCTTGTTCCAGGAACTCCCCCCAGGGCCTCGTGCGCGGCCTGAGTCAGGGCGCGGCTGGCTTCGATGTATTCCTTTCGCGTCGAGTTATCCCAATTGGCGAACTCTGCGATGAAATCGAGTAGCAGCCCCTGGAGAAGCGACTGGTGGCTGGGATCCGACGGGTCCAGAGGCACCGGCGACTCCGCCACCGTCTTCCAACGGGGAAACGTCTCTGGGCAACTCTCCGCCAACTCCCTACTGCTGAGCACCTGGCGGGCGAACCTCGTCACCGCCTCAGCAGCCCGCCTGCGAAATTCTTGGGGGCAATTCTCATCGGCCGGGTCCGGCCACAAGGCAGCACAGATGACCGCCCGGCAGGCGGCCAGGGGCCGCCGCGCCCACCAGATATGGAGAGTAGAGATATGCCCGTGCCGGATGCTCTTCTCCCGCCGAGCGTGGGCGGAGATACGCTTGATGGGCAGGTCTACCTCAATCAGGCGTTTGCAGTATCGATTCGCTGCCAAAGCGTCCATCCTTTCAGGGGTCGGTTCAGAACTCCCCAGTACCATACTCGGTATCGGAGCCATCGTGTGAGACAGAACTGTCGCCAGGGCTATCGGTGATGCTGCCCCCAGGTATGCCCCCTTCAGGTTCTTCCTCAAGTTCGTCTTCTTCAGCAAAGGCTGCCGCGCCCGACAGGATGGCGGACCGGAGCGCCCTGTTCTGGGCCTCATTGAGAATCGCCTGAGTTCGGAGCATTGCGTCGAGCGCCCCCGATGCAGCCAGTCGGGCCGCCAGATCCCGCTGTTGCTGCTGCAACCGCTCCCAGATTGCATTGGCGGCACGTACCTGATCAAGGTACCCCGATGCGGCCAACCGCGCTGTCAGATCCAGTTGTTGCTGCCGGTAGAGGGAAAGTGTCTCTTGCAGACCCTCAGGCATCAGCACTCTGATCAGCGCATTCTGTGCATCTACCGCAGCCCGTGCCGCTTCCACCGCATGGAGCCGCTCCTCTGCGACCCCTGCAACGGCCTCTTTTTCCACAGGAACACCAAGGTACTCCCCTGCATAGCCCACAAACCGCTCCGTCTGGTACATATGGAACGCTACGCCAGCCTCCGTCAGTATCTCCTGCACCAACTCGGGGCGCGGCCCGGTTACGCTCCCCTTGCTTCCTGCCCACCAATCGGACTTGGCCTCGCCTGTCACGAAGATGATGGGCTTCTTGCTCTGCTTTGCATGATCGATGATCTGGTTCCACAGAACAAGGTCACCATACTCTCGGTAACTGTTGTCCTTCCGTCCTAGGTCCTCATATCCAGGGGGGATCTTCCTCGCGTACCTAAGCTCGCCATCCCGGTATATCTGGAGCAGGCGTTCTGAGGGGTATGGCATTCCTACCTTACCCGAGAGGATCGCCCCGATCTCGTCTCTCAGCGTGTCCTTCGACAGCAGCGCCTCCCAGGGGGTCTTCTGCTCAGTCACGAGGCGCTCGACCTCCGCCAACGCATCCACAGTATTCCTGAGGATCGCCCCAGCATCCAGGGATGCATCCGCGCCACGCAACGCCTCTCTCATGGCTTTCTGGCTGCTTTGACTAGCGGTTGTCACAGAATCAAGGGCGCGGGAAGCCCACAGGCTTTAGCCGTGGGAGGAACGCGCCCATCGCCCGCCGAGGGCGATCCTTTCCCTTGACATGCACACACCCATGTGCGATAATATAGTCATGCACAGCACCGAATGCGTTGTTGTCGGCATCGCGGCACCCAACCGAGCCAAGAGGGAATGGCTCGAACGGATGCAGCGCGCCTTCTCTAGCGCTGTGCAACTTGGCCTGGACGCCGCGCAAGCGGGGCAAACCTGCAGCCGCGCAAGGCTGCACAAAGCTGTCTACCCAGGTGCCCGCGAACTGGGGCTTCCCGCCGACTATGCCCGCATGGCGGTCAACGCCAGCGTGTCGCTTGCCCGTTCTTTCTACGGGCTGCGGAAAGCGGGAAAGCGGGCCTCGTTCCCCACGGTGAGCGGGAGCCAGGGCATCGGGCTGGGCGTCAACGCCTACCGGTGTCTCCGCAACGGCAAACGTTGGGTGCTGCGCGTTTCAACCGGAAAGCGCGGGCAGTATGTCTGGTTGCCGCTGCGCGTTCCAGCCAGTTACGCTGACCGGCTCGCTCTTGCCTATGGAGACGCCAGACTCTTCCAGCGTGACGGGAAGTGGTACGTCGCTCTGCCGATCCGCGTGACAGCCGCGCCTGCTGGATGTTCCAGCAACCCTACCTTCATCGGCGTGGATCTGGGCGTGGTGCGGCACGCGACGGCCGCCACCCCCGACCGAGTAGTGTTCTTCAGCGGCAAAGAGGCACGACACCGGCGAGAACACTTCGCGCAGATTCGCAGGCGCTACCAGCGGCACCGGCGCACCGACCGGGTGAAGCAGCAGCGCGGCAAAGAGCGGCGCTGGATGAAGAACACAAACCACACCATCTCCCGGCGCATCGTTGACCTTGCTGCGCAGTACCCCAGCCCGGTGATTGTGCTGGAGCAGTTGGATGGCATCCGCGACCGCACCCGTGGCAGCAAGAAGTTCAACCGGATGATGGCATCCTGGACGTTTCGGGATCTGGCAAACAAGATCCGCTATAAAGCCGAGCGCCTGGGCATCCCCGTTGTCTTCTGTGACCCGAGGGGCACGAGCAAGACCTGTCCGAAGTGCGGGCACGCCACTCGCTCCAACCGCCCGGAGCAAGGGCGCTTTCGATGTGTCGCTTGCGGCTACCAGGGGAACGCCGATATGGTAGGCGCAAGGAATATCGCTGCGGCGGGGCCAATGGCCTTGTCGCACGGGGCACCTGACATGCCCCGGCCCGAAGAGGGCCAGCCGGGTTTTCCCGGTGGATGGAGCCAAGGGATGCGGGCTTCTCTCGCATTCAGACTCTAACCTCGCAAGTTCCATGTTGGAACCCCACACCCTTTAGGGGTGGGAGGATGTCAGACGTCAACTAACCCGTCACCGAGCAGGGCCGGCCTTCATCACCTCGTCGCGGTGGCCGGCCGTGCCGATGCCGAGACATGGCCGGCCCCACTGAGCATGACGGGTTGTGCCCCATGACGGGTTATGACGGGTGTTTCGGCATAATTTGCATTTTCGTTTCTATATAGCGTTATACCGAAAAACCCGTCATGACCCGTCATAACCCCGAACCCGTCATGCTTAGTACGCTAAGAAGGCCGGCCAGTCCCAACGCGCGCAGACGTCAGAAGAGGTCGTCGACCAGGGGCGGTTGTGGCGCACCTGCGCGCCACTCCTCTTCGCTCGCTCGCCAGAGCAGCGGTGCCGGGTAGCGTCTGGCAGATACCACCTCCCGGCGGTCACAGCCTGGCGCGCCTGGGGTTGTGTGACCGACGCTCCCGCATGCCGGGCAGCGGAGCGTCTGCTGTTGCAGGAGGGCGAGCAAGCCTGGTTTCTGCTCTCGGAACATCGGGAGGAACTTCACCACCGCCTCCCTGGGGCCGGTCACCACCAGGTCATCTCCCTCCGTCTGGAGGGTGATGTTCGCCGCCTTCGCCTTCTCCAGCACCTCGCTCGCCGTCATGATGCACCTCCTCTCGCTCCATAGATGGTCAAAGTTCCCATAGATGGTCATACTTTTAGGGTGACCATCTTTGGGGTTTCTTGGCCATCTATGGTGAAGGGGAGGCGCCAGCACCAGCGGCCGCCGGAGCCGAACCCGCTCCGGATCGCCTCCACCCCGAGCCGCTCCTTCGCCCGGCGAAGGGTCTTCTCGGAGATGCCCGCGCCCCGGGCATCTTTGAGAACGGCATTCGCCTCCACCGGGCCATCGGACAGCACTTCTCGGAGGAAGTCTTCCGCTTCGGCCAGGGCGGTTCGCTCCTCTCCACCGATTGTGGAGGAGAGGAGGGCGTCGGCGGTCAGCGCCGTCTCCCCCAGCCATTCTACTCGCACCGGGCCGTCGGCGGCGAGCCGGTAAGCCAGGGAGGGCGGTGGCGCCGCCAGGTTGCACTTCACCACCGCGAGGACGCGGCGTTCCCCGGTTGGGTCCTCCGGGTCCTTCGCCACCACCATCCCGGCCCTCGCCGCGCCGATGATGCCGATGGAGCCGCCGCCACGATACAGGGGGTTGCCGACGCTGGCTTTGCTCAGGTGGCGTACCACAAGGACGGTAGCGGCCGTCTCGGCGGCCAGGGCGGCCAGGGGCGCCAGGACGCGGCGAACGTCCTGGTCTCGGTGACTGTCAACCTGCCCTGGCAGGAAGGCCATCAGGGGGTCAATCACCACGAGGGCCGCCTCCACCTCGCGGATCGCCTCCCGCAGGGCGTCCAGGTCCAGGAGGGT
>JAKOTR010000014.1 GCA_029776225.1 Acidobacteriota bacterium | reverse complement strand
AAGTCCCCCCGCCTGAGGAAACACTGGAGGACTACTTCCTCCGGGGTTTCCTGGAGCGCGCGTCTGCAATGGGCGAGGTTCCCAAACCTGAAATCTTCGAGGAACGCTTCCGCAAATCCGTCTCGCCCGCGCGTGAGTTCTTATCGAATATCTTCTTCGGTATGGCAGCCGGGGCCAGGGGCGAAGAGTTCCGCTCCCTGCGTCAGCGGAAGTACGAAGAATGGATGAACGAACAGAAGATGCAACAAGAAGCCGAGCGAGCGTGGCAGAACTACATCCTCGGCGTCGCCAACATCGCGGAGCAGATTATGCGCACGCGGCGTGAAGAAGCCATGCGCCGGGAGCTGGCTGAGATCCAAAGAATCGAAAAAGCCGGAGACCGCCAGATGCGCTTCTTAGAATTCGTCGCGAGGTACAACCTCGATCTAGCAAGGTTCAAAGAAACACAAGAGTATCACAACCGCCTGCTCAAACGCCCGCGTGATCCTTACTTCGACTTCGGGCTCCAGGAAGCCGCGGCGCGCTTGCGAAACGCCGGACTGGACCCCTCGGACCCCAAGTTAGAACCCGTTCTTCTCGAAAAAGCCGCAGAGATCGGGAATGAACTATACGCACAACGGCAGAAGATCCAAATGCAATACACCCCTGTTCAGCCGCGCTACGAATCCATCAAGGCCACAAACCCGTGGGGCGAGATTGAGTTCGGTACTTATGACAAGGGCTCCGGTCGCATCGTCCACGGTCCCGAGTGGTGGGGGAATCTACCGCGCGATACGTCCCCCGAGCAGATCCGCCGTTATGAAATGATGGACAACTCTATCGCCGCCATGCGCCGCGCGGTCGGTATCGTGGCTTCCAATCCCAAGGACGCCGTTGGCGGGATGCTGAAAGCCGTTCCACCGGAAATTCGTTCCGTCATCATGTCCGTTCCGTCATCCGAGCGTTCTGCTCGGGTGTTCTTCAACGCTGCGATCAGCCAGTACATCCTTGGTATGTCCGGCGTAGCGACCTCCGGGCGCGAGGAACAGCGTTTGACCAACGGCCTGCCCAAGTTCTTCGAGAAACCTTCCAACTTCGTCCCCGGAGCCATTGCGTTTATCAACATGCTCGAAGCCGCGAAGCTCCGTGCTCAAGCCGGAATCGATCCCAGTGAACTCGACATCGGGCCGGTTTTTGACTCTTACCTCAACACCCTACAAAAACAACTCGAAAAAGGTCACTACAGCTTCCACGTCCCGACCGCTCAGGAAATGCTCGAACAGGCCGCGATGGAGAAAGGTTATACCTTCATCCGAGACGCGAAAGGCCGTATCCGCGGTCTAAGGAGGCCCAATGCCGGATAGAACCTTTGGTCCCAAGCCCTCGCGCGAAGAATGGCTGCGCCAGTACTTCCCCGAGGGCGAAGCAGACGAAGAAACCATCAAGGAAGAAGTCGCCCGACACACCGGGGTCGATTCCGTCACCGGCAGGCTGGCGAATATGTTCACCACGGGCGCGGCCGGCGCGCAGCTTGGTGCCATCTTCGGCCCCAAAGGCGCTGTCGCTGGCGGTTTGTTGGGTGCTGGTGCTGGAGCGCTTCTCCCGCCCGCTGAGGCTCCGATGACGGAGGTCGGTGCGACCGCTGCCGAATTGTTGGCGAATCGTTTTCT
>JAKOTR010000112.1 GCA_029776225.1 Acidobacteriota bacterium | reverse complement strand
GAGCGAAGCGGCAATCTACGCCGAGGGCACCCCGTTTAAGGCGGAGGAGCTGTACCTCGCGTGGCTCGATCAAGCCGACCGGCCGGAGGCGGAGGATTGCCAGAGGGTGTACGAGCGGGTGCTGCGTGAGCACCCGGACTTTGAGCCGAGCTGGCTGGAGTAAGCGCGATACCTAAACCGAGTGTACGCCGGCCCGCCGGGCAGCAGGCGGGAGAAAAGGGAGAATGAAATGAGCAGCTACGTCTACGCCGTGTACCGTTACGGCTCAAACGCCGCAAACCAGAGCAGGTGCAACAAGATGCTCGTTGGCACGATCAAGGCGGGCAATCGCGCTGAGGCCTGCGAGCGCATGGCCGACGAGGTTACGGTCTACCACAACCAGCATCTTAAGGCTGTACCGTTCAGCCGGCTCAGTAAGACTGAAAAACGGCTGGCCGCCGAGCGCGACGAATGGCTGGAGGCCGAGCGCGCCTGGTGGCTGGGGGTCGAGCGCGACGTAGTGAAGGCTACTGAGAACTAATCCGCCCCTCCCTCACCGCGCCCCGTAAGGCGCGGACCGGGAGAGGCGGCCGAGAACTGGCCGAGCAACTTTATGGCCCGGTGACGATGGGCAGTGAGTAGGACAATGCCGAGTGAGCAGAAAATCGTAAAAATTCATCTTGCATCGTGCCGAAACATATGGTAGAGTTATTGGTATGAGAATCAACTCCATCACGATGCACCGCTACATGGCCGAAGGGCGTTACGCCGACGTGCTGGACGCGGCGGAAATACTCGAAAGCACCTACGGCAGTGCCGTCAACGCGATTGCCCAAATGTGCCGCGAATCGGAGCTTTACCGCAAGGCCATCTCCGAGCGCGATGCTTCTAGTACCCATAAGCCGGGGCCAACAGCTTCCGACCGCACCACGGTATAGCTGTCACGGCGGACCTGCCCGCACGGAAGCGGGATGTGGCGCTGGCACGTATGCCGATCCGCCAGCCCCGGCATTGCAATCAACCGCCGCATTACGCGGCGATAAAAGGGATACTACGTATGAGCACTTCCGATGTGCGAAGGTCCGCCCTACGGACGGAGCCCAAGGGATGCTGAATTTCGAAATTGCACACACTGA
>JAKOTR010000091.1 GCA_029776225.1 Acidobacteriota bacterium | reverse complement strand
CGCAATCGCGATCGTGATCCCGCGCGCCTTCTCCTCCGGCGCGTTGTCAATCGAATCAAAACTCCGGAACTTGATCTTCGGGTTGTTCTTCGACAGTACCCGGGTGATCGCCGCCGTCAGCGTCGTCTTGCCGTGGTCAATGTGGCCGATCGTGCCAATGTTCAGATGCGGCTTGCTGCGGTCGAATTTCTCCTTGGCCATACTAAAACTCTCCTCGATAAAGTCTGTCCACCGGGAGCGGCATGCAATCCACCATTCCCCCGGCCATTACCCCGAAACCTTTCCCTGCACCCTGGCGATGATCTCCTCGGAGATCGCCGGCGGCACTTCCTCATAGCGCCCGAAGTGCATCGTGAAGCTGCCCCGGCCCTGGGTGCGCGACCGCAATTCGGTCGCGTAGCCGAACATTTCCGACAACGGCGCCATCGCCTTGATAATTTGCGAGGTGCCGCGCAATTCCAAACCCTCGATGCGCCCGCGGCGCGCATTCAAATCGCCGATCACGTCGCCCATCGACTCTTCCGGCACCACGACTTCGATGCTCATGATCGGCTCGAGCAGCACTGGCTTGGCCTTCTCGGCTGCCTGCTTGACCGCCAGCGAGCCGGCGATCTTGAACGCCAGTTCCGAGGAGTCCACTTCGTGGTAGCTGCCGTCGAGCAGCGTCACTCTCACATCCTCCATCGGATAGCCCGCCAGAACGCCGCTTTCCAGGGCCTCCGCGCAGCCGCGCTCCACCGCGGGGATGAACTCCTTCGGTATCGCCCCGCCCGTGATGGCGCTCACGAACTCAAACCCGCTGCCGGGCGCCGGCTCGATCCGTATCTTCACGTGGCCGTACTGCCCGTGGCCGCCCGTCTGCCGGACAAACTTGCCTTCCGATTCCGCGCTCTTGCGGATCGTCTCGCGGTAAGCCACCTGCGGCTTGCCGACATTGGCGCCCACGCCGAATTCCCGCTGCAGCCGGTCCACGACGATCTCCAGGTGGAGCTCGCCCATGCCCGCCAGGATGGTCTGCCCCGTGTCCGGATCCGTGGTCACCTTGAGAGTCGGATCCTCCTGCACCAGCTTGGCGATTGCCATGCCGAGCTTCTCCTGGTCGGCTTTGGTTTTCGGCTCGATCGCCAGTTGGATCACCGGAGTCGGGAACTCGATCGATTCCAGCACGATCGGGGCGGCATCGTCGCAAATCGTATCGCCGGTAGAAACCGTCTTCAGGCCGACCGCAGCCGCGATGTCGCCGGCGTAGACTTCCTGGATCTCCTCGCGCTTGTTCGCGTGCATCCGGACCAGCCGGCCAATGCGCTCCTTCCGCGCCTTCGCCACGTTGTAGACCGAATCCCCCGTTGCCAGCTTGCCCGAGTACACGCGGATAAAGGCGAGCTGGCCGACGTACGGATCGGTCATGATCTTGAACACCAGGGCGGCGAACGGCTCGGAATCCGACGAGCGCCTCACGATCACTTCATTCGGGTCGTCCACCCGGGTTCCTTCGATGGGCGGCACTTCGGTCGGCGCGGGCAAATAATCCACCACCGCGTCGAGCAGCAGCTGCACACCCTTGTTCTTGAATGCCGAACCGCAGGTCACCGGGAAGATCTTCTGCGCGATCGTCGCCCGGCGGATCCCTTCCCGCAGCTCCGCCTCGGTCGGCTCCACGCCGTGTACGTACTTGTCGAACAGGACTTCGTCGACTTCCGATACCGCTTCGATCATCTTCTCGCGGTATTCCTGGGCCTTAGCCTTGAGCTCCGCCGGAATCTCCACCTGCTCGAAGGCGGCTCCCAGCGTCTCGTCCTTCCAGATGTAGGCCTTCATGGCCACCAGGTCGACGACGCCCTTGAACTGGTCCTCGGCGCCCACCGGAATCTGAATCGGCACCGGCCGGCACTTCAACCGGTTCACGATGGTCTCCACCGCGTGGAAGAAGTCGGCGCCCACCCGGTCCATCTTGTTGATGAAGCAGATCCGCGGCACGCGGTACTTGTCCGCTTGCCGCCACACGGTCTCCGATTGCGGCTGGACGCCGGCAACGGCATCGAATACCGCTACCGCGCCGTCCAGCACGCGCAAGCTGCGCTCCACCTCGGCGGTGAAATCCACGTGCCCCGGCGTGTCGATGATGTTGATCTGGCAGTCCCGCCATACGCAGGTGGTCGCGGCCGAGCTGATCGTGATGCCGCGCTCCTGTTCCTGCTCCATGAAGTCCATGACGGCCGTGCCTTCATGGACTTCGCCCAGCTTGTATGTCTTGCCCGTGTAATAAAGAATCCGCTCGGTCGTAGTGGTCTTACCGGCATCGATGTGCGCCATGATGCCGATGTTCCGCATGCGATCGATTGGCACGGTGCGTGGCATAAATAAAACGTCGGACAGCCCCCCGATCTGCCGTTACCACCGGTAGTGGGCGAAAGCCTTGTTGGCTTCGGCCATACGGTGGACATCGTCCTTCTTCTTGATTGCGCCTCCCCGCATGTTCGCGGCGTCGGTCAACTCAGCCGCCAGTTTCTCCACCATGCCCTTTTCGGGCCGCGAACGCGCGTTCTGAATGAGCCAGCGCAGCGCCAGGCTCACGCGCCGGTTCTGGGGCACTTCGATCGGCACCTGGTAGTTGGCGCCGCCGACGCGCCTCGTCTTCACCTCAAGCAGCGGCTTGCAGTTCTCCACCGCCTTCTTGAACAGCTTCAGCGGGTCGTCCCCGGAACGCTCCCGGATCAGGTCCATCGCCCCGTAAAAGATCCGCCGCGAGACGGTTTTCTTTCCGTCCCACATCATGCAGTTGATGAACCTCTCAACCAAGGTCGAGTTGTAGACCGGGTCCGGCGCTACTTCCCTCGGTTCAGCTCTGCGTCGTCTAGCCATTGCGACTAACCTTGTTTGGGCCGCTTGGCCCCGTATTTCGACCTTCCCTGCTTACGGTTGCTCACCCCGGCCGCGTCCAGCGTTCCGCGGATGATGTGATACCGCACGCCGGGCAGGTCCTTCACGCGCCCACCGCGAATCAGCACGATGGAGTGCTCCTGCAGATTGTGCCCCACCCCCGGAATGTAGGTGGTCACTTCGATGCCGTTGGTCAAGCGCACGCGGGCCACTTTCCGCAGCGCCGAGTTCGGCTTCTTGGGAGTGGTCGTATAAACACGCGTGCAAACGCCGCGTTTCTGCGGACACCCCTGCAGAGCCGGACTTGCCGTCTGGTAGCGCGGCGGTCGCCGTCCTTTTCGCACGAGTTGATTAAAAGTCGGCACGAAACCTCTCTTCTCTTCTTCCTGGCGATGAGTTCGAAACCTTCCTGGCCGGTGTGTTGCCCGCGCGCCCAAAAATTCCCATCGCGCCGGGCTTCCTTCCTCCACACCTTAAGAAAGCCGGTGCTCAGAAAACCGCTTTCGCTTGCGTAGGTAACGTTTCTCGGACAAGCCCATGCTCCGGGAAGGGGAAACCCATCCGGAACCTCGGGGCCGACCCCCGCGCGCAGCTTCGTTTCTCAGAAAGAGTAGGCGCAGGGGTAGAACAACTTACTCGCCAAACTTCCTCATCGTAACGAAATTCATCCCAGGCTGTCAACAGCCCCCCAAGCCCTCTGGCGATGGCGGGCTTGGTAACTCTTTTTACCATCCGAACAACATTGCTCGCAAGCGGTGGAACTGGCCCGCGTCGTTCCAGTACCGCCGTCAACGCTAAGAGCCGTTTGAACCTTGACCCGACTCCCCTTCTGAAGTAGAGTCAAAACTTCTAAACCTTGCAGTAGTCAGAACTTTTGGAGGAAAGTCCATGCCATTTTGCAGAAATTGCGGGACGCCTGGCGACGGCCAGTTCTGTGCGAAATGCGGAACTCCCCTGGCGGCTCCCGGAGCCGATGCCAGCGCCGCGCCGCCGCCCGCGCAACCCCAACCCCAAGCCTATTCCCAGCCCGCCCAGACCGCGGCCGGCGGGATGGCGGACAACGTTGCCGGCTTATTGTGTTACATCCTCGGCCTGATCACCGGGATCCTGTTTCTGGTCCTTGCGCCTTACAACCAGAACAAGACGGTCCGTTTCCACGCCTTTCAGTCCATCTTCTTCAACATAGCCTGGATCGCGCTGTTCATCGTCGGTGGCATCGTCGGAGGCATCCTTACGGCGGCACTTCCCCTCATAGGCAGCATGCTTTGGGGACTGATCAGCTTCGTGCTCTGGATTGCCGGGCTGGTTATCTGGATCATATTGATGGTCAAAGCGTATTCAGGCCAGAAATGGGTGCTGCCCATCGTCGGGCCGCTCGCGGAGAAACAGGCGTAGCGTTTCCGTCCGCCGCGCGCGTCTAATACGACGTGCGTATTCTGCTCCTGCTCGCGCTGGTCGCGCCCAGTATCTCTCTGAGCCAGGCACCCCGGATCGGAGTGATCGATTTTTACGGCGTCCGGCGCGTCTCGGAATCGCGCCTTCGCGAGGCCCTTGGCGTCAAGGAGGGCGACGCACTGCCGCCCTCCAAGGTTGACGTGGAAGAGCGGCTCGAGCAAGTCCCGGGAGTTGTGCGGGCTCGTCTCGAAGCCATCTGCTGCGACCAGGGGCGCGCCATCCTCTTTGTCGGCATCGAGGAACGGGGCGCTCCCAGCTTCCTGTTCCGCGATCCGCCTGCAGGAGACGCCTCGCTTCCCGAACCCATCGTCCGTGCTTACCGCGAGTATCTCGTTGCGATCGAGCGCGCGATGCGCTCCGGTCCCGTCACGGAAAACATTTCCCAGGGCCACGTGCTTTCAAACGACGCAGCCGCCCGCCAGATCGAGGAGCGGTTCGTCTCCCTGGCGGCCGGGCACCTCGATGCGCTGCGGCGTGCGCTGAGGGAATCGGCCGATCCCGAGCAGCGCGCGGTCGCCGCTTGCGTCATCGGCTACGCCCCGGACAAGCGCAAAGTCATCGACGACCTGCAATACGCCATGCGGGATTTCGACGAGGGCGTGCGGGGGGAGGCAATCCGTTCCCTCGGGGCCATCGCGGCGCTGGGCGACCGCAAGCCCGACTCGGGCATACGCGTGGAACCTACCTGGTTTATCCAGATGCTCAATTCCATTGTCAGAAGCGACCGGGCGCGCGCCGCTTCCGCGCTGGTGGCTTTGACTGAGCAGCGCAGGCCATACGTGCTTGACCAGATCCGCCATACGGCAATGGAATCGCTCGCCGAAATGGCCCGTTGGAGGCCACTAGAACATGCCCTGCCGGCCTACCTGGTTCTGGGACGCGCGGCCGGCATTCCCGAACAAGAGATTCAGACAGCCTGGACCAGCGACACGCGAGAAGACCTCATCGAGAGAGCCTTAAAGGCGGGCCTCAAAAAATAACTCAAAAACAGAGAAGAATACCGGCAAATAAGGCGCTGTTTTTCAGGAGCCGTCCCAATCAGGATTTGGCGTACTTATAGTACGCACGCCCCGCCACCATCCCCCGTGGCCGCGCCCCTCATGCTGCATTGTTGCGGGAGGACAAAGGAAAAAAGCGGTCTTTTTTGCGGGGGTCTGTAAATAAACTGAGCCGCCACATTGTTTTTAATAACTTAGGTCGGAAATGGACTCGTCATGATGCGCAACAACCAAGCACCTGACTGCACGATGACGCAGCGCCGTTTCAAAACCCGTAACGGTTACGTTCTGATCGCGTTCACCCTGGGGCTTTTCTTCCTCCTAGGGGTGGTGGGATTGGGCATCGACCTCGGACGAATGTACGTGGTCAAGAGCGAAGCGCAGGCCTTTGTGGATGCCGCCGCGCTGAACGCAGCCGCCCGGCTGGCTCTTCAACCCGGTGACTTTGCGGCCGCCGCCGCAGCCGCCTCCGCCACCCCCAAGCGCTGGGAGTTCAACACCAACGCTTTCCCCACCGTCGAAACGCTATTCGGAACGGGACCGGCCGACACGTTTATCGCGAATCCCCCTGGGAGCGGACATACGGCGGAGGAGTACACCTTCACTCAAGTTACCGCCAGAGTAAGTCTGCCGCTGTATTTCCTGCCTGTGGTCGTTGGTTCAACCCGGTCGTCGATCGCTGCTTCCGCGGTAGCGGGCCAGGCTGCGGTCACAAGTCTCCCCGGGGGCGAGTTCCCGTTCTCTCCCGTCAGCCGGAGTTCGAGGCCCGACTGCCCCAGCGACCCGTTTGGGTTCTGTATCGGAAACAAGTACACGCTGAGGTGGCCGCCGCCGGGACACGCCAAAGGCAACGTCTGCCAGACCGACGTGTGGGATGACAGAGCCTCCTGGGGCTCCGAATGGCGCGGCTATTGCTGCGTGGACGAGAACAATGTGCCGGCCCTGGAACGGGCGATCATGCTCGGCGAAGGGACGGTCCCGCTGGCCGTCGGCGACATGCTGCCGGACCCTCCCGGGCAGAAGGAAGCCATAGACATCAACGCCTTCATCCACTTCGACACCGACACTCAGTCCACCACCTACGCGGAGTACGTCAGCGCCGGAATAGGCAACGGCAAGCGAATTGTTACCGTCCCGGTTAATGACCCGCACACCAAGCAAGTCGTTGGTTTTGCTGCGTTTTTCCTCCCCGAGGCTGACGACAAGTTTGAATTCTGCGGTGAATACATCGGCTCCATAGTGTTGGGTGCGCCGGGGCTGACCCCAGGGGGCGGTCACGGCTTTGGAGTCTGGCGTTTGAGGCTTTATCGATGAGACCCAAAAGACTCTTCGGTAACGGAAAGAAACAGCGCGGCAACGCGCTCGTCGAGCTTTCCCTGGCTCTTCCGCTCCTGATCGCGTTATTCCTCGGCACATGGCAGTTCGGCTACGCCTACTACCTTTACGGAGAGCTGGAGCAGAGCGTGCGCGCCGGAGGCCGGTATGCCTCTCTGGCCGCCTATGACGCCGCCGACCCCTCGGGTTTCGAGACCGCCGTGCGAAACGTCGTCGTATATGGCGATCCCGATCCCGCCGCCGGCGCGCGTCCCGTGGTTCCCGGGTTGTCGCCTGCTCATGTGCAGGTGGAAATAATCTTCTCCGGCGCGATGCCAACCGCGGTGACCGTCTCGATTTCCGGGTACGAACTGCCCGGCATGTTCACCAGCATCGTCCTCGACGGGAAACCCAGCAACCAGTTTCCCTATCTCGGACCTTGGGCGCCTGTATGAGAATGCATCGTTCAGAAAACACCCGGCGCGAGCAGGGCAGCGCGATGATCGAGGCAACCCTGACGTTGATGCTGTTCTTGATCCTGCTGTTCGGGATTTTTGACTTCGGATTCACGCTGTTCCTGCATCAGACCTTTGTTCACCAGGCGCGCTCCGCGGCGCGTTATGGGTCGGTCTGCCTGGCCGGACCCGTAACCTGCACGACAGAAGACATCAAAAACATGGTGCTCTACAACAGGACGACCGGCAGCGGGAAGGGAATCATGGGGCTGCCTCCCGAAGCCGTGACGGTGACGCGCGAAGGCACCCCCGGCAAACGGGACGACCGCATCGTGGTTGAGATCGCCGGGTACTCCTTTTTCGCCATCACGCCCGGCTGGGCGGGATCCCACACGGGCCGGCCGATCAGGGTTTCGATTCCAGTGGAGAACTGAAAAAGAAAAACCAGGGTAGGGTAGACCCTCCCTGGTTCGATTGCAGAATTGGGTTGCCTTACCGCGCCGCGAGCAGCGCGCGCAAATGCCTGGCCCTTTCGGGCGAGCGCAACTGCCTCAGAGCCTTCGCCTCGATCTGGCGGATCCGTTCGCGGGTGACATCGAACTCCTGCCCGATCTCCTCGAGCGTGTGTTCGCGTTCGCACCCGATCCCGAACCGCAGCCGGATCACCTTCTCTTCCTTGGGCGAAAGCGTCTTCAGGATGTTCGCAGTCTCGTCGCGCACATTGGACTCGATCACCGCGTCCACGGGCGAACCAACCCACCGGTCTTCGATGAGGTCGCCGAGCGCGGACTCGCCGTCGCGTCCCACCGGAGTTTCGAGCGAAACCGGATCCCGCGAGATGGTTTTCAGCTTCTGGACTTTCTCGACCGAAATGTCCATGCGGCGGCTGATCTCTTCGTTGGTCGGCGCACGCCCGAGTTCCTTCTCCAGCTCCCGGTTGGCACGGAGGAACTTGTTCATGCTCTCGTTCATGTGCACCGGGATGCGGATGGTCCGCGACTGGTCGGCGATGGCACGCGTAATGGCCTGGCGGATCCACCAGGTGGCGTACGTAGAGAACTTGTAGCCTCGGCGGTATTCGAATTTGTCGGCCGCGCGCATCAGCCCGATGTTGCCTTCTTGAATCAGATCGAGCAGATGCAGCCCGCGGTTGACATACTTCTTCGCCACGGACACCACCAGCCGGAGATTCGCCTCCACCAGATCCTTTTTGGCCCGCTCGGCTTCGGATTCGCCCTGCCGGATCACCGAGAGCGTGTGCTTCAGGTCAGCCAGGCTGGCCCCGGCCGTCGCTTCGCGCTTGCGGATTTCACGCCGCAGCTCTTTGATCCTGGGCTGGCTGGCCTGCCCGCCGTTGCGTTCCTGAAGCTTCTTCAGCTCGCCTTCGAGCTGGCTGAGTTCGTCTACCGCGCGCTCGATTTCTTTCGAGAATTCCCTCCAGCGGGCGGGCAAGAATGGGATCTTGCGAATGGCCAGCGAGGTTTCTACCTTCGCTCGGGCCAGTTTGCCGGCCCACCTGCGGCGCGTCTTCTTATTGGAAACCGGGATCGACTCGAGCTTGTCAGCCAACTGCTGCTGTTTCTTGTGCAGCGTGACAACGTCCGCAAACAATTGCCGGACTTCCGCTTTCCGGGCTTCGTCGCTCGAGCTGCCCTCATCCGCGCTGCCTAGGTCTACAATGTTGTCGATTTCTACAGCGCCCCTCTTGATCTGCTCGGCCAGATTGACAACCGCCAGTTGGACCAGGGCGGATCGGCTAATCGCCTTCAGCATGCGAAGCTTTCCGCGCTCCATCCGCCGCGCCAGATCCACCTCGCCTTCCCGCGTCAACAGCGGAACCGCTCCCATCTCACGCAGGTAGACTCGTACAGGATCGTCGGTGTAGATCGATTCTTCGGCCTGTTGTACCGAATGATAGTCCTCGGTATCGGCCTCCGCATCGAAGAACTTAGCCGCGTCCGTTTCCTCGTCGAACGGCAAAGCGCCCAAGTTTTCGTGATTGTCAGTTAAGAATTGATCTTCGAAATGGTCCACGTGTTTTGATTCACCTCACCCTCACAACATAGCCATCCCGTTGGCTTTGTATCGGGGTTGATCGTTAAGAGCTCGCCTGCCGGCTCCTTCCGGCTCGTAACGGCCGCACGAGTGGTGACTGCTGCCGTCTACGATCATATCATTGAGCTTCCAAGAAGTTAAGCCCTAAACATCAAGATGTTTTGGCGCGATTTTGGTTACATCTAAAACAGATGAAGACCGTTTCACACTCCAGAGTGGTGTGAAGTTTTCACCCCAGCTTCTGGCGCATGAGAGTCTTCAGTTCGTGGAAAAACGCCTCCTCGTCCTGGAAGTCCCGATACACGGAAGCAAACCGGACGTAGGCGATTTTATCGAGGTTGCGCAACCGGTCCATCAGCAGTTCGCCGATCACCGTGGTGGGCAGCTCCCGATCCGCGCTCTCGGTCAGCTTCACTTCCACCTCATCGACAATTTCGGCCAGCTTCGCCATCCCGATCGGGCGCTTCTCGCACGCCTTCAAAAGGCCCGTCAATACTTTTTGACGGTCAAACTTCTCTCTTCGGCCGTCTTTTTTGACAACCATGTAGGGAATTTCATCTATGCGCTCGTAAGTCGTGAACCGGCGCCCACAGGCCAGGCACTCACGCCGGCGCCGGATGACGTCGCCTTCCTTGCTCTCGCGAGAATCCACCACCTTGTCTTGCGGATGGCCGCAAAAAGGGCACGTCATTCAGGTTTTTTCTCCAGTCTTTTCAGTATCTTCCGAGTGGGCGCGAGCGCTGGCCACGGCGTCGACTTCGAGCTGCCGCAGCCGCTTCCAGTTCAGTCCCTCATGGAAGGCAAACAGGAGCCCGATCGGCACAATTCCTACAAATGTAACAGCCCAGGTCAGCAGCGAGATGCTCGTCGCCAACTCCACCCCGAGCCCATAGAGTTCCGTCAGAACAACGATCATGACGATCTGCACGCCGCCGCCGACTCCGGGGATCTGCACGATGCTCCCGAACGCGACAAACCCCATGACAATCAACACGTCGCGTAGCGCAAAGCTGCTGGTCGCCGCATACGCCTTGAAAATGCAGACGAAGCAGACCACGATCACCAGCCACTCCAGGACGGTGTACAGGAATATCCACCGCGCCGAGTTTTGCGACTTGACGGCCGCGGAGCCCTCCAGGAAAGCGTCCACAACCCGCTGAATTCTCTGCTGATAGCGTTCGGGCAGGAAGACCAGGGCTTCGGCCAGCCGCCGCCGCATGGTTTCCGAGTAACGCGCCAGCAGGAACAAGACGACCAGGCACACCAGCCCCATGAAGCCCAGAAGGTAGCCGCCCACTTCGAGTACCCAATGGAGCTTCGGCCCCACCTTAGCGCCGGCGCCGCCGAGCTGCGAAAGCGTGAAGCCGAAGATCAACAGGACCGCGAGCAGGTCGCAAATCCGCTCCAGGAACCAGGCCGCGAGTTGCGATGAGAAGGGTACCCTTTCCCTGAGCGAGATCAGGTAAGGCCGGACAAACTCCCCAGGGCGGCCGAGCAGCACAACCGCCGTGAATCCGATGGTTGTGGCCTTGAACAAGCGCCAGATGCTTGGCTGGGCGCGCAGGGGCCGGAGCATCACGGCCCAGCGCAGCGCACGTCCGTAATATGTGAGAACCCCGACCGCCCAGCCGGCGAGGATCCACTTCCAATTGACCAGCAGGAAGCTGCGGGTGAACTCGCCCCACTGGAATTGTGCCTCCTGCCAGCGCTCGCGAAGAAGCCAGATGAGGAGAGCGGCGCCCGCCGCCAGCAGCAGAATCATCCGCCAGCGCACAGCTCCGCGCTGTCCCGGAAGTTTCTCGCCGTCCAGACGGTTTTCCCCTCCGTTTTTCCCCGAACGGGCTAGAATGGAACCTTGCATGCCGGTCGGCTTCGTTTGGAGCGAACTTCTTATGATAAAGCCTCGTTCTTCTAACTGGAAGCCTGTAGTAGGGTCTCCGGTTGGGAATTCCAGAGTGGGGGCCCCGGGAACGGCTGAAAGTGCGAGGCGAACTCATGGCGGCGGCTGCATCCACGATTCCACGGTTCATTTCCGGGAAGCCGGCCGGGCAGCCCGCTGCCTGGAACCCCGGTCAATCGGCGGCTAGCGGCGGTTTCGCCTCCGGTCATGTGAGAAGATGGGGAGCGGCTTTGGATCCGGATTCGACTCTGGTCGCGCGCTGCCTGAGCGGGGATGATTCCGCCTGGGAAGAAATGGTGAAAATCCATTCCCGGCGTGTGTACGCGCTCTGCTACCGTTTCACCGGCAAAGATTCCGAGGCGCAGGATCTCACCCAGGAAGTCTTTCTCCGCGTCTTCCGGACGCTGAAAAGCTTTCGCGCGGGTGAGGGTTCGTTCGTGGTCTGGCTGACGCGGGTCACACGCAACCTGCTGATCGACCACTACCGCCGCACCCGCCTGGAGCGCGTCACCGATTCCATCGAAGAGCAGCTTCCCAGGCTGGAGGAGCGGGGGGCCGCGGCGTCGCGGACCGAGGGCATGCTGGCGGGCCGCGAGGCCAGCGAGCTCCTTCAGGCCGCGCTGGCCAAGCTTTCCCCCGAGCTTCGCGAAACGGTGATTCTTCGCGACCTCGAGCAATTGGAATATAAAGAGATAGCCCAAGTGCTGAAGGTGCCTGAGGGCACGGTGAAATCGAGACTGAACCGCGGCCGGGCCGAGCTGGCGCGTATTTTGCGGAAGCAGAAGGTGCTCGTATGACTTGCGCCGATTTCGAAATCCTGCTCTGCGATTATCTCGACGGCACGCTCGCCGCGGAGGCGAAGGCGGAGTTCGAGGCGCACCTGGCCCAGTGTGCGAACTGCGCTGAAATGACGCGCGACGTGCGGGCAGCCGTGGGGTTCATGGAGCGCGCGGAGGCGGTCGAACCTCCGCCCGAGCTGCTGACGCGAATTCTTTTCCATCTGCCCTCGGCGCACCACGCCAGCGCGCGCCAGCCGGGCGGCCTGCGCAGGCTGATTCACGGCTGGATCCAGCCGATGCTGCAGCCCCGTTTCGCGATGGGCTTCGCGATGACCATCCTGTCGTTCTCGCTGCTCGGACGCATCGCGGGTATCTCGCCGAGGCAGTTGACTTGGGACGATCTCAGGCCCGCGCGCGTGTGGCAGCGGCTCGACGAGCATGTGAACCGCGGCTGGCAGCGCACGGTCCAGTTCTATCAGAACTTGCGACTGGTCTACGAGATTCAGACCCAGCTCCGGGAATGGTCGCAGAAGGAGCAGGAATTGAAGGGCCGGGTGGAGGACCCCGGCGCCCCCGGCCAGAGCGAACCGCGCGCGGAGTCGGACAGAGGATCATCAGAGGATAGGGACTAGGAGACGAAGGTTATGAACTGCTTTAAGCACCCGGACGTCGCGGCGGAAGCCTTTTGCAGAACATGCGGGCGGCCGCTTTGCCAGGCGTGCCAGATACCCCTGGAGGGAACCATCGTCTGCGAGGAACATGCGCCGCAGCGGGCCGCGCCGCGAGCTTCGCGCTGCGGGTCGCGGCGGGACCCCGCCCCTGCCGGGATGTCTGCCGCACCGGCGCCTTCCGGGACGTCTCCCGGACTTGCATTCATACTCGGCCTGATTCCGGGCGTAGGCGCGATCTACAACGGCCAGTACGCGAAGGGCATCGTTCACGTCGTCATTTTCGGATTCCTCATTAGCATCGTCAGTTCCGGCGCCGCACATGGGTTTGAAGCGCTGTTCGGCCTGCTGATTGCCATCTGGTACTTCTACATGCCGTTCGAGGCGTACCATACCGCCCGCAGGCGCCAGCTCGGCCAGCCGGTGGACGAATTCTCGAGCCTGTTCCCGATGAGCAGCCGCCGGACCGGCATCCCGATCGGGCCCATCGTTCTCATCGGGCTGGGCGTGCTGTTCCTGATGAATACCATGGGGGTTCTCGAGTTCCGCCACATCGTGCGGTACTGGCCGGTCGCTCTGATCATCTGCGGAATCTACATGTTGTACAACCGGCTCGCGGGCAACGACTCGGATCAGATCGGCATGTCCGATCAGGAGGCGCAGGATGAGCAACGCTAAGCCGCTTGTACGCGCGCTGCGCGGACCGCTGCTGCTGATGATCCTCGGCACGCTGTTCGCCGTTGATTACTTCGGCCCCTATCCCTTCTACCGGACGTGGCCGGTGCTGCTGATCGCCTATGGGGTGCTGTGGCTGCTTGAGCGAGTCATTCGCGACACCCCGGCAGAACCGGAATCGCCTTTCGGAGGTCCGCTATGAGGCGAGGTTCGCTCATTGGGCCGCTGCTGATCATCATGGTCGGCGTGTGGTTCCTGGTGAGCAGCTTGCGGCCCGATCTTCCCATGCTGGATTTGGCGGCCCGGTTCTGGCCGTTCCTGCTGATCGGGTGGGGCTTTCTCCGGACGATTGAGATACTTGTGTGGGCTGTGCGGGGTCGTCCGCTGCCCTACGCAGGTGTCTCCGGCGGCGAGTGGACGCTCATCATTCTCATTTGCCTGATCGGCTCAGGACTCTACACGGTCAACCGCTACCGGCCGTGGCGGAATCTCGGCGTGATCACCAGCAACCGGATCGAGATCTTCGGCCACGAGTATGACTATGCCGTGGAGGAACAGACCGCGCCCGTGCCCAAGGGTGCCCGCGTGCTGGTCGAAAACCTTCGGGGCCCCGTGCGGGTTACCGGCGCCGACGTCGAACACGTCCGGGTGAGCGGCCGGAAAACCATCCGGGCGCTCAAGGACGCCGACGCCGAGAAGGCGCAAAAGCAGACCCCCATTGAAATCTCCGTGCAGGCGAACCGGGTTGTCGTCCGCACGAACCAGGACCGCCTCACGGGCGATGAGCGGATCTCCACCGAACTCGAAGTCACCGTGCCAAGAACTGCCGCCGTCGAGATTCGCGGCCGCAACGGAGACGTCGAAATCAGCGACGTCGCCGGCCCGGTCGAGGTCTCCAGCGACAGCGCCAGCGTGCAGCTTCAAAACATCGGGGCCCAGGTACGGCTCGATCTTGGCCGGAGCAACCTGGTGAGGGCCGCCGGCATCAAGGGAGGAGTCGAGATGAAGGCGAGCCGCGGCCGCGATATCGAACTCGACACGATCGGCGGCGAGGTCACCATCAACGGTTCGTACTCGGGCGATTTGCGGTTCCGCGAGTGCGCCCGTGCGATCCGGTTCCAGAGCGGGCAGACCGATCTCCGGGTGGAAGGGCTGCCGGGCGAGATCCGCCTGAATCTCGGCGAACTGAGCGGGGCGAACCTGACCGGCCCGATCCGCTTCACTTCCAGCCGCTCGCGCGACGTCCGGCTTGAGCAGTTCACTCATTCGCTCGAACTCAAGCTCGATCGCGGTGATATCATGCTGCGGCCGTCGACCCAGCCGCTTCCGAGGATTGATGCGCGGACGCGCGTCGGCCAGATCGAGCTCCTGCTGCCGGAATCGGCCGGGTTCGTGTTGAGGGCCGCTACCGACCGCGGGGACCTCAACAACGACTATGGCCCGGTGCTGAAGACCCAATTTGAGAACGAGCGGCATCCGCATGCCGGGGGCGCCATTGTCGGAAGCGTGGGACAGGGGCCCTCGATTACGCTCTCCACCGGCCGCGGCGCCGTCACCGTTCGCAAGGACACCCGCGCGGAGCCCCGGCTTCGCAGGCCATCCGCCGCGGTCGAGATCTCAACCGGGGAGTCCTCGACGGTCATCGAAAAGTATTAGAACCCTCGATTCGCAGCGCTCCAAAGCCTGCCGGGCTTCTGCGCCAAAATAAAGAAAAGGGGGATTGCTATGAACTGGGACCGCATCAGCGGGCAGTGGGAGCGCTTTAGCTGTAGAATCCGGGAGCGATGGGGCTTGCTGACCGACGATGATGTGGACGCGATCGCCGGAAAGCGCGAGCATTTGGTCGACCGGATCCAGGAACGCTACAGCCTGACCAGAGAGGAGGCGCAGCGCCAGGTGGACGACTGGCTGCGTGAAAACGAATCCGGATATTCGCGCCGTGTGGGCGGCTGAACGCGCCTACTCGACTCGGAACTCGTGCCGGGACTCCGCCGTTTGGCCGCCTACCTCGTCGTTCAGCTCAAGGACAATGACGTAGGCGCCCGGCTGCACCTGATCGTCAAGATTCAGGCTGAACATACTTGGCAAGTACTTTTTCGGATAGTACGATTCCCCCTCCTCTACGGCGGCGGCTGGTTGCGAATACATCGTGTTGCCCTCCGGACCGATCACGGACACGCCGTAGGAAACCCGTATGCGGTTGCGCTCCCCGAACTTGTAGCCGGTGATGTCGAATCTCACCCAGACGGCGTCGCCGGGCCTGTAGACAGCCGGAACGAGCGGGCGAGTATCTTCCTCCGACCTCAAGAAACGGAAATTGCGCGCCGTGATGGTGTCGCTAGGCGCCACCTCCCGTCCGCGGACGGGGAACTGGACTTCGGTCTTCGCTTCACGAGAGCCGACCTTGTCCTCAACGGTGATGGCCAGACGGTAGGAACCCGAGAGCGCCAGGGGCGGGATCAAGAAACTCTGCCTCACGATAGGGAGCCAGTCCTTGTCCTCCGCGGTCAGTGTCGCCTGCACTTCCCGGGTAGCGGGTTCGGCAAAGGGGACCCCGTCGGGATCAAGCGCCTCGATTTTGCAAACGAGATGAATTTTAGCGTCGGCCGTGCGCTGATATCCCTGCACGCGGAATGTCAGGAAAACGGTCTCGCCTGTGTGGAACGCGGCGCCGGCGGCCATGGGGGGACCGTCTTCGTACTGGTGAAGAGCCGCTTTAACGATGGAGAGCGGCTGAGGGGCGGGCGGCGGCCAACCCGCCAAGGCAAGGGCAATGATAATGGGCAACATAATGCCTCGCTATCATTTTGCTCCTATTTCTCCGCGGGTTGCGGAATGATCGGCCCGAGTTGCAGCGGGATGTCCACGAGCGCAGCCACTTCGTTTTCCTGTTCGGCATCGTTGGTGACGCGGAGCCGGTAAGCGGCGGTGGGCACATCAAATAGCACGCGCCCGTGCTCGGTTTCCCCCGGCTTCAACTGTCGGAGGAACCCCAGCCAGTCTGTGAGGCCTTCGCCGCTCGTCAGTTCCGGGTAGCGCTCTCCGCGCGAATTTACGAGGCTTAGCTGCGGGATGCCCGAGGTGGCCTTCCCGGCGTTGGTGACCGAGAGCCGGATTGCCAGGAAGCGGTGCTCGGGGATGCGCACGTTCGGCTCCTCGCCCAGGCGGTCCAGCCATCCGGCCTCGATAACGGTGTAGATCAGATCTCCCGCCTGCACCCGATCCCCCATCGAAAAGATTCTTGAATCCGTCTGGGGGCCGGTTGCGGTCGAGCAGCCGGCGGCCAGCACGCACAAGGCAAACACAGCCAGTCTCGTGAGCATCACCGCCCTGGATCCACCTCCAAGCGGGGTATTATATCCCAGTGCTGAATCGTAGACTTTTTTTGGCAAGCGTTCTGGGCGCGGCGCACGCCCTTCCGGCGCAGAAACTGGAGGCGCCGTTTCTCACCGAAAGCGGCTGGCAGCCGCTCTTGAACGGGAAAGATTTGTCGGGCTGGCGCGTCGAACTCGGCTGGCGCGGCGTTCCCGGCAGAACGAACGAGTGGTTCACTGCCCGGTCCGTGAGTCTGAGCCCGGATTCCAGCCGGCTGGTGGCGAAACGGGAGCCCGGCGGGATCATCGTCAACGGCATAGAAACGCACACCACCAATTTGGTTTCAGAACGCAAATTCGGCGATGTGGAACTCTACCTGGAGTTCATGCTGGCCAAAGGCTCCAACTCGGGCGTGTATCTGCACGGGCTGTACGAGGTACAGGTTTTCGACAGCTTCGGCTCCACCGGGCCGCTGACCTTCAGCGACGGCGGGGCGATCTATCAGCGCTGGGAAAACGAGAAGGGCTTCGGCGGCTCGCCGCCGCGCACCAACGCCTCGCGGGCGCCGGGCGAGTGGCAATACTACCGGATCTGGTTCCGCGCGCCGCGCTTCAGAAACGGCAAGAAGGTGGAACACGCCAGATTCGAACGCGTCATCTACAACGGCGTGGTCGTCCAGGAAAACTTCGTCTGCGACGGGCCGACCCGCTCGGCACTGGAGATTCCGGAAGCCCCGGAAAACCCGCTGATGCTGCAGGGCGATCACGGGCCGGTGGCCTACCGGAACATCTATTTCAGGACGTTGACATGAGGAAGCGACTGCTTGCGACACTCGCAGCCGCCGGCGCGCTCGCGTGCGCGGCGGAGCCCCGGTGGTGGATGGATGAGCCGGTGCGGCTCGTGCAGACCAATCTGCGCGAAACCGATGCCAACCTCGACGCCGCACGGCTGGTGCAGCAGGTTGCCGATCTCGGCGCGAATGCGCTGCTGTTCGGCATGGGCGGCATCAGGGCATATTACCCCACCAAGGTCCCGTTCCATTATCCGAGCCCGTTCCTTCCGCCGGGCCGCGACCTGTTCGGCGAGGTGTTGCGCGAGGCGCACAAGCGCGGCATCCGCGTCATCGGCCGCTTCGATCTCAGCAAGTCGCAAAAAGAGGCTTTCGACGCCCACCCCGAATGGTTCTTCAAACGCGCGAACGGCGAGCCCGCGGAGTACAACGGCACCTACGCCACCTGCATCAACGGGGGCTATTACCGCGAGCATGCGTTGAAGATTCTGGCCGAAGCGCTGGAACGCTACGAAGTGGACGGGCTGTTCTTCAACATGTTCGGCAACCCGGGCTCGGATTACAGCGGCAGGCCGATGGGGACGTGCCGCTGCGACGGCTGCAAGAAACGCTTCGAAGCCCGCTACGGCCGGCCGCTGCCCGAAAAGCCGGATGCCGACTACCGCGAGTTCATGGAAATCTCCAGGAATGAAGTGGCGGCCAGTATTGCCGCTCTGATCCGCTCCAAGAGGCCCCGCGCTGCGTTCCTCACCTACATCCAGGAACACGTGGACGGGATCATGTCGGAGTCGAACACAGCGGTGGACCGCCCGCTGCCGCTGTGGCCGTACTCGGCGAGCGACAACGTAAACCGCGCGCGGAATTCGGAGCCCGATAAAATGGCGTTCAACCTCTGCATGGCGTTTGTGGATATCCCGTACCGCTTCGCCCACGTGCCGCCCGCCGAGATACGCGCGCGGTTGTTCCAGAACATGGCCAACGGTGCGGGACCGTCCTTCGCCATGCTCGGCACGCCGGACCAGGAGGACCGCCGCGCGCTGCCCGTGCTGCGTTCCGTCAACGAGTGGCACAAGAAGCACGAGGAACTCTACGTCGGACAGCAAAGCGCCGCGCGCGTGCTGCTGCTCAGCATGGACGCGCGCCAGGCCGATTACCGGGGCTTCTTCCGCATCCTGAGCGAGCAGCACATCCCGTTTGCCGTCTCCACAAACCTCGCTGCGCTGGACCGCGGGCCGTGGGACATCGTGATCGCGCCCGACGGCGCGCCCGCCGCGTTGGAAAAGTGGGTGCGGGCCGGCGGACGGCTGCTCGTAGCGGGCGCCAGAGAACCGGCGATCCAGGGCCTGCCGAAGCCGGTCCGCCGCTGGAACAACACTCGCTCGGCCTACTTCCGCATCCGCGATCATTCGCTGCTACCGTCGCTCAAGGACACCGATGTGATGTTCCTCGACGGGGAATACCTGGAAACGGAGGGCACAAGCCCGCTCACGTTGATACCGCCCGCGCGCTTCGGCCCGCCGGAAAGAGTCTGGACCGATAAGGTAGAAACACAGAAGCCCGGATTGCTGATGACGGAACTGGGCGCGGGTAAGGTGGCCTGGATCCCCTGGCAGGTCGGCGCGCTCTACTATCGCCACAGCTCGGCGCCGCATGCCGCGCTGGTCGCCGATTTGATTGACCGCCTGCTGCCCGCAGGCCGGCAGCTCGTGACCAACGCGCATCCTCTGGTCGAAATTACGCTGATGCGGCAGCCCGCGCGCGCCCGCACGCTGGTACATTTCGTGAACCTCACCGGGCACTCGCAAACCGGGTGGTTCGACCCGATTCCGATGCGCGGCATTCGCGTTGAGGTATCCGGCAAGTTCAAGTCGGCAAGGGTGGCAGGCACCGGAGAAAAGCTCAAGCTCTCGGCCGCCAACGGCAGAATGGCTTTCCTGCTGCCGAAGCTCGACGCATACGAAGTAGTCGTGCTCGAATGATGGCTTAGAGAGATCCCGGCTGTTTGGGAACCCCGGCGCCGGGCTCGGTTCCCCGCGCGTAGCGATAGATCACAACGAGCACCGCCAGCACCGGCACGGCCAGCAGCAGTCCCAGAAAACCGAACAGCGCGCCGCCGAGCAGTACGGCCAGGAACACATACAGCGGCCGGATCTGCAGCCTCCGGCCTATGATCCGCGGCGTCAGCCAGTAGCTTTCCAGTGTCGAGACAGCCACGAAGACCCCGAGCACGCCCAGGGTCCGCTCCCAGCCGAGCCCCCCTATCACCGACACGGCCACCGATAGCAGCACCGCAACTGCGGACCCGAAATGGGGAATCAGGTTGAGAAAACCGCAGATGGGGCCGACCAGGAACCATAACGGGACGCCAAGCAGCGCGTACCCTGTCATGTACAGTCCCGACAGGATCAACGCTACGACGATCTGCCCGCCGAGATAGGCGAGCAGCGTCCGTGCGATTTCGCGGATCAATCCGAGAACGCCGCCCAGTCCGTGCTGCCTGCTCATTGCCTTGCGCGTTTGCGAGTGCGTGCTTCGCGCCGGCCCGGGACAGGCTTTGCCCCGCCCGCCTCTTCCTGCGCCCTCTCTTCACGATACTCTTCTTTGTACAGATCCGCCGGAGCGTCTTGACCCGGACGCAGTCTTCCGGAGAGCTTGAAGTGGCCCGGTTTGCTTACGTCTTTTTTGCCCATTACAAAAGTGGGACGCAACGGGGCGTGACGCGGGTGCGTGGAAAAGAAACTGCCGCGCCGCGGCCGGCCGCCGCTGCCGCTGTTGTAATCTCAAAGCAATGAGGTCATTGCGCACGAAGGCAACTATGTTGGCTTTCTTTGCGATCGCCGGCCTTGCATTCGCTCAGGCGCCGCCACCGCCGCCGTACATCCAGGCGTTTGGCGAAGGGGTTGTTGCGGTCGCACCCGACCAGGCGCACATAGCCGTCGGCGTCGTTACACAGGCTGCCACCGCCGAGGCCGCGGGAACACAGAACGCAGAGCGCGCGGACGCGGTGATTCGCGAGCTGCGCCGGGTCGCAGGCCCCAACGCCGAGATCCGCACCGCCGGCTACTCGCTTGAGCCGATGTACCGGAGCCCCAGAGACGCCGCGCCGGAGATCTCGGGCTACACCGCCCGCAACACGGTCCTGGTCACTACGAGCGATCTGAAGTCCGTGGGCCCGATCATCGACGCCGCCATGAAGGCGGGGGCGAACAATATCCAGCGGCTTGAGTTCAGCCTGAAGGACCAGCGTGCGGCGCGCGCGCAAGCCTTGAAGGAAGCCGCCGCCGCGGCACGCGCGGACGCCGAGGCCATCGCAAGCGCGCTCGGGGTCAGAATTGTCCGCGTGCTTTCGGCGGAGGCGGGCGGCGAGCCTCCCATCCGCCCGATGGTGATGAGCATGGCACGCATGGAAGCGGCGGCGGCAACCCCCATAGAGCCCGGAACAGTAGAGGTGCGGGCGGCCGTCACACTGCGGGTTGAGGTGGCTCGCTGAGAACTGTTCTTGCCCTTCTGGCCGCATTCGCCACGCTCGCGCAGGCGCAAGACGGACGGATAACGAATACAAACGCCAGGGGATGGTACGTGTACTCGGGGGATCATCCGGTCGCGGGCCGCTGGGGCGTGCACATCGAAGCGCAAGTGCGCAGGGACAGCATCATCACCAAGTGGGACAGGCTGCTGTTCCGCAACGGTGTAAATTACAAACTCAACGACTCCGTCGTGCTCAGCGCCGGCCACTTCTATATACGGAAATTCCCTACGGGCGACTTCTCTCCGTCGACTGCCGAGCACCGCATTTACGAGCAGGCAAGCTTCTCCGAAAACAGTGGCGCCTGGACCCTGGGTCATCGCGTGCGCTTTGAACAGTTGTTTGAGGAAGGCAGCTACCAGAACCGGCTTCGATACAGGTTTGAGACCCGCCGCGGGTTATCCAGGAGCTACTTCCTCCGGCTTTCAGCGGAACCGCAGGTGCGTTTCGGCTTCAACTCTCGGGGCCGAACGTTTGATCAGCTCAGGCTCTACTCCGCCATCGGACGCAAGCTGTCCCGCTACTGGAGCATGGAAACCGGGTACATGTACCAGTACATCGTCCCGCAATTCGGCAACGTTTTTCAAAGCAACCACATTTTGCGGATAGAGGTGACCTCCAAGGCGCCGCTGTAGGCCAGACCGAACCTGTCCACAGTGCGTCCCGCCGGGCCGGGCGGCGATATACAATCGCAAGACGGACGGCCGACGGCCATGAAGAGACTCAGATTGTCGCTGGCGCCGCTTCTCACTCTCGCAGCGGCGATATTCCTGCTCGTGAGCGCGGTTCCCGGCCCTGCCGGTTCCGCTTCCAACGAGGAATTGCTGTGGCGCTACCGGAACGTCGGCAAAGCCCTCTTCGAGACGCCAACCACGGTCGCCCAGTCAGTCGCGGAATTGAAAAAGGCGCTCGAACTCGCTCCGGATTCCTTCCGCGAGCGGCTCAACTACAGCCTCGCCCTGCTGCGCTCCGGCAACACGCAGGAAGCGATTGTCGAGCTCGAAAAGGCTCAAAAACAGAATCCGGCCCTGCCCCACACGTGGTTCAATCTCGGGATCGCGTTCAAGCGCGAGGCGCGGTATCCGGAGGCGATCCGCCAGTTCGAGCAGATGATCAAGTTGGTTCCCGACGAACCGGTCTCCCGGTACAATCTCGGCCTGCTCTACAACCTGACCGGCAGGGAAAAAGAAGCGATCGAGCAATTCGAGATCGCCGCGAAGCTCGACCCCAACATGGTCGCGCCGCGTTTCCAGCTTTACAACGTGTACCGCCTGCTCGGGAACGAGGCCGAAGCCGCCAAAGCGCTGGCTGTGTTTCAGGACGCCAAGGCGCGCCAGAAAGCCGCCGACGACACCGAGGACGTGGAGTGGTGCTATTACGCGGAGCTCTACGATCCCATTCAGGCGCTCCCCGCAGCAGCCGGCGCCCCCGCCGCTGAACTCAGGTTCCAGGTTCGAAAGCTTGCCGGAGCGGTTGATCCCAAATCGGCCGGCTTGCAGGTGCTGGATTCCGCCAGCGCCGGCGCAGCCGATCTGCTGGCCTACTCCCGCGACGGCATCCGCCTGTATCGCAAGGGCACCGATTTGGCCGCGAATTCGGGCCTCGAAGGCATTAAGGGCGTGATTGCCGTCGCAGCAGGAGACTACGATAACGACGGCCTTCCTGATCTCTGCATCCTCACCGAAACGGGCTCGGCGATATACCGCAACATCAAGGGCCGGTTCAAAAAGGAGGAGAACGCGGCGATGCCAGCCGGCCGTTTTGAGGCCGCGCTATGGCTGGATTTCGATCACGATTACGACCTGGACCTGTTCCTGTTCGGCGAAAAATCCGCGCTGCTGCGCAATGAAGGCAAGGCGTTTGCGGATTACACCTCGCGTTTCCCCTTCGCCTCCGGCCGGGCGATTGCCGCAGCGCCGTTCCGCGTTGTGCCGGACACGAAAGCCACCGATATCGCGGTATCCTACGCCGGCGGCGCGGGCGTCGTTTATCGCGACCAGATGCGCGGCGTCTACACGGCAGAGCCGCTGGCCGCCTTGCCGGCCGGCGCGAAGGCGCTTCGTCCCGTCGATATCGACAACGATAGCTGGATCGATCTGGCCTTCGCCACGCCGGAGGGCGTCGGCCTGGCTCTCAACCGCGAAGGGAATTTTCAGAGCGCGCTCGCGCCTCTGGCGCGCGGCCAGGCATTCGAGTTCACCGACCTGGAGAACCGCGGCTTTGCCGACCTGGTTGCGGGAAGCGCCGTTTACCGCAACCTGGGCCTGGTGAAGTTCGCCTCAGCCGGAACGCCCGCCGGGTTCCCCGAAGCCACCGCCTGGGCCACGGCCGATTTCAACGCCGACGGGCGCGCGGACCTCGCCGCGGTGACGCCCAGCGGCGCCGTACACCTGCTGCTGAATCAGACCGCCACCAAGAACCAGTGGATCCGCATCTCCCTGGCCGGCTTGAAAAATCTCAAGGACGGCGCGGGCGCGGAGGTTGAGGTCCGGGCGGGCAACCAGTATCAGAAGAAAATCTACGCGGGCGTTCCGTTGCTGTTCGGCCTGGGTCAGGCCCGCCAGCTCGACACCGTGCGCATCAGTTGGCCGAACGGGTTGATCCAAAACCAGCCCAACGAGCCCGCGGGGCGCGCCGCCGCCTACAAGGAAGCGCCCCGGCTGTCCGGCTCCTGCCCGATGGTTTTCACCTGGAACGGCCGCGAGTTCCAGTTCATCAGCGACGTGCTCGGCGTGGCTCCGCTGGGCGCCAGCTCGGGCGACGGCAACTATTTCCCGGTCGATAGCGACGAGTACCTGCATTTGCCTCCGGGCTCGCTCGCTCCCCTCAACGGCCGGTACGAGATCCGCATTACCGAGGAGCTGCACGAAATTTCCTACATCGACCAGGCGCGTTTGATCGCCGTCGATCACCACGCCGGCATCGAGCTGTTCACGAATGACAAGTTCAAAGCGCCGCCGTTCCCCGAGTTCCGCCTGTTCGGCGTGCGCCGCCGGATCTACCCGCGCGCGGCGCGCGATCACCGCGGCCGCAATGTGCTCTGGAACGTGGCGCGGCGCGACCGCATCTACGCCGCCGGCTTCCAGCACGACTACGCGGGGCGCGCCGAGATGCATGCGCTCGAACTGGATTTCGGGCCGCAGGCGGCACGTGAGAACCGCGCCATCCTAGTGCTGAACGGCTGGATCGATTGGGCCGATGGCAGCACCTTCATGGCTGCGTCGCAGGGAGACCAGGGCGCGCTGGTCATGCCATACCTCCAGGTGAAGGACGCCGCCGGGCGCTGGCGCACCGTGATCGAAGACATGGGCGTGCCCTCGGGCGGGCCCAAGACCATCGTGGTCGATCTCACGGGAAAATTCCTCTCCGCCTCGCGCGAGGTCCGGATCGTCACCAACACGTGCCTGTACTGGGACGAAATCTTTTTGAGCGAAGACACGGCGGCCCCGGAGGTGAAGATGACATCCCTCGATCCCGCCGCCGCCGAGCTCGATCTGCGCGGCTTCTCCCGCGCGGGAATTCATCCGCGGCGCGAACAGCCCGAAGTCTACGAATATGCGCACTGGGTACCGGAGGCGATGTGGAACCCGATCCCCGGCCTCTACACGCGCTACGGCGATGTTCGCGAACTGTTGTGCGCCGCCGACGACCGCTTCGTGATTATGGGATCCGGCGACGAGTTGCGCATCAGCTTCGATGCGCAAGCCCTGCCACCGCTGCCCGCGGGCTGGAAGCGCGACTTCCTCCTGCTGGTGGACGGCTGGTCAAAGGACGGCGACGCCAACACCGCGTTTTCGCAGTCCGTGGAGCCGCTGCCCTTCCACGGCATGAGCCGGTATCCGTATCCGCCCTCCGAGCGGTTCCCGGACACCCCCGCCCACCGCGCCTGGCGCGAGCAGTACAACACGCGCCGGGCCATCAAGCTCATGCCTTCGCTGGCGCGGGCGGCAAGGTAGCGGCGGGCAGCTACCCGCAAATCTTCTTCATCAACCAGGCCATGTTGCGCCCGAGCACGCGCATGGTCTCAAGGCCTTCCGCATCGCGCTCCACGTCGCCGATATCGCGGCCGATTGCCACGTTCCAGTAGGACGAGCCCGGAACGATCATTTCCGAGATCAGGAAGAAGTGGTTCAGCGTGTCGAAGGCGTGAATCGCGCCGGCGCGGCGCACGGCTACCACCGCAGCGCCCACCTTGCGCCGGAACATTCCGTTGTTGGCCCGCGCCACCAGGCACGCGCGGTCGATCAGCGCCTTGATCTCCGGCGAGACGTCCGTGACATACGTCGGCGAGCCCAGCAGAATGCCTTCCGCCTCCGCCATGCGCGCGATGTACTCGTTTCCCATGTCGTCCTTCTGCGAGCAGCGGCCGTCCTTGCGCGACGAGCATTCCCGGCAGGCGAGGCAGCCGTGAATCTTGCTGCCGCTCAACTGGATCATCTCGGTCTCGATGCCCTCCTTCTCCAGCTCGGCCATCACGTGCCGGAGGAGGATGGCCGTGTTGCCGTTCTTGCGCGCGCTGCCGTTGAAGGCGATGACTTTCATTCCCTTCTTCTCCTTGTTCCTCTCCTTCGCAAACGTTCTCGGGGGTGCTTCGGACGCGGGTTTGACTGCTGTCCGAACAGATTTCCGAACAGATTATGGTAGCAGCAGATGCGCTTAACCCCGGAGTGCTACCATACACTTTAGCCGGGAAATGTCCGACACTCCCTTCGTCCATCTGCATTGCCATTCCGATTACTCGTTGCTGGATGGAGCATGCGAGGTCAACCAGCTCGTGGACGCCGTTGCCGAGCAGAAGATGCCTGCCGTCGCGCTCACCGATCACGGCAACCTGTTCGGCGCCGTGCACTTCTACAATGCCGCATGCAACAAGGGAGTGAAGCCCATCATCGGCTGCGAGGTCTATGTCTCGCAGCAGGGCATGAAGAGCCGCTCGCCGTCGGACCGCTACAACCACTTTGTTCTGCTTTGCGAGACCCAGGAAGGCTACCGGAACCTGATCGACCTGGTTTCCACAGCCTACCTGGAGGGCTTTTACAACAAGCCGCGGATCGATAAGGACCTGCTGGCGCGCCACTCCAAAGGCCTGATTGCGCTTTCAGGCTGCCTCCGCGGCGACGTGAACGAAACCCTGCTCGCGGACCGCTACGAAGAAGCCCGCCGGCTCGCTTACACCTACGTGGACATGTTCGGCCGCGGGAACTTCTTCCTCGAACTGCAGGACCACGGGCTGGAGCAGGACAAGCGCCTGGTCCCGCTCGCCGTTCGCCTTTCGCGCGAGACCGGCATCCCGCTCGTCGTCACCAACGACACGCATTACCTCCGCCGCGACGACGCCCGCTCGCACGAAATCATGCTCTGCATCCAGACCGGCAAGACCATGAGCGACCCCTCGCGCATGCGCTGGCCCACGCCGGATTTCTATTTGAAATCGCGCGCGGAAATGATGCAGTTGTTCGGCGACCTCGAAGATGCGCTCGACCGCACCTGGGAAATCGCCCAGCGCTGCGATATCAAACTCGAGAAGGTCAAGGAGCCCTTCCCGAAATTCGACGTCCCCGAGAACCACACCACGGACTCCTACTTCGCGTACGTCGCCCGCCAGGGATTCGAGCGCCGCCGCCCGCGCCTGGAGTCGCTCCGCGCCGCCGGCCGCCTCAAGCACGATCTTGCCGAGTACGAAGAGCGCCTGGAGCGCGAGATTCGCGTGATCCAGCAGATGAAGTTCTCCGGCTACTTCCTGATCGTCTGGGACTTCATCCGCTTTGCGAAATCGCGCGGCATCCCTGTCGGGCCGGGGCGCGGCTCGGCCGCCGGAAGCCTGGTCAGCTACGCCATGGGCATCACCGATATCGATCCGCTCGAGTACGGCCTGCTGTTTGAGCGCTTCCTCAACCCGGAGCGCGTCAGCATGCCCGATATCGACATCGACTTCTGCACCCGGCGCCGCGGCGAGGTCATCCAGTACGTCACCGAGAAGTACGGCCGCGAGCAGGTCGCGCAGATCATCACCATCGGCACGCTCGGCGCGCGCGCGGCAATCAAGGACGTGGGCCGCGTCCTCGACATGAGCTTCGCCGACGTGGACCGCGTCACCAAGCTCGTCCCCAACGTGCTCAATATTTCGCTGTCCGACGCCATCCGGATGGAGCCGGGCTTTGCGCAGGCCGCCCAGAAGAATCCAAAGATTGCTGAGGTTCTTGAAGTCGCGAAGCGACTGGAGGGACTGGCTCGCAACGCCGGAGTCCACGCCGCCGGAGTGGTCATCGCTCCGCAGCCGCTCAAGGAACTGGTTCCGCTCTACCGCACGAACAAGGATGAAATCGTCACCCAGTACGATATGGCGGGTCTGGAGAAGCTCTCGCTTCTCAAGATGGACTTCCTCGGGTTGACGACGCTCACCCTCATCCACGACGCCATCGCTCTGATCGAAAAGAACCGCGGCGTAAAGCTCGTCATAGAGGACATCCCGCTCACCGATGCCAAGACCTACGAGCTTTTCACCAAGGCCTTCACCAGCGGCATCTTCCAGTTCGAATCCGCGGGCATGCGCGACATCCTGCGCCGCTACCAGCCCAGCCGGATCGAGGACCTCATCGCCCTCAACGCGCTCTACCGCCCCGGCCCCATCCAGGGCGGCATGGTGGATGACTTCATCGAGCGCAAGCACGGCCGCCGCAAGGTCGTCTACGATTTCCCCGAACTCAAGGAGATCCTTGAGGAAACCTACGGCGTGATCGTCTACCAGGAACAGGTGATGCAGATCGCCAACCGCCTGGCCGGCTACTCGCTCGGCGAAGCGGACATCCTGCGCCGCGCCATGGGCAAGAAGAAGCCCGAGGAGATGGCCCGCCAGCGCGAGCGTTTCCTTCAAGGCGCGCTCGAACGAGGCCACGACCGCAAGAAGGTCGAAAAGCTCTTCGACCTCATGGAGCAGTTCGCTGGCTACGGCTTCAACAAGTCGCACTCGGCGGCCTACGCCTACCTCGCGTACGTCACCGCCTATCTCAAGGCCAACTATCCCATAGAGTTCATGGCCGCGCTGCTCACTTCGGAAACGGGCAACACGGCGAAGATCGTCAAGTACATCGGCGAGTGCCGCGACATGGGCATCCGGGTGCTCCCGCCGGACGTGAATTCGAGCGACTGGAGTTTTACGCCCGACGGCGAGAGCATCCGCTTCGGCCTGGGCGCGATCAAGACCCTGGGCCAGTCCGCGGTGGACTCCATCATCGCGGCGCGCCGCGAAGGCGGCCCGTTCAAATCCCTCTACGATTTCTGCGAGCGCGTCGACCTGAGCGCGGTCAACCGGCGCATGATCGAAAGCCTGATCAAGGCGGGCGCGTTCGATTCGGTGTGGCCCGTGCGCTCGCAGATGTTCGCCGCCATCGAGAGCGCCATGGAAGCCGGCCAAAAGGCCTGGCGCGACCGCGAGAGCGGGCAAGTTGGGCTGTTCGGCGACATCCCTGGCATCCAGCCGGAGGAACGGCCGCTGCCCCAGACGCCTGAGTGGCCCGATAAGGACAAACTCGCCGGAGAAAAGGAAGTTTTAGGCTTTTACGTCACCGGCCATCCGCTCGAACAGTACCGGGAGAAGATCGCCGAGCTCGCCACGCACTCCACCGACACGCTGGAAGGGCTGGAACGCGGCGTCGAAGTGGCGCTGTGCGGCATTCTCACCTCCATTCAGCGCCGCCGCAACAAGGAGGGCAAGGTCTGGGCGTCCATGCAACTGGAGGACATGAACGGCAGTATCGAGGCGGTCCTGTTCACCACCCACTACGAGCGGCTCATGGACCAGTTGGTGGAGGACCGGGCCGTGCTCGTCAAAGGCCTCGTTCTGCCGGAGGAAAGCGGCCCGCCCAAAATTTCCATCCAGGACATCATCCCGCTTGATGTCGCAGGGGTCCTCTACCCGACCCTAATTGCGATCCGGGTCCCGCTTGGCAAACAGAACGACGTCGCCGCCGCGCTGAATGATTTGTTCACCCGCAAACCCGGCGATACGTCGGTCCGCCTCCGCCTGGAAAGCCCGCGCGACTTTTCCCTTACCCTCGATATCACGCAAAAGGTCAAGCCGGACCGCGAGTTCATCCGCGAAGTCGAGCGCATCTGCGGTCCGGACAGCTACGAGAAGCTGGCGGGCTGAAGCTATCCGCGTCGCGTAGCACAAATTTTCGCTTTGTGCTACAATTAACGGCGGATTATGCGTGCCACTCTCCTTGCCCTGTTTGCTGTCGCCCTCGCCGCAGCGCAACCCATCCGCATTCGCGTTCTCGATTCTCAGGACCGCACCGTTCCCAACGCGCACATCGAAGCGCGCTCTGCCTCTTCTACCGTCGTGCTGACCACCGGGCCCGACGGCATTGTCGAAATCCCGCTCGCCGCGCCCTGCGACCTCGCCGTGCATGCGCCAGGATTTGAACCCGTGCGCGCGCGCCTCACCGAGGCCTCGCCGGAAGCAATTCCCCTGCGTTTGAGGCCCGCCATTCTGCGGTACTCGGTTGACGTCGCCGTTCGCGACGATGCCCAGCCGAGCGCTCTCACCGGCGCCAACGTGGAGATCGCGCGGACTGGGGCGCGAACGGTTCTCGACGCGGTGGACCGCGTGGTTCCGTCCGCCTTTGTTACCCGGCGCGGCGCCATGGGCTACGGCATCGCCACCAACGGCACGGGCGGCATCTCGATCCGGGGCATCGGCGAGTCGCCGAACACCGCTGTTCTTGTGGTTGTCGACGGCCGCCCCGATTTTCAGGGGTTGATGGGCCACCCGCTGCCCGATTTCTACAGCCTTTCGGGCGCGGAGGCCGTGACGGTGGTGGCGGGCCCCGCCTCGGTGCTCTACGGAAGCAACGCCATGGGCGGGGTCGTCGAGGTGAAGAACTGGGAGCCCTCCGAAGGCATGACCACCAAGCTCACTTCCAGCTTCGGCTCCTTCTATACCGGCCAGCACAACCTGACCCACGGCACGCGATTCGACCGCGGCTATTATTCCTTGAACGCCGGCGTCTCGCATACCTCGGGCGACCGGCGCCGTTCGGCCTTCCGCAGCCAGGACGGCACCCTCACCGCCGGGTACGACCTCTCGAATGTCTGGAAGGCCTCAATCGAAGGCCGCTACGGGCATTTCTACGTAGAGGATCCCGGACCCGTCACTGCCCCCCTACCTTCGAGTTACGCAACCGTGGGACGCGGCGGATTCAGCGTGAACCTGCACAACGCCACCGCCCGCACCTGGGGCTACATGCGCGCCTTGTCGAGCCACGGCAAGCACTACATCACCGACGGTTTCCGCTCCACGGACCGCACTTCCGGCTTCCGCCTCGACCAGAACGTTCTGCTTACTCCCCAGCTCACGCTGGAATTCGGAACCGATGTTTTGAATTTCGGCGGGCGCGCCCGCAACGTCGCCAGCTTTACCGATTACGGCCGGCACGAAATCACCAGCGCTGCCGGCTTCACACGCGCGCAGTGGATCGCCGCGCCGCGCCTGCGCCTCAATTCGGGTGTCCGCTACGAAAGCAACACGCAGTTCGGTTCCATCGCGGTTCCGGAATTCGGCGCCGCGTACGACCTTGCGCCCGGCTACACGCTCTCCGCCCAGGTGGCGAAGGGTTTTCGCAACCCCACGATCCGTGAGCTGTACCTGTTTCCCGCGCCGAATCCGCTGCTGGAACCGGAGCGCGTCTGGAACTACCAGGCGGCGTTGCAGGCCCGCCCGCACAATTCACTCACCGCGTCGTTGACCGCCTACTATGCCGATCTCTCGAATCTCATCGTCGTCACCGGCCGCTTCCCGAATCTGCAACTGCTGAACGCAGGCTCTGCGGTGAACCGGGGGATTGAAGCACTGCTGCGGTGGCGGGCGCAGCGCCGGCTGGCGATTCAGGCCGGCTACGCCGCTCTCCGCTCGACGAACCTCGCCCCCTACGTTCCTGCCAATAAGTTCAACTACTCGGTCGAGTTCGATGCGGGGCGCGCTTTCGTTTCCTTCGGAGGCATGCTGGTCGGAAAGCGCTGGGCGGACCAGCAGCACACCAGCGAACTCGATCCGTACCTGCTCGGCGTCCTCAGGCTGACCGTGCCGGTGAACCGCAAGTGGAACCTGTTCGCGACAGTAGACAACCTCTTCAACCGCCGCTACGAAGTGGTGCCCGGATATCCCATGCCGGGCGCGAATGCTGCGGGCGGCTTCACGGTGAGTTTCTGATGCAGAACGCCGACCGCCTCCGCGCCATGGTGATCAGCGCCGCGATGGCGGCGCTCGCGCTTGTGCTGCCGGTAGCCTTCCACGCGGCCGGGCTCGGCAGCAAGTTTCTTCCAATGCTGCTGCCCCTGCTGCTGGCCGGTTTTCTGGTTCCGCTGCGGTGGGCGGTGCTGACCGGAGCGCTCACGCCGCTCATCTCGTGCCTGGCCACGGGCATGCCGCCGCTGTATCCCCCCGTTGTGCTGACAGTGGCGCTGGAGGGAGCCGTGCTGGCCGGTGTGGCGTCGGCGGCTTACCGCAACCGTCCTGCCCGCCGCTGGGTGGCGCTGCTCTCGGCGATAGCCGCCGGGCGGGCTACGGCCGCAGCGTCTACATGGTTTCTGGCGAGGATGTTCGATCTGCCGCCGGGCGTCTCCTCGGTGGCCGTGCTCTTGCAGGGCGCGCCTGGAGTCGCTCTCCAGCTCGTGGTCATTCCGCCTGTGCTAACGTATTTGTCTCACCGCCGCAGCGCCCTCTTTGAAACATGAAAAGGACTTATTTCAACGAACTCGCCCCGCGCTGGGACGAACTGCCGGCTCCCCCGGACGCCCCCGAAAAGGTGGCGCACTTCACCGCCCTCGCGGTTCCCCCGGGCGCGAGCCGCATCCTGGATGTCGGGTGCGGCACCGGGATTCTCGTCGAGCACCTGGGCCGGAATTGCGCGGCCTTCACAGTGGAACTCGACATGGCCGAGCGGATGCTGGCGCTCAACCGCGCGAGGTCCAACGGCCCGCGCTTCGCGCACGTCTGCGGCGACGCGCTCCACCCTCCGTTCGCTCCCGGTTCTTTCGATGCGGTGCTCTGCTTCAATGTGCTGCCGCATTTCGAGCCTCCCGAGCGCACGCTGTGCAGCCTGGTGGAATGCCTTTGCCCCGGCGGGCTGCTCTCTGTCGGGCACTTGATGGACAGCGCCGCCCTGAACGCGTTTCACGCTTCGCTCGGGGGCGCGGTGGCCAACGACCGGCTCCCGCCCGCGCCGGAACTCGCCGGCCTGCTCGAAAGCATGGGAACGGAAGTAATCCGCAGCGAGGAGTGGGAGGGCTGGTATCTGGTGCAGGCGAGGAGGTCTTGATGGGGCACGCGCTCCGGCTGGCTGCGTCTGGGGGTTTGCTGGCCGCGGCCGTGATTTCCGCCCGCCTGGCTGGAATCCCGCTGGCTGCGGCGGCAGGCGCGGCTTTCGCGATTCACCTCGCGCTGCGGCGCCGGTTGCGAGCCGCACTTTTGTCGCTGGTTCCCATCGCCATGTTCGCGGGAGTTATTTTGGCGCTGGGCTGGTTTGGCGGCGCCGATCCTGCCCTTGCGGCGCGCACCATCGCGGTTTTTCTGCTCTCCACCGCCGCCTTCAGAGTAGCGCCGTGGAAGTGGGCGGCTTCGCAGCTTTCGCCGCGCTCGCGGCTCTACACGTTCGGCCTGTTTCTGCTTTTCGTGCGCCACTTCGCGGAGATCCTTGCGGCTGAAAGCCGCAGAACGCTCCAGGCGCGCGGGCTGTGCGTTCGCGGGACGCTGGGCCGCGGCGGCTTCTCCTCGCTCGGCTGGGCGGTGGTTTCCATCTTCCGCCGGACCCTCCTGCGCGCCGAGCGCTTCCATGCCGCGCAATCCCTGGCTGGAATCGTTTCATGACGGCGGCGCTGGAAGTTTCGCGCCTCAGCTTCGGATATGGTTCGCAGCCCGTGCTCGAAGACATCTCCTTCACGGTGGGCCGGAATGAATCCGTAGGCATCGTGGGCGCGAACGGCTCGGGAAAAAGCACGCTGCTGTGGTGCATCGCCGGACTGCTGCGCGCCAAGGGCACGGTGCGCCTGTTCGGCGAGCCATCCTCCCGATCCAGCCGCGCCCGCCTCGCGATGGTGTTTCAGAACCCCGAGGACCAGTTATTCATGCCCGCGCTGGTGCAGGATCTCGCGCTGCCGCTGCTCAACCGCGGCGTGGAGCGCGAAAAAGCCTTCCGCGAGGCCGGTGCGCGCCTTGCCGATTTCGGCCTGGAGGACTATCGTGACCGCCCCGCAGCCCACCTCAGCCTCGGCCAGCGCAAGCGCGCCGCCCTCGCCCTGGCCCTCATGCGCGATCCGGAACTGCTGCTGCTCGACGAGCCCACCGCCGAGCTCGACGGCCGCGCCGTCCGCCTGCTGGCCGGCGCCCTCGAACGGATTCCGGCGGCGAAGCTCATCGCCACGCACGATCTGGGTTTCCTTCGCCGCACAACCACCCGCACGCTTCTGCTGCGCGCGGGCCGCATTGCCGCCGACGGGCCGACAGAAGAGCTTCTGGCAAACGAGCCGCTTCTGGAGCAGGCCGGCCTGATCTGAGCCGGATGCTACCTCGCCTTCTTGAAGTCCTTCTTCAGCCGATCCACGATACGGCCTGCCACCCGGTCGAGCTCATTGGGCGAGCTGTTCTTCGGCACGGCGTAGAACGACCAAAGCACGGTGCGGTTGCGCGCGTCGATCAGAAACGTCGTCCCCTTGCCCCTGCCGAAGGATGAGAAGCGTATAGGCTCCTCCTGCAGCTTTACCTGCTCAACCCTTCCCGCCGATTCCTCGGCTGTGCCAGGCTTGGCTTCGGCGGCATCCGGCGTCTCCGTTTCGGGATAAAGCTCGTTCAGGCGCGCTTCGAGCGAGGGGCCCAAACGGTCGCAGAAAATCGCGTCGGCCTTCTTCGGGTCGGTCACGACAAGAAACAGACCGGAACTTGTGATGCGGTGGGCCAGGTACTGCTCCAGGTTGTTCCCCATCGGGAAGAAGTAAACCGAACGCACGGCGGAGACCTGCGCTCCCGCGTTCAACGCCGCGGCCAAAAAGCCGGATAATAGAACGGCGGCAATTCTCATAGCAGTTACCATGATAGAGCCAACGCTCGATCCCGCGCGCCGCGGGGCCTCCCTCCGCGCCGGGTTCTAGCTGCCGCGCCGATGTCATGTACAAGGGTCATAGCATAACGGTTGTGATCCCCTGCCTGAACGAGGAACAGGGGATCGAGCAGGTGCTGAAGCGCATGCCGGAGTTCGTCGACGAGGTCATCGTGGTTGACAACGGCTCGACGGACCGCACGTCCGAAGTGGCGCGGGCCTACGGCGCGCAGGTAATCCGGGAGGAGGTGCGAGGATACGGGCGCAGTTATCGCCGCGGATTCGCAAACGCGCGAGGCGATATCATCGTGACGCTCGACGGAGACCACAGTTACCCGGTGGACGCCATTTCTTATCTTCTGGAAGCCTTTCTGCACCTGGAGGCGGACTTTCTCAACGCGTCGCGGTTCCCCGTGCGCGACCCGCGCGCCATGAGCTTCAAGCATAAGTTCGGCAACGTGGTGCTGTCGCTCGCCATGTCGTTGCTTTACTTCCGCTGGGTGCGCGATTCGCAGTCCGGGATGTGGGTCTTCCGCCGCAGCATACTCGAAGAGATGGATCTCGTATCCGACGGCATGTCGTTTTCGGAAGAGATCAAGATCGAGGCCCTGAAAAACCGCAAAATACGTTTTCGAGAGATTTCCATCCAGTACTCGTCCCGCCTCGGCGAGATAAAGCTGAACCCCTGGCGCGACGGGCTTTTCAACCTCTACTTCCTGCTCAAAAAGCGATTTACACGCAAGAGAAAGAAGTGCTAGGATAGAGACAGCCACCCGCCCGCGCATGTAATTCTTTGCTGGCTCACAGGTCCAAAGGAGTCATGTCCGGAATTACGGTGATCATTCCGCACTGGAATCGTTGCGACCTGATCGGCCCCTTACTTGACCGGTTGCAGGGCCAGACATGCCCGATACAGGAAATCCTGGTGATTGATAACGGGTCCACCGACAAGTCTGTGGAAGTGGCAAAAGCCAAAGGCGCGCGCGTGATTGAGCTGGAGCAAAACGTCGGATTCGCCGCCGCGGTAAACCGCGGTGTCCGCGAAGCGCGCACGGACATGATCGCGATCCTGAACAATGACGTGGATCCTCAACCGGACTGGCTCGAGCAACTGCAAAAAGCGCTCGCGGAACCGCGCGTGTTTTTCGCAACCGGCAAGCTGGTGGATGCCTCGCGCCCGGACATCGTTGACGGAACGTATGACACTCTCAGCCGCGGCGCCTGCGCCTGGCGCGTCGGTCATGGCCGGCACGACGGGCCGCTCTGGTCGCGGCGCCGGCGCATCAGGATGGCGCCGATGACCGCCACCCTTTTCCGAGCGGAGCTGTTCCGGCGCGTGGGACTGCTCGACGAGCGCTTCGGATCCTATCTGGAAGATGTGGATTTCGGGCTGCGCTGCGCCATGCTGGGCTGCTTCGGGATGTACGTTCCGGAGGCGGTCGCCCGGCACGCGGGAAGCGCCACGCTGGGCGCCTGGCATTCCGAAACCGTCCGGAGGATCGCGCGCAACCAAGTCCTGCTGGTGGCGAAGCATTATCCGCTGCGGTACCTGTTCCGCTATGGTTGGCCGATTCTTCTCGGTCAAATCCTTTGGGGCGGCGTTGCGCTCCGGCACGGCCGCGGCCTGGCGTATCTCGCCGGCAAGATCGAAGGGCTGATGCTGTTCCGCCGGATTCGCCGCGAGGTGGCCCGGGGGGGCGGCTGGCCGCGGGGCCTCTCGAAGATCATCGAACATAGCGAATCGGAGATTTATCACTTGCAACGCACCGCCGGGTTCGACCCTTACTGGCGGCTTTACTTCGCTCTGACCTCGTTGACATGAAGACCCTGGGCGTAGTGATTGTGACGCACAATTCGGAAGCGGTCATCGGGAAATGCCTGGCGTCGCTGGCGCAGGCGGATGCCGAGATCGTCGTGGTCGATAACGCCTCGGCCGATGGCACCTGCCGGCGGGTTCTCGAAGCGGGCGGAGCGGCCCTGATCGCCAACCCGTGGAACCGGGGATTCGCCGCCGCAGCGAACCAGGGAATCGGCACGCTGGAAACGCCTTACGTGCTGCTGCTCAATCCGGATACGGAAGTTTTGGGCGGTCTGGACGCCCTAATGGCTGCCTGTAGCGAGCCGGGCGTGGCCGCCGCGTGCGGGAAACTCGTGGATGACGGCGGCCGGCCGCAGGCCGGCTTTATGGTCCGGCGCTTTCCGACCCCCGCCGCCCTGAGCTTCGAGGCCCTGGGGCTGAACCGCCTCTGGCCGGGAAATCCCGTTAACCGGCGGTACCGCTGCCTGGATTTCGACCCGGAGGCTGAGTCGGCGGTGGAGCAGCCCGCCGGGGCGTTTCTCATGTTCAGGCGGGAGGTTTGGCGCAATGCGGGCGGTTTCGACGAGCGTTTCGAACCTTTATGGTTCGAAGATGTGGATTTCTGTAAACGGATTGCCTCCGAGAGCGGTCAAATCCGATATGTGCCGGTTGCGGCAGCCCGGCACACCGGCGGGCATTCCGCCGCCCGACTGCCGGATGGAACCAGGGAGGCGTACTGGTATGGTAACCTGCTAAGGTATGCCGCTAAGCACTTCAGCCCGCTTGCCTTTGCGGCTGTGTGCGCGGCAGTGATGCTGGGTTCCTGCTTCCGGGCATTTTGGGGGATCATCCGTTTCGGAAGTCTGCAACCTGTGTCAATTTATTTTGGGATTGTTCGCTTGGCAGCTAAGTTTTCGGTAGCGCGCCGGCGCGATAATCTGCGGCTATCGTCTTGCGTTTTCCGGGCGGTAGGGCACAAATTCCAGTGATTTTGTTCAAGCTCATATTGCATGGCCCAGACAGATTCCGTTTCCGTCACAGTGGTGACCTATAACAGCGGCCGGTTCATCAAGCGGTGCTTGGAATCGGTGCTGGCCCAGAAGTACCCGAACTTGGAAATCATTGTCGTTGACAATGCCTCGACCGACGGTACTCAAGCCGTGCTCGAGCAGTTCGAGGATACCTGCCGCGTGGTCTACAACTCCGTAAACCTTGGTTTCGCCGCGGCGCAGAATCAGGCCATTCAATTGTCCCGGGGCGACTGGGTGCTCACGCTCAATCCGGACGTGCTCCTCACCGCGAACTTCATCCAGGCGCTTGTGGATGCAGGCAACCTGGACCCGAAAGTGGGCTCGGTCTGCGGCAAGCTGCTGACCATGAACGCCAACTTCTCGCTGCCGGACCAGCCCCTGGTGGATTCCACCGGAATCTATTTCACCCCGATGTTGCGGCACCTGGACCGCGGCAGCCAGCAAGTCGACAACGGCCACTTCCTCAATATCGAGTACGTGTTCGGCGCAACCGCCGCCGCAGCTCTTTACCGCCGGGAGATGATCGAGGATATCTCGGTGAACGGCGAGTTTTTCGATCCCGACTTTTTCGTCTACCGGGAAGACGCCGATGTCGCCTGGCGGGCGCAGTTGCTGGGCTGGCGCTGCCTGTATACGCCGCACGCCCGCGCTTATCACGTCCGTACGGTGCTGCCCGGCAACCGGCGCGCCCTGCCGGCGGTCATCAACATGCACTCGGTGAAGAACCGCTTTCTCATGCGGATCAAGAACATCACCGGGGACCTCTACCGCCGCAACTGGGTCTCGATCACCGCGCGCGATCTGCTGGTAGTCTGCTGCTGCCTGCTGGTGGAGCAGACATCCCTGAAAGCTTTCTGGTACCTCGCCCGGAACTGGCGTCGCATCCGGGCCAAGCGGCATGAGATCATGAAACGCCGGCGTGTGGATGACGAATACATCGCGAACTGGTTCCGGTACACCCCGGTCAGCAAGCCGCTGCCCATGCCCGCCGCTTCATCTGGCCCCCGCTACAAGACCGCGAGTGGTTCCCAAGCCGGGCAGTTCGAATACTAGGCACATCCGGAGGCCGAACGGCCACCCGGACCGGCAGCACACCCCGGTTGAGGCCCTGCGCGCATGAGGATCGCGATTCTTGGCACCCGCGGCATCCCCGCCCGCTACGGCGGGTTTGAAACCTTCGCCGAGGAACTCGGCACGCGGCTTGTCGCTCGCGGGCACCAGGTCACCGTGTACACGAGGCAGCGCCATTCGGCGCCCTGCTACCGCGGCGTCGCGCTCCAATATCTCCCCACCATCCGCCACAAGTACCTGGATACGGTGGTGCACACTTTCCTTTCCACCTTGCACCTGCTGGCTCACCGCCACGATGCCGTGCTTTACTGCAATGCCGCGAACGCCCTGTTCACCTTCCTGCCGCGGCTTTTCGGCATGCCGGTCGCGCTCAACGTCGACGGCCTCGAACGGAACCGCAAGAAGTGGAACCGGCTCGGCCGCGCCTGGTATCTCATGTCGGAGCGGCTCTCCACCTGGTTTCCCAACGCCGTGGTGAGCGATGCTCAAAAAATCGCGGATTACTATCAGGCCCGCTACGGCAAGGCCACATGCTTCATCCCCTATGGCGCCGAAACCGGGAAGGTCGCCGGCACGGAAACCCTCGAAAAGCTTGGCCTGGAACCCGGCCGCTATTTCCTTTACGTCAGCCGCCTGGAACCGGAAAACAACGCGCTGCTGGTACGCAGGGCGTTCGAGCAGGTCGCGACCGATCTGAAGCTCGCCCTGATTGGTGATGCCCCCTACGCCCACGAATACATCCGCGAAGTTCGCAACACCACCGATCCCCGCATCGTTATGCCCGGCGCGATCTATGGCCGCGGTTATCACGAGCTACTCTCCCACTGCTTCGCCTACATCCACGCCACCGAGGTCGGCGGCACGCATCCCGCACTCATCGAAGCGATGGGCCGCGGCGCCCTGGTCCTCTACCTGAACACGCCGGAGAACGCCGAGGTCGCCGGGGGCGCGGGAATTCCGTTCGAACACGCTAATCTGGCGGACCGGATCCGATACGCACTGGACTTAAGCCTTCCGGAGCGAGAACAATGGATAGATAGGGCGGTGGCGCGCGTTCGCGAGCGATACAGTTGGGAGGCCGTCACCGGCGCCTACGAGAACTTGCTGCTGAGTCTCTCGGGAAAGCGTCAGCCATAGCATATGCCTGCATTTGGGTTCCGTTCCTGGGCCGAGATTTCTCGCGCGAAACTCGCGGAGAATTTTCGACGCGTCTCGGCGGTCGTCGGCGACGGCGTGGAAATTGTGGGGGTCGTGAAAGCGGATGCTTACGGCCACGGCGCCGTTGAGGTTTCGCGCGTGCTCACCGGCGCGGGAGCGCGCTGGCTGGCCGTGAGCTCCGCGGAGGAAGGAATCACGCTGCGCGAGGCGGGCATCGACGCCCGCATTCTGGTGATGTCCGATCGCGCGACCGCCGTTTACCGGGAGCTCGTCCACTACCGCCTCACGCCGGTGGTCCATTCGCTCAGCGATCTGCGCGAGTTGAGCTCGCTGGCCGCCGGCAGCGGCGCCCCGCTCAGCTACCATTTGAAAATCGACACCGGGATGGGACGTCTCGGCACCCGCGCCGATGCCGCCCAAATCGCCGCCGCGGTGAAGGAGGCCGCCAACCTGCGCCTGGAAGGCCTCATGACCCACTTCGCCTCCTCCGCCGACTACACGAACAAGCAAACCGAACGGCAGGTGCGTGCGTTCAACCGCATCGCCGCGGGTCTCAAGAAAGCCGGCATCTGCCCGCAGTTTATGCACATGTCGAGCACCAACCCGGTCGCCTACGGACGCCGGGAGGCGCTGCAGAACATGATCCGCGTGGGCCACGCTCTGTATGGGTACGTCTCGCCGGCACGCGGCGAGGCGCCGGAGCGCGTGCTTCACGTCGAGCCGGTGCTAAGCTGGAAGGCCTCCGTGATCTCGACTAAGGAGGTCCCGGAGCATGCCCACATAGGCTACGGCGGCATGTTCCGCACGCATCGCCCCACACGGATCGCGATCCTCGGAGTGGGCTACGCGGACGGTCTTTCCCACCGGCTTTCCAACCGCGGCCACGTCATCGCGGCTGGGAAACTCGTGCCGATCCTGGGCGCCGTCTCGATGGACCTCACCACCATCGACGTAACCGACTGCCCGTCCATACAGCCCGGCGATACGGTTACACTGCTCGGCAGCGAAGGCGACGTCTCCATCAACGCGCAGCAAATGGCGCGAATGGCCGGCACGATCTCCTACGACATCCTTTGCGGCATCCGCGCCCGCGTCAAACGCGTGTACGTCTGATGCGAGCGTATCAGGCCGCCACCGGACCGGGATACTGGTTCAGCTTTTCGGCTGCGCTTAATCCCATTCGGGTGAACGCGCGGTAGACCGATCCGCGCGCCCGCTGCCGCACGTCCATGCCGCGAACCTGCTCGGGCCGGCCCCCTTCGGCTTCGGGCAAAAGAAGACGGTTTGCCCAGCCCAGCAAATCGGCCGTCAGACCCGGAAATCGCCCGTGAAAGAGAGCCAGCATGGTTGCCGGAAGGGAAAGTATCCGCTCGGCCTCCCCCCGCCGCGTCGCCGCCACAATCTGGCGCGCCGCCCGCTTCGCATCCATCGAAATGAACGGCAGCGCCGCCCCCAGGCTGAACCAGCGGAACTCCTTCTCCTGCCGCCCTTTGAAAAACGCGTTCAGGAAAGAACCGGTCCGCATCAGGCCGGGCACGATGGTGGTCACGCGAATCCCTTCCCCCTTCAACTCCGCCCTCAATCCTTCGGATAGCCCGACGGCGGCAAACTTGGCGCAGCCATACGGCAGCAGGTGCGGCATGCTCACCTTCCCGCCGATCGACGTGATATTCACAATCCGCCCACTGCGGCGCTCCAGCATGTCCGGCAGCACAGCCAGCGTAGGATAGAGCATGCCCCAGAACATCACGCGCATCGCGTTCTCGAAATCCTGGGCCGTCATCGATTCGATGGGCCCCACCTGGATCGTGCCGGCGTTGTTCACCAGAATGTCCACCCGGCCGAAGCGTGCTTTGGTCTTCTGCACCAGGCTTTCTACCTGAGACTGATCAGTTACGTCGCACTGCACCGCGAGCACGTCGATGCCCTGCCGCTCCAAATCGACCCGCGCGCGCTCGAGCTCGGCGCCGTCGCGCGCGCAGATTGTCACTCGGCAGCCCTGCCGCGCGAACTCCCGAGCCAGCAGAAAACCCAGACCGCGCGAGCCTCCGGTGATGAGCGCCACCTCGCCCCTGAGATCGGCCATCGTCAATCGCCTCACCACTAAGCCGGCGGCAATTGCGGCACCCACGCCCCCTGCCACCGCCAGCAGCTTGCCCCGGTTCTTCTTGAGCTTGTGCTTTGCCATCCGCCTGGCGCCCCACAGTGCCGCCCGCGTGGTGATCTTCATGGCCGGTTCGGCTTCCTTTCTTTCTCCATCAAAGATTCTTCCACCTGCTCTTCGGAACCCTCTCCCTCGCCCACAATCAGCTCGGCCCTCAACTCCTGCTCCTTCTGGCTCTTTCGGGCGCTCCCCTTGCTGCGTTCGGATGGGTTTTTGCCTTTTTCGCTCATGACTGCCCGCTTTTTTGCCGCAGGTCCTCGTCGATGGTTTCCTCGTCGCCCTCTACCGGACCGAGGGACGGCTTCGGCCGGTCCTCCCGATCCCTCTGCGAATCATTCGGATCCTTCTCTGGCATATTTCACTCCCCGCGCCGCCCGTTGCTGGGATCGAGCACCACTTTGATGCACCCGTCCTGCTTCTCCCGGAACAACTGGTAAGCATAGGGTGCGTCCGACAGGTTGAAACGGTGCGTGATGACAAATGACGGGTCGATCTCGCCGCGCTCGATCTTTTCGAGCAACGGGCGCAGATATTTCTGCACATTCGTCTGGCCCATGCGCAGCGTCAGCCCTTTGCCGAACGCGGCGCCAATGGGCACTTTGTCGAGCGGCCCCGTATAGACTCCCGGGATGGAGACCGTGCCGCCTTTCCTGCACGCCTGGATGCACTGGCGCAGCACGGTCGGGCGGTCGAGCAAGAGATGTACGGCCTGCTTCGCGCGGTCGTAGAGTCCCGCCAGTGCCGTGCCGTGCGCTTCCATTCCTACGGCGTCGATGCAGGCGTCCGGCCCCATTCCCCCCGTCAGCTCCTTGATCTCCTCGATCAGGTCCGGCGATTTCGAGTAGTCGATGGTGTCGGCCCCGCAGGTCTCCTGCGCCATCCGCAGCCGCTCCGTAAACCGGTCGATGCCAATGATGCGCTCGGCGCCGAGCAGGCGCGCGCTCATCATCGCGAACTGCCCCACCGGACCGCAGCCCCACACCGCCACCGTATCGCCTGGTTTGATATCGCACTGTTCGGCCGCCTGGTAGCCGGTCGGGAAGATATCGGAAAGGAACAGCACCTTCTCATCGCTGAGCCCCTGCGCGCCGTTGGACACCTTGACCGGACCCACGTCGGCGAAGGGCACCCGCACGAATTGCGCCTGCCCGCCGGCATACCCTCCGTACAGGTGCGAATAGCCGAACAGACCGGCGGACCCGTATCCGTTGAGCTTTTCCAGCATCCACGCATTCGGGTTGCTGTTGTCGCACTGCGTGTATAACTCGTGGCGGCAGAAGTAGCAGGCCCCGCAGGCGATCGCGAAGGGCACCACGACGCGGTCGCCCTTCTTCAAATTCCTCACCTCTCTGCCGGTTTCCACCACTTCGCCCATGAATTCGTGGCCGAGTATGTCTCCCGGCCGCATTCCGGGGATGTGACCACCGTAAAGGTGCAGGTCGGACCCGCAGATCGCTGTCAGTGTGGTCTTGATGATGACGTCTTTCTGGCTCAGCAACCCGGGATCGGGAACCGTCTCAACGCGGACGTCCTCCGTCCCGTTCCAGCACACAGCTTTCATCGCAGCCCCCTGATACTCAGATGCCGTACGCCCACGACGGCGCGTCGCTGGCCGGGAACGACTCCCTCGCGGCCTCCTCGACCGGCTCCGCTTTCCCCAGCTCCTCGTGCTCCGCCCAGATCGCCCGCCTCGCCTCGCCCGCGCGGCCGGAAGGCTGCCCCTCGGTGGTCACGATCTCTCCCACTTCCATAAGCTGCTTGAAGCGGAGCAGGTCGTCGTGGATCTGCTGGTCCGGTTCTTCACCGAACAGTTTGGCGATAGAGGCGGTGATCCGCCCGCCGGCCGCATTGTATTGAAGCTGTACCCGGACCACCGTTCCACGGTCACCCGGCGCGCGCTCGAAGCGCACCGAACCGGCGTGGTCGATTCCTCCACCGGATGCGCGCCATCCGATCAGCTCGGGCGCGCGATCGGCGATAATTTCCGCGTCCCAGTTCACGGTCCGGCCCGCCGGCGCGGTTACAATCCAGTGCGAACGGCGGTCGTCGAGCACCCGGACGGACTTCACGTGCTTCATAAAGCGCGGCAGATTTTCGAAGTTGTGCCAGAAGCGGTAAAGTTCCTCCTGGGAACGGCCGATCGTCACCGATCGCCGCATTTTGATGCCGCGGCCGTAAGGCAGGCTCCCGCGCAGGAATAAGTCCACTCCCAGAAACTCGAGCACGTTCCGGTCACCCGCAACGCCCCGCAAAAAGTAATTCGCGCCCGCCAGCGCCGCCGCCGAGCCGAACAGCGATTTCCGTTTGAGGCCCCAGAATACGGCCGCGCCGCCGCCCAGAAGCGAAAGCCAGCGCTCCGCCCCCTCGATGCGATTCCGCTGTTTTTCGATTTCCATTGAGTCCCCCCTGACCCGAATGGACGATGGTTGGTTGGAGCGTCCCCTCGCCCCTACTACCCCTATTCTAGCCCTTTCCCTATGAGACCCCGCCCGGCGCGGGAGTCCCCTCAGTTCACCGACATCCGCACCACGCGCTCGACAAGTTCCGGAATCGCGGCAGCCACGCCGGGATGCATCTCACCGCCGATTGTGAGGCAGTCGGCCGCTTCCACGGCCAGGATGATCACTTCCTTGGGAACGTTATAGCCCAACTTGCGCGCAAGGGCGAGGGCGTCGAACAGCCCCGTACCGTGAGGCGTGCTGCCCGGTGCCGCCCGTACGTTTTCTTCGCACACCACGTGGATCGTACCCGGAGCCGTGCGGCCAGTCTGCACCGAATCGATCACGATCAGGCGCGCCACATCCGTGACGTACTCCAGGAGGTAGAGGCCGGATTCGGAACTCGCGATGACCTCCACCTCCTCCGGAGGACAGCGTTCGGCCACCTTCCGGGCCGCCAGAATGCCTACGGCGTCGTCGGCGAGAAGCTCGTTGCCCAGCCCGAGCACACGAACCCGCGCCGCCATAGGGGATCAGCTCCTCCGAATGGCGCCGTCCGCGTCGCGCACGAGCATGCTGAGCGTCTCGCCGTCACGCCCGCGCACCCGCACCGAGAGCGGCATGCTCCCGGGCAGCGAGTGCGTGGCGCAGCCCAGGCACGGATCGTACGCCCGGAACGCCATCTCCACCATGTTGAGCAAGCCCTCGGAAATCTCCCTTCCGGAGAGCAGCCCCTTGGCCGCTTTCTCAACGCTCATCGACATGCGGGCGGCGTTGTTCTGGCTGGCCACAATCAGGTTTGCCGCGGTAATCAGGCCGCGCTCATCGGTCTTGTAGTGGTGGATGAGCGTGCCCCGCGGCGCTTCCACCACGCCGACGCCTTCGCGCGGAGTTGCCGTCGGAATCGTGCGCACGTTGGGATCGGTGATCTCGGGGTCGTCGGCCAGTTGCTTCATCCGCTCCGTGGCGTAGATCAGCTCGATGATCCGCGCCCAGTGCGTGGCCAGCGTGTGGTGCACCGGCTTGCCCAGCGTCTTGATGTACTTCTCGTAGGCCTGCTGCGCGAGCGGCGTCGGCATGCCTTCGGTCACGTTCAGCCGCGCGAGCGGAGCCACCGCGAACACTCCGCTATCGGCGCCCTCCATGAAGCCCTTCCACCCCGGCTGCTTCAGGTAGCAGAACTTCATGTAGCTCCAGGGCTCGACGTGCTCGGCGATGTAGTCCAGGTACTTCTCCGGCGCGAACTTCGCAACTTCCTTGCCTTCCGGCGTCACCACGCGGAGCGAGCCCTGGTAGAAGTTCACCTGGTTGTTGGAGTCCACCATCCCCATGTAGTGGGTGCGGTGCGTGAAGACGCCGCCGGTGATCAGGTCCCCGTAGTCCGAGTTCTCGAGCACGATCTTCTCGAACGTTTCGAGGGTGAACTGCGCGAAATCCACCGCCTCGGCCGCCACCTCGCGGAAGCGCTGGCGATCGGCCTCGGTAAGCGGCTTGGCGACTCCGCCCGGCAGCCCGAAGACGGGATGCACGGTCTTGCCCGCCGCCAGCGTGGTCAGCTCGCGCAGCTTCCGCCGCATCGAGATCACCGCCTTGCCGGTCTCCACTCCGACCCTGGCCACCACTCCCAGCACGTTTCGCTCGGCCGCCGGCGCCTGCGGCCCGACCACAAAGTCCGGCCCGCCAAGGAAGTAGAAGTGCAGCGCGTGGTCCTCGGCCATGAACGTGTTGAAGACCAGCTCGCGGATCTTCTGCGCGGCCGGCGGCGGCGTCACCTGGTACAGGTTATCGAGCGCCCGTGTGGCCGCCATGTGGTGGGCCGTGGGGCACACGCCGCAGATGCGCGACGTGATCTGTGGCATGTCTTCCGCCGGACGCCCCTGCGCGAACTTCTCAAACCCGCGCAGCTCGGGCACCTGGAAGTACGCCCGCTCGACCTGCCCGTCGTCATCCAGGAATATCTCGATCTTGCCGTGCCCTTCCAGCCGCGTAATCGGATCGATCGTAATTCTGCGTGTCGTTGTCTCTACCGGCATTTGAGGGGCCTCCTATAACTTTTTCCTTTGCAGCGCCGATGCCGGCAGGGAGTAGCGATAGAACGTTCCCGCCGGATCCGGGATCTTCGAGAGTATGGCCGCGATCTCCGCGTCGTCGTTGCTGTCTGCCATCGATGCGATCGCCGAAAGCGCCTTGGCGCCGTAGTCGCGCACGCGCGACGTCGGGCCAAAGCATCCCGTGCAGGGCATGTTGCCCTCGATGCACAGCGCGCCGCAGCCGCTGCGCGTGGCCGGGCCCAGGCACAACAGGCCCTGGTTCAGCAGGCACTGGGTCTGGTCGATCACGACCTCATGCGGCCGCTTGAACTCGGAAATCATCGGCTTCTCGGGTTTCGTGTCCCTGCGCGGGCAATCCTTGCACAGCGCGTGATCGGGCGCCAGCACCGCGCCCTTGGGGGGCAGCTTACCCGAAAGCAGCGCCTGCACCGCATCCGCCAGCAACTGCGGCGTCGGCGGGCAGCCCGGGATGTAGTAATCCACGTCGATCACCTGGTCCAGCGTGCGCACGGTGTCGTGCAGCACCGGCAGCGTCAGCGTGAAGCCGTTGTCCTTGTGCACCGTCTGGGGGAATACGCCGTTGGGATTTACGGTGCTCGGCGATTCGCGGTAAGCCGCTTCGAGTACCCCCGCGCGATTGAAGAAATTGGCCAGCCCCGGTATGCCGCCGAGCTGCGCGCAGGAACCGAACGCGATCACCACCTGCGACTTCTTCCGCAGCAGGTGTACCCACTCCTCCTGTTCGCTCGACCGCACCGCGCCGTTGATGAATGCCGCCACGATCTCGCCATCGGCCATCGCCTCGATGTGGTGCTTCTTGAAGTCAAGCGCCACCGGCCAGAGCACGATGTCGATCGCCTCGGCTACATCCAGAAGCGCTTCGCCCAGGTCGACACTCGATTCCTCGCAACCGCCGCAGGACGCGCACCAGTAGAATGCTACCTTCGGCTTCATGCCGTCACCTCCTCCGCTACGGGCGCTTTCTCTTCAGCGGGCTTCCAGTTCAGCGGACCCAGCGCCCGCACCTTCTCCACCATGTCGAACATTACCGTCCGCAGCCGGTCGCCTTCCGCTGCCGAGATCCATTCCAGCCGGAGCCGTTCGTCCTCGATCCCCATCTCCTGGATCACGCGCTTCAGCAGCGTGAACCGGCGCAGGCACTTGTAGTTGCCTTCCTGGTAGTGGCAGTCGCCGGGGTGGCAACCGCCGATCAGCACGCCGTCGGCGCCGTTCGCAAACGCCTTCACAATGAACTGCGGATCGATCCGGCCCGAGCACATTACGCGGATCACCCGTGCGTTCGGCGGATACTTCATCCTCGAGATGCCCGCCAGGTCGGCTGCCAGATACGTGCACCAGTTGCAGAAGAAAGCCACGATCCTCGGTTCGAACTTTGCTTCAGACATTCTCAGACTCCTTTGCTCCGCGCCGACTACGCATGGATCAGCACTCCTTCGAGTTCCTCGAACAGCTCGTCGTCTTCAAAGAGCCGCTGCTGTATCGAACCCGACGGGCACGCCGCCACGCACGTCCCGCAGCCTTTGCAGAGCACCGCGTTGACTTCCGCCTTCTTGTCCTGTTCGCGGAACGTGATCGCGCTGTAGGGGCACATCGGGATGCACGTCTTGCAGCCCGAGCAGTCCTCCTCGATCACGTACGCGACGTTGGGCTCCTGCTCGACGTATCCGGCGTCGATCAGCGCCATCGCTTCGGCCGCCGCCGCGCCTGCCTGCGCCACCGTATCCGGAATGTCTTTCGGACCCTGGCAGCAGCCGGCCAGGAAAACGCCGTCGGTGAACGTGTTCACCGGCGCCAGTTTCGGGTGCCGCTCGAGGAAGAATCCCTCGTTCGAGCAGGTCATGTTGAACATCCGGCGCACGTCCTGCGCGTCCGCGTGCGGCTCCAGACCCACCGAAAGCACTACCATGTCCACCGGGATCCGCCGCACCACTCCGAGCAGCGTGTCCTCCACCCGCAGCACCAGCTTGCCTTCCTCACTCGGATCGGCCGCCCAGTCGGTGACTTCGGCCACCTTGCCGCGGATGAAATGCACGCCCTCATTCAGCAGCCGCTGGTAGAACTCCTCGAAGGACTTCCCCGGCGTCCGCATGTCGATATAGAAGTTGAAAATCTCCGCGTCCGTGTGCTCTTTCAACAGGTGCGCCAGCTTCAGCGAGTACATGCAGCACACGCGCGAGCACCACCGGTTCGCGTTCTCGTCCCGCGAACCCACGCAGTGGATAATGCCGATACTTCTGGGAACCGTCTTGCCGTCCCGCAGCACCACCTCGCCGGCCGTCGGCCCCGCGGCGTTGACCAGGCGCTCGATTTCGAGCGACGTATAAACGTTGGGATAAATGCCGTAGCCGAACTGCGGGCTGCGCCTGGCGTCGTAGGCCTGGAAGCCGGTGCACACGATGATCGTGCCGACCCGGATTTCCTCGACCGTGTCCGTCAGCTTGAAGTCGATCGCGTGCCGGTCGGCGCAGGCCTCCAGGCACGTCTTCTTGCACTTGCCAGTCTTGAACTCGATGCAGGTCTCCGGATCGATCACCGGCGTCTGCGGCACCGCCTGCGGGAACGGCAGGTAAATGGGTTTGCGCTTGCCCAACCTCTGGTTGAACTCGTCCGGGAATTTCGGCTCCTTGAAGACACAGGCCGCGATGCACTCCTGGCACCCCGAGCAGAGGTCCTCGTTGATATACCGCGTCCGCCGCCTCACCTTCACGTCGTAGTTGCCGACGTAGCCGCTCACGCTCTCGACTTCCGAATACGTCCACAGCGTGATGTTCGGATGGTTTTTGACCGTGGACATCTTCGGCGTCAGAATGCAGGCCGCGCAATCTAACGTCGGGAACGTCTTGTCGAACATGGCCATGTGGCCGCCGATGGTGGGTTCGCGCTCCACCAGGTAGACCTTCTTGCCGGCGTTGGCCAGCGTCAGCGCCGCATGGATTCCGGCGATGCCTCCGCCCACCACCAGCACCTTCGGGTCGATCGGCACCCGCCCCTTCTCCAGGGGCCTTTGCAGTACCACCCGGCGGACGGCGCCCCGCACGAGGTCCTTTGCTTTCTCCGTGGCGGCCGCGCGGTCCGTGTGCACCCAGGAGTCGTGCTCCCGGATGTTCACCATCGTCAGGTAGTAGGGATTCAGCCCGGCCTTGGCCGTCGCCACGCGGAACGTGTTCTCGTGCAAATGCGGCGAGCACGACGCCACCACGATCCGGTTCAGCTTGTGCTCCTCGATATCCTTTTGGATCAGCTCCTGCCCCGGGTCGGAGCACATGTACTTGTAGTCCCGGGCAACCGCCACGTGGAGCAGCCCCGCCGCGTACTCGGCGACCGCCTTGCAATCCACGATCGCCCCGATGTTGGAGCCGCAGTGACAGACATAAACGCCGACCCGTACCGCTCCGTTGGACTCACGCATGGCTCGCTACCTCCTGTTTTGCGGAAAACCAGTTCTTGATCTTCGACTGGCCGGCAATGCAACGCTTCAGCCCGAGCTTGCCGGGGTCGCCGCCGAGGGCCCATCCCAGCACCTGCGTAAAGTAAAGGATCGGCACGTCGAACTTCTCGCCCTGATCTCCCGTGATCTCGCACTGGTAGGCGTCCAGATTGAACTGGCACAGCGGGCAGATCGTCACGATCGCCTCGGCCCCCTTGCGCACCGCCTCTTTAAGCAGAATGTAGTTCAGCCGCACGCCCACGTCGTGAATCGTTCCCGTCAGCGTGCCGCCGCAGCATTTTGTCTTCAGGGGATAATCCACCGTCTGGGCGCCCACCGCGCGCATCAGCTCGTCCATGCGCATCGGGTTGTGCGGGTTGTCCACTTCGTCGTACGGCCGCACCGCCTGGCAGCCGTAGTAGCAGGCGAGTTTGCCGCCCTGCCACTTGCGGACCGCCTTCGACTTGATCTGCGCCACGCCGACGTCGTTGTACAGGATCTCCAGCGTGTGCCTGACCTTCACTCCCGTAAACGGCTTGAGCTCGGCGGCCTTCAGCCCCGCCTCCACCTTCGCCCGCACTTCCGGGTAGTGCTCAACGTAGTCCTGCGCCTTCCGCAGCCCCAGATAGCACGCGCTGCACGCCGCCATCAGGTCGCGCCCGCCCTGCTGCGCCGCGATGGACAGGTTGCGCGCCGAGAGCAGGAACGCCGAGTTCTCGTCCACCGCCATGTAGGAGGTGGCGCCGCAGCAGTTCCAGTCCTCCAGCTCTTCGATCGGTATGCCCAGCAGGCGGAACGTCTCCGTAAGGCTCTCGTCATAGGCCGCGCCGGTCGCCCGCAGCGAGCATCCGGGGAAATACAGATAACCGCGATTCTCAGGCATGACTGTGCTCCTTCACAGCGGATAGCGCGCGCTGAAGCTCGCCCGTTCTCTTGATCCGCTCACGCTTGAGCGAGATTCGCCCCGTGCGGAACAGCCCCCAACCGGACCGGATCATGCTCAGCAGGATAAAGGGGTTCGATTTCAGCGCCATCTTCAGCACCACCGGGATCTCCGCGTTGCGCCCCCAGTTCTTCACGTAGTTGAAGAACTCCTGGGCCAGCACCGGAATGGGGAAGCGCGGCGGATACTTCTTTGCCTGGATGGCCTCCCGCTTCAGGCTGTACATCACGTCGGTAATGTGGATCTGCTGCGGGCAGAGCGCCGCGCAGGAGTAGCACGACGCGCACAGCCAGATCGTCTTCGAGCTCAGCGCTTCTTCCCGGAATCCCGCGCGGATCAGCGCGATGATCTTGCGCGGCGTGTAATCCATGTAGATCGAAAGCGGGCACGTGCCCGAGCAGGTGCCGCACTGGATGCAAGAGGAAATGCGCTCGCACCCGGGCAGCGTCCGGAAGCGCTCGGACCACTCGGGATCCGCTTCCCGCTGGAACTTCATCGTCTGCTTCATGTTGTCCTTCCTCCCTGCGGCAGCCGCGTGCTCTGCCGGGATTTCTTTCGGTACTGGCACGTCTGGCGGACCGCCTCGTGGAGCAGGCAGCGATCCTCAAAGTAAACTCCACACTGAAGGCAGATCTGGCCGGAGTTCGAGCTCGTGGCGACGATCATGGAAGCCAGCTCGGAGAGCACGCCAGCACTCACTTCCAGGCGCTGAGCCGGGATCCGCTGGAACACCTGCGCCAGCCACCGCTGCCGCCCCGATTCGAATTTTTCCAGCACCCGCCGACCCCGCGGCGTCAACGCCAGCTCGCTCGACCGCCGGTCTTGCTTGCCCGGCGTCCGTTCGAGCAACCCGTTCCGCACCAGCCGGTCGATCGTCTTGCTCGCCGCCGCATCGCTCACCCCCAGAAAGCTCGCGACGTCTCCCACGCTCGGCTCCTTCGCCCGGGACACCAGCTTCAACACTTTCATCTGCGCCGGCGTCACCCGCCCCGACTCCGCCTCGCGCAGCAGGTTCTCCTCGAGAACTTCCGTCAGGGCCAGCGTAAACAGATGTGTGCTCCCGAGGAACTTCTCAATCAGGCCCGCTGTGCGGTTAACTGCCATTCCGGCTCCGCTGGCTGCATTTGAGGGTCCAACAGAGAAAAGGATCTAAACGTCTGATAATTGAAGGGGTAAGGTTAGGGTGAACCGCGCGGAAACTGCGCGTTTTTTCGGGGGATTGCGTTATTCAACCCAGTTGAATTTTTATGTAGTTAAATATTGCAGCCGGGGCGAAGAATCAGACGGGCGCCTCACACGTCGAGATTCCGCACATCCAGCGCGTTTTCCTCGATAAACTTCCGCCGGTTCTCGACGTCCTCGCCCATCAGCGTGGTGAAAATCTCGTTGGCTTCCACGGCGTCTTCCGAACGCACCTGCAGCAGCGTCCGGGTCTCGGCGTTCATCGTCGTTTCCCACAACTGCGAGGCGTTCATCTCGCCAAGACCCTTGTAGCGCTGGACCGTGACGTCCCGCATGCCCTCCTGCTTGATGTGCTCCAGCAGCGCCCGCCAATCCGGCAGCACCTCCCGCGTGGAGTCTTTTACGACCGTAAATGGCGGCCGGTTGTACCGCGCAATCTGCCTCGCGACGTTCCGCAAACCCTTGTACTCGGGCTGCGACGCCAACTCCACGCCGATCAGCCGCTCGGCGTTCGTCGAATCGCGGAAGCTCACCGTCCAGGTCGAGTGTTCCTCATCGAGCCTCAGTTCGGGCTTCACGCTGATCGCCTCCAGCCGCTCGGCGATGCGCCGGACGTTCTTCTCGTCAGCGAAGTGGGCCTTGGTGTCGATATCCAACCCGGGATCGGAGAGAATCTCGACGATCCGCGCATCGCGCACCTTCCTCTCCACGCGCCGGAAGTGGTGCTGGAAATCGTCCAGCCGGTTCAGAAACGTGCGCAGTTCGGACCCCTCCAGCCGCATTGCCGCGCCTGCCCCATCCGGAGCGGTCTCAACCGCCAGGTTCTCGGTCGCCCTCCGGAGAATCTCCCGCAGGAACTCCTCTTCGTTCTTGATGTACTTCTCGCTCTTGCCCTTCTTGATTCGATACAGCGGCGGCTGCGCCACATAAACGTGGCCGCGGTTGATCAGCTCCTGCATCTGCCGGTAGAAGAACGTCAGCAGCAGCGTGCGGATATGGGAGCCGTCCACGTCCGCGTCCGTCATGATGATGATCTTCCCGTAGCGGAGCCGGGAGATATCGAAATCCTCGCGGATGCCCGTGCCGAAGGCGGTCACCATGCTGCGGATTTCCTCGTGGCTCAGCATCTTGTCCGTGCGCGCCTTCTCCACGTTCAGGATCTTGCCTCTGAGCGGCAGAATGGCCTGATAGCGGCGGTCGCGGCCCATCTTCGCAGTCCCGCCAGCGGACTCGCCCTCCACCAGGAACAGCTCACAGCGCTCCGGATCCTTTTCCTGGCAGTCGGCCAGTTTCCCCGGTAGCCCGCCCGAGTCCAGCGCACCCTTGCGCCTCGTGAGATCGCGCGCCTTGCGGGCGGCTTCCCTCGCCCGCGCAGCCTCGATCGCCTTCGAGACGATCTTGCGCATCACCGTGGGGTTCTTGTCGAAGTACTCGCTCAACTTCTCATTGACAAACTGCATCACCAGCCCGCCAATGTCGCTGTTGAGCTTGCCCTTGGTCTGCCCCTCGAACTGCGGCTGCGGAAGTTTCACGCTTACTACTGCCGTGAGTCCCTCCCGCACGTCGTCGCCCGTGAGGTTTTCCTTGACGTCCTTGAACAGACCCGCCGCCTGGCCGTAGGTGTTGATGGTGCGGGTGAGCGCGCTGCGAAAACCGCTGAGGTGTGTCCCGCCGTCCACCGTGTTGATGTTGTTTGCAAAGCTGAAGACCGACTCGCTGTAGCCGTCGTTGTACTGCAGGGCAACCTCGATGCTCAGCAGGCCCCCGTTTTGCAGCTCGCGCGTTCCCTCGAAGTAAATCGGCTTGTCGTGCAGAACCGTCTTGCCGCGGTTCAGGTGCTTGATGAACTCGGCGATGCCGCCGCTGTAGTAGAACTCGTGGGACTTGGGCGGGTCTACACGCTCGTCGGTCAGCGTGATCCGCAGACCCTTGTTCAGGAAGGCGAGTTCCCGCAGCCGCTGAGACAAGGTCTCAAAGCTGAACTCGGTTACCTCCATGATGGTGGGGTCGGGCTTGAAGGTGATCTTCGTGCCGGTCTTGCGGCCCGCCTTGCCTTTCCGCTCGAGCGGCCCTTTGGGAACGCCGCGCTCGTATTCCTGCTCCCAGGTGTAACCATCCCGCCAGATCTCGAGTTCGAGGTGCTCGGAAAGCGCGTTGACGCAGCTCACGCCAACGCCATGCAGCCCCCCGGATACCTTGTAGCTCTTGTTGTCGAACTTCCCGCCGGCATGGAGCTTGGTCATGACAACCTCGGCGGCCGAGACGCCTTCCTCCTGGTGGATGTCCACCGGGATGCCGCGCCCGTTGTCCACGACCGTAATCGAGTTGTCGCTCAGGATTGTGACTGAGATTTCTGTGCAGTACCCGGCCAGTGCTTCGTCAACTGAGTTGTCCACCACTTCGTAAACAAGGTGGTGCAGTCCGACCTCGCCTGTGGAGCCGATGTACATCGCCGGCCGCAGACGCACCGCTTCCAGCCCTTCCAGAACCTTGATGCTGGAGGAATCGTAGGTGTCTACTGCCGGTGTTTCGAAATCTTTAGTTGCCATAGAACCTCAATCAAATCCTTGTCTTGGGTGCCACGCCACACTTCACGCGTACGTGTCGTGCCGTCTCGAATCAGCGGAACCCGCAACGCCGATCTAAATCCGCATCGGCATTACGATGTACCGGTAACGATAGCTCTCGTCGCCCCCAACCGGCCTGACTTCCGCCGCGCTGTGCGGGTCCTTAAACGAGAACGTAACGAACTTTTCCTGAACGGCGCGCATGAACTCAAGCAGATACTGCGCGTTAAAGCCGATCTCCATCGCGGCGCCGTCGTACTCGGCTGGAATTACCTCCTCGCTTTCGCCCGTATCCGAAATTGAAGAGAAGACCTTGACCTCGCCCGGGCTGATCTGGAGCCGGATGGCGTGAGAACGCTCGTCGGCAAACTGCGCCACTCGCTCGATAGCTGCCCTCACTTCCTCCCTGCACAGCGTTACGGAGTTGCGTTGGTCCTTCGGAAGCACCCGTTCGTAATCCGGAAAAGTGCCCGTCAGCTTCCGGCTGATGAGGAGCCGCGAACCAAGCTGGAAAAACAGGTGGTTCTCGTCACCGGCGAACTTCACAACCGCATCGTCGCCCGCCTCACCGGCAAGCTTCAGAATCTCGGTCATCGCCTTCTTCGGGAGCAAAGCCCGGTAGTCCCCTGTGATTCCAGGAATTTCCACTGCGCTCTCTACGTGCGCAAGCCGGTGGCCGTCGGTCGAAACCATCACCATTCCATCCGGCTTGAGCAGCAGCAGCGATCCATTCAGCGTGAACCGCGAGTCCTCCGATGAGATCGCGAAAATCGTCTTGCCGATCATCAGCGCAAGAACACTCGCCGGCACTTCCGCCAGCGGCGCCGGCATCTCCGGCAGCTCCGGAAAACTCTCCCGCGAGATGCCCGCGATCCGGGTCCGCGACCGCCCGCACACCAGGCTCGCCCAATGGTTCTCCAGGAACTTCACCGTGAGATCGACATCGGGCAACAGGCGGGCATAATCGAGCAGCCGCCGCACCGGCACCGTTCCCGCGCCTTCTTTCGACACCCGCGCCGGGAAGGAGCACCGTATCCCGAGTTCCAAGTCCGTAGCAGTGAGCTGCACACGATCCCCGGCAGTCTCCATCAGGACGTTGGAAAGAATCGGGATCGTTGTCTTCTTTTCGACAACCCCCTGGGCCAGGCTCAGCTCTCTCACCAGATCCGCTTTGCTAACGCTGAATTCCATTGCGCTTCCGTTCTCCGTACGCTGTCCCCAAACCGTTCTCTAAAATACCAAAACGAGAACAGCAGTAGTAGGGGTTGTGGAAATGTCGATATCTCTCTAAATTATACAAAATTCTGCGCTTCCCTGCTTGGGTGGTTGTGAGAAATCCGCTCGCTGCCGTTGGCGTTCCACCCTGTCTTTCCGCCCTTTCACAGCTATCCACAGCTCTTACGGGAGGCCTGTGTGAACAACTCCGCATCTTCAATTGAGCGAGTCAATTAGGCTCTGGATAAGCTTGTTCAATTCCGTGTCCTTTTGCCGGAGTTCTTCGATTTTGTGGATGGAGTGGAGCACCGTAGTGTGGTGCTTGCCGCCAAAAGCCCGCCCGATTTCCGTGAGCGAAGACTGGGTCAGCTCCTTGCTCAGGTACATGGCGATCTGGCGCGGGCGTGCGATCTCCCGGCGGTTGCTCTTCTGTTTGAGTTGCGCCGGCTGGAGGCTGAATTGAGTGGCGACCGCCCGCACGATGGAATCGATGCTCACCCTGCGGTCGGGCGTGTGCAGAAGATGCTTCAGCGCCTGTTGGGCCATGCTGAGCGTGATTGGCGCCCCGGTCACGGACGAATAGGCCACCAGCTTGACCAGCGCGCCTTCCAGCTCCCGCACATTCGACTTCGTCTTCGTGGCTATGAAGATCCTGACATCCTCCGGCAGCTTGACTCCCTCAGCCTCGGCTTTCTTATCCAGAATCGCCATCTTGGTTTCGAGGTCCGGGGGCTGTATATCGACCATCAGGCCCCATTCAAACCGGGAGCGCAGGCGCTCCACCAGGCCTGGAATCTCTTTCGGGGGCGAGTCGCTGGAAATCACGATCTGCTTCTGGTGCTCATACAGCTCGTTGAACGTGTAGAAGAACTCGTCCTGCGTGGCTTCCTTACGGCTGAGCACCTGGATATCGTCGATGAGCAGAACGTCCGCCCGGCGGTAGTGCTGGTGAAACAGGGGCATCCGCTGGAGCCGTATACACGTGATCATCTCGTTCATGAACCGCTCGCTCGAGGTGTACACGATTCGCATGCCGGCGTAGTTGTCGAGCAGCGACCGTCCGATGGCGTGCATCAGGTGCGTCTTGCCCATGCCCACACCGCCGTAGATGAACAGCGGATTGTATTGCCTCGCAGGTCTCATCGCCACCGCCCGGGCAGCGGCGTGCGCGAACTGGTTGCACGAACCCACGACGAAAGTATCGAAGGTGAACCGGGAATTGAGCTGAGTGGCCGGCGACTGGAACAGGAATTCAGGCTCCACAATCCTGGAATCGCTGGATGATGTTACGTCCAGCGCTTCTGCCGGGGTCTCGTAGATGATCCGGCGAACTGGCAGTTGCAGCTCTCCGATGATGGAAGAAATCAGGTCGCCATACTCCTGCTCGATGTAGGCCTTCGCGGCCTCGTTCGGGACCGACACCCAGAGCGCATCGTACTCAGACTGCCGCAGGGAGGTCTGAGCAAACCAGTTGTGGAAACTCTCTGTGCTCAGCTTTCGCGCGATTTCCTTCTTGATCAGTTCCCACAGATTCATAGGCTAAGGCGGAATGTGAACAAACAAAAAATCCACACGTTTTCCACACTCTGTGGAAAACTAGTCGTTTACAGACGCATTGTGGGTGAAGTGCCCAACAGAACAGCCATGCGCTCTGACGGCCTGGGGTTTCCCCAGTTTAAGCTGGAAGGCCAAGTCTAGCACAGTTCCCGCGGATGGAGGCAAATACTTTTTTGTGACAATAACTACTTTTGTTTACAGTCAGATACGGGCGGCGTCCCAAACCATTTTTCATGCAGATTGTGGACTTGCCGTACTACCCCGTGGGGCCATATGCCGGCTCCCCGCCCAAGAGATACCCAGTCCCTCCGGCCGCCTTGGGAACTCTACTCAGGACGATTGACAGTACTCGGGCAGACGAGCGAAAATGATAAACGCTAGCGGGAGTAACTCAGTTGGTAGAGTGCAACCTTGCCAAGGTTGATGTCGCGGGTTCGAATCCCGTCTCCCGCTCCATCCCCTCCTGTGTCTAGTCCGGACACACGGGTAACACTTCGTTCCTGGGACGTAGGTAACACATCCCCTCACGACTGGGCGTCGTTCTTTTTAGGCCGGGTTGTCTTCAAGGGAGGCAATGTTACCACTGGGATCAGCGAGTTGCGCGATTCGCGCGTGGGCTGCGGAAGGTGGACGGAGAGTTCCTGGCTCAGCGTACGGATGAACTCCTCCATCTGCGCCTGCATGGCCGCCATCTTCTCCCGCATATTCAGGATGATCTCCACTCCGGCCAGGTTCACCCCGAACTCGCGGGTCAGCTTCAAGATGATTTCCAGGCGCTGCAAATCCTCCTCGGTGTACAGGCGCGTATTGCCCTCGCTGCGTGAAGGCTTGAGCAGCCCCTCACGCTCGTAGAGGCGCAGTGTCTGCGGGTGGATCTGGTACTGCTCGGCCACGGCCGAGATCATGTATGCCGCTGCTCTGGATCTCTTTTTCGCCATTTCACATCACACCTGGCTCCACACCTCTGCCCTCGGGTCCTCGGGGTTGAGCTGGGCCAGCTCACGCAAAATCTCCTTCGTGCGCTCATCGCGCACTTTGGGGGGCTGGACCACAACCTCGACAATCTGGTCTCCCCGAGTGTTCTTGCGGGAGTTGAAAACGCCTTTTTCCCGCATGCGGAACTTCTGCCCGCTCCGGGTCCCGGGCGGAACTTTGAGAAGCGCGCGGCCGTCGATCGTGGGCACTTCGATTTTCGCCCCCAGGCCCGCCTCGGTCACCGTGATCGGTACGCGGATTTCGATGTTATCTCCCTCTCGCCGGAAGAACGGATGGGGCTCGGCCCGCACCGTGATGTAAAGGTCGCCTGGAGGAGCGCCCATGGTTCCGGCGTTTCCCTTGCCGGCCACGCGCAGCCGAGCGCCGTTCGGTACGCCCGGCGGAATCCGGACCTCCACCGATTCGCTCCCCAGCACCCGGCCCTCTCCGCCGCAGGCCGGGCACGTATTTCGCAGGCGCCCGGTCCCGCCGCAGCGCGGGCAGGTGAGATTGAACCGCATGGCCCCGGCCATCTGCGTGACGTTGCCCGATCCATTGCACTGCGGGCAGCTCACTGAGGTGCCGCCGGCCGATCCCGTGCCGCCGCACCTCGCACAGCTTTCCTGCCGCCTGATGTTCAGCCTGACCTGCGTTCCCCGGATCGCCTGCCAGAAATCGATATTCAGGCCGTACTCCAGGTCGGTCCCCTTTTCCGGGGTCATTCGCACCCGCTCGCGTGCGCCCCGGCTGAAAAACTGGCTGAACAGGTCGCGGAAGCCCCCTCCGGGCTCGGTTTCGGGACCTGCGCCGGAAAAGAAATCGGAGAAGTCGAACCCGCCGAAGCCCATGCCCGCGCCCGGTGGCGGCCCGCCCTGGCCCGGCTGCGGCCCGTGCTCGGAATAGAATCCGTACTGATCGTACATCTGCCGCTTCTTGGGATCGCTCAGCACGTCGTAGGCTTCCTGGACGCGCTTGAAGTGCTCCTCGGCGGCCTTGTCGCCCGGGTTCAGATCGGGGTGGTATTTACGCGCGAGGCGGCGATACGCTTTCCGGATCTCCTCCTGGCTGGCCCCACGCGACACCCCGAGGGTTTCGTAGTAGTCCTGGCTCGTCACGGGCGTTCGCTATTCTCTTGGGCCCGCGCGGGGACGCGCAGAGCGGTCCCCGCTGGCTCTCGGCTTACTTCTTGTCTTTGTCTTCTACGTCAACGAACTCGGCATCGACGACGTTTTCTTTCGGCTGCTCTTGTTGCGGACCGGTCCGCCCGTCGCCCGCCGCTCCAGCCTGCTGCTGCCCGGCAGTGGCGCGGTACATCGCCTCGGCCAGCCGGTGGCTTGCCGTCTCCAGCTTCTCGCGCGCCGAGTTGATGCGGTCCACTCCGCCCTCTTTCATCGCCCGCTTGGTCTCCTCGAGCGCGGCTTCGATCGCCTTCGCGTCGGCCTCGCTCACCTTCGAGCGATGATCCTTGAGCATCTTCTCTACGTTGTACACCATCGCGTCCGCGCGGTTGCGGGCCTCGATCTCTTCGCGGCGCCGCCGGTCTTCGGCCGCGTGGGCTTCCGCGTCCCGGGCCATCTTCTCCACCTCTTCCTTGCTCAAGCCGGAGGAGGAGGTGATGGTGATCTTCTGCTCGTTCTGCGTCGCCCGGTCCTTCGCCGTCACGTTCAGGATGCCGTTGGCGTCGATATCAAAGGTCACCTCGATCTGCGGGACACCGCGCGGCGCCGGAGGAATGTTGCCCAACTGGAAGACACCCAGCAACCGGTTGTCGGCCGCCATCGCGCGCTCGCCCTGGTAGACCTTGATTTCCACCGAGGTCTGGTTGTCCGCCGCAGTCGAGAAAATCTCGCTCTTGCGCGTCGGAATGGTGGTGTTCCGCTCGATCAGCTTGGTGAACACGCCGCCCAGCGTCTCGATGCCGAGCGACAGCGGGGTCACGTCGAGCAGGAGAACGTCCTTGACCTCGCCGCCCAGCACGCCGCCTTGCACCGCCGCGCCGACCGCCACCACTTCGTCCGGGTTGACGCCCTTATGGGGCTCCTTGCCGAAGAATTCGCGCACCATCTCCTGCACGCGCGGGATTCGGGTTGAGCCGCCCACGAGCACCACTTCGTCGATCTGCGAGGGAGTGATGTTGGCGTCTGCCAGCGCCCTCTTGCAGGGCTCCAGAGTGCGGTCGAGAATGTCCTGCACCATCTGGACAAAGCGCGCCCGGGTCAGCTTCATCACCAGGTGCTTGGGGCCGGAGGCGTCGGCCGTGATGAACGGCAGGTTGATCTCGGTTTCCAGCAGCGTCGACAGCTCAATCTTTGCCTTCTCGGCCGCTTCCTTCAGCCGCTGCAGCGCCATCTGGTCCTTCGAGAGGTCGATCCCGTTCTCCTTCTTAAACTCCGCAATGATCCACTCGATGATGCGCTGGTCGATATTGTCGCCGCCCAGGTGCGTGTCGCCGTTGGTCGACTTCACCTCGACTACGCCTTCGCCGACCTCCAGAATCGAGATGTCGAACGTGCCGCCGCCAAAGTCGTACACGGCAATGGTTTCGTTCTTCTTCTTGTCCAGACCGTAGGCCAGCGCCGCCGCCGTCGGCTCGTTGATGATGCGCATGACCTCCAGCCCGGCGATCGTGCCGGCGTCCTTAGTGGCCTGCCGCTGCGAATCGTTGAAGTAGGCTGGGACGGTGATCACCGCTTTGGTGACCTTCTGGCCCAGGTAGGCTTCCGCCGCCTCCTTCAACTTGGTCAGGATCATGGCCGAAATCTCCGGGGGCGAATGCTTCTTGCCCATGATCTCGACGCGGGCATCGTTGTTCTCGCCGGGAACGATCTTGTACGGCACCAGCTTCATTTCCTGGGTGACCTCGTCGAAGCGGCGCCCCATGAAGCGTTTAATCGAGAAAATCGTATTCTCGGGATTCGTAACTGCCTGGCGTTTCGCGACTTGCCCGATCAGCCGTTCACCGCTTTTGGCAAACCCAACTACCGAGGGAGTCGTGCGCGAGCCCTCCTGGTTGGGGATAACGACGGGCTGGCCGCCTTCCATGACTGCCACGACCGAGTTCGTTGTCCCGAGGTCGATACCAATTATCTTGCTCATTCTGCTCCCAGCCTCCTAGAATTAAGGCCAATGAAAAAAACGTGGGAGGGCGGGCTAGCCGCCCCTCTTAGCACAATCCTATTATTAAACTTTAGTGGCTTATTGTCAATTTGCCTTGCGGCCGCCTTTGTGCTACCCTCCCCGGTCTTTTCCCAGAAGAAAACTTCTGCGCTCCCAGCTTCGGCCGTCTCCCAGAAGAAAACCTCTGGACTCCCGGCTTTGGCTTTTTTTCAGAACCAAGAACTGCTCGTAGCCGCTGCGGCCGACCTCGCCACGGCCGGGCCGCCCCTCGCCCAAGCGTTCGAGCGCGCCGCTGGCATCCGCGTCCAGTTCGTTTTCGGCGCCAGCGGCATGCTGGCCCGGCAGATTGAAAACGGCGCCCCCTACGATGTGTATCTCTCTGCAAACGAACGGTTTGTGGAGGACCTTGCCCGCTCCGGCCGCGTGGACGCCGGCACGGTCCGGGTCTACGCTCTCGGCCGGCTGGGGCTGTGGTCCAAACGGCGCTCGCTCTCCAGTCTGGAGGATCTCCGCGACCCCTCTTTCCGTCACATCGCGATCGCGAACCCGGTCCATGCCCCATACGGGGCCGCGGCGAAACAGGCGTTGGAAAACAAGGGCTTATGGAAGGAACTGGAACGCCGGATCGTCTACGGGGAGAATGTCCGCCAGGCGCTCCAGTACGCGGAAAGCGGCAACGCGGAGGCGGTGATCACCTCCTGGTCGCTGGTTTTCGACCGGGGCGCTTTGCTGCTCCCGGAATCCCTGCATGCACCCATACGGCAGAGCGGCGGGATGGTGGCCTCAACCAAAAACGCTGCCGCGGCCCGGGCTTTTCTCGATTTCCTCGGAAGCCCCCAGGGCCAGGCGATTCTGAAGGCGCACGGGCTGGCGCTGCCACCCTCCCGTTAAGCCTTTGGGTGCGCCTTGTCGTATACCGCCATCAGGTCGGTGAGCGAAACTTGAGTGTATTTCTGGGTGGTGGAGAGCCGGGCGTGCCCGAGCAGTTCCTGAATCGACCGCAAGTCTGCTCCATCGGCCAGCAGGTGGGTGGCGAACGCGTGCCGGAAACTGTGCGGATGAACGGTGGGGTCGCCGCCGACGAGCGCGGCATAGAGCTTCACTATGCCGCGTGCGCCGCGATCGGTGAGCCGCCCGCCGCGGTGGTTCACGAACAGCGCGTTTTCCCCCGGCCTGGCTTTCCGTTCTTCCAGGTAGCGCTCCAGCGCCGCCGCCGCCTTGCCCCCGAACGGCGTTTGCCGCTGCTTCCTTCCCTTTCCCCGGACCAGCAGCCAGCGCCCGGCCATGTCCACGTCGCTCAGGTTGAGTCCTGTGAGTTCGCTGATCCGCAGCCCGCACCCGTAGAGCAGCTCGAAGATGGCGAGGTCGCGCGCTGCGTGCGGCCGCTCGAGTTTGCCGGCGGCGATTTCATCCAGCAGCGTGTTAACCTGCTCGGCCGTTGGGATCCGCGGCAGCTTCTGCGGCGCCTTGGGGGTGTGGATCAGGCGCGCCACGTTGATTTCCACCAGCCCCCTCCGGATCAGGAAATCGAAGAAGGCCCGCACGGCTGCCAGCTTCCGCCGCAGGGATTGCGGCGCCAGCCGCTGGGCATATAGGTCGCCGAGCCATTCCCGCAGGGCCAGGGTGTCGAAAGCCGCGGGTTCGGGCGGCTCGGTCCCTTTCGGGGAGAAATACTCCAGGAACTGCCGGAGGTCCGAAGCGTACGCACGCACGGTGTGAGGCGAAGCGTTCTCCCGCTTCAACTCGTCCAGAAACAAGCCGATCTGCCGCTCAAGTTCACTCACCGGTGTCTCAATAGAGCTGCGAGCGTGTCCAGGCTTCCAGGAAGTCTTTGCCCCGGTACCGGATCGTGCGGTCGTTCACTACCTCGGCGCCAATGCGCAGAGCCGCGTCCATGGGAAGCGAGTTGCGCGTCGTGTATTCGATCTCGACAGTAACGGGCCCCTCGATCCGGTAGGGCTTGATCGCGCCGATCTTCGCGGCTGCCCTGCGCGCGGCGGCGCGGATCAAATCCTGCGAGGCGGGGACGGAAAGCGTCGAGCACGTATTCCGGCCCAGCCCCTCTTTTACCACCGCCAGCTCCGCTTGCGGAACAATGGAGCGCAGCTCCTCCGCGGCGGCGGCGTCGCCGCTGAGCAGTATGACGGGCGTACCGAACCAGCCCGCCAGCGCCGTGCGCACTTCAATTTCCCCCACCGGTTTGCCGTTAATCCGGATGTTCTGGATGCCCAGCGAGCTGTAGCTGTGCGCCATGATGCCGCCGCGCACTCCGGCCATGCTGTGCTGGCCGATAAACGCTACCGCGGCGTAGCGCCTCTCCATAGTCATTGTGACCGGCAGAACGCCGATCACCAGCTTCGCCTTGGGGTGCACGGTGAGCGCCGAAAGTGTGCGGCTGCCGTCGTGCCCGTCCCAGACGATTACCTCATCGACTCCGCCAGCCAAAAAACCTTCGACGGCGGCGTTCACCTCGGCCGTGAGCGCCTGGCGCAACTCCGGGTTGGTCGGCTCAACCTGCTCCTGGCGGCAGATACCGGCCACGCCCTCCGCATCCGTGATTACAAAGACGCTTTTCTTGGGGCTCTGCGCCCAGGCGGCCATCGCCAGCGCCGCAACAAGACCCAACCGGCTGATCATCATGGACGCCAGTATACGCAAAGCCGCTATCCGGCGGCGGCTTCCAAAATTGTGCCGAAGCGCCGCTCGCGGGCGTAGAAGGCTTGAACCGCCGCCGCCAGGTCGGCTTCTTCAAAGTCCGGCCACATCCGGCTGGTGAAGTAAAGCTCCGCGTACGCCGTTTCCCAGAGGAGGAAATCGCTCAACCGCTGCTCGCCCCCGGTGCGGATCAACAGGTCTACGTCCGGGCAGACCGGCGAATGGATCGCTTTTGACATCATGCGGCGGAACTCTTCGCGCGTGGGCTCACCCTCCGGCTTGAAAAGCTGCGCAGCGCGCATAATGGCGTCGCGGGCCGAGTAATCCACCGCTAGCCGCAGGTGGAGAGTGCTGCCGTGCGCGGTGTGCTTTTCGGCGTATTCAATGTCCTCGAGCAGCGCGGGGGAGAAGCGGTCGCGGCGGCCGATGACGTTGATGCGGATCCCGTTGCGGGCGCACTCTTCGGTTTCCTTGCGCAGGTATTCGTGGAAGAGCTGCATGAGCGCCGAAACCTCCGAGGCGGGGCGCTGCCAGTTGTCCGAGGAGAAGGCGTACAGAGTCAGCGTGCCGATGCCGAGCTTGGGCGCCGCCTCGACGGTGCGGCGGACAGCAATGGCTCCCCGGCGGTGCCCCGCAATGCGCGGCAGGCTGCGGGCGGTGGCCCAACGGCCGTTGCCGTCCATGATGATGGCGACATGAAGGGGGGAAGCCTGGTTCCGCGCCGCGGCCGGATTTCGACACAAATCACTTTTTTTCATAAAGGTTTTGGACAAAAAAAGAGTTTTTCAGCGCTCCCGCATCGCCCGGATCAAAGCCTCCATATGATCCAGATACCGCTTCAGTGCCTGCCGCCCCGCTTCCGTCAGCCGGTACTCGGTCTTCGGCAGCCGGCCCTCGAAGGATTTCGAACAGGTCACGTATCCGGCTTCCTCCAGCTTGCGCGCATGCACGCTGACGTTGCCGTCGCTGGTTTTCAGCAGTTTCTTGAGGTCGTTGAAGGTCAGGGATTCGTTCGCCGCCAATGCGCTCACGATTCCGAGGCGCATCCGTTCGTGAATCAGCCGGTCGAGTGCGGGAGGCCCGGACTCGGCCGCCGTGCCGCTGACTTTTTTCAGAGGGCCCGGCGTCGAGGTCTGCTTGGCCGGGGCCTGCCGGGGAAGTGCGCTTTGTTTAGCCACCGTATCTCCTAGCGATAATCGTTCCGAATACAATGTGAAGGCCGCCGAAACTCGCTCCCATCAGGACGTTCCCCCAGCTCGCCGGCAAGAACAGCGCTGCGGCGCCTACGGCCATGAAGCATGTTCCCATCACCGGCACGACCTTAACGGAAAAAGCCCCGCCTGTCACAATCCCTGTGCCGTAAAGCAGCATCCATGTTCCGGGAAAGGCGCTATACAAGCCCGCGCGAAACAGCACGGCCGTGAGCAGCGCGCCCACGAGCATCGGGGGAGTGAAGCTAAACGCGAACCGTTTTCCCGGCATGGAAAACAACGGCAAGGTCGATGCCCGGGCCTTTCGATAGGTGGCGCCGCCGGCGATGGCCAGCGACACCAGGGCCTCCAACAGCCAGAGCACCAGCCAGGCGTCCGGGTTCTGGATCCGCGCCGCCAGAAAAGCGGCCATAACCGCCGTGCAGCCCACGATGACCAACCCCCAGCCGGAAACAGCCGTGAAGGCGGTGGCACGCTCCATGGTTTCGCGGATATACCGCAAGTTGTCCATGGCGTGCGTGTGTAGGGCAGCGGTTTTAGGCGGGAGTGGGCGGAGGGGGCGGACGGGAGTCACGCGATCAGTATAGGGTTTGTCATTGATACTGTCAAGTACTTAACGGCGAAGAGTATGAGAGGATTTGTTCTCGGCCCCCACTACCTTGACAGAAAGCTACTTCGATGTCCTCCATGGGCGCCCTCTGTGGCGCCCCTCCATACCCGGCTTCACACCGGCTCACGCGGATACGATTTCTACCAGTTCAATTTGAAACTGCAGATCCTTGCCGGCCAGCGGATGGTTGCCGTCGAGTGTCACTGTCTTATCCGTGAGCTCTTTCACCACAACGTTAGTTACCCGCCCGTGCTGGTCTTCAATCTCCAGCTCCTGGCCGACGAACAGTTGCAGCTCGCCGGGAATCATGTCCCGGTCCACCTGCACCGTTCTTTCCGGCCGCGCCAGCCCGTACGCATCCTTCGCTGGCACCAGTTTCCGTTTGCTTTCACCGGGCGTCATCCCGATGACCGCTTCCTCGAACCCCGGAATAATCTCACCGGCTCCGATCGTGAATTCCAGAGGCTCACCGCCCCGCGACGTATCGAAAACGGTGCCGTCTTCCAGGCTGCCGGTATAATGAACCCTCACGGTGTCGCCCCGTTTGGCTTTTTCCATGGGTTTTCCCCTTTTTTAAGGTTTTTTCAATAGTCCCAGAATCGTCGGGTTGAAGTCAAAGCACACGGTCAAAGATTTCTCGGGAGAGCATCCGGCATTGCGGCACCACACCTACCGAACGGCGCGTCGGCACGGAAAGTAGGCCGCCCCTTCGAGCTGCCGTCTGGACAATTCGGCGGCCAGCAGCGGATCGTCGAGCGCGCTCTTGATGGCCGCCGCTTTGGCGCCTTCGCGGCGTAGTTTTCGCGATCCTTTGCTGCAAGCGCCTCCAGCATCTCGCGCAGAAAGCGGCCATGGCCGCGTCTGTTAGTCCAGCAACCTCCGTCGATGCCGATCTGCGTACTCAACCCGGCAAACCTGGCTACGTGGAGTACCTCGCCCAGAGCGGCCGGCCGGTCGCTGCTGCGCCGACCCTGACCCCTTCTGAGCAGCGTCCCGTACACGTCTGTTAACTTCAAAATAGCTAGCAGATTAACACAAGTCAATGATTCGAGCGACGGGGAAAGCCTTCCTTATTTTCAATGTGCGCTCCGCGCTGCACGATCCTCTAGAATGAAACCAGCATGTCGAAGGAATACGCTCTTGTCCCCAAGGAGATACCTCCTGTAGAAACGCGCTTCCGCCGCATTGCGACCCCCTTCCCCGTACCCGAATCGATACCTTTGCTTGAAAAACTGGCCCGCTACGAGCCCCGCTCCATGCGGGGCCAGCCTCCCGTGATCTGGGACCGCGCCGAAGGTTTCCAGGTCTATGACCCCTACGGCAATTGCTGGATCGACTGGTCCAGCGGGGTGCTTATTACCAATGCCGGCCACGGGCGCGCGGAGATCGCCTCCGCTGTCGCCGAAGCCGCCGGCCGGCTGCTCACCAACTACTGCTTCCCGAGCGAGATCCGGGCGCGGCTCGTCGAGCGCCTCGCCTCCCTGCTGCCCGAGCCGCTTTCCAAGGTTTTCCTGCTGACGACCGGATCGGAAGCCGTCGAGTGCGCCATCAAGTTGTGCCGCACCCATGGCGTGCGGCATGGCGGTCGGTCCAAGCATGTGATCGTGTCCTACGACAAGGCGTTCCACGGCCGCACGCTCGGCGCGCAGCAGGCGGGCGGCATCCCGAGCCTGAAGGAGTGGATCATCAATCTCGACCCCGGCTTCGTCCAGGTGACTTTCCCGGACGGCTTCTGGACTGAGGACACCTCGTTTGATTCTTTCGAGCGCCAGTTGTTTGAAATCGGCGTGGAGCCGCGCAACGTGGCCGGAGTGGTGATGGAGACGTACCAGGGCGGCTCCGCGTGTTTCGCCCCGCGGGAGTACATGCAGTCCTTGCGCGATTGGTGCACCGGGCACAACGTATTGCTGGTACTGGATGAAGTGCAGGCCGGCTTCGGGCGCACCGGGACCCTGTGGGGTTTTGAACACTACGGAATCGTTCCCGACCTCGCCTGTTTCGGCAAGGGCATCTCGAGTTCGCTGCCCATCTCGGCCGTGGCTGGACGCGCCGATGTGATGGACCTGTTCCCGCCCGGCAGCATGACCTCCACGCACACGGGCAACCCGGTCTGCTGCGCCGCCGCGCTGGCATCCATCGACCTGGTGGTTTCGGAGAAGCTGCCGGAGAAGGCGGCGCGTACCGGGGCGCTTCTGCACCAGGAGCTCCAGGGCCTGAAGTCGCGATTCCCGGAGATCGGCTTTGTGGGCGGCAAGGGACTGGTCGCGGGAGTCATATGCGTCAAACCCAACACCCGCGAGCCGGACGGCGACCTTGCCTGGGACGTCGTGCGGCGCTCGGTCGAAAAGGGCGTGCTGATGTTCAGTCCTGTCGGCTATGGCGGCTCCACGATCAAGATCTGCCCGCCCCTGATCATCACCGCAGACGCTCTCCGCGACAGTCTGGCCGGTTTTGAGGAGGCCTTCGCCGAAGCTCTCGCCTGCCGGGAGGTGAACGCCCAATGACCCAAGTCACTGTAATCGGCGGGGGCATGATCACACACGATCAGATCCTGCCCTCCCTGTATCACATGCAGCGCCGCGGGCGGATTGGGGAAATCGCGGTCTGCTCGCTGAGTTCCGCGCCGCTGCGCGAGCTGGCCAATTCGGAAATCCTGGGCCGCGCGTTCCCCGGGCAGTCCTTCCGCTCCTACCCGGACCTTTCCACGCCACCGGAGGAGAGCCACCCCGACCTGTTCCGCGAGGTGATCGTCGGCATGCCGCCCGGCAACATCGTCGTGGTGGCTGTGCCCGATCAACTGCACTATGACGTCATCATGGCGGCGCTCGACGCCGGCCAGCACGTCTGCACGGTGAAACCGCTGGTGCTCAAAGCGGCCGAGGCGGAGATCATCGAGCGGAAGGCCCGCGAGCGAGGCCTGCTGGTCGGCATCGAGTATCACAAGCGGTTCGACGACCGCAGCCTGATGGCGCGCCGCCGCTATCGCGAAGGCCGCTTTGGCGAGTTCCGGCTCGGGACCGCCTGCCTGCTCGAGAAATGGTACTACAGGGAGTCGAATTTCCAGAACTGGTGTACCGTCGAGAACTCCGACGCATTCACCTATATCGGCTGCCACTACGTGGACCTGGTTCACTTCATCACCGGGCTGCTGCCGGTTTCGGTCAGCGTCTATGGCATTCGCGACCGCTACCCCAACGGCAACGAGGGCTTCCTCTGGACCGACGCGCGCGTGATCTGGAATAACGGCGCCTGCCTCAACGTGCAGAACGCCCTTGGTTTTCCGGATATCGCCCCCGGAACCAACACCCAGGGTTTGACGATGTATTGCGCCGGCGCGGGCGCGGGCGCGCTGATCTCGCACTCGGACCAGTACCGCGGGCTGAAATACGCCTACATCGACCCTCCCGAATACGCCGAGCCCAGCCCCGATTACTTCCAGTACGTGGACATGGGGGGCTCTGGCCTGGTTCCCGTGGGCTACGGTTACCGTTCGGTGGAGTACATCGTGGAAGCGGCCATCCATCTCGCGGCCGAAAAGTCGGTGGAGCGGCGCCGGGAAATCCTTGCCTCGATCGATCGGGACGGTTTGATGGCGACCCCGGCCAACAGCCGGTACAACGAACTGGTGATCGAGGCGGGACGGTTGTCGATCCTGAACGGGGGACGGACCGTGTGTATCGACTACAACAGTAATAGTGTGCACGCGTAGTCTCGCTCTCGCCCGAGGGAACGCGCAATTCTGTATCGCCCGCGCACGCCCGTGCTCGTGTGCGCAACTGGGACGGGGCGATTTGGCACGCACGCGTGAGGCGGCCATCCCGGGTGTATTAAAATAACTACATCTGGGGCGGGGATGCTGTTTCTCTTCTGGGACCCCACTGTGTCCGTTTCCGGGAGGTGACATGCTGAAAGCTTTTGCCCGGGAAGCGTTTCACTCCGCGGGCGGGCTTCACCTCGCACGCGCTCTGACGCGCAAAGGCCTCCGCATTCTCATGTATCACCGTTTCCCGGGGGTCCGCTCGCGCGCCATTTTGGAAAGCTGCTGCGCGCACATCCGGAAGTACTACCACCCGGTGTCGCTGACCGAGGTGGCGCGTTCCTGGAGGGAAGACATGAGCCTTCCGCCGAACGCCCTCGCGGTCACGGTCGACGACGGCTACCGGGATTTTTACGAGTTCGCCGAACCGGTATTCGCGTCCTACGGCATCCCGGTCACCGTATACCTGGTGACGGATTTCTTGGACGGCCGCTGCTGGCTGTGGGCGGATCAGATCCGGTATGCCTTCAAGCACGCCGGTGTGAAGACGGCGGAGATCGTGTTCTCTCCGGGAAATTCCATCGTGGTCCGGCTGGAGTCGCTGGAAGAGCGCGAGTGGGCGGCCAAGGCTGTTCGCGAGGCTGCCAAGCGGATGCCAGACGAGGATCGCGTCCGCCTGATCGCCGAACTCCCCCGGCTCCTGAAGACGACGATCCCGGAGGAGCCGCCGCCGGAGTACGCCCCGCTCGCCTGGGAGAGCGTCCGCGAGATGGCCGCCCGCGGCGTCGAATTCGGCCCGCACACCCGGACTCATCCTATCCTCTCCCGGATCGGCGACGACGAGCGCCTGCGCGACGAAATCGACGGCTCGCGGCGCCGCATCGAGGAGGAAACCGGCAGGCCCGCGATTCATTTCTGTTACCCCAATGGCCGGTGCGAAGACGTCGGCGACCGGGCCTTGGAACGGGTCAGAGAATCGAGTTTTCAAACAGGTGTTGTCACCGTGGAAGGACTGAATTACCCTGGCTGTAATTTATTGATGTTAAAGCGAATTCCGGCGGATCCGACCTATCCCTCCCGGTTCTTCCAGGAGTACCTGGCCGGGCTGAGGGCGGGCAACGGCTCCGTATGTTAAGATTTGTTCAGAACTCGATGGATGCTCTGGGCCAAATCTTCGAGGGGCTTGACTCAAATCCTTGTCTGTCGGAGTACGCGGCTGCCGCAAGGAAGCTTCGGGAGGCCGCGCCGGGGATGCCGGAACTCCGGGTGGCGGTGCTTTCCAACCACACGTTCGAGATCGAGACGGCTCTGGAGGTGGAGTGCGCGCGCCGGGGATTCAGGCCGGTGTTTTACCAGGCCGGCTACGACCAGTACCGCCAGGAACTGCTGGCCTCGGGAAGCGGGCTTGAAAGCTTTCGCCCCGACGCCGTGCTGATTTCGCTGGATCTGGAGAGCACCTTCCCGGGGATCTCGGCGGCGGAGGCCTCCGGCCTGCCCTCGCTTTCGGAGTGGCTGGAAGGCTTCCAGGCGCTGCTCGCAGCATGGCGCAAGCGCAGCCCGGCGGCCGTGTTCGTGCACGACTTCATTCCGCCGGCGGTGAGCGCCGGCGGTCCGGCTGGGGCGGCGCTCTTCGACTGGACCATGGAGCTGAACGCGGGTCTGCGGCGTGCCGCGTCCGCCGTGGAAGGCGTTTTTGTTCCCGCGGTGGCGCAGGCGGCATGCGCCGACGGTCTGACGGGCTGGCGCGACCTGCGCTTCTGGTACCTGGCGCGGGTTGGCATCAATCCAAAAAAATTCCCGATCCTTGCGGCTAACCTGGCGCGCTGCCTGGCCGCGCTGCGGCGCCCGGCAGCCAAGTGCGTGGTTTTCGACCTGGACAATACCGTTTGGGGCGGCATTCTGGGCGATGCCGGCCCGCAGGGGATCCGGTGCGCCGGGACGGAGTACCCCGCCGGGGCTTACGCCGATTTCCAACGCGCGCTCCTGGCGCTGCGCAGCCGCGGCATTCTGCTGGCCGTCGCCAGCAAGAACGACTGGCCGCTTGTGGAGGAGGCCTTTCGGGTCCGCGACGACATGCCGCTGCGCCCCGAGCACATTGCCGCCTGGGAGGTCCACTGGAATCCGAAGCCGGAATCGCTGGAACGGATTGCCCGGAAGCTGAATATCGGCCTGGACAGCCTGGTATTCCTGGACGACAACCCGGCGGAAGTCGACCTGGTCCGGATGGCCTGCCCAGCCGTACGCGCCTACCAGATGCCGGCGCAACCGGAACGGTTTGCCGCCTTTCTTTGGAAGTTGGAGGATTTTGACCAGCTCAAGCTTTCCGAGGAGGACAGGCGGCGGGCGGAACTCTATCAGTTGAGGGAGAAGCAGGAGCGGATGGCCGCGGCGGCGACCGATTTGGAGTCGTTCTACCGGTCGCTGAAAACCGTGCTGGCGCCGGAGCCGTGCGGGGAACGCAATTTCGACCGCATCGTCCAGCTCATACGGAAGACGAACCAGTTCAATCTTACGACGCGGCGGCACGACCGGAACACGCTGATGGAACGTATCGCCGGCGGCTCGGAGCTGTGGGGCTTCCGCGCTTCGGACATCCACGGCGACCACGGCCTCATCGCCGTGGCGCTCTTGGATTTCGACGGAAGCACCTGCATTATCGACACGCTGCTGATGAGCTGCCGGGTAATCGGGCGAACGCTCGAGACCGCGATTCTGCATTTTCTCGAGGGGCGGGCGCTTGCTCGCGGAGCGCGCCTGCTCAAGGGCGAGTATCTGCCGACGGCCAAGAACGGCCCCTGCCGCGAGTTCTACAGGCAGCACGGCTTCGCTCTGGAGGCCGAAGACGAGCGCGGCGCCACGTGGGCGAAAACGCTCGACAGCCGAACCGGGTGCCCGGAGTGGATCACGATCAGCGGGGAGCTGACCGAAGCATGCGCGAAGACTTGAAACAGGTGTTCCTGGATGTGCTCGAGGTCCGGTCGATTTCCGACAAGGACTCCGTAGAGACCATCACGAGCTGGGACTCCGTCCGGCATCTCAGCCTCATCATGGCGCTCGAGGAGCGTTTCGGAGTCGCCTTTGAGGCCGACGAAATTCCCGAGCTGATCTCGGTGGCGGCCATCCGGGAAGCGCTGAACCGGCGGGCGCCGGCGGGTTGAGAAGCGCGCGTGCGCGGGTATCGGTTCTAGTACTTTCATCCCAACAAGATTGTGAGAAAAGGTGTATTCTGACTTCCGGGATCGGGTATTAGACTGAACCTGAACGCATGAAGCCACTTGCCACTCTGCTTCTATTGCTCCCGGTAGCGTCGCTGCCGGTACTGGCGGATCGACTTGACGTGACCGGCGACCCCACCGCATGGGTGCACACCGGCGCGAGCCTCACCGTCGAGTTCGGAATCTGGAATTACGGGCTGAACAACCCGGGGTACTCCCCTTACCCCACTCAGATCGGGCTCCACGTCATCGGACTCCGTCCGGACTCGCCGCCAGTTTCCATTCCCAACACCACGCTCCAGTATTTCGAGGGCTATGTGTTCCAGGCCTGGCTCGAATCGCTGGACGGCGAAATCAGCGTGCCGTTCCGTGACCCCAACGCCGAACTGCTGGGGCTGCCGGAAGGTTCGCTGCTGGTTATGCCCGGGCTTTTCCAGCCGGGAGGCCGTTCGCCTCTCGAAGTGGCGGTGCTGTCGGCTTTCCTCACGCTTGACCCGAAGGTTTCCGAGGCGCTCTTCGGGGCAAACGCGGGCAACTACAACAGCGCCGCGCGGATCCGGCTGTGGAACCAGGGCGCGGGGTTCACCATTGGCATCGGGCCGGGCTACACGGTGCAGCAGGCCGTGAGCTTGCCATCGATCAGCGGCCTGGGACCGGCGCAGACCTCCGGCATCACCGGGCAAGTCACAATCGCCAACCCGGAGCCCTCGACCTGGCTCACCCTGGCCGGCGCGCTTGGCGTATTCGCCGGGTTGATGCGCTTCCGCGCTACTCGGTTCCGTAGCTGATTTCCATCTTGCGAATGCGGAGGGCCGCCAGCGCCAGCAGAGCTAGTGTGAGCAGGATCAGCCCCGGAACCGAGAGATAGGCCGGCGTGGGCTCGGCCGTGATGGTGAACAGAAGCCCCGGTCCATGAAAGGGCACTTTCACCGGGCAGAGCGATTCCAGATAGAAAATCACGCTGAATTTCTTCAGAACAGCCGGCAGGAAGACGATAATCGATTCCCAGCTCAGGATGGCGACGGCCGGAACGATGGGGTTGCGGAATAACAGCCCCGTGACGAGGAAGACTGCGCCGTAGCCGAGGCACGCAAGCGCCGTGACTCCGACGTAAACCGGAAGGTCGGCCATCGCGGCGGGCACGACGGCGCGCGAGGCGGTCAGCTTGAGGTGGTTCACCGCGGTCAGGTAGGAAAGCGCCGTGCCCGCCCCGAACACGATGACCATCATCGCCACTCCCGAAAGATACTTTCCAACCACAAGCACTTCCCTCCGCACCGGCGCCAGGAAATAGTAATGGAGCGTTTTCTCGACGATTTTGCCGCGAAAGAGATTCATGAAGATCGCCACGGCGCTGAAGAAGATCGCCAGCCGCAGGACGAAGACCTGGAAGACGCCTGCGTAGACCATGAGGTCCTCGCTCCCGCTGCACGTGCGCCAGCCGCGGATGTGGACCAGCGAATGGGTTTGCCAGAGTAAAAAGGGCAAGAAGGCGAGCACGTAAACCGGGATGGCCCGCTTCCGTTTGAAATTCTTGGCCAGTTCGATGCGCAGAATCGCCATCACCTGGCGTGCCCATAGCTTCCACGGCAGGCTGGTCTTCATAGCGCCTCTCCTTCGTTGCCGATCAGATATTGATAAACCGAGTGCACGTCGTCGTCCGCAGGGGCTACGGATTCGATATCGATGAGGCCTTCGAGCACCGCCTGGTTCAGGGCCTGGTAGAACAGGTCCGGGTTGCGGGTCGAAGCCAGCAAGCCGCGGCCGTCGGCGTGCATCCTCACCTCGACCACGTGGTCCAGTGTGAACACGCGCGAGGCGAGCGCGCCCGGCCGCGAGCAGCGGACCATGATTTGCAGCGGATGCTCCTGGTTCATTTCCGAGCGTACGGCCTGGATCTGGCCTTCGGCGACGACGTAGCCGCTGTTGAGCAGCACCACCTGGTCGGAAATGCAGTCCACTTCGTGAAGAATGTGGCTGGAGATGATCACGTGCAGCCCTTCGGCAGCCAGCGAGCGGAACAGCGCAATGGCTTCAGCGCGCGCCATCGGATCCAATCCGTTCAGCGGCTCGTCGAGCACCAGGACGGAAGGCTGGTGGCAGATGGCGTGGGCCAGCTTGATGCGCTGCCGCATGCCCTTGCTGTAGGCGGCCACGCGCCGGCCGGCGGCGTCCGTCATGCCGGTGAGTTCGAGCGCGGTCATGGTTAGCTCCCGCGCCTCGGCGTGGCTTTTTCCGTGAAGCCGCAGCGAGCTGTAAAGGAACTCGTACCCGGTCTTCCCGCGCGGGAACGAATCGAACTGCGTGCAGTAGCCGACCACCTTGAACAGCCGCTCCGGATCGTCCGGCGAAATCCCGAGGACGCTGATGCGCCCGCGCGTGGGGCGCACCAGGCCAGTTATGAGGTTCATCAGCGTCGTCTTGCCCGAGCCGTTCGGGCCGACCAGCGCGGTGATGCCCGGCGGAATCGACAGGTTTACCCGGTTTACCCCCAGCACATCGCCGTAGAACTTCGAAACGTCTTCGAACACGATGCGGCCGCCGCTCATGACCGTTCCACCTCGTAGGCGCGGACCTTGCGCGACAGCAGGTGCAGGCACAACGCGCAGGCCGCGGCCAGGGACATCCAGGCGTTGGCCGGCGAAATCCCCGAGCGGCTCGCCAGGCCGAGCATCGAAGACCATATGGTGTCGATCACCTGGACCACGTTAATCAGACTGCCCATGCGGGTGTCCAACACCTCGTTGAGAACAGAGCCGATGCCGGCGACAACAAAAAAGATCGCCAGAATCAGGATGCCCGCCGCCAGTTTCCATTTCACCCAGGCCGACATCGCCAGGGCGAGGAGGCTCAGCAGAATGATCCAGACCCAAAAGCCCACAAACAGCGCGTAGGCGACGTGCAGGTTATCCCAGAACCACTTGGGGCCGGCCAAATAGGACTGGAAGGCGAACAGCAGCAGGCCGGGGATCCAGGTGATGAACGAGAGCAGAATCGCCAGCACGGACATCTTGCCCGCGACGTACTCGGTGCGGGTGAAGGGACGGGAGAAGTAAAGCGGCAGCGCGTTGTTGGCCAGGTCGGCCGAGATCAGGCCGGGGCCGATGAATGCCGTCAGAATGAACCCCAACCAGCCCTGCAAGTGCATGTACTTCAGGAAGAAGCCGGGCTCGATCGTGATGAGGTCCCCCACGGAAACCATCTGCAGCGCGCCCTCGTTGTGAGGCAGATAGATGATCAGCGCGCAGGCCACGGGACAAATCAAGCACAGAACGAGATAGCTGACGAGCAGCCTGGACTCGAACACCCGCCGGTAAGCCTGGCGCGCGATGACGAGGAAGCGCGACCACTCAGGCGTCAGCTCTCCCTCATAGGGTTCATAGCCGCGTTTGTAGACTGCCATTGCCGTTCTCCATCGCCTTCAGAAAAATGTCTTCGAGGCTGTCGCGCTTGTAATTGAGCTTTTGTATCTGGATGCCGCAGCCGGCGGCCAGTTCGTAAAGCCTGCGGATCTCCACCTGCTGGTTCAGCACCATCTTGATGCGGCGGCCGCCCGCCAGCGCGCATTCACACCCGAGTTCCTGGGCAGCTTCGACGAGCGGCGTGCCGTCGATATCCGTTTCGAGTTCAATGAATTTCCGGTTCAGGCGCCGCTCCTCTTCCAAATTGGCGTGGTGGACGATGCGGCCTTTCTTGAGGATCAGCACCTCCTCACAGCACTCCTCGACATCGCGGAGCAGATGCGAGCAGAGCACGATGCGCAGCCCGGCGCGTTTCCGAATGTCGCGGATGAGGCGGATCATGCGCCGGCGCGCGGCGGGGTCCAGGCCATTGGTCGGCTCGTCGAGAAACAACAGCGTCGGTCCGTGTACGATTGCCTGCGCGAGCCTGACGAGCTGCCGCATGCCGTACGAGTACTCCTCCAGCTTGCGGTAGCGCGCCTCGCCCAGGCCCACGTAGTACAGCGCTTGGTGCGCGCGCTCCAGTGCAGCGTCCGGCGGCAGGCCGGACAACTCGCCCATGTAACGCACGAACTCGACGGCGTTCATGCCGGCGATGAAGGCTTCGTTTTCCGGCATGTAACCGATCAGGCTGCGTACGCGGCGCAGGTCCATGCGAATGTCGTGGCCGAAGATGCGCGCCGTGCCTCTCGATGGCTGGTAGAAGCCCAGCAGCGTATTAATCAGCGTTGATTTGCCGGCGCCGTTTGGGCCGAGGAGCCCTATGGCCTGCCCGGAAACCGAGCGGGTCAGGTTGTCCAGAATGACGCGGCCGCAGAACCGGACTTCGAGCCCCTGCAACTCGATCACGGGTTGAGTGTCCATGTGCATCCTTTCAAGAAAACGCGCATTGGGCAGATTCCGTTCGCCACAAGAGAAGCGCCGGGCGCGCGCCCGGCGCCTGTGGCTATTGGCGAGGCCTTCGGGGCGTCCCCTGCGGGCCGTGGAACGTGAGGCCGAGCACTTGCTCCAGGCGGAACCCGAAGAAAGAGCCGCGGGACGCGAGCTGGATGCGGTCCTCTTCGCCGTAAGCCACGATCAGCACCGGCTCATTTCCGCGCCCGAGCGCTTCGACAGACTTGCGCTGCTCAGGCGTGAGCTCGATGGCGCCGGCGAGCGGCGCTACCAGCGCGCCAACGTCGTGGTACACCATTCCCGAGAAGTTTGTGTGGCCGTCGCGCGGCAGCAGGGCGGTGAACTTCTGCGAGCGCGGGAGCGAATACCCAGTCGCGGCATATTCGAGCGCACGGACTACAAGGTCCCTGCTCGGCGCGGCGATCAGCAGGCCGTTCTCAAAGACGAAGTGGGCTTCCAGATTCGGCTTGCCGCCCGTCAACGTATAGAAGACGCGCCCCCCGGCGGGCTGCTGATCGAGCCGCAGCGGCTCCATTATTGTCCCCGCCCGGCTGTTGGCGGCCGCAACCAGCTTGCCCAGTGCCGCCACAAACCTGTCCGGATTGTTGACCTCCAACACCAGCTTCCAGGAAGGCACGGGCAGCATCGGCCCGTCGATCGCAAAGGCGATTTCGCCGCCAAGCGGTTCAACCAGGTCGGTGGCGAAGTTCACGCCGGTCTGCGCTTCGAACTCCGAGAGGTCTGACAGGAACTCCGAGCCCGCGGCGGCGGCAACGTCCTCCAGCATCCGGGCTGGGTTTTTCGCCACGGCCGCTGCGGCCACCGTGGCATCGGGGGAGATATAGCTGAGCACGCGCATGGGGGCGGGCGCCGCCAGCCACGAAGCGATGCTGCGTCGCGGCTGGGCAAACGACAGCACGGCGCGGTTTTCGGCCCGGCCGGCGACGTCCTTGCGCTGCGCGATCAGATACCGCACGTCGCCGAAGCCGCTCCGCTCCATGTCTTTGCCGCCGGACTTGCCGATCAGGGCGCGCATATCCGCGCAAACCAGCCAGCTCACGCCCTCCGCATAGGCCGACGCGATCCGCTTCTTAAATTCGGATTCCGGCGCCCTCGAACCGCCGCCCGAGGCGGCCAAACGCAGCAGTGCCGGGTCGCTCGATGCCGCGACAATGTTGTCGCCAACCCAGATCAGCAGGTCGTGGCCGCCAACAGGGACTGCCGCGAGATTGTCGACAATGCGAATGTGCGCCTTGCCGCCGGATTGCTCCGCAACCCTTGCGATTTCCTGCTGGAGAAATTCGCGGAACCCGCCGCGCGTTACCTCGGCGAGGAAAAGCGGGCGTTCGTTGCGTCCGGCGGCGTCCGGCAAGAGCGCAAAGGCGATCTCCTGCCCCAGGTAATCGCTCGCGGCGCGGATGCGGCTAAGGATTTCGTCAAATTTCGCCTGCTGTTCGGGCGTTCCCATCTTTTCGGCCCACCACTGCCGCAGCGCTTCGCTCTGCTGGATCTGCTCCTGGAAGATGCGGTTCGTTTCGGTGAGTGTGGGACCGAGATTGGGAATCGCGGCGTAGAAGACGACGGCGTCGGGAACCAGCTCCAGGAGCCTGCTGGAATAGCGCAGGGCCGGGCCGGGCATGGCTTCCAGCTTGCGCCGGATCTTGGCGAACTCGTTCAGCAGAGCGATATGCTGCTCGAAGTTGCGGCTCCAGGCGATCTCCTGTTCCAGCGGGACGGGAGCGAGCGCGGCGCCAGTGGCGACCTGGTCGCCCGGGTGCAGCACCGTGGTCCGGTTGCCCTGCTCCACGCGGACCTCGCCTTCGATCACCGAAACGCGCGACCCCTTGACGCCGCGGTTGACCGAGAACACGGTTCCGGTCACCGAAACCAGGCAGTCGCCGGTGGAAACGTAGAGACGTCCTTTCCGCTGCTTGGCCGCCTGCACGATGACGCTGCCGCCGGCAAGGTCAATGGTAACGTCGCGGCGGCGCGCGGTGAGAGAAAACTCCGTCCGTTCGCGCATCTCAACCAGCGAGCCGTCGGCCAGCCGGATCACCGCGCCCGAACCTTTGGCGGTGCGGATCGATTCGCCCTCCTCGATCGTTGCCGCCACAGCGAGCGGCGTTGCGAAGCCGCCAGCCACTTTGTAAAGGGTGCCGTCGATGGCATGGACGGTGGCCCGCGGGCCGGCAGGGGCCGGGGCGAAACGATCGTATGCGAGATACCCGCTCAGGCCGACAGCGAGCATGATCGCCGCCGCGACGGCCCACTTCCAGACGGGGGCGGCGGGCCAGCGAACGGGGACGGCTTCCACGGGCGGCCGAGGCGCCATCGCCTTCCGGCACACCACGCATTCATGGAGATGATCTTCCACGAGCATCGCCCGCGCGCGCGATAGCGTACCCCCGCGGTACGCGGGCAGCAGCGCCTGGTAATCGGCGCAGGTGCGAATGGTTTCTATCTCTTCGTGGGAATGGGCGGGCGCGGCGCTCGAGAGCCGGTTCCAGACGCGGCTGGCCGCCGCGCTGATTTCGGCGGGATCGATGGGTTCGTTGCGAATCTCCGAAATCGCCCGGTCGAGAATGGGATCCTGGCCCTTGCCCTCGGTATTCATGACGTCTCTCCTAAATAAGAACGCAATTCCTGTTGAAGCTTGACCCTGGCACGGTGGAGGGTGATCGCCACGTCGGAAGGTGTTGTGCCCAACATTTGCGCGATTTCCTGGTTGCCGTAGCCTTCGAAGTAGCGCAGCGCGAATATTTCGGCTGACCTGGGCGCCAGCCGCGCCACCGCGGCGCGCAAGCCGGCGCGCAGCTCCCGAACGTCGTTCTGCCGGTCGGGTTGAAGGCGGGGATCCTGGGCGAACGCCGCTTCTTCCAGCGGCGCTGCGGCGGCTGTCCGGCGCGCCCGCAGCACGTCGAGCGCTGCGTTTACGGCGGTACGATGCAGATAGCTTTCCAGGTGTTTTACCGAGGCGGATTCCCAGCCCCGGCGCAACATCTTCAGGAAAACTGTCTGCAGCACGTCTTCGGCGTCGCCGGCATCGCCGGTGATCCGGCGGGCGATCCGGTAAACCCGGCTGCTGTGAGCCTGGAAGATCGCTTCCAACTCAGCCGCGGGTGTGGAAACTGTTGGCGCGCCCGTGCTCATTTTGTTCTCCCGCCTACCGTCCTCATTCATGGAGACTCCAGAAACCCGAATTTCTTACAACTGGAAAATACGAAAAGCGCCCGGATCGTGTTCGCCGGCCAAAAATTGACCACGCTTCGCGGCCCGCCTGAATGTACACTGGTTTGGATCCGGCTTGACATGGATCGGCCGGCATATTACAAAGTCCGGGCAGTTTGACTGACCGGCAACGACACGGAAGGGAGGTTTTGCATGGCGGAGTTTCCTCTAAGTCGCCGCTCCTGGCTTCGCGGATTGATCGGCTCGGGGGCGCTGTTCACCCTGGATTCGGTCTTCACATGCGAGCGGACCAATGCCGCGCAGATCGGGCCAAAAGACAATATCAAGATCACGAAACTCGAGACGTTCGTCCTCAAGAACAGTTGGGTGTTCGTCAAGATTTCCACGGACGCCGGCATCGTCGGCTGGGGTGAAATGCTCAAAGACGACGCCAAGGCGTGCGCGGCGGGCGCGCAGGAGGTCGGGCGTTTTCTGGTCGGTCAGGATCCGTTACGGGTTGTGTATTTGTGGCAAGCGATCCACCGCGGTGCGTTCTATCGCGGCGGTCCGATCAAGACGGCCATTCTCAGCGGCATCGATCAGGCGCTTTGGGACATCAAAGGCAAGGCTTTCGGCGTGCCGGTCTATAAACTGCTTGGCGGGCCTACTCGCGACAGGATCCGGGTGTACGGGCGCATCAGTAAAGAGACCGGTGTAAACGCGATGAAGGTGACGCCTCGGGGAATCGGGCGTATGCCTTACAAGTATGTTGAGGGTCCGAAGTTCGTCGCGGAAGTCGTGGACCGGTTCAAGGCGCTGAGGGAAAAATATCCCGACGCGGATATCGGCATCGACTTCCACGGGGCGGTGCAGCCGCCGACAGCGATGCTGCTGGTGAAAGCGCTCGAGCCGTATCAGCCCTTTTTCTATGAAGAGGTCGTCCAGTGCCTCAACGTGGACGTGATGGCGGAGATCGCCCGCAAAACCCACATCCCGCTGGCGACCGGAGAGCGCATCTTCACAAAGTGGGGTTTCCGGGAGTTGCTTGAGAAACGCGCCGCCAGCATCCTTCAACCCGATGTGTGCTATGCGGGCGGCATCACCGAGTTGAGGCTGATTGCGGGCATGGCCGAGTCCTACTACTCGCCGATTGCACCCCACAACCCGCAGGGTCCGGTTTCGCTCGCAGCCAGCTACCAGATCGCGGCGTCGATCCCGAACTTCCTCATCCAGGAAGGCGGCGACCGCGAACACCTCGACTTGCTGGCGAAGCCGATGCCGCCAGTCAAGAACGGATACCGGCCGCTGCTGACCGATCCGGGCCTGGGCATCACGATCGACGAAGACAAGCTGAGGGCCCAGGTTGGCGAGCCGAGAGAGTACAGGCCGCAATTCGATGAGGACGACGGATCGGTAGTCGATTGGTAATGGTTTAAGGGCATCTTCGCGGCCGCGAGGTTGAAGAAACCCAAACGCGGCCGCGAAACCGCGTTACGCCTTCGGCAGTCCCCGTTTCTGAACAGGCTTCTCGCCGTCGGGCTTGGGGACGAAAATGTCCTGCCACCGCAGGCCGCACTCCTCGACCATTTCGAGCGCATACTCGAGCCGGCCGATATTGCTGTCGTCGTTGTTCGTGCCGAAGGAAAACTTTAACCCCGCCGCTTTCGCCGCCTTGATGAATTTCGCGCTCGGAATGCGGTAGCGGTTGTTGATCTCAATGGCCACGTCGTTTTTCTTCGCGGCTGCGATCACGCGTTCCATGCGCTCGGGGGTCCACAGGCGGTCGTAGTCGGCCTCCATGACGCTGGGCAGGAAGGTGGGGTTGACGTAGATGTCGATCGGTTCGTTCAACAGGATCTCCACGGTGCGGTCCACGATCACGTCCATGAAGGCTTCCTTGTCGTCGATCGGACCAACTTCCTTGGGAATCCACAGGCGGATGCGGCGGCCGTTGTGGGTGAAGGTCATCGAATCGGTGAAAACGTAATCGAACTTCGCGACGGTTTGCGGCGAAAACATTTTGACCCATTCGCGTCCTTCGGCCTGCATGGCGACGAACACCGGCTGTCCCTCCATCGATTTCAGGAACTGCTCGGCGCTGGCGTCGTTGGTGATTGGGAAGCCGACACCGCAGTTGACTGCGATGCCGTAGCCGATGCCAACCTCGCGCGAGTAGCGCAGCGCCTGCTCCAGAGTCCAGCCGCCCTTCAGATGCACGTGATAATCGACAACCGGGTAATTGCGCGAGCTGAGGGTGCGGATCCGGCGGTAGGTGTCATCGACTACCGGCCGCGGGACGTCGACAACAAGGTCGTCCGGCAGCGGGCGCACCAGGATGTTGCGGTAGAACATCTTCGACCCGGGATCGTGGCACTGAAGCGCGAACGTGCCGGTGGTGAGGATGCGTCCGGGTTCGTCGGGATCGGGCACCGGCGGATCGGGCTCGACGTAATCCACCAGCAGAACACCGTTCAGCCTGACCTGAACCTGCTTGCCCCGCACCGAGATGTGAACCTGGAACCACTCGTTGTCGCGTACGAAAGCTTTGTAGACATTGCGGACGCCGTAGAGCGAGCCGGTCTTCTTGCGCTCGCGGTAACTGCCTTCGCCGAGGGCGCTGTTGTTGATCTGAACCTCGAAGCCTTGCCGCGGGAAGCCCGAAGGCTGGAACCGCGTGTGGAAGTAAATCCCGGAATTGCACTGCGGCCGGGTCATCACGTCGAGCTTCAGCTCGAAGTTCTTGAACACGCCGCCGCGCACCGGGCCGGTGTAGAACAGATGGGAGCGCGGGCCGTCGCCGGCCAGCATGCCGTCCACGACTTTCCAGGAATTCTTGCTTTCGCTCGGCGTCCAGCCGTCGAGCGATTTGCCGTCGAACAATGGCGTCCAGCCGTCTTCCGCTGAGCGGAGAGCGGCGGGAACAGCCGCGAGTGAGGCGAGTAGTCTGCGGCGGGAAATGGTGTCCATATTCTCTTCCTTATTTCTTCTTCTGGGCCGGAGCGCGGCGCTCGGGCGCCGGGATATAAGAGGCCTTGAGGCTCACGGTATCGGCAGTGGGAAAGCCTGCGGGCACTTTCTGCGTCACTTTACCTGTGGCTGCCCACTCCGTGCCGCGCTGCATCGTGGTGATGAAGCCGACGCAGCTCATGGCGTTGAGATCGTGCCCGAGCACGCTATGGAAAATGCGCCCCTTGCCATACGAGAGCACCATCAGAATGGGCTCGTCGCGGCCAGTGCCTGCGTTGGCCGGGTCCGAGTAGGCGGTGGCGAGCACCTTCATGTTTTCTCCGGGGCCGCGCAGCCTGGCGTAGAGTTCGTCCGGCGCGTGCATCCAGATCTTGGGGAGCCCTTTCGTGATGGGGTGATCGCTGTCGCGCACGACAAGCTGGAAGGGCAGGCGCGCCCCGTGACTTCCGGCGTTGCCCGGCGAGTTGTCGGAAACAAGCTTGCCGTCCTTGAAATACCAGTAAGGTCCCGACTTCTCGTTGCGATTGCGCCAGCCGCCGATACCGATCATCAGGTTGTATTCGCGCCACTCGGGAAAAGAATTGTTGGCGCCGTGGTAGACTACCAGCCCGCCGCCGTTCCTCACATATTGCTCAAAGGAGGCCTTGAGGCTCGCGGGCCACTGGTCGTCGGTGGTGTCGTAATTGAGGAGCACTGCCTGGTATTTGGTGAACTCCGGCTTGAAGTTGCTGAAGTCGCCGCCTACAGGCGGGGAAGTAACCTGGTCCACCTGAAACAGGCCGGTTTCCTCGAGCATTCTTTTCAACACCGGCGAAGTCGGCTCCCAGGGATGGGACGGCGCCTGCTGTCCATCGAGAAGCATGACGCGTATCGGTCCTGCTGCCGGCGAAGGAACCGCGCCAAGAAAAACCGCGCTCAACAAAATTGCCCAGAATGATCCGCGCATCGTAGTCTGCTCCCGCAACCAGACTATCGTATGGCTTTGCCGGGGCGGCGGCAACTCTCCCGCCGGTTTTCGGGCGGCCGCTGCAGGCTGAAGTTACTGAAAACAGTCCAATTATTGATGAAAAGGGGCTTTTCCGGGGCGATCTGGTATAATTAAGTTTGTCCGGTATTATCATTTCGCCGGAATCGGCAATTGTTCCTTCCGTATTCGCGCACTCCGCAGAGGAGTGGTAGGGTTGGGCTCCTGAGTAGAATGCTTTCCTTTGCGAAGTGGACGGGCGCGGACTGTTTTCGGCGATGCACAACAATTCGGCGCGCTTTTGCGCCGTGATCCAAAGGAGTGTGCTATGGCAGGACGCGGCAGAACCAGTTTCCAAAAACGTCAAAAAGAGCAACTGCGGTTGGAGCGGCGGCAAGCCAAGGCTGCACGGAAACAGGAGCGCAAGTTGCAGAAACAAATCAACCCGGAGAGCGACATCGTAGAAAATCCGTACCAGGATGAGTTCGTTGTTGACGATCAGGACGACTTTCTTACAGTGCGTCCGCGCGATATGCAAGACCGGCTGTAACTCGCTCTGGAAAACTTAGTGCAACCTGCCGGCTGCCGGATTTCAGCGTTTTTTTGCGCATACCTGGCCCGAGGCCGTTCGTGCGCCGGCAGTGTTGAACGTCCGTTGAGCCTGTCCGGCACATAACCCCCGCGCTTCATCAAGAGTAAAAACCCCGCCCCGGAAGCGCAGGTTTTTCCTCTCCTCAACAAAAAGCGAAAAGCAATCCTATCGAATGATCGCTTTGGCCAGGCCCGCGTTGCCCGCCGAATCGACAACCCGGAAAACGATGAGATGCTCTCCGGGGGCAAGATCGTCCAGGCGGACAACAAAACGCTCGCGCTCGGAATCGATGATGCCCTCGACGGGTTCAATCGGCACCCAGGGCCCGGCATCCACCGAGTACTCGGCGCGGCGCAGCGGGGAGGCGGCGTCCACGGCTTCCACTTCGATTTCAACGCGCGAGCCGGTCCGTTTAGGCGCCCCGGCGGTGACCACCGGCGGCGTGTGATCGATGAGGGTGGGCGAACTGATCATCTCCGCCTCGCGGGCCGTCCCAGGGGCGTTGGCCGGGCTGTCGGAGGCAACCACGCGGAACCAGTAGCGGCCGTCGGCGAGCGAGTCGGCGTCCAGCATGTAGGCGTTCTCGGTCAGGTTATCCTTGAGCAGCTTCCACTCGCGTTCGCCTTCTCCGCGGAAGTAGACGGAGTAAACCAGGCGGTCGTTGTCGGGGTCCTCGGCTTGCCAGACGATCTGAAGCTGGTCGGAGCCCGAGCGGCTCAGGCTCTGCGTGGGCGTTCCGCTAGAGGTGGCGGCGCCCGTTTCGCCCGTGTCGGTCACGGTGATGCTGTAGGAGGAGGAGGTTTGCGACTGCGAGGCGGCGGTTTTCGACGCGGCCGAAGTCCCGGGCTGGGCGACCACGGTGACGCTCTTCACCACCGGCGGCGTGTTCTGCGGCTGGTAGGCCAGCGAAACGCTTTCCAGCACGGGCCCGGCCTGATCCGTTCCGGTGAACTCGGCCTTCCACTGAATGTAGCGCGCGTTCGGGCTGCGGATGGGCGAGCCCGCCGGGTTGGTGAGCGGCTCGGACCAGTCGCTCCAGGTCTTGTCGGGCCGGGCGGAATTGCCCGAGCGGGTACGGAATACGATGCGGCTGCCCCGCGGCGTTTCCGCGCGCCAGCTCAGGCGCCCCCAGCGGGCCACCGAGTTGGCGTCATGCACCGGCGATTCGTAGCTGCCCGAGGTGGCCTGCCCGCCGGCAAGGCGATACAGCTTGCCCATATCCCCGGTGGCGGCCAGCAGCCCGGAGGGCGTGGAAAGCAGCCGCAGAGTTTCGCCTTCTTCGGTTTCAACCAGCAAAGTAGTCTGCCGGTCCGGCGTGAGGCGATAAATGCGGCCGCGCCCATCGGTAGAAAAGGTGATTTGGTCGCCGGAGAGCAGCAGGTCGTAGACGTTCTCTTCTTTCGAGCTCCAGAGGCTCTCGACGGTGTTGTCCGGATTGATGCGGTAGATGGCCGACTTTTCGGCGCCGGTGAGATCGAGAATTTGGGGGGTCTGAACCGGCGTGACGGGCGTTTGCACCGTCTTCGCCGCGTCGGCCTTGGGCTTCAACTCGATGCCCGCCTGCGCCTCCACAGTGATGCTGGTGTAACTGGTGGCGACGCTGGCGCTCGCGGGGACTCCGTAAGACGATGTGACGCCGCCGAGCGGGCGGCGTGTCATGGACCCGCCAAGCGCGGCGGCGTAGATGGCGCCATCGGGACCGGGGACGATCGAGCGGATCTCGGGAAGATTGGCGTCGTACAGCACAAAGGCCCTGTCCTTGCCGGTGATGCGATAGAGGATGCCGTTCGGTTCGCTCCCGGCCAGCAGGCGGCCCTGTGAATCGAACGCCAGACAGGTGACGTGCGATTGCCCGGTTTCGTACCAGACCTCGCCCTTCCCGGCAGCCGTGATGCGGAAGATGCGGCCGTCGTCGCCGGTGCCGGCGTAGAGAGCGCCGTCGGGGGAGAAAGCCAGCGCCCAGATGTACTTCGTGCCGGGCGCGAAGTACTCGGTAGCGTTCCCGTTTTCGATGCGGTAGATCTTGCCGTCCGGGGACGTTCCGGCGTAGAGGACGCCCTTGGAATCCAAGGCCAGAGCGAACACCTCGGGTTCGTCGGCGGTCCACAGCAGGGAAGCCTTGCCGGAGCGGTCGATGCGGTAGACGCGGCCGCGGTGGCCGGTGGCGGCGTACAGCGTGCCGTCGGGCGCCTGCACGACGCTCCAGATGATCGGTTCACCGGAGGCAAACAGCGTTTCGGTCTTCGGCGCCAGAAGGAGCCGGCCATCGCGGGTGAGCGAAATGTTGTTAAGGCGGCCGGCGGCGAAATCGCGGAAGGTGTTCATCTCCCACGCCGTAGGGGAAGAAGCGCGCAGGGGAGCGGCAAGCGCTGCCAGCACGCCCGCGAAAGCCGCCAGGAAAACTTTGTTCATTCTTTCACTTCCACCTGAATTGTCTTCGATCCGCTGACGACCACATCGCCCGCGTCGATCTCGAATTCCGCCACCCGGGAGTGAGCCGGCGCCGGCAAGCCGGCGAGCGAGCTTTGCGACCGCGCCAGAATCAGGGCCAGGGATGGCGGCGGGCCGGGCAGGGGCTCGCCACCCACGTCATAGGACGGCTCGGCGCGCCACACGCGGAGATAGGCCTTGGTGTTCCGCCTGAGCCTGTTCAGGAACGAAACGAGCTGCGCGGCGGTCTTAGGCGGCGCGGACATCATCTGCCTGTAGTCGGTGAGATTGATTGTGTTGGCGTCAGCGGCGGAAAAGTACAGAGGCCCGGTGGGTGCTCCCACGGGCACCTGGTAGGTGACCTTCCGCGTGACTTCGGCCGCATTCTCACCGGTCAGCACCACGGTGATCTCCACGCTCTCGCCCGGCCGCACCTCGCGCTTCGAGGTCCAGACCTGGTCGATTTGCAGCCGCCGCTTTTCGGGGAACGAAGCAATGTCGAGCGCTACGCGCTTGAGCCGCAGCGAGTCGAAGCCGCTCTGCATGGCATAAGCCAGGGGCACGGCGGCCGCCATCGAGACCTGGGCCGGGAGGTTGAAATCCCCCGCGTACATATTCTCGATTTTGAGCGGCGCAGCGCCCGTCTCGAATTCAAGTTCGCCCGTGATGCTGAAGCTCGAATCCCCAATCGAGCGCTCGGTGGCGTCGATGGCCGAAAAGACGGCCATCTGAAGCAGAAACGGGGAGAGCACCCGGTCATTGACCATCCGCATCTGGTAGGTGTCTGACCTTTGAACCGCGCCGTGGCTCCGCACGCGGATGGAGACGGGCACCATCGCGGCCATGCGCCCCAGTTGCCCCGCTATGGCCGTGCTGCTGTCCTGCGTGATCGTGCCCACCCACTCGCGGGCGGTGGAAATCTTGAACGAGCTGTTATAGGTGGGCAGGAGGGTGAGGACCTCGGCGCGCGCGAAGGGCAGATCGGTTGTTCCGATCGAGAGAAAGCGGTGGCCGAAAGCGTAGACCTGGCCGTTGTCGATGCAGGTAACGGTGCCGTCGGCGCCCACGCTCATGTCGCCCGACAAAAGCTGCACGGTGATCATCGAGCCGGGCTGCAACGCGGCCGGATCGCCGAGCGTTGTACCTGGGTTGCCGCCCCCTCCGGCGCCCTGCAAGGGTTCAAGCCCCAGCGAACGAAGCTGCGGGGCAAAATGCTCTATGGTGGCGCGGGTGAATCCGCCGAAGGAGACCGGCGTGGCAATATTGACCAGGCGGGCGCCGCCGGGGGCAAGTACGTTCTCTGCGGGCGGCAGGAGGCTGTCGAGTTTGCCATCCCAGGGCAGGGCGGCGATGCGGCGGGCGGGCGCCGGCGCGCGGGTGACCTGAAGCATCTCCTCGATCGGGCGGATGCCCGCAATGGGCTCCTTGGAGTATTCGAAACCCAAGGCGACGGCCCCGATCAGCTTGCCGTCGATGTAGACCGGGCTGCCGCTCATCCCTTGCAGAATTCCCGTCTGAGCCAGCGGACCACCGGATAATTTCGCCAAAATGAGGGACTGCCTGGGGCCGACGTTTTCCAGAATCCCGAGTATCTCGACCTGAAATTCGTCGATACGACTGCCCGAAAAAACGGTCTTCCCGATGCCCTTCATACCGGGCCGGATGTCCTTCAGCGGGAGAGTTGGGACCCCCGCGCAGAGGACCCCCGCGGCAAGAAGACAGCAGAGGAGACGCACACTCCCATTCTAGTTGTTGTAAGAAGTCCGTAGAAACCCGGGGGTCCGGCGGCCCGTTGCGATCGGCACGAATCGTACTGTAAGGCCCGTATGGGTTGAAGAGCTTAGCTCGTTGCCTCTGCCAAAATTGTTGTGCTTTACTGGAGTCACCCATGGTGCCAGGGATCAATTCAACGCGGGAAGAGGCGCCGGCGGCCGCCGCAACCAAGAGTCTGCCGTGGGGGGCGGTGATCTGGTTCGGCGCGCTCTTGCTTCTTTGTTACGCGCCTGTACTAACCCGGTTGGTGCAGCAGTGGATGGTGGACGACGACATGGGGCACGGCTTCTTCGTTCCGCTGGTGGCGGGCTACATTGCCTGGCAGCGCCGCGACGAACTTACAGCATTGAAGCCGGCTCCGAACTGGTGGGGGCTGGCCGTGCTCGCCTGGGGCGCGGGGCAGCTCTACTTCGCCACGCTCGGCGCGGAGCTGTTCCTGGCTCGGACCGCGTTTATTATTTCGCTGGCGGGCGTGATACTGCTCGCGGCCGGCACACACGCGCTGCGAATCCTGGCGTTCCCGCTGTTCCTGCTGTTTTTCATGGTCCCGATCCCGGCGATCATCTACACCCATATCACCTTCAAGTTCCAGTTGCTGGCCAGCCGGCTGGCGGAGGCGGCGCTGGCGCTGCTCGGCGTGCCGGTGCTGCGCGAGGGGAACATTCTGGAACTGGCCACGCAGCGGCTATCGGTCGTGGAGGCCTGCAGCGGCATACGCTCGCTGCTGACTCTTTCATTCCTATCCCTCGTGTACTCGTACTTCTTCGACCGCAAGGTGTGGATGCGGTTTGCCCTGCTGGTATGTACGGTGCCGATTGCCATTGTGGCCAACGCGAGCCGCGTTACGATGACCGGGCTGGCGAGCGAAGTCGACCCGGAACTAGCCGAGGGAATTTTCCATACCGCTTCGGGCTGGGTGATTTTCATGGTGGCGCTGGCGATCATGATCGCGGCGCACTGGGTAATCAACCGGATCTACAGGCTCTTTCATGGCAAAAACTAGCTTCGGCTTCCTGAAGAACAGAGCGGTGCAGGCGGCCACTGTGCTGCTGGTGCTGCAGACGTTGGGATTGTACGCGGTGTCGCGGCGGGAAGAGGTGCCGCTAGCGCGTCCGCTGGCAAGTTTCCCGGTTCAACTGGGGTCGTGGGGAATGGTCCAGGAGGGCGTGGTCGAAAAGGAAGTCCGGGACGTGCTGAAGGCCGACGACCTGCTGACGCGCACTTACTACAATCCCGCCGAAGGGCGCGCCGCCCACCTCTTCGTGGCCTACTTCAAGTCGCAGCGCACCGGCCAGGCGCCGCACTCACCGAAAAATTGCCTGCCGGGATCGGGATGGGTGCCGTCGGAATCGGACTTTCTGACGATCAAGGTGCCGGGAGTGGAGGAGCCGATCCGCGTGAACCGGTACGTTGTAGCCAAGGGCGAAGAGCAAAGCGTAGTGCTCTACTGGTACCAATCGCGCGACCGCATCATCGCCAGCGAGTACCTGGCACGGCTGTACATGATCGCCGATGCCATACGGTACAACCGCACGGATACGGCGCTGGTGCGCGTGGTGGTGCCGGTAATCGCGGATGAAACGGAGACGGCAACGAAAACGGCCGAGCAGTTCGTGCAGTCATTTTTTACGACGCTCAAGCAGTATTTGCCGTCGTGAGCGGCTGCGCGCCGGGGCGGCAAGGCCGGCACTTCATCTTGGCCACTGAAACCGGATGCATACAGCGTCAAGGACTCTATCGAGCAAGCGAGCCTCATCCGGCGATACGTTGCGGTAGGTTGCGGTCTCAAAGGCGCGCCCAAGAACTCGCCAGCATTCTCCGCTAGAGGAGTACCCGGGGATTCAGCGGCGGTTAAGGCGGTGGATGATGCGCTGTATTCCGGGACAAACATGTCAAAAAGCAGGAGAAGACGCCGCCTTGCACTGCGTTGCTAATTCCAGCTCGGGACTGACTGCGACGACAGCGTCAGAAGTCTCACCGTGGTAAACAACTTTCAGGCCGTTCTTGGCAACAAATTCTGCGTCGAACGGGTAGAGCAACACATACACCTTCTTACCGGGAGGATATTGATCGGTGGACGTGAACTCTCCGAACGTCTCCTTGCCGGAGAGAGTGCGATAGAAATTTAAGACCGACGTGAAACGCCAGCTCGTGATGACATCCCGGACGTCATACCTGTGGTTGTAAAAAGCAATCGTGGAGTACAGGTCCTTTGCATCGGCATTCCACTTCCACTCCTTGAAGTACGTGAGCCGAAGGCAGAGCAGAAAGTAAGTCCCAAGCAAGAGTAGAACGACAGTCGAGCTGCCGCTAACCAACCTGCCGGCTCGCCAGGGTAAGGGGACAGCCGCTGCGATACCGACCGTGAGAAACCAGAACGCGACCAGGTAGAGGACGGTCCGCTCCATGGGCAAGAGCAGATCAAAAAGCTTGAATGCCAGCCAGTGAACGAGCAGAGAAACTACGGGGATACCGGCAAGAACGGCGCCGAGCTCGATCAGCCGCTGTGACCGCCCCCCGCGGAGCCAGACTCGACCACGGGCGATCAAGAGGATCTGCAACAGCACAACCATGCCGAGCGCGGGGAACAAACGTGGCTTCAGAAAAGACGCGGCTTTGTAGACTATGGGATTGGCGATATGGGGGTTCACTTCGTACAGCGACGACCTGATGACGGAGCGGAGAGTTTCCAGAAGTGACGTCGCTCCATACCAGAGCTCGTTCTTAGGAAAGGCAAGGACCACGGACGCAGACAGGAACAGCGTAACAATCAGGCCTGGGAGAATGCAGGCAGCCAGGAACCGGCTGAGGCTCACAGGGGTAGCGCCATTTTTCAAAGAACAATGTGGATCTCTCAGCTTCCGCCACGCCAGAAGCATGATTCCAAGCAGAGCGGCGGAGTTGACAAATCCAAAAGAGAAGTTCGATGCGAACGACAGCGCAAGGCACAGCGAAGAAATAATGCAACCCCGAATCACTGAAACGCCGGCGGCATGGTCCGCAAGGTGCCAGTGCGCCGTGGCGGCGAGAGCGGACATCAGAAAGCCGAGAGCCATGCTGTAACCCCTGGCAGCCACGAGGTAATCGAGCACAAACGGGTTGTAGACCAGACACACAAAGAGCGACCAGCGAAGGAGGATCCGATCAGTTATGAGTCTCGAAAGCGCGAAGGCGGCGGAAATGTAAAGAGCTGCGCCGATGAGCGATGGAATGCGAATCGTAAGATGGGAGGGCCCCAGCACCGATGTGAAGAGGCGTACAAGTAGGGAGTTCAGGACATGGTTGTTCGAAGCGGGTTCCCAATGCGACGGCGACGGCCTCGCCGCCCAGATGAGGTAGGAATCCGCTTCGTCAATTGTGATCGCCTGGATCGATGCGCGCGCGACCACCACAAAAAACGCAAGCATGGCTGTGCAGACCAGAAAACCTTGTTCAAGACGCTGATTGTTCATGCCGGCCACTGACCGAATATGGGCTGGTGTTGGCAATGCGGGCGGTTGCCACGACCACGTGAAAACCGCGTGGCCGTACGCTCGAATGATCCGGGTGGGCATCAATCCTCGACTGGCGCCTCTCATGGCGGGCAACCGAGCAGATCGTTTATATAGCACCTCGAAATCCCAAGTTCAAGTAAGAAGTGGTTTCCCTCGTTTCTTGGTCGTGTGCGGAGCTTTAGATTTGCAGACAGCCGTTTGCGAGCGTCCATTCTGAGAGCCTCGCCCTGAGGGCTTCGCCAGTGGAGTCTTGCGCGAGTGGGTGGAATCTCCAGCCTCCACGAGAGTTGACTTCCCTGGACTGTGGGGACAAGCGCTGAAGGGCGATTTTTCTGCCGAGGTATTTGAGGCGCGGGGCGGCGGAAGGGAAGCCGCTTCAGGATACGGGGGTGGCCGCCGCAGCCTTTGCAGCCCGGCCGCGCTTGCGCGCCAGCGCCTCGTAATAGCTGGCAACGAGCTTGCGCGTGATCGCCGCGGCATCCCAGTTCTCTTCGACTTCCTTGCGGGCGCGCAAAGCCATCTGCGCCGCGGCGGCGGGATTATCAAACAGCGCGAGTATTTTGCGGGCGAATTCGGCGGGATCGTCGGCGAGCGCGCAGAACTCGCCGTCCTTCCTTGCCAGGCCCTCGGCTCCCAGGCGCGTCGAAACGGCCGGGATGCCGGCGGCGAACGCTTCCAGGAGTTTCACACGCACGCCGGAGCCGCTCAAAACCGGGCACACGAACACCGCGTAACGCGACAGCGGCTCGCGGATATCTTCGACATAGCCGCGAAGCTCGATGGCGTCCGAGGGAGGCAGCCTGTGGCGCGGCGGCGGCTCGGAGCCCACCACCACAAGCCGTGCTCCGGGGCGCTGTTCCAGCACCAGCGGCAGCACCGCGCGAATAAACCAGTTGAGCGCCAACTGATTCGGCAGATGGCGGAAGCTGCCGAGGAAAAGCATCGTTTCCGGCTCGCGGCCGTCCGCGCGGAATTCGTAACGGGAGGTGTCGACGCCCGCGCGGAGCCCGTCCTGGGTCCGGGAGGCGATGCCCGGCAGAAACGAAAGAAGGTACTCCCGGTTTTCGCGGGTGCAGACCTGAATGAGGTCCATCTTGGGAAGCGTGCGC
>JAKOTR010000087.1 GCA_029776225.1 Acidobacteriota bacterium | reverse complement strand
AACCGCATGCAGTCCTACGTGCTCAGCAGCACGTCGGGATCGGTAAAGACGCACGCAATGGCCACGCTGCCCGTGGCTGAAGATCCGAGCGGCGAGGTCTGGAGCACCCAGCAGCCGCTGGTCATTCCATCGCTCGCAAAAGAGAGCCGCTGGCCGCAATTGGTAAAGATCATGTTGGGGGCCGGGGTGCGGTCGATTGCGCTGATACCACTGACGGCCGGCGAAAACCGCCTGGGAACTCTGGGGTTCGGCTGCCTGACTCCGTTCGAGCCGAGTCCCGCCGAGCTGGAATTCCTGGAGCGCGTGGCCAGCGAGTTTGCCGTCGCCGTCGACGCTCACCTGGCCAAGCAGGCGGCGATCCGCGAGCGCGACCGGCTTCGGGTGCTGTTTGATATCACCAACGCGTTCGTTTCCAAGTTGTCGATCGACGAACTCTTCCCCGCCATCTCCGAGCAGCTTTCGCGGGTGGTCAAGTACGACGTCGCCGCCCTCCTGCTGAAGAATGAAGCCACGGGGCGCCTGGACGTGTACGCGCTGCACTTCACCGGACCGAATCTGTTTCAGCCGGACCCGGATGGCGAGGCCTCGATCGATCCGGAGGGCAGACCTTCGGCCGAAGCGATTGCCACAGGCCGGCCGGTGGTCGTCAGCATGGACGATCTGGTCCGCTATCCCGCCGTGGACCGCAAGCGGGTCGAAGCGGCGGGAGCCAGATCAGGCTGCTCGATCCCGCTGCTGACCCCCAATCGCACCCTGGGCACGCTGGAGCTCGCACGGACCAGCGACGAGCCGTGGACCGAAGACGATGTCGACTTCCTGGTGCAGGTGGCGCGCCAGATCGCCATCGCGGTCGAGAATTCCCTTGCCTACCGCGAGCTCGCCGAAATCAAAGAGCGCCTCGCCACCGAAAAACTCTATCTCGAGGACGAAATCCGGTTCGACCAGAACATCGGAAACATGGTGGGCGAGGGGCCCGCGTTTCAGGCGATGTTGAAGAGCATCCAGATCGTGGCGCCGACCGATGCCACGGTGCTGATCCTCGGAGAGACAGGGACGGGGAAGGAGCTGGTCGCCCGCGCCATCCACGAACTGAGCCCGCGCAAGAATGGCAGTTTCGTCAAGGTGAACTGCGCCGCGATTCCCGCCAGCTTGCTGGAAAGCGAGCTGTTCGGGCACGAGAAAGGCGCCTTCACGGGAGCGCTAAACCAGAAAATCGGACGCTTCGAGCTCGCGCATAAGGGCACGTTGTTTTTGGATGAAATCGGGGAGATGCCCCTCGAATTGCAGCCCAAGCTCCTCCGTGCGATTCAGGACCAGGAATTCGAGCGCGTGGGCGGCACCCGCACGATCCGCACGGATGTCCGTTTCATTGTCGCGACAAACCGCGATCTGAAGGCGATGGTGGAGGAGAACAGATTCCGGGCCGACCTCTACTACCGCCTCCACGTCTTCCCGCTGACCGTACCGCCCCTGCGCGAGCGCCGCGAGGACATCCCGCTGCTGACACGCTACTTCGTGCAGAAATATGCGCAGCGCATGAACCGCAAGATCGATACGATCCCCGCGGCTGCGCTGGAGGCACTGAGCCGCTACGACTGGCCGGGCAACATCCGCGAGTTGCAGAACGTCATCGAGCGGTCCGTCATCCTGACGAGTGGAAACGTGCTGAAGGTAGCGATGCCGGAGATTATGGGCAAAGCGGGGTCTCTTGCGCCGGCCAGCCGTCCTCTGGCGCCGGATCAGGCCGCGGAACGCGAAAAAATCCTGCGTGTTCTGAAAGAAACCAAGGGCGTGGTCGGGGGGCCGAATGGAGCGGCAGCGCGGCTCGGCCTCAAGCGAACCACGCTGCAGTCGCGCATGCGGAAATACCAGATCACGCGGCAGTACCACTAAGAAGCGGTCGCCGTGCTCTGTCCGCCGTGAGGCTCCGCGTCAAGCGCGGCGAGAACCTGCGCGGCGTGCCCCTTTGCCTTCACCTTCGGGAAAATCTTTGCGATCCTGCCGTCCTCGGCGATCAAGAACGTGGTGCGCTCGATCCCCATCGTCTTCTTGCCGTACATGTTCTTCTCCTTCCAGACGCCGTAGGCTTCCGCCGCGGACTTGTCTACGTCGCAGAGGAGAGTGAACGGCAAGTCGTGATTGGCCTTGAACTTCTGCTGGGCGGCCGGACGGTCCGGCGAAACGCCGATGATGACCGCGTTGCGGCGTTCGAACTCGGCGGAGGCGTCCCGGAACTCGCACGCCTCGGTGGTGCATCCCGGCGTGCTCGCCCGCGGGTAGAAGTACAGCACCACCTTCTTGCCGCGCAAACTGGAAAGACGGAAAGTGTCGCCCCGGTCGGTCGCGAGCTCGATATCCGGGGCCAGGTCGCCCTCTCTCATTCGACGTTCACCTTGGTTCCCTGCTGTCCGGCGCCGGACAGGTATGCGATGCGGTCGTCGATCAAGCTGCGAACAGCCTTGAGAAGCTCGATCCGGGAGTTGCGCAGGTGCATGCGCGCGGTGCTGGAACGAGGCAGGAACATCTCCCGCACGCGGTCCAGCGCTTCCCGGCAAAGGCAGCGCTCATAGACTGGTCCGCCCTCGCGTTGTTGATTTGCCTGATGCTCGTTCATACTTCCATCTCCTTCATCTCGACGGTGAGGATGCGGTGTTCGAGCCTGGCGCGGCTAGGCACCAGGGCAGCCATCGATGTGGGCAGCCCGATATGGCGCCGGAAAGTGCCGATCTCGACCACAAGCTCATCCCCTTTCTTGAACAGCCCCACTTCGCCCTTGGTGGCGAAAGGCAGCAACACACGGACCTCGTAGTAACCGTTCTGCTTGCCGAACGTGTACGGCCTCTCCGTCCGGGTGACGGCCGCCGGATCTTCCCCCTCAGCATACAGCACCCTGGCCAGTTCCTCCAGCCTTTCCCGGCCGAGCACTTCGTGGGTGAACAGCGGCACGCGCTTGGTTGGCACCGGGGCGAAGTAGTCCTCAATCTCCCGGAGCACACGTTCCTGGGAGACCCGCCATTCGTTGAACCACGCGTCGGAAACTTCACGCGGAAGCACGCGGTTGACCACCACGGTATCCACGGTCAGCCCGTGCAGCGAGAAGTAAACGAATGCCCGCTGCGTTTCGCGCAGCACCATTTTTTCGGGGTTCGTAACCAGCCGCACGCTGGTGATGTGCGGGTCTTCCATCAGCTCGTCCACGCCCTCGAGTTTTTCGAACAGGTCGCGGATGTTGACGAAATAGCTGTCCGCCGGCAGTTCGAACGGCGCTACGCGGTTGGCAATCGGCCTCACGGCCTTCAGCAGGCTGCGCTGGAACGGAAAGATATGTTTCATGTACCAGTCCAGCGTGGTGGGCATGCTGATGAAGCGCATGGATTCGGCAGTGGGCGCCGCGTCGAGCACGATCACGTCGTAGCGCCCTTCGCGCCGGTACTGATTGATGTACATCATGGCGCTGAGCTCTTCCATGCCGGGGAGAATGGCCAGCTCTTCCGCCTGCACGCCGCTGATTCCCGTGGTGCGCAACACCGAGATGACGTAGGACGAGATTTCCTGCCAGTGGCGCTTGATCTCCTTCTGGATGTTCAGTTCCTGGATGGACAGCCGCTCGTTGATGGGAAGCGGGTCGGAAGTCTTGGAGTGAAACAGATCGGTCTCGAGATCGAAGGAATCGGCGAGGCTATGCGCCGGGTCGATACTCATGACCAACGTGCGGTAGCCCAGTTGTGAAAGGCGCACCCCGGTGGCAGCGGCGAGACTGGTTTTCCCCACGCCCCCCTTGCCGCTGAACAACAAAACCCTCATATCCTCCATTGTGTCAAAAAGGGTCACTGCCGAAAATCCACCCCTGCCCGTGTGTGGTGGGCACCCTTGCCCGCGTGTGTGGTGGGAACGCCCCTTTCCGCGCGCCGCGGCCTGTTCACCGTGCCCTAAAATGAAAGCAGCGTCAGAGGGGGGAAGCTATGGTGTTGGCCGTGTTTCTGCTCGCCGCATCTATATCTTACGATGCGCCCACGGATCGCAAGCCGAGACCCAAACCGCCGCTGCCGGCGTTGCAAGGCGCGAACACGGTGATCAAGGACCCCACCTTTGGAAACCGCATCCTGCGCGTCACCGACAACCACACGTTTCCCGCCTATCCCGACGGCGTGTGCACCACCGCCGCCGCTTCGCTTCAGAACACGTGGAATGCCGACAGCACGCGGTTCACCGTGATATGCAGCAGCGTGGTGTTTCCGTTTGAATTCGATCCCAAGACCTTTCGCGTGAAGCGGATGGGCAGCCGCTCGAACCGTCAGGGCGGCCTCTACCTCGATCTCAAAGCCTCGCCCGCGTTCAGCTTCACCGATCCCGACCTGATCTACGGCATCGGCGCCGGCATGGACGGCGACAACACGAACAAACTTCTCGAGTACAACTTCCGCACGAAAAAATACCGCACGCTGGTGGACCTGGAAAAACTGGTTCCCAACTACGAGGGCGGCGCGGGCGCGGTTACAGTGGCCGCTAACGAGCGCATCTCGGTAATCTTCGGCGGAATGCAGGACACCTACCGTTACGTGCTGTTCTTCGATAAACAGACGGGCAGCAAGCGCATTCTCGACACGCGGGCGGCCGCGATCGACGGCAAGCCGGCGGGCTTTTCTATGAACTGGGGGATTCACCTTGCCAACATCGATAAGAGCGGCCGCTACATCATCATCAGCAAAGGTGAGGGCGGACGGCAGCCGAACCTTGTAGTCTGGGACACCGAAACAGACAAGTTCGCTGAAGTGGCGCCCAAAGGCACCGGGCATTATTCCACCGGCTACGGCATGCTGGTCAACGGCAACGGCTGGTGGCCGTCGTGGGCGATGTGGCTGCTCCGCCCGCTCGACCCGGACCGCATCGGCACGTTTGAAAAGCTGATCGATCCGATGCTCGGGGAGGATTACGGCGGGCGCGAGGAACACTCCTCGTGGAACAACGCACGGCCGGATGCGGCGGCGCCCGTTCTCGTCAGCATCGCGCGCCATGCGGACGCCAAGAATCCGCTCCAGCCGTGGGACGACGAGATCGTGGCCATCAGCACCGATCCGAAACGCC
>JAKOTR010000026.1 GCA_029776225.1 Acidobacteriota bacterium | reverse complement strand
CCCCGGCGAACCTCTCCCTGCCGACTACCGCCCAGCCGACGACTGGAGTGACGAACCACCGTTCTGAACGCCGCCGATCCGCCAAACTTCAAGGGGCCACCATCGGCCCCTTTCTAGTTGACTCCAACTGTCAACCATTCTTCGCCATGTTTGCGCGCCAGCTATCCGCGGTTTCTCATAGCCACCAACACCAGCAGTACTACGAAGACCGCTACCGCGAACGGGTCTTCCAGAACCTCACCAAGCGCGCGCATACTCTGGGCTTTCAGCTCATCCCCGTTGCCGCCGCCGTATGAGGAAATTTATCCGATCAGTCCCCACCACACGGGAAGTTTCTTAAGAGGCAAGTGAGCGCAGCCATGATCAAGCGTAAGCGTTCAGCCGATCCACCTATAAAAGAGCCGATAGGTGGAGCAACCTCCCGGTTTTCGACAGGAGGAAGAGATGACCAAAGGAGGGGAACTGGAAGCACGCTGGCGAAGACATGTTGACGCCTGGCGGGCGAGCGGGGGCACACAAACTGCGTACTGCAAGGAGCACGGGCTGAGAAGTCATTCGCTCAGTTACTGGCACCTGCGCTTTTCAGGGGAGTCAGGCTCAAGCGGGACGAGGGGAGGAGGCACGCTGACCCTGGTTCCGGCGGCCCTGGTTGCCGGTCCCGTGGCGTCTACACCCAGTCTGTCGCTCCACAGTCCTGAAGGCTGGCGACTCGACTTTGCCGCCCTGCCGCCTGCCGGGTGGCTGAACACCTTGTGGGCAGAGCGCTCATGAGCCCGTCTTTGGGGGCGGCGCCCGAGCGTATCTGGTTGGCCGTCGAAGCGGTGGACATGCGTCTGGGCATCGATGGGCTGTCGGCCCGCATTCAGGCCAGCCTCGGGCGTACGCCCTGTGACGGCACCGCCTACGCCTTCACCAACCGGCGACGCAGCCGGCTCAAACTGCTGGTCTGGGACGGCACCGGGGTCTGGCTGTCGCAACGCCGGTTGCACCGGGGCGCCTTCACCTGGCCGCGCGCGAGCGACCCGGTCTTCGCCCTCACCGCGGCGCAATGGCGTTGGCTGATCGCTGGCGTAGACTGGCAACGCCGCGACGTTCCGGCACCCGCCCATTGGCAGGTTTAGCCGGATCCCATCGCTAAAAAAGCATGTCGAATCCGCCACTTCGCTGTCTTTCAGACCCGCTTCACGGTATAATGCCGAATGGATTTGGCCAGCGAACTTGCCCCCTTCTCTCCCTCGCCGGAACTGCTGTTGTGGACCGAAAATCGGGTCGGCGGACTGCTCGAAGAACTCAAGACTCGCGAGACCGAAATTCACTGGCGCGATGCCAAGATCGAGAAGCTCACCCTCGAACTGCTCTATTTGCGGCGGATGAAATTCGGCGTGAAGAGCGAGTCTCTGGCGCTGCCCGAACGGGACCTCTTCGAAGAAAGCCTGACCGCCGACCTCGCCGCCTGCGAAGCCCACCTGGAGCAGGAGCGTCAGGCGGCCGACATGGGGCCACCTCTGCCGCCC
>JAKOTR010000076.1 GCA_029776225.1 Acidobacteriota bacterium | reverse complement strand
CTCAAACTTTGCTCTGAAGTCTTGCTCAGCAATCCCACAACAAATGATCTTCATACCTTCCTCGCCAGTTAGATTGGTTTCACCGCCTCGCGCTTCTAGCAGGCTGTTGAAAAAGCCAGCGTTCCTCGCGGCTTTTTCCCCTGCCCGAAAAATCAATCTCCACTGCGCGCTTCAAGCTGGAAGTCCTGCCGCTTTCAGGCGTCTATTCCGCTGCCACCACACATCCATTGCGCAGCCATTCCACCGCTGCCTCGCCCCCATTTCTGCCCAACGGCCTGTCCCGGAATACGTTCCCCTGCTCAGTGGGACGGCGCCAGCAAATTGCTAAGCCGAATCAGGTTATAGGCGGAAAAATTCAGCAGCACCTCCCCGCGAAGACGATCCAACCCGCGCAGCATGACGCGTCCGAGCGTGCCGACTTCCTTCACCCAGCCAAAGGCTTCCTCGATCATCTTCCTGCGCCGCAGGCTCACCGCGTAGTCCTCCGTCTCCTTGATCGCCTCGGGCACCGCACTGCCTCGGGTCTTGGCGGCCACGTGCGGGACCATGCCCATATCCTGTAGCGACTGGATGAATTCGGCCGCGTCATACCCGCGATCGGCGCCCACCGTGATGGAGCGATCGGGTTTGCGTGGTGCCGCCCGGCGCTCAAGCATGACCAGGGCCGCATCCCGCTCGGCCGTGCCGGTGGCCTGCGTGGTGTGCACATCGACGATCAGCCCGTGACGGTTCTCGCTGAGCGTGTGCGTGGTGTAGCTCAGGTAGGCCACGCCCGTGCTCTTGGTGGCCAGGAGGGCGTCCGGATCGGTGCGGGAGACGTGGGTCTTGTTTGAGCGTTTCTTGCCGCGGAAATCCACCTCCGGGTTGCGCCCTTGGTCGGGGCCCGGGGGCTCATCCGAGCCGTCCCGCGCCGCCAGGCTCTTGTGCGAGGCCCAGGCCCGCAAGAGCGAGCCGTCGACGCTGAAGTGCTCATCCGAGATCAGCTCGGCCCATTCGGCGATGGCCACGACGCCGCCGAAGAATTCCCGCATCACGCTTTCCTTGAACAGCCGATCGCGATTGGCCGAAAAGCTCGAGTGGTCCCACACCGGCTCGTCCTGACTCAGGCCGACGAACCAGCGGAACATCATGTTGAAATCGAGATGTTCGATCAGCGCCCGCTCCGAGCGAATGGAGAACAGGCATTGCAGCAGCAGGGCACGAAGCAGGCGCTCGGGGGCAATCGACGGGCGCCCCCCTTCGGCGTAAAGGGAATCGAAGGTCGGCGACATCGAATGCAAAACCATGTCGGCCATTACTTTGACACGACGCAGCGGATGATCCACCGCAATCCGGTCTTCGATGTTG
>JAKOTR010000066.1 GCA_029776225.1 Acidobacteriota bacterium | reverse complement strand
TGAGAAACGTCAGACGATCAACAGGATCAACCAGGAAATCGAGCAGCTTCTTACACCTAAAGTTATCAAAGAACCCAGAACTTAGTAAGTTAAAATAGTATCTGGAGGGATGGTCCATGCCTAGCGGTGCGGTCAAAGAGGGGCGAGCAAAGGCCCAGGAAACCCTGAATCTCATCAATTACCTTCTTACTGTCGGCGGCGACGGTTACCTCGATCCCGCGGCGCAGTTGTACCTCCAGATCCTCGGCGGCAGCGGTGCTTTAGGGGCCGACATCCTCGGTCCAGGACAGTTGTTCATGCAAGAGGAACTGGAGCGCTTCCGCAACACCGGGCAGATCACTTACCCGCCCGAGATTTGGAACATCCTCAACCGTCTCACCTGGGGCGCGGAGCGCGCTGAGGACATACTTCGATATGGCGGAGTAACTGAGAGGACCCAGGATCTTCGAGACAGGCTGAACGATATTCTCTACGGTCGCACGTTCGAAATGACCGCGTTGCGTGACTACGCGAATGAAATCCTAAGCCAACGCGGAATCACGCCGCAGATGCAGGTGATTCAGAACGCTCTAACAGGTCTTCTTCTCGATCAGGGTTACACTAACGCCCTCCGCAACACCGGAGTGTACATCCTCGCCGCTGGCGGCAGGACGCCTGAGAGTATCGCAGTCAGCAACCTCCTCCGCGGTATCATCTCCGCCCAAGGTCGTGACGCCGCGTTGAGCGAACTGTCCGGAGTTGGCCGCGGACTGATCGACTCCGGGGGCATGACCCCGGAGATGCGGGATATCCTGTCCCAGATCACTAAGGGAATGGAAACGGGCGGCATGACCCCCGAGGCGCGGCAGTTGTTCGAGGCCATCATGCCGATCATTCAGTCCGGGGGTCGGGGCGGCGCGCTCCTGCCAATGGAACAGGTCGTCTCGATGGCCCGAGACGCCGCTGCGACCGCTTATAACCAGCGCGCCGAAGCCGCTCGTCGGGAAGCCATGCAACGCATGGGCGGGGCCATTGGAGCCGGAACGGTCGAGCAGGCCCTTGCCGAGTTCGCTGACGAAGCCGCCAGGGGCGAAGCTGAGGCCATCCGCGGGGCCGTGAGTTCTCAGCAGGCCCTCCAGCTTCAACAACTTCTCGGAGCAATTGGAGTCGGGGCGGATATCATCAAATCCGCACAAGCGCTGCTGTCATCCTATGCTACCCCCGCCAGCGACATCGCCCGCTCCGCGGCAATGAACATCGGCACCGGGGCCGATTTGATGAAAGCCGCCGAAGCCATCGCCGCTCAGAGACTCGGGACCGCGGTGAGCGGATTCGAGAACATCCTTGGTCTTGAAAATCAACGCCTGAGTCTCGGGTCCGGAATGGTCACTGACGCCCAACGAGCGGCGCTCGAACGCTTCGGGCTTGGAACCCGAGGGCTCACTCAGTTGGAAGAACTCGCGCGGTTGAACCGTGAGCAGGGTTTCGGCGCGCTGTCCCAGTACATACAGAACCAACTCGGTGCTGGTGATGCCATCGCTCAAGTCCTCGGGATCGAAGCGGGCCGCGAGATTGAAGCTCTCAGAAACCTCATCGCGTTGTCCGGGACGGCGGCTGACACGATCCAGTCTCAGATTGACCAGTGGTTG
>JAKOTR010000056.1 GCA_029776225.1 Acidobacteriota bacterium | reverse complement strand
GAGCCGAAATCGGCGCGGATTCCTCTGCTGCCGATGACGGGCTCGCCGCCGAAATACAGAGCCACAGCAGCCCGGCGGTCCTCATCAGTAGTCAGGGCTTCGAGTCGCGCTCGTAGCTCCTTCAGGCGAGATTCAAACCCGAGGCGTCCGACGGGGTCGTTCGCAGGCAGAGTTTCGAGGATTGCCTCAATAGAGGCGATCTCGGCGGTCAACTGATCCCTCTCGATCTTGCGGATCATCGGGCGCCTCCTCGAGCCAGGAGTGCTGCGGCTGCGGCATCCGCCGCCGTGATCTGAAGTGGAACCTCCAACATGCCTTTCCACTCGCCAGTCACTCTCCTGTGTGAAAAGAGGCCGTACCAATAACGGGTTTGGGCCACGATGCTCATCGGGTCCAGGTCCAGGTCCACAAAATACGTGTCGCAGAGAAACTGCTGTTTATTCGCAACCGGATCGAAAAGCGCAGTATTTGAATTGAAAAATGCCAGCCAGTCGGCATCGCTTCGCACATGCGGCGGGCGTCGGAAGAAAGTGACGACGTCGATATCCCGCGGGGCGCGGCGCTCTCGCAACTCAATCAGTTCGGCGAAGCTACCGTCAAGCCATTGGAAGCCGTCACAGATCCCGGCCTGGTTGAGTGCTTGGCGGAACGCAAGAAATCCTTGCAGAATCTGGCTCCTGACAGGGGTCCCGCCCATGTGTTGGGCGACCACTTTCACCGTTGTTGGATAGGGCGCCAGTAACTGATGCTGTGTCGGATCGCTGCCGCAGTACGGCGGCAGAAGGCCAGCCAGCGTAAAAGCTGGAAGCCGATTGAAGACGACTGGCGGATTGTAGACACCCATGACCACTCGCGCAAACCACACCTGCCAAACAGGAACAAAAGCCCCTGCTCCGGCGCGATGGGTCCAAGACCGCCATGATATTATGCGCGCAACACTCGTGTCGAAGGCTGCTACGGTGAACACGGCTATTGCCGGCTCCCCCATCGGTATCGCTGGTCAGACCATAAAGTGAAGCTGACGATGCGCCGTATTGTCGCTTCGCCTCGGTCCATCAAGCAGTGTTCGTCCGCTAAGCCGAAAAGAACCTCCTCCTGGATGTCGGGCGCAAGCAGGGTTAAGTTCATGATTTGCGTTAGTCGTGCCCGGCTCACGAATCCAAGGCGCGCCAGCTCTGCATAATCGCGAACCTCGCCACGATCGACCATCTCCTGGAACTTGATCGCCAGCGCCATAAGGCGTGTGATCCGGGGAATGCGTGGCGGCGCCGGCGCGGCAGTCTTCTTCGGTCTTCCCGCCGCTTGCCGTGCCGGCCACTTGAGCGGGATCTCGTCTTCGCAGCGGTCCTTCACTTTATCGCTCCTTTACAGAACTCCCGGATGCCGTTCGAATTGTAGGTAACCTTCACTTTTTCGCCGCGGGCGTCGTAGCTGACCCGTTCGATCAACTGGCGCAGCAGCGCCGCTTGCTGCTGGATCGTCATGGTCTTCCAGACCTCGTCAAACGTCGCCATGCGCTGGCGCACCATTTGGTCATCGAACCGCAGCCGTTCGCCTCGCTCCACCAAGCTGCGGAGTTGCTCCGCTTTGGCCTCTCCCGCGGAGACGATTTCGCGGAGCGCGGCCTCGCGGGCGGCATCCAGGTTCTTCGCCCGAACGAGCTGCGATTTCGCGTTTCGGACGCGGACGTTGATCGCCTTCAACTCCTCGCGATGCCGGCCTAGTTCCTCGGCCAGCCGCTGGCGGGCGACCCGCGCTGTGGCTTCGATCACCTCTGGCGTCATCGCGAACCGTCGGACGCTCTCAATGACCGCGTCCTCGATCACCGGCGCGGACACGGCGCGCGTTGTACACCCGCCACCGTTCCGCTGCATCGTGCGGAGGCACACGTAGTATCGGTACCGCCGGTTCCTGCTCGACGAGTAGCTCGGTGACATAGCCGACCCACAGCACGAGCAATACAGTAGGCCTCGCAGCAGAGCTTCGAGTTTGGGCCGGTGCTCGCCACCGGGATTTCGCGTGTTCTCCTTCAACTTCTGCTGGACCAAGTCGAAGGTGTTGTCGTCGACGATCCGGGGGTGGGTGGCGGCGACGATCTCGTCAGCGGCGCGGATACGCGCGGCGTACAGCGGGTTCGCCAGCATCGTGTAGATGTGGCACTTCCGCATGGGGTGGCCGCCGAAGCTCTTCCCCTTCTTGGTTGCCCACTGCTTGTTGCGCCAACCCAGGTCTTCGCATTTCGCCACGATGCCATGGACGGAGTGGCCTTCCAGGTACCACTCGAAGATCTGGCGCACACGGGAGGCCTCCTCTTCGTTGATGACCAAGTTGCCGTCCTCCAGGTCGTACCCGAGCGGCAGGTGGCCGCCGGTCCACTTGCCACGCTTGCGCGCCAGGATCTGCTTGTCGCGGGTGCGTTCGGAGATGATCTCCCGTTCGAATTGCGCGAAGGAAAGCAGGATGTTCAGCGTGAGGCGGCCGAGCGAGGTAGTCGTGTTGAATTGCTGTGTGACCGAAACGAAGGTGGCGCCGTGCTTCTCCAGGATCTCCATGATCTTGCCGAAGTCGCGGATGGAGCGGCTCAGCCGGTCCACCTTGTAGACCACAACGCAGTCGACCTTTTTGGCCTGGATGTCCGCCAGCAAGCGGCGCAGCGCCGGGCGGTCCATGTTGGCGCCGGTGTAGCCGCCGTCGTCGTACTGGTCCGGCAGGAGGGTCCAACCCTCGCCGGCCTGGCTGCGGATGTAGGCCTCGCCGGCGTCGCGCTGCGCGTCGAGGGAGTTGAAATCCTGATTCAGGCCCTCGTCGGTGGACTTCCGCGTGTAGATGGCGCAACGGACGGGCTTCGGAGTGCCGTTCGAGTTATTCCCGTTCGCCATGCTTCGCTCCGGGCCGGTGACCTAGGTTGTAAAAGGCAAAGCCGTTCCAGCGCGTGCCCGTCGCCTCCGTCACCGCCCGGCTCAGCGACGTGTAGATCCTGCCGTTGCATTCGAAGCCGCCATCGGGCCGGACGTGGACGATGATGTCCTTTCCCTGGAATCGGCGGATGAGCGGCGTCCCCGGCAACGGCAACCGTGGATCGAGCGACGGCTTCAGGCGCGTTTCCATGGTCCGGCCGTCGTCGACCGGCTCCCGCAGGAAGTTCTTCGGCGCCCGGATGCGGAGGTCGGCGTCGTTGGCGATCTCGAGCGCGCGTTGGCGGGCGCGCTCCGACAGGCCGCCCCATGCGTTCGCCTGGATGCGCCAGGCGATGCGGCGGAACAGGAACTGCTTGTGATTGGATCGGGACTCCTCGCCGAACACCTTGCGGTACTTCTCCTTGAGCTGTGCCGTGGTCAGGTTGCGGAGCGCCTCGATCTCCTGTCGGATCTCGCTCTCAGTCTTCATGGTCGTTAACCAGCAGTCACATGAGGGCTCTCTGTCTCCGGGAAGTCAACAGGCGTGGGGAAAAGCAGCCGGACGAGTGCATCGCCGAGGATGGCGGCCACCTCGCGGATGGCTTTGTCGAGCGCGGCATCACGTTCGCGCATGAGCGGTCTCCTTGCCCGCGCAGCCCGAAGGCAAGCTGCGCGGTTCAGAAATGACCACCCACGACAATCTCCGCTCCGCGGTCGAAACGCCGTCTGGTGGATGGGATCGACGCGGCGTGTTGCCGCGTTCGTTAACTATATTCGCAGCCCGGTTTCGGAACGTCCGGCCTGGGGTTGGACAACCCTCGCGATGGTGTTAACCAACTCCTGGCTCCGGCGCGGAGACGGGGAGAAACGGCCTCCGGCAAACGCTGTGGGGGCGCAGATCGGCGCGGCAAGCCGGACACGGGGCGCGAACCAGAGACGCGGAAGTGCCAGAAACACGGCCAGTTGCGCGCGTTACGGAAGGAGACAGCGTTAACGGGTGGGTCGGATTCGTTGCGGGGAAAGACCAGTCGTCCGGAGGCATCTCCACTCGCGCGACGAGAGTCGTCCCAGCTGAAGCGTTAACAAGGGTAACATGAGTCCTGAACCTCGCAGGCTGCTACGGCCGAGGAGGGCATTTCTTGCAGCGGTCGAAGGTGATCATCTCGCGAATCACCTCGCCTCTGCTGTTCGTCCGCTGGACCATGAGGGGGACGATGTTCAGGACGCAGAAACGGTCTTGAGCGGATTCGGCGGGCTGACAGTTGAAGCGCCAGGAGAACGTTGTGGCTGATCGGGTGAGCAAGTCAATCAGCGCTTCCCGGGCCTGTCGCTGCTCAGCGCCCCACTCGAACATCAAATCGCCGGTTCCCGTGAAAAACTGATTGAACCGCACGCCAATCGAACCGATGCCCTCGTGGATCCGCATTCCGGTGCTTGTTGTGATTGCTTCGGCAAGGGCCCTCAGGTGTTCGATCGGCGCCCGGATCGCCGCCGGTACAGAAACAGTCTGGTCCAGCAGGGGAAAGGCTGGGCCCATGCGGCCGGTGGCATCCGCGCTCGCCGCCGGGACAATGTGAATGCCGAAGGAACTCGTGCGTACTGCGAACCTCGGGCCGTCGCCACTCCGGTTCGCTACTTCCACAACTTGTGCCAGGATCGTCGAATCCTGCTTGCGATCCAGGTTCTTCACCGCAGCGGGCGGGAGCTGAACCGCCCGCTGTTTCGGGTACGCCGACCACTTGACTCCTGGCTTGTCCGTAAATAAGTCACCGTTCCACAACCAGATCGGGTCCTCGTAAGTGACGGGGCGTGCCCACGCTTCCTGAAGCCGGTCGGCGACCGCGGCCAGCGGTCGCGACGATACAAGGGTTTCCTGCGCGCAAATGGGGCCAATAGCAACCACTATTGCAAAGGCAATTAGCTTCGTCATCGCAGCTTTTCCCCTCCTTCAGCGCGTCGCACTCACGCTAGAACGCTTGGCCTCGACCTGGTACGGCCGGATGTACATCTCAAGGCCCTGGATCCAGTATTTTTGCTTCAAACCTCCACAGCCGTCCATGTACATATGCTGCTGGTACACCAGCCCGCACTGTCCAGCCGGATAGTACCCGGCCCGCAACCGCTGTTGATAATAGCCAATTTGTGTGGCATCTGTGAAACCGACGAAGTCGAGACCATAGTTGTTATAACTGGGCCCAATCACCATCCCGTTCTCGCCGATCAAAGTCCCAACTGTCCAAGTGCCCCAGCTGCTGTACGGAATATACATCGGTGCGTATGGCGACCCTTGGTGCCAGCAGGTATCACCCAGTAATTGAGTGAGTTCTTCGGTGACCGTGCGACCGGTAAAGCTAGGCCCGCCCTGCAGCAGTCCGACAAAGCCCGCAGCGTATGGATACCATGTGGACCACTGCCAGAACAGCGAACTCTCCGAAGCCGGGAAGTTGCATGCGCGGTTGCTGCGGCGGCGTACGATCTGGCCGGTTGCGGTCTGGCGCTGGGGAACGGGCGTAGCCGGTGGCCCCGGAGCGAAGTACGACTGGTTCGACTCCCACACCTCACCGGAGATGCCAAGGAAGCTCATCCTGAATGCATCGTGCCAATAGTAGCAGCTCCAGTCGCAGTAGGGATCGAACTGATACGTGTAGTAGGTCGCTGTGATCTCGTGGCTGCTGATGAGTTCCAGATCCAAGGTCCCAGTTCCTACGTTGACGGAACAGGAGACGTAGGCGTCTGCGTTGCCGTTGCTGGCTGAGCGCTGGCACGTAATGTACTGGCTCGACCCTTCTGGAAAGACGTTCAACTGCATATAAACGAAGACATCGTAGTAATATTGACTCGAGTAATCCGCACCCGTCTGCGCATACATCGAGGCATTGCCCGAAGAGGCGTCGTACTGGAGATCAGAGTAGAAGTAGATGTTCTGCCCCCGCAGGCATCCAGAAGCAATCAACGTAACGAGTAGAGCTCTCACAGCGATCCTCCGTAACTTCCCTTAGCGCGCCGACTTCTCCGCTGGAACGATGCGAGCGTGATGGGCAATGTGTTGCTTGAGCCGAGCTTCGAACGCGGCAAACGCTCCTCTGCCCATTAACGCTTCGAGTTCGGAGACACAGCTTTCAACTGTTTCCTTCCGACTAGCCTCGAGTCGCAGCAGTTCCGGAGGCGGCGCGGGTACCTGAGACCCCGGCCCCCGTGCTTTTCCGCGGTACTCGGATTTGACGGCTGAGATGATTGACGCTGCAGCTTGATCCAGTGCAGATAGCTTCGGCATGCACATAGCCGCCACATTGCGCAGAGAAGCAGAATCAGTCGGACTGAGGTCGAAGCGCTCCTGATAACGTGTCAGCAAGTAAGCCGCCGGGCGTCCTTGCCGCTGAAGTTCGTTGGCCTCGCGGTCGAGCACGACGACCTCATGGAACAGTATCCCGTAGGCAATGTGCCGCGGGACCTGCTCACGGTTCAGCGCCGCCTCTTGAGGGCGCGCGGGAAGCCCTAGTACGACAATTAACAAAACGCTGCTGGCTAATCGGAACGTACTTAGCTCCAGATAGCACAAAGCAGGGATAATGTCAAGCCTTTTCTATAAATTCATTCTTCCTCGGCCTCGGTCAGGTTGCTGTCTTCCATTCTGAGATAGAGCTTTGAGGTTTCCCAATCCTCGCTGATTTCCATCAGCACGGCGCTGGCCAGCCGGAGCAGAGAGGCCTCGTTGGGAAACAGGCCGGCCACGCGGGTGCGGCGTTTGATCTCCCGGCTGAGGCGCTCCAGCAGCGTGAGATCCACTTTCTCGCCATGGAGTCTTCACCGGCCTTCGTTCGCGAACCCGAAGGCAACGCCTGCATCGAACGCTTCTTCCGCACTCTCAAGGAACAGCTCTTGTGGGTACGGCACTTCGAAACTCTGGAAGAACTGGCCGAAGCGCTCGAAGAATTCCGCCAGCGCTACAACGAACAGTGGCTGGTCGAACGGCTCCATTTCCAATCCCCGCGGCAGGCCCATCAGGCCCTGCTTGCCCTCGAGCCTGCTGCATGACGATAATTCAAAAAACTGTCCAGGAAATCGGGGGCGGTACATGCTGAAGCCGGAAAAAACGTGCGGTAGGTCTCCAGGGCCCTCCAGGTGTTGAGTACGGTCTCCTCGTCGCTAGGCAATCCTGCAACGCAAAGGTCCAGGTCCGCCTTTTGCTCCTCCAACCGGAGATTCAACCAGCGTCTGAAGACCGCCTCATGAGCGCGACGCAGCTCATCATCCGCTTGCCGGCGCAGTGCGGGCTCTGTAATGGCAGGGTGCGTGTACGCGCCTATGTTCGGATCACGGAGGGAGGAAAGATAGGCAAGTTGGTCCAAGATCGATGGCAGCAGCTGGATTTTTGCCAGGAGATCGGCGATTGTGAGGCGCTGGGGCGGTGCGTAGTGTGCCATCGGGGCGAATCCGATTCTCCAGAAATGCAACTCGCGAACGGCGGCCTGCCCGGTGAACAACTCGATAATCGTGATATACAACCCTATTCGACAGGGAACAATCAGGGATAATGCTGAGTCGGCAAATCGGGACAATGGCTCGGAAGCGGCTCCTGTAATTATCCCTGTTTTTCCGCCGCTGCCATGCAGTTAGCGAGGTTGACAAACAACTCCTTGTCAGGACCCGAATGCAGCAGGATGTAACCGAGCGTGGATCCGGCGGGGTCTTCACCTTGATCACGCCGGTCCAAGCCGGACGGTTTGCTGTCGGCTTTTAATTGCCAGCCAGGCGGTAGCCGATGCCAGAGCCGCCGGCAAGAATGAGTTCGCCGTTGGCGGTGAGTTCGAGGAGGGTGCCGTCTGGTGGATAGGACCGGCGCGGTGTTCTGCCGTGCTTGTTAACGATATTCGCGGCCCGGTTTCGGCTCGTCCGGCTTGGGGTCGGACAACCCGCGCCGCGCCGTTAACCAACTCCTGGTTTCCGTTCGGAGACGGGGAGAAACGGCCTCCGGCAAACGGCGCAGGCGCGCACGGCTGGCCGTTCAGGTGGGAATCGGCTCGAAACGGAGAGACGCGGAAGTGCCGAAAACACGGCCAGTTGCGGACTTGCGGACGGAGAGAGGCGTTAACGGGCGGGCGGGAATCGTTGCGGGGAAAAGAATTGGCTCGCCGAATGTAACAGTTCTCGACGCGGCCGTCCGGGCCGGGCCGAGCCTGAGATTTGGTTCCGGATCGTTCACGTCGCCATGGACGGCCATCACGTCGCGCCCGTGGCCGCCTACCGCGAACAGACCGTCGAGATCGCCCTTGGCCCCAAGGGTGCCTTTGAGAACGGCAACATCGGCACCCTAACGCGCCATGTGCCCACCGGCCAGGTCGTGAACGCGCTTCCGCCCAGGGTTCGCAACGGGAAGCCGCTCAAGGCACCCCGTACGCCCCACGTCGTCGAGCTCCTCCAGAAGGCTCTTGAGTGGCAGGCCCTCCTCGAGTCCGGCGCAGTCGCCAACCAGGCGACCATCGCCCGCCAAGAGGGCATCACCCGAGCTCGGGTCACCCAAGTCATGGGCATGCTCCGCTTGGCCCCGGAAATCCAGCAGCACATCCTATCCATGCCAAACGTAGCCCGCCGCCCGGCGATCACCGAGCGGGCGTTGCGATCAATCACCCAACTGGACAGCTCAGCCGAGCAGAAGGCCAAATTCCAAGAACTTGTCAAGCAACTCGTTTAGGTCGGCGCCCAGCCCCTAGTGCGACAGCTGCCACGGCTGCCCGAAGTCCGCGGTTGGTGATAACATGACTGGCAAGATCGTGACAAGTTCACGTTGAATAAGCTAACGTTGCTATAGCGCAGCAGCGTGCAGGAGGATCGGTGCCCATTACCGCTCAGGAACTTGGCGGGAGGTTGCGTATCGCACGCCAAGCCTGCGGCCTGACGCAGGACGACGTAGCCCGTTTCCTCGGCATGTCCCGGTCCACCGTGGCTCAGATGGAGTTGGGCAATCGTGCTGTCACCAGCCTGGAGCTGGATAAGCTGGCGTACTTCTTCGGCCGCGACATCAGGGAGTTCGTTGCCGAGACGTTCGAGGAAGAGGACGCCCTGGCCGCGCTCTTTCGCGCCGAACCGGAGATCGCCGGCCAGCCGGCAGTCGCCGACAGCCTGCGGGCGGCGATCGCGCTGGGTCGCGAGATCACCAACATCGAGAACCTGCTGGGCATCGACCGCGAGCTGGTGGGCGCGGTCAGTTTCGATGTGCCTGCGCCCCGCTCCCGATGGGAAGCGATTCAGCAGGGCGAGCGCGCGGCGGAACAGGAGCGTCGGAGGATGGGTCTGGGCTGGGCCCCCGCTCCGCCTCTGCCGGAACTCTTCGAGACCCAGGGCGTTCGTACCGGAGTTGTCGATCTGCCCGACGACGTATCAGGCTTGACGATCTCGAACCGCAGGGCAGGGCTCTTCATCCTGGCCAACCGGCGCCACGTGGCGGTCCGCCGCCGGTTTTCGTTCGCCCACGAATATGCACACACGCTTTTCGACCGGCGGCTGCTCGGTACGGTGAGCCGCGCGGAGAACCGCGACGCGCTGATCGAGGTCCGCGCGAACGCTTTCGCCGCCGCGTTCTTGATGCCCAGCGAAGGCGTGCGTCAATCCATCGCGGCGCTGGGAAAGGGCAAACCGAGCCGTGCGATCGCCCAGGTCTTCGATGAAGCCGGAGCCGTTCAGGCCGAGGGCAGAACCAAACCGGGCAGCCAGGACATCCAGCTCTATGATCTCGTGCACATCGCGCACCACTTCGGCGTCAGCCGGCAGGCGGCGCTGTTTCGCCTGCTGAACCTGCGACTCGTAACGCAGGCCGAGTTCGATCAACTGAAGACGGCCGACGATGCGGGTTGCGGGCGCGAACTGGCAAGCCTGCTCTCGCTGCCGGACGAGGACGAAGACGACAAGGACGGGTTCCGCCACCGCGTTCTCAGCCTGGGGCTCGAAGCCTACCGGAGGGAGCTGATTACGCGCGCCAAACTCGTCGAAGTGGCAACGCTTCTGTCGATGGAGGCAGAAGAGATTCAAGGGCTACTCAGACACGTCGGGCTTTGAAAGGGTTGAATGACGGAGCAAGCAGAATTCCAAGTCGGTTCTACAGTGCGTGCCCGGGGTGTTCGCTTTATGGTAGTTGCCGCCAACCCTGTGGCACAAGACAGCGGCCAGACTGTCCATCGCTTGCGGCTCAGAGCACTGGAGGGGCCTTTCCGAAACGAAGAGATTTGCGTGTTGCACCCCTTGGAGCCAGTCCAGCCCGACCAGGTTCCCGAACTAGACCTAAGCCGCCCAGGCAGGCTCGCGCGTTTTCAGCTCTTGATGGATGCCATCCGCCTGGGGCTTGCCCCGGGCGATGATCGCCTGGTTTCGTCCGTCCGCTCCAGGATTCAGTTCGAGCCTTACCAGCAGATCCCGGCGCTTCGTGCGCTCGAACTTCCGAGGCCCCGCCTGCTGATCGCCGACGATGTTGGTCTCGGCAAGACGATCGAAGCGGGCCTCATCCTTCGCGAGTTGAACGCCAGGCGCCGCGCCTCCCGAGTTCTCATCGTCAGCCCGGCTTCGATTCTCGAACAATGGCAGACGGAACTGGCTTCGAAATTCGGCTTTCAGTTCAAGATTTTTGATAGCGAAGGCGTGGCTGAGGCCCGGCGGGCTTACGAAGTGGGCACCAATCCCTGGTGCGCCGAGCCGCGGGTCATCGCCTCTATCGACTACATCAAGCGTCGGGAAGGCGCTTTTCGAGAGCTTTCCGCCAGCCGGTGGGACGTTATCATCATCGACGAGGCGCATCACCTGGCATCGGGTGGTGCCGACGAAGATCTCACCGATCGATATCGCTTGGCGCACTGGCTTGCGACGGAAAACACAGGCGCTTTGCTGCTTCTGACGGCAACTCCGCACGACGGCTACGATGAGAACTTCGCGTCACTGTTGTCCTTGCTCGAACCCTCCCTGGTCATCCCCGGACGTGAACTTCGCTTCGACCACTACAAGCAGCACATGGTCAGGCGCCTGAAGCGCCACATCCGGCTGCCGGACGGCCGGCCGAAATTCGTGGAACGTCAACCAGTCCAGCCGGTCCCCGTGCGTTTCACGCCGGCGGAGCTACGAGTTCAACAGGCGGTGCGCGAAGAGGCTGCTTCGTTGGACGAGCTAGCGGCGAAAGCCCTCAAAGCGGACCGGGAGTCGATCCGCCTCGTTGCCACGGTGTTGCGCAAGCGGGCTGCGTCATCGTTGGCCGCCCTGCGAAACACAATTCTTCAACGTAAAGAGAATCTTGCCCAGAGCCTGGCTGAAATCGAAATCCGGCGTGAGTACTTGCGCGCCTGGAAGCGCGGCGAACCGATCCCGGAAGAGGCCCAGGCCCGGCTGGAGCGCGACCTGTACCGCAGCTACCTGTCCGCCATGCAGCGGACCGGACGCGAGTTGCGCCGCCTCAAGGACGAAGAGGAGCGAATCGGGCAGTTGGAGGCGCTGGTTAATGCCTGCGGCGCTGGACCCGAATCGAAGCTGGTTGAATTGGAGAAGTACTTGAAATCGCTCCACGCCGTTGACAGTTCCACCAAAGTAGTGATCTTCAGCGAGTACGCCGACACGGTGGACGTGATCGTGGACCACCTCGAACAGGCTGGATACGCCGGCAAGGTGGTCAAGCTGACCGGCGATGTCACGAGCCGCAAAGATCGCCGCGCGGCGCTTGCGAGGTTTGCTTCTCCCGAAGCTCTAATCCTGGTGGCCACCGACATTGCGGGAGAGGGGTTGAACCTCCACGAGCACTGCCACCACTTGGTTCATTTCGAGCTTCCATGGAACCCGAACCGCCTGGAGCAGCGCAATGGCCGCATTGATCGCTATGGGCAGACGAAGCCGCCGGTCATCGCCTACCTGTACGCGGCCGATTCATACGAGGGTGAGGTTCTGAACAGACTGGTTCAGAAGATCGAGGCGCAACTTAAGAAGCTTGGATCTGTTGGTGACGTCCTTGGCCAGATCCAGGCAGACCGCATTGAGGAGCTACTCAGCCGGCCGGTGTCCGACTTACACCGGGCCGTTGCTGAAGCCGAGGCGCAAATCGACAACGAGTTGAACCGTGCGGCAGACCCACGCATCCGGCAGCAAATCGGAGAGGGTGGTGACAGCCAGGATGACTTGGAGCGGGCCGAAGCCGCGATTCGCCACGAACGGGAACGGGGAGTGGTGCTGGATGTCTTCTTGCAGCGGGCCGTGACGGCTGCCGGCGGGACAGTGCAAAGGGTCGGCACGGCGCTGCGGGTCGTCACGCCACAGGCCTGGCGCAGTGCCGATGTCCAGCCCGTGTATGAAAAGCTGCTCCCCCCGGGTGCCTACGCGCCCGGAGAAGAATTCTCTCCGGACGAGGTCCTATACGAGGACCATCCTTTGCTTCAGGCGGCCCTGCGTTGGGTGCGGGCGAGCAGGTTCCGGGCTGACGACGACCACAGGCTGGCGTGCGTTGCTGTTCCCGGCCTTCAGGAACCGGAGCTGATTGCTACATTCCAAATAACCTTGCAGGACGGCACGGGCGCACAAGTTCAACGTCTTGAAGCCGTCCGGGTCACTCAAGAGCTCGAGGTCTCGCGCGATGCCTCCGCCGACGATGCCGCCACGCGTGAGTCCTATCCCCGCAACGTGCCTGCCGAACTCCTTGATCGCCTGTTCGGCGAATGGTGGCAGGAGGCCCGGCGACTTGCGGAAAGCGAGGCACAGCGAAGAGCCGTCGATTGGAGGGAGTCGCTGGTCGCATTCCGCGGGTTGGAACGCCAGCTTCGCAAATCCGAGATTGACCGCTGGGACGAGGCTACAAAGAAGGCCATTCTGGGCGGCTACCAGCGGCAACTCGAGCAGGGCCAACTGTTCGCCACTCAGCCTACTATGCCCCCCTCCATCCGCCGGAGGCTGGAGGACCACCGGAAGCGTGCGGAGTTGCAGCGGACGATCCTCGAGCGGCGCATGAGCTTTGGTGAGCCTGCGATCGAGCCGCTCGGCGTGTTGCTCCGCGTGCCCGCATCCATGATCCAGGAGGGGAGCTAGACCATGGAACCTCTCCAGATCCAGGGTGACGCTTTCAGCGAGTATTTCCTGAGGCGGATCCTCCCTTCGGAAGCCAGGCTCTTGCCCCGCCTGGATTTCGAGGGGGCAGATCGGCGCTGGCGCGATTTCAGCGGCATCCTGCGGACGGCTCAGCGTGAACTGCGCGGCAGCCGCCAGGCGCGGGTCACCCGCCGCGCGCTTCTCGCTCCGCTCGCCCGTCTCTTGAACTGGGAACTGGCCGAGCCAACTGCTGTTGTCACCAGTCTCGGTGAGGAGGAGGGCAGCCAGACCCTCTCGGTGAACGGCAACAGAAACGTTGTGGCCCGGGTGCTGGCGGTGCCGGCCGAGTCCTCACTTGACTTGCCGCCGGAAGGATTGCACCGCAGGTTCGCCCCGTCCCACAGCCTCGTCCGGATTCTCGAACAGGAAGGCCTCACGTGGGGCATTCTACTGAACGCATTCGAGCTTCGCCTGGTACGGCGTGGAGAAGGGTTCGTCAGCTCCCACCTCTGCTTCAGCTTGCTGGACCTTGCGGCAGACGTACCTGGAGCACGCGAAGCCTGGCGCCTCGTCTGGGGTCTCTTGCGAGCCGACGCCTGGGAACCTGCGCCCGCGGTGCTCGAAGAAGTGGTCCGCCTGGGCCGCGAACACCAACAGGAAGTCGGTGATTCGCTCGGCCAGCAGGTCCCTCTGGCAGTGGAGCGCCTGCTCCAGGGCGCCATCGACCATGCCGAGAACCGCGAAAAGCTACAGCCCTACCTCGGCAACCCGGTCCAGCGTGCGGCGCTTCTCGAACACCTTCACGCGGGTGCGCTCCGCTATCTGTACCGCATCCTGTTTGTGCTCTATGCCGAAGCACGCGGGCTGCTGCCGCTGGATATGCCGGCCTACCGGGATGGCTACTCCCTCTCGGGCCCCCGGGGCCTTGTCCGCCGCGCCATGGATCCGGCTACTGACCCGAGGCGCAACGCGGAGGCGGCGACAGGCTTTTTCGAACTCTCGCTGCGGGCTTTATTTCAACTTCTGCGAGATGGTGTGGACCTCGGCCCCGAAGGGCGAATCCCGGCCTATGGTGGCGGGCTCTTTTCCACGGCGCGTGACGCAAACTCCCCGTATCCGGATTTCGACGAACTCACCCTGGGCGATGCGACCGTCGCGCAGATCCTCGACCTTCTCACCCACGCGCACACCCGGCGCGGCAAGGTGACGCTTTCCTATCGCGAACTGGACGTCGAGCAGTTAGGTGCACTCTACGAAGGCCTGCTCGAGCGCGCCGTGGACTACGTGGACGAGTGCACTGGACCGCTCTGGCGGATTCGTCTCGACGGGGACTTGGTGCTGGTGACCGAGGATCAACTTGCCGACCTGCGCAGGCGCCGGGGCGAGGTTGGCGCAGAGACGGCTGAGGAAGGCCCTGAGGCCGAAGACGACGAAGAAGACGTCGCCGACGCCGCCGAACTGGAAGAGGCCGAGGAAGCGGAAGAAGCAGAAGCCTCCGTCGCCATTGGGAAGAAGAAACCCATCCGCGTCCTGCCCTCTGCGCCCGGCGCTCCTAACCCGATTCCTGTCGGCTCCGTCATCTTGCGCCCAGGCTTGGGACGGAAGCAGACAGGTTCTTACTACACCAACAGCGCTTTCGTCGAGTACCTGGTGCGTGAGGCGATTGACCCGCTGGCCGAAGGCAAACGGCCCGAGGAGATCCTCGAACTTGCCGTCTGCGACCCCGCCATGGGCTCCGGCCACTTCCTGGTGGGCGCTTGCCGCCGCCTGGCAGAGCACCTTCTGGTCGCCTACAAGGCAAGGTACGCTGAGGAGGCTGCACGCGCCGAGGCGCGGGGAGAAGAGCGTTCCCCGCATGAACTCCTGCTTGAGGCCGGCATTCACGCAGAGCTGGCTGCGGTATGGGGCAACGAGCCGGCAGAACTTACCGTTTGCCGCCGCCTGGTTGCCTTCCACTGCCTCTACGGCGTGGACAAGAACCCGCTGGCGGTCGAACTGGCCCGCGTCTCGCTCTGGCTGGCCACGGCGGCCTCAGATCATCCGCTCACCTTCCTGAACCACCGGCTTGTCCCGGGCGACTCTCTGCTCGGGGTTACCGTGGACGATCTGCTCCGTCCGTTTCTTCCACGTGGCGGCAAGCGCAGGAAGGCCGACGAAAAACCCCTTACAGGCGACCGCGACGTATTGGCCGGCTATGGAGGCGTGGCGAGCGAGGAGCTGCACCGCCGCCTCCGGCAATCCTTCCGGTTCCTCAGGGAGATTGAGCGGCTGGAGACCGAGCAGCCGGGTGACTTCGAAGACCAGCAGCAGGCCTATCTCGCCATGCGGCAGGAACTCGAAGACTTCATCGACGGGCATGCACTGCGCGTCGGGCGAGCGTTCCTGGGTGAGGACAACGCGGCGGCTCACCCTGAGGTGGCCAACCAGTGGATGAAGGAGATCCAGGATCTGCACCGGGTGACCGAAGAAATCCGCGCCCGGGCGGCGGCCGCCGTCGCCAAGGGCCGCGAGTTGAGAGCCTTCTGTTGGGAACTGGCCTTCCCGGAGCGGTTCTTTGAGCCCGATCCGGAAAGCGACGGCGTCCGCCGTCGTGAGCGACCCGGCTTTGACGCCATGTTGGGGAATCCGCCGTGGGAAAAGATCAAGCCGGCCAAGAAGGAGTTCTTTGCGCAGTACGATCCGGCGATTCGCGACTACCAGGGACAGAGCCTGAACCAGCGGATCGCTGTGATTTCACGCCAGAACCCGGAAGCGCCCTCCCGTTGGCAAGAGTATGAGTCACAGAACAAGCAGCTGGCTGCGTTGCTGCTCAAGGGCGGCATCTACGAGTGGCAGATCGTGGAAGTGAACGGCGAGAAAACCGGCGGCGACCCGGATCTGTTCAAGCTGTTCCTGGAGCGGTTCCACCAACTCGTCCGGCCCGGGGGCAGGGTGGGCGTGCTGATGCCCGCCGGGCTGTATGCCCTGGAAGGCGCCACCGGATTGCGCCAGTTGCTGTTTTCGCAGGCCAAGGTGGAGGCGATCTATTCGTTCGAGAATGCGTTTGAGCGATTCTTCCCCAACGTCGACTCGAGAATGAAGTTCCTCACACTGGTCTTCACGAAGGAGCCGGCGACGCACCAGAGTTTCCCGGCGGCGTTCATGCTGCGCAACGAGAAGTTCCTGTCGCTGCCCAAAGCAGAGCGTGAGGCCCGTTCGGTGCGCATCACGAGCGACTACATCCGGTTGACCAGCCCAGGGTATTTGTCGCTCGTCGAAGTCCGCGACGACCGGGAGCGGCAGTTCATCGAGCGCATCTACCGCGCCGTGCCGCCGCTCGGCAAACAGCTCAAAGGGCCGGGTGAGTGGAACGTCGAATTTCGCACCGAATTCCACATGACCAACGATGCCTGGCGCTTCCGGACGCGCCAGTGGCTGGAGGCTTATGGCTGCGAGAAGCGGGGCAGTTCCTACGTCGCCCCGCAGGAAGAGTGGTATCAGGCACGGCAGGAGTTCGTACCCGGCGTGCGCTACATTGTGCCTGAAGGCAACAAGTACCACATCACGTCCGAGGAGCCCCCGGAGAGGGAGAGGAGACGTGGTGCCAGGGGGCGCGGGGTGGAGGTCTTGCGCGGCTACCTGCTCGCGGACCGGGATGAAGATAGGAACGAGCTCCCGGTGATTCCCGGCGCGACCTATGTGCCGCTCTATGAGGGCCGCATGGTGCACCAGTTCGACCACGCGGCCAAGGCGTATGTGAGCGGCGAAGGCCGCGGGGCCAAGTGGCGCGACCTGGACTTTACGGAGAAAGAGATCATCCCGCATTTTTATGTGGATGGAACCCACATCACCGTCGGCGCCCGGGCAGGGTTCTGCGATGTGACGGGACAGACGAACGAACGATCCCTGTTGGCTGCACTGATCCCCGCCGGTCACCCGGCTGGCAACAAGGTCCCCACAATCAGCACAAGCCCCGAATGCCAGCAGGTTTGGCTCTCAGTCGCCAACTCGTTCCTCGTCGACTTTTTGATCCGGCAGAAGATCTCGACAACCATCAACTTCTTCTACTTGGAAGGACTTCCTTTATTCCGGCCAAAGCGGGACTCTGACGTCTTCCAGCGGCTCCGCGACCTGGCCGCCCGGCTGGTGTCAATCACTCCGGAAATCCAGCTTGCCGAACCAGCGCTCGACCCGCGCGAGCGCGCCCGCCTGCGCGCCGAAATGGACGCCATCGTCGCCGGGCTGTACGGCCTCACACCCGCCGAGTTCGCTTACATTCTGACCACCTTCCCGCTGCTCGACCGCGACCAGCCACCGCTGCCCGGCGACGCCTATGTCCGCTGGAACAAGCAAGGCAAACCCAAGCTGGAGCCGCGCTCGTTTGTAACCCGCGACACGGCCCTGCTCGCCTACTTCCGCCACTTGGGCCTCGCCCCGCCGGAAGACCTGGCCGCTTGGTATCGAGACGAAGTGGGTGTGGACATGCTCGACGACGAAACCTGCCCCTACCGGATGGGCCCGATCCGGAATCTCGAAGCTCGCGTCGCCGAATACCACCGCCGCGGCGCGATCGCCTACCTCCCCAGCAAGGCCAAGCGCTGGGATCCAAACGGCCCGTATCAGCCACTGGAAACCCCCAGTGAGGAGACAGTCTTTGACAGGGAATAAGTCATGAACCCGCTCCACATCGCCGAGCAGCTTCGCAGCGATTACCTGGAACTTCTCACTACGACGTTCGCGCCACGCCAGGAGCGCCTGAAGCAGGACTTCCGCACGGCCATCGAACGAGAAGGGTTCCTCACGCGCGAACCTTTCATCTCGCTGGCCCTGCCCTACGCCTATGGCCCGGCGTTGACCGAACTGCTGCCGGAAACCCGCCAGCGCTTCGGAGCCATTGCGGGAAGGCCTTACGCCCACCAGGCCGCAGCGGTCCGCCGGATCCTCGAGGGCCAACCTACTGTCATCGCCACCGGAACGGGTTCAGGCAAGACCGAAGCGTTCCTGATGCCGATCATTGATCACTGCCTGCGTGTCGAGCAGCCCGATGTGGTCA
>JAKOTR010000045.1 GCA_029776225.1 Acidobacteriota bacterium | reverse complement strand
TTCCAACGTCCGCTCGTGGCACGGACGATCGCCGCATTGGACGCACACTGACCCGCGATAGACGTAGCAGCCGTCGCAAACCCATGCCCCACACTGTCTGCACTTGATCAGTTGTCCGTGTCGGCTATGTGGCAACTCACAATTGCAGATCGAGCATTGCGCCAACTCGTCCAGGTCAAAAAAGTCGGCTATGGCGCTCATCAATTCATCCCCCGTGCTTCCAATGCCTCACGCAGCTTCGCCAGCGCCCGCATCTGGATCTGCCGCACGCGCTCCCGCGTCAGGCCTACCGCCGCGCCGACCTCTTCCAGCGTGCGGTTGTCCCAGTACCGGCCAAGCAGCACCTTGCGTTCGCAGTCGGTCAGCACGTCGCTAGCAAGCGTCTCCCGGAGCACCTGTAAATCGAACGGGCGATCAAAGTCAGGCTTGTAAGACCCCTCTAAGGGCCGCTGGCGCTTGTCGCCGTGCGCACGAAGCCGCCCCACCACCGAAAACGGCACGAACTGCCGGCTGGCCACCTCTCGCAGTTGCATGAACCGCTGCAATGCGCTCTTGACGTAGTAGGTGGAGAACTTACAGCCCCTTGCCGGATTGAAGCGCCGCACGCAGCTCAGCAAAGTGAACCGCGCTTCCGCCAGCGATACGTCCAGATCGCGCACCAGCCCGAATTTATTCGCGGCGTAGACCGCCAGCCCGTCGTTAGCCGCCATCAGCTCCGACTCCAACTCGCGCACCCGCGACTCCCAGTAGGGCCGCCGCGCCCGCTTCGCCCTCTCCAGCTTGCCGCGCGCAGCCACCAGGGCAACAAACATCTGCGTGTTCTTGTCGTGTTTTGACGCCATCGCTATCCTCCTGCGTCAAGAAAATGCGCGGAAAAGTGTCTGGCTCATTTCGGTGCCTCCTCCACCTCTATCAGATTCCCGTAGGGTACGGCGTACTCTTCTCCGTCGATCTCGACCACATGGTTTCGCGGCGCCCGGCGCGGAGAACGTCGCCCGCACCACATCGCCCAGCCGCACCCAGCGCGGGGTAGTGCTCGCGGAGCAAGGTCTCCTCGGCAGGCGTCCAGGGGGTGCAGGTGCGGCGGATCATGCGGGGCTCCCTTCGTCGAAATCGGACGCCTTGATCTCCGTCACCGTGCACTCCCACCGGCGGGTTCGCTTGCTCTTGAGCCA
>JAKOTR010000016.1 GCA_029776225.1 Acidobacteriota bacterium | reverse complement strand
CGTGCAGATAATCGAGAGCGAGCATGTCGACGATATCGAGCGCGCGCCGGGCGGCGCGCTCACCGCGGTTGCGGTTCGTGAGATTCGCGGCGGCCGCGTGGAATCGCGAAAAATTTCCTCAGAAAATCTGGCGTGGCTCATCGAAGCGGACCAGCCCAGCGCGCGCCGTGGCGTGCCCCTGCTGCAGGCGGCGTTTCCCGTGATCGCGCTCGTGCAGGACGTTCTTGAAAGTGAAGCACGCAGCTGGCGGATCCAAAGCAAGCTCGTCATGACGATCCTCAGCCAGGACGCGGGCGCGGCCATGGGTCCGACCGATGATGAAGGCGTGGAGCTCGTGGAGGACGACTTGGCATACATCTGGCAGGCGCGACCGGGCGACTCGCTCAGCGTGATCGACCGGACGATACCAGGCCGGAATTTCACGGACGGACTGCGGTCATATTTACGCGTGATCGGGCAGTCGATAGGCCTGCCCCTCGAGGTCGTCATGCTGGACTGGACGCAGAGTAATTTCTCTCAGAGCCGCGCGGCCCTGGCCGCGGCGAACGCCTGGTTCGACAGAAGGCGGAAAATCTTTTCGAGAATAATTTCTCGAATTGTCGGCTGGGCCCTGCCTGGCCCGTGGGCGCCCGTGGCGCGCGCGCTGCCCTGGACAGACCCGCAGGCGGAGATTGAGATTTCCGCTGCGCGTCTGGATCGCGGGCTGTCATCGTACAGCGAGGAGGCCCGCAGGCTTGGAGTTGATCCAGGGGATCTGCGCGAGCAGGTGGCTGCAGATATTGAGGCTGCAGTCCGGCTGGCCCGCGAGATTGAGGCTCGCACCGGCGTGCAGGTCCCGTGGGAGCGCCTGTGCGGATACGCGCCGGGCAAGACCGCGCTGGCCGTTCGCGAGGCCGGCGCGCGGAAACAGGAGGACGCGTGATGATTTTGACCACACGATACGTGGCGTGCCTGCCCGAGGCGTGGATCGAGGCCCTGGACGCGTACAGACGCGCGGCGACATCCGCGGCCCAGGCGGACGATCCGCCGCCCGTCGCGGAGCGGTCGGGCTCTGAGCTCATCATCCGCATCGATGGCATCGTGCTCCCCACGCGCGTGGCGGGCATGCGCTGCGCGCCCATAGACGAGATGCTAGACGCTCTGCGCGACCTCCGCGAGATCACGGCCGTGACCCTGATCATCGACAGCCCCGGCGGCGTCGCGCAGAGCGTGGACGTGTTGCACGCGCGGCTGATGGAGGTCCGCGCGGATATCCCGATCACCGCGCACGTGGACGGGCTTTGCGCGTCGGCCGCCTACTGGATCGCGTCCGCGGCGAGCCGCATCGTCGCGCGGCCGATCGCTGAGGTCGGCGGCATAGGCGTGTACCGCGTGTACTATGACCGCAGCGAGGCCCTGCGCGAGGCCGGCATCAGGCCCGTGGTCATCCGGTCCGGAGGCCACAAGGGCGTCGGCCTCGACGCGATCACGGACGAGCAGGAGCGCGTGGAGCTAGAGAATGTCATGGACGTCGCGCGCGAGTTCGAGCGCGCGGTATCGGCCGGGCGCGGGCTGGACCCGGCTGACGTGGCGATCCTGGCCAGCGGCAGGACATGGGTCGCGCGGCGGGCCCTGGCCGTCGGCCTGATCGACGAGGTAGACCAGGCGGACCATGGCATGTCCGCAGACGACGAGGAGGCACAGACGATGACACAGGACATGGCGATGGACGCGGCCGCGGTGGCCGCTGAAGAACCTGTGGCGACCGATACGCCCGCCGCGGCTCAGGCCGAGGCCGCGGGACCAGAGGCGGAGGATCAGGCATCGGCGGTGGCCGCGGCTGTGGAACCCGCGGTTGAGATTGAGGCTCGTGTGGATGCGGCCGCGGGCAGTGCCGAGCCCGTGGCTGCCGCCGTGAATGTGGAATCGGCTGCGAGCGAGGCGGACCCGGTGCAGGCGGAACGCGACCGCGTAGCCGCGCTGTTGGAGACCTTCGCGGATGATGCGGCGTTCGCCTCCGCGTGCGTGCGCGATGGTCTCACGCTGGACCAGGCGAAAGCCAAGTGGTTCGATGAGCGGCGCGGTAGCACGGCTGCCGCGCGGGTCAGCGTGGAACCCGTTGAGCCCGTCGCTGTTCTGGATGACGTCGCCAGCGCTCGCGAAACGGTTCGCCGCATGGCAGCAGAGCAGGGCATCCCGCTCAGCCGCGCGTGGGCGCAGTACTGGCGCGAGAACAACATCATACGATAGGAGGACTACACCATGGCACTAAACTATAGCAGCGGTTCACTGATCCAGCAGGGTCTGCTGGATGCGTTCAATGAGGGCGGCCGCTGGTATGTGGCATACCCGACGATCGCCCCCATCATGCCTGTAACGGAGCGCGGCGGGACCCTGCAGGTCCTGCCCGTGAGTGCGTCCACCCCGGGCGACGGATTCAACATCAACAAGACTGCCGGCGCCGCGTACACGCAGGCCAGCGGCGCATACACGGGCGTGGCGTTCACGACGCAGCCGGTTGGCGTGGAGGCCGCTATCGACCGCTCGTTCCGACTGCCGGAAACTGCGGCGATCGACGCCGCGCGGCAGTGCCGGCGGCTGGTGGACACGGTTCTTGAGCTCACGGCGGCTGATGCTGCACTTGCCATAAGCGACGGCTTCCCGGCAGTGCCAGCGGGAGTCGCGTGGAACGCGACGAATGCGGACCCGGACCCGGCGAAGGACGTGGCGGCGGCGGCGGCTGTGATTCGCGCTGCAACGGGCATGTATCCGAACGTGTTGGTCGTATCCGGCTGGGCGTGGGAAACGCTGCTCGGCAGTCCAGTACTGCGCGACCGGCTGGCGCTGAGTGTGACCCGCGGGCCTGCTGAAGTCGAGCGCGCACTCGGCGCGCTGCTCGGTGTGGAGCGCGTGGTTAGGTCCACCGTGATGGGCGGTAGCGTCCCAGCCGCGATGTGGCCCGACACCACCGCGTGGGTCG
>JAKOTR010000100.1 GCA_029776225.1 Acidobacteriota bacterium | reverse complement strand
GGAAGCCGCAGAGCTCACGGCGCAGGGCCTTGAGGTCAAAGACTGGATCGAATGGCTACAGGCTCGCGGCATCTAGCCGCGTGAGTGAGTGTGTGACGCGCCGGCCCGGCCACACCGCGAGGAGGCCGGCCGGCTCGCTACTGGGGCTTGACATCATTCATCGAATACGCTACCATAGTCTCGTGGGGGATCTGTGTCCCTGCGAACGCGAGATGGCAAACAAGCGGGGGAAGGGGCATCTGCCGGCCGGCGGGTGCCCCTTGCGTTCAAAGAGGAGGTACGACTCATGAAAACGTTCGACGAGGAGATGAAGGCCACCAATCCCGTACGGCGCATGCGGGAGCGGCACGGCTTCACGCGCGCAGACTTCGCCAGGGCCACGGGGTGCCCGTACCCGACGCTGCTACGCGCCGAGAACGGCCTGACGAGCAGCCTGCCCGCGCGCATCCTGGAGGCTGCTGAGTTGTGCGGCGAGGACCCTGCTACCCTAGCTGGCGAGTACGCCGAGTGGGCAGTGCGACTGCGGGCGGCCTACGCCAAGAAGGAGAGAGACTGATGCACCGCGATTTAGAATCACGTGAGCGAAACGCCCCGCTCAGCAACGGGGCGCGAAAGGAACAGAAGATGAGCAACAACACTGAGCACCAGCCCCATTATAACATGGCCGGCGAGGACCCGTCAACGACGTGCCTTGAGGCAGCGCTGGCCTATGCCGAGAGGGGCTGGCGCGTGATTCCCCTTCACTCGCCACTGCCAAGCGGTGGCTGCACCTGCGGCAAGGCGAACTGCGGCGCGGCGGGCAAGCACCCCAGGATCCAGGCCTGGCAGCGCAACGCCAGCGCTGACCCCGACCAGATCCGCGCCTGGTGGGAGCAGTGGCCCAAGGCGAACGTGGGGCTTCTCATGGGCCAGGCTTCGGGCGTGATCGCCATCGACGTGGATCCCCGGAATAGAGGCGGCGAGACACTCGACAAGCTGCAAAGCGAGTACGGGGCTTTGCCGAACACGGTGACGGCGCTGACTGGCGGCGGCGGCGTTCACTTCCTCTTCGCCGCACCGGGCCGGCCCGTGAAGAAGAACAACAACGGCGCTGCCCTAGGCCCTGGCCTCGACCTGCAAGGCGAAGGCTCTTTGATCGTTGCGGCTCCGTCGCTGCACGCCAGCGGTGGTGTCTACCAGTGGGGCGAGGGCTGTGCGCCGTGGGAGCGCGAACTCGCGCCGTTGCCGGCCTGGGTGCTGGCCCTGGTTGATGCGAACCAGCAGCAGCGCCGCGACTGCAAGGCTCCTCAGGGCAGCGCGACGCTGCCGGACAAGATACTGAAAGGGGCGCGCGACACCACCCTGTTCGAGTGGGCGTGCTTCCTGCGCGGACAGAAGGGGCTAGAGGAGGACGAGATCCTCGCGCGCCTGAGAGAAGAGAACGACAAACGGTGCGAGCCGCCGCTGGACGACAAGGACCTGCGGAAAATCGCCGAGAGCGCCGCGAGGTATCCCCGCGGCGAGGCCGGCCAGGGGCGGCGAAGCGTTGCAACGGTGTGCGCCGACCTGGCCCTG
>JAKOTR010000092.1 GCA_029776225.1 Acidobacteriota bacterium | reverse complement strand
CAGGGATGAAAACGGGAAGCGCATCCGCATATCGGAAAGCGGTTTCCGGCTGGAACGCGAAGCTTACGATGCGATGCGCAAGGCCATGGAGGAGCGGCGCCTCGGTCGCGTCAATAGCGTCGCCACTCTGAAGGAGTACATGGAACAGTGGTTGCCCTACCACGCGAAGGCGAAGCCGCTGGCGCCCAAGACCGCCGAAAGATATGCCTCTCTCGCCGCCCATGCAACACGCGTCCTCGGAACTGTCCCGTTGAAGGATCTGACCACCTTCATGCTGGATGACCTCTACGTCAAGCTGGCCGAAACGCTGTCCGCAAAGACCGTCCGTGAGGTCCACAACGTAGTCCACGTCGCACTGAAACGCGCCGTCAAGACGAAGCTGATCCCGTTCAACCCGGCCGATGGATGCGACCTGCCGCGTCTCGATCAGAAGGAAGCGGTTGCACTGACTCCCGATCAACTCGCCGCGTACCAAGCGGCCGCCGCGGGTACGTGGGTTGACTTGCTGATCCGGCTCGCCGCCGCCATCGGTGCCCGTCGCGGAGAACTTCTCGCTAGCCGCTGGTCCGATCTCGATTGGGACGCGAACCGCCTCAGGATCGAGCGTTCGCTCTATCAGGTGAAGGGCGAGCTCGGTATCAAGCCAACGAAGACGAGGCAGGTCCGCGTCGTGTCGGTTCCGCCGTCGCTGATGGAGTACCTGAAGCTCCACCGTGAAGCGCAGGAGGAAGACCGCGCGCTGTTCGGCCCGGACTACCGGACGGACCTCGACCTGATCTTTGCCGATCCGGCGGGCAATTACCTGCTGCCCTCCAGCATCAGCCGCGCCGCCGTCAGGCTGGCGAAGAAGGCCGGTCTTTCAGGTGTAGGTCTCCACAGCCTGCGCCACACGCACGCTTCGACCCTGATCCGCGCGGGCGTGCCGATACCGAACGTTTCCAAGCGCCTCGGCCATCGGGACACCTACACCACGGCCAAGATTTATGCGCACGCCATCCCGGACACGGACCAGGACGTAGCCGCCACCTGGGACAAGCTGATGGCGGAAAAGTCTGAACGGAAGCCCGGGGCACAAAATGGCACAAACGAGCAAGCCGCTAAAGCCGTAAGTCCAAATGGATTAGTCAGTTAGGCTGGTCGGGCCGCCGGGATTTGAACCCGGGACCTCTTGCACCCCAAGCAAAATTTATCAATAGCTTACGAGCATCGTGTACTGAAAACAAAAGACTTAGACGCGAAGGATTTGGACGCCAAAACGCCACCAAGGGGCGATATGGACTCCAGAAAGACTCCAAGACCCCCTGCGATTCGGATTGTGGAATTCCACGTGCCTCGCGCGCACGCGCGGTTGTACCCGCCCTTGTGATTCCGTGCAGCACGAAGACAAATTAGGGTTTCCTATACAAGGGGAGAAGCACCGGCTACCTAATCAACCGAGACGTGATCCGGTTTGGCACGCGTTCGGGCCGATCGCCTTTGCACCATACAAGTAGTCAGCCTTTGCGTACCATGTCAATCGCCGCGTCGACCTCCGCGAACGTCAGTTTGCGGAATCTGGCCTTGTCGCGCAATTGCTGCGCGGCTTGACGTGCGACCATCATCGAAGCGCCACTTGGCACCCGCTCTCGCAACCCTGCCACGAATTCTTCAAAGGTCGATAACTGTATCGACTTGGGCTTGGCCTTCGGCGAACCATCTCCACTGATCGGAACGGATGCCGGTCTTGTGGGACGGGGCCCCGGGAGCTTCGTTAGCAGCAGTTCATCCACCCGATCCCGGTTGAGAACCATGGGTGGATGCTGTTTCGCCAGGAAGGACAATGCTGGGTGCTGTTCCCATCCTCGCTGCAGCATTACGATCAAGCGGCACTGCGCCCGGCTGAATGCCACGTTCACCAATCGCATGCCTTCCTCGCCTGCAACGAAGTCGGCCGTCGGGCATACAGGGTCGAAGATGACGATTCGCCTTTCGGAACCCTGTGCGCGGTGGACAGTGGAAGCGGTTGAGGCCGGGGCGTTGACTGTCGTCAGTTCCGCTTCGATTCTTCTTCGCTGCGCACGGTATGGAGTGAGGACGATGATGTCCTCTCGGACGTCCGCTATCGACCAACTCAGAACATGATCAACAACCAACGCAGCTACGAGGAGAGCGGACTCTTCGCACTCGTAACCACGGAACCGAGCCGCGGCTCTCGCTCCGGCGCATGCGTCGACCAAGACGACGTTCTGTGTGCCAAGCAGTCGGCTTGGCATCGCACTGCGGCCACGAATCCACACCTCATCACGACTGAGCGGATCGGCCACGCGCAATCTCGAGCCGTAAAACAAATTGCTGACGGCATTCGAAATCGGAGGCGCCATCCGCCACTGCTCATCCAACATGCATGTCGCGTTCTTCAGGGAAGATCGAGATGTCCACTCAAACGGGGACTGCCCAAGCCACGTGTTCACATCCGGACTCGCCGCTTGGGCGATTGGCGCCAGTTGCTGGGGATCGCCAGCAAACAGGACTCTCTTGCCGAGCAGTGCGAAAGTCGCGGCTTGGGCCTTTCCGACTTGGCTGGCCTCATCAAAAACAACCAGGTCGAACTTCCCCAGGTTCGCGAAGTCGTACGCTGCGAGCGTGGTCGTCATCGCAGCCAAACGAGCCTTCGAGAGGAATTCGAGGTTCTCTTTCCGAATCGCATCGCGCAACCGATCGCGCTCTTGTTTCCACTTTCGGTAAAGCTCTGCTTCGGCGGGATCTGGAATAGTCTCGTAGTGCTGCCGAAGCTGGTCGACCAGTTGTCGGTTTCTGAGCGGCGTAAGGTGCTTTCGATCTTGGAACCTCTTCGGATCGAGCCGGGACCCGAATCGATAGAGGACTGGTCGCGTCGCGGGCTTGAGATCCTTGATCGCATCGTCCACTGCAAGGATGGCCAGGTCCACGGCGACGTTCGTCGATGAGAGTAGCAGGACCCGATCAGTGGGATGATGGACGAGGTACGACGCCAACAGCCGGCCGAGCGTGTGCGTCTTTCCGGTGCCCGGCGGCCCCCACAGAAAGCTCGTCTTCCATCTGACGAGGCTGAACGACCGCTCTTGCGCGGGCCGCAGGCCATTGAAGACAGAGAACGGAACCTTCTTGTCCCAGACTATTCGGTTGTTGCCCAGGTCGAAGATCCACTGAGCGATTTCGGCCGCGCGTGTACCGTCTTCCCATAGCGAGAGCAGTGCCTCGAGGTACCGGGGAGGATTTATATAGACCAGCGAACCCTCTTTAGGAGGCTGCCCTGTGGTCAGGCATGCGTTGACAACCGACAGAGCGGGCAGAACGGAGATAACTTCAGCGGAGCCCGTCGTCTCCCCTTCCCACCCTATGCGGCCCTCTTCCAGAGTCTCATCCAGGACTGAATTCCTGCCCTCGGGCGTCAGCGTCATGTGAAGCACCGCGCCTGCCCGGCTGATATCCCAGGCCCGGAAAGGCAGGCCGCGGGATGATACATTGAGCTCCTCGCGGATGGCGGCGCGGATTCTCGTCACCAGGTCGGTGATTTCGTCTTGCCTAACTGCGACTTGGATGCCCATCTCCTCGGTGTCCGACGGAACATTCTATCCCGATGCCGGCAGGATTTCGGGCAGCGCCACCCGGAGGCAGTAATATCCAAAACGCGCGCTGAAATGCTGGAGGTATGGACCCAGCAGGATCGAGCGCCGACGCATGCCGAACCGCAGCCGGGTGTACAGCTCGTCAGTCGGCACTGTGAAGACGCGCTTAAAATCCACCACCAGTGCAGGCAGCCCTTCCGCTGACAGGTCCGCCTCAGGCGGCAATTGCGGGAACGAGTGGTACCGCTCGTCCCTATTTCCGACGATTCGCTTCCAGAGATCGGACCCTCCAACGCCGGCATCTCGCATCTGGCCGCGCAGCGTCTCGGCCGGGATCATCTCGCATAGCAGAATGTTCGGCACCAGCTTCAACTGGAGCTGGTTCCCCTCCTCGTCCTGATCTCTTGCTTTGAAATCCCAGTCCAGATCGCAGTCCTGGGTCAGAATAATCGCTTGCGGGTGAATTTTCTCTTCTAGCGCGATTTCCTCGGCTTGGGGATTCACACTGTCGAGGCTGATGTGGACCTGAACCACATCCGACAGAATTTCTCCCTGACGGAATGCGCCCGACTCCGGCGAGCGCGTGAACATTCGGCCGATTACTCCTCTTCAACGAGGGAGTAGGCAGGACGCTCGTACCGCTTCGTCACCTTTCCCCTAATAGAGCGGACTTTGGGAGCTTCGATTTGGGGAGGCCCTGGCTGGTGGAAGATCCAGGCGTTGGCCAACAGCTCGAGCACCTCGGGCAGCGCCAAGTCTGGAATCTCATCCAGAATCAGATGCCCGAACAGTCGCGAATAGATTGGCGCGGTGGAGGTCACATCAAATGGATCAGTGAACCTGTAGGCGTACAAGTGATGCAGGTCGCCTTCAGAGGACTGGCGCCGCCAGCCTACCGTGAGGACGGGGTCGCCGCCGATCGTCTCAAGCCGCGGCTTCGACAGGGACAGGCTCCATGGCTTCATGCAGCCGATCCTGGATACACCAGCGGAAAAGCCTGCCAGATTGCCTGTTGAAGTAACCAAGGATGTCGTGGACATCGCCTATGTTCGTCCTCTCTTCAGTGTAGAAGTCGCTGTCGATCAGGAAGCAGCGCTCATCTGAATCAGCCGCTTCCACGACGCCGTAATTCACCCGGACTTTACCCTTGAAATACGGAAATCCGATCAGAACCAAACCGGACATTTCTTCGACAGCTACAGCCAGTTCCGATTCCGCCAGCACGCCGGCAACAGGCGGTTTTAACAGGTCGCTCCATTTCGTATCCGGCGCAAGGTTCAACGTGGAGCGCCGTATCAGATCCTGATACCGTAACCCGATGCGCGTGAAAAATGCAGGAGCGTACACCTCAACGAGCGCCTTTACGGGGCGCTCCAAGTGCTTCCGAAAGTCCTCCCATCGGCGATACGCGGATGTGCTCAGCGCCAGAAAGTCCCGCGTCAAGGTCACCTTCCACTTCTCATCGGCCGAGGTAAACTCGTACCCTGCCAGCTTTCCCTTCGGCAGCGAGCTCCGGATCACCTGTGCAACAACTGGCGGCAGTCCCGGCGGCAATTCGATGCTATCGGGCTGCTTCTCTGTAAGGAGCGGATACTCGGCTCGAATCTTCTCCTGAAACTCCGCAGGCGGTTCAGCGGCGATCTTCAGAATCGGAGGGAAACGGACTTGGCAGATAACCTCCACCAACGGGTTCTTGGCATAAACCACCCTGGGTGAATCGGGTAGCGGCTCGGATGTGAGTCCCTGGCCAGCCATAACGTATCGAGTCAGCGTGCCATACCCCCTTCAATCATATCAGCTTGCTGCTTGCAGCGATACCGAACCCTCGCAAAATCATGAGATTAGGAATGCCTCATACCCCGGCCAGTCGCCCTCTGGAAACGGTGCGGGGACTCCGGGGCGTTCCAGGAGGACCATGAGCGCGTCCAGCGTGTCTGCACGGCAGAAGCCGGCGGCAGTGTTCACCACAAACGTGGCCGGCTTGCCGCTCTGGTCCCGCAATAGCCAGCAGATGCCCGGTTGCGGCTCTTTCGATAGCGCTCCGGCAGCGGCGCGCTGAACTTCCTCGAACAACGGCCCACCGGGCGAGAAGAACTGATGGCTGTCGCCACACTCCTCGAACACTTCAGCCGCGGTCGTCACCCGCACCGGTTCCTGCATACCCGGAAGGCGGGCGGCATACGTTCGCACATCCAGCGGCCGCCACTCCAAGCCGACTGGATGGCTCGTATCGAGACCCATCAGGTGGTCCAGTTTCGCGAGGTCATACGGCGGCTCGGGCAATGGCGGCACAGCCAGATCCTCGCGTGCCACGATGTCAAGATCCAGCGGCGCCTCAGCCGCCGACGTCACCTCCTGCTCGATCTCAGCGAGGAAACGCTGCCGCGCAGCCTCCCGCGCCTCGCGGCTGGTCAGCGTCACTTCCTCAAACCGCCGCGGCAGCTTCGAAAGAATCGGCTGAAGCCTGCCCACAATGCCCTGGAAAAGCTGAATGCGTTCGCCGACAGCGAAGTAGACGTCCGCCTCCACCGTATCCTTGTAGGCGAAATTCAGGATCTTCACCTGCGGCCGTTGCTGCCCCAGCCGGTCGATGCGCCCGATGCGCTGCTCCACTTTCATCGGGTTCCAGGGCAGATCGTAGTTGGCCAGCACTCCGGCAGCCTGAAGATTCAGACCCTCTCCGGCTGCATCCGAGCACACCAGCAGGCGCACCCGCCCGGTCTTGAGCCGGCGTTTGATTTCTTCTTTGCTGCATGTGATCCAGCGGCCCGAGCCGTCGCGCCATGCGCCGCCAGAACCCGAGTAGCTCGCTACCGGCACGTCCGGCATCTCGCGCGCCAGGAAGTCGCGAAGATATTCCATCGTGTCGGTGTACTGGGTGAACACGATCGCGGATTCCGAATCCGACGTGAATACGCTGACCAGCTCGGCGTGCAGCCGGCGCGCCTTGGTGTCGGTATTCAGCTTCGCAATCGCACGCAACAGGTTAAGAATCCGGTCGCGCTCCTCCAACTCGGCCGCCGAAGCGGCCAGCTCGGCCGCTTCCTCAGGCGCCATCACCTCGTCGGCCGCCTCGTCGAGCGAAACGTCTTCCTCACTCAGGCCCAACTTCTCCAGGCGAGCGTTGAGAGTGCGCTTCAGCGCCTCGAAGCTGCTGGCCAAACGCCGCCGGTACACCGTCATCACGAAGCCGATGGCAGTGCGCTTGTCCGACGCCGCCTTCGAATAGGTCTCCGAGATGTAGTCCTCCACTTGCGCGTAGAGGGCGCTTTCGGCCGCTGTCATCTCCACCGGGATATCCTTCACGTCACGCTCAGCGATGGGCAAGTCCAGCTTGCCTGCACGACGGTAAGAGCGCAGCAGCTCGCGGGTATGCCTTACCATCCGCCAGCGCAACGGCGAGCAAGCCTTCAGCACGTCGAGCAGAGCCCGCCGCGACTCGGGATCGAGCATCCGCCGAGGCGCTTGCGCCGTGTCCCGCAACGCCCGCATCACCTTCGTCCGCTTGATGGAGGAGATTCCCGGCGTCAACGCCGCGATCTCGTCGTCCGTCAGAGGCCCGAAGTACGCCTCACAATCGCGGAACCACGCCGTCAACAAATCCAGCGTCTCTGGCGACGGATTACCGCTCGCCCAGGAAAAATACTTAAGGAACGCGTGCGGTTCGGCTGCCCACTTGGGCGGGAGCCCGAGCAAATCCATCAGGTCCCAGATCTCTACCGGATGCACCTGCATGGGCGTGGCCGTCAGCAGCAGCAAGCTCTGGCAGCGGCGCGCCAATTCCCGCATCACGCTCAACAGCGCGTTCGGCCCCTTCTCCTGTTCCGTGCCCGCTCCGCGCCGCCGGGCATGGTGCGCCTCATCCAGCAACACCAAGTCCCAAGGCTCGGCCTCAAGCAGCTCCCGCACCCGGTCCTTGCGCCGCATGAGGAAGCTCGAGGCCAGAACCACTGGTTCTTTCTGCCATGCGTCCCGTCCGACGGCCCGTTCCAGCGGCCCGCTCCAGCCGTAGGCCGGCCGCCAGCGCAGCGTTGCGCCGTCATAGATCGGCACGTTCAGGTTGAACTTCTCATAAAGCTCGTTCTGCCACTGGATCTGGACGCTCTTGGGCGTCAGGATCAGGATTCGTTTCGCCTTGCCGGAGAGCAGCGCTTGGCGCAGGATCAATCCCGCGGTGATCGTTTTGCCCAGCCCGACCTCATCAGCGATCAACAGCCGGCAAGGCCACTGCTGCAGGAAACGCACGTATGTCCGGACCTGGTGCGGCCAGGGCGAGACGGCGCTGGTCACTTCGCCCATCCGTATGCCGTGCGGCAGTTCCGGCGCGACCTTTACGAACGTCCACACGCAGCGCCGGAACTCCTCATCCGTCAGGCGGTAGGCCAGGGCCGCTTCCTCCTGCCGCCGGGGCGGCAGCGGCGGCGTCACCGGACGATCCTCCTTGGGCAAATATTCGAGCAGCTTCTTCCTGGCAGCTTCGGGAAAGTCGAATACGCGCGCGCCGGGCGAACGGTTCTCCCACAGCTTGGCAAAAGCTTCCAGTTCCTCGTCCGCGTGCGCCTTTTCGGTATCACTCAGCCAGGCGCAGTGGACATGGAAACTTTCGCAGTTGTTCTTCCAGCCGCCGGCGGTTTCGTTGATGCTGCCGGAGAACGTCAGCGTGTTGCCTTCCGCATCGGCGATGATGCCGAACTTGGCGTGGTAGATGCCCGGCACGCGCGCGGGCCGTCCCTCGGCGTCCACGGGCACGGCCACTTTCACGTCGAGATAGCCGTTGGCCACCATCCAGGCCAGCAGCTCGAGGCCTTGCCGGGCATGCTCATCGGGCGGCGTCAGGTCGGCTGCGGCAAGCCGCTGTTCCATCTGGTCCCGCAAATCGTAGCCCGCTTCAATCGCGTCGCGCTCATCCGGGTCGAGCGTGCAGCCCACCACCAGCCGCATTCGCCCTTCATTGGCGAACAGCCCGGCCAATCCGCGGGCCGCCAGCGCCAGCGCGTCGGCCGAAAAGTAACCCGTCGTCCGGCAGTACTCCACCGCGCAGGCCAGCGCCGGATTGTAGAACAGCTCCACCAGGTCGCCGTCCTCGTGCGAATAGCGGAACTTCCACTTCGTCTCAGTCAACAGCGGCATCGGACTCTTCAAGCTCCAGTTCGATTTGTTCTGGACGCTTCGGCTCGGGCACCTTTTCAGAAAACGCCAGCCGCCGCAGCTTCTCGAGCGCTTCAAAATCGCTCGCCGCGCCTTCGAGCGTGGGGTCCGGTTTCTTCTTGCCGCGAGGAACCACGGGCGGCAGCACGTTCAGCATCGCCTCCAGCGCGGTCATCAACGTCGGATCGTCCAGCAGGCGCAGCGAATCCAGCCGGTTCCGCGCCGCCTCCGTATTCTGGAACCGCACCGTGTAGGCGGCTTCGTGCAGCCGGTCGAGCATGGGCGCTTGCGGCCCAGTGGTGAGCTTGCCCTTGGTCAGGCGCATCTGGCTGTCCCAGAGCGTGACGTCGTCGCCCGAAACCGCGCAGGCCACGTTCTTCACTTCCTGGTCGAAATCGAGACCCACCACGCGCGCTAGTTTCAGCGCTTCATCGGCGGGAAACTTCGGCGCGCGGAAGGCATCCCAGGCCAGCACGTACCATTCGGTCAGCGCATCCAGATGGTGCTGGCGCTTGACGGTGGCCAACTGCTCCATGCGCCACTGCTTCACCTCGCGCCGCGCGGCTTCGAGCGCGTCTTCGGGCGTCACCCGGTAGGGATCCCAGGGGCCGAACAGATCGTTCTGGTATCCCTTGGGCTGCTGCCGTGCCGTGCCCCGCGTGAGCGGCCAGTTGCGCGAAAAGATCTCGAGCGCCGGACCAAAACAGGCCAGATAGAGATCAATGCCCGCCAGCCCGGCTTCCTGAAACTCGCGCACTTTGCCGCGGACCGTGCCGCGCACCTCCGGCTCGACGTCCTCCCAGAACGCAGGCTCGCGATCGGCGGAGCCTTCGCGCAGCCGGCAAACCAGAAAGATGGTCGACTTCGCCGCCGACTTCTCGCGGATGTGCAGACTGCCTTCGGCCTCGGTGTGCACGGGCCAGCTTGCGGTAATCACAAAGCCGGCTTCGATCAACCCGGTGGCCAGCGCGTCCCAAGCGTCCTTGGCCTT
>JAKOTR010000065.1 GCA_029776225.1 Acidobacteriota bacterium | reverse complement strand
CGAGACCGCGGCGCATATGCATGATCACAAGTTACAGCGGTTTCTGACGACGAACACGCGGAAGCTGACCGTATCCTGGTTCGGGCCTGGCGGGCCGGATCTCAGTGTCGGGAACTCATACACCGTCACCGTCTCTGCAGGCAGTTCCACGATAGGGCTGACCAGTGCGCGTCTGATGTCGTTCAGCCAGGAAGGCACTGCTCGCGGCGCATGGAAAAACACGGCCACGTTTGAGCTTGAGGAGTCGTAATCGAGAACTTTTTCTCGATAAGGATTTCCTTGTATGACCACCTACCTGGGCTCAGTACCGGACGCCACGCCGACGTCGATCATCATTACCATCGCCTCTATGAGCGCGCGCGACGTGTCCAGCACGTATGTGATCTACCCTACCAGCGTGCGCTCGAGCCTGCGGCGGTACAGCGAGGCTCAGCCGCTGAGGCTGACGTTGAGCGGATCGCGCCAGACCCCGCTGTTGGGCACGTTGGTGCGTGAGTGGGAGATCGAGTATATGGGCGTGGTGGTTCCGGACATTACGCAGCCCGCCACGCTGCGCGTGAGCGGGCCTGCGTATGGGAATTCCGCCAGAGCGGTCGTTCTAACGGAAGCTGAGATCATCGGACGGTCCCGGGACACGTACCGGGTAAGGCTAAGTATGATGGAGGCTTTATGAATAGAGAAAATTTTCCTGATATACCCTGGAAGGTTTTCGTGCAGGTCCAGCGCGCGGCGGATGAATATGAACGCATCTCCATCCTCGCCGCGTGGGCCATGCAGACCACGCCCGAGGCTGTCGCGGACATGTCCGCGCGGGATGTGCTTGCGGCGTTCCAGCAGGCCATGGAGAGCGCCGCGCTGGACCCTACGATGAGACAGAACGACGGGTCTGCAGGCTCGCCGTGATTTTGCGCAGGACGCCGTCGGAGATCGAGTCTATGAGCGCGCGCGACGTGATGCGGCTGGAGCGATACCTGGCGCACAGGCCTGCGGGACCTGAGCACCTGGACGTGCTGCAGGCGCTGATCTCCTCAGCCGTGCTGGCCGCGGGCGGGGCTCGCGTGAGCCCGGCGGACTGCATGCCCGCGTGGGTCGAGGGCTACAGCACTGAGGAGCGCGTGTACCGTCAGGCGCAGAGCCTGATCGAGGCTCTGAAATCGAGAGAAAATTCCTGATATGCCCGAGTTCGCAGACATAAGCGTCCGCATTCTTAGCGATATCTCGAGCCTGCGTGCAGGCATGGCTCAGGCCCAGGGCGCGCTCGGCCGGCTGGAGGCATCGACCCGCTCGCTGACAGGGACGATGGGTCTGCTCAAGACCGCGTTCGCTGCGCTGGGCGCGGGCACGGCGGTCCGGGCCATATACCAGGCCGGTCAGTACCTGGACGAGATGGCGAAGTCCGCGCGCCGGCTCGGCATGGCCACGGGCGAGTTCCAGCGGCTTGCGCTTGCGGCCGAATACAGCAGCGTCAGCGTGGAGCAGGCGAGCGTTGCGATGGGTCGCCTGCTTGCGCGACTCGGCCAGGGAAGCGCGCAGGCTCTCGATGGCCTGCGCGCGCTGGGCCTGTCTATGGCGGACATCGACGCTGACGACATGGAGGGCAGCCTGTACAGAATTTTATCCGCGCTGCAGGCAATCCTCGATCCGGTGCAACGCGCAGCGGCAGCAACCAGTTTGTTCGGCAGGAGCGGCATCCAGCTCGTGGAGCTTGCGACCGGCATGGACCAGGCGCGCGAGAGCGTGGACCGGCTTGGCCTAGCATTCAACGACCTGACCGCGCAGCGGGTGGAGGCCGCAAACGATTCACTCACTACGCTATGGGCCAGCGTTCGGAGTTTTGCTGCTGGACTGTACGCGGATGTTGCGCCCGTGATCCAGGTGGTGGCGGACGGCCTGGCCGGTCTGGTGTCGATGCTGAACCGCGCGCGGGCGGGGTTCAGCGAGACCGCGGAATCCGCGAAAAATTTCTCGATAGCGCTGACCCC
>JAKOTR010000054.1 GCA_029776225.1 Acidobacteriota bacterium | reverse complement strand
GGTTGATCAACCGCGGAAATGAAAGCAGGCGGTCATTCTCGTAAGTGATTGAATCGCTTCAATGGGGCCGCGGTTGATCAACCGCGGAAATCAGCAACCGACGTCGGAGGGAGCGGGAGAAACGTAGCTTCAATGGGGCCGCGGTTGATCAACCGCGGAAATAGCTCGCCTGCAATCCCCACCTTTTCAAAGACCTGCGGCCAGACTTGCGAGCGGTCCGGTCCATCCGGAGGGCACGCGCCAGCCTTCCTAACTCCGGTTCCAACAACCTGCCTGAGATCACAACTTTACAACATTCGAGCGGCTCCCGCACTCCGATTATCACCCCGCTGCTCGCACTCATCATCGCGTCACAAATACTGGGTACTCCGGAATCTCTCCATCCAGGTATCTCGCGAGCAGCCGCGCCTGGATCTCCAGCAGCCGCCGGTAACTCACCCGGTACCCGAACAGCGGGTGCGTCACCAGCGAATCCATCCGCAATTCGTACGCCCGGAAAAAGCCCTTCCGCCCGTTCGGAGTCAGTGCTACCCCAGGTCCCGCTCTTACTATGTCCGACGGCGTCACCATCCGCATGTTGATCGCCGACAGCACCGCCGAATCCGCAATCAGCGGCCGGAACGGCTCCATCAAATCCAGCGCCAGCGCCGGACGCCCGAACCGTGGCTGATGATAGAACCCGATGTAAGGATCAAAGCCCACTGCGTAGCATGTCACCGTCAGATCCTTCGTCAGAAGGCTGTATGCCAGCGAGAGCAGCGCGTTCACCGCGTCGCGCGGCGGCCTGCGGTTGCGCCCTTCGAAGTCGAAGCTGAACTCCGGTTCCCCGGCGCTTTCCACCTTAATCATTCCGCCGAAAGCGCCGAAATACAATCGGGCCGCCGAGCCCTCTATGCCGAGCAGTTGCTCCAGACTGGTTGCCCTCTCCGCCGCCTCGGCCAGCCGCTTCAGTCCCGCCAGCGTCTCCGCGTCCGGTTCAATATGATTGCGCTGTAACATCGTACGCTGGTTCCGGATCTTGCCCGCGACCAGCGCTCCGGCTAACGGGACGGCAAACCACTCCTGTTCCGCCAACCGGAATTGCACGCGCCTGGTGAATACGTTCTTGGTATTGAGCCCCGTTGTAATCCCGTAAAACCAGCCGCCTTGCGAAAAATAGCAGACCGGAATGCCGGCCTCGCATAGCGCCTGCACCGCCTGCGTCGAGATCTGAACGTTTCCCATCAGATTCACCTGGCAGATTTCGCCGAGCCTCACCTCCTGCCGCAGCACTTCTTTCTCGCGAATCTGAAGGACGTCGCCCGATTTCCCGACGCGCATGCCCTGTGTATTCAAGTACAGGGGGCGCAAATCCTGCCGCGGAGTAATCATCTGCCGGACTTCAATCGCCGCCGGTTTTCTGGGCGTTTCTTCTTGTGCGAACAGGTCTAATTGAAGGGGCTCTTTGCCGTCGCGCCGCCGCGAAAACCACGTCTCGTCCGGCAGGCAGATTCCCACCAGCGAACACCCCGGACATTTCGGGGAGTCTTCCAGCGGCTCCGGAATCACGCCCGAACGCGCTAACTCCCACGCTTGCTCAACGGCCCTCTCCACCTCCTCCATTAAAGCGGCGTCGAACGGCACGCGAACCCGCTGGCGTGTTTTCATGTAATACACGATTCCTTCGCGGCTATCGTACCCGTTCTCGCGCAGGATGAGGCCCTGAACGGCCAGTTGGATGCGGTCGGCCGGCCACAGCTCCAGCCCCTCTTTTCCTTGCCGCGGCGCGCCGTGTTTGTAGTCCACCGGAGTAACAACTCCTCCTTCCACGTCGAGGAGGTCCATTTTGGCAATTACTCGCAGGCGCTCGCTCGCCAGCGTAACGGACCGGCATTGTAAGTCCGTTGCCTCCCCGGCTGGCTCAGGCATCTCGCCGCTTCCTTTATCCACGCGGCGATGCTGGTATTTGCCCTCGATCGTGTCGGCGTTGTCGCAGAACACTCCTTCCACCCATTCGTAGTAGAACAGGCGGGGACAGTAAACATACTCATTCACCATGCGAGCCGGTAAGTAGTCCGGCAGCATCCGGCGGGCTACTTCTTCCAGCGGACTGGGAACGGCGCTCATATCTTCACACCACTATGCAGGGCGCGTCGACAACGGTGTATGGTTTCCCGAGGGCGGTGATTACACGGTCGCCGCGGCCCTCCGCAGGACCAAGATTGACGAACAGCACCTGGTCTTCCTCGTGATTGATGATTTCGGCCAGCGCGGCTTTGCATCGCACCAGGTCCATGTTCGTGAACTGGCACTCGAAGACCGAGTATTGAAGATGGTCGCCGAAGCCGCGCATGGTCTTGAACACCCGCCGCAGGCGCTTTTCGTCTGCGATGTCGTAGCAAACAAGGTATGAAGTGCGCATAGGCGCAACCGGGCGGGCCTCCTACGCGGCGGCAATGCCGTAACGGGCCGGCATGGCCGCCTGCGCCGGACCGCCTGTATATGTTGCTGTATACGGGTGTAAATTTCAAGCCCGAAGCGCTTCATGAGCGCGGAAGACTTATGCGCCGGCATACCCCAAAATAAATCGGGCACAGCGGTGCGAATTGAGATAGAATCAGGGCGCGGACGGCCATGGCCATCGATCTGGATCGCGACGTGGTTCTCAGGTGGGATACGGCCGACCCCAGGCATGTGCCGCTCATCGCCGAAAGCGGGGCCACGGCCGTTTTGGCGGCTTCGCGCGATGAAGCCTTTGAGCGCGCCTGCACACAGGCCGGCCTGAAGCTGGCATCGCTGGCCGATTTCCGATTCGCTTCCCTGGAACAACTCGACGAGGCGCCGGACGGGGCGCCGGTGATCCTGACCGAGGGCATGTGGCCGGGCGTCAGCCGCGATGGAGACGAGGTGATCGCCACCGCGACTCAAAAGCCCTGGATCAATGCCAATGGCTACCTGGTGCGGTACCTGCGCGCGCTGTATCCCCGGCGTCCGGCAGTGCTCGGATATTTGCCCGACGAAAGCGCCGGTTTGCGGGCGGGGCGGTCGGTTCCTTTCGAAACGCTCGAGGTCGCGCTGATCGATGCATGGGCGTACGGTGGAAACTACGTCTTGGCGGTCGAGCCGCGCTACCGCGAAGCGCTGCTGCGTTCCGACGAGCGCGCGCTGGCGGCGTGGAGGCGGCTCGGGCGCACTGCCCGCTGGCTGCGGGAAAACGCCGCGCTGTTCAGGCAGTCGGCCCTGCCTGCGGTGACCGCGCTGATCGAAAAGGGCCCGACGTGCGCCGAGCTGGCCAACCTGCTGTACCGCCATGGCGCCTCGCCGGCGCTGGAGCCGGCCGCGCGCCCGCCCGCTCCCGGAAAAACGCCGCTCACGCTGCTGAGCGCGGTGAACATAGCGACGCCGGAAGGCGAGGCCCGGCGGCGGATCCTGGCGCATGCCGAATCCGGCTGCACCGTGGTCATCGACGACGCGCGCCAGCGCTCCTGGTGGCGAACCGGCGGCCTGAAGCTCCTGCGGGAACAGGAGGACCGAGAATTGTACTCGCTCGGCCGCGGCCGCATCGTAGCTTACAAGGACGAAGTGTTCGATCCGAGTTCGTATGCCTCGGACGTGGTGGATCTCATCACGCCCGAACGCCGGCCGGTTCGGACCTGGGCCGTCCACGCAGGCATTGTGCTGGGCACGGCCGCTCCGCCCGGCGCCGGCAAGGCTTTGATGCACGTCATCAACTACGGCTCGCCGATCACCGAGACCCGCCAGGCACTGGCGCAGATCCGGGGCTCGTTCACCCGTGCCACGCTGCTGCGTCCCGACGGCCCGCCGCTGGAGCTGAAGCCGCAGAGGCGTCCAGGGTTCACCGAAACATTGATTCCGGAACTGATCCGGCTGGGCGTGATCGCCTATTCGTAGGAGGCGCACATGGATCTGAGCAGGCGCGATTTCTTACTCGGCGCGGCGCTCGTTCCCGCGGCGCGCGTTCCGAAACCGTATTTCGGGCTGCATCCGTTCATCGAGAGCCATCCCAAGGCCGTCTTCATCCGCCGCACGCGCGTGCCGCACATGATGGATAGGCAGGCCAAGCTGCGCGAGGGCATCGAGCTCGCCCGCGAAATCTTTGTTCCCATGGACACGCCGGGCGTGCCGGTCACGCATCGCGTGATCTTGAAGCCGAACTGGACCACCGTGTTCGGCCGCGGCCGCACCGTTGAGCAGGACTGGCATACCGGCACCGATCCGCAGTTCTACGAGGGCCTCATCGTCGGCTTGAAGGAACTGGGGATCAAAGACATGTATTTCATCGAGGCCAACGGGCGCGAGGCCTGGAACGTCCGCGGGCTGGTGGATATCAACGACCGCTACGGCGTGAAGATGAACGAGTGCGAGCGCAGCCTGCGGCAATTCCAGGAAGGCGACGGCGTGACGTGGAGCAAGGTTCCGGACGGCGTCATTTACACGCGCATCCCGCATTATGCGCCGGTAAACGAGCCGCGCACCTGGATGTTGAACATCGCCAAGTGGAAGACGCACACCATGTGCCTCACGCTCTCGGTCAAGAACGAACAGGGGCTCACCGTGACGCCGTACACGCGGTTCTGCGCGGGTTGGAATATGGTGACAGGCGTTCCCGAGTTCATGAAGCCCGACATCAACCCGCGCGCGGAAACGCTCATCAGGCAGTTTGTCGAACGGCACAAAAAAACCTACAGCCGTTACCGCAGTCCGGAGGAGACCCAGGCCCACGGCCCCACGAACCAGGAAATCTGGGCGCAGAAGACCTGCGACAACGCAAGCGTTCTGAACACCGGACTGGCGATGATTGAAGGCATCGTGAGCATGGGCAACACGTTGTTCTCCGGGGGCACGGAGCACCTGACGAACCTGGTGATGTTTTCGAAGGACAAGTTCCGCCTGGACGTGATCGGTCACTGGCTGGGCGGCCATGAACCCGGCAACATTCACCTGTTCAGGATCGCCAAGGAGCGCGGGCTAACGGATACCTTCAATCCGTGGGAAATCCCCGTCTACGAGTGGGTGGACGGGCGCGCGGTTGAGCGCAAGCTGACGGACTTCGAACGCACGCCGCTGCCGAGCGGATACCTGCCCTTGCCCGGCGAGCCGCAGTTCCATCTCTGCAACGAGCCGTTCGACTACGACCGGTACAAGGTTTAGGAAAAGCGCTTTTGGGGACTCGTCTAGAAAAGGATGTCCTCCAGGAGTCTGCGGCTCGAAGTCGTAGCCGGTGGACAGGATCTAAGAAAAGCGTGTCCGCTTCCAGAGCAGCAGACCGCAGGCGATCAGCAGCGCAAGCGAAGCGGCGGCAAGCACCACGCCCCACGCCAGATTGACCTCGATGGGCGGTATTTCCGCCTGGGTTGCCAGCCAGACGAACACTCCGACGGCTGCGGCCGCGATCAGCCATTCCCACCAGCGGTGCCCGGTCTGCTCGCCAGCCAGAGGATCGCCGCCCCGCATGGATTCCGCAACGCGTTCGCGATCCAAACCGTAGCGGCTGCATTCCCGCTCGATCACCTTCCGCCAGGAGACCTGCTCTGCCTGCGGCGCTTCGGCCAGGCTGATCGCGACCGCGCCAGCGATCATGATGAGCGAGCCCGCGATAATGAGCGCCTGCGCGGTGGATCCCTGCCCGGTGAGTTCGCCGAAGAACAGCGCTCCCCAGGCAAGTCCCCAGAGCTGGTTGGTGTTGGAGAGCGGAATCCCGCGGCCGATCCCGACATACTTGGCCGCGTACTGCTGGAACAGGTCTCCGAGCACCCAGCAGAAGCCTCCGAGGAAAAGCCAGAACAGCGCGGGCCGCGCCCTGCCGAGCTCGGCGGCCACGTGCCGGAGACCGCCGTCGAACGCCGCCGCCAGGACGAATACGGTGGCAAGTTCGCCGAAGGTGAACACCGTAACGAAGGAAAGCGGATTCATGCCGCTGATGTACGCCTTCCGGTACGGGATGTACATCGTGCCCCACAGGATGCCCGCTCCGACCGCCGCAACGATGCCGAGCGCAGCGGCGCTGCCGGGCGCCGGCGCGGCCTGATGCGATGTGGCATAGGCGAGCAGGCAGGCGCCGCCCACAATGGCCGCGGCGCCGCCGAGCACCTCGACGCGCTGCCGCAAGCCTGCGCCGCGCAGCTCGTTAAACAGCAGCCAGCCCCAGAACAGCCCGACCAGGCTGTTGATGTTCCACAGCGGAAAGGCGATCGAGAGACCGACGTTGCGTATGGCGAAAACCGTGAGCGTGTTGGCGACCGCCCAGAGCATTCCGGCGAGCACGGCCCACAGCACCAGGTGCGGCTTCTCGCGCAGGTCGAGCCAGATATAGCCGGTTCCTTTGATCATCACGGGAAGGGTCCAGCGGGCGGTGAAGACCCCGGCCACCATGCCGAGCGAGATCAGGAAAGGTGAAAAGCCTAACGTGACCAGTTTGGTTGGGGCTTCGGCGACTCCAAGCCAGGCGCCCGCAGCCAAACCGGACGCCACGCCGAGCGTGTGCAGGGAACGGCTGGAGAGCGCCCGCACCTGCGTGTCTGTGGCCGCCATCGCTTCACCGGACAACTGCGAGCAGAACGATGCCCAGCACGAGAACGCCGGCCGGAATCCAGAAATGCACGTCGGTGAAGATCGCCCTGGCGATCGATTTCCGAGGCAAGGTCATCGTTCGATAGTAACAATTGGCGTGGGGGGAATGACCGGGGACGGCGTACTGGACACCGGCATCATTCCGCCGCGCAAGGCTTTCTCAGCCTCGATCGCGACCGCGTGGTTGAGCGAGATTTCAACGCCCGAGCCCACCTCGAAGCGCACGTCGCTGCCGCGCGCAAGCAGGGCGATCAAACTGCCGGCGGCGATTCCCGAAAGCCCGCCGATTCCAAGCCCGCGAACGCCTCCGCTGGCGGCGCCGGCAAGGCCGCCGATCTGCCCTCCCGTTGCCGCCGCTTCGCCGATGCGCCTGATGTCTTCGCCCTTCTCCGAATTCTGTTGCACCGTGCCCGGCTCTTTCATGCGCGCGTTCTGACTGCCGGGCACCTGATCGATGGCGGCGGCAAGGTTCAGCACGTAGCCGTTGGGGAAGATCAGGTCCGTGATGTGAAACTGAAGCTCCGCGGTGCCCTTGATGCGGCCTGCGCGCTTGGCGGAATCAACGACGCCCTTGGCGTAAGTTCCGGCGGGGATCATGATGACGCCGTCGACGACCACCGGGAACGTTGTCTGCGCGTAGATCGGATCGCCGGGCTGCGCGTTCTTGGTTGAGACAGCCTGGCGCAGTTGGATCGGGATCTTCGTGCCCGCGGGGACGATCCACAGGCCGTCTTTTACGTGCTGAGACGGCTGTTGGGACGGCGCCCCGGACACTTCCGTCCGCGACTTCAACCTCGGGCGGCTGGTTTCCTCGGACGCCTCCTGGCAGAACGAAGCCGCGGCGAAAAGCAGGGTGCAGGCTGTCAGAGTTCTCATTCAGCTCTCCTCCCCCTGCTTCAGTATAGTGAGAAGGCGGCCGGAGCGCACAAGGCGCCCCGGCCCTTCCCCTATCAGAACCGCAGCTTGATCCCCCCGGTCACCTGGCGGAACATGCCGGGTTGGATCCCAAGCGGAGCGCGGGAGGAAATATATCGCGCATCGGCGAGGTTTTTCACCGCCACGTAGGGATGGAGGGTGAAGCGCTCGCGGACGATTTCGCGGCTGGCAGTCAGGTTCCACACCTGATAGGCGGGAAGCAGCCCGACGGTGCCGTCGGCCGAGCCGGCAACGGTTTCGAGGTTATCTCCGAACTGGTCTCCCACGCGCGAGCCGTCCAGGTGCACGGAGTAGCCGCGGTGGCGCCAGCCGATGCGCACCGCCAGCAGGTGCTCGGGCGCGTACGGCAGCCGGTTGCCGCGGTAGATGCCGGAGCTGAAGCTGGCCTCGGCCAGCCAGGTGTAACGCACTTCGGTAAGCAAGCCGGTGTGGAAGCCCAGCAGGCGGTCCCAGTCGGCTGCGAGTTCAAATTCCGCGCCGCGGTGCAGGGTTTCACCGGCGTTGATCAGAGTGGTAGTAGCCCCGCCGGACTGTGCTGCGGGGATGATCTGGTTCTCGAAGTCCGTCGAGAAGAAGGTGGCTTCGGCGCGCAGGCCGCCTTTGCGCCAGCGCGCACCCACCTCGTAGTTCCAGCTCAGCTCGGCGTCCAGCTCGAGCGAGACGCCGTCGCGGGTGATCGCGTCCTTGACGCGCGGCGGCGCAAATCCGCGGTGCACGCCGGCGAATATTGTCAGATTCTCCGCGGCCTGCACCGAGGCGCCGACGCCGGGGATGGGCTTGAAGACCGAGTCGCTCCGGCGCACGTTCACCGAGGTAGGGACGCCGTTCACCGGCTGCCGCAGGATGCGGCGCTCAAAGCTATAGCGCTCCAGCCGCAGCCCCGGGGTGATCGTCAAACGGCTGCCCGCCTGGATGCGATTCTGTACGAAACCGGAAACGGCGGCGCCATTGCGGATCTCGTCATCGCGGAGGACGCCCGAGGAATCCATGAAGTGCGCGCCGTCGATGCGGCGGTCGCGGTGCTGTTCGTAGAGATAGCGCACGCCGGCTTCCAGGCGCTGCTGCAGCCCCAAGGCCTGATGCTCCAGGCCGAGGCGCGATTCCACGCCGGCCACGTCGAATTCGCGATTGTTGTTGAGGGCGCTGTTTCGCAGATAGATCGCATTTCCGGGAATGCTGGGATCACCCACAATCTCGCGGTAGACGACTCCGGGCTGCGGCGCGCGGTCGAACTCCTGGCGGCGCCAGTTGCGCGTGGTGGAGTAACCGAAAAGGCTGTTGGAGAGCAGCGCGCGCGGCGAGAGTACGGCCTGGTGCAGCACGGATCCCGAGTAGCGCCGCACTTTCATGAAGTCGCCCGGCACGGGGTTCTGGCTGGGATTGGTGCGGAACATCCGCTCCGTAAGGCCCAGGTAGGTGGAGTTGGACCCTTCATCGTAGACGCCGAGCTTGATGCCCAGCCGGTGGCTTGGGGTGAGCGCTACGTTCAGCTTTGACGTGACGTCGTTGATGTCGAAGTAGAAGTCGCGCCAGCCGTCGCCCTGCTTGCGCAGCGCGCTCAGATACCAGCCTGCGTTGCCGTGCGTGCCGCCATAAGAAGCCTGCCCAGTGAAAAAGCCGTAGCCGCCGCCGGTCACCTCGACGGTGCCGCGCGGCTGGGGCGGCGGGTCCGGGGTGATGAAGTTGAGCACGCCGCCGATGGTCTGGGGGCCGTAGATGATGGAGCCGGAACCTTTCAGAATCTCCACACGGCTCATGCGGTCGATGGGAGGACTGTAGTACATCTCCGGCTCGCCGTAGGGCGCCAGGGCGATGGGCAGGCCGTCTTCGAGCACCAGCAAGGTGCGGCTGCGGTCGGGATTCAGGCCGCGAATCCCGATGTTCAGGCGCATGGCTACGGGACCGGAGTCCTCGCGCACATGCACGCCCGGCGCCTGGCGGAGCACTTCATTGGCGTCGACCGGCTCACTTGCCTCCAGCGCCTCGTGGGAGATCAAGTGGGCGGAGCCGGGAATCTGAATCAAGTCCACTTCCGGATCGCCGATCACGTCGATCTGCACGTGGTTCACCCGCAGGTTGCGCAGCGGCACTTCGATGCGCACATCGCCGCCGTCCGGCACGTTGATGTCTTCAATGGTGACGGTTTCAAAATCGCGGCTCGTGGCGGTGAGGGTGTAACGTCCCGGCGCAACGGACGGGAAAACGAACGTGCCGTCGATGCCGGACCGAACGGTGTGTCCGCCGGGATTCAGCTCGAGCCGCACGCCGGGCATGGGGCGGGCGGCTGGGTCGAGGGCGATGCCCCGGACGGCGCCGGGATCCGCGAAGGCCAGGCGAAAGAGCAAAGGAACAAACAGAACGTAGCGCAAGTGGAAGGACCTCCTCTAAGTGCAAATGAGTTGCAGAAAGCGAGTATAGCTTAGTTGCAACTGAGTAGCAAGAACAAAATGCGCTTTGATTGTCTTAAGGTTACACGGCATGTCAAAACTTGTTACTTGGACATGCAATTGCAAGTAGTTGGCAATAAAGATGCAGTGTGCGGGCGCGGCTCGCCGCCCCGGTCCCTTCCCGCTCCGCTCCGGTATAGTGAGTAGTTGGCCAAAATGCTATGAACACCAGGGGCCGGAAGCAGCTCAGAATCTCGCACGTCGGCCTGCGCGGCGTCGTGGGCGCGGGCATGACGGCGGCGCACGTGCTCGATTTCGCGTCGGCGTTCGGCACGTTTCTCGAAAAAGGCCCGGTGGTGGTGGGCCGCGATCCGCGCGCCAGCGGCACGATGATTCACGAGGGCGTGACCGCCGCGTTGATGGCCTGCGGGCATGACGTGATCTCGTTGGGCATCGTCTCGACCCCGGTGATCCAGCACGCCATATGCAGGCTGGATGCGGCCGGGGGCGTTTCGATCGGGGCCAGCCACAACGCCGCGGAGTGGAACGCGCTGAAGTTTTTCGGCCCGAAGGGCATTTATCTTTCCACCGCCGAGGCCGGCGAGCTGCTCGACATCTACCACCTGCGCAAGTTCGACTACGTGGAGTGGAACCGCATCGGCAAGCTGCGCACGGAGGAGAACGCGATCGATCCGTATCTGGACGATCTCGCCGCCGTCTACGATTTCGACGCGCTGCGGCGGTTCCGCGTGGTGGTGGATTGCTGTAACGGGACGTCGTCGCTCATTCTGCGAAGGCTGAACGAGCGGTTTGGGTTCAACATTCTGCTGATCAACGAGCAGATCGAGGGCGTGTCCTTCGCGCACGAGCCGCTGACGGACGCGCGCAACGTGGCGCTGCAACTGGCGCCGTTGATGAAGCCGCTATGCGCAGACGCCGGCTTCCTGTTCGACGTGGATTCCGACCGCGTCGCCATGGCGACCGACGAAGGCTGTCCGGTGTCCGAGGAGATGGTGCTGCCGATGCTGGCCGATTACCTGCTGCCGCGCTCTACGGGCAAGCTGGTGATTACGAATCTCTCGTCCACGGCGCTGCTGGAAGAGGTGGCGGCGTGGCACGGCGCGAAGGTGATTCGCGTGCCGGTGGGGAGGCAGGCGGCCATCGACGCGCTCTCGAGCTACCGCCCCGAACAGGTGGCGATTGCCGGCGAGGGCACGGGCGCCGTGATGATGCCGCAGTTCCGCTTCGTCTACGATGGCATTGCCTCCATGCTGGCGATCCTGTCGATGATGCGGGAGCGCGGGCAGAAGCTTTCCGAAATTGTCGCGAGTTACCCGAAATACTGCATGCTCAAGGGAGAAGTGCCGCTGGTGACGCAGCGCGTGCCGGCGTTGATGGCCGAATTGCGCGCGCGCAACGCCGGAGCGCGCATCAACATGCTCGACGGCATCCGCGTAGACTGGCCGGACCGCTGGCTGCACGTGCGGGTGAGCCAGACCGAGCCGATCGTGCGGATCATCTGCGAGCAGCGGGGCGAGCCGCCGCATGCGCTGTTTTCCGGCGTGATGGAACACGTGAGGAGCTTTGTCTAGGCCATGGCGCGCGAGCATTTATTGAAGATCGGAGTTTCGGGCATCCGCGGCGTGGTGGGCGAATTCCTGACGCCCGGGCTGGCCTGTGCCTTTGCGCAGGCGTTCGGCACTTACGTGAACTCGGGCCGTGTGGTGGTGGGGCGCGACACGCGGTCGAGCGGGGAGATGCTCCAGCACGCTGTGCAGTGCGGGCTGCTGGCGGCGGGCTGCGAGGTGGTGGATGTGGGCGTATTGCCTACGCCCACGATTCAGGTTTTCGTCGCTTCGACACGCGCGCGCGGCGGCATCGCGATCACCGCATCGCACAATCCCTCCGAGTACAACGCCTTGAAGCTGTTCAACGCGCGCGGCCTGTTCTTCAACCATTACGAGCGGAGCGAATTGCTCGACCTGTATCACCAGAGGGAGTTCCGGGAGGCGACCAACGAGGAAATCCGGGGCATCGTGCGCGAGTATGAGACGCCGGCGCGGCTGCACCTGGAGCGAGTGCTCAAGCACGTGAATGTCGAACGGATTCGCGCCCGGCGGTTCCGCGTGGCCCTGGACGGAGTGAACGGCGCGGGGTCCGTGCTGAGTTGCCGCTTCCTGCGTGACATGCTGGGATGCGACCTGAAGGCGATCTCGGTGGACCCGACGAAACCGTTCCCGCGCGTGGCGGAACCGCGGCCGGATACGGTCGGCGAACTCGCCGAACTGGTGCGCCGCGAGAAGTGCGACATCGGCTTCGCGCAGGACCCGGACGGAGACCGCCTGGCGGTGGCCGATGAAACCGGGCGCGTTCTCGACAACGACGACGTGCTGGCGCTGGCCGTCGATGCCGCGCTCGGCCGCGTGCCGGGCGACGTGGTGGTAAACCTCACTACCTCGTCCGTAATCGACGACATTGCGGCCGCGCACGGGCGGCGCGTCCACCGTACGCCTGTCGGCGAGGCCAACGTGGTCGAGGGTATCGAATCGGCGAAGGCGGCAATCGGAGGGGAGGGGCCGAACGGCGGCATCATTTTCCCGGCGGTTCACCTCTGCCGCGACAGCTACACGGGGATGGCGTTCCTGCTCGACCGGATGGCCGAGACGGGACTCACCGCGTCGGAGCTCGCTTCGCGCCTGCCGCGGTACTACCGCAAGGCCGGGAAACTGGCTTACGAGCACGGCCGCCTGGGAATGCTCATGCAGGCGCTCGAAGACGCCTTTCCTTCGGCGGAGCTTGATCGCACGGACGGGCTCAAGCTCATGCTGCCCGAGGGCTGGATCCATCTGCGCGCTTCGAACACCGAACCGCTGCTGCGGATCGCTGCGGAAGCGAGGACCGAAAAGGGAGTCGAAGAGCTGTACCGGAGCGCGCTGGAGCGGCTGGGCGGCTGAAAGCGGGAGTCCTTACTCCGGCAGCGCTCCCGTGGCGTGTTCCGTCTCTCCGCGAAGCAATTCGAGCGCGTGCGGCAGCACATCCATAATCGCATCGAGCGATTCCACCGCTCCTCGCGGCGAGCCCGGCAGATTGACCAACAGCACCTGGCCGCGCGTGCCTGCGACGCCCCGCGAGAGCGCTGCGAGCGGGGTTGAATTCCGCCCGCGCTCGCGCATCAGTTCGGCAAGGCCGGGTATTTCGCGGTCGAGCACCGCCCGCGTTGCTTCTGGCGTAACGTCGCGTGCGGCGATGCCCGTGCCGCCGGTGGTGAAGATGGCCGATATCTGGTTGCCGTCGGCCAGAGTGGCGAGGCGTTTGGAGATCGCCTCGAAGTCGTCCGGCACTACTTCGAGCACCGCCACGGACCAGCCCATCCGCTCGAGCCGTTCCCGCACCGCCGGTCCCGAGCAATCGATCCGCTTGCCCGCGAACACCGAATCACTGATCGTCAGCACCGCAGCTTTGATCATTTCTTTTGCGCCCTTGTTCGCCGGAATGCGCCGCTTTTGCCCCCGGTTTTTTCGAGCAGGTAAACGTCCTGGATCTCGATGCTTTTATCGAGCGCCTTAGTCATATCGTAAACCGTGAGCGCCGCCACGCAGGCGGCCGTGAGCGCCTCCATTTCGACGCCGGTGGGGCCGGTGCATGTCGCGCTGGCGACGATCCGCACTCCGCGCCGCTCCGTCCGCACCTCGACATCGGCATGCGTGAGCATGAGCGGATGGCATAGCGGGATCAGCTCGGAGGTCCGCTTGGCCGCCGCGATGCCCGCGATCCGCGCGATCTCGAGCGGATTGCCCTTGGGGTTTTCCGGCAACTGCTTCAGCACGGAAGGCCGCATACGAACGAAGGCCTGCGCCCGCGCCGTGCGCACCGTTTCGGGCTTCTCCGATACGTCCACCATGCGCACCGCGCCCTTCTCGTCGAAATGCGAAAGGCGTTTCATTTGATCAGCACCCGGATGAGGTCCCCTGCCTCCCAGCTTTCCCTTTCGGCCTCGGCGACAAGCAGTGCATTCGCGCGCGCCATGGCCGGGATGTCGCTCGATCCGTGCCACGGTTCCGGAGTCACTTCGCTGCCGTCATCGCTCAATCGCGCGGGCAGGAACCGTGTCAGCCCCGGCTTGTGCCGGAACGGCGCCGCCAGGCGTGCGAGCGCGAACGGCAGCCGGACCTCGCGCCGGCCTCCGAGCAGTTCGATTCCGGCGCGCGCAAACAGTTCGAACGTCACCATCGTCGAGGCCGGATTGCCCGGCAGTCCGAAGAAGAACGTGCCCCGCGCCCGCCCGAACACCAGCGGCTGTCCCGGCTGGATCAGCACACGATCGAAAAAGAATTCGGCGCCGAGACCGGCGAGCACGCGCTCGACGAGGTCGTGCTTGCCCGCCGAGACGCCGCCCGAAATCAGCAGCAGGTCGAACGCCAGCCCTTGCTCGATCAGTGCGCGTGTCGACGCCTCCGTATCGCGCGCCACAGGGAGAATTTCGGCGATGCCACCCGCGGTGCGTACCTGCGCCGCAAGCGAATACGCGTTGGAGTTGCGAACCTGGTGAGCGAGCGGCTGATCGGAAATCTCGACGATTTCGTCTCCCGTCGCCAGCACTGCCACGCGCGGCTGTTTGTAGACGTGCACGGAGGTCTTGCCCACCGCAGCCAGCATGGCGATTTCGGCATAGCCGAGGCGGCTGCCCGGCGGGAGCAGTTGCGCTCCGGCGCGCGCCTCGCTTCCCTGTGGATTGACGAACTGGCCCGCTTTGGCCGCCGGAACGGAAACGAACTCGCCGTCGCGCTTCGTATGCTCGACCATCACCACGGCGTCGGCGCTGTGCGGCACCGGCGCGCCGGTCATGATCTCCACCGCCTCGCCGCGCTTCACATTACCGGCGAACACCGCGCCGGCGGCCACCTCGCCGGTGACGCGCAACCGTCCCGGTGTGTCTTCGGAGCGCACCGCGAAACCGTCGCGGAGAGATCGCGCAGTCGCGGGATAATCGCGGTCGGCCAAAATGGGTTCGGCCAGCACGCGGCCGCAGGCGTCTTCTAGCCTCACTTCCTCGATGCCTGCCGCCGGACGGACCGTCTCAATCACACATTGCCGTGCATCCCGGAAACTCAACGTGGCCACGAGGTAATTCTAACCGACGCTTACAATGAACGAGAGACATCGCCATGTTGAACCAAATGTCGTTATGCCGCATGGCCGAGGCGGCGCGCGCCGGAGAGATCTCGCCGACCGAACTCGTGGAAGCGCATCTGGCGCAGATCGAGCGGCTGAATCCTCGACTGAACGCTTTTGTCTCCGTGTTCGCGGATGAGGCGCGGGCGGCTGCGAAGGCCGCGGAAAGCGCACGCGAGCGCGGCCGTCTTCACGGCGTTCCGGTCACTATCAAGGATTGCTTCGACGTTAAGGACAAACCCACACTCTGCGGAAGCCGTCTGCGCCTCGGCCACCGCGCGAGTGAAGACGCCACATCGGTGGCGCGCCTGCGCTCGGCCGGCGCCATCGTGCTCGGCAAGACGAACTGCCCGGAATTTCTTTACAACTATGAGACCGATAACCACGTCATAGGGCGTACGAATAACCCCTGGGATCTTGAGCGCACGCCAGGCGGATCGAGCGGAGGCGAGGCGGCAGCCATCGCGTCGTTCTGCTCGCCGGGCGGCATGGGTAGCGACGGCGGCGGATCGATCCGCCTGCCCGCGCACTTCAGCGGCATCGCGGGTTTGAAGCCCACGCCGGGGCGCGTTCCGGCCTCCGGCCATTTCCCACTGATCAACCATCCGGGCGGGCTGCTCGGAGTCGGCGGGCCGATGGCGCGCACAGCCGAAGATGTGCGCCTGCTGTTTGAAATCACCGCCGGTCATGACGACCAGGACCCGTTTTCCGCGCCGGTACCGCTGCGCAAGCCGGACCTCGGCGGATTGCGGATTGGCCTGATGCCACAATTTTGCGACGTCCCCGTGCAGCCCGGGATCGCAGCGGCGGTTGAGAAGGCCGCCCGCATCGCGCAGCAGGCCGGGTTTGCCGTCGAACAACCGTTCCGCCCCCGCGGCATCGAGCGCGCCCCCGACCTCTGGTGGTTCTTCTTCAGCCGCGTGCCTGCGCCGTTCATCAAGAAGATGATCGCGGGCCGCGAGCAGGAGACGCATTGGAGCGGAGTCGAGTTCATGAACCGCGCGCTCGAAGAGCCTGAGCCGACCATGCAGCAGGTGATCGAAAATCTGGCTGCGCGCGACGCGATGCGAGCCGCGCTGCTGCGCCAGATGCGCGAGTTTCCGGTGATCCTCGCGCCCGTTTCGGGAGTGACCGCGTTCCGTCACCGCGAACGTTGTTGGCCGGCGCCGGAGAGGAACATCAGCCTGTTTGAAGCGATGGCGCCGCTGACGTTCGTCAACCTGCTCGGCCTGCCGTCGATGGTGATCCCGTTCGACGTGACCGCCGAGGGACTGCCGGTGGGCGTTCAACTGATCGGCCGGCCGTTCGAAGAAGAAACGATTCTCGAAGTCGCCGTGCGGCTCGAAGAAGCGCGCGGGCCGTTTCCCTCCGCTCCGCTGGCACGGAGCAATGGTCAGAGCTGAAGGCGCACTAGAATAAGTAAATATGGTCCCAGCGATCGCCCTGGTTCTCTTGGGCTGTGTCGCGGCATTTTCCGCTCCCGCTGCCCAAAAAGTGTTTCCCTACGAATACGATCAGCACGATTTTCCGAACGGACTCCGGCTGATCACGATTCCGACCGACTATCCCAACGTCGTCTCGCTCTACATCGTGGTGCAGGCCGGCTCGCGCAATGAGGTCGAGCCCGGAAAGAGCGGCTTCGCCCACCTGTTCGAGCACATGATGTTTCGCGGCACCCCCACGTATCCGCCCGCGAAGTACGAAGCCACTCTGCAAAAGGCCGGCGCGGCGTCGAACGCATATACCACCGACGATCACACGGCCTACCACACCACCTTCTCCAAGGAAGACCTCGAAACGATTCTGGGCATGGAGGCGGACCGCTTCCAGAACCTGTCCTACTCCGAGGAGGACTTTAAGACGGAGACGCGGGCGGTGCTCGGTGAATACAACAAGAACTCGGCTAACCCGGCTTCCAAGCTGTATGAAGTGCTGCGCGATACGGCGTTCGACCGGCACACGTACAAGCACACCACCATGGGCTTCCTCAAAGACATCGAGGACATGCCCAACCAGTACGAGTACAGCCGCCTGTTTTTCGACCGGTATTACCGGCCCGAGTACACCACCACAATTCTGGCGGGAGACGTGAATCCCGCAACGGCGCGCGCGCTGGTCGAAAAATACTGGGGAGCATGGAAGCGGGGCAGCTACCGTCCGGAGATTCCCGCCGAACCCGCACAGCAGGGTCCGCGCAAGAATCACATACAGTGGCCTACTGAGACGCTTCCCTGGATTGCCATCGCGCACCGCGGCCCGGCTTACTCAGATCAACAGAAGGACCAGCCGGCGCTGGACCTCATCTCCTTCCTCGGCTTTTCGGAAAGCTCGGATCTCTACCAGAAACTGGTCATCCAGGAGCAGAAGGTGGACGTCTTCGGCGCCGACACTCCCGACCGCGTCGATCCCTACCTGTTCACCGTCCTGGCGCGCGTGAAAAAGCCCGCCGACCTGGATTCGGTCCGCGACGACATCTTGACGACATTGGCCGAATTCAAGGATAAGCCGGTGGACCCGGAGCGGCTGGACAAGGTGAAAAAACACCTCCGCTACTCCTTCGCGCTGGCAATGAACAACAGCGAGGCCATAGCGAGCATCGTGGCGCGGTACGTCGCGCTCCGCCGCACGCCGGAGACGATTAACCGGCTCTACGCGGTGTACGACAGCATCACTCCGGAGGACATACAGGCCGTCGCGAAGAAATATTTCAACGAGAATAACCGAACCATCGTGACTCTTACCGGAGGCAACGCACAATGAGAACCGCTTTGATCCCGGCTGTGTTACTGGCATCCGCAAGCCTGTGGGGCGCCTCCGGGCCGCAACTGGTGACGATGCCCGGCAAGAGCCCGCTGGTCACCTTCCGTTTCGTGTTCCTCACCGGATCGGCGTCGGATCCCGCTGGCAAGGAGGGCGCCGCCGCGCTTACCGCCGCCATGATGGCCGAGGCCGGCACCCGCGACATGACCTACAAACAAATCGTGGACGCTTTGTTTCCGATGGCTGCCTCGGTTTCCCGGCAGGTGGATAAGGAGATGATCACCTTCTCCGGAACCACGCACGTGGACAACCTCCAGGCGTACTACAAGATCTTCCGCGACATGCTGCTTTCGCCCGGCTGGCGCAAGGAGGATTTCGAGCGGCTGCGTGACGACGCGGTGAACTACCTCAAGGTCACGCTTCGCGGAAACAACGACGAGGAACTCGGCAAGGAAGTGCTCTACACGCGAATCTACGCGGGGCACCCGTACGGCCACGAAAACACCGGAACCATAGCCTCGCTCCAGAAGATGACGATCGCCGATTTGCAGGCCTTCTACCGCGCGAACTTTACGCGGTCAAACCTGATTATCGGCCTGGCTGGCGGCTATCCGGACTCGTTTCCGAAGCAGGTCGTGTCCGATTTTTCGAAGCTCCCCGCCGGTCCGCCAAAGGCTGTCCGGCTGCCCGAGCCGCGGCCGCCGAAGGGCGTTCGCGTCACCATCGTGGAGAAGGACACGCGCTCGGTGGCGTACTCGATCGGCTTCCCGATCAGCGTCAAGCGCGGAGATCCCGACTATCCGGCGCTCCTGGTTGCGCAGTCGTACCTCGGGCAACACCGCATGAGCGGCGGTCTGCTCTTTGAGCGGATGCGTCAGGCGCGCGGCCTCAATTACGGCGACTACGCTTATATCGAGTATTTCCCGAGAGGGATGTTTCAGTTCGAGCCCGATCCGAACCTGGCGCGGCGCCAGCAGATTTTCCAGATCTGGATCCGCCCGGTGGAACCGGCCAACGCACATTTCGCGCTGCGCCTCGCTCTTTACCAGCTTGATAAGTTCATCAAAGAGGGCATCTCCGAGGAAGACTTCGAGCGCACGCGCACCTTCCTGACTAAGTACGTCAATCTGCTCATGAAGACGAAGAACGCCGAGCTGGGATACGCGATTGACAGCCGGTTCTACGGAATTGGGGATTACGCCACTTATGTGAAAACCAGCCTGGCGAAATTGACGCGCGAGGACGTGAACCGCGCCATTCGCAAGCATCTCCGCACCACCGATCTCGACATAGTAGCGGTGGCAAAGGACGCCGCCGGACTCAAGAAGCAGTTAGTATCCGGCGAGCCGTCGCCTGTAACTTACGTATCGCCGAAGCCCAAGGAGATACTTGAAGAAGATAAGATCGTCGAGCGCTGGAAGATCGACGTACGTCCGGAAGCGGTAACGATCATTCCGGTCGAACAGGTTTTCTGATTCAGGATACGTACCGCTTCCAGGCGAGATACCCGGCTATTGTCTTGGCATCCATGATCGTCCCCGAGCAAATCTTGCGGTCGAGCTCGGCGGAAGTGAACCAGCGAGTCTCGATTTTTTCGTCGTCCATGGGCTGGGCCTCGCCCTCGATGAGATCCATCGCCAGGTAGATCGTCATCTTCTCGGAAACGTAGCCGGGGCTGACGTAAAAACTGAGCAGCTTCTTCCACGTGCGGGCGCGGTAGCCGGTTTCCTCGGCCAGTTCGCGTTTGGCGGCGGCGAGCGGAGTTTCGCCGGGATCGATCCGGCCGGCGGGCAGCTCCCACAGCGAGGCCTTCGCCGGCAGCCGGTACTGGCGCACGAGCAGGACGCGCCTCCTTCCGTCCACCGGCATCATGACCGCGGAGCCGCCGTGCCGCACGATGGCGCGGCGGATCTCGAATCCCGAGGGATCGACCGCCCGGTCCTCCGTAACCGTAAAGATGGAACTCTTGTAGCAAACACGGGAGCTGATCAACTTCATTTGGCTTGTTCGATTGTCACCTTTCCGAACCGTTCAAGCTGCTTCGCGATCTGGGATGCGTCGCCGACGACGACGATGGAAGCCTTGTCGGGGTGTATGTATTTGGCCGCCACCGCGGAGATCTGGGCGGGCGTGACGGCGCGCACGCGAGCCGTGTACTTCTCCAGGTAATCGAGCGGCAGGCCCATCAGCTTGGTGCCGGCGAGCTGCCCCGCGAGGCCGTCCTGCGTTTCCAGGCGGATGACGAACACACCGCTGAGATAGTTCTGCGCCGTGGTCAGCTCATCCGCGGAGACGGGCGCGGCGGCGATCTGTTTCAGTTCGTCGAAAATGGCTTCCAGCGCAGGAGTGAGCACTTCGTTGCGCACCTGCGTTATGGCGGCAAAAGTGCCCGCGTCCTTGAGCGGCAAGGCCGTCGAGCGGGCGTCGTAGGCGAAGCCCTTCTTTTCGCGGATGTTCATGAAGATGCGCGAACTGGCCCCGCCGCCGAGGATGGTGTTGCCGACGAGCAGCGGGAAGTAATCGGGATGGCTGCGGGTAACGGCGAGGCGCCCGATGCGGAGGTCGGCCTGCACCGAGCCGGGGCGATCCACCAGCACGATGGTGCGCTGCGGCTCGGGAAACGATGCAGGGGGCGCTGCGGGCAGCTCCTTCCGCTGCCAGGAACCGAACTCGGTCTGAATCATCTCGAGCGCCTGCTTGCGCGGGGGAATCGCGCCGAGCAGCACGAGCACGGCATTGTTCGGGATCAGGTAGCGGTCGCGAAAACTCACTAGCGCTTCGCGGTTCAACCGGTCGATGGATTCCGGCGTGGGGTCCTGGCGGGCGTAGGGGTGCGGGCTGAAAAGAATCTCGGCGAATTTTTCGTCGGCGAGGAACGAGGCCTCCGACCGCTGGGCCAGCAGCTCCTGCTTGCGGTTCTGCTTGCGCAGTTCCACTTCTTCCTCGGGAAAATTCGCGTTGCGCGCCACATCGGCGAGAAGGTTCAGGAGCTTCGCGAAATTCTCGGCCAGCGCGTTGCCGGCCACCACGAGCGAATCGGCGGAGGAATCGCCGCGGAGCGCGCCTCCGATGCTCGCAACTTCTTCGGCAATTTGCCGCGAGGTGCGGTTCGTTGTGCCCTCGGTGAGGAGCGCCGCGGTGCTTTCCGAGAGGCCGGCCAGTTCCTTCGGATCATATTTCGAGCCCGCCTGAAAGCCGAGGCGCGCCGTCACGAGCGGAAACCGGCGGTCCTCGACCAGCAGCACGGTAAGGCCGTTCGGCAGCGTGGTTTCGTAAACGGGCGGCAGCTTGTAGACCGGTAGATCGGGAGTTTTCGGAGGTTTCGTCAGATCCATGGTTTGGCCTTGTGCGATGAAAATCAAAGCAGCGGGCAGAATGGGAACCAGTCGCTTCACGTCTTGTCCTCCGGCTTTTCGGGCGCCGGAGGAGCGGGAACGATGTCCAGCACGATCCGCTTGCCCGGGTCGCAGTACTTTTTCGCCGCGGCGCGTATCTGATCGGCGGTGACTGCGAGGAAATCGTTCAGTTCCGTGTTGATCAGCTCCGGCTTGCCGTCCAGCAGTTCGTAGCGGCCAAGAAGCGCGGCGCGCGCGTGCGAGCTCTGCAACTGCTGGAAGCGCGTTGCGCGCAAGAACGTGCGGGCGCGTTCGAGTTCCTTGGCATCCACGCCCTCATTGATGATTTTGGCGATCTCCTCTTCAACCTGCGCGACGATCTGCTCGCCGGTGAACGCCGGGTTGTAGAGGAGATACATGGCGTAGAGCCCGGGATCCTTGTAATCGGAGGCGCTGGCAAACGGCCAGCCGAGGTTGGCCTCGTACTGGATCACGGACTTTTTCCCTTTCACCAGGTTCTGCTGGAAGCGCGAACTGTCGCCGCCGGTGAGCAGCAGGTCGAGCATCACCAGCGCGTTGTAGTCGGCGGAGCGGCGAACGGGGCCCGGATAGCCGATGATCACCGCGGGAACGCGTGCCAGGGGATCGCGGTACACCTCATACTTCGGCTGGGTGCGCGGAGGCTCGGTCAGATCGGGCGCCTTCGGCTGCTGTTGAGCCGGGATATCGCCGAAGTAGGTCTCCACAAGTTTCTTCGCTTCCGCCGTGTCGAAATCGCCCGAAATCACCAGCACGGCGTTGTTCGGCGCGTAATACGTCTTGAAAAAGCGCGCCACGTCCTCGACGGTGGCGGCGTTCAAATCCTCGAACGACCCGATGATAGAGTGCGCATTCTGCCAGTTGTTGAACGCAAGTTCGGGCCAGCGGTCGACGATGGCGGTTGCGTACGGCTGGTTGTCAAAGGAGAGCCGCCGTTCCTGCTTCACCGCTTCCTTCTGGTTGTCGAGGTTCTCCTGGTTGATCGCGAGCGCGCGCATGCGGTCGGCTTCAAGCCACAGGCCGAGCGCGAGCTTGTTCGAAGGGAGCACCTCGAAATAATCGGTGTAGTCCGGATGCGTCGAGCCGTTCAGCGAGCCCCCGTTCGATTCCACGAGCTTGAAATGCATGCCCTTGGGCGCGTTCTTCGAGCCCTGGAACATCATGTGTTCAAACAGGTGCGCGAAACCGGTGCGCCCTTTCTCCTCGTTCCGGGCGCCTACCCCGTAAATCAAGTACACGCTCACAACCGGCACCGAGGTGTCTCTTGAGAAAATCACCCGCATTCCGTTTTTCAGCGTGTGCTTCTCGATGGGGATGTTGAGCGACGCGGCTTCGGAAATCAACACGCCGGCGCAAAGAACGAGCAGGCAAAAGATCAAAGGTTTCATACGTGGAACTTCTTCAATGGTAACGTATCGGGGAAGGCCACACACGCTAGCGCCGCCCGGCTGCGAGCGGCGCTTTGTCCGTTTCGCGAATCCTTAGAAATCGCCGTCCTTGATGTAGGGCTGGCTCCAAAGGGTGACTTGCAGCAGCACGGACTTCAACCATGCCTGATACATGCCCTCGACATCCTCAAGCGAATGCCCCTTCTTTTCCAGGAACGGCTTGAGTGTCGACACGATCGGATAGACGGTGAGCGGAATGTAGCGGTAGTTGATGAGTTCGACCGAATCCACGCGGTCTGTCTTGTTCTTCGCGATGCGATGGTGCCGCAGGCCGATCTCGTACTGGTAGTCCAGCCATTTCTGGTCGTAGTTGGCGCTGGCAGTGTCGATGATCCACTGCCCGAAGCGCCGCCGGACCGCTTCCAGGTAGCCGGTATCAGGCTGCCCGTCAGACTTCCGGGTGAAATAGTGCAGCAAGAACGGCAGAGAGCCGATAAACCCGTACCAGACGTCCAGAATGGCTTCCACCTGATCCGCCAGCACCTCTTTCGACATGCGAAGGTACTTAACGTCGGATTCGGTAAACATGACCGTCTGTTTCAGCCGGTCAAAATCCTTCTCACTCAGCGGCGACCGTGGCACTTCCGGAGTGCCGAAGTTGTATCCCGGTATTTTCGCTGGAGTCATCTGCATCTCCCCCCTCAATCTGATCTCAGGTTACCACCTGCACTTCTGAATCAGCGCTGTTCAGCCCTCAACCGGTTGCGCGCCCGGCAGCGATCGCCTCGACGTAGCCTTCGGGCAGGTCGCCGTTGTCGGCGCGCAGGTATTTCCAGTGCTGCGGCTTCACCGTCGCCAGCAGCTCCTTGCGGCTTTTGATCTTGAGCGGCTTGGGACGATAAAGCTTGCCCATGCGCTGCATAAGAGATTCCGGCAGCGCGCTCGCAAACATCAACAGCGGCCAGGTGAACCTGGGACCGTTGATGCGCCGGAGCTTGTACAGCCAGAGGCCGAGCGCGCCGAGCCGCCACGCGGTCGGCCCCCACCAGCTATGCTGGCCCGGCCGCAAATTCATCTTCCAGCACTTCATCATCAACTGCCACTGCAACGCGCTGAGTTCGGAGGTCTCCGTCACGCCCTTCTTGTGCTGCATCCGCGTATCGTGGAGCGGCGTGAAGATCGACGGCACAAGAAAAGCAAATAGTTTCCGCCGCTCGATTTCGTACACCAGATCGAGCGTTGCCTTGACGTCCTCGTCAGTCTCGCCCGGACTGCCGATCATCAGCGTCAGCACCGGAAACCAGTTGTTGCGGTTCAGAATCGTCAGGCCCTGGATGACCACGCTGGGCCAGTCCTCGATCGAAAAGGGCGCGCCCTTGCCCGGCATGATGATTTTCGCCAGGCGCGTCGAGCCGGTTTCGAGCCCAATCAGCGGGCTCAGTATCTTCTTACGCGGGTGCGTGCTGTGGGACGGCAGATGGATCGGGCTCTTGTCCAGGAGGATATCCGAGAGCTTCTTGATCAGCAGGGGATCCACCACCGCCGGCGCCAGCGTGGCATGGCTCAAAACGTGCTGCTCGACGCCGGGTGTATTCACGATCTCCGAGTAGAGATCCAGCAGCGCCTCGCGGTTCGGGAAATAAAACGGAACGCCCGTGCCGATCTGGCCCCAGATGAACATGTCCTCGGTGGCGAGCGAAATCTGTTTGTTGCCCTCGCGCACGTTCGCCCTCACGGCGCGCATGATTTTTTCCTTGGGCACGTCGAGCTGGGGGTTGAGGTCCGGCACGCAGAAGTGGCAGCGGCGCCCGCAGCCGGTGGTCATCTCCACCACGCCGAACGTGGTCCGCTTATCGGGGGTGAGGACCTCGTCGCGGCTGCGCGGATGACTCGCGTCGTATTCCCGCGGGAGCGGCTCTCCGCGGATCGCGCGGCGGACAAGCTCGAGTACATCGGCGGATTCGCTCCGTCCTTCCACCACGCAATCCACGCCCAATTCGTCGTAAGTGTTGGTCTGCTTGATTTGCCAGCCGCCTGAGCCGCCAACGATCACCTTGAAATTGGCGCGGTAAGGGTTGTTTTTGATCTTCTCGAAAAGCTGCCGGGCGTAGTGCGAGTTGATTGGCTCGCGCGACGAACCGAATACAGACGCATACACTCCGGCGGCGAAAGTGACGCCCAAGGGGTTGTGCGTAGAGACGCAAACCAGCCTCGTATCGGGGCCGATGAAACGGTCCAGGTCGTCCGGATAGCAGGCGACGACCTCCTGCGGCGAGAATTCGCGCAGCAGAGAAGCCTCCAGCAGCCGCACGCCCGCCGGCATGACACGGGCCGAGCCGTCTTCGTTGCGTTCGACCTCTTTCCAGCGCGGGTATTTCGAGTTGATAATTCTCTCTCCAAACTTGGGCAGAGAGGCTAGAGCCATCTGAATGAAATATCCGGCGTGGTCGATGGTCTCGGTGAGGGGAGCCGTGAGCACGATGAGCACTGTGGACGAGACCTCCCAGTTCGGTCGCAATCTATTCTAACCCGTGCGGGAGCGTATACGGCTGTTAAACGCGCAGGGTGCTGCGGCGCGCTATTTGAGTTAGCAACTTGGCGGCCTTCCGCGGTCGAGCCCCGGGCGGCGCGAACCGGTGTATCATTCCAGAATAGGAGTTGCGAACACATGAAGGCCAGTCGCCGTCAATTCATCTCAACCGCTACCGGGGCCGGCTTTGCCACCTTGCCTTCGGCCGGAAAGGCAGCGGAGACGCCGCGTGCGCGGTATAACCGGCTCGGCGAGATTTTGAAACAGCCCGTGCTGAAGAAGCAGTTGTTTCGCGACCCGGTCATCATTGAGACGGTCGAACTGCTGCGGATGAGAAACAGCTTCCTTTGCAGGGTGCGGTCGCGCGACGGGGCCGAAGGAATGTCGGTGGGGCACAGCGGCATGAGCACGCTGTTTCCCATCTTCCTGAGAAACGTGCAGCCTTTCTTCGTCGGAAAGGACGCGCGCGAGCTGGATCTGATTCTGGACAAGATTTACATCTATAGCTTCAACTTCCGTCTGAATGGCATGGCTCTCGGGCTGCCCTTGGCCACGCTTGAGTTCGCCGTCCTCGACATGCTCGGCCGCATCGCGAACAAGCCGGTGGGCCAGCTTATCGGGGAGATTCACAACCCCGAGGTCGGAGTGTACATCGCGACCGAATGGCGCGAGAAACCCGTGGAGGAATCGATCGAGCTGATCAAAGAAGCCGTGGCCGCCTACGACGCGCGGGCGCTCAAGATCAAGGTGGGCGGGCTCATGTTCATGACGACGGACATGTATGCTGAAGGCCCTCCGGGCAGGACCGAGAAGATCGTGCCGCTTGTGCGCAAGACGTTCGGCGACGATATGGCGCTTTACGCCGACTCGAACAGCTTTTACACCGTGCCGGAGGCGATTCGCGTGGGCAGGCTGCTGGAGGAGTACAAGTACAGGTACTTCGAAGAGCCCGTGATGTTCGATCACCTGGAGGACATTAAACAGGTGGCCGACGCGCTCACCATCCCGATCGCCAACGGCGAGCAGGACTACAGCTTCTACGGCTTCCGCTGGCTGTTAGCCAATGACGGCATCGATATCGTGCAGCCCGACAACTATTACTTCGGGGGCATGATCCGCTCGATGAAAGTCGCGCGCATGGCGGCTGCCTGCGGAAAAGAGTTCATCCCTCACATGTCCGGCGGAGGGCTGGGATTCCTGTACAACATTCACATGGTTTCCTGCGTGCCCAACGCGGGCGAGCATCACGAATTCAAGGGCCTTCAAACGCAGGTCCGGTACGAGTGCAAGACTTCTCCGCTCAAGGTGGTCAAGGGCAAAATGAAAGTTCCCACCGGTCCGGGATTCGGCGTTGAGTTTGACCCGGACTGGGTCAAGCGGCATGAGCCGGTAAAACTGTAACCTGTTCCGGTTCAACCGGGGTAGATCCGCGCCAGGCGTGCCGGCGCGGAGCGCCTCAAGAGCCTCAATGATGATGGTGCCCGGGTGACGCCTTCGGTTTTTCCACGGCGCCAGAGAGGGGCTCGATCGAATCCACTTTGATAATTTTCGTCTTTTCGTAAAGAGTGCCGGTGACTTTGACTCGCTGCCCCGCGTACTTCGCGGGCGTCTCCTGGTCGCTGAGGCGGTACACGTTCTTGCCGTCGTAGAGCGCGAATTTGTTGTTCTTGTCGTGCCGGATGCATTCGAGCACGCAATCGGCGTCGGGAGAAACGTTCATCGCCCTGTGGTCACCGCCGCACATGGTGTCGGTGATGACGCCGGTGAAGGTGCGCTGTTCAGCAGCCGCAAAAAGCAGCGTGCCAGCGAGAGAAAACAAAATCAGACGTTTCATTCTTCTGTGTTCCTTTCGTGGTAAGTCTCCAAGATTTGCAGGCCTTGAGCCTGGTTGATTTTTCTATGTAAACGGTTGTAGCGGGCCTCATCGAGCCGCTTTTTAAGTTGAAAGTTAAAACTCTTGCGATTGCCGTAGTGAAGTGCCGCTTTCTCGTAAGTGGTGATCGTTAGCTGATAAGGATCGCTGCTGCTGACGCTTTCAATATCCGAGTAACTCCAGATACGCATGTCATCTTCCTTGTCCGTGATGTAGGCAACCTGGTCCTCGCCGAACCTGAGCACGCCGTGCGTGCCGCCGAAACGCAGGAGGTGCTTCACGGGAATTTCCCATTCGGCCTTCAGGTCTTTAATGGGCAGCGCGGCCACGAGGCGGTTGCCCAGCCGGGCTTTCAGCAGCGGGTACGCGCCGGTAAAATCGCCGTCGAAACGATACCGGCGGTCGGCCCCGAGTTTCCACTTGTCGTCCTGGTAGGTCAGCAGCCGCATGTGTTTGGGAAACAGCTCCAGTTGCTGTATCTCCTCGTACGCCCAGTGCCATTTGTGCGCTGGCTCCTTCCCGTTCTTGCCGGTTTCGGCAAACGAGATACCCTCATCCGTAATCAACAGCGTTCCGGCGGCGCGGCTCTTCCCGACGAGAGGCGGACGCGAGTGCCTGTGCCACGCCTCGTAACGGAATTGCTGCTGCGGAAACGCCGCCGGCGCCGCGAACATAATAATTACGAACGCGCCAACAGCTTTTTGACTTCGAAGTTCCATTTCCAAATCTCGTAAATAGCCGGGTAGACGACCAGTTCCAGAACGAAGGACGTGAGGATGCCGCCAATCATGGGGGCGGCAATGCGTCTCATCACGTCGGAGCCGGCGCCTGTGGACCACATGATCGGAACCAGGCCCATGAACATGACCGCGACGGTCATGAACTTCGGCCGGATCCTTTTCACCGCGCCGTGCATGATCGCCTGCTGGAGATCCGCGAGGCTGCGGAGCCGTCCGTTTTTGCGTGCCTCTTCGTAGGCGAGATCGAGGTAAAGGAGCATGAACACGCCCGTCTCGGCATCCACGCCCAGCAGTGCGATGATGCCCACCCAGACGCCGACGCTCATGTTGTAGTCAAGCGCGTACAGAAGCCATATGGCGCCCACGGCCGAAAACGGCACGGCCAGGACGATGATCATGGTCTTGGCGATCGACCTCGTGTTGAGATACAGCAGCATGAAGACCAGGAACAGCGTCACCGGCAGCACAATAGTGAGCTTTTCGCGAACGCGTTCCATCGCCTCATACTGGCCGCTCCAGACCAGCGAATAGCCGGGAGGCAGTTGCAGGCTGTTGCGAATGGTCTCCTTGGCTTCGGCGACATAGCTGCCTATGTCCCGGCCGGCCACATCGACGTAGACGTAGCCGCTCAGCATGCCGTTCTCGTCGCGGAGCATCGCCGGTCCGCTGACCATCTTCACGTCGGCCAACTGGGACAGCGGAACCTGCATTTCGCCGTTCATTGCCGGCACCAGCACGCGCTTGAGGCTGGCGATATCGCTGCGATAGTCGCGGGAATAACGCACGTTGACGGGGTAGCGCTCGCGTCCTTCGATAGTGGTGGTGACGTTCTCGCCGCCGACGGCGGACATGATCACGTCCTGCGCCATGTCGATGGTCAGGCCGTAGCGCGCCAGCTCATCGCGTTTCCAGTTGAAGTCCAGGAAGTAGCCTCCGCGCGTGCGTTCTGAAAAAACGCTGCGCGTGCCCTGCACTTTGGGCAGGACGGCTTCGATCCGCGCCCCGAGTTCCTCGATCTTCTGGATGTCAGCGCCGTAGATCTTGATGCCGACGGGGGTGCGGATGCCGGTGGTGAGCATGTCCACGCGAGCCTTGATCGGCATCGTCCAGGCATTCGAAGTCCCGGGGATTTTCAGCGCTTCGTTCATTTCCTCGATGAGCTGCTCGGTGGAGATGTGATCGGAGGTGATGCGGCCCAGAACCGGCCTGAGCCATTGCGGAGCCCACGAATCGTACCAGGTGCTTACCTTCCGCCATTCATGCTTCGGTTTGAGAAGAATGACGGTCTCCATCATCGAGAACGGAGCGGGATCGGTGGAGGTCTCGGCGCGGCCCGCTTTGCCCAACACCCGGTCGACTTCGGGGAACGACTTGATGATGCGGTCCTGGACCTGCAACAGCCTCTGCGCTTCGGTCACGGAGATGCCCGGCAGAGTGGTCGGCATGTAGAGCAAAGAGCCTTCGTCAAGCGGTGGCATGAATTCCGAGCCAAGGCGGTTGTAGATGGGGATTGTCAGGATGACGATCGCGGCCGCGCCGCCGATCACCAGCCACTTCCAGCGCAGCGACCACGCGCACACGGGCTCGTACAGCGCGATCAGAATGCGGCTGATCGGGTGGCGCTCCTCGGAGTGTATCTTTCCCACCAGGACGGCGTTTGCCGCGCGCGCCAGCCACCGCGGGCGGAACTCGAAGTTTCTCATGTGGGTGAACAGCAGCCGCATCGCCGGGTCGAGCGTGACGGCGAGAACGGCCGCAATGATCATCGAGAAATTCTTCGTGTAAGCCAGCGGCTTGAACAGGCGGCCTTCCTGCGCCTCAAGGGTGAGAACTGGCAGGAACGACACCGCGATCACCAGCAGAGCGAAGAAGCTCGGGCCGCCGACTTCCTTTACCGCGCTGACCACCACTTTGTGGTAGTCCTCGCGGCGCCCCTTGCGCTCCCATTCCTCCAGCTTCTTGTGCGTCTGTTCGACCACCACAATCGCCGCATCCACCATCGCGCCGATGGCAATGGCGATGCCGCCAAGCGACATGATGTTGGAGGTGAGCCCCATCATCTTCATCGGGATGAACGAAATGATCACCGCAACCGGAATCGTGATGATGGGAATCAAAGCGCTCGGCACGTGCCAGAGGAAGATCAGAATGACGACGGAGACGATGATGAGTTCCTCACGAAGCGTGTTCTTGAGGTTGTCGATTGAGCGCAGGATGAGATCGGACCGGTCGTAGGCGGTGACCACTTTGACGCCGGCGGGCATGCCCGGCTCGATTTCCTTCAGTTTCTGCTTGACCCGCTCGATCACCTCGAGGGCGTTCTCGCCCTGGCGCATGATGACGATGCCGGACACGGTTTCGCCCGTGCCGTTCCAATCGGCCACGCCGCGGCGAATGTCGGGGCCCAGCGTGACTGTGCCGACGTCCTGGACGCGGATGGGAACGCCGTTCGCGCTCGTCGCCAGCACGATTTTTCCGATGTCCTCGGCGGATTGGGCATAACCGCGGCCGCGGACCATGTACTCGGCGCCGGTGAACTCGATCAGGCGGCCGCCTGCATCGCTGTTGCCGGCGCGCACCGCTTCCACGACCTTCCGGATTGGAATGTTGTAAGCCTGGAGCTTGTTAGGATCTACGTTGACCTGATACTGCCGCACGAAGCCGCCCAGTGAGGCGACCTCCGCCACGCCGGGCACGGATTTCAGGTAATAGCGAAGATACCAGTCCTGATACGAGCGCAGGTCGGCCAGGGAGTGCTTGCCGCTGGTGTCGATCAGGGCGTACTGAAAGACCCAGCCGATGCCGGTGGCATCCGGCCCGAGTTCGGTGGTGACGCCCTGCGGGAGCCGCGGCAGAACTCCCGAGAGGTACTCCAGCGTGCGGGACCGCGCCCAGTAAATATCTGTGCCTTCCTCGAAAATGATGTAAACGTACGAAAAGCCGAAATCGGAGAAGCCCCGGACGTCCTTCACCTTCGGCGCGCCGAGCATGGCCGTGACGATCGGATAGGTGACCTGGTCCTCGATAATGTCGGGGCTGCGGTCCCACCTCGAGTAAACGATCACTTGCGTGTCGCTGAGGTCGGGGAGCGCATCGAGCGGCACGTTCGCCATCGACCACACGCCGTAGAGAACGGCCACGGCGGCCAGGATGAACACGATCAGCTTGTTGTTTGCCGCGAAGTCGATGACCTTGTTAATCATGGCCTTCGTGCGCTCCCGCCGGCTGCATACCCGAAGCCGCGGCCTTCATCTGGCTTTCTGAATCCATCAGGAAATTCCCCGAGGTCACGACGCGCTCTCCGGGTTTGAGCCCGCTGAGGATTTCGATCCGGCCCTCCCTCTCTGCGCCGGTCTCAACGCTGCGCGGCTCGAAAAAGCCGTTTCCGCGGTCCACGAAGACGGTCTTGCGGTCGCCGGCGTCCAGCACCGCGCTTGCAGAAACGGTGAGAGCGGGCGGAAATGCGATACGGAACTTCACGTCCACGTACATTTCGGGCTTCAGCACGAGACCGGGGTTGGCGGCTTCGAGGCGGACTTTGAGCGTCCGCGTCATCGGATCCACCTGCGGCTGTATATAGGAAACCTGGGCGCTGAAGGATTTTCGGGGATCGTAAGGCAACTCGATCCGGGCCGTCTGCCCGATGCGGATGTTCGGCGCCTCGTACTCGAAAATGTCGGCGATGATCCAGACCCTGCTCAGATCCGCAACCGTGTAGAGGTCCGTATCGGGCATCACCTTCTTTTGAGGGAAGGCGTTGCGCTCCAGAACATAGCCGGTGACGGGCGAGTAGAGGGTGACGTTCTTGATCGGGTTGCCGGTGGCGATCACCTCTTCGATCTGGCGCTCGCTGAGATCCCAAAGCTCCAGACGGCGGCGGGCGGCGTCGAACAGGGTCCGGCTGTGATCGATAGCGCCCTCGAACGGGCTCTTCTTCATCACATCCCGTGCCTTCGCGGCCAGAAGCAACTCGCGCTGCGAGGCCAGGAGTTCGGGACTGTAGATCGTCAACAGCGGCTGGCCCTTTTTCACCATTTGGCCCGTGAAATTGACGAACACTTCGTCGATCCACCCCTCGTACTTCGTGTGCACGTGTGCGATCCGCGTCTCGTCGTACGAGACTTTGCCCACTGCGCGAATGGTCTGCGCGCCGCTGGTGATTTCGGCCGTACCGTAGGTAACCCCGATCAACTGCTGCTTTTCGGGGGTGATCTGAACGGTGCCGGGCGGGTAAGCGGACGGGTCGTTTTCGTACACGGGTTCGAGGTCGTTGCCCGTCTCAGGGTTGAGGCCCGGCTTGTCGGACGTGTAAGAGTGGTCCTGCGGGTCGCGGTAATAGAGGATCTTCCCCTTCGGCGCGGCGCTCGCGGCCTCGGACGGCCCCTCGTCGGCGTACACCGGCTCCAGCTTCATGCCGCAGTCCGGCGCGATGCCGGGCTTGTCGGACTTGTACGAGGGATGCATGGGGTCCACATAGTAGAGGATTTTGCGGCCGCCGCTCGCCTGCCCGCTTCCGGACGAGCCCTTGTACGCATAGCCGCCGAAAAACGCCGCCGCGAGAAGAGCAAAGAACAGAAGTACTTTCGCCGCTTTCATAGAGTTAGTCCGTTAACCTCAAGGCGGTAAGTTCTTCCAGACGACTCAACGCCGCGTAGTAACTCATGAGTTCCTGGTAGTAATTCAGTTCGTAATCGAGCACGGTAGTAAAGTTGGTTAACACGGAAAGGAAGTCCAGGTTCCCCGTCTCGTAGGAGGACAGAGAAGATTCCAGGGCCAGACCAGCCTGCGGGATGACGGTCTTGCTATAAAGTTCCATCAGCTTCCAGGACGCCTGCGCCATCAGGTAATCGTCCTTGATGCGGAAGCGGATGTTCTGATCGATCGATTCATAGGAGCGGCGCGCCTCGACCAGGTTGCTGGCCTGTTCGGTCACGCCCGGGCGCTGTTTTCTCCAGAAATACAGCGGGATCCTGACATCCACGCGAGCCATGTACATGGCCGGCATGGATCCCTGGTTGAAGTAACCAGCGGTGACCGCGTAATCCGGATAGTAATCTTTGCGTGCCAGGTTCAGGGCCAGCTCGCTGCGTTCGATCATCTTTTGGCCGCGGCGCAGTACGGGCGACTGCTCCCGCGCACTGCCATATAGTTCCTCAAGGTTCAGGGCGAACTCTATGGGGGTGAACTCTTCAGGCCGCGGGACCGGCGTCCCGGCGCGGCGGTTCAACAGGCTGTTGATTTCGGCTTCGGCGGCGTTGCGTTCCTGTTCGAGCTTGACCAGCCGCGTCTCGAGAATGCTGATCTGGGTCTGGGCCTTAAGAACGTCCTGCTGTGCCGCTTTGCCCACGGCGTACCGCGCCTCGGTGACGCTGAGAAGTCTGGTGAGGAGGTCGCGGTTGCGCTCCAGCACGTCACGCGCGGCATACGTGTAATAGAGGCGGTAGTAGGCCTGCTTCAGACGCGCGATCACGTTCAACTGCACCGCCTGGTATTGCTGGAACTCCGCTTCGGCTTCTTTGGCTGCAATGCCGCCGCGGAGGTTGAGCTTGCCGGGGGCAGGGAATTCCTGAGTGATCGAGAAGCCGGCGTTTGCCATGGGCTCGGCCCCGAGTCCCGCGACCGGCCTCGGGCTGCCGGCGCTCTGGTAGCCGACACCAAGAACGGGGTCTGGAAGCGTGCTCTCCTGTGACGGGCGCTGGCGGGCGGCCTCGTACCGCTTCTGCGCGGCCAAAATTTCAGGATTGTTACGCAGCGCCTCGGCAATGAGCGCATCCAACTGGCGGGAGTGCTCCCGCCCGCTCGCCAACACGCCGGAAACCGAGAGAATTACAATTCCGGCGGCAACACAACGCAATCTCACGAGAGTTCCTGTTCGCGACCGAGTTGTGCATCTGAGATGCCACCACGCAGTGAATTGAAATCACGGCGTTTGTGAACCACCGCAGGCCCGGAGGGGTGCCGCATTTGAGGCATGGGACGGTTTGAGGGTGCCTCATTAGAGGCTATGGCGCCGCCGCGTGTCCGGAAGAGAGAAAATGGTTCAGAACCCAGTGGATAGCCGTAGCAGAAGAGCAACTTACGCCCGGGCGGCGGTGGTGGCGGCCGGCATCGGCATCGCGTCGCTGCTGCACTTCCTGACTCCGGAATCGCTCATCCTCTGGCACAACATCTTCCAGCGGCTCTACTATTTGCCGATCGTGTACGCGGCCGCCTGTTTCGGGTGGCGCGGAGGGCTGATCGCTGCGCTGTCCTCGGCGATTCTGTACATCCCGCACATCCTCATCTCCTGGCACCACATGCCCGAGTACGCGATGAATCAGTACGCCGAGATCATCATCTTCTTCCTGGTTGGAACGATCACCGGCGTGCTGGCCGACCGCGAACGGAAACAGCGGGAGAAGCTGGAAGCAACTACCGAGCAGCTCAGTAAGGTGAATCGCGAGTTGCAGGACAGCTTTGAGCAACTGAAGCGCGCGGACCGCCTCTCCGCTATCGGGCACCTTTCGGCAAGCCTGGCGCACGAAATCCGCAACCCGCTGGCGAGCATCGAGGGGGCAACCGGCATCCTCGATCAGCCCGATATCTCCGAGGAGATGCGGAAGGAGTTTCTCGAGGTGATCCGGAAGGAGTCGCGCCGGCTCAACCGGCTGCTGAGCGATCTTCTGGATTTCGCCCGGCCCCGAAAGCCCGAATTCCAACCGGTGGATCCGGCCAAACTGATCGACTCCGTAATCAGCCTCGTGGCCCCCACGGTGGAGCGCAATGGAATCACGCTGACGCGGCGCGTGGAGCCGTCTTCGCCGTTCGTGCGGTCGGATCCCGAGCAGTTGAAGCAGGTGATCCTGAACCTGACGATCAACGCCGCTCAGGCGATGCCGGGTCCGGGCGAGATCGAGCTGGCCGTTTCGGCGGCGGACGGCAACGTGAAAATTTCCGTGAAGGACCAGGGCTCAGGCATTCCCGAGGAGGACCTCGACAAAATTTTCGATCCCTTCTTCACGACCAAGGAGAACGGCACCGGCTTGGGACTCTCCGTGGCGCACCAGATTGTGACCCAGCACGGAGGCACGATTGTTGCCCAGCGGAACCCGGACCGCGGGATGACGTTTTCCGTGGTGCTCCCAGCCTACGAAGCCCGGTCCGCGCAAGCCCTCTGATAATCTGAAATTTGCCCCGAGAACGCATCTTAGTAGTTGATGACGACGATAGCCTGCGGAGAGTGACTGAGGTCCGGCTCCAGCAGTGCGGCTACGATGTGCTCACGGCCGCTTCGGGCGCTGAGGCGCTCGAAGTCCTCCAGAAGAAGCCCGCCGCTCTGGTGATCACCGACTTGAAGATGCCGGGCATGTCGGGCCTCGAGCTGCTCAGGCGCATCCGCGCGGAATATCCCGAAGTGATCGTGGTGATGGTCACCGCCTTCGGCACCATCGAGACGGCGGTTGAAGCAATGCGTGCCGGGGCCTACGACTACATCACGAAACCGGTTCACATCGACGAGATGCGGCTGGTGATCGAGCGCGCGCTCGAGCACGTGCGCCTGCGGCAGGAACTCCAGGAGCTTCGTTCGAGCCTGGACCGCAAGTATGGCTTCGAGAACATCCTGGGGCATTCGAACGCACTGCTTTCCGTGCTCGACATGGCCTCGCGCGCGGCCCAGACTACCTCGACGGTTCTCATTCGCGGCGAGACCGGAACCGGAAAGGAACTGCTGGCCAAAGCGATCCACTTCAACAGCCCGCGCAGGCAGAAGCCGTTCGTAGTGATCAATTGCGGCGCCATCCCGAGGGACCTGCTGGAATCGGAAATTTTCGGGCACGTGAAGGGCGCTTTCACCGGGGCGGTGGCGCACAAGAAGGGCCGCGCCGAGGCGGCCGACGGCGGCACGCTGTTCCTCGACGAGATCGGGGAGCTGCCGCTCGAACTTCAGGTGAAGCTGCTGCGGCTGATTCAGCAGGGGGAAATCGAAAAGGTCGGCGCCGAGGAGACCACCACGGTGGACGTGCGGGTGATCGCCGCCACACACCGGAACCTGCAGGCGATGATCGAGGACGGCACGTTCCGCGAAGACCTGTATTACCGGCTCTCCGTGATCCCGCTGGAGCTGCCGCCGCTGCGCGAGCGCCCGGAGGACATCCCGGAACTGGTGGAGCACTTCTTCGTGAAGGCGAAAGAGAAGCACGGTCGGCCGGACTTGGTGCTGCGGCCCGCGCTCATTCCCTATTTCTGCGGCTATCGCTGGCCGGGCAACATCCGGGAACTGGAGAACGTCATCGAGCGGCTGGTGGTGCTCACCCGGGGGAACGAGATCACGCTGGCTGACCTGCCGGAGTTCCTGCGCCGCGAACGCCCGGTGCTCGAAGAAGTGCGCCTGGAGCTTCCGCCGCAGGGCATCAGCCTTGAGGCGATTGAGAAGGAGCTGATCCTGCGCGCGCTCAAGAGATTCGACTGGAACCAAACCCAGGCCGCCCGCTACCTGGACCTCAGCCGCAAGACGCTGATCTACCGCATGGAGAAATACAAAATCCGGCGGGAGTACTACGAGGGATCTTAGGGTAGGTCCCAGCCGTCGCGTCACTCCATTCTGAGTTTTCGCATCTGCTATATCGACGCGAAATGCGGGAGCATCGCAGCCGGCCGGGAGTTCTGCTTTCCTCCAAGTGCCTGAGGTACACGGTGGCCGCGGTGCTGTCTCTCGCGGCGGCGTATCCCGAGGAACGCGGCGCAAGCCGCTTCGAGCAGCGCATTTGGAAGGGCGATTTCGTCCAAACGCGGCCAATGGGGACCGCCGTCAGGCTACTCTCCTGGAACATTGAGCGGGGACTCCGGCTGGCGGAAATTGCGGCCACGATCGAGCGGGAGGCGCCCGGCATCTGCCTGTTGCAGGAAGTCGACGTGAATGCCGGGCGGACCGGACGGCGCAACATCGGTGAAGCCCTCGCACGTCAATTGTGCTACAACTACGCCGCTGCGGCGGAATTCCAGGAACTGAGCCAAGGCAAGTCCGGTTCTCCGGCTTTTCAAGGGCAGGCCATCCTGACGTTGTTCCCTCTCCGCTCAGTGCGAGTCATACGGTTCGAGCACCAGTCCGAATTTTGGCGCCCCCGGTGGTATTTGCCCAACTGGAGCCTGTTTCAGCGCAGGTTGGGGGGGCGGATCGCGCAGGTTGCCGAACTCGGCGATCCGGCGGCACCGCTGGTTGTCTACAACGTGCACCTGGAGAGCCGCGGCTCCGAACGGCTCCGCCTCCTCCAGTTGGAGGAGGTGCTCGCGGATGCGGCCCGGTATCCGGACACCACGCCCCTCGTCATCGCCGGCGATTTCAACACCGCGAGCAGGGCGCTGATTGGCCGCATCGAGGAAGCGGGCTTCAAAGGAGCCATAGAATCCCCGGCGGTGACTACCAAACGAGGCAAGATCCTGGATTGGATCTTTGTCCGCCGCCTGTCGTTTCGCAACGGCACGGTGCACTCTGACGTCCGGGCATCAGATCACTACCCCCTCACGGTTGATCTGCTGCTCCAGCCCGAGTGACCGCGCGCCAATCGCCCTCAACTTGTCTTCAATCGGAACCTCGTCGTCGATCACGGGCAACAGCCGCTTTTTGATGCCGGGTTCGAGCAGGTTGTCGAGGAACTCGACGGCTGTGGCGCGGACGTCGCGTTCGGAACTATTCAGACCGAGGAATGCCCGGTAAATGTCTTCCGGCGAGTAAATCAGCCCGAGCAGGCGGAAAATCCGCTCGCGCACACGGGCGCGCTCCAACTCGAACGATTCAATCGCGGGGAAGACGGCATCGCCGGCAGGGACCGCTGCGCCGGACGCCTCAGCTCTCAGCCTCGCGAGCACCCGGCTGCACGAGGACACCTCCCGGTTGAGGGCATCCTCAATTCTGGCGCGGTCAAACTCCAACTCGGGCCGTTCGTTTCGCAGCCGGTTCAGGCTTCGGATGACCTCGAAGCGGACGCTGTCCTCCGGGATTTCGAGGCCGGCCATCAACGCGTCGGCCGCCGCCTGGTCGCCGATCGAGGCAAGCGCCCAGGCGACACTGCCGCGAATCTCAAAGGTGCACTGATCGTCAAGCAGGTAGTCGCGCAGGGTTCCCACGATTCGCGGCCCATAGCTTCGCAGCGCCTTCAGAGCGGCGTCGCGCGTCCGCTCGCAGCACAGCCGCTCGATGATCAGCGGGATCAGGTCGCGCCGCTGTGTCTGGCCGGCGCTTTCCAGCGCGGCGATGACGACTTCGGCGTCTTCGTCCCGGATAAGCGTTGCGAGGTGCGAATGCAGCGGTGAGGGAGGCCGGATGTGCGCGAGCGCTCTGGCCGCCTGCTTCCGGGATTCCACTCCGGACGGCCCGCGGTCGTCGATCATCCGCCTCAGTGTTTTGGCGGCGATCTCCGTGCCGGCTGCGCCCCCGCAGTTCACCACACACGCCAGGGCGGCCCCGCGCAGGTGAGCTTTCGGGCTGGCCAGCATGCCGTCCAGTTTTTCCGAAGAGCACTCCTGCGCGCTCATGCAGAGATAATGCACCGCTTCCGCCTGAAGCTCTGGGGCCTGCTCTTCCTCCAGGAGTTTTTCGGCGAGCGCCCGGATGGCGGTGTCTCCGGCCTCGGCAAGCAAATGCAGCGTCCGGGCCTTGAGATGAGGCGCGCTGCGCTCCACGAGGTTGTACAGCGCCGGCTTGACCGAGGCGAGGTCCTGGCCTTCCAGCATCGAAAGAGCGTACTCGATCTCCTCTTCTTCGCCGCTTTCCAGCAGCCCCGTGATTTGGCTCGCTCCCAGGCGGTCGATCCGGCGCGGGTGCCGCGCTTCCTCGCCGAGCTTCGCGCTGCTCAGAAATCCGCGCAGCTCTTCGACGTATTCGCGCTTCACGCGCAGAGCGGCGAACGTCCAGAAGCCAGCCAGCGCCAGGGCGATGATCGTCAACACCGATAGATCGAGCCCCGTCCACGCGGTCACCGCGAGGATCAGGATCGAGCCCACGCCCTTCGCCAGCCGCTGAACGAACATGTCGATCACGGCCTTCACCTTGTACATCACCCGCGCGGGGATCGGCAGGTACAGAATGTCGCGCGTGGATTGCTCGATGGAATACCGCACGCTTCCGTCGATGGTTCGAAGAACGGTGGCGGCAGCCAGTCCCGGCGCAAACGCCATGCCTGCCAGACCGCCCAGCATGGAAATCGGAAGCAGCAGGAGCGCCACCCCGACGCCCGCCGCCCGCAACAGCCTCGCGGTCAGGAAGAATTGAAGAACGAACGTCAGCCCGTTCACCCAGGCAAAAAAGCCGCCGAGAAATGCGGTTTTCTCGTCCTTCGAAGCGAATGCGCGCTCCACCACAACGTTGAACTGAAAATCTACGACGTTGGAGATCAGAACGCCGACCCCGAGGATGATGGCGATGTAGCGGGCGTAGCGCCACTTCATGACGGCGCCGAGGCCGATTCTCTCACCGCCTTCGGCCCTTGCCTTTTCCGGCTCAGCTTTGCCTGCACCGGCGTGCCTGTGCCGGATGAAGTACGTTATCAGGCCTGCCACCACCAGCAGTGCGGCGCTTACCAGCAGCAGGTTCTCGGTGCCAATGCCCGCCGCAAGGGCGCTGACCGCCAACCCGCCGGCGATGCCGCCGAGCGTCCCCGCGGAATTGATGAAGCCGTAAATCCGCTTTGCCTCCCGGGGATTGTAGTAGGCGTCCGCCGACATCCAGAAAACGGTGTTGGCCATGATGGTGTAAATGTTCACCCAGATGAAAAACAGACCGTAGAGCCAGATCCAATCGAACTGCCGGAACAGCCACCAGAAGGCGGCCACGCTGCCTGCCAAAAACAGGTTTGTCAGCAGCGTGATGGCCGGCCCGCCGAAGCGGTCCAACAGGCGCGAGTAGATGTTCACCAGCACCGCTGTAAGCAGGGCGGTGGCGATGTAGACGTAAGGAAGATTCTTGGCGCCGAACTCCTGAAGAAACAGGCTGGTCCGCACCGGCTTCACCATCCCGAAGGTCGCAATAATGAGGAAAAGCACGAAGGACATCAGCAGCGCGGGGATGAGCTCGCCTCGCCGGATGTCGAAAAACGTACGCAAGGTCAGCCTCGCCTTCAGCTTGAGTGTTTCCATTGATTCCCCATCCAGGTAGAGTGATGTTTCCGGGTTGTCCGGATTATGCCGGCGAGCTTGGGCCCCTTTTCGTCCGACGTTCTTACGTAGACCCGGAGCCGCGGCCGCGGCTTGCCGTTGCCGGCGGTCTCGATCTCGATCTCGTACACGCCCGGAGCTCTCGCGGCAGCTAGCGGGATGCTCTCGCGGCGCAGCTCACCGCGATCGAGTATCGCGCCGTCGCCCGCGCTCCGAATCGTGTACCGGTAGACGAACTGGTCCGGTTCGGCGAAGCCGTACTTCACCTCGAGGTTTTCAAAACGAAGTTCGTTGCTTCCGGCGACGGCAAAATTCGCGAGCGGGTTGACGCGTTTCAACCAGTAGCGGCCGATCCTGTCCCGCCGTTCGATAAGAATCGCCGTGAGCGTTTCTTCCGCCTCCGGATCGCTGAACCGGCCGCTCTTCACCGCCGCCCGTATCTGCTCGTCCGTGAAGGAGAGAATGATCCGCGTCGCCCAGACGGCATCGGCGTCCGTCATGTTCTCGAACGCGACGATAGGATAGTTGGGCTTCCAGCGGCCGGGATCGAAGTTCTCCACATCGATGTGGCCCACTGACGGGTGGAGGACCTTTTGACTTCCGCCTTGCCAGGGACGGCGGTACAAGCCGAGTGAGAAAAACGCCTTGCCGATCTCGCCGGCGTCGAACTGATATTCGTTTCCAATGCGGTCGATGTTTGGGTGCGTCGTGTCGCTGCCCAGCGCTGAACCTGTGTCGATCAGGTAGTGCTTGAGAAATCTGCGCCCGTCTTCTTCGACGTACATGTCCAGTGTGTTGCCTTCGCGAATATCGTTATCGTTCAGCCAGGCGGCGATCAGCCGGAGCCCGCGCAAATCGCGGCGGTGCTCATGCGGGATAAGGTCGTTGGGGTCGTCGGCCCGCATCCCGTAAAAGGAGAACGGCCCTTTGGGCACTCCGTCGAGGTACTTGCCTGCGACTGCCCGGTACGAGCCATTCCGCCGGCGCGCCACGCGGGCGAGGATGGCATCCAGATCGTCTTCGGTCATGCGGTGCGTGCGGCCCAGGTGGTCCTTCCTCTTTGCGCCGGGATCCACCTTGAGCTGGCGCCGGGTGAAATGAACGATGTAGTTCTCCTTGACGTTGTAGCCGGCGGCGTAGTACAGCCGTGAGGCGATCACTTCCGCTGCCGTCGCCATCTCGGGGTACTCCGGCGGGTCGAACTTGAACTGATAGACCTGGCCCTCCTCGTCACGAATCAGAAACCCGGGAGTGATGCCTTCGGTTTTTGCCCGAATGACGGTCCAGATTTCGCCTGCCGGGCCTTCGCCGCGGTTGGGACCGCGCTCGACTTCCTCCGGCGTCATTCGCCGCTTGCCGTTCCGGTTGGTGAACCAACTGGAGTCGGGAACCTCGTCCATGCAGTTCACGTTCAGAGCTTCTTTCGGCCTGCCGGCCAGCCGGCGAAAATGCCGGGGCAGGTCGAACGCCTGCTTCGCCTGCTGGAAGAAGGTTGCGTCCAGGAAGTCGTAGTAGAACGACTGGACGGTTTCGCGCGGCTCGGGAATCGATTCCATGTCGAAATCGACGGTGACCGGCTCGCCGGTGCAGTAAGCGGGCCGCGCGCCCGCGTGCAGCTCGAAGGCGAAGAGCGCCGCTAAAATGGCCGTCATCAGCGCATTCATTCGTGCCGGCATTCTCATTCCTCCACCTCAGAACTCCGGTGCAAACTTCAGGTGCAGCCTGGCGCCTTCGGGTCCCAGCGCCACGTCAAAGCGCAGCAGGGCGCTCTGGAGCGTCTTCACTTTGAAGCCGACGCCCCAGCTCGCGCGCAGTCCGGACCAGCTCAACTCGCCGGGCGTGGGCGCTACTTCTCCGATATCGAAAAACGGCATGGCATCCATAAAGCGGGGCCAGATGGGGTATCTGTATTCCAGGCTGGCGGCAACGGCATTGGCATCAGCGAAACGGTTGACCCGGTATCCGCGCAGGGAGTGATGGCCGCCGATTCGGGCAAGTTTGAAAAAGGGAATGCCGCTGCCGCCTTTTCTGCTGTTGAAATCGCCCAGAACCCGCACCGCCAGGACGTGGCCGGCAGTGCTCAGAGGCCGGTATGCCTGGACTTCGAAACGGTAGTTCAGCCAGCCGGTGTCCTGGTGGTTGACGCTGTCGAATGAGGTTGCCGAAAGGCGCAGCAGCGCGCCGCGTTTCGGGTCCCAGTTCGAATCGCGCCGGTCGGCACTCAGCCAGGCGCCGTAGAAAAGATGCTCGCCACCGCGGGAACCGGGTAGATCAGCGGAACCGTAGACATGGCCGAATGACCTCACTTGTCCGTTCGCACCATCGAAAACGCGGGCGCTGGTGTAGCCGAACCTCAAGCCCGCTTCCGCGCCCCGGCCGATGCGGCTGCCCAAACTCGCCGACACGGTGCGGTCCTGGAGCTTGTAGTCGGCGCGGCCGGACTCCGGCACCGCGATCCCGATCCCGAAGAAATCTTCCTGCGGGCGGTTTCGATACAAGGTTTCGGCGCGGAAGAATAGAGGGCCCGCGATGGGCGCCTCGAAGTCCAGACCAAAGTGCTGGTAAAGCTTTGACGACGTGCGGATCGTTAGGCCGGCTTCGATGCTTCGGCTGCCCAGCACGTGTTTTCGGGAAAGCCGCGCGCCCAGCCCGAGGCCGGCCCCCTCGCCCAAGCCGCCGAGGCCCGGTTCGATGCCGTGCGCCGACAGCCGGGCAATCCAATCCTCCAGCCGCTCTCGCAGGTGTTCGTTTTCCACTCGGATCAGGCCGCGCTCCAGCCCGTTTCCAACCGCACGAAGCGGATACAGCAGAACGGGCTCGATCCCTTCCTGCTTTGCCTGTTTCGCCCTCCGCGCGGAGTCCACATCGATGATCCGGCGGGCAGTAGCGACGGCTGGCGCCGCAGGTTCCGGCGATTGTCCGGACGCGGGAGAAACGCAGCCGCCTGCCAGCGTCAGGATCGCGGCGGCGCGCCGGAGAGTCCCGTATCCGAAAATCGGCCTGCTTCGCACAGCTAAGAAGATGCATTCTCAATACAAACGTGACTTCAGGGAGGCTTAATGGGGTTGGCGCCACTTCGGAATTGACAAACTACCGGGCCCTATCTACGATGAAAGCATCACTGAGAAAGGAGGTGGTCCAGAAAAATGTCATCTGGCAGTAGTAAACCTTGTGAGGTGGCCGACTGTTAAAGTCGACCGTTCTAACGTTGTCGGCCCCGAATCAGTGGCGAGGCCAAAGTTCATGTGGACCGGCCGCCTCACATTGGTTCTGTGAGCCACAGGCTCACCTATTGGCTACCGACGCCCCCGCCACACTACGACGGGAGTGAGGCGGGGGTTTTCATTTTGTTATACTGTTGCTTTAGCCCGTTTTACCCCGATCCTCGGAAAGGAATTTTGCGTCCATGAAAGCAGGGATTCACCCCGCTTACAACGAAGTCAACGTAATCTGCGCGTGCGGAAACACCTTCCGGACCCGTTCGACTCACAAGGGCGATATCCGCGTGGAAATCTGCTCGAGCTGCCACCCGTTCTTCACGGGCAAGCAGAAGCTGGTCGACACTGCGGGTCGCATCGACCGCTTCCAGAGAAGGATTCAGAAGACGGAGGACATGAAGAAGGCGGCTGCCAAGAGGTCTTCCAAGTCCTGATTCGCTCTCGCGCCGTCCGGCGCCCGTTTCGCGTTAACAGTTAGCAGCCGGGACGTCTGGGGTTCTCAGGCGGCCGGCGCTTTTCTCTTTCCGCCCTTAGCTTTTCGTATTCGGCCCGCTGGGATTCGTCCAGGATGCTGCGGATCCTCTCGATCTGCTCTTCCTGTATGATCTTCACCTCGGGCCTGTACTTCTCGCGGAGGGCACGGAAGCGCTCGCCGGTGGCTTCCAGAATATCCTCGAACAATTTCACCTGCTCGTCGGTGAGGTGCAGGCGCGTGCGCATGTCCTGGATGTAGCGTTGCCGCATGCCTTCCGGGCTGCATGGATTGGTCTGGGCGCTGGCGGCGCGGGCGCTATAGAGCTTCATGCCGAATCCTCCGACCAGGATCCCGCTCAGGAAGACCAGGCAGAGATACAAAGCAACGGTGTATGTAGAGCGCCTCATGGATTTCTGTCGTGTACCGCGAGTACGATCTCGGCGTCAGCCAAGCCCTCGGGGGGTTGCTCTGCGGCCAGCACTTCCAGATACGTGTAGTAGGGAGGTTCCGGCCTGGATAAATAAAGTCCCATCAGCAGGCACACAGCGGCGGCGGCGGTGATCAGGCCCCTGGCAAGGCGCCTCAGGCTGTATGCGAACGAGCGGCGTGCTTCAATTTTCTCCCACAGGCCGGGAGTGAACGCCGGGGAAGGTTCCGGGTCGGGCAGAGCTGCCCTGTAAGCGGCGAACAGTTCGGACAGGCGATCGGAGCCTGGTTCCTGGGAATTCGGCTGCTCCAACATGTGTCCCCCCTCCTATCCTATGCGCCCTTGGCGCGGGAAGACGTGCTCTCCAACGCCTCGTATGCTTTTGCCACGCGTTGCCGGGCCCGGAATAATCGGACCTTCAAAGCATTCTCATTCACACCATACACTTTTTCAAGCTCTTTCAGCGAGAGACCTTCGATTTCTTTCATTGTAAGGAGAATGCGATCCTGCTCGGAAACCGAGCTCAAAAGCGAATCGACCAGTTCGCAAATGCGCTTGCGCCGTTGTTTTTCGTTCTCCCGCTTGGTGCCTGCCGCGGCGTCCGCCAGCATCACCTGCTGCTCGGAAAGATCGGCCATCCGGGACTCGCTGCGGCGGCGCTGCCGTCTCAGATAGTCGTAGGCCGCGTTGACGGTCAGCCGATACAGCCATGGTTCGAACATTTCCGGGGTGCGGAGCTGATCCAGGGAAAAATACAGCCTGACGAAGACTTCCTGTCCCACATCCTCGACATCTTCCGGCCGGCCGATCAACCTCGCAATGGTGCCGAGAATGCGCTTGCGATAGGTCTGCACGACCTGGTTGAACGCAGCATCGTCCCCATCGCGAGCGCGTTTGATCAGCTCGAAATCCAGCAACATGCCGTCCGTAAGCCGGCATCCCAGGGGCCTCGCGTCCCCACAAGAGAATGGCGCACCGGCAAACTGTTAGGTTACAAGGCCTTTTGGAGAAAAGCAAAGGCAAGCTGGCGCAAAACTGTGGCCTTTTGCAACACGGACGGGGGAGAGGTGAAAAGCCGCGCGCCGGAGGTGACTCAAAAACCACGCCGATTCAACCCGGCGAAGGGCTATTTGCTAGAATCGTCAGGGTGGGTAGAGTAGGTATTCCTGCCTGATCGCCATCTTATCCACAAGCATGGATTTCCTCGAGGGATTGAATTCTCAACAGCGTGAAGCTGTGACGCACGTCGGCGGTCCGCTCCTGATCCTCGCCGGGGCGGGCAGCGGGAAGACTCGCGTCATCACGCACAGGATTGCCTACCTGATCCACGCCCACGGGGTTCCGCCATGGAACATCGTCGCCGTGACGTTCACCAACAAGGCGGCGGACGAGATGCGGGAGCGGGTGGAAAAGCTGCTGGGCGGCTCCTACTCCCTCCGAGGGCTGGTGGTTTCCACCTTCCACTCGTTCTGTGTGCGGCTGCTACGCCGCGACGGAGCGCGCCTGGCCGACGTCCGTCCCGGTTTCACCCGCGACTTCACCATCTACGACGAGGACGACCAGCTTGCGGTCATCAAAGCGGTTTACCGCCATCTCGGGCTGGACGAAAAGCACTTCATGCAGTACCGGGCCGCGCTCTCCCGGATCAGCTACGCCAAGAACCACAAGCAGACCCCCGACGACTTCCTCAAGTCGGCCAAAGACCCCAAAAGCAGGCAGCTCGGGGTGGTTTTCGAGGAGTATGAGGGCCGGCTGCGCCAGGCCAATGCGCTCGATTTCGACGATCTGCTGCTGGAAACCGTGCGCCTGCTCCAGTTCGACGAGGACACCCGGCGCGCCTACAACGAGCGCATCTCGCACCTGCTCATCGACGAATACCAGGACACCAACCGCAGCCAGTACGAACTCATGCGCCTGCTCACCCAGACCCATCAGAACGTGTGCGTGGTGGGCGACGAAGACCAGTCGATTTATAGCTGGCGCGGCGCCGATATCCGCAATATTCTCGATTTCGAGCGCGACTACCCGGACGCGGTGACGATCCGTCTGGAGCAAAACTACCGCTCGACGAAAACCATTTTGGCCGCCGCCGGGGCCGTGGTGGCGAACAACAAGGAGCGGAAGGGCAAGACCCTCTGGACGGCGGGCCCGGCCGGCCAGAAGGTGGGCATATACCAGGCGCTCGACGGCGAGAACGAGGCGCTGTTCATCGCCGACACCATCGACCGGCTCATCTCCGACGATCCCAGCGATCGCGTTGCCGTCCTTTACCGCACCAACTTCCAGTCGCGGCAGATCGAAGAGGCGCTGCGGCGGTACGGGCGGCCGTACAAGGTGGTCGGCGGGTTCAGCTTCTACCAGCGGGCGGAGATCAAGGACGTGCTGGCGTACCTGAAGGTGATCGTCTCGCCCCAGGATTCCATCAGCCTGCTGCGCATCATCAACACCCCGGCGCGCGGCATCGGGAAATCCACTGTCGAGCAGGTGGAGCGCTACGCGCTCGAGCACGACCTGGACCTGTGGCAGGCCATCGTCCGGATGCTGGAAGAGAAGCGCTTCCCGACGCGTGCGGAAGCGGCGCTGGAGGCGTTTCGCAAATTGATCGAGGAACTGCGGGAGATTGCGGCCGTTGAGCCGGTGGACGCCGTGATCCGGGCAGTGCTCGACCGGACGGGATATCTGGCCACGCTCAAGCGCGACGACTCGCCGGATGCGGAAAGCCGCGTCGAGAACCTGGAAGAACTGGCCAACGCGGCCGCCGAAGCGGCCGAGCGCGGCGAGGGAATCGCGGAGTTCCTGGACCATGCGGCGCTGGTAGCCGACGCGGATTCCGTGGACGAGCAGGCGCAGATCTCGCTGCTCACGATCCACAACGCGAAGGGGCTGGAATTTCCGATCGTGTTCATCGCGGGGCTTGAGGAGGGCCTGTTCCCGCACATCCGGTCTCTCGAATCCGAATCCGGCATGGAGGAGGAGCGGCGCCTGTGCTACGTCGGCATGACGCGGGCGCAGAAGCGCCTCTTCCTCACTTGGGCGCGCTACCGGCGGCGGTTCGGCGGCGGGCACTCGGAGCCGTGCATCCCCTCCCGGTTCCTGAGTGAAGTGCCTGCTGAGCTCACCGAAGCGCTCGGCCGGAACGAGCCCGCGGAAGTGAACCTGGCCGCCGAGCAGTTTCTGGTGCGCGAGAGCGTGCGCCGCACGACGTACACGGGCAAAACATACAATTCGCTGGACAACATCGCGGAGTTCTTCGCCTCGCGCGGGCGGGGCAGGGAAGTTGCTCCGCCGCCTCCCCCACAGGCAAAACCGGTAGTTGTTCCGCCTCCCGCGCCACCCAAGCCGGCCGCGCGCAGCAGCGGCAAGCTGACCACCGGGTCCGTCATCCAGCATCCGGTCTATGGCCGCGGAACGGTGGTGCGCCGCGAAGGGGATGGCGAAGATGCGAAACTGACGGTAAGCTTTCCAGGTTACGGTTTGAAAAAGCTCATAGCAAAATACGCAGGGTTGAAGACAGGAAAATGAACACTAAGACGATTACAGATCGAGCCGAGCGCAAGAGGCTAAAACGGGAAGCACGCAAGAAGGCCCCGCCGAAAACAAAGCGACCGGCAGGTGTGGCGCGAGGCGCCAATAAGCGCAAGGTCCCGAAGATGGCGAAGGGGCAGCGGAAACGGTAGCCCTTAAGTCCGTCCTCCCTTGTCACAATTACTCCAGACCAAGAACATCGACACGCTGATTAAGGCGGCGGAGGCGCCGGACAAGCGCCTCCGCAAGACGCTTGGACCCTGGAGTCTTACGGCGCTCGGCGTGGGCGCGGTCATCGGTTCGGGCATTTTCATTCTGACGGGGACCGCGGCAGCCGGGGAAACGCTGAGCCGGCACTCCATTCTGCACGCGCCGGTGCTGGATTTGATCCTATACGGGCAGGAAGCCGTGTCCACAATCGGACGGCCCGGCGCCGGCCCCGGCATCGCGCTGTCGTTTCTGTTGACGGCGCTGGCGTGCAGTTTCGCGGCGCTGTGCTACGCGGAGCTGGCATCCATGATCCCGATCGCCGGCAGCGCGTACACTTATGCGTACGCGACCTTGGGAGAGATTTTCGCCTGGATCATCGGCTGGGACCTCATCCTGGAGTACGCCGTCTCGAACATGGCGGTGGCGGTCGGGTTCTCGGCCTATCTCAACGACCTGCTGGAAAACCTGTTCGGGATTCACCTGCCAGCACAGCTCAGCGGGCCGATCATCGCCGGCGGGCAGCTCACCGGGAACTGGTTCAATGTGCCCGCGCTTGCCGTGCTGCTGGTGCTGACGTGGATCCTGGTGCGCGGTGTGCGCGAGAGCGCCAAGACGAACAACATCATGGTGGTGGTGAAGGTGGGGGCGATCCTCATCTTCGTGTTCGGCGCCGCGCGGGCGGTGAACGTTGACAACTGGCAGCCGTTCATGCCGAACGGGTTCACGGGAGTGCTGACCGGCGCGGCCATCGTCTTCTTCACCTACATCGGCTTCGATTCGGTTTCGACGGCTGCCGAGGAGTGCAGGAACCCGCAGCGCGACATGCCGGTGGGCATCGTGGCCAGCCTGCTCGTGTGCACCTTGCTTTACGTCTCCGTGGCGCTGGTGCTCACGGGAGCGGCGAACTGGAAAACGCTGGGCACGGCGGCGCCGGTAGCGGACGTGCTGCGGATGCTCGGCTACGATTCTATCCGGCGCCTGGTGGTGCTGGGCGCGGTGGTGGGCATGGTGTCCTCGCTGCTGGTGTTTCAGTACGGGCAAGCGCGGGTGTGGTTTGCCATGTCCCGCGACGGGCTGCTGCCGCGGGTGTTCTCGAAGGTCCACGCGGTACACCGGACGCCGCACGTGAGCACCTGGGTGGCCGGGCTGGTGGTGGGAGTTCCCGCGGGCATCTGGGATGTTGGCACCTTCGCCGATCTGGCGAATATCGGGACGCTGTTCGCGTTCATCGTGGTCTCGGCGGGCGTGATTGTGCTTCGCAAGACCCAACCGGAACGCCGGCGCGGGTTTCGCATGCCGGGCGTACCGTGGCTGCCCGGATTTTCAGTCGTCTGCTGCCTGGTGCTGATGCTGAGCCTGCCGCTCGAGACGTGGTTGCGCTTCCTGGTATGGTTGCTCATCGGCCTGGCGATCTATTTCCTGTTCAGCAGGAAGCACAGCGAGTTGCGGCGGGAATAAAGGAAGAGCACGACAGGCCTGCCGCCCCGGCCGCGCCTCACGGCGGGCTCGCGGCAGGCCTGTCAATCACGCACAGGAAAATTGTTTCTTCACGCGCGAAGGAGGAAAACCGGCAGGCCGGTCTTGTTGGTGTACTTTGGCCGGTACCGCTCCGTGTTGTACATGGTTTCGACATCGACGGTACGGGGGCCGAGCTTGGGGTCGGGGATCGGCATCCGCGCGTAGCAGCCGTTGACAATGGCCATCATGAGGTTGGACTTGTTTTCGATCACGCAGTCCATCGCCATGTTGCCGAAGGTGCTGGCCACCAGCTTGTCGATGAAATCGGGGTCGCCGCTGCGAAGCTCGTAGGTGAGGTCGCTCACCACGGTCTCTTCCTTTGTGCGCGCCTTGATTTCCTCGCTCAAGTCTTCGGCCACGCTCATCTTCTTGCGGTGGCCATAGGCGTCCGGCTCGCCGTACTCGCGGATCTGATGGCCTTCCCACTCCGCGCCTTCCGAGAGCACGCAGATGGAGTACTTGCTCGGGTTATCGCGCTTGTCCTTCAGCAGCAGCTCGATGAGCCGGTCGAGTTTCACCTTGTACTCGGGGATGCAGCAGCGGATCGAGCTGACGTAGGCGGTATAGAGCGCGGTGAAGCCGGCATCGCGTCCGAACACGCGGAACAGACCAATGCGCTCGTGCGAGCCGACGGTGGTGCGCTGGCGCTGGATGGCTTCCGTGGCGCGCGTGATGGCCGTTGAGAAGCCGATGCAGTACTCGGTGTTGCGGACGTCGTTGTCCATCGTCTTGGGGATGGCGATGACCTTCACGCCCTCCTTGTCGAGCCTGGCTGCGTAGCTCAGCGTGTCGTCGCCGCCAATGGCGATCAGGTGATCGATGCCGAGGCTTTCCAGGTTCTTGATCACCTGCTTGGTAATGTCGTACACAACCGAGGTCTGGCCCTTCTTGGTCACCTCCGACTTGGGGAAGTCCATGCCCTTGAGGTGTTCGGGCAGGCTTTTCATCTTGGCGGGGTTCGTGCGGCTGCTGTGCAGCACGGTGCCGCCGGTGCGGTCGATCGTGCGGGTGTTCTCACGGTTGAGTGGCCAGATATACCGTTCCTTGCTGGCCGGATCTTCCAGATTAAGGTGCGTCAGGCCTTCCCAGCCGCGGCGAATGCCGATTACTTCGTAACCAACTTCGCTGGCGCGATAAACAACTCCTTTAATGACGGAATTGAGACCGGGGACATCGCCGCCGCCGGTAAGAATTCCTATGCGTTTCGTCGACATGAATTCTCCTGGATTCGGATCTTTGGCTTGCACCGGGGAAGGCACAAGCAGTACGGGTACTGAATGGTTTGACTCATAATTATAGCGAACGGCGCGGCGCCACAGTGCCGATAATTCGGGTCACGCCTGCCATGCCGGGGGCGGCCGGGAGCGGGAATAGATCCTAAGTTGAGGGTGCGGCTTCGGCGCGCTTTCCGGAATCCAGGCCTTTCACGTTCACTTTCACGGGAATGCCGGCGCGTATGCTTTCCGTAACGGTGCAGAAGTCTTCGAACAGTTCGAGGCAGCGCGCCGCTTTTTCTCTGTCTTCATCGGCGAGCTGCGGTTCGATGGTCACTTCCACCCCGCCCACGCGCAGCCGCTTTCTCTCGTTGCGGACGATCGTGACTTTCACGCCGGTGTGCAGTCCGGAAAACTCCGCTTTCGCCTTGCGCGCGCAGAACAGCAGGCTGGCGCTGAGGCAACTTCCGATCGCAGCAGCCAGCAGGCGAGATGGGCTCGGCCCGGCATCCTTGCCGAGAGGCGGGGGCTCATCCACCGTCAGTTCGGGTATGTGCTCCTTGTCGAAGCGGACGCGGAACTCGTAGTCCCGAACCTGATCGATGGAGATGGCGAACTCCTTGACTGTTTCGGAAACTGTTTCGGCCACACGACCATTCTACCCTTCCGGGGAGATCTTCCCCTCAACGCTGGGCATTTCGGGTTCACGGTAGAAACGCGGGCAGGCGCTCGCGGAATTGTTCAGCCGTTATACCGAAGCAGCACCGCGGTGATATTGTCCGGGCCGCCGGCGGCCTTTGCCTGCGCTATGAGCCGTTCCACCTGGTGCTGAAGCGGCGCGTAGCGTGAGAGCGTCGCCGCAATGGCGCGCTCGGGGACGGGTCCCGTGAGCCCGTCCGAGCAGAGCAGCACGATATCGCCGGGTACCAGATTTTCCTCGCGCAGCCGCACCTTCACGTGAGGCGTCGTGCCCACCGCTTGCGTGAGGACGTTCTTGTGCGGGAAGTTGCTCACCTCGGCTTCCGAAAGGCCGAACCGGATACGCAACTCGTTCACCAGCGTCTGGTCGTAGGAGAGCTGGGTCAGCGCGCCGTTGCGCCAGAGATAGGCGCGGCTGTCGCCGACATTGGCGATATGCAGCCGAGGGAGATTCCAATGGGCAACCACGACGGTCGATCCCATGCCGTTGCAGCCTTCCTCGCTGCGGGCCTTGTCGAGCACCCTGCGGTTCGCCTCCAGGATCGCCGCCTCCATGGCCTGCCGGGGATCGGCTACCGGCCTGCCGCGGAAATACTCCATCACCGTTTCTACAGTGATGGCGGAGGCCACTTCGCCGCACGAGGCGCCGCCCATCCCGTCGGCCACCACGGCCACGCGCAGGCTCGTGTCGAGCGACCAGTTGTCTTCGTTGTTCTGGCGGACCAGACCCCGGTCGGTTGTCCCCCAGGCTTCCAGCGTCGGCATCCGTCGGATTCCCTGAGTATGTTATCACGCCGCATGGAAACGGTCTCGCGAAATCCGAGGCAATTTCATCCGGATAGCGGAGAAGGGGTGTGCGGTAGGATGGAACTTCGACCCTATGCCTCTCTATCAGGTCATCGTAATGGCGATTGTGCAGAGTCTCACCGAGTTTCTGCCAATCAGCAGCACCGCTCACCTTGCGCTGGTTCCACGCTTGCTGGGATGGACCAGCCCGGAGCTGCACAGCCTCGATTTCGATATCGCTCTGCACGTCGGCACCCTCGCGGCGGTGATCGTGTACTTTTTCCGGGACTGGGTCCAGCTTGTCGCCCAGGGGTTCGGGCTGAGGATCGGAGGCGATCCCGCCCTCGCCCAGAACCGCAATCTTCTCTGGCTGCTTGCCGCCGCCACGGTTCCGGTGGGTGTCTTCGGTTATTTTTTTAAGGACCTGGCCGAAGGCCCCTTGCGCAACTCCTTTGTTATCGGAACCATGCTGATCGTGGTGGGCATCGTCATGTATATCGCCGACCGCGCCGGCCACTTCAAGAAGGACCTTGACCAGATTTCTCTGGCCGACTCGATGCTCATCGGTCTCGCCCAGGCAGTGGCGATCGTGCCCGGCGTCTCGCGCAGCGGCATCACGATCTCGACCGGGCTGTTCCGCAACCTCAACCGTCATGCCGCCGCGCGCTTTTCCTTCCTGCTGTCGACTCCCGCGCTCACCGGCGCCGCGCTGAAGGCGTTCCTGGACATCCAGGAAGCTGGCGGCCTTTCGCCCGGCATGCAAGTGCCATTTCTGGTCGGCGTGGTTGTTTCAGCCGTCACCGGCTGGGTGGTGATTGCCGTATTCCTGAGATTTCTGCGGACCCACACCCTCCGTTTCTTCGTGTATTACCGCATAATTTTTGGCATAATAGTGATCGCTCTGGCCATCTTTGTCCGCCGCGCAGGATGAGCACTTCATCCTCGGCACACAACTCTCGCCTTCCGGAGGCCGCGGGAATGCTGTCTTTGATCGTCGGCCTTCTGGTATGGCTTAGCTTGGTTTCCTATCATCCCAGCGATCCCTCGTGGAACACGGCTGCCGGCAGCGCACCCACCAGGAATCTGATCGGACGGGTTGGCGCCCACTTTTCCGATTTGGCTTTTCAAGCCTTTGGCGCGCTCGCTTTCGCTCTTCCGATCGTTTTGATCGTGCTGGCCTGGAACTGGGTGCGGGGACGCCGGGTGGAGTATCCGCTGGGGCGGGCGATCGGCTACATGCTGTTTGTCCTGAGCGGCTGCGCCGGCTTTGCACTCGGGCCCGAGTGGAAGCTGTTCGGCGGGGCCGTGCCGGCGGGCGGAACCATGGGCGTTGTCCTCGCCGGCTACCTGGTAGCTGCGCTCAACGTCACCGGGGCGGGCATCGTGGCTTTTGCCTGCTTCCTGGTTTCGCTCTATCTCACTACGAGTTTCCGCATCGCACACTTGTCTCACGTGGCGGCCTTAGGCTCGGCGGCAGCCCGTCCCCTGACCAGCCGGTGGCGTGCCTGGCGCGCCCGCCGCGCCGCCGCGCGGAAAGCAAAACCGCCTCGCCAGCGTCCTGAGCGCCGCAGCGATCCCGAGCCGGTGACGGCGCCGGAGCCGGAGGCTCCGCCGCCCGTTGCCGAGCAGGAACCGCCATTCGAGCCAGACATCCCGATTCGCACGCTGGAAGATGAGGAGCCGCCGCCGCCCGCGCCTGGCCCGGTGCTTGTCGAATCTCCGCGCGAGCCCGAAGCCCCGGCGCCGCTCCGCCCGGTGCTGGTGTCTTCGACGCCCGAGCGCCGGACGTACCGTCTGCCGCCGACGTCGCTGCTCAACGAGGTGCCGCCTCGTCCGCCCTACTTCGAGGAAGAACTCAAGCAGATCGCCGCGCGCATCCGGTCAAAGTTCGAGGAGTTTAACGTTTTCGGCTCCGTGGTGCAGATCAACCCCGGGCCGGTGGTGACCACCTTCGAGTTCAAGCCCGAGGCCGGCATCAAGTACAGCCGCATCACGACGCTCAACGAGGACCTCTGCATGGGCTTGCAGGCGGAGTCCATTCTCATCGAGCGCATCCCGGGCAAGCCTACGGTTGGTATCGAGGTCCCCAATGCGCGCCGCGAGGTGATCAGCCTGCGTGAGGTGCTCGAATCGCCGGAATTTGTCAACTCGCAGTCGCGGTTGACGATCGCGTTGGGCAAGGACATCAACGGCCGCATCAAGGTGCTGGCGCTCGAATCGATGCCGCACCTGCTCATCGCCGGCTCGACCGGTTCCGGCAAGAGCGTGATGCTCAACTCGCTCATCATGTCGGTGCTGTTCAAGTCGACGCCCGACGAAGTGCGGATGATTCTGGTGGATCCCAAGCGGCTGGAAATGGGGCTGTATGAAGGCATTCCGCACCTGCTCACGCCGGTGATCACGGATGCGAGAAAGGCCGCCAACGCGCTGCGCAATGCCGTGCTCGAGATGGAGCGGCGTTTGCGCCTGCTCGCCGCGCAGGGCGTGCGCAACATCGAGCAGTATAACCGGAAGGTCCGCCAGCGCCTCAACGAGCCCATTCCGCTGTTCGAAGAGGACGGCGAACCACCCGAGGACTTGCAGCCTCTCCCCTACATCCTGCTGCTGATCGACGAGTTTTCCGACCTGATGATGGTGGAGCGGCAGAACGTCGAGGAATCCATCACCCGGCTGGCGCAGATGGCGCGCGCGGTCGGCATGCACCTGGTGGTGGCGACGCAGCGGCCGAGCGTGGACGTCATCACCGGCCTGATCAAGGCGAACTTCCCGGCGCGCATCAGCTTCCGCGTGGCGACGCGCGTCGATTCGCGCACCGTGCTGGACGTCATGGGCGCCGAACATCTGCTGGGCAAAGGCGATATGCTCGTGCTGCCGCCCGGCTCCTCGCGGCTCGTACGCGTCCACGGGCCGTACGTGGCCGAACAGGAGATCAACCGAGTGGTGGAGTTCTGGAAAGAGCAGGCCAAACCGGAATACGACCAGTCCTACCTCGCCGCGCCGCCTTCCGACGACGATGCGGGCGAAGCGGACGACTTTGACGGCCAGGAAGACCCGCTTTACCGGGACGCGGTCCGGGTAGTGGTCGAGATGGGTAAGGCTTCGACTTCCACCCTGCAGCGCCGCCTGCGGCTGGGCTACGGGCGCGCCGCCCGCATCCTGGACAGGATGCAGCGCGAGGGCATCATCGGCCCGCCCGACGGGAGCAGGCCGCGCGAGGTGCTCCGGCGCCCCGAGTGGCTCGACGAGATCGATGACCGCTGATTGCAGCGGGACTCAGCAGCCTGCCATGGTTGCCCGGGATCTCTTCGGACTCCCCGGGCCGCCGGGGCTGAAAGCGTCTGCCGCGGCGAGCGCCTCCTTGACGGATAAACAAGAACACCGCATATCTCGATTCAAAGAATGCCACGCCCCGGGAACGCATATCCGCTTGACGAAGATCCTGGAATTCAGCATCCCGAAGTAGTCGATCTGGCCGATAAACTGATGCAGATTTGAGAATTCCGGCGGGAACCAGATTACCGCCCCCAGCGTGATAATCCGGAGCCTGGGCGGCACTTGCATGCACCCGTTTCTAAGCTCGCTGATCCACCCCTCAAGCGCATTCTCGATGCTGTAGTTGCCCTTGCTGTGTCCCACAAGCAGTTCTATGCGCCTTCCCATTGCCTGCAGCAAGAACAGCAAGGTCGCGGAGTCGGGAGACCCGTACAGGAACTTTTCCTGCCGCTTGCCGGCTGACGCTAACAGCGACTTCATAGCGGCGTGGGACCCCGGATCCCTCACGTGGTCTTTCAGCCCATACAGGTCGAGCAGTCTGGCGGACATCTCGCGCAGCGCGTTCCTCGCGCCAAGAACAAACCAACCGCCGAGCCCCTCGGTAACCACGTCCGCAAGCCCGTAGCCGGACACTATGCCGGCGACCGGCTTGCCGAGGTAGTCGGCGACGTTTCGCGCAAAAGCCGCCGTACCAATCGCCGAACTCCCCACACCGCCAACAACGACTGCATTAACTGGATCGATCCGCTCGCTGAGTTGCTCGAAAACGAAGCGCTCGGCTTCGAGCGCGCGGATTCTCCGTTTGTCACCGGACGGGTAGACAACCAACACCGCGCCTTCGGGAACCAAATGTTTCGAGAGAAGCCGGCGCTCCGCGTCGGTTAAGGCCTTAACATCGTAGAACACCGTGTCGAGGATGGAATTCGCAGCTCGCGCAGCGACAATGGTTGACCGGCGGAAGACTTCCCATGCAAGCGGCGGAGCGGGGAGCTGAGCGGCTGACATTGCGGCTTGGACTCCTTCGGCTGAATTCTAAACACTTCTTAATGTACTCGAATCCGCCTTCCACCGCGGGCCGTCCCCGGTTGCGGTCCAAACTCGCGTGCGCGCCGCCCCGCTCCGGGCAGCGTTACTTGCCCGGGTATCCCACCGTCTGGCCCAGGGTGATTCTCTGATCCGGGCGCAGGTTCAGCGCCTTGGCCAGCGGCTCTCGCGGAACCATGCCGCGCACCACGGTCGCAAGGCCCTCGGACGCGCAATAGAGATACACGTTCTGGGCGATGAACCCGGTGTCAGCGTAGGCCCAGTCCGAGTTTTTCTGCTTGGCCAGGTCCGCCACGTACACAAGGTTCACCGGCGCCTGCGCGACAAAATCCTGCGTGCCCGTCGCTTTTCTCAGGTCGCCTTTCGCTACGGGTTCAAGCTGGTTAGCCTTGGGGTCATAGCGGTAGGCGCCCTCTTCCATCACAACGTAAATGTCAATCTCCTGGCGGTTCGACGCCGTGGGGGCAGTGCGGCGCCCGTCTTCGCGGTTGATCCCAAACGCTGCCCACAGGAGATTCGACAATACTTGCGGGGACAGCTTTTGTTGGCTGAACTCGCGTGTGGATTTCCTCTCCTTCAGCGCTTGCATCAGTGGTTTGCCGCCTTCGGTCTGTGGCTTGGGGAGCGGAATGGGCTTCAGATCCTGCGCGGGGACGGTGGCCGCGCACAGAAGCATCGCAACAACAAGACGTAGCATGGAAATCAGTATATTAGGATCCGGTTATAGCTCAAACTTCACGCCCTGCGCTAAGGGCAAATCGTTCGACCAGTTGATCGTAACCGTTTGCCGCCGCATGTAGGCCTTCCAGGCGTCGCTGCCGGATTCGCGCCCGCCGCCCGTTTCCTTTTCCCCGCCGAAAGCGCCGCCGATCTCCGCGCCGCTGGTCCCGATGTTGATGTTGGCGATGCCGCAGTCGCTGCCGCCGGCGCTGAGGAAGGTTTCCGCGGAGATCAGGCTGGTGGTGAACATCGCCGAGGAAAGCCCCTGCGGCACGCTGTTGTGCCACTCGATGGCCTGCTCGAGGCGGTCGAACTCCACGAGGTAGAGCACGGGGGCGAACAACTCCTCTCTGAGCATAAGCATTTCGGGGTGAGCCTTCACCAGCGCCGGCTCAACGTAACAGCCGCCGGGAAGATCGAGCCGGTTGCCTCCGTACAACACCTCGCCGCCCTGCTCGCGGATGCGCTCGAGGCCGCGCATCATCTCATCTACGGCTGCGCGGTTCACCAGCGGGCCCATCAGCGTCTCGGGATCGAGCGCATGGCCAATCCGGATCTGGCGGTAGGCTGCGACGAGCGACTCCGTCATCCGCCGTGCGATCCCCTTCTGGAGAAAAAGCCGCCGGATGGTGGTGCAGCGCTGCCCCGCCGTGCCCACCGCGCCGAACAGAACCGCCCGCAGCGCGAGATCGAGGTTGGCGTCGTCCATCACGATCACGCCGTTGTTGCCGCCCAGTTCGAGCAGGTTGCGGCCGAGGCGTCGCGCGACGGCCTCGGCCACGCGGTAGCCCATGGCGCACGACCCCGTCGCGCTGATGAGTGGTATCCGCCGGTCCGCAATGAGCCGCTCCCCTACGTCCGTGCCGCGCCCGATCACCAGGTTGAACACACCCTTCCAGCCGTGGCGCGCAAACACGCGATCGCAGATCTTCTGCACCGCAATCGAGACCAGCGGCGTTTCCGACGACGGCTTCCAGACCACGCAATCGCCGCACACCGCCGCGATCAGCGCGTTCCACGACCATACGGCCACAGGGAAATTGAATGCCGTGATCACGCCCACAAGGCCGAGCGGATGCCACTGCTCGTACATGCGGTGAGACGGGCGTTCGCTGGGCATCGTCAGGCCGTAGAGCTGGCGCGAGAGGCCCACGGCGAAGTCGGCGATGTCGATCATCTCCTGCACCTCGCCCAGCCCCTCGGAGAACACCTTGCCCATCTCCAGGCTGACGAGCATGCCCAGATCGTTCTTGTGGCGGCGCAGTTCGTCGCCGATCTCGCGAACGATCTGGCCGCGTTTGGGAGCGGGATAATCGCGCCAGCGCGGGAAGGTTTCGGCGGCGTGCCGCACGACCTCCTCGTAATCCTCGGCGGCGGCCATACGCACCCGCGCGATCTGGGAGCCGTCGCTTGGATTGATGGATACCAGATCCCCGCCCCTTGGCCGCTCGATCCACTCGCCCCAGCCCGCGCCGGAGTTTATCTCCGCGATGCCCAGGCGCTCCAGCGCTTCCTGAACGCCCGCAATCTCCCCGGCTTTCATTGTTCCCCTCCGACTACAGTGTAGTGCGGCTACAGCAGCACTTCCGGATACGTTCCGTACATTTCGAGCAGGTATCGAGGCCCCACCAGAAAATGCGCGCTCACCGAATCGGGCACGATGCTGTAGAGGCAATAGCCCACCAGGCCATGGGCGATCGCCAGCGCGTACAGATTCCGATACCGCAGATAGACCCGCGCGCACACGTATCCTCCGGCGAGCGTCACCGGCATCAAAAACCAGTTCGGCAGGTGCGCAAGCGAGAACAGCACCGCCGCCGAAACAGGAGCGAACTGCCCGCCCGGATTACCGGCGAACTCGGCCAGCCGGTTGACAAAGTAACCATTTAGTAAGTACTGCTGGAACAGTCCCCAGCCAACATATCCGAACACTCCCGTGGCCGCGCGTGCGGGAGTAACTTCACGTATTGTTCCGAGCAGCGCGCCGAGCGCCAGCAGCGCCGCGCAGATCCCCGCCGTGCACAGGAGCACCGGAGCGAATGCCTGGCGGAAACCGGTTGCAAGAAAGCCGAGGCGGCGCGGATGTTCGCGGCGCGCCCAGTGCGTGAGCATCACGCCGGCCAGCAGCGGCATCCACAGCCACGCGTGCCACAGGCGCAGCCACCAGATGTAGATCATGATCAGCACGAACACGGCTACTGCTTCCAGCAGCGCGTCCCAGTCGCGTTGCCTCCCCTCTTCCCCCATGAACCCCTCCTCAGTGAAAGAACGTGTGCCGTACGGTGTTCACAAGAGCGTGAAGCCCCGCCGAAGACAGCACGGTGGAGGACTTCCAGAACACCTTCCCGTAAATAAAGCCGGCGATCGAGGCCAGAATCATGTAGCGCCAGTTCGGCAGCGGGCCGGGAGCATTGTTGAGATGGGCCGCGCCGAAAATTACCGCCGCAACAAGCAGCGTGCGGTTCGTGAAGCCGAACTGCTGCATCAGCCAGTTTTGAATGAGGCCGCGAAACAGAATTTCTTCCGGAAGGGCCACCCCGAGCAGCGTCTTTACAAACAGCAGACCGAACGCACCGGCGCGCAAGGGCTCGGGGATTTGAAACGGGCCCATGAAACTCAGGGCCAGTCCGAGTGGGATCAGAATCGCCGCGGCCACGGCAAAGCCCGCCAGAGGGTAACTGAAGTCCGTCCACCGCCGCGGCAGTTCGTATTTCACTCCTTTTAAATCGCGAAACACTGGGAACAGGACCAGCCCCAGAGTCACGGCGGCCCCGCGCGCGGCGATGTTGACCGTTCCCCAGGCATGCGCGGGCAGCAGTTCCTTCCCGGCGGTGAATTCCACCGGCAGCCACAGCATCAGGAAGGCGGCGAAGTCGAGCCACGGACGCTCTGGGCGCCCGGGCCGGTTGACATAAACCATTGCCACCGGCGCGAAGGTGTACGCGGCCGCCATCAGCACGAAGCCGGTGCTCCAGGCTTCGCTGTGCAGCAATACCGCGCAGAAGAGCGCTGTGAGCGCGGCAGGCAAGAAGAAGATGCGGGCGGGCGCGCGATGAAACCAGTCGCGTAGGCGATCCCGGAGCGCGGAGGAAAACAGCCCCAGTACAATCACCAGAAAGCCGGCAATCAGCCCGCTCTGCATCGCTAATGCTTATCCTACTCCGTTCGCCGCCGCCTGCACGGGGCCTTATCCGATCCACACCGTCTTGATATTGACGAACTCGCGGATCCCGTACGCTCCCAGTTCGCGGCCGTATCCAGAGCGCTTCACGCCGCCGAACGGAAGCCGGGGATCGGAGGCCACCATGCCGTTTACGAACACCATGCCGGCTTCGATCTCGTCGATGCACCGGTCGCGCTCATCCGGATCGTTCGTCCACACGCTCGCTCCGAGACCGAACGTGGTGGCATTGGCGAGGCGGATGGCCTCAGCCGCGTCGCGGGCGCGGAACAGGACCGCCACCGGCCCGAACAGCTCTTCAGAGAATGCCGGCGCCGTCTCGGGCACATCGGCCAGAACGGTGGGCGCGTAGTAGTTTCCCGGACGGTCCAGACGCCGGCCGCCCGTGAGAAGACGCGCGCCTGCTGCCACCGAGCGGCGCACCTGCTCATCCAGCCCCTCGAGAATCTGTGGAGTGGCCAGGGGCCCAAGCGCCGTCGCTTCGTCCATGGGGTCCCCCACCTTGAGGGCTTCCATGGCTTTGACGAAGCGGCGCTCGAACTCACCGGCGATGGCTTCAGCAATGATGAAGCGCTTGGCGGCGATGCACGACTGGCCGTTGTTGATCGTACGCGCCTGGACCGCAGTGGCGACAACCTTTTCCAGATCCGCGGACGGCATGACGATGAACGGGTCGCTGCCGCCGAGTTCAAGCACGGTCTTCTTGATCTGCCTGCCGGCTTCGGCGGCAACCTGGCTACCCGCGGGCTCGCTGCCGGTGAGCGTCGCGGCGGCGATGCGCGGGTCCTGGAGCACACGCGGCACCTGCGCGGCGGTGATGAGGAGGGTTTGGAACGCGCCCTCGGGAAAACCGGCCCGGTGAAAAATCTCTTCGATGGCCAGGGCGCACTGCGGCACGTTGGAAGCGTGCTTGAGCAGCCCGACGTTGCCGGCCATCAGCGCCGGTGCGGCGAAGCGGAAAACTTGCCAGAACGGAAAATTCCAAGGCATGACCGCCAGCACCGGCCCGAGCGGCTCATAGCGGATGAAGCTCAGCGAGGCGTTGGTCTCCACGCGCTCGTCGGCTAGCAACCGTTCGGCACTTTCGGCGTAATAACGGCATGCCCAGGCACACTTCACCACTTCGTCGCGCGCGGATTTAACAAGTTTGCCCATCTCCGCAGTAATGAGCCGGCCAAAGCGGTCCTTTTCGCGCTCCAGAATCTCCGCCGCGCGGAGCATTCGGGCGGCGCGCGGGGCGAGCGGCATACGGCGGTATTCCTTGAAGGTGCAGAACGCCTTCTCAAGACGGCGCTCGATTTCCGCTTCGGAATAGGGTTCAAACGTACGCAGGGTTTCACCCGTTGCGGGGTTGATGCTGGCAATGGCCATGACTCTTATTTAACCCGAATCCCGCACGCCGCAACGCCGCGCCACTCCATCATGGCGCCGTGTACGTCCGTTGTTCCGCGACGGACAGAGAATTGCATAGTAACGAAGACGTGGGGGCGCGGCAGAGCGAAGAAATTCGGCCGGAAGTGCGGGGCGGGGATGAAGGCTTGCGCCGCCGCGGGCCGGTTTGTCTGCTCACGATCGATCTGGGAAGAAGCGTGTCCGATGCCTGGGTCGAGAGCGCGCTCGAGGTTCTGGACGGAATACGAGCGTTGGCGACGTTTTTTGTCCGCCCGGATGCAATTTCATCCCGTTTGACTAGGGAAATAGCGAGCCGGGGCCACGAGCTGGCGTGCCTCGGGCGGTTGAAGCCTGGGGCGCGGGACTGCGATCCAGATCGTTTTCGCGAAGATGCGAGAGAGACGAAGCTGCGCCTCGAGGATTTCACCGGCATGGAGGTGGCGGGATACCGCGCTCCGGGCTTCTCGATAAGCAGGCGGACGCTCCAGGCGCTCTCTATCCTTGCCGAAGAGGGCTACCGGTTCGATAGCAGCATTAACGGGCAGTTCCACCGTTCGCCCTGGCACGCGCCGGTGATTGTGGAAACGGACTCGGGGAGAATTCTGGAAGTGCCCGTTACCGCATATCCGGCGCTGGGGTTGAACCTGCCGTGCGGCGGAGGGCGCTCCTGGCGCACGCTTCCCGTGCGCATAACCGCTGCTGCCATGCAGCGCTTGTGGAACAACAGGCGGCTGCCCGGTCTGATCGCCTTGAACCCGGAAGAGGCGGCCGGCGTGGAAAAACTGGCCCGGCATCTCACCTTTCGCAGCGTGCGGGCGGCCTTGGGAGAGCTGATGACAACGTTGCGCATGCGGGCGCCCGAGATTGAAGTGCGGATGGTCCCGCGCCATCCGGGGTTCCTGCAAAAATTCCTGTACGACCTGAATTCTTACTAAGTCCTACCTGGCGCCGCGTCCGAACAGGACGATGCGGACAGTTTCAAACGCGATCAGCATATCGAAGGCAAGCGACATGTTCTTCAGGTAGAACAGGTCGTATTCGAGCTTGCGCTCCGCGTCATTCACGCTGGCGCCGTAGCGATACCGGACCTGGGCCCAGCCGGTGATTCCGGGCCGGACGGAGTGCCTCTCGTCGTAATACGGAATCTCCTTGCGAAGCTGCTCGACAAAGGCCGGCCTTTCCGGCCGCGGCCCGACGAAGCTCATCTCACCGCGCAGGACGTTGATGAACTGAGGCAGCTCGTCCAGGCGCGACTTGCGAAGGAACCTGCCGACGCGGGTGCTGCGCGGATCCTGTTCGCGCGCCCAGAGCGCTTCATTAGCCCGCTCCGCGTTCTCATGCATGGACCGGAACTTCAGGAGCTGAAAGGTTCTGCCCTGGTAGCCCACCCTTGTCTGGCGGTAAAAGACCGGGCCGCGCGAATCCAGGCGAATCGCGGCTGCGATCAGCGGTACAAGAGGGGCGCAAATGACGATCGCCACTGCGGAAACAACAATATCGACGGCGCGTTTAACGGCGAGAGTCAGCTTCGATCGCCGGAACCCCTCGGCATAGACAAACCAGCTCGGCCGGACGACGCTCAGCCAGACGCGGCCGGTGAGCGAGGCCAGTGCGGACGCGGCATCTTCGATTTTGACGCCGCGGAGGCGCAGTCCGACCAAACCGCGAACCGGCAGCACCCTGCGGTTATCCTCCACGGCCACGATTAACCGGGAGACGCGGTTTTCTTCCACGAGGGCGGGGAGGTCGCCCATCGAGCCGATCACCGGCTCGGAACCGGCGCTGGTGCGGTGCTGCCACGGGGCTTCATCCACCAGTCCCAGAAGGCGCAAGTGCAGGTCTTCCCGGCGGTTGATCTCGCGGGCTACCGTAAGAGCGAGCGTGCCGCAGCCAATGATGGCGACGTTGTCAACCGGTCCGCGCGTGCGCCACAACGCCACAAGGGCGCGGGTCAGGCCAGAGGAGATGGCGACAAGCGCCAAGCCGAGAAGAAAGGAGGTGCGTTCCAGCATCAACGCGGGTGCGGCGTAGTAGAGCGCAGCCAGCGCAAGGCAACCGGCCCCCAAAGACTGGCCCAGCCGAAGCGCCGAAAGCAGCGAGTTTCTGAACGCGGCGAAGTGATAGAGATCGTTGTAGTAAAAAGCGATTTGAAATACCGCCACGATCGGGATTACAGGCACAAACCCGGCGAGGCCGGCGGTGTGGTGTCCCGGTGCTTCAGGCAGAGTAAACCTTACGGCGGCCGCGAGGCACGCGGCGATGGCGAGCCCTTCGATCAGGGCCAACAGAATTGCCGAGCGTGAGATATAAAGATCGAAGATGCGCGTCATGGTTCCGAGTGCAGCAGCCGCTGCCGGATGGTCTCGGAGGTTTCGACCGCCCCGGCTTCCCTATAGCGTGTTTCGGAGCTTTGATAGTGTGCTTCGGCGTTGTGCTCTGCGGCCTGACGGCCCTGCTCGAGACGGCGTCTGAGCAGCGTGCCGCCCGCCAGCAAAACGAATCCGATAAGCGCCACCAGCCCCGCTCCCACGCGCTCGGGAGCGACGGCTTGCTGGCGAGCGAGAATCACAAGCGCCGCGCAGGGCGAAACGAAACATAGTAGAAGGACGACGATTGTTTGCAGTCTGACAGTAATATTTCTCAAGTTTCTTGGACCCACACTAGCCCCCCAACGAGGAAGCCGCCTCCGGCCGCCCTTCCCCATTCCAGCCACAACGAGGTGAGCCAAGCCGGCATGGAACGCTCCCGACTATCGCGACAGAACCTATTGCAGCTTTCGGACCCTCCTGTTCCCGTTTCATAGGCACTGGCGCAGGGGACTGAAAAGGCTGGAAGTACGGACTGTCAACGCTTGTTCCCGGAGAATGGCGGGACGCGCGGGGATGAGCGGTGTTGGCGAACCGGTTTCCGCCCGCCGAAGAACTTTTCGATTTGAACAGAATTTGGTAACGCCCGCTGGCGAGGCCGTCAACGCTCCGAACGCGCCTTGATGCGAACTTTGTAACCGAGGCCGGGGGTTTCGGACAAAAAGGTGTAGTCCTCAAACGTACAGGCGAAACCGAACAGGCCGGGCTGAACCTCCTCGGTTCGAATCACCCGACCGACGCACCACAGTCTGAGGTCGCGCTCGGAAGTATCCAGCCCGCTGGGAAGCGGCAGATCAATTTCAACAGCATCGCGGCAATAGAAGGGCATACTGGAGACACAGTATGCACCGCCGGAACTGACATTCAGCAGATCCGCGGTCACCGGCTCGGGATAGCGTTCGCTATGGACGCTCACCGGCCACTTGAGTTGGATCCGGGCGCGCGAGCGGCGCTCGAGAAATGGACGATGCATGGTGCGCACACTGCCTCAGGGCTGCGATTGCGAAGCCGCAACCGCAGCCGGGATTCGCGCACGTTTGGATGCAACTCGATGCCCGTTGTAGAGCGTGGACCGGAGAGCGTCGCGAACTTACGCCGATTCGCCCGCGGCGCGGGCGCGCTGGTTGTTGCGGCGATCGTCGGTGCGGGCCTTGTCCCTCGAGGGGGCGATGCCGCACTTTCTGATCTTGTAAAGCAGCCTGCGGTAGTCGGTCTTGAGCAGGGCTGCCGCCCGGACGCGGTTCCAGTGGGTCTCGTTCAGCGCGGCGAGAATAGCCTGCTTTTCCCGCTCCTTGCGGTCTTCTTCCAGTTCCTCAAGAATCGGGCGGGAGGTCTGGGAGACCGTGGGCGCGGCGTTCTCGTTTTCCGCCGGCCGCAGTTTCGCCCGGTGGTTGAGGTCCTGGACGATGATGGAGGGGTCGCCGAACACCAGGTACTTGCGCATGAGGTTTTCCAGCTCGCGGATGTTGCCGGGCCAGTCGTAAGCAAGCAGGGCTTGCTCCAGCAAAGGAGTGATGCCCGGGCTGACTACTCCCGGAGGAGCGTGCTTGGCAAGGAAATATTCGGCGAGAGGAATGATTTCGTCCTTCCGCTCGCGCAGCGGAGGCACCTCGATAGTAATGACGTTGAGCCTGTGGTAAAGGTCCGCGCGGAAGCGTCCCTCGGCGATGGCCTTCTCCAGGTCGCAATGAGTCGCGGCGAGCACCCGCACGTTCACCCGCACGGTTTCGTAACTGCCCAGGCGCTGGAACTCGTTGTCCTGGAGGACATGGAGCAGCTTGGCCTGAAGCCGGACGTCCATATCGCCGATTTCATCCAGCAGGATCACGCCGCCGTCGGCGGCCTCGAACTTCCCGCGGGTGCTCTTGGCGGCCCCGGTGAACGCGCCGCGCTCGTAACCAAAGAGTTCGCTCTCCAGCAACTCCGAAGGCAGCGCAGCGCAGTTGATCTTCAGAAAGGGCTTGTTGCGCCGCGCGGATAGCGCGTGGATCTCGCGGGCGATCACTTCCTTGCCGACCCCGCTCTCGCCGCGGATGACCACCGGCACGTCGGAAAGCGCCGACTGCTGCACGGCCCGGGCGATCGCCTGCATGCGCGGATTCCTGCACCAGAAGAAATTTGACGGTGCGGCAGGACTGGCCGGAGCAGTGCCGGACGAAGAAGGGGCCGCCTGCACGGTCTTTCTGATGGCGGCAACCAGTTGCTCGTGTGTGAACGGCTTGTTCAGAAAGGTCACGTTGCCGCACTGAAGAACTTCTGCCATAACGGCGGGCGAGGAAGCCCCCGAAAAGACGAGGATCGGTAGCCGGGGATGCGCCCGGCGGATCTCCCGGACCGTTTCGACGGGATCCTGGTGCGGCATTGTCAGTTCCAACAGCACGAGCGCAAGGCTGCCGTTCAGATCCTGCAACCGCTCCCGAATCTCTGCGTTGTCACGGGCGGTGACCACGCGGTAACCTTCCATCCGTAGCGCAAGCTCGATATAGTTGCTGACCTCGAGTTGATCTTCGGCTACCAGTACTGTCTTATTCATAGTGCTTGTCTTCCCTCTATTACTTGCTCTTGGAGCATGTGTGAATTGTTGTCGAGTTCCGGCTTGATCATCGGCAAGACAAACGAGAACACGGCTCCTTCGGGCTGGGGTTTAACCACCAGCTCGCCGCAATGCGCCTCCACGATCAGGCGGCAGGCGGCCAAAGCCAGGCCCGCCCCGGAGCGGCCGTTGTGGCTGTACCTCGGGCTGTACTGGTCGAACATTCCGGCCAGGTCGGACTCGGATACAGGCGCTCCGCTGTCGCGGACATCCACCCGGTAGGCATTCGGGCCTCCCGAAGCGGGTACCGGCACGAACCAGTTGCCGTCGGCGCTCTGCAAGCGAAAACGGCGGACACTCCATACGACAGGGAAAGCCTCCAGTTCCACCGTCGTAAATCGGGGCGTGAAGCGGCAGGCGTTTTCCAGCAGGTAATCGAGCACGGTTTCGATCCCTCCGGCATCGAAGTACATGGGCTCGGCGGGCTGCCTGACGCTTGTTCTGATTTCGATTCCCCTCTCGCGCGCGAAAGGCGCGACGCCGTTGACGGCGTTATCCACGCAGACTGCGATGTTCGCGGGGCCGATGGACGGGAGTTCCCGTTCCGATACGCCCGACCCCAACTGATAGACGAAACTCGTGGTTCTCAGCAACCGGCGCACGTTGCCGTGAAGGCGGCGCAGCGTGTCCGCCTGCTCGGGGCTGAGACGGTCCACCACGTCCTGAAGAAGCATGGTGCAGTAGCCGTCCGCGGCAGTCAGGGGCGCCCAGAGATCGTGAAGCGCACGCGCAAGGAAGTTGCTCCGCTGCGCGCCAAACTGTTGCAGTTTCAGCCCGGCGAGAAGAAGGCACTCCAGGAACTGGTCGCGTTCGAAGCGGCGGGGATCCGCTTTTTCCTGCAACCGGCTCCGGCAACGCGCAACAGCCGCTTCGAGAAACTGGCGCATACCCGGCAGGTCGGCCGGCTTGACGAGAACGGCAACCGCCTCGCCCCTCAACTGCGTGTGCAACGCAGCCAGATCCTCGCGCCGCGCTACGAAAACCGTCTCGGCGCCGCTGAAATCGCCGGCGGCGGGCGGCTCCCGCAGATCGAAGTCCCGGACGTACAGATCGGCGGCGGCAGCCTCGCTCATGCTTGCCGCACGGAGGATTTCGATCTCCGCGACCGCATCCAGCGCTTCGGCGCAGAGCATGTGAAAGCGCATGTCGGCGGAAACTGAACACACCCTGATCAATGTCTTCACCTGTCCACGCTGTGCGATCTCAGAGCGCGAGTTAGCATCATCCGTTGCCCCTTCCCAGTTAAATCATCGAGGATTTGCTGAGTTATTAAATTAGTATCACAATTCGCCGCGGATTTGTAAGGGGGGGAATTCACACCCCCTGGTGGCGAAAAATTGGTCGGTTCGCAACCCGATAACTCATTGATAACTAGGGTAAACCTCAGTTAGGAAGCACATCGAATGATATTCGTTCGAAAACGACGGAGGCTTAATCTTCGAAGTGTAAAAATTGGCAAAGATGTAAACAAAATGTTCGTTCCAGAATGCCAAAGTGTGGCGGAAACAGCCAATTGGGTTTATGTTCCGGATGCCGGAGGGGCGGCGCTCGCCGCCCGCCGCAGGCGCGTGTGGACGCGGATTTCGCGGCAGACTGGCCGAACAAATTCTCAGTTCGTACACGAATTGTCAAGAAATGCCGCCGGCAGCCCGTCCGGGCCGTGGCACCAGGGTTGCTGATGTGAATTGCATGATCCGGGCGATCGCAGACGAGGTCGTGTTGACCGTTTTTGGCTTACTCTTCCGGGTGGCTGTTGTCGTGTTCAGGTCCAGTGCCGCCAGACGGCCGCGGCATGCTTAACATCCTGACAGTAGACGTCGAGGAAACGTTCCACGCCACGGAGGTACAGGCGTCTTCGGGAACCCGGCATTGGGACGTGCTCGCGTCGAGGGTGGAGGATCAGACGCGGCGCGTGCTGGAGATCTTCGCCGCGCATGGCGTGCGGGCGACTTTCTTTGTGCTGGGCTGGGTCGCAAAGCGCCGCCCCGGTGTGGTCCGGGAAATCGTCGCGAACGGCCATGAAGTCGGTGCGCACAGCTTTTCACACCGCCTGGTCTACGAGCTGACGCCCGCGGAATTTCGCAGAGACACCGAGGAGGCAAGCGACGCCATCGCGCAGGCCTGCGGCTGCCTGCCTCGCATGTACCGGGCTCCGAGCTATTCCATCACCGCCAAATCGCTTTGGGCGCTCGAAACGCTGGTTGAGTGCGGATTCACCCACGACTCCAGCATCTATCCGATCACACACGACCGCTATGGCATTCCGGGATTTCCGCGCCGTGCGGGCGTGATCCAGACGCCTTCGGGCCCCATTTTCGAAGTGCCGATCGCCACCATTGAGCTGTCCAACGGCTGCGCCGTGCCGGTGGGCGGCGGCGCCTATCTGAGACTGCTGCCCTACTGCTACACGGCCGCGGGCATCCGGCGAATCAATCGCGAAAATATGCCCGCCTGCATCTATTTCCACCCCTGGGAGCTCGATGCCAGCCAGCCGCGGCTCACCTCGCGACTCCTGTCACGCTGGCGAACGTATGCGGGCCTGCGCGGCATGGCGGGCAAGGTGGAGCGGTTGCTCAGGGAATTTCGATTTTCCAGCATGGAAGCCGTCTATCCTTTCTCCCGGCCGGCGGCCGTCCGGGCGGCCAACCAGGGCCTGATGTAGCACGGCGTCGGCGGAAGCGCCGCGCCGGCCAGTGCATCCCCGCAGAGGGGTGAGGCGGCGGGTGGCCCGGCCGCTTCCCCCAAAGAAGGGTTTTCGCCCGCGCGAAGCGCCGTCCTTTGCCCGCAGCGGGCCACGCGCGGGCGCAAAGGGGACAGCCCAATCCCGCAGAATCGCCAAGGCTGAAACGACCACGATCGGAGGCGGCCACAGGCAACTTTTCGCATGAGGGTGTCCACCCCCCATATCTGGGGTTGGGCGATTCTACTCTGCCTTCAAACTGGAACGGGAAATTTTTCCCAATCAGATATAAACTTCTTTAAATCCTAGAATCCACTCCCGCTCCACTCCGTTAGAAATTCAGGCCGGCCAATCCGGGCCAGTTGTGGTTACTCGCCTGCCTTCCTACGCGCGGGTGGCTCGGCCGAGTAACGAGCTAGTTGCAGTGTTTTTGAATAGGTTATCACCGCATAAGTGGTTAGCTACCCCGCACAAACGCGGGCGGCGATTTTGGCACTTTCTCGAGCTGTTCTTCCTTCTTCCTGCTGGTGCCAACAAGGGCGGTGTTGGTGTTCACATAGTCCTGAAGAATCTGTAAGAATTCTTCTGCGCGCGCACTCGAGTAGGTTACTGTGTGCAGGACTGGGATGACTCAAATAGCATGGACCTAAAACTACTTCAGACAAGATCGCTAGTTCTGTTAGTGCTTCTGCCGGCGGCTGTGCTGGCACAAAGCATAACACTGGGGCTGGCAGACGGCTCCGCGGCGGCCGGCTCAACGGTGAGCCTGCCGCTTACACTGAGCGCGCCTTCTGGTGGAGGACCAGCCGGCGTGCAATGGACGATCACTTATCCGGCATCGGTCTTTAGCGGCATCAACGTGTCAGTCGGGACGGCGGCATCCGGGGCCGGCAAGAGTTTGGATTGCGTGCCGGGCACGGGCTCGTACACCTGTCTACTCACTGGAGACAACAACCTGAACAGGATGCAGAGCGGGACGGTAGCCACGGTCAGGCTGACGGTATCCTCGTCGGCCTCGACCCAGAGCGCATCCGTCCAATTGACGAACGCGTTCGCGGCGGCGCCCGACGGAACGGCGATGTCCGTGACAGCGACGGGAGGAAGAATCAGCATCACCGGAAGCGCGCCCACGCCGAGTCTTGCGAGCCTGACGTGCAGCCCGACATCGCTGGTTGTTCCGGCCTCGGCGGCATGTGCTGTGTCGCTGTCGGGCGCGGCGCCGGCAGGAGGAGCGCCGGTGAGCATCAGCACGTCGTCGGTGAACGCGACGGTGTCCGCGCCGTCCACCGTGACTGTTCCCAGCAACGCCACCAGTGCAAACTTCCAGGTGAGCGTTAGTAATTGCAGCTCGCCGCAGGTAGTGACGGTTGGGGCGGCGCTCAACGGAACGTCGAGAACGGTGCAGTTGCAGGTAGCCCCCGCCCAGTCGATCAGCGTTTCCGTGACTCCGGCTTCGGTTGTGCTCGCACCGGGACAGAAGCAGCAGTTCAGCGCAACCGTATCCGGCACCACGAACGGGGCCGTGACATGGTCTGCTTCGGCCGGTACGATCACTTCGGGCGGGCTCTTCACCGCGCCGGCCAGCGCTTCGGGCGCGATCACGGTGAGGGCGACCAGCGTCGCCGATCCGACGAAGTATGGCACAGCCACCGTGACGATCGGAGGCGGCGACACAGTTCCGCCGGTAATCTCGGCTGTTTCGGCTGCACCCGGAAACGGATCGGCCGTCATCACCTGGACGACGAACGAACCGGCGACCACCCGAGTGAATTACGGGACATCGAGCAGCTCGCTGTCGAGCGTGGTTAACGATACGAAGCTTGTTACCGCGCATTCCATCACGCTGACCGGACTGAATCCGGGAGTCACTTACTACTACCGTGTGACCAGCATTGATGCGGCAGGCAATGCGGCTCAGTGGCCGGGACCTGCGTCTCAGCCGGCAAGCTTTACCGTTTCCTCCGGATCAGCCGGATCATCCCAAACGGTGTCTTTCTGGACCGATTCGGCACGGCCGCAGATCATTGAAGACAGCGACAGCAAAGCGGTCGAACTTGGCCTCAAGTTCCAGGCAAATGTTGACGGCGAGGTGTTAGGCGTCCGGTTCTACAAGGGATCGCGCAACACGGGCACTCACGTCGGCAACCTGTGGACAAGCTCGGGGCAGAAACTGGCTACGGTCACTTTCTCGAATGAAACGTCGTCCGGTTGGCAGAAGGCGTACTTCTCCAACCCGGTGGCGATCAAGGCGGGGGTAACTTACGTTGTGTCTTACCACGCGCCGGTTGGCCGTTACTCGGCCTCGGAGAACTTCTTTACCAAGACGTTCACTTCGGGTCCGCTGAGCGCCGGGACCAACGCCGGAGTCTACCGGTATGGTTCGAGCGGATTCCCGACGCAGACCTACCGCGCGAGCAATTACTGGGTCGATGTAATCTTCCGGCCGTCGTCCGGAGGGTCCGCGACGCCATCCGCGATGACTCTGCTTCCCAACAACGCGCAACCCGAGAGAATCGATTATCCGGATTCGAGCGCAGTCGAACTCGGCATGAGGTTCAGTTCGGCAGTTGGCGGGAAGGTGCTCGGCATCCGCTTCTTCAGGGGGCCGGCGAACGGTGGCGTTCACACCGGCAGTCTCTGGACGAGCAACGGGCAGAAGCTGGCCAGCGTGGTGTTCAGCAATGAAACCTCGTCCGGCTGGCAGACGGCGTACTTCTCGCAGCCGGTCACGATCCAGCCCGGTGTGACTTACGTCGTTTCTTACTATGCGCCGCTCGGGCGATACTCAATTACGACGGGATACTTCTCGCGAGCCGTAGAGAATTCGCCGCTGCGCGCCCCTGTCAACGCGGGCGTGTATCGGTACGGAACAAGCGGTTTTCCGAACCAGACCTATCAGGGATGCAATTATTGGGTCGATGTGATTTTCCAGCCGAATACTACGGCGGCTGCGTCAACACATTCTTCCCAGGACGTTTATGCGAGCGTTTCGGGAGAAATGCTTGCGCTGCCGGGGCGCCGCGCTCCGGGGAGGACTTCATAGCACAGGATTAGGTCCGTCCCGGCCTGGCGTCCGGAGTTCGGGTTCGGCACCGGGGTTGACGAGCCGAACACCAGAAGCGCGAGCGGTCCGGTTCGTGCTAAAGCCGGAGCGGGCGGGTGGACATGGCAATCAACGGAGAGCCGTAAATTGTGCGGCTGATGATGTCCGAGGCGGGGGCGGCCAGCGGGTCGCCCGGCAGCCCGGCAGAGTTGATGCAGGAGAGAATGATGGATAAATTTTCGGCAATTCGGCCAGCGTGCGTGATATTCGCCCTATTCATGGTGGCTGCCATGGCCACTGGGCAAACAGCGCCACCGCGAGTGCTGTTTACGGACTTGCAAAGCGGACCGAATACGGGGGGCGAAAACAACGCCGGAGTGTTCGTGACGATCTATGGGAGTAATTTTGGTGCGACCCGCGGATCGTCATACGTCACAGTCGGGGGCGGCCAGGTCGCCGCGTATCGGGTCTGGACAAATAACAAGATCACGGTTCAGATCGGCCCCAACGCGAAGACGGGCAACATTGTGGTGACCACCAGCGCCGGGTCATCGAACGGTCTGCCGTTCACGGTCCGCTCCGGCGGGATCTATTTCGTTTCGACGAGCGGCAACGATTCGAACAACGGCAGCTTCAGCAGCCCGTGGCGCACGATGCAAAAGTGCGTTCGCACCATCTCGGCGGGGGATACCTGCTATGTGATGAACGGTGTCACGGCGACCTCGGACGAGTACCGTTCCGCTTTGCTGCTGGGCACCCCGGGAACGGCGGACAGGCCCAAGGCCATCGTCGTTTATCCCGGGCACAGCGCAACCATCGGCGGTTCTGCCGAGCGGGGTGTGCTGACCTGCTCTGGGCTGTCCGCATGCCCCGACGGCAGCCACTGGGTCGTGGCCGGCTTTAACATCCGCGGGATCGAGGCGGTGGACGCTTCCAACGCCAAGAACATACGGATCGTGGGCAACAACATCCAATGCCCGAACGGCGACGGAGCCAGCGCCTGCGTAACCAGCGGCCACAGCGACGGCGTGAAGATCCTGGGGAACGAGATCACCAATGCCGGTAACTCGAACCCCTCCAAGTTGTATCACACGGTGTACATGTCTTCGAGCGCCAACAACGTCGAGATCGGTTGGAACTGGATCCACAACAACCGGGCTTGCCGGGGCATTCAGTTCCACTCCACCGGAGCGCCGAACCAGTACGGCCTCTTGGTTCACGACAACCTGATCCACGACGTCCGCTGCGATGCCATCAACTTCGCCACCGTCGACCCCTCCAAGGGCAAGGTGGAGGCGTACAACAACGTGATCTTCAACGCCGGCACCGGTCCCCACTTCCCGGAGGGCCCGGCGAACTACAGTTGCATCTACGTTTCGGCGTTTACCAATTCCGGAACTCGCGGCTCCGGCACGGTGGAGGTGTACAACAATACCCTTTACAACTGCGGAGCGGGCGATAGCCAGTACGGCGCCGCGATCAGCTACTCTCCGAGCGATCCGGTGTCCCTGCGGCTGCGGAACAACATCGTTGTCCAAACCAACGGGCGGCCGTACCTGCGGGCGACCGCGTCGGGCGTGAGCGGCTCGAACAACCTGTGGTTCGGCAACGGCAGCGGCCCGTCGCAGACCAGCGGTAACGTGAACGCCGATCCGATGTTTGTAAACGTGACCGCCCGGGACTTCCACCTCAAGTCCGGAAGCCCGGCGATCGACGCGGGCGTTACCACGACTGCTGTCATGGACCGTGACGGTACGCCGCGGGCGCAAGGCAGATCGTTCGACATCGGAGCGTACGAGTACTTCGCCGGCGGCGGCAGCACGCCTCCGCCATCCCCCTGCGACGTGAATGGCAGCGGTTCGGTGGAGTCGGGCGACGTGGCGGCGGCGAAAGACCAGGCGCTCGGCGTTGTCCCCTGCGGCAGCGGCGACCTGGATGGAAACGGCGCCTGCAATGTCATTGACGTTCAGCGTGTGATTAACGCGGTCATCACCGGCACCTGCCGGGCCGGCCAGTAACCTCCTCAGCATTCTCCGGAAGCAGGCGCCGTGACAGGGCGCCTGTTTCCGGTTTTTTCACCTCCCGCGACGCCGCTGCGCAAAAATTGGCGAAGTTTCCCAAAATTGCCAGTCCCGCCGCATTCACGGCATCCGGCGCCCGCCAATCCCGCCCCAAAACGATTGTCTCCGGGATCTGGCCGTCAACCTGCGTTAAACCGGGCAGACCAGAAATCATGATCCTGACCTATCACGAGCTTGAGCCGCACTCCGCCTCACGCCCTTATTCGGTCCTCTGCTCCATGTTCCGGCGCCACCTGGAGACCCTGCAGACCCTCCGCCAGACCGGCGTGCCTCTGCCGGAAATCACCTTCGACGACGGCCACGCATCGCAGTACGAGTACGGAGCCCCGGCGCTGGAAGAGGCCGGTTTTCACGGCATCTTCTTTATCACGGCGGGGTGGACCGGGCAGCGGGCCGGTTACATGAGCGCGGCCGATCTCCGCAGCCTCGCACGGGCCGGCCACGAAATCGGCTCTCACGGCTGGTCGCACGCGCTGCTGACCCGTTGCAGCGAGAGCGAGCTGGCGGAAGAACTGCGACGATCGCGCGCGTTTCTGGAGGATTGCCTGGGCCAGGCGGTCACCTCCATCTCGATGCCTGGCGGGCGATGGAACGACCGCGTGTTGGCGGCCTGCGCGGAGGCCGGCTACCGCCGGGTTTACAATTCCGAACCTCACCGCCGCCCCGGTCCCAGGTGCGGCGTTGAACTGGCCGGCCGGTGGATGGTACGCCGCACCACGGATACGGGCGGCCTCATGCGCGTGGTGCGCGCCGGCGGTGCCCGCCGCCTTCTGCTCCGCGCTCAGCACGAGGTGAAGTCCGTCGTGCGCCGGCTCGCCGGGGACGCCCTGTATCAACGGATGTGGCAAACACTCGGGTCCAGGCCGGAGGGGCGCTGACGTGTCCCCAGCGGTTCTCCACCTCATCAGCAGCTCCGGGTTTTACGGCGCCGAGAACATGCTGCTGACGCTCGCCAAAGCTCAGCGATGCCTGGGATGGCGGGCCGTAGTGGGCGTTTTCGAAAACTCCGGACGGCCCGGCGGCGAGATGGCCGTGCACGCGCGTCGCGCCGGCCTGGAGGTGGAAAGCGTGCCCTGCAACGGGAGAATCGACCTAAGTGTTGTCGGCCGCCTTCGCAAGCTGATCCACGGGTTGGACATATCCGTGCTGCATACGCATGGTTACAAGGCGGATCTGTACGGATACGCGGCCGCGCGTGGTTTTCCCGTGCGGTTGATCTCGACCTGCCACAACTGGACGAACGAGACGCGGGCCCTTCGACTGTACGCTTCGCTGGACCGCTGGATCCTCGCCCGCTTTCCGCTGGTCGCGGCAGTTTCGCCCCGCGTGGCGGGCGCTCTGCGCCGTGCCGGCGTTCCCGCGAACAGGCTGCGGTTGATCGCCAACGGCATTGATGTGGAGCGGTTTCGGCTCGCCTCTGGCGATCTGCGGGGGGAACTGGCGAGAGGCGGCGGCCCGGTGATCGGGATGGCAGGCCGGCTTGTGCCGTCGAAGGGATTCGACGACGTCATCGCGGTTGCGCCCGAGGTTCTCTCGCGCGCGCCGGGCGCAACCTTCGCGCTGCTCGGCGACGGGCCACACCGCGCGGCCCTGGAAATGCTGGCAAGCAAGACGAACGTGGCGAATACGTTCGTATTCCTCGGCCGGCGGGACGATTCTGAGCGCTTTTATGCGTCCATCGATATTTTCGTGCTGCCGTCCTACAACGAGGGCATGCCCATGACGGTGTTGGAGGCAATGGCGGCCGGCAAGCCGGTGATCGCGACGCGGACGGGGTCGATTCCCAACATCGTCCGGCACGGCGAAACGGGACTGCTGTACTCGCCGGGTGACCGGAAAGCGCTGGCGGCGGCACTGGCGGAGCTCGCGACCGATCCTGGGCTTGCACGCCTCATGGGCACCAAAGGCCAGGAGGTGGCCGTGCGCGAGCACAGCGCCGAAGCGATGGCGCGGCAGTATCTGGGCGCATATGAGGAGCTGCAGGATGCGACTCGCGGTTGAGCGCCCGCTGCGCGCGCTGATTTTCGACCCGTGGTGCCTGGTGCCGTATTACACCATCGCGCTGGCGCGCGGGCTGATCGAAAGCGGCGTGGACGTGCGGGTTTTCTCGATCGGCTACGACCTCGACCCGGAATGTTTCCGCCGCGCCGGCCTGCGCAACGATCCGGGACTGCTCGACCTGTTCTCGGGAAAGCGAATCGGCGCCGGGTTTCTGCGCCGGGCGGCGAAGCTGGCACAGGGCGTGGTGAACCTCGCCGCAATGGCCGTGCGGCTGGTGTTCCAACGCCCGGATATTATTCACGTCCAGCAGTTGCGGCTGGTGCAGGCCGGGCTGCCGCTCGAGACGTGGTTTCTCGAATACGCCCGAATACTCGGGTGCAAACTCGTGTATACGGTGCACAACCTGTTGCCGCACGACACCCAGGAGCGCCACAGGGCGCGGTACGCGAAGCTTTACCGCCGGATGGACGGTCTGATTTGCCACTCCAACCACGCGCGCGACCGCCTGACGGCTGAGTTTGACATCGATCCGGCCCGGGTCTGCGTGATCCCGCACGGACCGCTGTTTGAGGCCCTGGCGGAGCGGCACGGCGCTGGAGTCGCTGTTAACGAGTGTGTCGTCCTGTGGCAAGGTTTCATACGCCCTTACAAGGGACTGGAATTCCTGCTCGAAGCGTGGAAGAAATTGCAGCCGGAGCCCGCGGCGCGCCTGGTGATTGCCGGCAGCGGAGAGCCGGAGTATCTCGAACGGCTCCGCGAGCGCGTGGAGGCTCTGGGAATCGCCGGCTCGGTCGAGCTGCGCTTCCGTTTCCTCAATCTTGCCGAGATGGCGCAGCTTTACAGCGTGGCGGATATCGCCGTCTATCCCTACCGCGAGATCACAACCAGCGGCGCGCTGTTGACCGCAGTCGGCAACGGGAAAGCGATTGTAGCGACCGATCTGCCGGCTTTTCGGGAATTGCTCCGCGACGGTGAGAACGCGCTGCTGGTGCCGTACGGAGATGCGCAAGCGCTGGCGGACGCGCTCCGCAGACTGATTAGGGATCCCGCGCTCCGGGCGCGGCTTGCCTCCCGAACGTTGGATTTGAACTACAAACTGTCGTGGAGGGAAATCGCCGAGGAAACGCGCGCGTGCTACGAGCGGCTTCTTGGGGATTTTGGTGAAAGGAGTGCACTAGCTGACGGGGGCGCTGACCGGGTCTATGCTCAAGAGCGAACGAGTGTGCGCGATCGTGGTGACCTATAACCGCAAGGCGCTGCTCAAGGAGTGTCTGGACGCTTTGCTTGTTCAAACGCGCCCGCTCGACGCCATCGTGGTGGTCAACAACGCCAGTACCGATGGGACGCGGGAGATGCTTGCGGCCGATTATGGCCACTTGCAAATCATGAACCTCCCCGAAAACGTGGGGGGCGCGGGCGGCTTTCGAGCTGGCATGGAGTGGGCCTATGCCAACGGCTTCGATTGGATGTGGCTCATGGACGACGACGTGGAGGCGCTGCCTGAAGGTCTGGAACGCTTGCTGGAGTTCGCGGGGTGCTCGGACTTCATCCACGGGCGCAAGGAGCCGGACGGTGCCGAGGAGTATCCCTGGGAGGGCGTCTGGGATCTCTCGCTGATGGAAAAGCGGTGCTTCAGCAAAGACATCTCCTTTGCCGCCGGACGCGACTGGATCCCGGTGAATTACAGCACTTTCGAAGGCGCCCTGATCCACCGGCGGGTAGTGGACCGCATCGGTTTGCCCGATGCGCGTTTTTTCGTCTGGGGAGACGACAGCATCTACGGGTTTCTTGCGGCGCGCCATACGAACGTCATCTATGTAAACCGCATTGCGTTCAGAAAAAAGCTGCCCACAAACAGCCGTCTGAACTCGCGCAAGATCTACTTTCAGTTCCGCAACCGCTTCCTGATGTTCGAACACCTGCGGGCGGCGGGCGTGCCGCTTTCGCGTCCGGTTTTCCAGGTGCAGAACCTGTTGTCGGCAATTTACGTGCTGCGCCGGCATGGGTACATGGGGTTCTTTGAACGGCTGCGCTTTATCTGGCGAGGTGTTCGCGACGGCATGCGGGGCAACTACGGGCGGCCGGCTTGGCTGTAGCCGCGCGGCCGGGGAGACAGGATGGATCACGACCAACAATATTTTCAGATAAGAATCGACAAGAGCCGGCGGGCCGACCTGGAGCGCAAGCCCAATAAGTGGATCGCCGCTCTGGCGCCCGCCCCGAAGACCGGGCGCGTGCTGGATATCGCCTGCGGCATGGGCTACGATGCGCTGGCCTGGGCGAGAACCGGCAGGAAGGTCGTCGCGGTGGACTACAGTCAGGGATTGTTGCGGCAGGCCTCCCGGCTCGCCCGCGAACAGGGCGTCGATAACGTGTTTTTTGTTGCCTGCGACGCAACCCGCCTCCCGTTTCGCGATGGAACCTTCGACGTGAGCTATTCGGAAAATCTTTTCGAGCACGTGCCGCAATGGCAGGAGGTCGGGCTGGAAGCGCGGCGGGTGCTGGCCACCGGCGGGCTGTTCTTCGTTCGCACGACGAACCGCTACTGCCCGCGGAATCCGGAGATCCGCAACCTCCACTTCTACCCGCTGCTGCCGGACGTGATGAAACGGCCCATCCTCCGATGGGTTGTCAGGCGCCGGCCGGAGTGGGTCGGGCACACGGCCTTTCCTGCGGTGAACTGGTTCACCCACCGCGGGCTGTCCCGGTTCTTCACGCGCCTCGGATTTCAAACCTACGAGACCTTCGATTTGATCCGGCGTGACATGTTGAGCCCCTCGAAACGGAAGTTTTACGCGGTGCTCGAGCTTCTCAAGCGGTACCGCGCGCTTCGGTACTTCGTTTACCCGCTGCTCCCCACCGTGCAAATCCTGGCAGTGAAGGCCGGGACGGTGGAGGGCGACCCTCGAGCGAGTCTGTAAATGTTTCACCTCGGACTAGAACCGCTCGTCAATCTGCTGTTTCCCCTCGTGTGCGTTGCGGGGTTCCTGCTTTCCATCTTCTGGAACCCGCGCATCGGGCTTTATGTGCTGGTTCCGCTGCTTCCGCTGCAAACGGTTCGCTACCGGCTGCACGCATACCCGCTCGGGACGTTGTTTGTCGATCTTATGCTCCTGGGCATCCTGCTCGGGCTGAAGAGAGTCGGCCTTCCGGCGTTCCCAAAAACGGGGTTCAACAGGATTCTCGCCGTCTACACGGTGTTCACCTACGTCTGGCTGTGGCGCGGCATGTTCCACCTGGGGTCCGCGCCCCCGCTATGGTTTGACGACCGCCGGTTGCAGGACTGGAAGAACTACGTGGTGATGTTCCTCCTGATGTTCCTGACGGTGAGCGCCATACGGACGAAACGCCAGATGCAGCTACTGTTGCTGGCGATGGCAGCGGGCGTTTTTCTTCTCGACAAATATTATCTGGCCACCATGTCGGGCCGGGACTTTTCGCAATTCTCCTACGCCACGCGATATGCGGGGGCCATGGGCTACGCCGGAGAGAACGGGTTCGCGGCCTTTCAGGCGCAGATAGGGACGTTCTTGCTCGGGTTTCTGCTTTCCGCCCCCGGGCTACTTGCGAAGACCGGCGCCGCGTCCCTGCTTGGCATGACTGTGCTGTGCCTCCTCTACGCGTTGTCGCGCGGCGGCTACGCGGCTTTCCTGTTCGGCTGCCTGTTTCTGGGCGTGACGAAGAACCGCCTGATTCTGGCGGGGCTGGTGGCGTTTCTCGTAAGCTGGCAGGCGCTGGTTCCACCGGCAGTCCGCGAGCGAGTCTACATGACTGTCAGCGAAGAAGGACTGGACAGCTCCGCAGCCTCCCGCCTTGGGCTTTGGGAGGAAGCGATGCAGGTGTTCGACAGCAATCCCGTGATCGGAACCGGCTTCAATACCTATGCCTACCGTGAAAACCCCGGTGGTTTCCGGGACACGCACAACATGTACGTGAAGGTCCTGGTCGAAACCGGAGTGATCGGGATCAGCATTTTCCTCTGGCTGCTCTGGAAGATGTACCGCGCGGGCCGGCGCTTGTACAAGACGGGCCGCGATCCGTTCTTTCGCGGGCTGGGGCTGGCTTTTGCCGGGCTGATGGCGTCCGCGGCGCTCGTCAACTTTTTCGGCGACCGCTGGACCTACTTGCAGGTCAGCGGGTACACCTTCGTGCTGCTCGGGCTCGTAGTGCGCGCTCAGCAAATCGAGGACGAGGAAGAGGAAGAAGAGCACGAGGAAACCGGTCCGGAGAGGCTGGATGAAGCGCCTTCACCGGTCCCGGCGCTGTGGAGCGAAGGGATCGAGCCGGAGCCGGCGGAGAGTAACGTACATTCCCAGCGTTACCACTAGCTCGGCGCAGACCACCGCCGTAGCGGCGCCAAGAGCGCCGAAGCGAGGGGCCAGCAGCGGAACCAGCATCACGTTGAACAGGCCCGCAGCGACGATCGCCCGGTTCATCTGGCGTTCCAAGCCGAGCGGCACCATCCACTGAACTCCCAGCAGGTTGCTCACCGCCGCCAGCAGCGGGATCAGCGACATGATGCGCAGCACGGGGATAGCGTCCACGTACTTCGCCCCCAGCAACACGCGCACGACGACAGGGGCGAGGAAGAAGATCGCGGTTGAGGCCATTAGGCCCACGCCGCCGAGCATGAACAGACTGTTGCGGGCCACGCGTTCAGCCCTCTTCCGGTCCGTGCGCACCAGCCGGGACATGTGCGGAAACAGGGCCTGGGAAATGGGGCTGAGCGAGTCGTAGCAGGCGTTCGTGATGCGCTCGGCCGCTCCGTAGAAAGCGATCTGGTTCGGGGGAACGAACAGACCGAGCAGGAACACGTTTGCAGTTGAATACAGCGTTATTGATCCTCGCAGGAGGAACACCCGCCACCCCTGGACGAACGCCCCCCAAGCGGCCCGCAAGGTGGGCAGCCGCGCCGGCACGCGCCTGTATATCATTCCGATCGCGATGCCGGTGGCAGCCAATCCGGCCACGACCTGAAGCGCCAGCACAATCCAGCCGTCTTCCGGAGATGTCACCAAAACGAAAACTCCGCCGGTGGCGATCAGGCGGGCGGTAACGCTCAGCAGCGCGGGCAGGCGCATGTCCTCGAATCCTTGGTAGAACCAGAGGGGATTCAAACCCTGCGCGATCGCGGCCAGCCAGGCGAGGACTACGTAGAGCTCGCGGTCCTGAAACGACGGCACGGTGAGAGCCGCGACGATGGAGGCCAGCCCGGCGCCCGCCACCAGCAGCGCCTGCGCTCCGAGGACCCCGCATACGATGTCGGCAACCTCTCCGGTCTCCGTGCGGCGCGCGGCCACTTCGCGCGTTGCGGAAAGGTTGAAGCCGTATTCGAGCAGCCTCGACAGCCAGTTGGAAAACCCCTGCGCGAACACCACCACGCCCCAGGCATGCGGGCCCAGCACCCGCGCAAGATACGGAATGGTGATGATGGGCAGGATGTAGTTCGCCGCCTGCTGCAAATAGAGGACTGCGGCATTCCTGGCGATGGGATGGCGCAGACGGGCCACAGCGCTGCGCGGCGATAAGGCACGCCGGATGCGTACAGCCATGCCTGGAGGCGGCCCTGCATCCGGCTGCGCGAGAATCAATTCTGGGTTACGGTCCGGCATCTGCCCGTTAGCAAACCGCCGTGCGCCGCTTGCTAAGGTAGTCCCGGAGATGGTCCGCAGTGAACTGGACTCGGGATTCGCGGACGAAGTCGTCGTGACTCGCGGGCACGATGTGCACCTCCGTTGTGCCGCGAGCGAGCGCCCGCCAGCCGTATTCGGCGGTCAGATTGGCCATCAATCCGTTCTGCTCGGTTTGAATCAAGAGGAGGTCTCCGGGATAGGGCCGGGGAACGTAACGATTGAGGGCTCTGGCTCTCGACGCCTTGTGCATCTTAAGCCGCAGCTCGTTCATTTCCGGCCGCGCCAGAACGCGTTCGGGCGCGCCCGGCAGCGCGTGGATGACGTCGTGCATCAAGCGGTACAGGATCCGGAGCAGCGCGTGAGCGCCGGAGCGCAATTGCGAGCCGGCCAGAGAAAGCATCCAGCGGCAGGCCTCCGGCAAGCCGGCGCGCAACCGCCTTTCGAGATGGCGCCGGACGATTCCAACGCGTGCCCGCCACGGCAGGGCGGCGCTGAGTGGGGGCGGGGGATCGAGCAGCGCCAGCAGGGCTACACTCTCACCGGCCTCCGTGAGCTGCCGCGCGATTTCAAAGGCTACGAACGCCCCAAAGCAGACTCCGCCCAGGTAGTATGGCCCGTAGGGTTGGACCGATCGCAGCTCGGCGGCATACTGTTGCGCGAGGTCCTCGATCCGGACAGTCCCGGCGTTCGCCTCGTCGAGTTCCGTCGCTTCAAAGCCATAAACAGGCTGGCCCTGCAGGTGCGAGGCGAGCGGCACGAGTTCGAGGACGCGGCCGCCTACACCGGGCACGACGAACAGCGGGCTGCCGGAAGCTTCCTGCCGCAAAAGCACCAGCGACGAGCCCGAGCAGGCAAGCGGCGCCCGCAGCTTTTCGGCAAGCTGCGCGATCGTCGGCGCTTCCAGGAGTGCGGCAAGCCGCAGAGTGCGCCCGGTGGCGTGCCGGATGTGCGCGAATACGCGCGCCGCCATCAGCGACGTTCCTCCCAATTGGAAGAAATCGTCGTGGATTCCGATGGGTGAGCGGCCGATGACTTTCTCCCAGATCCGCGTCAGTTCCCGCTCCAGTTCATCCCGAGGTGCGGCGAACTCCGCCCGCTGCGAGGCTGGAACCGCAAGGCTTTCCGCGCGCGGTTTGGGAGGCTGCGCGGGCGGGAGTTGCGACAAGCAGATGCCGGGATTCCCGGCGGCGGTGCGCAGTAGCGCTTCGTAATCGGCGGCGAGCCGGCCGATGGTGGGTGGATCGAAGAGGTCCGTCCTGTATTTCAACGAGACGTGCGTACCATCTTTCGACTCGGTGAACTCGAACAGCAGCGCGAACTTCGTCTCTCCGTTGTCGATCTCTTCGCAAGGCGTGAACGTGGCGCCGGAGGCTTCCCAGACCGGCAGCGGCGCTCTTTGATGAATCGCCATCACCTGGTGCGGCCAGCCGCTCGCCGTATGCAGGGACTCCATGATTTTTTCGAACGGCAGGTCCTGATGGGCGAGCCCTCCCAGCAGCGTTTCGCGCGAGCGTTCCAGGATCTCGGTGAAAGACGGGTCGCCCGCGAGGTCCGTCCGCAGCGGCAGCACATTCGCGATCAGACCGATGAGATCGCGCAGTTCCGGCCTCGTTCGCGCGGCCAAGGACGCGAAAATAATCACGTCCTCCTGGCCCGTGTAGCGGCAGAGCAGCGCATTCAAACCGGCCAGCAGGACGGCGAACAGCGAGCTCCGGGCCTTGCCGGCCATGGCCGCCAGCTGGGCGGTGAGTTCGCGCTCGATCGTGAATGGAAAGCGGGCGGCGGGCGCTGTCCCCGCTGCGGCGGCGGGCGCCCGGTCCACTGGAAGGGCCAGCGGGGTGTAGGGCCTGTCCAGTTTGCTTTGCCAGTACGCTAGCGGCTCCGCAAGCGCCTCTGATTGCAGCATTTCGGCCTGCCACGGCCCTATGTCTGAGTATTGAAGGGGCAGTTCCGGCAGGCGCGGCTCCCGGCCGGCGGTAAAAGCGCGGTACAGTTCGGCGAGCTCCCGGCTGAAAACCCGCATCGAGCCGCCATCGAACACGATCTGGTGCACCGCGAACAGAAGGAGGTACTGTTGTTCCCCGGTGCAGACCACTTCCGCTCTCACCGGGGGAATCCGCTCTAGCTCGAACGGGCGGCGGAGGAGCTCACGCGCTCTGTCCGCCGCGCCTTGAGGCTGCGCGCGCAAGTCATGGAACCCGACCTCGAGCTCAAAGTCTTCCCGGACAATCGCGGCGGGCCGCCCGTCTACGTTCGGAAAAATCGTGCGGAGAATCTCGTGGCGCCGGATGATGGCGTTCAGGCTGCGGCGCAGCGCTTCCAGATCCAGGCTGCCGTCAATCCGCCAGGCGAGCGGGACGTTGTAGCAAGCGGTGCCAGGCTCCGACTGAGCGAGCGACCACAGCCGTTCCTGCGCGCAGGATAGCTCCAGAGGGCCGGTTCGGGGGCGCCGCACGAGCGGCGGGCCGGATGCCTGCCGGCGCAAGACGCCACCCATTGCGCTCCAGACGTCCGATCTCGTCGCGGATGCCACGCCCATCTCCTTCTAGCCGCTTACGACGCTTCCGCCCGGGCGGTCCCCTCTTGGACCGCGCCGAAGCTGACCGGAGCCATTCTCAGGTAAGCCGTTGTCCGCTGCTTGCGGGTGAATTCGTTGTAGGCGCGCTGCACCTGAACTTCCGTCAGACCCATTACCGCGGCGACTTCAGCCGGCGGGTAGCCATGCTCCTGCGCGAACCATAGCAGGTCCATTACTTCGAAAGGCAGCCGGAAGAAGAACTCCTGCTGGGAGGTGGGCGCGCTGTAAGTGTCCGTCGTGGGGACGCGGTTTCTGATTTCCTCGGGCACCTTCAGGTACTCGGCCAGTTGATAGACCTGAGTCTTGTACAGGTGCGCGATCGGCTGCACGTCCACTCCGGCGTCGCCGTGCTTGACGAAGAACCCCTGGCCGTGCTCGTTCTTATTGGCGGTGCCAATGACCGCGTAGTGATTGCTCTCGGCGTGATAGTAAAGCATTGCCATCCGCGTGCGCTGTTTGAAATTGGACGCGGCGACGATTTGCAGGAAATCCCTCGGAAACAGCGGCTTCGTTTGTTCGACGCCGTTCGGATCGACGATGGTCAGTGAGAAGACGTTCACGGTGTCTTCTTCAAGCAGGTTTTTGGGGAGCACGATCTTCGCTTTGTAGCCTTTGGCGGCGTCATACTCCGGAAAGACCCGCCGGATGGCCTCGTCCCGCCGCGCGTAACAGCCAAAACCCTCCAGCGCGGGCGTGATGTTTTCGAGCACCGCGGTGACGCCGCAGGCTTGCGCATACCGCCGCGCGAGAACCTCGCTTTCGGGGTCGGAGTCGTTCTCCGGTAGCATCAGGGCGATCACTTTCTGGGGGCCGAAGGCGCGCAGGGCAAGCGCCAGAACGACCGCGGAATCCACGCCGCCGCTGATGCCCACTACGCCCCCGTAGCGCCGCATCCGCCTCAGCACAGTCTGCCTGAGAGCGGCGACAATGCGGTTGGTTTCCGCCGCGGCGTCGATCTCCAGGACACGTTTGTTAAAGCCCATTGCCGTGGGTCCTCGCGGTCTCTTCCAGAACCGGCGCCGCTTCCGCGGGCGCGGTTTTCCTTCGGATGTAGGCGGCCAGCCTGCTAACCGAATCGAAGTTCTCGGCGGTCACTTCCTCGGCGCGGATCTGAATGTTGAACGCCGAACTCACCCACTCGACCAGCTCCATCACGCCCAGCGAATCGATCAGGCCCTCCTGGAGGAACGATGTGTCGTCGCTATACGGGAAGCCGCTCTCGCTGAACAGGAAATTGGAGGAAATATACGCTCTCAGCTCGTTCTCGATCGTGCCCGACACTGCCATCGGCTCCTTGCGCACAAACTTGAGCAAGTTGCATTCCACGGCGTAGGCAGCAGCAGCGCCAAGCGTTTTTGCGAGGCGCGCGCCCGCCAGGCGGACCGGAGGCGGCCGCCCGCTCCCGAACCCCTGCGGCTGAACGTGGAGTGGTCCGGAAAAAAGTTGGTGGAATTGTCGCAAACGTTTGACAAACCTTTGAAGTTCCGGACGAAATCCGGGGATTCCGTTCAACAGAAGAAAACGCGCGCGATACGCATACGTGACCGTTTAGCAGGATTCCGGACCCGCCCGGATGTCTGGAGATCGTCTTGCATCGCCTTTGCTGGAGGGGGCTGATGCAACTCCGGGACGCTGTCGTTGTAATCACAGGAGCTTCAGAGGGAATCGGGGCGGCGTGCGCGGCGTGCTTTGCCGAAAAAGGCGCGCGTCTTTCATTGAACGCTCTTCCCGGCGCCGATTTTCCCCCCGGCCTGCCCGATGACACCGTTTTTACCTGGGGCGACATCACGCGCGACGAGGTCCGGAAGCTGCTGGTCGAGCGGACCCTGGAGCGCTTCGGCCGGATCGATATCCTGGTGAACAATGCCGGGGTGGGTCTGTACGCTCCGCCGTCGGAGACGCCGCTGCCGCTTGCCGAGAGGATGTTCGCCTTGAACGTCTTTGCGCCGCTGGCGCTGGCGCAGCAGGTAGTCCCGGTGATGCGGAGGCAGGGGGGCGGTTCGGTGGTGAACGTCGCTTCCATCGGAAGCAAAGTATCGCTGCCGTGGGCTACGCTCTACTGCGCATCCAAGTACGCCATCGCCGCCATCAGCGACGGTCTGCGCCGCGAGCTGAAGCGTTCCAACATTCATGTGACCACCGTATACCCGGGAATCGTCAGAACGCGCTTTCGGGAGCATGTGCTCGCGGGCGAAGCGCCGGAGCGGGTGAGCGGGATCCAGCGGGTAATCTCGCCGGAGGAGTGCGCCCGGGCGATTGTCCGGGGCGTTGAACGCAAGAGCCGTTCCGTCGTCGTTCCGAAAATCGGATACGCCTTTGCCGCCCTGGACCGTCTTTTCCCCGCCGTCATGGACGCATACCTGATGCGGCTGGACGCGCAGCAGGAACGCAGAGTCGAGCAGGCGTCCGCGGCGCAGGGCTGATCGGGCATGCCGGCGTTTTCTCAGCGCCCCTACGTCACGGCAGCCGCCGCCGGAAGTGTCGCGCTGGTCTGGCTCGCGACCACCTGGATCTTCTGGCTCGGCTATGTCGGCACGGACGACATCTTCTACGCGCGGTACGCCTACCTGTTTCACCGGCCGCCGATCAACTGGTGGGAGTTTCGCATTCCCGCCATTCTCGCCATCCGTGCCAGCTTTCTATTGTTCGGTCCAACGGAATTCGTGGCCGCTCTCCCGAACCTGCTCTCCTCGCTCGCCATACTGGCGTCGGTGGCATGGTTTACCGGCTGGCCGAAGCGCCTGACGTGGCAGACGCAGGCGGCCATGTTGCTTGCCGCCACGGTTCCGGCGGATGTGAGTTACCGCTCTATCCCGGGCGCGAATCACATATCCGCCGGGCTGCTCGCCCTTGGAACCGTGGCTTTGCTGAAGGGAAGCAAACGCGTTCAGTTGCTGGGCTCGCTGCTGCTGGCCCTGGGCTTCATGACGCACGAGCTGTCCTTCTTCTATGTAGCCATCGTGTGCGTGACCGCGTTCGTAATGGACCGGAAGCGCTACGCCCTCCCCGTGATCGCCTGCGTCGTGATTTCAGGGGCCACGGTGCTGGCGGAATCGACGGCGTACTATGTTCTGCTCGGCGACCCCCTCGCCCGCTACCATGTTTCCGCCGGTTCGGCAGCGGATCTGCCCGCCGGCTACGATCCGGACTTGGGCATCGGCGGCCTCGCCTTCTATCTCTGGCCGCTCCAGCTCGTTCTGTTCAGTAAGTCGTTCGGACTTGACCTGCTTTTGCTCGCAATTGCAGGGACGCTGGCATGGAAGCGCCTGACGCGGGAAGAGCAAATCCTGTTTGCCTCCGCCGCCGCCGTCTGGGCATGGCTTGGCTACGGCACCTTCGTGCCGTGGACGTACAAACCGCTCTACCGGCAGGCCCACTACTACACGTGCCTGGTGTTCGCGGTTGCCGCACTGCTCCCGGTAGTGACGGCCTGGGCGTTTCAGCGCCGGCGCGCGGCGCAGTTGGCCGTGAGCGCCGCCATTGTGATTCATCTTGTCTCCTCGGCCTCGGGAGGCGCGTGGGGACAGGACGTCGACGTCGCCCGCAAGCTGCTCGCCTATGCCACCGAACACCGCGACAAAGTGTTTCTCACCGATGTGAGGACGATGAATTACATGTACGCGCTCAACGGCTTCAAGCTGCCGGAAAACGTGATCTGCCTGAACAGCCCCGCCGTGGAGGAAAACCTGCGCGTGAATAAGGAACCCGACGGCGTTCCCAAATACCGGTTTCCTGAGATTCCCGTGGACGCCGTTCTTTTGAACCACGAAACCATACGGAACGGCGGCGCGGAAGCCCCCTTCACCAGTTACGTGAACAAGTACGCCGGCGAGAGCGTGACGGTGGTTCCGGCGGAGTACAGGTTGCTGGCGCGGCCGCTGGCTCGCATCGTCCCGCCGCGGCCATTTTTCGTAAGAAGCTCCGGCGGCGCGGTGGCCGTTATATTGCGCGCAGACCCTTCCGGCGGAAATCGCGTATCTGTCCCAGCGTGGGGAAGGTGAAGTAGGTCGAGGTCGACTGGTCGAGGGGACGTGGGGTGATGGAGCCCGACTGAAGCTGCTCGAGCACGTGGGCGACGCAATGAGCGCCGCGGCGCTTCGAGCGGCGGATCAGCGCGTCCAGCGACTCTCCCGGCACGACCGCGATCGATTCCTGCAACAGCACGTCTCCCGCGTCCACTTTTTCGGCCATGTAGTGAACGGTGAGGCCCACCGTGCGCTCGCCGCGGTAGATCTGCCAGAAAGTCGGCATCATGCCCTTGTAGCGCGGCAGCGGCGCGTGGTGAATGTTGATGCAGCCGAGCGGCGGAACGGACAGAATGCGGCGCTTGAGGATGTACGGGCAGGCTACCGAAACGATCACGTCCGGCCGGCGGTCCTCCAGCCTGCGAACGAACTCGGCGTCGTTGGGATTCCCGATGGCCTGGTAAGGCACGCCGTACGCCCGGCAGAGTTGCCGGATCGAAAAGTAACGCCGGGCGCCCTGCGAAAACGGCAGAAGGCCGAGGGTGCGGGACTCCAGAATCCGCCAGGCCAGTTTCAACGAGCCCACGGGTCCGTAGAGCGCCGCCAGTTCGCGCGCCAGTTGAAGGCGCGGCCTGCTGCCCATCGCGCGGCAACAGGACACCTGCGCGATCTCGAACTTGCCCAGATGGGCCCGAAAAAACTCCTCAAAAAACGGCAGGATGTAGTTGCTGTCGTTCTGTGTCAGGAATTCGATTCTCATGACTTCGCTCCCGTGGTCTGCCCCTGCTGCACCGGCATGGCGGCATTGCGCACCGTTTCCCAGACCGCGTACTTTTCTCCACGGAAAACCTGAATCCACCCCATGAGGGCGGCAGCATTCAACGTGCAGAAAAACATGGGCAGGCCCAGCGGTTTGAAATGCTTGTGGAGCGGCACTGCCAGCGTCAGCAGCGCGGTGGCGTAAAAGGCCAGTTGCAGCGCGAGCAATAGAGTAAAGAGTGGCTGGCGGTACAGCACGGCGTTGGAAACGAAAATGGCGATGAGCATCACCGGAACCTGCCAGCGCAGCAGCTTGTGAGACACCAGTTGAAAGCTGATCCAGGGGCGGCGCAGCGGATCGAGCAACTCGGGGAAGCTCAGCACGCCGCGGATCCCTCTGGTGGCGACGCGCACACGCATGCGGAACTCCTCGGACGAAGACTGGGTCGTTTCCTCGTAAGCCAGGGCGCGGTCCTCGAAGACCACGCGGTAACCTTTCCGGACCACGCAGAGCGGCTCCGCCAGATCGCTGCACGCGTCGGCCGGCAGTGGAGTGTAGGCGCTCCGGCGGACCGAGTAGATGCACCCCGAACAGCCCGTCAGGGTCGCGATGTCGGACTGAAACTTCTTGATCAGGTTCTCGTAGTTCCAGAACGCGACCGAGCCAAGGCCGGTGGGCGATTGCCCGCTCGGATCGAAATACTGGTAACGCCCGCTCACCGCCCCGACCGTCGGATCCTCGTAATGACATGCCAGATACCGCAGCGCATCGGGATGATAGACCGTCGTGGCGTCGGAGAAGACCAGCACTTCTCCCGTGGAGATTTTCACGGCTTCGTTCTGGCCGTTGGTCTTGCCTCCACGAACCGGCATCCGCAGCAGGCGCACGCGGGGATCGCGGCAGGCGCGCACGATCTCGTCGGTAGCATCGGTTGAGGCGTCGGAGACAACGATTACCTCCAACTTGTCTTTCGGATAACGCAGCTCAAGCACCTGCTTGAGTTTTCTTCCGATGCTTGCCTCCTCGTTATAGGCCGAGATGATGACCGTAATGGTTGGGGTGTAGCCCGGCTGCTTTCGCGGCTTGCGAAACCAGACCGACAGGCACGCCAGCAGCGCCGGGTAGCCCACGTACACATAAGCCAGCGCTGCCGCCGCGATCAAGAATACGGCCAGCGCAACCGCTTCACCGCCGCTGAGCGGGCTGTCCACCCAGAAGGAGATGTTCATAGCGTTTCTCCAAATTCCGAATCATGTTTTCCGTCGTAAACCGCTGCTCGACGACTTCGCGCGCGGCATGGCCCATTCCTCGCGCCGCTTCGGGGTTTTCGAGCAGGTACATGATGGCATGGGCGAGGCTGTTTGCGTCTTCCACGGGAACCAGCAGCCCGGTGCGGCCGTTGTCGATAAGTTCCGGGTTGCCCCCGACGTCGGTCGCCACGCATGGCAAGCCGCAGGCCATGGCTTCCAGAAGCGCGTTCGAGAGTCCCTCGCTGCGCGACGGCAGGCAGAACACCGTCGAGGCTTTCAGGATTCCGAAGACGTTTTCGCTCGCCCCGCAGAACCGCACGCTTTTCGCCAGGCCGAGGGAGTCTCTGAGTTCCAGAAGTTCCTGGTAGTGTTCCGGCTGGTGATTGTCCCCGACAATCAGGAAAACCGCGCGCGGATGGCGCCGCCGCACTTCGGCCGCCGCGCGCAGCAGTAGATCGATGCCTTTGATCCGGCGTATGTGCGCCACGGTGGTGATGAGCTGCGCGTTGCGCGGGATGTTCCCGATTTCCGCAAGCGCACGCTCCGCATCGGCCGAGTCCGCCTTCTCGATGGCTACGCCGTTATACAGCGTGACCACGCGGCGCGGCTCCAGGCCGTCCACCGCGATGCAATACTGGCGCGTCTGTTCGGAGACAGCATGCACCTCGTCGAACAGGCGGTTCACGAAGGCGTAGGCCAGCCTGTGCCGCCGCGCCCGCAGAATACCCATGTCGCGCCGGCTCGATATCAGCGCCGGCACGCGGCAGAGCGCCGCCACCAGCCCGCCAAAGAGGTCCGAGGTCTCAAAGAAGGTGTGTACGATGGACACCTGTTCGCGGCGGATCAGATTCCGCAACTGGAGCGCGGCCCTGAGCCCGCTGAGTCCGTAGACGCGCCGCATGGGAATCACGTGGACGGGACAGGGGAGTTGCTGGAACAGCGGAATCCGGCGGTCGATTTTGAACGTGGCGATGGAGCAGGAGAAGCGGTCCGCCGAAAGCCCCCGCGCCATGTTCAACAACACGCGCTCCGCGCCGCCCGGTTCGCATAGCTGATCGATGACGAACAGGACGTGGATCCGGCGGGCGGTCGCCGCTGGTGTGGTCGCGCTCGTCACGGTTTGCCCGCCCGGTTCTGCCGCGAGCCCGCGCGAAAGTGGGCCCAGGCGGCTGTCCAGAACAGACGGTACTCGCACATCGCGCGCGAAAACCGCCCCGAAGGCCCGGTGACCCACGCCTCAGAGATGTTGATTCTTGGGATCAGCAGCGTGTCCGCCTCCGCGCTCCAGATCCCGGGTGCGGTCGTAAAGGCGAGGCGGTAGCCTGCCCGGGCCACCGAGTGCTTCACTTCTTCGGACCAGTCTCCGTTAGGGTAGGAGAACAGGTCGCAGCACTTGTTGAGCTTCTCTTGAAGGACCCTGCGCGATTCCGTCACCTCTTCCATTACCTCGGCCGGCGGAATCCGGGTCAGGATTTTGTGGGACGACGTATGCGAACCGATCGCAACTCCCGCGAGTGCCATGCTGCGCACGTCCTCCCAGTCCATGGAACTGTCGGCCGTATCCTGCTTCAAACAGATTCCTTTTGCCGACGCGGCAGCTTCGAACCGCTCCAGGAGTCTCTCACGGCGCGCGGGATCGAAACGCTTCAGGCACTCGATCGCCGCCTCCAGGCCGCGCTCCGATCCCGGAAGAAGCGCCGTGACGGCCGAGCCGCCGTTCCCTGCCGCATGCGCTGCGGCCCATAGGCTCGCGACGCGCTCGGGCCAGAACGGGCGCGTCCTGCCGGCGAGCCCGGAGCAGACAAACACGGTGCACGGCGCCTTGTAGCGTTCGAGAAGCGGCAGCGCCGTGGTGAAGGTGTCGCGCCAGCCGTCATCGAACGTAATCGCCACGGGCACGCGTGACGGGGTGCGGCGCTTTGCCGCCGGGTCGATCGTCAGCGGGATGACCTCGCAATGCCTGGTTAAGTATTCCAGCAGCGCCGCGAACGTTGTTTCGCCGATTACCATCCCGGGCAGCGAACCCGACCGCTCCAGCTCGGATTCCGGCAGCACGCGGTGCAGCGTCAGAACGACCGCGCCGTGCCGCCGCACATACCACCTGGCGGCCCAGAGGAGCCCGAAGGCGCGAAAAGCGCACACCTGCGCGTACCGCAGCATCCTGCGCACTTTGCTAGTCCGGCAGAACCGCGAGGAAGACACGGTCGCTTCCCTTTCGCTCTTTAAGTTCCAGCCGGGCTCCGCTTGCGAGAAGGTGATCCAGTATCCAGCCCTCGCCGTAGGAGGCGTCGCCTTTCCGGTAAACCGTGAAGCGGCGATGCTTCGCAATGAACGTATCGAAATCCTCAACGTTTACCTCGGCGATTCGCTTCAACAGCGGCAGCCCGGGATCGAGGTGCGTCGATGAGTACCGCGGCGCGGATTTTGGATCCACCAGGTAGAACAGCCGTGAGCGATACGGTGAGCGGTGCGAGGCCTCAAAGAAGAACAAGGGGTTCTCGATGACAATGGGCCCCGGTTCGCTCACAGCCGCCTCGGGCAGAGCCAGTCCGGGGGCTTGCGCTCGCTCTCGAGCCATGGAACGCAGCTCCAGAAGACGGTTCATGCCCGTGGCTCCCGCCAGGACCAGCAGCGCGATCACTCCAACCGCTCTGCTGCGCGGGCCGAAATACGCCAGCCAGGAATACAAAACCGCCAGACCGAGAATGGCTGGCATTACGTACCGCGGCACCAGCGCGTTCGTCACCAGCACGGCCACCGCGTAGCCGAAAAACGGCAAGCCGGCCAGCGCCGTCACGGCGGCGACTTCGTGCAGGGGCGGAGCGGGAGTAGTGGGTTTGGCGTCCTGCCGGGTTCCGATGCCAAGCGCGTAATAGAGCGCCAGGACCACCAACAGAAAAGCCCCCGGCAGCAGCAGTGACTGCAGCATGCGCTCGTAGAAGACGAAGAAAAAGCTCGGTCGTGGGGCGCTCCAGAAATTCGCTCCGTAGCGCGCCAGGTTGGTCCCGAGTTCGGCGGATGCCAGCGGCACGACGGACGGCAGCAGCGCCAGCCACACCGGCCAGTCGATGCGCCGCAAGCGCAACAGACGCACGAATTCGCCCACGGCGATCGGGCACACCAGCAGAATGGCGTAGTAATGGCTGTAAACGCCCGCCATCACCGCGAGAGCCATCCCGGCGATCGCCGCTGGCCGCCTCCGGTTTTCGGTTGCCCATTGCCAGCAGACCAGCGCCAGGGCCCCGAAGCCGAACATCAGCGCATACGGCCTTGCCTCAAAGGCGTAGCGGTACGCAAACGAGGACGACAACGCGAAGGCGATCGCGAGAAATCCATACACGGCCGTCGTGCGGCGGCGCACAAAATGGAACAGGCAGAGGCAGCCCAGCCAGTATCCGATCACCGACGGCATGCGCGCCGCCAGTTCACCCTCACCGAATACGCGCTGGCCGGCGCGCACCGCCAGAAAATACGGCAGAGGCAACTGGTCGACGCCCTCTTTCAGCGCCTCACGAATCCCCGCGGCCGGCTGCCTTGCCATGTAGTGCGTGAACAGCTCGTCGTACCAGAACGGACGCCAAAGGGAAATTCCGATCGTGACCGCCAGATACAACACCGTCGCCAGCACGAGCGCCGCCGCGCGGTAGCGCTCGAGCAGCAATGCAATGCGCTCGGCGCCGGTCTCGAGGTGCCAGAGCCGCATACCCACGTTGAGGCTAACGCCTCGGGAAAGTGTCGCCATTGTCCCTATACCCCCTCGGCCGCTGCAATCGATTCGAACAGTTGCAGTGCCCGGCCGACCGCCTGGTCCATGTTGTAGTACTTGTAATCGCCGAGCCGGCCCGCGAAGAGCACAGCTCCGTTCGTCTTCTGGGCTTCTTCGAGGTACGTGAGGTAGTGGGCCCGGTTGTCCTTGCGGGGAATCGGGTAGTAGGGCTCGTTACATCCCGGCGCATAGCGCTCGGGATACTCCACCGTGATGGTGGTCTTGTTCTCGACCACCTGCCCGGTGATGTGCTTCAATTCGCTGATCCGTGTGAACGGCTGGCCGTTCGGATAATTTACGGTGCCGACTTCCTGAAACCGCTCTTTGTTCAGCGTGACGAAGTCGAACCGCAGACTGCGATAGGGCAGCGGCCCGCGGCGGAACTCGAAAAACTCGTCGATCATGCCGGTGTAGATGATCCGTTTGAACTCGCGCGCCGGCGCGAGCTGGCGGTAATCCGTGCCGAGCACGACTTCGATGTTTGGGTGATCCAGCATGCGCTGGAACAGCGCTGTATATCCGTTGGCGGGCATCGCCTGGTAGATGTCCTGGAAGTAGCGGTCGTCGAGGCTGACGCGGACCGGCACGCGCCCGGTCACCAGCGGATCCAGTTCGTCCGGCGGCAGTTCCCACTGCTTCAGTGTGTACTCGTAAAAGATCTTTTCGTACACGTAGTCGGCAAGGAGCCGGATGTAGCCGTCGTGGTGCTGCCGCAGCGTGAGAATCGGAACATTCGCGCCCCAGCCGTAGTACCTCAAAAGGCGCCCTACAATCTGCGCTGCCGCTGCGGCCGGAAAGCAGGTTCGGATCGAATTGACGTTGAACGGGACGGGAACCCGCATTCCGTCGACTACGGCGAGCACGCGGTGCTCGTACCTTCGCCACTCCGTAAACCGCGACAAGTATTCCCAAACTTTTCGCGAATTCGTGTGAAAAATGTGCGGGCCGTAGGCATGGACGAGAACGCCGGACTCGTCGTAGTAATCGAACGCATTCCCGCCGATGTGCGGGCGGCGCTCCACCAGCACGACCTTACGACCGAGCACGTTGGCGATTCTCTCCGCCAGCGTGCAGCCCGTGAACCCCGCGCCTACGATCAGCCACGCGCCGTTTGTCATATCCCAGTTCGCTCCCGGACGCACCCGGTCTTGATCCGGCATTGCAGCCCGGTGCTCCGCGCTTTCAGCCAGATGCACGCCTGAGGCCAACGCGGTTTTCGGCCGTGAGACCTAGCTCTCCGCTATGGGCCACTCGGTGTATGCGTGCGAAAGATTTGTCGAAATTGCAAAAAAAACCGGCTCCGCGCTCGCCAGTGGCAACCGTCCGGTGCATGGCGGGGCGTTCTCCCACGTGGCTGTGAAACGACTCTCACTGAGACCATTGAGGTTCCACGCACGGCAGTCTGGGCCCGGCGCCGTACCGCTTCAAAGCGCAACGCGAAATTGCTTCAAGGCGCGTTTTGGGAACGCTGGCACGCCATGTGCAACATGTTTAACACTCACAGAGCTTGTTACTCACAGATGTAAACAGGAGGGCTTCTCAGATGGGAATGCTGCGGAAGTGTGTGTGGGCGGGGATAATTGCGTTTCTTTTAGTGGCCCAGGCTTGGGCCGCCGGCCCAATTCTGGTGGTCGGCTCATCGTCGAATCCCTTTACCGGGTATTACCGGGAAATACTTCGCGCCGAAGGCATCAGCAATTTCGATTATGTGGATATATCCCAAGTGACCTCCACGCTTCTGGGATCTTACGAGGTCGTCATTCTGGGCGAGATGTCGCTGACTAGCGGGCAAGTGTCGCTCTTCAGCAGTTGGGTAAACGCTGGGGGGCACCTGATCGCGATGCGGCCGGCATCCGCTCTTGCCAATTTGCTGGGCCTGACTCCCGCTTCGGGCACGCTTTCCAATGCCTATCTGCGAATTGACGCTACGAAGCCGCCGGGGGCGGGGATAGTCAGCGAGACGATCCAGTTTCACGGCACGGCCGACCGCTACACCCTCAACGGCGCGGAGGCCGTTGCGATGCTGTACTCGAACGCAACCACCCCGACCTCCAACCCGGCCGTCACCCTCCGTACAGTGGGCGCGAACGGCGGCAGCGCGGCCGCCTTCACCTACGATTTGGCGAGGTCCATCGTCTACACGCGCCAGGGAAATCCGGCCTGGGCGGGACAGGAGCGCGACGGCCTCCCGCCGCGCCGCTCGAACGACATGTTTTTCGGCCCCGCCGCCAGCGATCCGCAGCCCAACTGGGTCGACCACAGCAAGATCGCCATTCCGCAAGCCGATGAGCAGCAGCGCTTGCTGGTAAACCTGATCCTCCACATGAACCGGTCGCGAACTCCGGTGCCGCGCTTCTGGTATCTGCCCTTCGGCAAGAAGGCTGCGATCGTGATGACGGGCGACGACCATGCGGGCGGTGGCACCGCAGGGCGCTTCGACTCCTTCATCCAGCGCAGTCCGGCAGGCTGCTCGGTTGCAAACTGGGAATGCGTCCGGGCGACGTCCTACATCTTTCCGCACACGCCGCTGTCGAACAGCCAGGCTGCTGCGTATGATGCCCAGGGATTTGAAATCGGCGTTCACTTCGATACCGGATGCCAGGATTACACCCCGGCTTCGCTCGAGAGCGTCTACAACTCGCAGTTGCAATCCTGGTCGTTGGCCTTTCCCAGTCTGCCGCCTCCGCGCACGAACCGCACTCACTGCATCGTCTGGAGCGATTGGGCCACGCAAGCTGAGGTCGAGGCAGCCCACGGCATCCGGCTGGACACGAATTACTATCATTGGCCCGGTTCATGGCTGCAGGTGAACGGCTTCATGACGGGGTCCGGCATCCCGATGCGATTCGCAAGGCTGAACGGATCTGTAATTGACGTGTACCAGGCTGCCACCCAGCTAACAGACGAATCCGATCAGACTTATCCCGATGCCGCGATCACGCTGATGGACAACGCCTTGGGCCCGCAGGGTTACTACGGCGTGTTTACCGCGAATATTCACACGGACCATAGCACGGGAAGCACCCAACTCTGGGCGGAACAGATCGTGGACGCCGCCCTGGCCCGCGGCATACCGGTAATTTCCGCGCGGCAATTGCTGACGTGGCTCGACGGCAGAGAGGCTTCGTCGTTCAACAATCTCAACTGGAACAACGGGGTGCTGACCTTTTCGATCGCCCCCGGCCCCGGCGCCAACGGCCTCCAGGCGATGCTGCCGGCTACGGCCGGTACGCGCGGCCTGACCGCACTTACCAGAAACGGTAATCCAGTTAACTATAGCCTGCAAACCATAAAAGGCGTGTCGTATGCGGTCTTTACGGCGCAGTCGGGCAATTACCAGGCGACTTATGCCACGAGCGGAGTGTCCGTTACCGTATCTCCGGCTACAGTAACACTAGGCCAAGGCCAGAGCCAGCAGTTCACCGCCACCGTCACCGGCACATCCAACACGGCCGTGCAGTGGACGCATTCGCCTGCTGTGGGAACTCTGACGAGCACGGGGCTGTACACCGCTCCGGTAGGTGGTACTGGAACGGTTGTCATTACGGCCACCAGCGTGGCTGACCCGTCGAAGTCCGGCACCGCTATCGTTACGCTGACCTCGGCGGCCCCGCCGGTGATCAGTAATGTCAACGCAGTGGGGGCGGACGGAGGGACCGCTGTCATCACCTGGACGACCAACCGTCAAACGGATTCCCGGGTGACCTACGGAACGAACCCGCAGTCCCTCACGCTCACCCAATCGAGTACCGCGCTGGTAACGGCGCACTCTTTGACGCTGACGGGACTGACCAGCGGCGCCACCTATTACTACCGCGTGATCTCGACCGATTCGTCAGGCCTTCAGTCCGTGTGGCCGCCGCTCTCCAGCGCCCCGGCAACCTTCATCGCGCGGACCACGTATTCGATCTGGAGTCCCTCGGCGGCGCCAGCCGTCATCGATTCGGGCGACCCTTATGCGGTCGAACTGGGCCTGAAATTCCGCTCGGATGTCGCCGGCCAGGTTGTCGGCGTCCGGTTCTATAAGGCTCCCGCGAACACCGGCACTCACACCGGCAGCCTTTGGACGACCAGCGGAACCCGGCTGGCGACAGTAACTTTCGCCAACGAGACCGCCTCAGGCTGGCAGACCGCGTATTTCTCCAACCCGGTGCAAATATCGGCGAACACGACTTACATTGTTTCGTACTACACGCCTTCTGGGCACTATTCGGATGACCCGGGAGCGTTCGATAGCGGAGGCATAGACAGCCCACCCCTGCACGCGCTCGCAAACGGCGTGGACGGTCCGAACGGCGTCTACCTCTACGGAACCGGTGGAGGCTTTCCGACCTTTACCTACAACAGCACAAATTACTGGGTAGACGTGGTCTTCGTTCCCACAGAAACAAGCCCGCCGCCTGTAATCTCTGCCGTCACGGCCTACCCGCTCAGCGGCGGTACAGCACAGATCACCTGGGCGACGAACAAGCCGGCCAACTCGCGGGTCGACTATGGCACGTCCCCCAACGCGCTTTCGCAAAGCGTGTCCAGCTCAGCATTGGTGACATCACACAGCCTCACGCTCACCGGACTTACGCCCGGAGTTACTTATTACTATCGCGTAAGTTCGACCGACGTCACCGGCGGCACCACGGTGGCGCCGGCGCCGCCAGCCGCTCCTGGCAGTTTCGTTGAAAATGTCACGAGCATCTGGAGCGCATCGGTGGTTCCTCCAGTGCCCGATGCCGGCGATGGCGCCAGTGTGGAGTTGGGAATGAAGTTCCGTGCCTCCCAGGCCGGACAGGTCCTCGGAGTCCGCTTCTACAAATCGGCGGCGAACACCGGCGTTCACATCGGCAATCTCTGGAGCTCGACCGGGCAACTCCTGGCACGGGCCACCTTCGTAAACGAAAGCGCTTCGGGCTGGCAGAACGTTTACTTCTCCCAGCCGGTATCGATCAGCCCAAACACAACTTACATCGTTTCGTACTTCGCGCCCGCGGGTCATTACGCAGCAACGGCGCAAGCCTTCGCGACGCAGGGCATCCAGTCTCCACCGCTTCAGGCGCTCGCGAGCGGCGTTGACGGGCCGAACGGCGTTTTCCAATACGGGTCGTCGACTAGTTTCCCAACCAACAGCTTCAACTCGACCAATTATTGGGTGGATGTGCTGTTCGTCAGCAGCGCCGCCGATACCACCCCTCCGGTGATATCGGCGGTCTCCGCCTCCGCAGCGTCCACCACAGCGGTGATTAACTGGACCACTAACGAGCCCGCCACTTCTCGCGTGGATTATGGAACATCTCCGGGCTCGCTTACACTCAGCGCATCCCAGGCGGCTCTGACCACTTCCCATTCGATTTCCCTGACCGGCCTGACGGCGGGAACGACCTATTATTATCGGGTCATCTCCGCCGACTCCTCCGGTAACTCCGCAACGTTTCCCGCGGCAGGAAACCCGCCGCTCTCGTTCGCGACCACAGACGTCTCGCCGCCGGTAATCACAGGGATTACAGTTAACGCGGGAACCAACTCGGCTTCCATATCCTGGACCACCAACGAACCTGCTACCTCTCGGGTCGACTACGGAACGGCGCCTTCGCTCGGATCAAATGTAGCGAATGCCGCACTGGTTACCGCGCACAATGTGGTGCTGAACGGACTGACGCCCGGCACGCTGTACTACTTCCGGGTGACTTCGGCGGACGCCGCGAGCAACTCCGCCACATCGCCTGCCCCGCCGAATCCGCCGCTTACCTTTACGACCGCCTCGGGCTCGGGGCTCGTGATATCGGGCGTTAGCGCAACGCCGGCCTTGAATGGCACGGCCATCATTACCTGGACCACCAACGTCGCCGCCGATTCCCGCGTGGAATTCGGCCCCAGCACCAGTCTGGGTACGAGTGTTTCCAATTCCACCCTGACCACCTCCCACAGCATTGCGTTGACGGGCCTGACTACAGGGCAGACTTACTACTATCGGGTCACGTCGACGTCTTCCGGTGGCAGCGCTTCCAGCCCGGTTTCCAGCTTCGTCCAAACAACGCCGCTGAGTATATGGAATGCGTCCGCTACGCCGGCTGCCGTTGATCCCGACACCGCTTCTGTGGAAGTGGGAATGAAGTTTCGCTCGGACGTGGCCGGTGCGGTCGTCGGAGTGCGGTTCTATAAGGCAACCAGCAACACGGGCACACACATCGGGAATCTCTGGAGCAGCACCGGAACCCTGCTCGGAAGAGTAACATTCACTAACGAGACCGCCTCGGGCTGGCAGCAAGCGAATTTCCCAGCCCCGATACCGATCTCCCCCAATACCACGTACATAATTTCCTACTTTGCTCCGAACGGACATTATTCCGTCAACGTGAATTTCTTCACGTCTTCGGGAGTGGACTCCGGCCCGCTGCACGCGCTCCGGAGCGGAGTAGACGGGCCGAACGGCGTTTATCGCTACGGATCCACCAGCGGTTTTCCCAATTCGAGCTGGGAGAACGCCAATTACTGGGTCGACGTGGCCTTTGTTCCGTTTGACACCACTCCTCTGGCAGCCATTTCGCTCTCAGCTCCTTCCACCTCCACGTCGCTTAGCGTACTTACCAGCAGCTTCACGGGCACCGGCGACGTCGCTGTGGCCCGCTACATGGCGACGGAATCGGCCACCGCTCCACAGTTCGGCGCCCCCGGGGTGGGCTTCTACACCGCCGCCTTCGCAGACATGCGGCGTGGCCGGGGCCAGGACGCCCTACGCCTGGGCGAGAGACGCCTCCGGGCACGTATCGTCCAACAGCGCGATCGTCAGCAAATCGCCGGCGGACACAACTCCTGGGGTGGTCAGCTCGCTTACGATCCCCGCAACCGCCACTACTCTGACCGTGCCGGTCGCCAGTTTGACGGCTACGGATAATGTCGCCGTAACCGGTTTTAGGTGAGCGGCGGTTTGTCCCCCGGCGCGCAGGGTTGGCCGGCAACAGCCCCGGTTTTCTACACGTTCACCTCGGCCGGCTCTAAAACGCTTTATGCCTGGGCCGAGGACGCGGCTGGAAACATGCCGGCGGCCGCGAGCGGCCCGGTCTGATCACCTTACAGCCGCCCCGCCGGGGAACGTGGCGGATCACGTCAGCGGCGACGGCGCGGAAGGCAACGTGCGCGTGCGGCTGCGGTGTACCACAAACGCCAACTTCCAATCGATCGGCGACCTCATGTTGCTGACCTTCGACCGTAACTAGACCCGGACTGGGTTCTGGTGCTGGTCTTGCGGTACCGGTACGATTCGGCTATTTACTCGGTCCCCGCGCCCACCCTATGTTGAACTAGGACATTCAACCGGGATGGGCTGCGGTGATTGACTTAGCAGGAAGCTTCGCAGCCCGCAACCCGAAAAGCCGCTTGCTCGCGGGCTGCGAAGGGAAGCCGATGAATCTGGTTATCCAGTTCTCTTACTTGCAGTTGCTCGACGTCTTAACAACACTGGCGTTCCTCGCCGCCGGCGTCGGAGAGGCAAACCCAATTGTCCGGTTCGTTCTCGCGGCCGCCCCGAACCCCTTATGCGGGCTGCTGGCTGTCAAGGCGGTTGCCATCGGGCTTGCACTCTACTGCTGGCGGACTTCGCGCACCCGCCTGTTGTCCGCCGCAAACGTGTTCTTTGCCTGCCTGGTCACCTGGAATCTGATCGCCGTGCTTGCCGCCTGAGGCGACCGGAATCAGGTTCCAGGATACGACTATCGGAAACCGGTTCGGCGAAAAGGACATCCTCTTGTTCTAGAGGGGCACAGGCTTCACATGCCCTGCCTCCTGAAGTCTGTTCTAGGGGAGAATCACTATGCCGACTCGTTCCGGGCGGGGAGGATCGAAGAAATCCGCCTCACGAATCATGCCTGAGTCGCCGGAAAAGACCGCCGGCCCGATTCAGGCCAAAGCCGCAGACGACCTGAAAAGCCGTGAGTACCGCGACAGCGCCGGCAATGTTCACCATCACACGCGCCGTTATATGGAGCAGCACAAGGAAACAAGGTAGCGGTTTTCGGGTAGCAGGCCGGGGAGCAGGAAAACATCCCCGGCCTTTTTTCTGCCCTCGAGCCGGATGAGGCCGCTACGACGTGCTAGAATGACGCCCGTACATGACTGGTGCGGTGCTTTGGGACCTCGATGGGACCCTTGTCGATTCGGCAGAGTATCACTGGCAAGCCTGGCGGGACATCATGGCCGCCGAAGGCGTTCCGATCACGCGGGAGCAGTTCCTCGAAACCTTCGGCTGGCGCAACGACGCCATCATCCCGCGCTGGCTCAGGAACGCCGCGGATTCGGAGCGCGTCCAGCGCATCGGCGACGCCAAGGAAGCCAAGTACCGGTCCCTGGTGCGCGCCAACGGGATCGCGCCCTTGCCGGGAGCGGACGCCTGGGTGCGCCTGCTGAATGCGGAAGGGTGGCTTCAGGCGGTTGCCTCATCGGCGCCACGCCTCAATATTGAAGTCGTCCTTGAAGTTTTGGGGCTAACTGACTGCTTCCAGGCGATCGTTGCGGCCGAGGACGTCCATCGTGGCAAGCCCGACCCTGAGGTGTTCGTCCTTGCGGCTTCGCGTTTGGGAGCGGAGGCTGACCGCTCCATTGTGGTTGAGGATGCGCTAGCCGGCGTGGAGGCCGCTCGCCGGGCGGGGATGCGCTGCATCGGGGTGAGCCGCAGTGGAGTGACACTCGGAGCCGACGTGGAGGTGAAGTCGCTCGCCGATTTGCCCTCCACCGCGTTCAGCGACTTGATTGGAGCGCGCCGGTCCTAATCGGTCACGCCGCCGCGATCGTCGCGATACCAGGGGTACTTCCCTCGCAGTATGTTGCTGAAACTGCGGGTGGGATTCAAAAAGCCGCGGACGAGAATTCGCGCGACCGGGTGCGTGGTCCAGTTCTCGAACCGCCTCACCACATACCTGTCGAGGGCGTCTTCGGCGATCATCCATCCCATGCCTGCCGTGGGCGTGATGACATGATCCACAATGCCGGTGGCCGGCGGCGTCATCTGAATGTTCCCGATCGAGGCTTCGCTAATCGGGCCAATTTCGAACTGCTCGCTGTAAATCGCCGCAAACGCCATGGCGCGTAAGCGGCTTTTCCAGTAATGGGGGGAACGGCCAAACTGCACGCGGCGATACCTGAGATCGTTGTGTACTGCGATAAACCCTGCGACCGCACCTCCCATGGGGTGTCCGATGTAATTGACCAGAAAGGGGTCGCCATCATCCCAGCCGCGAAGCGAGCGGACCGAGCGCGCATAGTCCCGGAAAAACGGTCCCTTCAGGCCCTCGCGGGTCCCGGCTTCCGTGCCCAGACGAAACAGATGCTCGATCGCCAGGAATCTGTTTGCCTGACGGATCGCAGGCCCCCATTGGAAGCTGGGACCAGGTTCGGGGTCCTCGTTCGATGTCTGCGCGGCGACGAGCACCGGGAACAAGAATACGAAAAGCAACAAAAGAGCATGCAGGTTATGGAAACATGTCATAGATCTTGGACCGCACAGAGTGTGGACCGAAGTATGTCGCTAGTTTCCAGACCAACTACTACAGCACCTTCGGACTTGTTAAAGACGAACTCTGCTCTGATTATAGCCGGGCGGGGGGGGCCGGAGGTGAAACGCCGGCCCTGAGCGGAGAAACGGCGGTCTTACTGCCGGAGCAGCCTGATGGAGCCGTTCGAGGTTGTAAGGTGGATCAGCGGGCCGCCGCCGTTGAGCTCGCCTTCCAGGCGGTTCTTGTTGGGAGCTCCGTGGGTGTTGACGTCCAGTTCGCTGGTGACGGAGCCGTTCGACGTAGCGGCCCTGAGCTGCGCTCTGGTCGTGGACGGGATGCGCAGCGTGAGCGAGGCGTTGCTGGTCGAGGCGCGTACTTCGTTGCCCGGCAGCTCGGCGAACCCGAGGTCGATGCTCCCGTTCGAGGTTGTGAATTCCAGCCGCTCGCCTGCCGGGGGCGCCATCATGGAGATCTGGATCGGCCCGTTGCTCGTGGTGGCCTGCACGCCGCCGCGGATGCGGTCCATGCGGATCGCGCCGTTTGAGGTCCGCAAGACGGCCGCGCCTTCCAGGTCGCCGCCTTCAATGCCTCCGTTGCTGGTCCTGGCATCCAGCCGCCCCACGATCTTGCGCACCCGGATCGCGCCGTTTGACGTCTCCAGGCGTGAGTCGCCCTCAACATCCTCCACCCGGATCGGACCGTTCGCGCTCCGGATCAGATCGAGGCGAACCCGCTGCGGCACCCGGATGAAGAACTTCGCGCCCATGTGGCCCCGGCGGAGTTCCGGCCGCACCACGCGCACCTGAACCGAGTCATCATCCGCCTTCACGTCGATCCGGATGCTGGCCAGGTCCTCTTCGCGCGGCGCGTATTTCGTCCCCGTGATCTGGACCGCGTCTTTCTCCCAACTCAGCACTTCCACCGAGCCGTTGAACGTCTCTACGGAAACCCGCCCTCCGGGCCGGAGGTCGTAGCTGTATTGAAAGTCCTCTCGAACCGAGTCGCCGCCTGCGAGTGCTTCCGGATCGCAGCCCGCCTGGAAGGGGATCGTTATGAGTGCGGCTATCGCAAGGAACTGAATTCTCATGGCACACCTCATCTCACAGATACGCGGCCGCACGGGATTTGTTCGATCTTCTTACTTTGCCAGCACCCTGGCCAGTTCCAGGAGCCCGGCATCGATCTGCTTTTTCCCGGCGACCACCTCCGGGAGAGGTGTGGTCGCGATTTCGCCGTTGCGGATTCCCACCAGCACGCCGTGGTTTCCGGCCGCGAACTGCTCGACGGCGGCGGATCCCAGCCGGCTGGCCAGCATGCGGTCGGCGAAGGTGGGTGCTCCGCCGCGCTGCACGTAGCCGAGAATCGTCACCCTGAGCTCGAATCCGAGGCGCGCCTCCTGCTCGTGGACATATTGGGCCAAGCCGTGCGCGTTTGGCTTCGCCCCTTCGGCCACCACCACGATGGCGTGCGGCTTGCCGCGCGCGTACGCCCGGCGGATCTCGGTAGCCACTATCTCGGGATCGGTTTCACATTCGGGGATCACCACCGCCTCGGCCCCGCCCGCGATGCCCGCCATCAGTGCCAGGTAGCCGCAATCCCGGCCCATCACTTCGACCAGCATCGCCCGGCGGTGCGAGGACGCCGTCACCTTCAGCCGGTCGATGTTTTCGAGGGCAATGTTCAGCGCGGTATCGACGCCGATGCTCACATCGGTGCCGTACAGGTCGTTATCGATGGTCGACGCCACCCCGACCACCGGGAAGCCCATGGCGGAGAGCGCGTTGGCTCCGGTTTGCGACCCGTTGCCGCCGATCACCACGAGCCCGTCGATCCCCTTTGCGCCCAGCTCGTGAAGCGCCTTCAGCCGGACGTCGTGCTCCTTGAATTCAGGACAGCGCGCGCTGCCCAACATGGTGCCGCCCCGTTGCAGAATACCCCCGACGTCGCGGGCGCCCAGCGGCCTGAACCTGCCTGCGATCAGGCCGGTGTATCCCTGCTCGACCCCGAAGACCTCGTAGCCCTTTTCGAGGCCGGCCCGGACAACCGCCCGGATCGCCGCGTTCATCCCTGGCGCGTCTCCGCCGCTCGTCAACACTGCGATTCGTTTCATTCGTTCTCCTCTCGCCGAACCAGCCGGATCATGCTGAAATTCAAGGTCAGATCGCGTATGTCGCCCGGCGCCCTCCACACCGGCCGCGCCTCGATTTCCACCAGGTATTCCTCGGCATCCGGCACATCGGCTTCGAGCACGAACAGGCCGGGCCGGTCCAGGCCGGTCTCTCCCGCCGGCTCTCCGTTCACCGACGCCCTCACTTTCACCGCGCCGTGCGCGAACGCTGCCTCCGGGGCATGCCCCCGGATTCTCAACCGCAACGGCCCGGGATCAACGCGCGTCAGCCGTACCGTTGCGCGCGGGCCGATCCAGCGATACTTGTTGCCGTAAACCCCTTCAAGCCCGTACCAGCCCTCGCCCAGCAGGCGCTCGTGGCCCGCCCGCGTCATGTCCAGGATGTCGGGCCGTTCGCCCGGGTAGAGCTCCTTGCGGTCGGCCGACCGCAGCAGGTTGTACACGCCGTCTTCGTTCGGGGCCTCGTAACTGCAGGCGGTGCAGGTGAGCGCCTCGTCCTCGCGCCGCGTGAGGCTGCCGTAGCAATCCGGGCATCGGAGCACGCTCTCGAACCGCACCGGGTCGAAGGGCGCTACGCCCGCAGCATCACCCGCTTTCCGGCAGAACGCGGTCAGAGTCCCTCCGAGCAGCCGCGCCGCGCGCCAGACGGAACGGTAGGGGTCCAATCTGACGGCTGCGCGCTTCACCACCGCCTCGCCCCATCCGCGTTCCGGCACGAAAAGTTCGTACTCGTGCGCCGCAAAATGTTTCGTCACCAACCGGTGCCAGTCCTTGAGGCCCAGAGTGTGATTCTGGCGAATACCAAAGCTTTCTTCCTGGTGCGCTCCGATTACGTCGCGTACCAGGTAGCCGAGCAACCCCCACTCGTACAGTTTCCGCTCCCAAGGCTTCATCAAATCGACGTACGGGCAGCGGTAGAGCCTGAGAGAGAGCAGGCGGCGGAGCGGTTCCTCGGCGAACACAAAGACTCCGCCAGGCATCAGAACCCGCTTCACTTCCACGAAAACGGCTTCGATGTCCATGAACTGCGAGAGCATCTGGCAGGCCATGACAAACCGCATGGAGCCGTCGCGGAAGGGAAGGTTGACGGCGTCACCGGCCACGCGGACCGGCGCGCGGGAAAGGTTCCAATGCTCCTGTAACGCAATGCCGTGGCGGAGCGCGTCCGCCGAAATGTCGAGCGCGAAGCCGTCCGCGCCGAACTCGTTCGCCAGCATGTAGCTGGTGTGGCCGGCGTTCGCGCCGATTTCCAGGAAGGGCGTCATGCAGCCCGTAAAGGCTGCGTGCTTGCGCAGAAGCCCTCCGCGCCGCCGGTTTTCTTCCGCGTATGTGGCCAGAACGCGTTCGGGCTCTCCAAGCGAGGCGAAGTTATGAAACTCCACCTGTGCCCGCTTGACCGAGAGGGTCTGGGCCTTCATCAATCCACCCAGCGGCCTTCCACCATGATGCGTTCCGGCCGCGCTAGACCGCAGACGTCTTCCAGGGGATCGGTTGGCAACAGCACCAGGTTGGCGTACTTGCCCGAGGTCAGCGTGCCCACCTCATGGCTTTTTCGCTGGGCCAAGGCGCCGTTGTGGGTCGCCGCTACGATCACTTCCATGGGAGAGAACCCCGCCTCCAGCAGCAGTTTCAGCTCGTGCTCGGGATCGCCCGCCGAGGCCACCGCAATACGCAGGCCTGCGTCCGCCAGCTTGCGCGTTTGTTGTTTAGCGCGCTCAAGCGCCCGGCCGTTGAGCTGGGAAAGTCCCGGTGCGAAGACCGCCTTCGAATCGATGAGCCGCGCAAGCAGCACTGGATCGATGTCCTCAGGGAGCCCGCCGTACGCCGCGGCGCCGGACTCGATGAGTTTGCGAAGCTCGTCATTCGTCGAGGCCACGGGAAGCTCGTCGCGGTTGAGGTCGATCAGTTGCGGAGTGACGAACTTCCCCGCGCCGTTAACGTTTACAGCTCGCGCGGGCGTGGGGACGCTTGCGCGCGGCCCCGCTTCGCCCACTCGCGATCCGACAACCAGGACCACCGAATCCGGCACCGGCGCGCGTCCGGTTCCGTCGATCAGTGTGGCTCCGATGATCGACGTCATAGGCGTAGTCTCCACCGGAGCACAGCCGGTGAGTAACAAAAGCAGAGCTAAAATGACACCGCTTTCCCTCACAGCACCATCTCCAGTCTTAACGCGCGCAGGTCGCGCAGCAGAATATCCGGATGAAATCCCCTCAACTCATCGGCAGGGCAAAGGCCCGTGGCGACCGCTATCGACTGCACGCCGGCGGCTCGCGCTGCCAGAATGTCCGCGGGAGCGTCTCCAATAAAGCTCACTCGCGCGCGGGAGTCGATCCAGCCTTGCCGCAGGGCCTCCTGGACAGCCTTCTGCACCAGCACTCCCCTGTCCGGCGCCATTTCGCCGAACGCGCCGAACCGGAAGTAGCGCCTCAGTCCGGCACGCTCCATCTTCTTCCATCCAATGCACGTCAGATTCCCGGTCACCAGGCCCAGAACCGCCCCGCTCCGCTCCAGCCGCTCCAGCGTCCGCCGGACTCCCGGGCAAGTTTTCCGTTCGAGGTTGGGGCAGCTTTCCGCATAGATCGCCTGCGCGTGCCGGACCAGCTCCGGCATGCTTTCCGCAATCAGGGCCTCGGAGGCTCCCGCGCGGCGCAGCATCTCGGCCATGATCACCGGGTCGAGCATCCCGTGGAGAGGAATACCGTCGGTGGTGGTCTCAAACCCGGTGGCAATGCGGATCGCTTCGGCCAGGGCCAGGCGGTGGTGCGGGCCCGCGCGCCTCAGCAGGGTTCCATCGATGTCAAAAAGGACGAGTGCGGGCGCAGCTTGCGTGGCTGGAGCGTTTGATTGCACGGACCGAAACGTCTTATTTTACTATGCATGGAACGCGAATTCCCCAGCGGAAACGCCTGCGGTTGCTTATCGGGGACATAACCCGAGTCGCTGCCGACGCCATCGTCAACGCTGCGAATTCGCGGCTGGCCGGCGGAGGCGGGGTTGACGGCGCGATACACCGCGCCGGCGGACCCGGAATCATGCGCGAACTCGACGAGATACGGGCCCGCCAGGGCGGCTGCCCCACCGGCAGCGCGGTAGCCACGTCGGCGGGGAATTTGCCTGCGCAGTTCGTTTTCCACGCGGTGGGGCCGGTTTACCGCGGAGGCCGCGCCCGTGAAGCCGAACTGCTTGCTTCCTGCTATCGCACCTGCCTGGAGATGGCCGAAGAGCGCGGCTTGAAAAAGATCAGCTTCCCGTCGATTTCCACGGGCGCTTACCGCTACCCAGTGGATGAAGCCGCGGAGGTCGCGCTGCGCGCCGTCGCCGCTCACCTCACGCGGGAAAATACACGCGTCGAGGAGGTTCTGTTCGTACTCTTCGACAAAGCCACTTACGACAGCTACGCTCGCGTCCTGAAACAGTTAGAATATTGAGGATGCAAGTAGTTCAGGCCGGCCCGCATAAGCTCATTCAGCTCGAGTTCGAGCCCGAAATTCTGTGCGGAATCGCCAGACAGGCTGGTTTCGAATGTAAACTGACCGATGGCAAGCGGGCAATGTCGCTGGAACTAAGGGCGCCCGGGCGGCTTGGCCCGCTGCTGCTGTTCGACGCGAGCGATCCTGCCAACCTCGGCTGGTTTTCCCGTTGCCAGTTCTATGTCGACGGGCAGACCGGCCGCGTCCTTCAGACGCCGATCTCTGTGGCCAATCTCAAAGACCGGAACGGACGCGTGCTGCCCGACGGTCTGCGGCTCCAGCTAGACAAGGAACTGCCGGTGAGCTTCCGTCTGCCCGGAAAGAGCCCGGTGAACGAGCAGACCGTATACGCGGTGCTGGTCAGTTTTTTGAACGCCCTTCTCCATTCCGGGGTGGGCCTTTGCGGCGGTCCGGTCGTCAAAGCGCTGGCGGGGCGTACCGACGGCCCGGGCATGAGAAATTAGTTCAAATCATCACACGTAATCATCTATAAACAAATGATTTACAAGCTCCGAGCGGGGCGCCTGCTGGTCGCGCTGGCGTTCCTGGCTGCGGCGTTGCCCGCCATGGCAGATACCCAGTTCCGCGTTAAAAAGATGACCCGGGACGATGTCCCGTTGGGGACGGGCCAGTGCGACATCCGGCTCAAGATCGATGGCGAAGCGGAAGTCCGCCTGCGAGGTGATACGGTTCTTATTCGCACGATTTCGGGCCGGGACGGGCGCGATGACGGCTCCGAATGCAACGAGCCCCTGCCGGGCCGCGATATCCGGGATTTCCGGTTTGAAGTCAGGGACCGGCGCGGCGATATCAAACTCATTGCCGAGCCTTCACGCCAGACCGGCTACAGCGCGGTAGTAAGAATCCGCGACAGCCAGGGCGGGGAAGGCCGCTACCACTTCCGCATCAAGTGGACATTGACCGGAAGCGAGGGATTCGGGCGGCCCGATAGGGGCGGCTGGCGGCCGGCTCCAAAAAGGCGCCGGTAAGCCCCGGGCGCGGCTGCATTGAGTTGACCTGGACCTACCAGTCCGGTTCCTCGGCCGGCGGAGGCTTGGGGTGAGTCTTGCCGCACCAGCGCTCGAGGGCGGCTTTGAGTTCCTGCGGGTTGACCGGCTTGGCCAGGTAATCCGACGTGCCGGCAGCCAGGCACTTCTCGCGGTCGCCTCTCATCGCGTTGGCGGTCATCGCGATCACCGGCACGAGCCCCTGGGGTTCAGGAAGCCGCCGTATGGCTTCGGTGGCCATGAAACCGTCCATGACGGGCATCTGGCAATCCATCAGCACGGCGGCGTAGCCTCCGGCAGCGGCGGCTTTCACCGCGGCTTCCCCGTTACTCGCGATGTCTACTGAGTAACCCAGCTTCTCGGCCAGCTTCCGCGCGACTTTCTGGTTGACCAGGTTGTCTTCGACGATCAGAATTCTCGGACCGGCGGCCGGAATAGCTTCTTTGCCTTGCGCCGTCTGAACGGCCGCCGGGTAGGACGGACTCGCCAGTTCCAGCAGCGCCGCGCGGAGCTTCGATGCGCGGATCGGCTTGGCGATCAGCGCCGCCGCCCCGAGTGCCTCGGCCGTTCGCCGGTCGCTTCGCGCCACCAGCAACAACAGCGCGGGGTGCTTTCGCAACAGCTCCAGGTTCCGGGCGTACGCGTCGGCAATCACGAAACGGAACGGACCGTCCGGAGCCTCCTGCGGCGATTCCGCCTCGACGGTCTCCATTCCCCAGTCCTCGGTGCAGGAGCGGATCATGCCCCGTACCGCGGCATTGCCGTGCACGATCAGCACGCGCGCGCCGCGCAGCAATTCGTGACCCGGTTCCGGCTCCGCCACCGCCCGCGCGGTTTCCGTCTAAATCGTGAACTGGAAAGTGGAGCCCGCGCCCGGCGTGCTCGACACCTCGATCGTTCCGTGCATCGCCTCGACGAGTTTCTTGCAGATGCTCAAGCCGAGGCCCGTTCCGCCATAGCGGCGCCTGCGATCTTCGCCCTGGTAGACGCCTGAAAGAGTTTCTGCACCACCTCGGGCGGCATTCCGATCCCCGTATCGCGCACCTCGACGCCGAGTTCGACGCGGCCGCCTTCCAAAGGCCTTGAACTCACCGAGACGCTCACCTCGCCCCGCTCGGTGAACTTCACCGCATTCCCCAACAGGTTGATCAGAATCTGGCGGAAGCGGCCGGCATCGCCGCGCAGCCGCGCGGGTACGCTTCCCGGAACCGTGGCAAGCAATTCGATTCCTTTTGTGTCCGCGCGCTCGGCGAACAGCAGGATGGTCTGCTCGATTTTGTACCGCGGGTCGAACTCCACCTGTTCCAGTTCGAGCTTTCCGGACTCGATGCGGGAAAATTCCAGAATCTGATTGATGATGTCTAAGAGGATCTGCCCGGAATAGCGTATGGTTTCGACGTAATCGAGCTGCTCGCGCGTTAACTCGGTTTGTTCGAGGAGGGTGAGCATGCCGAGCACCCCGTTCATCGGAGTGCGGATCTCATGGCTCATGCTGGCGAGAAACTCGCTCTTTGCCGCGTTGGCCATCGCGGTCCGGGCGGCCATCTCGTTGGCCCAGACCGTGGTCCGTTCGAGAACGGCGTTGACCGCTTCCAGTTCGGCTGCCACCTGCTCGGCGCGCTCCTTGGCCCGGCGAAGTTCTTCGGCCCGCCGGTGATGGTGCGAGGCGTCGCGCACGATCGCGACGGTGTGCCACTTTCCGCGCACCTTCGCCGGCGTCGTGGTGATCTCAACCTGCGCCTGGGAACCGTCCTTGCGCTGGATGGAAGTTTCGAGAACCCGGCGGGTCATCACGCCGTGCAGGGGCACGGGAACGAGGCGCTCCACGGTCCGGCCCAACATTTCGTTTCGAGAGTAGCCGAAGGCCTTCTGAGCGGCCTCGTTCCAGAACCTGACCCTGCCGCGACTGTCCAGCAGGAGGACCGGATCCAGCGCAAGAGCTTCGAAAAGGCGCACCTGTAGCCTGCGCCGCGTCAGCTGCGGCCACAAGACAACCACGGCTGCCGCCAGTACGCCGGCCCAGAGTAGCGCCACGAGTCTTCTCATCGGCCGGACCCAGCGGTCTTAAGAGAGGAAAGTTGCTGGTTTTGAAACGCTTAGCGCGCGGTCTGCACCAGCGCCTTGGCCTGCTCCACCACGCTTTCGACTTCCTTGCGGTACGCCTCCAGCAGGTCGTGGTTCTCTGCCTCGAAACGCATGACGAGGATCGGCTGGGTGTTCGATGCACGAACCAGGCCCCAACCCCGCGGGAACAGCACCCGGGCGCCGTCGATGTCCTTTACCGTGTGCGTCTTACGGAAATGATCGACGACGCGCTTAACAATCTCGAATTTAAGCTGATCCGGGCAGTCCACGCGAATTTCCGGCGTCGCCACCATGCGGGGCAGGCCCTCCAGTTGCGCCGAAAGCGGCTTGCCCGAACGGGCCACGATCTCGATCAGGCGCATCGCCGCGTAGAGAGCGTCGTCAAAGCCGTAGTAGCGGTCGGCGAAGAACATGTGCCCGCTCATCTCGCCCGCCAGTTCCGCCCCCACTTCCTTCATCTTGGCCTTGATCAGCGAGTGCCCGGTCTTGTACATGATCGGGTTGCCGCCCAGCCGGCTCAACTCGTCGTACATTACCTGGGAGCACTTGACCTCGCCGATGAATGTTGCGCCGGGCTTGCGCGCGAGAATTTCGCGGGCGTAGATCAGCATCAACTGGTCGCCCCAGAGTATGTTGCCCTTTTCGTCGACCGCCCCGATGCGGTCCGCATCGCCGTCGAAGGCCACTCCGAGCTCCGCGCCGGTCTCGCGCACGGTCTTGATCAGTGTCTCGAGGTTGGCCGGAATCGTCGGGTCGGGGTGGTGGTTGGGGAAATGGCCGTCCATGTCGAAAAACAGCTCGACGGCATCGACGTTGAGCTTGCTGAACAGCCGGTGCAGCACCGGCCCGGCGGTCCCGTTGCCGGCATCGGCGACAACCTTGATCCGCCGGTCGAAACGGAACTGGGCGGCCAGCTCGTCAACGTACGGAGTAACTGCGTCCCCCTCTCTTAGGGTTCCCTGGCCGGTTTCATAGTCCTGCTGCTCTATGATGCGGCGCAGCTCCTGAATCTCGGCGCCGTGAATCGTACCGGAACCGCAGACCACTTTGAAGCCGTTGTACTCCGGCGGGTTGTGACTGCCGGTGATCATAACCGCTCCGGCCTGCTTGAAGTGGTTTGCCGCGTAGTAGAGCAGCGGCGTCGGTACGCAGCCTATGTCGAGAACGTCGCAACCGGCGGCGACGAGCCCTTTGGCGAGCGCATTCCGCAGCCGTTCGGAACTGAGCCGCGTATCCCTCCCTAGCGCGACGTTTCCGCCGGCGCGCCGCCGGAGGTAAGTGCCGATCGCCCTTCCCAGGTCTTGAATGTCCGCATCCGGCATTTCCTGGTCAGCAATGCCGCGGATATCATACTCACGGAAGATGGTCGGGATAAGCATATCCACATTGTACGAGGTACGTCTTATCTGCTCACAAACCGGTTGCCTGCGATGAAGAAACGAAGCGGCCAGTCTGAGCAATGCCGGATGCCGATGCGCGGCGTGGTGACGATTTCGAACGGCGTCTTGGAAAGGCACTCGCGCACGATCAGGCTGCCCTGCGTCACATCGGCGCCGTAATGGCGGCGGGTAATGTTGAGCGCAGCAGTCAGCTTGCCCGGTCCGGAAGCCAAATCCTCAATCGACCGCGCCGCCGGACGCCGCTTCTTCATCTCCGCGATGCCGGCCAGCGGTTCGAGCGCGCGAATCAGTACGCACCCCGGCGTGCCCTCGGGCTGGGCAACCAGATTCAGACACTCGTGCTTTCCATAGATGAAGTAGACGTAGGCGTGTCCCGGAGGGCCGAACAGCACGCGCGTGCGGTTCGTGACGCCGCGCGAGGCGTGGGCGGCCAAATCCTCAGGCCCAAGGTAAGCCTCCGTCTCCACGATGCGCCCGGCCGCGCCCTCGTGGATCAGAATCGTGCCGAGCAGATCGCGCGCGACTTCCACCGTGTCGCGAGCGTAGAACTCGCGCGGCAGCGTGCGGCTTTGGGCGAGCAGTTCTTCCAAAGGAATGCGGTCCACCCACTCCGGCGTTGCGTGCATCGTAACTTCGTCCGACAATTATCACATGCAACGTTTTAAGGCGGCAGCGTCATAATGCGACTGTTCACTGCGATTGACATCCCGGACGACGTAATCCGCAGGCTGGAAGGGCTGATTGAGGAGCTGCGGCCCTCCGCGCGCATCGCCTGGAGCCCTCCGGCGAATCTGCACGTCACCACCAAGTTCATCGGCGAGTGGCCCGACGAGAAGCTTGATGAAATCACCGCGGCGCTCCGCGGCCTGTCCCGGCGCGATCCGTTTTCGATCGAGATCCGCGGGGTGGGCTTCTTTCCGAACCCGCGCTCGCCACGCGTCTTCTGGGCGGGTGTGCACGCGCCGGGTGCGCTGGGAGAACTGGCGCTGGAAACGGACCGCGCCCTCGCGCGCATCGGAGTACCGGCCGAGACCCGTGCGTTTTCGCCCCATCTGACCCTGGCGCGCATCAAAACGCCCGTGCCGTTGGATCCGCTCCACAAGGCCATCGCCGCGCTCGAATCCACAGACTGGGGCTCTTTCACCGTGGACCGCTTCTTTCTCTACCGGAGCAGGCTGACCCCGTCCGGTTCGATCTATACTAAGCTCTCGGAGTTTCCTTTCGCCCCGTGATGACCGGTTTGCTTGCCCTGATTGCCGCCTATCTTCTTGGAAGTATCCCGTTCGGTTACCTGCTCGTGCGCGCGAAGACCGGCCGCGACGTCCGCTCGATGGGGAGCGGCAACATCGGCGCCACAAACGTTCTCCGCACCACGGGCCGGTTGCTCGGCGTGGTGACGCTGCTGCTCGATATCGGGAAGGGCTTTTTGTCGGTCTGGCTGGCTGGGCGATTGACTGGCGGCTCCGCGGCCTGGATGAGCGCGGCGGCCCTGGCCGTGATGGTGGGACACGCATTCCCGGTATTTCTGAAATTCCGCGGCGGCAAGGCAGTGGCGAGCTTCGTCGGGGCGTTCCTGTGCCTGGCGCCGGGACCGCTGGCGGCCGTGCTGGTGGTCTTCGTCGCGGTGGTGGCCGCCACGCGTTACATTTCGCTCGGCTCGATCATCGGCGCGGCCACGCTGCCGCTGGCGGTCTGGCTGATTTCCCACCCGGGCGCTCCCGTGGTGCTGGCTGCGGCCGTCGGCGGAGCGTTCATTATCTGGCGGCACAAGGACAATATCGCCCGGCTCCGTGCGGGCAAGGAGAACGTGCTGTCGCTCGGAGGCCGGCGATCCTGACGCGGCTTGCCATCATCGGCGGAGGCAGTTGGGGCACCGCGCTGGCCATCGTGCTCGCGCCCCGTTTTCCCGACGTCCGCTTATGGGTCTACGAAGCTGATCTGGCCGAGCGGATGCGCGAGACCCGCGAAAACGACCTTTTTTTGCCGGGCTTCAGGCTTCCTTCTAATGTCAACGTGGTGAATGACTTGTGCCCGGCGGTCGAAGGCGCCGACGTGGTGCTCAGCGTCACGCCGTCACACTTCACCCGCGAGATCTACAGCCGGATGCTGCCGTTCCTGCCGCCCGGCGCGCTCTTTGTCAGCGCCACGAAAGGGATTGAAAGCGGCACCCTTCTGCGCATTTCGGAGGTGATCCGCGAGGTGGTGAGCGCGCGGTTTGAGCCCCGCGTCTGTGTGCTTTCCGGCCCGACGTTCGCCCGCGAGGTGGCCGCAGGCGAGCCGACCGCGCTGGTCGTGGCCTCCCATGACGACGCCCTTAACCATGCCGTCCAGGCGGCGTTTTCCGGGCCGACTTTTCGCGTCTACCGCAACCAAGACCCGGTCGGCGTCGAGATGGCCGGGGCGCTGAAGAACGTCATCGCGCTCGGCGCCGGCGTCTGCCAGGGATTGAGTTTAGGCAGCAACACCATCGCGGCGCTGATCACGCGCGGGCTGGCCGAGATCAGCCGGCTGGCGGTGGCCGTGGGCGGGCAGCCTTTGACGCTGGCGGGTTTGGCGGGCTTGGGCGACCTGGTGCTCACCTGCACCGGGCAGTTGAGCCGCAACCGCCAGGTGGGAATCGAGTTGGGCCGCGGCCGGCCGCTTTTCGAAATCACCGGTTCCATGAAGATGGTGGCCGAAGGCGTCAAGACCACCTTCGCCGCGATGGATCTGGCGGAACGGCACGGCATCGACCTGCCGATCACGGCGCAGGTCCGCGCGATTCTGAGAGGCGAGCAGGCGCCGCGGGAGGCGATCCGCGAGCTGATGGAACGGTCGCTCAAGGGCGAATAGCACCGGCGTCCGCAACTCTTGATGCGCAATTGGGTTCTACAAAATATGGCGGCTGTGGCGGCGATAGAGCCGGACGCCAAACTCATGTTGCGCGTCAAGGAGGGCGATGCAGCCAGCTTCGAGGTGCTGCTCGAGCGCCATCGTACCGCCGTCGTCCATTTCCTCTACCGCATGGTGCAAAGTCAGGCCGTGGCGGAGGAACTGGCGCAGGAGGTGTTCCTGCGCGTCTACCGGGCGCGGGCCAGCTACGAGCCGACCGCGAAATTCACCACCTGGCTGTTCCGCATCGCCCTGCATCTGGCTCTGAACACGCTGCGCGACGGTCGGCCGGAAAAGTGGCAGGAAAGCCTCGACGGAAACGACGGTCCGGCCGGGCTGGATATTCCCGACCGGAACCCTACGATTGAGCAGGAGCTTTTACACCGGGCAAAACTCGACGAAGTGCGGCGGGCAATCGCGGCGCTGCCCCCCAAGCAGCGCGCGGCCGTGCTCATGCACAAGTACGAGGAAATGGACTATGCACAGATAGCCCGGGTGCTGAATTGCTCGGAATCGGCTTTAAAATCGCTGCTGTTCCGGGCTTATGAGACGCTGCGCGCCCGTTTGGCGCATATGGCGTACTGAGGGAAAGGAGAAGGCGATGGAATGCCAGGTTCGGGCGCGGGAGGACGCGGCGGTCCTGATGGACTACTGTGCAGGCAGGCTGGACCCGCGCGCGGCCGCCGCTCTCGACGAGCATGTGGCTGTCTGCGAGGATTGCACCCGCTGGGTGGAATCCCAACGGGCAATGTTGGCGGCGCTGGACGAGTGGGCTGCGCCTCCGGTCTCGCCCGGTTTCAACCGCCGGCTCTTTGAAAAGCTGGAGGCGGAGAGCCGTCCCGCGTGGTGGCGGCTGCACCTGCGGCCCGCTCTCTCCCTGGCCGGAATTGCCGCGCTCGCTATCGGGCTGCTGCTGACGCGGGCGCCCGCGCCGGTCATGCAGGCGGACACACTGGATCCGGATCGCCTCGAACTGGCGCTCGAAGACGCGGAAATGCTGCGTCAGTTGAGTATTTGGTAAGGTTATGCGCGGTTTCTTGTTATTATTCGCCGCTGCGCTGGGCTGGAATCTGATGGCGGAACCGGCGGTTGCCCAGCAGCGCCGCGCCCGTCCGGCTGCGCCGCCGAAAATCATGCGGAGCGGCCCTGTGACCGTGCTGGACCGCCTGGAGCGCATGTCGCCCGAGGAGCGGCGGCGCGCGCTGGAAAAACTGCCTCCGCAGCGGCGGCGGCAGATCGAACAGCGGCTTGAGCGCTACAACGCCATGCCTCCCGAACAGCGCGAACGGCTGCGCCGCCAGCTCAGCCTGTTCCGCTCGCTTCCGCCCGAGCGGCAGGAGCAGACACGGCAATTGTTCCGCCGCTTCACCGAATTGCCGGAGGACCGGCAGCGGGAAATCCGGCGCGCCGCAAGGGCCCTCAGGGGGCTTGATGAGGACCGCCGCAAACGCCGCCTGGAAAGCCCCGCCTTTCGCAACCGCTTCAGCCCCGAAGAGCAGCAGCTCGTGCGCGAGCTTCTCCAACTTCCCCTGGACGCAGAGCCGCCCAACGAGTAGCCCGTTCGGTTAATCTGTGAAGTTATGGTCGAAGCGGGAACTCTGGTCGGCATTCTCATGGGCAGCAAGTCGGACTGGGAGACGATGCGCCACGCGGCGGAGACGCTGGCGCGCTTCGGAGTCCCCTACGAGGCCCGCGTCCTCTCCGCGCATCGCACTCCGGAAGCGACGGCGAAATACGCCGCTTCCGCCGAGGAGCGAGGGATCGAGGTGCTGATCGCCGCTGCGGGCGGCGCGGCTCACCTGGCCGGCGTCGTGGCCGCGCACACCGTGCTGCCGGTGCTCGGAGTTCCCATCGAGAGCGCGTCGCTGAAAGGACTGGACTCGCTCCTTTCGACGGTTCAGATGCCCGCCGGAGTCCCGGTGGGGACGCTGGCGATCGGCAAGGCGGGCGCGACGAACGCCGCGCTGCTGGCAATCGCAATCCTGGCGGGGCGCCGCCCCGAGCTGCGCGAAAAGCTGCGCGCGTACCGCGAGCAGCAGGCCAAGAGCGTTCTCGAACAGACTTTGCCAGAGGTCGCCGCGCGAGAGGGTTAACGGACAGCTTCCCGCGCAACGGGAAGCCTGCGCAGGAGGCGGCAACGAAACGCTTCAGCTTGCGTGGCGAGTGGCCTCTGCGTGCGAGGAACATCTCCGCACGTGTTTCGACATCGGCAGGCGGGACCGATCCGTTCGGTGGGCTTCAGCTCGCGTGGCGAGCCACCTCTTCTTCGACGGTCACCTCAAAGTCCTCGCCTTCCCAGCGGTTGACTTCGGGCCAGAAGAACGTGAACTGGATGCGTGTGCCGCTCTTCAACGATGCTGTGGGCAATTCCGCCACATGGATCCCGTTCTCGGGAGCCGTGCGCGTGTCGTGCGCGGTGTCCCACTGGTCAACCGTCCAGTGGACGATCGCGGGCGTGGCCAGTTCGACGCGCAGGTTGCGGCCCGCGGGCAGCGCCGTGAACCGGTGATCGAACGACCAGGCGCCGGCGCCCGGCCGTTGCCCCTGGCGGCGAGGCCACCGGACCCTGGGGCGCGCCTCGCGCACTCCCCGGAGGGCAGCAATAACGGCGACGCCCGACAGCGCCATCAGCGCCAGCTTGATTAGTCTCACCTTCCGTTCCCCCAAGACGCAACGGCGGCGCGGCCGGTCCCGGCCCGTGCGCCTGTAAGAAGAAGAAATTGCGGAACTTTGGAACCCGGCATCGCCTCCGTCCCCGTCTGCCCTCAGTGTAGCCTTTGGGAGCGGCGGGGTTCAACAAACGGGTTCGCCATTGCAAACCCGACACGACGACCAAAAACTGTTGAGAATCGCCATGAAAAAAAGATATAATCAACTGGAACTCTGCAACATAGGCCTTGGCCGATGCGTCCATATTTATGCCCGGAGGTATTTGACTTATGCGATTGTTGAAGTTTTCAATTCCAGCGGCACTCCTCTCCCTGGGATTCTTCTTTTCCGCCACAACCTCGTTTGCTACCGCCGAGTACACGAAAAAGGAAAAGAAGCCTTGCACGTTCTGCCACGTGAAGGCCAATTCCGCGGAGCTGAACGACGCCGGTAAGTACTACAAGGAGCACAAGACGCTCGAAGGCTATAAGAAGTAAGCCCGGCGCCTCCCGGCGCCGTAAACGGGCGTAGAAAATTTTGTGCACCTTTCGCCGCGCTGGCGAATCCAAATTGATATACGCAACACCGAGCCGCGATGACGGCGCGGTGGAGCCTGGACGGGCAGGTGCGAAAACGGCTCTTTTGACCGTTCGCCGGGAATGCCAGGGGCTGAGGCACGGCGGTTGACGACCGCCGGGGACGATGCAGTAGCTGCTCACTTTCAGCCGGCGGCGACTGGGACCGCCGCCGGCTTACTGAATTTCCGCGTGGTGCCGCACATCCACTCCCTGCACTAGAAACAGCACATCTTCGGCAATATTGGTGGCGTGGTCGGCAATCCGTTCGAGGTTGCGCGCGATGGACATCAAGTCGAGCGCGCGCGTGATCGTAGACGGGTCGGCTTGCATGAAGCTGATCAGTTCCTGGAAGATCGCGTCGCGCAGATCGTCCACCGCGTCGTCGGAGAGCAGCACCTCGCGCGCCAGCCCCGCATCCCTCTTGACGAAAGAATCCAGGCTCCGGTGCACCATGGACTCCACCAGCCGGGCCAGTTGCGGCATATCGATGAGCGGGTTGATCGCGGGCTGCCGCATGAGCGACAGGGAGCGCTCGACAATGTTCACCGCCAGGTCGCCCATGCGCTCCAGATCGCTGTTGATTTTGATCGCGGCGGTGAGGAACCGCAGGTCGCGCGCCATCGGCTGGTACAAGGCCAGCAGGCGCACGGCGCAATCGTCAATCTCGATCTCCATGTGATTGACGCGAGCCTCGTTCTTGAGCACTTCGCGGGCCAGCGCTTCGTCCCGCTCCGCCACCGAGCGCACGCTCAGGTGTATGGCCGATTCGACCAGCCCGGCCATCTCCAGCAGGCGTCCCTGCAACTCTTCAAGGGCTTCGACAAATTGGCGCATCAGCCAAACCGCCCGGTGATGTAGTCTTCCGTTTCCTTGCAGCGGGGCCGTTTGAAAATCACTTCGGTCCGGTTGAATTCTATCAGTTTGCCGTGCAGAAAGAAGCCGGTATGCTCGGCGACGCGCGCGGCCTGCTGCATGTTGTGCGTCACGATGACGAGGGTGCAGGTCTCCTTGAGGCTGAACATCAGCTCTTCGATCTTGGCGGTGGCGATGGGATCCAGCGCCGAGCACGGCTCGTCCAGCAGCAGGACCTCGGGATCGACAGCCAGCGCCCGCGCGATGCACAGCCGTTGCTGCTGTCCTCCCGAGAGCTTATATGCGGATTCGTGCAGCAGGTCCTTCACCTCGTCCCAAAGCGCCGCCCGCCGCAGGCTGTGCTCGACGGCTTCGGCGAGCGGACGTTTCCGCATCCATCCGTTCACGCGCAGACCGTAGGCGACGTTATCGAAGATCGATTTGGGGAACGGGTTCGACCTCTGGAACACCATGCCGACGCGGCGGCGTAACTGGACCACGTCCATCGCCATGATATCTTCGCCGTCCAGGAGCACCTGGCCTTCCGCACGGGTGTTACGAATCGTTTCGTGCATCCGGTTGAGGGTGCGCAGGAAGGTCGATTTGCCGCAGCCGGAAGGCCCGATCAGCGCGGTGATCTGGTTTGGCGGGATGGCCAGGCTGATGTCGTGCAGCACCTGTTTGTCGCCATAGTAAAAGTTCAGCCCGGAGACCACCAGTTTCGGACCGGCGGCCGCATGCGGCCGGGCCTCGCGGACTATCTCGAGATTGTCAACCATGCCGTGCCCCCCTTGGCGACAGCACCAGCCGCGCCGCCAGGTTCGCGGCGAGCATCAAGGTGAGCAGCACCAGGGCCGCCGCCCACGCCTGCCGCCGCCACTCCTCATAGGGCGAAATCGCGTAATTGAAAATCATGACCGGAAGAGTTGCCGCCGGCTCGTCGAGGCCGCGGTTCCAGAACTGGTTGCTGAAACTGGTGAACAGCAGGGGCGCTGTCTCGCCGGCGACGCGCGCCATTCCGAGAATCGTGCCTGTGAGCACGCCGCGGAACGCCGCAGGAATGACCACGGTCGCCACGGTCTGCCATTTCCGCGCGCCGAGCGCAAGCGCCGCCTCGCGCAGCGAGTGGGGCACGGCGCGGAGAAATTGCTCGGTGGTGCGGATGGTGATCGGGATCACGATGATGCTCAAAGCCACCGCGCCCGCAAGCAGCGAAAAGCGTTTCATCGGGACAACCACAAGCGCATAGGCGACGATTCCGATTACGATGGACGGCACGCCGTTCAGCAGGTCCGCCGTGTAGCGCACGATGCTGGAAAACGTCCGCCCGCCGAACTCGGCCAGGTAGACGCCGGCGGCAAACCCGATGGGGACGCCGATCAGCGCCGTGAGCAGCAACAGCTTGCCCGTCCCGACGATCGCGTTGGCCATGCCGCCGCCGGGCTCGTTCGGCGGCGCCGGCAGTTGGGTGAAAAAATCCCAGCTCAGCGAGCGGCCGCCGTAGTAAACCAGGTATCCGAGAATGAAGAACAGCACGGAGATGGTCAGCAGCGCGCAGAGTCCGGTGAGGCCGAACATTACCGCGTTGGTGATCTTGCGCCGCGTCATTGCTCCGCTCCCTTGCGTTTTGTCATCACAATCAGCAGCCGCGCCAGGGCGTTCAGCACCAGCGTGAGGCCGAACAGGACTAAACCGAGTTCGATCAGCGCGCTCAGGTGCAGGTCCTCGACCGCCTCGGTGAACTCGTTGGCGATTACTGCTGCGATCGAGTATCCGGGCTCAAGCAGCGAGGCGCCGATCTGCGGGGTGTTGCCGATCACCATCGTTACCGCCATGGTTTCGCCAAGAGCGCGGGCTAGGGCGAGGAAGACGGAGCCGAAGATGCCGAGCCGGGCGTATGGCACGACCACCTGCCAGGTGGCTTCCCACCGCGTCGCGCCGAGCGCCAGCGCCGCCTCCCGCTGCTCGCGCGGCACCGAAAGCAGCGCCTCCCGCGAAATCGAAACGATGAACGGCAGGATCATGATGGCGAGCACCACCGCGGCCGTCATGATGCCCACACCGTACGGAGCGCCCGCCCGCCGCATCAAGGGCGCCAGCACGAAAATTCCGAGCAGGCCGTAGATGACGCTCGGCACCGCTGCGAGCAGCTCGACGATGAACGTCAACCCGTCGGAGATGCGCGGCGGCGCGAGTTCGGCAAGAAAGATTGCGGCGCCCACTCCCAGCGGGACCGCCATCGCCAGCGCCAGCGCCGACGTCACCACCGTCCCGTAGAGGAACGGGAGCGCGCCGAATTCTCCGGCCACCGGGTCCCAGGTCCGCCCGATCAGAAAACTCCAGCCGAACTTCGTCCGCGCCAATGCCGAGCTGCTGTAAAGCTCCCAGACGAGCAGCAGGGTAATCGCCAGCACGGCGGCTGCTGCAAGGGCCGTGATGGCCCAGGCGATGTGGTCTCCCGCGCGCAGCCGGCGGAAGAAGGTGCGCGGTGTTTTTGCCCGGGGAAGATGTTCGATTGTGGCAACGCGGCTGCCCATGCTACTGAATCCTGGAAATCGCCTTTAACTCCTTGGCTACGACCGGAGCGGGTAGAGGCGCGTATGACAGCGGTTCCGCCATCTTTTGCCCCGGACCGAGCATCCAGCGCAGGAAATCGATGAGCGCCTTTCTCTTTGCCGGATCCTGAATTCTTTCCGGGATCAGCAGCCACGTGAAGCTGGAGATCGGATACGCCTGCTTGCCCGGGGCGTTTGTGATCGAAACGCGGAAATCGTCCGGCATGTTTGCTGCGGCGCCGGCGGCTGCCGCGGTTACGGTGGCGAGTTCGGGCCTGACGAACTCCCCGGCGGCATTGCGCACGCGGGCGTAAGGCATTTTGTTCTGGATGGCGTAGGTCAGCTCGACGTACCCGATCGAATAGGGCGTCTGCTTCACGAGTCCGGCGACTCCGTCATTGCCTTTCGCGCCCAGTCCCGTGGGCCAGTTGACCGCCGTTCCGGAACCCACCCGGCTTTTCCATTCCGCATTCGTTTTGGCAAGGTAGTCGGTCCAGACATACGTCGTGCCGCTGCCGTCCGAGCGGTGAACCACGACGATATCGGCGGCGGGCAGCTTCGTTTCCGGGTTTGCGCGCGCGATCTCCGGGTCGTTCCATTTCCGGATTTTTCCGAGGAACATGCCCGCGAGCGCCTCCGGCGTAAGCTTCAACTCGCCCTTGACTTCGGGAACGTTGTACGTGACCACGATGGCGCCCAGCACGGCCGGGAAATGCAGAGGTTTGATGCGGGCCTTTGCGAGCTGCGCGTCCGTCATAGGCTGATCGGACGCGCCGAAATCGACTGTACCGAATGCCAGTTGCCTGATGGCGCCCCCCGACCCGATCGGCTGATAGTTGATGCGGATCTCCGGATGGAGCTTGTTGTATTCGCTAAACCATCTTGAGTAGATGGGATACGGGAATGTAGCCCCGGTGCCGTTGATCAGGGTCTGAGCCGCCACGGACGTGGACACAACGAACGCCCAAAGAGCATGCGGGAAAGTCTTCATCGGCGTCCTGTTTTTATTGTCAAGTCTCTCTGTTACAAAACGGTTACAGGATCGTGAAGAATTGGCGACTGGGCCGTTCTTTTTACAGCAGTGTCAGGCGGCAAAACCATGTTCCTGTGAACGCGCCGGAGCATCTTCGGCAAGGTGACTTACTGGATCAAAAACTCTGGACTAACTCTGCGCGGCCGCGCTGTCCAGCGCCGGAAGAGTAACGGTGAACACGGACCCCTTGCCCAGCTTGCTTTCCACCGTTACCGTTCCGTTCATGCGCTCGATGACGTGTTTCACGATCGAGAGGCCCAGCCCGGTGCCGCCGACATCGCGCGAACGCGCTTTGTCCACGCGGTAGAAGCGCTCAAAGATTCGCGGCAGGTCGTCCGAGGGGATGCCGATGCCGGTGTCGGAGATGATCACCTGCGCTGCGCCTTCGGGCGTCCGGCCCGTTTCGATTCGCACTTCACCTCCCGGGCGGTTGAACTTCACCGCATTATCGAGCAGGTTGACGAACGCCTGTTCGAGGCGAATGCGGTAGCCCGCCACCGCGGCGTCCTCCAGCCTTCCCGGTTTCAGCGCGACGTTCCGTATGTGAGCCTCGGACTCTACCGTCCGCAGAGCGGATTCCAGAGCCTCGCGGATTGAGACGGCCTCCGGCGGCGTTGCCGGCTGGCCCGACTCCAATTCCGAGAGCACGAGCAGGTCCGAGGCGATGTTGTTCAGCCGGATGGCATGGGCGCGAATGATCTCCAGGAACTTGCGGTTGTTCTCCTGGTCCTCGAGCGCGCCTTCGAGCAGCGTCTCGGCGTACCCTCGGATCGCCGTCAGAGGCGTCCGCAGCTCGTGCGAGACGTTGCCGACGAAATCCCGGCGCACGCGCTCCAGGCGTTCGAGATCCGTGATGTCGTGCAGAATGGCGATCGCGCCGCGCCGCGTTCCGGCCGTGAGCGGCGCCGCCTGCACCTCGAAAACCCGGCCTTCGGCGGCGGCAAGCTGGAGGCGGTGTTTGAACGTCTGGTTCGTCGCCAGCACGCGGCTGAGCAGGTCGAGAAAAGCGGGATCGCGCACGAGCTCGAGCACCGGCAGGTGCGATGGCACCGGCATTCGCGCTCCCACCGCCCGGGCGAAAGCCTCATTGCAGAAAGTGACCCGCAGCTCGTGATCCACCGCCAGCACGCCCTCCATCATGCTGGCAAGAATCGCTTCGCGGCGGCTGGATTCCATGCTCAGCTTGTCGAACAAATCCCGGAGCTGGTCGGCGGTGCGGCTGAGCGAGCCGGCCAGGGCGCCGAGTTCGTCGTCGCTGTCGGGCGCGAGGCTTTCCGCCGTGCGGGCGCCGAGGAGGCTGTCGGCAAATGCCTGAAGACGGCGGATGCGGCGCGTGAAGGTGCGGGAAAACCAGTAGGCCATCGCGAGCGCAATGAGCGCCGCCAGCAGCGATGCGGCCAGAATCCGCCAGCGCACCGCGGCGGCGGCGTCGGCCACCTCGCGCATCGGGAGCGCCGTCCGCAGCACGTATCCCGGCTGCCCGCGATAGGTGACCGGCACGGCGGCGTAGCTCATTTCCACGCCCAACGTGCCGCTCCTCCGGACGGCGAACCCGGTCTTGCCCTGGCGCGCCTCACTCACTTCCGGACGGCCGGCATGATCTTCCATCCGCGCCTGGTCGTATTCCGAATCGGCGATCACGTTGCCTTTGGGATCGATCACGGTGATGCGGGACTCCGAGCGCCGCGCCGCGTCTTGCGTCCACGCGGCCAACTGCGCGGGCTCGACCTTATCCATCTCCCCGGCGAGGATGCGCGCCTCGGCCGCAAGCTGCCTCCGCGTGCTCTCGCGATGCCGCGCCACGGCGTCTTGCGTGAGATAAAAGCCCAGCGGTCCCAGCGTCACCGCGACCAACACGAAGGCGCTGAGCAGCAGCTTGCGAAAGATGGGGCTGCTCAAAGGCACGGATCAGACTTCCTGCGGCGCCTCGGCCAGCAGACGGTAGCCGGCGCCGCGCACGGTTCCGATGTACTCGGGGTTGTCGGGCTGCGCTTCGATCTTTTCGCGCAGCCGGCGGATGTGAACGTCCACCGTCCGCGGCGTGACCGCGTAATCGCGGCCCCACACTTCATCGAGCAGGCGCTCGCGGCTGAAGACCTGCCGCGGGTGCGAAGCCAAAAAGTGAAGCAGCTTGAACTCCAGCGGGCTCAGCTCGACGGGATTTCCTCGAACCGTGACTTCCTGCGTGCGCGCATCCAGCCGCAGCCCGCGGATTTCGATTACATCGGCGGGCTCAACCGGGCGCACACGCCGCCGCAGAATCGCCCTCACGCGCGCGATCAGCTCGCGCGGGCTGAACGGTTTCACGACGTAATCGTCGGCGCCGATCTCCAGGCCGACGATGCGGTCGATCTCCTCCCCGCGCGCGGTCAGAAAAATCACCGGAAGTTCCTTCAGGCGCGGGTCGGCGCGCAACTGGCGGCAGATGGAAAAGCCGTCCTCATCGGGGAGCATGATGTCGAGCAGCAGCAGATCGGGAGGGTTCCGGCGAAGCCGCTCCAGCCCCTCGCGCCCCCGGCTGAAGCTCTCGATTTCGAAGCCTTCCTTGCGGAAGTTATACCGCACCATCTCCACGATGTCCGCTTCATCCTCGATGATGATGATGCGGTGCCGCACGACCGAATTGTAGCAACTGGACCCGTGCCGGGTTCAACGAACGTTCAACGGTTTGCGCGCGCGCACGAACGCGCTCATGAACTTTCCGTCGATTTGCGGGGCGGCGGCCTCGACGTCGATTCCACTGGCGGTGAGGAACTCGCGGGCGTCCTCAGCGCGGTAGATTCGGGTAGGCTCGACGCCGATCTCGGTAAAGCCCGCCGCCGCGAGCTTGTTGACGTACTCGGATTCGTCGAGCGCCCCGGCCAAACAGCCGATCCACAGTTCCACGTTGCGCCGGATTTCGGCCGGGATCTCACCTCGCGTGACGATATCGGATATCGCCAGCCGGCCGCCCGGACGAAGCACGCGGAATGCCTCCGCCAGCACGCGGTCCTTGTCCGCCGAGAGATTGATCACGCAGTTGGAGATGATCACATCGACCGAGTTGTCGGGCAGGGGAATGTTCTCGATTTCGCCTTTCAGAAACTCGACATTCGTCAGGCCCGATTTGCGCTGGTTTTCGCGCGCCAGCGCCAGCATCTCGTCTGTCATATCGAGCCCGTAGGCTTTTCCGGTTGGGCCCACGCGGCGAGCCGAGAGCAGCACATCGATGCCGCCGCCGGAGCCGAGATCGAGCACCGTCTCGCCGGGCTTGAGCTCGGCCAGCGCGGTCGGATTGCCGCAGCCGAGCGAGGCAAGCACGGCCTGCTCGGGAATCTGCGACACTTCGCTTCCGTACAGGTTCGAGGTGATCGGGTTGCAGTCGGATGCGAATCCGCCGCAGCACGAGGTGGAACCGCCGCTGACGACGCGCAAAGCCGCCTGCCCGTATTTCTCCTTCACAACTTGTTTGATCTCGGAATTCATGGGTTGCCTTTCTTAGTCGAGGGTTTCAGGGGGACCACAATGCTTTCCGGCCGCACGGCGCAGCTTCGGGAACAGCATTCGGAGTACAAAAAGGCCAGCAGTTCCGTCAGCGTTTCGGTGTTGGCCGAGTACCAGAGGAATTGCCGGTCGCGCCGTACCGAGATGAGATTCTCGTTCTTCAGCTTCTCCAGGTGATGGGAGAGCGTGGAGCCGGGAATCTCCAGCTCGGCCTGTATGTCGCCGGCCACCATACCGTCGGGATGAGCGGAGAGCAGCAGGCGCAGGATGCGGAGCCTGGGTTCGGCGCCGATGGCGGCGAACATATCCGCGTAGCGGGCGACGTCGGCCTGCCTCACTTTCATATTTCTACAATAGCAGAAATATCGAAGTCAGCAAGACCGAAAAATTCGACTCAGGAGAAACGCTGCCTCAGGGTTGATGGATGCACCGCGGCTCTTCGGCCAGGTAATCGCCCGTGAGGGCGTAGGCGCGCGAACGCGAGCCGCCGCAGAGGTTGCGGTACTGGCAAAGGCCGCACTTTCCTTTCAAGCACGAGCTGTCGCGCAGCACGCGGAACAGCGCCCCGTTGCGGTAGACATCCACCAGCGAGTGCCGCCGCACGTTGCCCGAGGAGATCGGCAAAAACCCGCTCGGGTAAATCTCGCCGGTCCTCGAGATGAAAACGAAGCCGCGGCCGCTGTTGATGCCTGCCATGCGGTTCAGGGGGTTGTCGCCGGGATGCTTCTTGCCGTTGCTGCCTCCCTCCGCCTTGCGCCGCTGCATCAAGTACCGCCGGTAGTGCATCGCCTCGGTGGTCTTGATCACGGCGCGGGAGGTTTTCGAGCGCTCGTAAAGGAAGTTGAAAACTTCCTCGAACTCTTCGGCGTTAAGTTCCTGCTGCGAGGCGCCGCGCCCGGTCGGCACGAGGAAAAAGACGTCCCACATATCCGAGCCGGTGCGGTCAACCAGATCGGCGATTTCGCCCAGGCGGCGGTAGTTGTGCCGGCTGACGGTGGTGTTGATCTGGGTGGAAAGCCCGATGCGCCGGGCTTCTTCGAGAGCGAAGATGGCGCGGTCGAACGAGCCCGGAACCTGCCGGAAATTGTCGTGGGAAGCGGCATCCCAGCCGTCCACGGAAATCGAGATGCGGGCCACTCCCACGCGCTTGAAGCCCGCGATAGCGTCCGCGGTGAGCAGCGGGGTGGGACTCGGTGAAAGAGTAGTGCGCAGCCCGAGCTGGACGCTCTTTTCCAGAAGCTGGAAAAGGTCCGGCCGCTTGAGCGGGTCGCCGCCGGTGAAGATCATGATCGGGTCGCCGAACTCCCGGATGGTTTCCAGCAGGCGGAAGCCTTCCTCGGTGGTGAGTTCCAACGGGTGCCGCACGGGATCGGCCGAGGCGCGGCAGTGGACGCAGGCAAGGTCGCAGGCGCGCGTCACCTCCCAGATCACCAGAAACGGAGCTTCGTCGAAATTCCTCACGGGCCCTTTTCTCCTCTTTGCTCACTGTACACGGAGCAATTCAAAGGCCACTTCCGGAAAGCCGGGGTGTGGCCCGCGCAGCGCACACAAGCCGCTGCAACGCCCCTTAACTCAAGCCGGCACGCCATGCGCTGCTCCGGCGGCTTCCAGCTTGAGGCGGCAGTCGTGGCAGAACTTATCGCCGCGGGTGTCGACGCGCTCGACCGAGTGCGCCGAACTCATGATGCAGGACCAGTCCTGACAGTGCGCCAGGCCTCTGAGGTGTCCGAGTTCGTGCAGCAGTTCACGCAACGCACGGCTTTCGAGCAGCCTGGCGTTCTCCGGCAGGCCGTAAAACTCCTCTCGCAACCGGTGAATCGAAAAGATGGCGGCGCGCCCCCGCATCTCCGCCTCGCCGAACACGAACGTCAGGACCGGGATGAAGAGGTCGCACGCGGTAGCGCCGATCACCACGCCGTCGTAGTGCGCCTTCAGCTCGGCCAGCAGCCGGTTGGAATCATATTGCCCCCGGCCCGGGTTCCAGGCGACGGCCGGATCCACGCGCGGGGGGCCGAGCGGGATGCGGGTGCGGCGCGAAAGCCGCGCCAGCAGCCACTCCGGGAACTCACCCACAGGAACCAGAATCACTTCCGCTCCGCCTCGGCGGGATCAGACGCGGGCCGCTTTGGCGGGCGGCTTCAGGCCATACCTGCGGATCTTGTGGTACAAGGTCACGCGATCGATGCCCAGCGCTTTGGCGGCCTGAGTCTGGTTCCAGCCGAAGTCTTCGAGCACGCGCACGATGTGCCGGCGCTCCACGCTTTCGAGACTCAGGTCCTCGGCGCCTTCCGCGGGGCGGGGCAGCGCCAGATCGTGCGCCCGGATCAGCGGCTCGTGCCCCACGACCACGGCGCGCTCCACGATATTCTCCAGTTCCCGCACGTTCCCCGGCCAGTTGTGGGCGATGAGCATGTCCATCGCCGCGCGGTCGAAGCCGGTGAACTTGCGGTTCATCTGGGTGCTGTACTTATCCAGGAAATGGGTAGCGAGTAGGGGGATGTCGCCGTGCCGTTCGCGCAGGGGCGGCAGATGGATCGTGAAGACGTTCAGGCGGTAGAAGAGGTCCGAGCGGAACTTGCCCTCCTTCACGATCTCCGCAAGGTTGCGGTTCGACGCGGCGATCACGCGGAAATCCACCTTGATCGCTTGCGTTCCGCCTACCCGCACGATTTCCCGCTCCTGGAGGACCCGCAGCAGATCGGTCTGAGTTTTCAGGCTGATATCGGCGATCTCGTCCAGGAAGACGGTGCCTCCCATGGCGGCTTCGAATTTGCCTTTCTTGCGGTACTGCGCGCCGGTGAACGCGCCCTTTTCGTGTCCGAACAGCTCGCTTTCGATGAGCGTTTCCGTCAGCGCGCCGCAATGGACCACCACCATGGGGTTGTACCGGCGGGGGCTCAGGCGGTGGATGGCCCGAGCCACCAGTTCCTTGCCGGTGCCGCTTTCGCCCTCAATCAGCACGGTGGAATCGACGCCGGCTACGGTTTCGATCTGCTCGCGCACGCGGCGCATGGCGTCGCTCCCGCCGATTAGTTCGTTGAGCGAGGCCTCCTCGGTGAGCTGCTGCCGCAGCATGCGGTTCTCGCGTTTCAGCCTGTGCTGCTCCAGCGCGTTGCGCACCACCACCGAAAGGTCGTCCGGGTCGAAGGGCTTGGTGATGTAGTCGAAAGCGCCGTGCTTGAGGGCGCGCACGGCCGTTTCCACCGAAGCGTAGCCGGTCATGACGATCACGCTTGTGTCGAGCTGCTCGGAGCGGATCTTTTCCAGCAGCTCGATGCCATCCATACCGGGCATTCGGATATCGGCGATCACGAGATCAAATTCGCGTCCGGCCAGTTTCGACAGCGCGTCCGGCGCGCTGGCCGAGGAGTCGACATCGTAGCCCTCCTCGGTAAACCAGTGTACGAGCGAGTCGCGGACGACCTCCTCGTCATCGACGATCAGTATGGACAGTTTCTCTTCCGACATCGGTAATCTCCGTTTTCTTGGCTTCGCCGGGGGGCGCTCCGACCGGCAGGATGACGTGGAATGTCGTCTCCGGGCCGGTTTCCACCTGGATCTCCCCTCCGTGCCGCTTCACAATTCCATATGCGACGGCGAGCCCGAGCCCGACGCCCGAAGCCGCCGGTTTGGTGCTGAAGAAAGGCTCGAAGATGTGCGGCAGCACTTCCTTCGGTATGGGCGGACCGTCGTTGGTCACGGCGATATCCACCCGCGCTTCATCGTGCATCGCCGCCCGGATGCGCACGTTGCCGCCCTTGGGACCCTGGCTCGCGATCGCGTCCACGGCATTCATGATGATCGCGATCAGCACCTGCTGGATCTGCGAGGCGTCGCAATAGATGGAAGGCAGTTCGGCCACATCGGTTTCCAACTCAACCGAGTGCATCTGCAGCTTGTGCTGCACCACCGCCACCGTGCGGTCGACGATTGTTTTCACGGCGGCGGGCGCCATCTCGGTGTTGTGCTTGCGGGCGAACACCAGCAGGTTGTTGACGATCTCGCCGCAGCGCTTACTCTCCCGCTGGATGATCTGGATCCACTCCAGCGCGGGTTTCGGCGGGGCCAGTTTCTTCTCGAGCAAACGCGCGTAGGTAGCGATGCCGGCCAGTGGGTTGTTGATCTCGTGAGCTACGGCGGCTGAGAGTTCCCCGAGCGAGGCCAGCTTTTCCGAATGGATCAGTTTCTCCTGCGCTGCTTCGAGCTCCGCGGTCTTGCGGCGTATGCGCTCTTCGAGGGTGTCATTGGCCTGCTGGAGTTCCTCGGCCATGTTGTCGAACGCGGCGGCCAGCTCGCCGATTTCGTCCCGGCGCTTGAGCCGGAACCGGTAGCTCAACTGGCGCGAGCCGAGGATTTTCACGCCGGCGATGAGGCGGCGGATGGGACGGCTGACCAGCAACCACACCAGCAGCGAAGCCATCGCCATCATCAGGCCAGCGGAAAGTGTGACCTGCGCGATCATGCGGCGTTCGTGCGCGGCAAGCTCCTGGTCTACGGAGGCAAGCGACAGCACCACGTCGAGCACGCCGAGAATGCGCTGCGAGGGCGGGTGGGCATGGCAGGCGGCGTCGGAACACGCCGGCTCGTTTTCAATCGGGCGGATCAGCCCGATCACGCGCTCGCCGTTCATCCGGTAAAAGCGGTAAGTCTGATTGGCGTCCGGTTTGGTGAGCGGCTGCGAAGTGGCGTGGCACAGGTAACAGGCCTCCGCCCTCTGGTCCAGCATCTGGCCGACTTCCTCGGGGAGCGTCGAGACCCGGATTTCGCCGGTCTTGGACAGGATGCGGATCCGCCGCACTGCCGGCTCCTCGCCGATCGACTGAACGATCTGGAGCAACTGCTCGCGGTCGTTCCGCAGCATGCTGTTCCGCGTGGAGTGGAAGATCACGCTGGCCATCCGTTGCTCGGCCAGCAGCGCGGTGGATTCCAGGTTCTGGCGCAGTACACGGAGGTTGGCCAGGCCCAGCCAGAAGAGCACGCCGGCCAGGCCCGTCACCAACCCCGCAATCAGCTTCGCGCTAAGGCTGCGCATACACCTGGGTGGGCAATTCCTCCTTTACTTCCTCCGACTTCAAGGAGTGAAATACCGGCAGATACTGCGCCGCGTACCGGAAAGCGGCCAAACCTACGACCACAAGCGACAGCGTGATGGAAACCTCCATCCACGAGGGCACGTAGCGACCGCCGGCGGACGCCTCCAGGCCGGTCACCGCAACGTTCAGCCGGTTCACCAGAAAGCCCCCGACCGCCATCACGGAACATGCAAAGAGCGCCTGCGGGTTGGCCCGGATTTTCCGGAACGCCGCCAGCACCATCGGCACGGCGAGCAGGGCGGTCTCCACCCAGAACATCGCCATTTCGTAGCTGCCGGTGAACGCCGTTCCGAGGACGCCGCGCGCGCCGAGGTCGAACAGGCGCACCATCAAGAACAGCCCCAAGAACAGCACCATCACCTTGGCGACGCCCTGGAGCAGATGGAACTCGAGCGCCCGTCCGAACGCCCGCGCGCTCATGCCGCTCTCAAAGATCACCATCGCCAGGCCGGCGGCGACCGCCGAGATCCAGAACAACACCGGCAACAGCGGCGAATACCAGAGCGGATGGAGCTTCGTGGGCAGAATCAGGTAGAGGCTTCCGAGCGAGGACTGATGGAGCGTCGAGAGAATGAAGCCCAGCCCCACCAGCGGTACGACGATGATCTTGACTACCTTGAGCGCGCGCTCCCACCGGAGCCTCTCAAAAAGAACCGGCGAGAACTCCAGCGCCAGCACCGTCGTGTACAGCATCACGCACCAGGCGACTTCAAACATCACCGAGCGCGGATTCCACCAGACCACCGCCCGCCAGATGTTCCAGGGCCTGCCAAGATCGAACAGCAGGCCGCAAATCACCAGCAAGTATCCGAGAAACGCCGTCAGCACGGTAGGCCGCACCAGCGGCCGGAGTTTCTCCAAATGCAGAATATAGACCGCCGACGTGATGGCGAATCCCCCGGCGGCCAGTCCCACGCCGCAGAGAATGTCGAAGCCGATCCACAATCCCCAGGGATACTCGTCGCTCAGATTGGTCGAGGCGCCGAGCCCCTGCGTGAATCGCACCCAAGTGCTGTAGGCGCCCGCCGACAGGATCGCCAGCGCCACCACGCGCCAGAAAATCGCCCGAACTCTCGTCATCGCCGCTCCCCCTTCCGCGGCGCGCGGCCTTCGGCCTTCGCAACCTCCGCCTTCCTATTGGTCAGCCACCACAGCCCGGCCAGCACGCAACTGCCGGCCCCGGCGAGGGTCGGGATTTTCGACAGGACCCGGAAGGTCAGCAGCGGCAGCGGCTCGGCGGGCAGATTGTCCGGCAGCCCGAGCTGCGTGAAGGGCACCGAGGAGAGCATCAGGACCGACGTGCCCCCCGCATCGTGTTCCCCATAAATCTTCTGAACGTATTTCTCCGGTTCGGCTGCCAGGCGCGCCCGCGCTTCTTTAAGCAATTCTTCGCGCTCGCCGGCCTGCGTCGCGCCGGTCGGGCACGCTTCGGCGCAGGCATTGATCTTGCCCGCGGCCAGCCGGTCCGCGCAGAACGTACATTTGCGCACACGCGGGGCCAGCGACGACCACTCGTAACGAGGCACGCCGAATGGGCATGCCTGGATGCAGTACCGGCAGCCGAGGCAAATTTCGGGCTCGTAGACCACCGGGCCGTTGGGCGTCTTTTTCAGCGCGCCCACGGGGCACACCGACGCGCACGTCGGGTCCTGGCAGTGCATGCACAATCGCCTGTACGTTACGTCGCCGTCGTTGCCGGGAACGGTCTTGAGCACGGTGAACTGGTTCTCCGTGAGGTCCGGCGCATCCGTCTCCGGAAGGCCGTTGCTCTCACGGCAGGCAACCATGCACGAGCCGCACCCGACACACCGCGTAGTATCGAAAAGTAGTGCGCGCATTCAAGATCTCCTAATCAGGAACGGAAGAAGTGCCGGGTCACCTCACGCCATTTTTCCTGTGGCAATTCAGTGCCCAATTGCGGAGATATCCTTCCACCGTCCAGGGCGGTCATGGTGGCCATCGGGGCGAGGGCCTGGCGCAGCTCCATCATCGACTGCTCCATCCACCTCTTTGCCAAGGCGCCCGTGAGCAGATTCCGGAAGCTGACCTGAGTGTCCGGAGAGAAGATTTCCAGAAGCCAGCCGGCGCCGTAGGGGTCTTTCGTGATAACCGCCGGGTCGGCTAGGGCTTTATCGTTTACGGCCACGATCTCGCCCTCCGCGGGCGCAAGCATCGTCGCTTCGCCCTGGGGGGTGATCACCGACCAGCCCTTTTCCCCTTGCCGGAACCAGCGTCCGCGTTGGGGGACCTCCACCTTCTCGATGGAGCCCAGCAGGCTGGCGGCGAATTCGTCTAAGCCTATTCTTATCCTGCCGTTACCGGCATCCAGGGCCCATGCGTGGCCGGGGTGATAGGCCAGCGCCTCGGGCAGGGTGACACCGGCTACGACCGGTAGGGGCCCGTCTTTCGCCTGCGGAGTTTCGGTTTCTGCCACGCGGAACTTGTACTTTTCGCGGTGCAGTAAGACATCAACGGTGATAAACACAACGAACGTTGCCAGAACCAGTAAAGCTACCATGGTGCGGCCTCCTTGCTTTCCACCCGTATTAGGGCACTTCGGAGGCCGTCGTGGGTAACAACTGTTGCGACGGCGTGTAAGTTCCGATAAATCAGAGGTTTATATCTGTTGTAACAATACTCACCAGCGTTTCCCGCTTCGTGAGCATTGTTGTGAAATGCCATACCTATATAAAGGATACCCGATTATCCTCTTTTGTTAGAATCCTTTCCGCACTGTTGTCGAATCCGGGCCCGACAATTGCGTTTCGCAATGCAGATTGGCCTCTCGCGGCGGCTGCCTGGGGGCCGCTGGGAATTTTACAAATGGGGCAGGTTGGGCAGTCTGCGCCCACTGTTGGGTTAAATCACACATCGGGTGCCCTGAACACTTTTTAAGACTTCGCTGGGTTGCGAAACCCAACACGCGCGGCAACGCCAGCCAAGACCGGGTGCCGCCTGGGATTTTGCTGCCGGTCGCCGGTAAGGATCGTCTGGGCGCTATCCTCGGCTGGCGGCTCTTCCTCCGGGGGCGGTGGCACCGCGCCCCCGGCAGGCGGGGGTACGCCTTTCGCCGGAGGTGGCCTCAGCCCATTGTGGGAGCAGGTGCTGGGGGGGAGCGGCGCTTGCCGTCGCGGTGCAACAGGCGCCGTCAGGCGGTAGCCCGTGCTGTTGGGATGGAGGCCGTCGCCCGCCGCGTCGGCCCTCAGGAAGCCCGCATCGTCCACGAGTGCCGAGGAGTAATCGGCGGGCGCCGCCGGGGATTCTCTCCGGCTAGCGGCGCTTGCCGTCGCGGGGCAGGGACGCGAGCGCCTTATCGATCGCCGCGAGCGCGACGGGCGCCATCAGGCGGTAGCCCGTGCTGTTGGGATGAAGGCCGTCGCCCGCCGCATCGGCCCTCAGGAATCCCTTCTCGTCCACCAGCGCCGAGTAGTAATCGACGTAGATGTAGTTCCGCTGGCGGCAGAAGTTCTGGATCCAGGCGTTCAGCGCCCGGATGGTGGCCGGCGGGCGGCGCTTCGTCATCTCGTAGGCCGGGTTTTGGTCCTTGTGGTAATCGCTTACCGGCAGGACGGAAGCGAACAGCGGCGTGATTTTGTGCGCTTGCGCGAGGTCGGCGATCATCGTGAGGTTATTCTGAATGACGCTGAGGGGGATTCCGCGCGCGATGTCGTTGGTCCCCGCGAGCACGAGTACCGCCGCCGGGGCGAGGTCGATCACGTCGGCCTTCATGCGGCCCAGCATCTGGCCGGTGATCTGCCCGCTGATGCCGCGGTTAACGAAGTCGCGGTCGGGGAAATACTCGTTAAGACGCCAGCCGTCGGTGATGGAATCGCCGAGGAAGACCACCCGGGGCCTTCCGGGTTGCGGCGGGCCGAGTCTGCTGTTGGCTTCGGCGTAGCGGGAGAGCTGGTCGCGGTCGGGATTGGCGATCTCCCGTTCGCGCTGGTCGAGCAGCGCGCGGAAATTGTCCTCGATGCGGATCAGCGCTCCGCGCAGTTCGTTGAATTGCTTGGCAGCCGCTTCGGGGAAGGGAGAGGGCTTGAGCACAACGTCGTAGAGCGCCAGGTAAGCCCGCACGTTCGTCAGGAACGTGTAGGTGACGCCAACGTTCTGCCGGTTGAGGCCGCGAAGCGTGCTCAGCGCCTGCCGCGCGTTCTCCGTCACCGGAGCCCCGGCGCGGGCGAGTTCGGGAATCGCCACCGCGGTGGATTCCATCAGCTCCACCGTGCGCCCGTAAAGCTCGAACGCCTCCTTGTTGGAAAGCGGCTGCTGCCCCTGCGCGAGGGACGCCGCCAGCAGCCAGGCTGCGCAAATGAATCGAATCCGCTTCATGCTTCTCCTCTGTTATCCGGACTTGCCGGTTCCGTCTTTCACGAGCTGCAGCGTCACCGTCCCGATGTAAAACGGCAGCCGGACCCTGATCTGGACCGGCAGCTTGCGGTCGTCGTCGGTGAGCCACACGAACAGTCTGCCGCTTCTGCGGTACAGCACGTTGTTAAACAAAAACGCTTCGTACCGGATGGTTTGGAATTTTCCGAGGTCGGTCTTTATCGTCTCGCGCTCCTGCGCCTCGACTTTCGCCAGCACGGCTTTCTTGCCGTCGCTGATCGGGATCTCCGCGGACTGGCCCGGCTCGAGCTTGAGCGTGCGGAGGTGGTACAGCGCCCCGATCACGTCGTGCTCGCACGGCGAGATTTCGATTTCCTTGGTGGTTACGGTATTCTTGACCAGGTCGCGCTCCTCGAGGCTTGCCTTCCCACGCTCGCCGTCGAAGGTGACGCGCGTCTCGCGCCGGCGGCTGCCCTCGTGGGTCTTCAAGAAGGTGCTCTCGACGCAAAGTTCGACGTTGTGCACCGAGTTGTACCGGTTGTTGACGCGGTAGAGCCGCGAAACAAGGCCCGCCGTTTCGATCTCCAGGTCGGTGTGCCAGCCCGGAGCGGAGATGGAGTCGGACGCTTCCCACGTGAGCCGGACGTTGCCCGCGTGAATCAGGCGCCACTCCGCCCTGTAGAACAGGATCTCGCTCTCCGGAACAGACGCCGGAGGCTGGGCCGCCAGCCCGGCCACCGCCGCCAGCAGAAGGCGCAAGCACCGCATGACTTCAAGAGTGTCTCAGATCCGGAAAAGCGGGCGCAAGCAGCGGGCGAAACCGTCAGGCGTGCTGTTTCTTAGCCTCCTTGTAACGGTTCCGCACCTCCATAAGCTGCCGCGCGTGGGCTTCGGGGTGGGCGGCGTAAATTTTGAGCAGGTCCAGCAGGGTGATGGTTCCGCGCTCGCTGTGCGTGGCTTTGCGCTCGAACGCACTCTCGGGCAGGTCCTTGAGAAGCTCCCAGTTTTCCGCGCGCAGCCGCCTGAAGGTTTCGAGCGAATCCGAGGTGCGGCGGCGCGCATAGTTCAGGTTTCTGGCCCAGGCATCCTGATCGTAGCTGATCAGGGTGGGGTTCTCCTCGGCGATGATGCGGCGGAAGCGGTCGGCCGCTACGATTTCGGAGTCGGCCAGGTGCGCGACGATCTGCCGCACGCTCCATTTGCCGGGTTCAGGCACAAAATCCAGTTCCGGACCGGCCGCGCCGGTCATGGCGGTCGCGACCAGCTCTGCTCCGCGGCGGAAACGCTCCAGTAATTCCTGAATCTCGCTCATAAAGTCCCCTCGATGACGTTACTATCATAATCGCAGGGAACCGTTTGATGCCGACCGCGCCCCTTTTTGACGAGCGCCCGCCGTTCGACCGCGCCAGGCTCGCCGAAGCCTTGCGCCGCCTGGCCTCAGAAGGCGTCTGGATAGGGACGAGCTCCTGGAAGTACGAAGGCTGGCTGGGGCAGATTTACAGCCGCGAGCGCTACATGTCGCGCGGGGTGTTTGCGCAGAAGCGCTTCGAAGCCGAGTGCCTGGCGGAGTACGCGCGCACGTTCCCGGCGGTCTGCGGCGATTTCACCTTCTACCAGTTCCCTTCGGAAGCGTACTGGCGGCGGTTGTTCCAGTCCGCGCCGGAGCAGCTTGTTTTCGCCTTCAAGGCGCCGGAACAAATTACGGCGAAAGTGTTTCCGTCACACGCGCGGTACGGCCCCCGCGGGGGCCTGGTGAACACGTCGTTTCTCGACGTGGAGCTGTTTAAGGAGCAGTTCCTGGCGCTGCTGGAGCCGTACCGGGCGCGGGTGGCCGTTCTGATCTTGGAATTCGGCGCGTTTCCGCGCACCGCTTATTCGCACGTGCGCGAGTTCGTCCGCGACCTCGACCGGTTTCTCGCCCTGCTCCCGCGGCAGTTCCGCTACTCGGTGGAAATCCGGAATCCGGAATTCCTCGGCCCCGACTATTTCCACCTGCTGCGCAGCCACGGCGTCGCGCACGTTTTCAATGCCTGGACACGCATGCCCGAACTCGGCGTCCAGTTGCGGCTGCCCGACGCCTACACGGCCGGTTACACTGTCTGCCGGGCTCTGCTGCGGCGCGGGCGCTCGTATGAGGAAGCGGTGCGGCTGTTCTCGCCGTACGAAGAGATCAAAGACCCGAATCCCGAGGGCCGCCAGGCGATTCGCGACCTGATCGAGTTGGCGCGACGCGACCGCCGCGAGGCGTTCATTTTCGTGAATAACCGCTTCGAAGGCAACGCGCCGCGCACAATCGAAGCGATCGTCGAATAGGTTTGGCCGCCCGCGAGGTCGTGCTACATTGAACGTATTGTTCCGAGTGCTCGATGAGAATCAGGATTCGCGTGCGGATGGGGCCTGCTCTCCGCCGGACTCTGGATCTTAGCCGCCAGTTGGCGGCCGTGGCCGCGGCGCTGCTAACGCCCGCGGCGCTCATGGCGCTTGCGCTCGGGATATGGAGGCTTGCGTCCGACCTCAACATGGCCGGTGAGTTCGCGATTTCCGGCGGACTGTTCTCGCACTGGCAGGTGTGGATCGCCGTGGCCGGCCTGCTTCAGGCCTGCGCTTCGATTCTGAACCGCTACGGGCGGAGCGGCGGGGAGAGCCAGGCAGGCGATCGCAAGAGGGCGGAAGCGCCTTCCCGTTTTTCCGCAGCCAGCCCGCTTCGCAGGAGAAACTGAGAGTTTTTGCCGGCCGGGCGCACTCCGTATATAAGCCCATGCGAGTTGCACTGACGCTGAGCGGCCGTTATGCCACGGAGGCAGCCGGTTCCGGGCAGGTGGTTCTGCTCCCCGGCGGCTGGCGCAGGCTCGTCGGCGTTCCCCCTCGCGTGATCGCAGGGCCTCTTGAGGCGCTCGAACGCCTTGCCTGCGAGGTCCGCACGGGCGTGCGTACGATTCCGAAATCCATCCGGCGCGTAATCGTTTACAACCACTCCTACCGCCGTTTGCTCGACGAACGGGACCGCGACTTTCTCTGGCACGCCTTTCAGCTTCCGGTGTTCGAGCAGGTCCGGGATCCCGACGGCGTGCTCATCGCCTGGGAATGCGATGCGCATTCGGGTCTGCACTGGAAAGCGGAATGCGGCATCCGGCCGCCCGCCACGCGGGTCGTGTATGGCCTGTGCGCCTGCGGCGTCAGGACTCCGCGTTTGATCCCTGTCAGGTAGCGCTATCCGTGTCCGGCTGTTCCTGATACGATAAGCGGCGTACCATGCTACGACGAGACTTGCTGCGCAGCCTTGCTTCCGCTCCTCTGGTTCTGGGACCCAGGAGTATGGCCGCCCCAACCCGGTACGAGGCTAACTGGGCTTCCCTCGACGCGCGCCCGACGCCGCGGTGGTTCACAGACGCCAAATTCGGCATCTTCATCCACTGGGGCGTCTACTCGGTGCCGGCGTACGCTCCCATCAACGTGAAAGGTGAAACGCCCTACTCCGAGTGGTACTGGCATTCGCTGACCAACGGAATGAAGGCCACAGGGCCGTCCGGACGGGGCGTGCACACCTGGCAATTTCACCAGCGCGTCTACGGACGCGACTTCGCGTATCCGGATTTCGCGCCGATGTTCCGCGCCGAACTGTTCGACCCCGATCACTGGGCCTCCGTGTTTGTTCGCGCCGGGGCGAAGTACGTCGTGCTGACCTCGAAACATCATGACGGATTCACGCTATGGAAAAGCGAGGACGCCAACCGCGTTTGGGGACGGCCGTGGAACAGCGTCGACATCGGGCCCCGGCGTGACCTGCTGGCCGAGTTGTCGGAGGCGGGACGCCGCAAGGGCCTGCGGATGGGCTTTTACTATTCGCTTTATGAATGGTACAACCCGCTGTGGCTTTCGGACCGCAAGCGCTACGTCGCCGAGCATATGTTTCCGCAATTCAAGGACGTGGTCACGCACGCGAAGCCGAGCATCATTTTTTCCGACGGCGAATGGGACATGCCGAGCGAGGAATGGAGGTCGCCGGAACTGCTGGCGTGGCTGTTCAACGAGTCGCCCGTCCGCGACGAAGTGGTGATCAATGACCGCTGGGGCAAGGAGACGCGCCACCGCCACGGCGGCTACTACACCACGGAATACACGGCAGGCATGCTCGAGGGCGGGCATCCGTGGGAAGAGAGCCGCGGCATGGGGCAGTCCTACGGGTACAACCGCATGGAGACTGCCGCGGACTATCACACGACCCGCCGGCTTCTGCTGATGCTGATCGATATCGTGAGCCGGGGCGGCAACCTGCTGCTCGACATCGGACCCATGGCCGACGGGCGCATCCCGGAAATCATGGAGCTGCGGTTGCTCGAAATGGGCGAGTGGCTTGGGCCCAACGGTGAGGCGATTTACGGCACGCGCCCGTGGCGGCGTTCGCGGCAGTGGGGGCGGGGCGAGATTCAGAAGCTCGAACAGAAGACGTACCGCGCCGAGTACGACATCGGGAAGCTGGTGGACGAGCCCCCGCCCGGCTTCGCCCGCATCGAAGCGTTCTTCACGGCAAAGGACGATGCCGTCTACGCGATCGTGCCGCGACGGCCTCTCGGGGAAGTCGTCATCGACGACGTCGAAGCCCCCTCCGGCGTGCGCGTGACTCTGCTGGAATCCGGCCAGACGTTGTCTGCTTCCATCAACGGCAGGCAACTGCGGATCCAGGTGCCGGACGCAGTTTCAGCGCGTTTGCCGGCGCGGGAGGCTTACGTGTTCAAGATCGCCGGCGCGCGGTGAGGGCCGTAGGTTAACAAATCTTGATCTTCCCGCCTCGAAGGCCGTACCATTGGTGTATCAGGGGGATGCGGCGGGATGCATAAAGGGTTGGTTCGTATTCCAGGGGTTCTCTTTTTGTTTGTTTCCTTTGCTTGGGGAGGGGAACCGGCCTTGGTGTTTCAGTCCGCGCAGACTCTGACCGATCCGGGAGCTTTCCTTTTGATAGGATTCGGCCTGCTTGCCGTGGGCGCCATCGGCGCCAGAAGGTATAAAGCGTGATCCTGTCCGTGAAGCGGGCTTGAGCCCGCTTCACGGTGGGGATGTTCAGTTCAGCTCGGCCAGTGTGGCCTTCGCGAAGGGGTGATCCGGTCGGAAGCGCAGCGCCTGGGCGAGTTGCTGGCGGGCCTTGTCGCGATCGTTCAGGCCAAGGTGGCCGAGCGCCGCCACGTAATGAGCCGTTGCCGCCGCGGACCGGTAGTTCTGGTGCTCGCGGAACGAAGCACCCGGGTCGGGGGCGGAACCGTTCTCCTTGATGGCGCCCTGAGCTATTTCGATCAGGTTCTTGAAGGCCGCCGCGGCTTCCTCCGTCCGGCCCAGCTTCTGCATGGCCAGCGCGCGATAGTAAAGCTGCACCGTCATCGGCGACACTCCGCGGCCCCGCGCCCGGCGCGAGCGGGGAGCCATGGTCTGCTGGCCGGCCGCTTTTTCCCACGCCTGCCTGGCCTGAGCCTGATCGCCGAGCCCGGCATAAGCGACGCCCGTCCAGTATGCGATTTCGGCTTCGCGGCCGCCGCTCATTCCTTCCAGCGGAAGGTTGTCCGGCACGTTGGCGGCGGCTTGGAAATCGGCCAGCGCCCCCCGGTAGTTCTTTGCGGCCAGACGTTGTTGGCCGCGCAGCAGATGGGCGTTGATCCACTGCTCGGTGACGTTCAGGTTGGCGCCTTCCCAAACCGCGAACCGCCGCCCGGTCAGATACTGGATGGCCTCGTCGTACTTGCCCGCCGCCACCTTCAGGCTGATCTCGCGGTTCAGGGCGTCGTCCCGCCCGGTGACCACGCTGTGGTTCTTTTCGAGCAGCGCGAGGCGTTTCTCGGGCGCGACACCCGCCGCCTCGTACAGCTCATCGAGCTCGGCGAAGTGGAGCGGATACTTGCGCTCGAGCGAGACCGCCTTTTCCAGGTGCGCGATCGCCTTATCCAGCGAGTTGCCGCTGTTCCGGTGCGAGTAAGCGATGGCCAGATTGCGGTGCACGATGGGGAAGGAAGGATCGAGCGACGCCGAGGTCTCCCACAGCCGGATGGCTTCCTCGGGCTGCAAATCAAACAGCAGGTTGCCCAGGTAGTAGGGCGCCCGGGCATCGCGCGGATTGGCTTTCATGGCCTGCCGGAGCACCTCGATCGCCTCCAATTCGAACGGGAACACGTAATCGGGGGGCATGGAGGCGGCCAGGCGGTAGTATTCCGCCGCCTTGGACTGCTGCCCGAGCTTTTCCGCGAAGTAGGCGAGGTAGTAATAAACCATCGCGTTGATCTTCGATTTGTCGGGAGCGGCGGAAACGGCCTGGAGCAGCACGTCGGTGCCATCCTGCCAGAGGCCGGCGGCGAGGTACTCGGCCGCTGTCTCCACCGCGGTGGCCGGGGCATCGTTCATCGTCCTGGCGAGCCGCTGTGCGGCGTCGGGGCTCTTGGACGCCAGCCAGCGTTCCGCCATCAGGCGGACATCGAGCGGGTCGATCTTGCGCTCTGCTTCCGCCACCACCTGCAAGGCATCTTTGGGCCGGTCGAGGTGGCGCAGCACGGCGGCCTTCAGGCTCAGAGCCCGGATGTTCAGCGCGTTCGATTCGATCGAGCGGTCGACGAAATTAAGCGCCGCGTTCATGTCGCCCCGCGCGGCGGCAATTTCCGCCAGCGAATAATAACCCTGGCCGCGCCAGTGCAGGTTCCAGGTGGCTTTGTAGAGATTGGTGAACGCCTCGTCGGTCTTGCCTTGCATCTTGAGCGCCAGCCCGAGATAGTAGATCGGCTCGGCGTCTTTCGGCGTTGTGTACTTGTAGGTGAGCCGTTCGATGGCCTTACGGAAGTGTTTTTCCGCGTCCGCGAAGCGGGCCTTTTTCAAATAGTTGATGCCGAGCGCGGTGTTCACCCGCACGTCGCCCGGGTCGCGGCGGAGAGCTTCTTCCCAATACGGTTCGGGATCGAGATCGGGGTTATGGAACTGCTCGATGCGGAGACCGGTCAGGTAAAGCTCCTCGTTCGTCTTGATCTCCTGCGGCGGGGGCGGCGGCGTGACGGGTTCCGGCATCGGCAGCTTTTCCAGCCGGATCGGCGAATAGGAAACCAGCTCCTTTCCGTTGGCCGAAATCGACGCGCGCAAGCTGTACTGGTCGATGCCTGCGGGCAGGTTGACCTTCGTGGTGAACGGCTTGGCGGGGTTGATCGGGGCCTTCTGTTCGAAGAGCACCTTGCTGCCGGCGGTCAGCCTCATGGTTGCGGACGGGTGGGCCGACGTCGTGTAGAAGCCCAGTTGCGCTGTGCCGTCCTTGATCTCCAGGTTGACGGCGGCGTCCAGGTTGGCATTCTTCACGCCTCCGATGTCGCGGAAGGGATAGAAGTACATTTCAAACGACTTCGTATCGAAGGGCTGAAGCCAACTGTAGTCGGGCTGGTTGTCCGAATAGGCGCCCACCATCAGCTCGATGTATGGGCCGTCATCGTCGGTGAGGAGACGGTCCCAGATGCGGCCGCGCGGGCCGTTGCCCCAGGTCCATAGCTTCTTGCCGGGGACGATGTTGTGGTCGGCGACGCTCATCGTGCCCGCCTGTTTGCCGTGGTCGTAGCCGGCCAGGAAATCGTCCTCGTAATTCCAGGCAAAGATCGAGTTCGAGGCGATGTGGTTTTTGTACCAGCTCACGTCCACTCCGTTGAACTCCGCGCCGCCATAGCGGCCGTTGGCGATGGGCCAGGTGGTGAATTCGCGCTTGTGGTGGTGCGTGCCGAATTGCGTGCGGGGCGGGAAAATGACCTGATAATTCTCGTTGGTGTGCACCGCCACGTTGGCGAAGCACAACATCGTGTTCACCACCGGCGTCCGGTTGACTATGCGCAGGGAAACTTCCAGGTAGGCCTTTCCGGGCCGCAGCGTGTAGCCGACGGCCCAACGCATGCGGTGCCGCACCTCCAGCTCGCCCACCCACACCGTCTTGCTGCCGTCGGGGTGCTCTTCGATGCGGTACTGTACCGGGATGAAGGTCGTGGCGCGATGGTGGTGCGGGATGTTCCACTCGATGCCGCCTGAGATCCACGCGCCGATCAGTCCGATCAGGGCCGGCTTGATGACGTGCTGGCGGTAAAAGAAATGATAGCCGTTGGTTTTATCTACCCCCTCGAAGACGCGGCCGCCAATCTCAGGCAGCACGCCGATCCTCACATACTCGTTTTCGAGGTAGACCATCGTGTACTGCTTGTCCACTTTCTTGTGGGTCAGGATGTCGTAGAGGGGATAGGGATATACACGGCCCTCGGCGCCCTGCGATTGCCGCCCGAAATAAAAGATCGGGTTGGGCTCGGGCGGGCCGGCAAGGTAAGTGGGGATGTTCGTCTTTTCCTCCCAGACCTTCACCGCGGGCGCAGCTTGTGCGATCAGGCTGAAAGTCACGAGGAATAATAGGCAAAGGCGGGCACTTCGCTTCATGACGCGCGATCCTCCTGAATTTCCGTTCGGAATAAGAGTCTACAGGAAGTGGAGGAGGAATGCAGGGGCCGCCGGGGGTGTGGTAAACATCGAGGACTGGCGTTGTGGTCTTTATCAACCGGGGGCCATTGCCCCGCCGCGGCCGGAAAGCGGACGACGCTCCGGGCGCCATGCAGATGCGGTAAATTGAATTCACTTTTCACGGAGCAATCAATATGACAAAGAAGAAATGGTTCATCTGGACGATTCCGGCGCTTGCCGCGCTTTTGTTCGTGGGCTGGATGTTTGCTCAGCCGCAGCAGGACGCGCTGATTGAAGGTTTCCGCAACACGGAAGTGGCATCGATTGCCGACGCCATCGAGCAACTCTATGGCACGCAGAATTACATGGGCGGCGACATGCGCCCGCTGTTTCCGACCAGGTTCGCGGGGCCTGCGGTGACAGTCCTCCTGAAGAGGGAAGAGCATAAGGAGGGTTCCGCGGCGACGCAGGCGATGATCAATGCGATCGACACTGCCCCGGCCGGATCGGTTTTCGTGCTTGTGGCGGAAGACGGCCTGAGGTATGGCGCGCTCGGCGGGTTGATGGGGACCACCCTGAAGTATCGCGGCGTCGTGGGCGCGGTGGTCGATGCATCGATCCGCGACACCCCGCAGCTCAGGAGGCTGCAATTCCCGGTCTTCAGCCGCGGCGTGGCTCCGGGGACGACCATCGGGCACTACCGCGCGGTGGCCAACGTGCCGGTGACCTGCGACGGCGTGACCGTCAACCCCGGCGATATCATCGTGGCTGACGAAGACGGCGTGGTCGTGGTGCCGCGCAAGAACGCGGCCGAGGTGCTCAAGAAGGCGCAGGAACTCGATTTCACCGAGCACTCCACGTATCCCTTCATCGAGCAATTCAAGTCGCTTTCGAAAGCCGTCGAGAAGTTCGGCAGGTTGTAAGCTGCCCGCAACCGGGCAACAAGGCCGATAACGGCGAGCCCGGCCTTCCGCCAGGCGGCGCGCTACAATCGCAAGTAAAGGCTGGCGAAGCCGTTGAATGTTCCGTAAAGTCCTGGTTGCCAATCGCGGAGAGATCGCGGTGCGTGTCATCCGCGCTCTCCGCGAGCTGAATGTCGCGAGCGTCGCAGTCTTTTCCGATGCCGACCGCACCGCGCTGCACGTGCGAATGGCCGATGAAGCCGTGCACATCGGTCCTTCGCCGTCGCGGGAGAGCTACCTGCGGATCGATCGCATCCTTGACGCCGCGCGCGCCACTGGCGCGGAAGCCATCCATCCCGGTTACGGTTTCCTGAGCGAGGACGCCGACTTCGCCGAGGCTTGCGAGCAGGCGGGCATCGTCTTCGTGGGGCCGCCTTCGAGCGTCATTCGCGCCGTCGGATCGAAAACGGCCGCGCGGCGGCTTGCTATGTCCGCGGGAGTGCCCGTCGTCCCCGGAACCGAGAAGGCTGTGGGCAGCGTGGCCGAGGCGCGGGAAGCGGCGGCGCGCTTCGGCTATCCCGTGTTCTTGAAAGCCGCGCTGGGCGGAGGGGGAAAGGGGCTGCGACGCGTGGACTCCGAGGCCGAACTCGAATCCGCCTTTCGCGATGCCGCCAGCGAAGCCGGGCGCGCTTTCCGCAGCGACGAAGTCTACGTCGAAAAGCTGATCGAGCAGCCGCGCCATGTCGAAATCCAGATCCTGGCGGACCGCTACGGCAACATGATTCACCTCGGGGAGCGCGAGTGCTCGATACAGCGGAGACATCAGAAGGTGATCGAGGAGTGCCCATCGCCGCTGGTGGAGTGCCATCCCGGGCTGCGGGAGGCGATGGGGGAAGCGGCTCTGCGCGCGGCGCGGGCGGCGGGGTACGTCAACGCCGGCACGGTGGAATTCCTCCTGGACCGCGACCGCAATTTCTATTTCCTTGAGATGAACACGCGGTTGCAGGTGGAACACCCCGTCACCGAGCTGGTCACCGGATACGACCTCGTGCACTTGCAACTGCGCCTCGCGGCCGGCGAGGAACTCGATATCCGCCAGCAGGATGTGGCCTGGCGCGGGCACGCCATCGAGTGCCGCATCTACGCCGAGGACCCGTACAACAACTTTTTCCCGTCGCCCGGCCGGGTCACCGCGCTGCGCCGCCCGTACGGTCCGGGCATCCGGCTGGATGCGGGCGTCTATGTGGGCTGGACCGTGCCGATCGACTACGATCCCCTGCTGGCGAAACTGGCCGTCTGGGGGCGGACACGCGAACAGGCGGTGCAGAGGATGGTTCGCGCGCTCGACGAGTATTCGGTGGACGGCATCAAGACCACGCTCGAATTCTACCGCCACGTCTTTGCCGACGAGCTCTACCGGCAGGGGCTGCTGCACACCGGCTTCATCGACGATTTCATGCGGCGCAAGGCGTTTCCCGCGGAGGACGGCGATCCCGACATCGAGCACGTCGCCGCGATGGTGGCCGCCATTCATACCATCACCCACGGGGAAGTCATGCCGCCGCCGTGCACAGAGGCGCCGAGCCGCTGGCGCACGCAGGGCAGGGAGAGGCTATTCCGATGATTCTGCACGTTCGCAGCGGCGGCAAATCGCGCCCGCTTCGCATCGAGCGCGACGGGCAAGACTGGATCGCGGACGGCCGCCGCGCCTCGGTGATCGAGGTTGAGCCGGGGCTGTACTCTGTGCTGCTGGGGACCAGGAGCTTCGAGGCGCGCGTCGAGGCGGTCGAGGAGGGCCTGGCCGTCCACATACGCGGCCGCCGCTTCGTGCTGGAAGTGAGCGATCCGCGGAAGTTGAGCCGCGCCCCCGGCGGCGTTCAGCGGGAAGGGCGGCAAAAGGTGGTTTCGCCGATGCCGGGGAAGGTGGTCCGGCTGCTCGTGGCGCAGGGCGACGCCGTCGAGGCGGGAGAAGGGCTCCTCGTGGTGGAAGCCATGAAAATGCAGAACGAGATGAAGGCGCCGAAGGCCGGGCGCGTGGCGCTTCTGCCGGTTCGCGAGGGGGCCACCGTGGCGGCGGGCGAGGTGCTCGCCGAGATCGAATAGCGTGCTCTAATCGCTTCCCTGCGGCTGCGTGATGGATAATGGGGCCGATGGCGTGCGAGAAGTGCGGAGGAACGGGATGGATTATCGTGGAGCGCGACGGCATCTCGGGTGCGGAGCGTTGCGCGTGTGCGCTGGAGGCGCAGCAGCCGGATTTGGAGGCCAACGCCAACATCCCGCCGCTGTACCGCAACGCCTCCTTCGATAACTTCGTCCTCCCGAGCGATAATCCCATCGCGTATGACCACCTGAGCCGGATTCTGGTGAGGGTGAAAGCGTACATCCGGGAGTTTCCCTTCGGTCCGAAGCCCGGCCTGCTGCTGATGGGGCCGACAGGTACGGGCAAGACCCACCTGGCGGTAGCCGTTCTCCGGGCGTTGATCGCCAAGGGCTTTGAAGGGCTGTTCTTCGACTACAGCAACCTGCTGGAGCGCATCAGAGCGGGGTGGAACGCCGAGGCGGGCGCGGGCGATCGCAGCGCGTACGAATGTTGCCTGCAGGCTCCCGTGCTGCTGCTCGACGATATCGGCTCCCAGCGGGCGACCGAGTGGGTTCAGGACATCATGACTTCGATCGTCACGCAGCGCTGCAATGAGCGCAAACCGCTGCTGGCGACGACGAATCTGCCCGATCCCGATGCCGGCGATGCTATCGTCCAGCGCACTGCCGGCGTTGCGCAGGTGGAGTACCGTGCCACGCTGGCCGATAAAATTGGCGAGCGGGCGCGCTCCAGGCTGTTTGAAATGTGCGAACTCGTGCGCCTGCCGGCAATGCGCGATTACCGCATTACCAAGATGAGGTGATCGGGCGGTTTCAGGCCGCCCGGCTCAGTATCGCGCCGGCGCGGGCGCCGGTTCGTCTCCCATGTCGCCGTAGACCGTGGGCACTTTCGCGCCCATCGGCCGCAGGTAGGAGCATAGCTGCCCGCGATGGTGGGCGGTGTGCCGGATCAAATTCATCAGATAGACGACCGCGGGATGGTTCTGCGAGTTGACCGGCACTTGCCGCAGAAGTTCCGCTTCCTTGAGTTGCCGCACCTGGCCGAGCAGTTCGGGCACGCTTGTCCGGTGCAGCTCGATGATGTCCTGAATGCTGCGTATGTGCCGCGGCAGGCGTGCCGGCTCGGGTGCAAAGTGGCCTTGCACGATGCCTTCCAAGTACCAGATTTCGGAACTGACGATGTGCCAGGCGAGTTCCAGCGCGCTCCGCGACTTCGGGTCGGGCCGGTATTCGCGGTGGATTTCCGGGACGGCAGCGAGCACGCGGGCGGTTTCCCGTATCTCTTCCTCAAACCGCGGAACCAGGAAATCGCGCAGGAACAACGCTTGCTGGGGTTCCATGTTGTACCTCCGAATAGGGCGGGCCGGGCAGGAACGCCCCTATGACCAGCTTAACCCCGCGGCGGCTCGGAGACCGGACTGTGGCAATGGGCGGCGAGGCCGCGCTTTTCCAGATACCGCTGATGGTATTCCTCCGCGGGATAGAACGGCGGGGCGGGAACGATTTCAGTCACGATGGGATTGCGATACCGCCCCGAGCGCTCCAGCGCGGCTTTTGAGGCTCTTGCGGCGGCCTCCTGCTCCGGCGTGTGGAAAAAGATCACGGAACGGTACTGCGTGCCGATATCCGGCCCCTGGCGGTTGGGCGTTGTGGGGTCGTGCATTTCCCAGAAGACGCGCAGCAAGTCCGTGTAGCTGACGCGCGCCGGGTCGAATTCGATTTCTACGGTCTCGGCATGGCCGGTGTGGCCGGTGCAGACCTCTTCGTAAGTAGGATTGGGAACCCAGCCGCCGGCGTAACCTACCCTGGTGGAGGTGACGCCGTCTATGCGGCGGAACGTCTCTTCGACTCCCCAGAAACACCCGGCGGCAAACATCGCCTTTTCCATAACGTCCAGCCCTCCGGCGTGCCGGTCCTTTCGCGCGTTTGGGGAACCGGCCCGTCTCTTTCAGCCGATCATAGTCGGGCAGGCTTTGCAACCGGATCATTCCCGGCCAGCATTGCTATAGTATTTAACATCCGGTGCGACTATCGACAGGAGACATCAGATGAACCGCAGACATTTCTTGATGGGCACGGCGGCTGTAACGGGCAGCCTGCGTGCGAGCTCGCTTCCAAGCGCGAACGATACGGTACGTGTGGCCTGCGTAGGCCTCAGAGGCCAGGGCAGAGCCCACATACAGCAATACGCCAGAATGCCGAACGTGGAAATCGCCGCGCTGTGCGATATCGACGAGAGCATCCTCAACCAGAGCGTGCAGCTTGTCGAGAAGCTTACCAAGAAGCGCCCGGCGACGTACGTTGATATCCGCAAGCTTCTTGAAGATAAATCTATCGACGCCGTCTCGATCGCCACGCCGAACCATAGCCACACGCTTCAGGCGATCTGGTCGATGCAGGCGGGCAAGGACGTTTATGTCGAAAAACCTTGCTCGCACAACATGTTTGAGTCCAAGCAGATCGTTGCCGCGCGAAAAAAGTACAACCGCATCGTGCAGCACGGCACGAACAGCCGCTCGGGCGTTGCGGTGAAGGAAGCGGTGAGGCAGATGCGGGAAGGACTCATCGGCGAGGTGTACCTTGCCAGGGGCATCTGCTTCAAGTGGCGCGACACGATCGGCCGGACCCCGGTCGAGCCCGTGCCGTCCGGAGTGCACTACGATCTCTGGCTCGGACCCGCACCGGTGCGCCCGTTCACGAGAAACCGCTTCCACTATAACTGGCACTGGTTCTGGGATTACGGCAACGGCGACATGGGCAACCAGGGCATCCACGAAATGGACAATGCCCGCTGGGGGCTCGGCGTAACGTACCCGACGAAGGTCACCGCAATCGGCGGGCACTTCATGTTCGACGACGATCAGGAGACGCCCAACACCATCACCGCGCTGTTTGAATTCAACGGCGCCGGCGGGAAAAAGAAGATGCTGGAGTTCACGGTCCGGCACTGGATCAGCAATCATGAAGCCGGCATCAACGACGCGCCGGGCAGAAAGGACCGGAACACCATCGGCAACATCTGGTACGGGTCGAAGGGGTACGTGGTTGTAGAAGGCTACAACAAGTACTACAGCTTCCTGGGTCCGGACCAGGAGCCAGGCCCCAGTCTCACGCAGGGCGGAAGCCCGTGGGCCAACTTCATTCAGGCGGTCCGGAGCCGCAAATACGAAGACCTCGACGCGCCCATCGAGGAAGGAGCGATTTCGGCGGCGCTGGTTCACCTGGCGAATATTTCGTACCGCCTCGGCCGGAGCATCCGGTTCGACGAGGCCACCTACACTTGCCCAGGGGACGAGGAAGCGACGGCGATGTTCACCCGCCAGTACCGCACGCCCTTCGTGGTTCCCGAGAAAGTCTGAGCGCGCCGGTGCGGCCCGGGGCATTGTTCCGGGCCGCCTTGCTACAGTTTGCGTGCGATGAAGACCTCGCGGCCCCACGGGTCGCGGCGCGAGGCAGCGGAGAATCCCGCTTCCTCGAGCCATCGCAGCCACGCCGCCCGTGAGAACAGGCCCAACCGGTGCCGGTCGCTTTCGGCCCGCACCGTGCCGTCCCGTTCGCGCAGCAGGAAGGCGTAGGCGGCTTCGTAGGTGTCGTCCGTGGGGCAGGGGTCCCAGATCCACTCCAGGTAGCGAAGCCCGCGGCCGTCCGGGCCATCCTCACCGCCGGTTGACGTCGTGGGCTCGAACGTTTCCTTCACAAAATCGGGCAGAATCGCCGCCGCTCCGCCCGCACGAAGGTGCCGGTAGGCGGTCCGAATCGCAGCACGGACCGACGCAGGATCGGCGGCATACATGATCGCGTCGTGGATAAGGACGAGGTCGAACTCGCGCCCCAGTTCCAGAGTCCGCATGTCGCCGGCGATGTGCTCGCATTCGGGATTATTGGCGCGGCAAACGGCGAGCATTTGCGGCGACACGTCGGTCAATGTGAGTTTCAGGCGCCCTTTGAGATGGAAGGCAAGACTGCCTCCGCCGCAGCCAAGTTCGAGGAGGGTTCGCGGCGGCGGATCCACGGCCGGGAGCAGCATCGAAAGCAGATCCTCGGCCTCTTCCGCATAGTGCGAAGGCGGCGAGAGTAAGTTCCACCACTCGGCGAGTTCCGTGTAGAGCCGGGGAAGTTCCTCCACTTCGGCCCATTTTAGCCGCTCAAAGTATTCTTTTGATCTCTCGCTACGAATCGGGGTGAGTCACGTAGCTGGAGAGTTCGGCCAGGCGCACGCCGTAAATCTTCTGCACAGCGCGGCAGATTTCTTCGGCGAGGTGTTCGGGCCGCTCGTCGGCGTCGTGCTCGATTTCAACCTTGAGAAAGAGATCGGTTCGGGGCATATGCGATGATGGCAGTAGTTTCTATTATGACTTGCAAGATCTGCGAAAAGCGCCGGCCCCGGCGATCGTGCCCTGGAGTCAGCGGCGAGATCTGCTCGTTGTGCTGCGGCACAGAGCGCGAGAACAGCATCGCCTGCCCGCTGGATTGTCCTTACCTTCAGGAAGCCCGCATCCACGAGAAGCCCCCGGAAATCGATCCCGAAACCATTCCGAACCTCGACATCCGCATCACGGACGAATTCCTGCGCAGCCAGGAGCCGCTGCTGGCCGTGGCCATGCGCGAATTCGCCGCGGGCGTGAACGTTCCCGGGGTGGTGGACTTCGACGTGCGCGAGGCCCTGGATTCTCTGGTGCGCACCTACCGCACGCGCCAGAGCGGCCTCTACTATGAAGACCGGCCAGCCAACCTCCTGGCCGCCGGCATTCACGACCGCGTCCAGCAGGGGCTGGAGCAGTTCCGCCAGGCGGTCGCCGAGCGGTCCGGAATTCATTCCATACGCGATGCCGATATTCTGGGCGTGCTGGTATTCCTCCAGAGACTGGAGTACCGGCTGAACAACGGCCGCAAGCGGGGGCGGGCTTTTCTGGATTTTCTGAGCCGGCAACCCGCTTTTGGGGAGGAGCGCCGGAGCCCGCTGGCGCTGCCGTGAGGGTCTAGTTGCAAATCTGTTGCAGGTAGATCTTGACAGAATAGCCGCCCAGGTTCGATACTGATAATTCATGCAACCCAGTTTCACCAGCCGGCCTTCGACCCTCGTCGAGTTGCGCGAGGGCGAACAGGGCGTTTTGGACTGCCTCGATCTTCCCGATGATGTGTCCCGCCGGCTGATGGAACTCGGGTTTGTCCCCGGTAACGCCGTAACTGCGGCGCGGAGCGCGCCCGGAGGCGATCCGCGTGTCTTTCGCGTGGACGGTTCGGAAATCGCCCTGAGGTGTGAGACCGCCGCGCGCCTCCGGATACGCCCGGCGCCATCCGCCGCGGCGGCGGACTAGCATGTCCGACTGCGATCGCTGCACCATTGCCGGCGTCCTGCAGAACCGCGCAACGACAAACGGATCCGGAACGCGGAGTATCGCGATTGTCGGCCCTCCCAATTCCGGAAAATCCACTCTTTTCAATAGGATAACTGGCCTGCGGCAGAAAGTCGCCAACTATCCCGGCGTGACTGTGGAGCGGCGCGACGGCCGTGCGCGCCTGGAGGACGGCCGCGAGGTCACGATCATCGACCTTCCGGGCATCTATAGCCTTACGCCGCGTTCGGAGGACGAGCGGGTCGCGCGCGACGTGCTTACCGGCAACATGCCGGGGGTGCCCCGTCCAGACGGGGTGCTGCTGATCCTGGATTCGACGAACCTGAGCCGCCATCTTGTGCTCGCCGCTCCGATTCTGGCGCTCGGCCTGCCGACGCTGGTGGTCCTCAACATGGCCGACGATCTCAGGGAGCGGGGCGGGGAAGTTGACACGGAGGCGCTCAGCCAACAGCTCGGCGCGCCCGTCATCCTGGCCAGCGCCATGCGGGGCGAAGGACTTGAGCCGATCTGGCGGTTTCTTGCGGAGCACGGAACGGCGCCGTCGCCGGCGGAACTGCCTGCCATTGAGGACATTCCCAAATGCCGCGCCTGGGCCGCCCGCGTGGGACAGCGGGCATCGTACCAGCCCCCGGGCCCGCCGGAAATGACGCGCAAGCTCGACGCGATCTTCCTCCACCCGGTGATCGGACCGCTCATCTTCGGGGTGGTCGTGGTGCTGGTTTTCCAGTCGATTTTCTCCTGGGCGCGCCCGATGATGGACGGCGTGCAGTGGCTGGTGACCTGGTCCGGGGCGCAGGTCGGCGAGCTGATGCCCCCTTCGGTTTTGCGTTCCCTGCTGCTTGAGGGCGTGTGGAGGGGCGTGGGTTCGGTTCTGGTGTTTCTGCCCCAGATCCTTTTGCTTTTCCTTTTCATCGGCATTCTGGAGGATTCCGGATACCTGGCGCGGGCGGCGCTCATCGCGGACCGCACGATGGCCCGCGTGGGACTGCAGGGGAAATCGTTCATTCCGCTACTATCGGCCTATGCGTGCGCCGTCCCGGCCATTCTGGCGACACGCACGATCGAGAATAAACGCGACCGGATCGCCACCATTTTGATCGCGCCGCTGATGACGTGCTCGGCGCGGCTTCCCGTCTACACGCTGATTATCGCGGCGTTCCTGCCGGAGCGCCCACTGCTTGGGCCGCTGCTCGGAACGCGCGCCGCCGCCATGCTCGGCCTCTACGTGCTCGGGTTTGCCGCTGCCGTGGCGACAGCGCGCCTGCTGAAGTCGTCGATTCTGAAGAGCGAACGCTCCGCCTTCGTCCTGGAGATGCCGCCGTACCGCCGTCCGACGCTGCGGTCGTTGGGCCTGCGCCTGCTTGACCGCTCGAAGATCTTTTTGCGCCGCGCCGGGACGGTGATTTTGGGGGTTGCCGTCGTGCTGTGGGTGCTGGCGCACCTGCCGCTTTCCGGAGGAATGGCGCCGCCGATCGAGCAGAGCCTGGCCGGGTCCATCGGGCGGGCGGTGGAGCCGGTGATCGAGCCGCTGGGCTTCAACTGGAAGATCGGCATCGGCCTGATCACTTCGCTCGCCGCGCGCGAGGTCATTGTGGGCACGCTGGGCACGATCTACGGGATGGAGCCGGACGCCGGTTCGCTCGGGCTGCAACAGGCGCTGCGGCAGGACCTCTCGCCCGCCGGCGCGGTTTCGCTGCTGGTGTTCTTCGCTTTCGCGATGCAATGCATGTCGACGATTGCGGTGGTCCGGCGGGAAACGGCCGGGTGGAAATGGCCCCTGATCCAGTTTGCGTACATGAGCGCTCTGGCCTGGGCCGGCGCCTTTCTGGCCTACCGCATCACGAACGCGCTGCTGGCGTAACGGCCAGAGGCGCGGACAATGCTAGCATGAAAGATCATCAGAAGACTGCTATGCGGAATGTGATCATCATCGGCTCCGGCTGTGCGGGCAACACCGCGGCGATCTATACGGCACGAGCGAATCTGAAGCCCCTTGTCGTAGAGGGAAACCAGCCGGGCGGGCAACTCTCCATCACCTCGCTGGTCGAGAATTACCCGGGGTTTCCCGAAGGAATCGACGGTCCGGTGCTGGTCGAGAACATGAAGAAGCAGGCGCAGAGTTTCGGCGCCGAATACATAACCGGGTCGGTGATTGAAGTCGATTTCTCGCGCCGCCCATTCCGCCTCAACATCGAAGGCGAATGGATGGAAGCGCGCAGGGTCATTATCGCTTCGGGGGCGTCGGCGCGCTGGCTGGGGCTGGAATCCGAGCAGAAGCTGATCGGCCGCGGCGTGAGTTCCTGCGCCACCTGCGATGGGTTTTTCTTCCGCGGCAAGAAGATCATGGTGGTCGGCGGCGGCGATTCCGCGATGGAGGAGGCCAATTTTCTCACCCGCTTCGGCGAGAAAGTCACCATCGTTCACCGGCGCGAGGAGTTCCGTGCCTCCAAGATCATGCTCGAACGCGCTCGGAAGAATCCGAAGATCGAGTGGATCACGAACGCCGTGGTCGATGACATCTTCGACGTGCAGAAGGGACTCGTTACGGGCGTGCTGCTGCGCGACGTGAAAACCGGCAAGCGGTGGGAAGTGCCGGTGGACGGTCTGTTTCTGGCTATCGGCCACGTGCCGAACACCGCCGTGTTCCGAGGCCACATCGAACTCGATGCGGACGGCTACATCATTTCCAAGGGCGGCGCGCGCACGAGCGTTCCCGGCGTCTTCCACGCCGGAGACGTTCAGGACCGCGTTTACCGCCAGGCGATCACCGCCGCCGCCGCCGGATGCAGAGCGGCAATCGAAGTCGAACGCTCTTTGCAGGAAGAAGATTGTTCCCCGGCGTAGTCAAGTTCCAGACGGCTCGCAGAGGCTCTATGCAGATTCCGGCGCCGGAATTTGGGCGTTCCCAGCGCTCACCTCGGCGGGCAAAAGAACTCTGAAACAGGAACCCTTCCCCGGGCTCGAAATCACTTTGATAGCGCCTTCGTGCCCCCTGACGATACCGGAAACGGCCGCAAGCCCCAGGCCGCGGCCCGTGAATTTCGTCGTAAAGAAAGGCTCGAAGATTTTCGCTTTCGTGGCCGCATCCATTCCCAGACCGGTGTCACAAACCTCCAAGAAAACGTACTTGCCGGGCGGAAGATCCAGGGCTTCCATCTCGCCTTTGCGGCCTTCACCGGATTCCAGGACGCCTGTTCGCAATTCGACCGAACCGCCGCGCTCGCCGATGGCCTCCGTCGCGTTGATGAGGAGGTTCATGACGACCTGATGCATCTGGCCGCGGTCAGCGCGGATTCCGGGGAGTTCCGGATCCAGGTCGAGGCTGATCGCAATTCCTTTCGGCGTCGACGGCCTCACGAGTGCGGCCACCTCCCGAACCAGGGCGGATAGGTTTACCGGCTCCACGACGAACCGGCCCTTGCCGGAGTAAGCCAGCATCTGGCTGGTCAGGTGCGCTGCCCGCTCTCCGGTCTTGATGATCCGCTGGATCAGGTCCTCGGCCGGGCTGCCGGGTTCGAGCATTTCCAGTGCAAGGCTGGCGTTACCGATAATGCCGACAAGCAGGTTGTTGAAATCGTGCGCCAGCCCGCCGGCAAGCACGGCAATGCTTTCCATCTTCTGCGACTGCCTTAACTTCTCCTCTGCGCGCTTCCGGCCGGTGATATCGAGGACCTGGGATAGTATGGAGCTCAGGTTGCCTTCTTTGTCGTAGATCGCGGAGTTGTACCATTCGCATTCCAGCACCGAGCCGTCCTTGCGGTAATTCCGGCTGACTTGCAGGTTCCGGGGACGTCTGCCTTCCGTCATGCTCCTGGCCACGCGGTTGACGGCCTCGACGTCGTCTTCGTGAACCCATCGGATCTCATGGATGGCCCGGCCCATCACTTCGTCCGCGCGCCAGCCAAACATTTTGTAAGCCTCTGCGGACCACCGCGTGATGCGAAACTGCGGATCGAACTCGACCACCGCCAGAGGAGAGTTGTCCATGTGGGCGTCAAGCCGCTGCATGGCCTCGGCAAGCGCCCGCTCCGCCCGCCTGCGGTCTGTGATGTCGGCGCTCATGCCGATCCATTCGCGGATGGAGCCATCCTCATTGAAAACCGGGGCGGCATGGCAGGAGATGTAGCGGTATTCGCCGCTGGCGTTCTTGAAGCGCAGCTCGTCTTTGAAAGGTGCAGCCGAGGCAACGGCCATCCGCCACGCTTCCACTACACGCGGCCGGTCCTCGGGATGGACGGCATCAAGCCAGTTTGAGGGGACAAGTCGTTTTTCTTCTTCCCGTCCCGACGTAGGGCACAAGGAAGACAACACGGCGTAAGGTTCGCCTTCCGCGTTCGCCATCCACACGGTTTGCGAACTCACTTCCACGAGCCGCCGGAAGCGCTGTTCACTGACGCGAACCGCCTCGTTCTCGGCGCGCTCGGCTGCGGCTGCCCGCTGCGCGCGTGTCCGGCGCTGCCTTTCGGCGAAAGCGATCAAAGCCGCCGAGATGAGAAGGTATATGGCCAGGCTGAGCTGGTCCTCAGCGCTGTGAATCTGGAGCTTCCAGTGCGGCGGCACGGTAAAAAGGTCGGCCGTCACGGCGCCGAGCATCGTGGCTACAATCGCGGGCCCGAGCCCTCCGTAGACCGCTGACGCCACTACGGCAACATACAGAATTCCGTAGAAAAGCGGATTGCCGAGCACCGGAACCAGCAGCAGCCGGAGAATGACCGCAATCGTGGTGCCCAGAATCGCCCAGGCATACGGCTTGAAACGGGACCAGTGGTTCGTGGCTATACCGTATCCTCCGGTCTGGAGAGCAAACACACCCCCCTGAAATCCGCCTTCAGCATATCATCGGGGAAAACTTGCAATCCTCGCTGGCGTTTGATCCTTCACGAGAAACGGAGCCGCTGCGCGGGGATTCTACCGGTAGCGGCGGAAGAAGTAGCTGCCGGCGGCGCCTTCAAAGTAGAGTGTGCCGGCGCGCGGGCTCACTTCGAGGGATGGTTCCTTGACGAAACCGTTGTGCCAGAGTTCCCATGCTCCCGGCGCCAGCCCCGCGATGAGGCATTTGACGTGACCTTCACGGTCTACGAAGAAAAACTGGGGTTCGCGTGCGCTATCAGGCTCATTGTGAAACAAAACAATCCAGTCGCCTATGCGGGCGCCTTCCAGATCGACGCTCCCCGTGAACTCCACGGCGGCGGGCGCCGTTTCGTTCGCGCTGAACTGGATCACACACAGGAACGGGCCCTCCGGTTTCAGAATGTCGGTTTTCGCACGGAACCGTTTCAGATTCAGCGGCGCGCTCTGCCGGAGCGCGGGCGCGAAGTCGAAGATCACGAGAGCGGCGGGCGAGGCCGGAGGCTTTAGCATCACGAGCGCCCGCCTGCGCGCGCCAGTTTCTGCCACAAACGCGAATTCCGGGCGCCGTTGGTCCGGCCCGCAACTGTATTCGAACGCGGCGGCGCGCTCCGCATCGCGTCCAAACAAGGCCGTAAGCGCTTTTCGCTCGTGCCAGGAAGGGGATTCCAGAAGCGCCTCGATCGCGCGGGACTCGAGCGGCACGGGCTGTGTCACGAAGAAACCTCGGAGAAGAGAAACTCGCCGGTGGGGATGTGGGCGCGATACCGCCGGCGGGCGCGGTCGTGGCTGCCCACCGCGTAGCAGTAGACGCAGCCGTGGGGGCAGGTATCGTATTCGCCGATATCGCGCGACTGGTAGCAGCCGCAGTCCTTCCTGTGGGCGCGGGCCGGCACGCGGATCGGGCGCCCGGCCACGTCGCTCAGCCGGTCAGGGTCGATGCAGCGCGCGTCCGCGATGCCATCCGAAAGAAACTCGCGCTGGCCGCAGACGGTCAGCTTCATGCCCCGGGAGCGCGCGCATTCGGCGAGCGCGGAGAGCAGGATGCGTTTGGCGGCGGCGGGCGGGTCGTCCCAGGTGAAGCCGGCTTTGCGCGCCGCGCGGTCCATATTCAGCCTGGTCTTGCGGTAAATCTGCGCGAAAGAGACCACCACTTCGTCGGTAATCCCTTCCAGCTCGCGCGCGATCCGCTCGAAATTCCGCAGGTGGAAATCGGGCGGCGTAATCGAGGAAGAAACGATGGTGTCGTAGCGCCAGACGGCGACGCGAGGGCCGTACTCGCCGTGCAGCGCCTTCATGTGCTCGATTGAACGGCCCGCGTCCGGCACCGCGGCGTCCAGCGCCCGCGGATAGGCATTGATCGTGTACTGCACGACAAACGGAATGCCGCGCCGGCGGACTTCCGGCAGCCGCGGAAGGAACGGCCCGATGTTCCTGGTCCAGAAAACAATTCCGTCGACGTCTTCGGGCCGCAGAGAGACGCGAAAGGAGCCGCTCCCGTAAGGGTTCCGCACGCAACAGTAACCCGCCTTGAGGCGGTTGATAAACCATTCGCCATAAAAAGCGGGAATGTCAGTCTTGTAGCTCGCGGAAACGATCACTCTGCGCTATTAGCCTAGCACGGCGGCGCCGCATCAGCCCTGCCGGTCCGGCCGGTGCACGAGGTATTCGTCGGCAAGTTCCGCGGCCAGCACGGCGGAGGGAACGGATATGAGCGCGCCCGCGATGCCGCCCAGTTCGGCTCCAATCAGCAGCGCGACAATCACGGCCGTGGACGAGAGTTCCACCTGCCGCTTCATGATCCTCGGCGTCAGGAAGGCGTTTTCGACCTGCTGGTAGGCGAAATAGAAAATTACCACGCCGAGCAGTTTCGCGAACGAATCGATGGCGGCCACGAGTCCGGCGATGATGACGGTCAGAATCGGCCCGAGCTGCGGGATGATGTTCGCGACGCCGGCGAAAACCGCCAGCAGGTAGTAATACCGCACTCCCATGAGGCCGAAGGCGATCAGACTCGCCGATCCCAGAATCAGCATGAGCATCGCCTGGCCCACGAGCCAGCCGCGCATCCGCCTGGCGGCGCGCACCAGCGTCTGCCCAAGGCGGGGAGAAACTTCCGGCGGCAGCAGCGAAAGCATCCAGTGGAAGGTGCGCTCTCCGTCCAGGATCAGATAAGCAGTCAACAAGACGACCGCGATGATGGAGACGACCGCGTTGGCGGTGGTGGATACGAACCCTTTCAGCCCCCCGACCAGAGAGGTGGCAACTCGTCCCACGGTCTCGAAATCGGCCTGCCCGAGGAACGGTATTGTGCCGAGATATTCCTGGAGCTGCTGTAACTGGCTGGGCAGTTGTTCGACCAATTGCTGGATATCGGAGATCACCGGAGGCAGGGCGAGCACCAAAAACACAACCGTCACAGTCAGGACGACGCCGATGATAAGCAGCATCGAGATGGCGCGTCCGGGGTGCCAGCGGCCGATTCCGAGCCGGCTCACCCAGTCGACCGCGGGGCTCAACACCACCGCGAAAATCGCGCTCACGTAGATCAGCAGGAGAGTATTGCGAAGGACCCAGGAAACGTAAAGCAGCAGTCCGAGGGCGAACGCCAGTAGGACAAAACGTTTGCCGTTGGCCATGACGCCTTCATACGACGGCTCCGCCGGCAGGTTTCAACCTCAGGCGCTGCGCGGTGCTGAATCGGTTGTAAAGCCGTTGACCAGCAGCGCTTCGGGCGGACGGTTCCGCACTGATCCGATTATACCCGCTCGACCGGCTCACCCTCGCCGCGCCACGTGGGAACCAGTGTTCGAGTAGAATGGAGCTAAGTTCATTCAAGAGGGGGAGCGGTGTTCTGGCCTCTGGGGATCTATTTCCTGGCGGTGATTGCCTTGGTTGCGGGAATGCTCGTCGTGTCCTGGCTTCTCGGCGAGCGGCATGAGGACCCGGCCACGGGCGTTCCTTACGAATCGGGCGTCGCCTCCCAGGGAAGCGCGCGCGTACGCCTCTCCGCCAGGTTTTATCTCATCGCGATGTTCTTCGTTATCTTCGACCTGGAGGCCGTCTTCATCTTTACGTGGGCTGTGGCCGGCCGCGAGCTGGGCTGGGCCGGCTATGGGGAACTGGCAGTCTTTGTGGGTGTTCTCGCCATCGTGCTCGGGTATCTCTGGCGGGTGGGGGCGCTCGACTGGAACGTCACACAGCGGCATACGAACTAGCGGAATGAACTGGCGCATAACGAGAGCGGGCGAGGGTGTCGTCCGGCCGGACACCGGACCGATGGAGGAAGCCGTCCGGCGCAATGTCATCGTCGCGAAACTCGAGCAGCTCGTTGCCTGGGGACGCAAGAACTCGATGTGGCCGTTCAATTTCGGGCTTTCCTGCTGCTACGTCGAAATGGCCACGAGCCTCACGAGCAAGTACGATCTCGCCCGCTTCGGAGCTGAAGTGATCCGCGGCACCCCGCGCGAGGCCGACGTCATGGTGATCGCAGGCACCGTGTTCATCAAAATGGCCCCGGTGATCCAGCGGCTGTACGAGCAGATGATGGAGCCGCGCTGGGTCATTTCGATGGGCTCCTGCGCGAATTCCGGGGGTATGTACGACGTTTACAGCGTCGTTCAGGGCGTGGACAAGTTTCTGCCGGTGGACGTTTATGTGCAGGGCTGCCCGCCCCGGCCGGACACGTTCATGGAAGGCCTGCTGCTGTTGCGGGACGCGGTGGGTAAGGAAAAACGGCCGCTGAGCTGGGTCATCGGGCCGCAGGGCATCGAACGGCCCGCGCTGCCCGCCAATCGCGATCTGAAAAGGGCGGAGCGGCAGCGCATGACCGTGCTCGCTTCGCCGGACGAGGGCTTGCCGCGGCCATGATTGCGAGCGCATCCATCCTCGACTTGCTGGAAGAGAAATTCGGCGCGGCGCAGATTACCAGGCAGGCGACGGCCGACGGCATCCCGACGTTCTGGACGCCGCGGGAGAACGTGCAGGAGACGCTGCGCTGGCTGAAGTTCGATGTCGAGCGGCCTTACCGGATGCTCTACGACCTCACCGCCATCGACGAGCGCGAACGCGTAAACCGGGAAGGCCAGCCGCCGAGCGACTTCACGGTCGTCTATGTGCTGTTCTCCTTCGAGCGCAACGAGTACGTGCGCATCAAGACGGCGCTTTCGGAATCCTCGCTGTCTGTGGGAACGATCACCGGCATTTGGCCCTCGGCCAACTGGTACGAGCGCGAGCTGTGGGACATGTTCGGCATCGTCGTCGAGGGCCATCCGCACCTGGAGCGCATTCTGATGCCGCGGAGCTGGGTCGGGCATCCGCTGCGCAAGGACCATCCCGCGCGCGCCACCGAGATGGGGCCCTACCAGTTGACGCCGCGGAAGGAAGAGTACGAACAGGAGCTGCTCCGCTTCCGCCCCGAGGACTGGGGAATGCAGAGCGGGCGGGGCGAGACCGACTTCATCTTCCTCAACCTCGGACCGCAGCATCCGGGCACCCACGGCGTGTTCCGGACCGTGCTGCAACTGGATGGTGAAGTGATTGTCGACGCGGTGCCGGACATCGGCTATCATCACCGCGCCGCGGAAAAGATGGGCGAGCGCCAGACGTGGCACACGTATATCCCGTATACGGACCGCGTCGACTACCTCAGCGGCGTGGTGAACAACCTGGCGTATCTGAATTCGGTGGAGAGACTCGCTGGGATCGTGCCGCCGCCGCGGGCGCGCGTGATCCGGGTGATGATGACCGAACTGTTCCGCATCATCAACCACCTGGTCTGGTATGGCACGTTCGCGCAGGACGTCGGGCAGTTGTCCCCGGTGTTCTACACCTTCAACGACCGCGAGCGCGCGTTCGCCATCGTCGAGACAATCTGTGGCGCGCGGATGCACCCCAACTGGTTCCGCATCGGCGGGGTCGCGCAGGATCTGCCAAATGGATGGCAGGAGCTCTTCCGCGACTTTCTGAAGTACCTGCCGCCGCGGTTGAAGGAATACGACCGCGCGGTGCTCGGCAACCGCATTTTCAAGGCGCGCACGGTGGGCGTGGGCGCCTACGATACGCAGACGGCGATCGAATGGGGTGTGACGGGGCCGAACCTGCGCGCCACCGGTTTCGAATGGGACTTCCGCAAGAAGCAGCCGTACTCCGGCTACGAAGACTTTGAATTCGACATCCCGACGGGCAAGAACGGCGACTGCTACGACCGCGCCATCGTGCGGGTCGAAGAGATGCGGCAGAGCTTGCGGATCATCGAACAGTGCGTGAACAATATGCCGGGCGGCCCTTACATGTCGGACCATCCGCTGGCCACGCCGCCCATCAAAAAATTCACGATGCACGACATTGAAACCCTGATCACGCACTTTCTCAACGTGAGCTGGGGTCCGGTGCTGCCGCCGGGTGAAGCGATGTGCCCCATCGAGGCGAGCAAGGGAAGCAACGGCTATTACCTGGTGAGCGATGGCAGCACGAACTCGTATCGCACGCGCATACGGACGCCGTCATTCCCGCACTTGCAGATGTTGCCTCTGTTGTGCCGCGGGCGGATGATACCGGACCTGGTGGCGATACTCGGCGCGATGGACTACGTGCTGGCGGATGTGGACAGGTGAACCCATGCTGACGCCCGAGGAACAGCGCGAGATCGAACAGGAAGCCGCAAGTTACCCGGAGCGGAGAGCGGCTTCGATCGATGCGCTCCGCATTGTGCAGCGGCGCCGCGGTTGGGTGTCCGATGAAGCGCTCGCCGATGTGGCGGAGCTCCTCGGAATGTCGCCGGCGGAACTCGAGTCGGTGGCGACGTTTTACAACCTGATTTTTCGCAAGCCGGTGGGACGCCACGTGATTCTCATCTGCGACAGCGTGAGCTGCTGGATCATGGGTTACACGAAGGTGCGCGATCACCTCAAGGCGCGGCTGGGGATCAATTTCGGCGAGACGACAAGCGACGGCCGGTTCACGCTGCTTCCCATAGTCTGCCTCGGGGCGTGTGACCGCGCTCCGGTGATGATGGTGGATGAGGACACGCACCTGGACCTCACCCCCGCCCGCATCGACGCGATTCTGGAGAGGTACGAGTAGATGGAAAAGCCGCTCACGGCGCGAATTCGTCCCGACGGCGAGGCAGTCGATCTCAAGGCCTACGAGCGCGCGGGCGGCTACCAGGCGCTGCGAAAGGCGCTGCTCGAGAAATCGCCGAAAGAGCTTATCGAGGAGGTGAAGGACTCCAACCTGCGCGGGCGGGGCGGCGCGGGATTCCCGACCGGCCTCAAGTGGAGCCTCGTTCCAACCGGGGACGGTACTCCGCAGCCGAGGTACGTGGCTGTGAACGCCGACGAGATGGAGCCCGGCACGTTCAAGGACCGGCTGCTGCTCGAAGGCGACCCGCACTCCGTGATTGAGGGCGCGGCGATTGCGGTTCGCGCGATCGAGGGTTCCGCTGCGTACATCTTTCTGCGCGGCGAGTACGTGCTGGCGGCGCAACGCCTGCGCCGGGCGATAGGTGAGGCCTATGCCGCCGGTTACCTCGGCAAGAATGTCCTCGGAAGCGGATGCGACATCGAGGTGCATCTGCACATCAGCGCGGGCCGCTACATGTGCGGCGAGGAAACGGGGTTGCTCAATGCGCTGGAGGGCAAGCGCGCCAACCCGCGGACCAAGCCGCCGTTTCCGGTGGCATCCGGGCTGTGGGGCAAGCCCACCGTCATCAATAACGTCGAGACGCTTGCCAACGTGCCCCACATCATCAACAACGGCGCGGAATGGTTCAAGTCGCTGAGCCGCAGCAAGGACGGCGGCACGAAACTCTATGGCGCAAGCGGCAAGGTGAAGCGCCCCGGGCTGTGGGAGCTTCCGATGGGCACAACCGCGCGCGAGATCCTGGAAGAACACGCGGGCGGCATGCGGGATGGTTTGAAACTCCGCGGCTTTTTGCCCGGCGGCGCTTCGACGGACTTCCTCACTGCCGAGCACCTTGACGTAAAGATGGATTTCACCGAGGTGCAGAAGTTCGGCAGCCGGATGGGGACGGGCACCATCATCGTGCTCGACGACGCCACGTGTCCGGTGGGCATGACTTTAAACCTCGAACACTTTTTCGCGCAGGAATCCTGCGGCTGGTGCACGCCGTGCTGGAGCGGCCTGTCGTGGGCGGAACGCATTCTGCAAGCGATCGAGGACGGGCGGGGCGAAGACCGCGACCTCGACGACCTGGAGGCGATCACGAAATTCGTCGCCCCGGGAAACACGTTTTGCGCGCTGGCGCCGGGCGCGGCCGAACCGCTCCAGAGCGCGCTCAAATATTTCCGCGGCGACTTCGAGCGGCACATACGCGAGAAACGCTGTCCGTGGCCGTCCTGACATGGCAACGATCTACATCGACAACAAGCCGTACGACGCCGACCCCAGCCGCAACCTGCTCGACGTTTGCCTGTCGCTCGGCTTCCGCCTGCCGTATTTCTGCTGGCACCCGGCCTTGGGCTCTGTGGGCGCGTGCCGCCAGTGCGCGGTGAAGCAGTTCAAGGACGAGCAGGATACGCAAGGCAAGCTCGTCATGGCGTGCATGACGCCTGCTGCGGAGGGCACGCGCATCTCCATCGACGACCCGGACGCCGTCGAGTTCCGCAGAAACATCATCCAGGGCCTGATGATGAACCACCCGCACGACTGTCCCGTGTGCGATGAGGGCGGCGAATGCCATCTGCAGGACATGACGGTGATGACGGGCCACGACTATCGCCGCTACCGCTTCGACAAGCGCACGTTTCGCAACCAATATCTCGGTCCGTTCGTGAATCATGAGATGAACCGCTGCATCCAGTGCTACCGCTGCGTGCGGTTCTACCGCGATTACGCGGGCGGGCGCGATCTGGATTGCTTCGCGCTTCGCGACATCGTTTACTTCGGACGCCGGGAGGACGGCGTGCTGGAGAGCGAGTTCAGCGGCAACCTCGTTGAGGTCTGCCCGACGGGCGTGTTTACCGACGCCACGCTCAAGCAGCACTACACGCGGAAATGGGACCTCGAATTCGCGCCCTCCATCTGCGCCCATTGCAGCCTGGGATGCAACACCAGCCCCGGCGCGCGCTATGGCACGCTCCGCCGGATCGTGAACCGCTACCACTCGGAGATCAACGGCTATTTCCTGTGCGACCGCGGGCGCTACGGTTATGAGTTCGTCAACAGCCCGCTGCGCATTCGCGACGTGACGTGGCAGGGCGGGGTGATTGACGGCGCCGCGGGGGTCGAGCGATTGAGCACGCTGCTGGCCGCGGGCAAAGTGATCGGGATCGGTTCGCCGCGCGCTTCGCTCGAGGCCAATTTCCTACTCCGCGAAGCCGTGGGCGCGGCGAATTTCTTCGCCGGAATGGCTGACGATGAACTCCGCCTCGTGCGGCGGATTCTGGAAATCATGCAGTCCGGCATGGCTTCCGTGCCCTCATTGCGCGACATCGAACTCTCGGATGCGGTCTTTGTGGTTGGCGAGGACGTTTCCAACACCGCGCCCCGCATGGCGCTGAGCCTCCGCCAGTCGGTGCGGCAGCAGCCGATACGCAGCATCGAAAAGCTCCGCATTCCCGTGTGGAACGACAATGCCGTGCGCGACGCCGTGCAGAGTGCGAAAGGCCCGTTCTACATCGCCTCGCCCTATCCGACGCGGCTTGACGGCATCGCCACCGAGGTCTGCCGCGCCGCGCCGGACGACATCGCGCGCCTGGCATTCGAAGTCGCCGAAGCAAGCGATGAAAACTCGCCGGCAGGGCGCATCGCGGCGGCGCTTAGAAACGCGCAGCGGCCGTTGGTCGTTTCCGGGACGGGTCTGAACAACGCGGCAATCGTCGAGGCGGCGGCAAGAGCGGCGCAGGCGCTCGGGGCGGCGCTCAGCTACGTTCTGCCGGAAGTCAACAGCGCGGGGCTGGCCATGATGGGCGGGGGAACGCTCGCCGAAGCAATGGAGGCCGTGCGCGGCGGCGCGGCCGAAACCGTGATCGTGCTCGAAAACGATCTCTACCGCCGCGCCCCGGCTGAGGCTGTGGACGCGCTGTTCCGGTCCGCCAGACACGTTGTGGCGCTCGATCACCTCACGAACGGAACCACCGCACGCGCGGACCTCGTGTTGCCCGCGGCTACGTTCGCGGAGAGCGCCGGAACGTTCGTCAACAACGAAGGCCGCGCGCAGCGCTTCTTCCAGGTGTTCATTCCGCATGGGGAGATTCAGGAAAGCCGGCGCTGGCTGCGCGACGCCATGCTGGCTGCCGGGCGCATTGAGGCGGAGGCGCTGGATAGGCTCGACGGCGTGATCGGCGCTCTCGGCCGCGCGCTCCCACGGTTTGCGCGAGTTCACGAAGCCGCGCCGCCGGCGGCGTTCCGGCTTGTGGGGAAAAAGGTTCCGCGCGAGCCGCACCGCTATAGCGGACGGACGGCGATGCTCGCCAACATCACCGTAAGCGAGCCGAAACCGCCGGAGGACCCGGATTCCGCGCTCGCGTTCTCCATGGAAGGTTACTCCGGGCAGCCGCCGCCTCCGCTGATTCCGTTTTTCTGGGCGCCGGGCTGGAATTCCATACAGTCGCTCAACCGCTTTCAGGAAGAGATTGCTGGGCCGCTGCGCGGGGGCGAATCCGGCGTCCGGCTTTTGGTTCCGAACGGAGCGGGGCAGCAGCAGGCGGGTGTGCCGCCGGCGTTTCAACCTCGCAACGGAGAGCGCCTGCTCGTGCCCGTTTACCACGTGTTCGGCTCGGAGGAGCTGAGCAGGGAAGCACCCGCGGTGGCGTCGCTGGCGCCCGGCCCCTATCTCGCGCTTTCTCCCGAGGACGCGAAGGCGCTCGGCGAGGACACTGCGGAGGTGTCTATCGGCGGCAAGACGCATCGGCTCCCCGTGCTCGTTATTTCCGGACTGCCGGAAGGAGTCGCGGGCGTTCCCGCCGGCATACCGCCCTTCACAGGGTTGAGCCTTCCGGCGTGGGGCAAGTTTTCGAGAATGCCATGAACGGCCTTTACCAGTTAGCGGTGGTGTTCGGCGTCCTGGTGGTTGCGCTCACGATCGCCGCGGGCCTCATCTGGCTCGAGCGGCGGCTGCTCGCGCTCTGGCAGGATCGCTATGGTCCGAACCGCGTCGGGCCTTTCGGCTTGTTCCAGGTTCTGGCGGACATGATCAAGATTTTCACCAAGGAGGACTGGACCGCGCCGTTCGCCGATAAGGCGACCTTCATACTCGCGCCCGCCATCATCGTTGTCACCGTGCTGTTGTCGTTCGCGGTGGTGCCGTTCGCCCCGGGCATCGTCGTCGCGGATCTCGATATCGGGCTGCTGTTCTTTCTTGGAATGTCGTCGCTGGGAGTCTACAGCGTGGTGCTGGCCGGATGGTCCTCCGACAACAAGTATTCGCTGCTGGGCGGGATGCGCGCCGCCGCGCAGATGTTGAGCTACGAGGTCTTCATGGGCCTGTCGCTCATGGGCGTGGTGGTGCTCGCCGGATCGTTCAGCCTCACCGCTATCGTCGAGGCGCAGCGCAACCTCTGGTTCGTCGTCCCGCAGTTTCTTGGCTTCCTGCTGTTCATGATCGCGGGCATTGCCGAAACCCGCCGGCTTCCCTTCGATCTGCCCGAGGCGGAAAGCGAACTGATCGCCGGATATCACGCCGAGTATTCCGGGATGAAGTTTGGCATGTTCTTCGTCGGTGAGTATCTCGGGATCATTCTCATTTCTTCGATGATCACGGTGCTGTTTTTCGGCGGATGGCTCGGACCCGTGCTGCCCGGCATTGTCTGGTTTCTTATCAAGGTGTTTTTCTTTATCGCGTTTTTCATCCTGCTGCGGGCTGCGCTGCCGAGACCACGCTTCGACCAGCTTATGTCCTGGGGCTGGAAAGTTATGCTGCCGCTGACGCTGGCGAACGTGCTGGTGACCGGCGCGCTGGTGCTGGCCTTCGCTTGAAGAGGAGCTGCGATGCTGAGCGTTCTGCGCACGATCTGGGAAGTCTTTCTCCACGCGTTCCGGAAGCGCGTCACCATACAATTCCCCGAGGAGAAGCCGCGGCTGCCTCCCCGCTACCGCGGCCGCATCATTCTTTCCCGCGATCCCGACGGCGGCGAGCGCTGCGTGGCCTGTTATCTTTGCGCGGTGGCGTGCCCGGTGGATTGCATCGCGCTCCAGGCAACCGAAGATTCCACTGGCCGGCGTTATCCCGAGTTCTTCCGCATTAACTTTTCGCGATGCATCTTTTGCGGCTTCTGCGAGGAAGCATGTCCCACTTACGCCATTCAACTGATTCCGGATTTCTACATGAGCGAATACAAGCGGCAAAACCTCGTGTACGAGAAGGAAGACTTACTGATCAGCGGCCCCGGCAAGTACGAGGGCTACAACTACTGGAAAGTGGCGGGCGTGAAGATCGGCGGCAAGGACAAAGGCGAGGCGGAGCGGGAGGCGCCGCCGGTCGACCTGCAGAGCCTGCTGCCGTGAGGTAAGCGATGCCTTGGATGTTCTATCTTGCCGGCGCGGTCGCGGTGGCGGCTACGATCATGACGATTACGCGGCTGAACGCCATCCACGCGCTGCTTTACTTTGTCGTGTCGCTCCTCGCGGCGGCGGTGGTCTTCTACACGCTGGGCGCGCCGTTCATCGCGGCGCTGGAAGTGATCATTTACGCCGGCGCGATCATGGTGCTCTTCATCTTCGTGGTGATGATGCTGAACGTCGGCGAGCGCGCCGTCGCCATGGAACGCAGTTGGCTCCCGGGGGGCATTTGGGTGGGCCCCGCGGTGCTCGCGGCGGTGTTGTTCGCGCAGGTGGTTTACCTCGTGATGCGCGGCCCCGGACCGGAGTACCCTCGCACCGTTGTCGGACCGAAACAAGTCGGGCTTGCGCTCTACGGGCCCTATCTGATGGGCGTGGAACTCGCTTCCATGCTGTTGCTGGCGGGACTGGTGGCCGCTTATCACCTCGGCTGGCGCAGGCAGCCGGAACAGGAATCCAAGGAGACCCATTTCGATGAAAGACGGACTGCTGTTGGCAGGAGTGCTGTTCGCGCTGGGACTGATCGGCCTGCTGGTGCGCCGTAACATCATCTTTATTCTGCTGTCGATCGAGATCATGCTGAACGCCGCCGGGCTGGCGTTCATCGTCGCGGGCGCGCGCTGGGCGCAACCCGACGGGCAGGTAATGTTCATGTTCATCCTTGCGATGGCCGCGGCGGAGGTCTCGGTCGGGCTGGCGCTGGTGCTCGGGCTTCAGCGCCTGTACAAAACGCTGGACACCGACGCGGCGAGTGAGATGAAAGGCTGACATGCTCGAACTGCTTTGGCTGGTTCCGGCATTGCCGCTGGCGAGTTTCGCCGTTCTCGCGCTGTTCGGGCGGCGCATGCCGGACAGGGCGGTGGCTGCGCTCGGCGCAGGCTCCATCGGCGCCTCGGCCGCCGTGTCGATGCTCGTGGCGGCGGCGTTCCTCTCCAATCCGCCGGGCGGCAACGCCTATACGCAGGTGCTTTGGACGTGGATGTCGGCTTCCGGCTTCGAACCGCAGATCGTTCTGCGGCTCGATCCGCTCTCGCTCGTCATGATGCTGGTGGTCACCTTCGTGAGCTTCCTCATTCACGTATATTCCACCGAGTTCATGGCGGGTGACGACGGCTACAGCCGCTTCTTCGCGTACATGAACCTGTTCGTCGCCTCGATGGTTACGCTCGTGCTTGCGGGCGACCTGTTGCTGCTGCTGCTCGGCTGGGAGGGCGTGGGCCTGTGCAGTTACCTGCTGATCGGATTCTGGTATCGGGACCCGGCCAACGGCGCAGCCGGACAGAAGGCGTTCATCGTCACGCGCGTTGGCGATACGGCGTTCCTCGTCGCGCTGTTTATCCTGTTCACCAATCTGCGCACGCTCGATATCCAGGAAGTCATGCGGCGCGCGCTCGCCGAATGGCCCGTCGGCTCGGGGCTTGCCGTTGCCTCGGCTGCGCTGCTGCTTGGCGGAGCGGTGGGCAAGTCGGCGCAGCTTCCGTTGCAGACCTGGCTTCCCGACGCGATGGCCGGCCCCACTCCGACCAGCGCGTTGATTCATGCCGCCACCATGGTCGCCGCCGGAGTGTACCTCATTGCTCGCACCCACCGTCTCTTTATCCTGGCGCCGCCGGTGATGACGGCCGTCGCGGTGATCGGCGCGGCTACTCTCCTTCTGGCCGGCTTCAGTGCGCTCACGCAGCACGACATCAAGCGCGTCCTGGCCTATTCCACCATCAGCCAGATCGGCTATATGTTTCTTGCGCTCGGAGTGGGAGCGTGGGCGTCGGCCATCTTCCATTTCATGACGCACGCGTTCTTCAAGGCGCTGCTGTTCATGGCCGCGGGAGTCGTGATCAACGCGCTCCATCACGAGCACAACATGTTCCGCATGGGAGGCCTGCGCCGGCGGCTCCCGATCGCGTTCTGGACCTTTACGATCGGCGGGGCCTCGCTTGCCGGACTGCCGCTCATCACCGCGGGCTTTTACAGCAAGGACCGCATCATCTGGGACGCCTGGGTGTCGGAGGGCGGCGGCGCCGGGTTGTGGCTGGCGGCCATTCTGGGCGTTTTCCTCACTTCGCTGTATATCTTCCGTGCCGTCTTCCTGGTCTTTTTCGGCGAAGCGCGGACGGAAATCGAAAAACGCCCCGGCGCGGCGATCATCGTTCCGCTCGCGGTGCTGAGTGTGCTCTCGATCGCAGGAGCGTGGGTGCCGGGTTTCTTCTCATTCCTCACCCCGGCGCTGCCGCCGTTCATTGAGTATCACACTGGCGCGCTCACCGAAACCATCTCCGCCGTGACCGCCGCGGGCGCGTTCCTCTTCGGTTTGTACCTCGCATATTTCTTTTTCCACCGCCGCCGCGATTATGCCGCCGCCATCGCCGCCGCTCCCCTTGGCAGGGCGCTGCACAACTGGTGGTTCGCGGGCTGGGGGTTCGACTGGCTGTATGGCCGCGTTTTCGTGCGTCCCGTCGAGGGGATGGCGCGCGTCAACCGGAAGGACGTTTTCGATCCGATCTACAACGGCATGGCCGCTCTTGCGGCGCTCTGCTGGAAACTGCTCAGCGGCACGCAAACCGGCCTGCTGCGCCGGTATGCCGCCGGAATCGCGGCCGGCGTGATTGTTCTTGTGGCGATTGCCCTTTTTCTATGATTCTGCTCTGGCTCATTGTGATTCCGATTGCCGCGGGCGCGGTGGCGGGCCTTGCCGGACGCTGGAGCAAGCCCGCCGCGCGCTGGGTTTCGCTCGCCGCGGTCTCGGCCGACTTTGCGATCGCGGTCGCGCTCTGGGTCCGCCACGCCGGAACCCTCAGCCTTGCCGGGCGCCCCGTCTGGATCGTCGAGTGGCGCCGCGAGTGGATACCCGAATTTGGCATCAGTTTCCACCTCGGCATGGACGGGCTCAGCCTGCTGCTCGTGACGCTCACCTTCTTCCTCGGCATCGTTTCCGTGCTGGTTTCGTGGACTGAAATCCGGGAAGGCGTCGGGTTCTTCCATCTCAATCTGATGTGGATTCTGGCGGGCATCGCCGGTGTGTTTCTCGCGCTTGATTTGTTCCTGTTCTATTTCGCGTGGGAGCTGATGCTAGTGCCGATGTACTTTTTGATCGCCATCTGGGGGCACGGGCGCAGGGTCTACGCGGCGGTGAAGTTTTTCATCTTCACGCAGCTTAGCGGACTGCTGATGCTGATTGCGATCCTGGCGCTCTTCTTTTTGCACCACAGTGCCACCGGCGTCTACACGTTCGACTACCTCGCGCTGTTGAACACGCCGATTCCGCCGGGCACGGCCACATGGGTGATGCTGGGTTTCTTCATCGCCTTTGCGGTCAAGCTGCCTATGGTTCCGCTGCATTCGTGGCTTCCCGACGCGCATACGGAAGCGCCCACCGCCGGCAGCGTGATCCTGGCCGGCCTGCTGCTCAAGACCGGTGGGTACGGCCTGATTCGCTTCATCCTTCCGCTGTTCCCCGACGCGGCCCGCGCATTCGCTCCGGCCGCGATGGTGTTAGGTGTGGTTGGAATTCTCTACGGCGCGATTGCTGCCTTCGGTCAGACCGATTTCAAGCGCCTTGTGGCATACACGAGCATCAGCCACCTCGGATTCGTGTTGCTCGGCGTATTCGCGTTCACGCCGCTGGCCTTGACCGGCGCGGTTGTCACGATGCTGGCGCACGGCATCAGCACCGGCGCGCTATTCGTCATCGCCGGTGCGGTGCAGCACCGCATACACACGCGAGAGATGGGCCGCATGGGCGGCCTTTGGGACACGATGCCGAAGATGGGCGGCGCGGCGCTGTTCTTCGCGCTAGGTTCGCTCGGCCTGCCAGGGCTGGGCGACTTCGTCGGTGAGTTCCTGGTGCTCTTAGGCACATGGCCCGTAAGCCGCGTGCTCGCCGTGCTCGCGGCGGCGGGAGTGCTCGGGGCGACACTCTACGCGCTGAGACTCGTGCAGCGCGTGTTTCAAGGGCCGAACGTACATCAATGGCGTCTGCCCGACCTCAATGCCCGCGAGGCCCTGGTAATCGGCGCTATGTCGGTTGTGCTGCTCTGGCTGGGGCTTTACCCGCAGCCGGTACTCGACGCCTTTTCGCCCAGCCCGGCGGTTGCGCAGCAGGAGGCGCGGCGGTGAGCGGTTCGGACTTCCTCGCGCTTTCTCCGCTCATCGCGCTGGCGCTCACTCCGCTCGCGGTGATGGTGTCGATCATGATCCGCCGCTCGCACTGGGCGGCCGCGGCGGCGGCAATCGCGGGTCTGGTTGTTTCACTCGTTCTGCTCGGGGCGGCGGCGAACGCAGCTCCCCGCCAGGTCACGCCGCTGATCGTCGTCGACGCCTATTCGCTCTTCTACACGGGACTCATCGCGGCCGCCACCCTCGCCGTGGTTCTGCTCAGTTACGGATATCTCGAACTCCAGACGATCAACCGCGAGGAGCTTTATATTCTGCTCACCGCAGCCGCGTTCGGCTCGGCCGTGCTGGCCTCCAGCAGCCATTACGCTTCGTTCTTTCTGGGCCTGGAAATCCTCAGCGTTCCGCTGTACGGTTTGATCGCTTTTCTGGCGGCACGGAAACGGCCGGTTGAAGCCGGTTTGAAGTACCTGGTGCTGGCGGGTGCGTCGTCCTCGTTCCTGCTGTTCGGGATGGCGCTGATTTATTTCGATCTCGGCGCGATGTCTTTCGGGGAGATCGCCGCGCGGCTGGGCGGCGCCAGCTTTGCGCTGGTGGTTCCGGGCTCGGTGCTCATCCTCGCTGGCATCGGCTTTAAGTTGGCCGTTGTTCCGTTCCACCTCTGGACCCCCGACGTATACGAGGGCGCGCCCGCGCCGGTCACCGCGTTCGTCGCCACGGTTTCCAAGGGCGGAATGCTGGCCCTGCTGCTCAGGTATTTCTATTCCTCGGAGAGCCGCGGCCTCAGTCCGGTGATGATCGTCATCGCCATTATTGCGATTGCCTCCATGGTGACCGGCAATTTTCTCGCTCTGCTTCAGGATAACGTCAAGCGGATTCTCGCCTATTCCTCCATCGCGCATCTCGGCTACATGCTGGTGGCGTTTCTGGCGGGTGGATCCGAGGGCGCGGCGGCGGCAACTTTTTACGTGACGGCGTACTTCGTGACCACGCTCGGCGCGTTCGGCTGCGTCACCGTCCTTTCCACGCGCGAGCGCGACGCCGACCGCCTGGAGGACTACCGCGGCCTGTTCTGGCGCAGACCGGCGCTGGCCGCCGTCTTCTCCGCCATGCTGCTCTCGCTCGCCGGATTGCCGCTCACCGCCGGTTTCATCGGCAAGTTCTACGTTGTGGCGGCGGGCGCTGCCGCGAGCATCTGGGCGCTGATCATCATCCTGGTAGTGACCAGCGCCATCGGCCTTTTCTACTACCTGCGTGTGCTGTTCGTGATGTACGAGAGGCGCGAACCGGAAGCGCCGGAGTTCGCAGTTCTGCCGGCGGCCGGCGGCGGCGCGCTCGCGGTCCTTGCCGTCCTGCTCATCTGGCTGGGGATCAACCCCGGCCCGCTCGTGGAAATGATCCGCGCCGCCGTCGCGGCCCTGATTTAAGCCGCGCGCTTCAGCTCTCGACGGGGATCTTCTCGCCCTGAAGCTTGTGAAGCAGGTAGCCGAACAACGCGCCGGCGGCGGCTCCCACAAAGGCTCCCGTCACCATCGAGTTGAACGACGCGTGGGCCAGGGCGACGAGAGCGGGATCCTGCAGATTGATGCCGCGCTCGATCACGGTCTGGAAGCCGAGGTTCCCCGGGCGCGTCAGGTAGCCCACCGTTCCGCCTACCAGGAAGCCGATGTTGGCGAAGGTGAGCACGCGGTCAAGGAGCGTGTAAGCGACGGTCTTGCCATGCCGCAAAGTGCTGTGCCGGCGTCCGTAGACGAAGAAAATGATCTGGCCGATCACCAGCCAGAGAATGAGCCGCGTCCAGTTGTCCGGGCCAAGCGAATACATCATCGCGAGATTCCAGCCCATGCCGAGGATGGGCACGAGCGGAACGAGAGGTGTCCGGAACGGACGCCTCACGTGGGGCTGCGTTTTCCGCATGATCCACACGCCGCCGCAGACGATCACAAAAGCGAACAGCGTCCCGATGCTGGTCATGTGGCCGACTATCTGCAAAGGCAGAAAAGCAGCCAGCACGGCGACGAACAGCCCGAACAGCATGTTGGAGCGCCAGGGGGTGCGGAACTTGGGGTGGATGTCGGAGAACACCTTGGGAACCAGCCCGTCGCGCGACATCGAGTAGAACACGCGGGACTGGCCCAGCAGCATGACCAGAATGACGGAGGTGAATCCGGCGATGATGCCAAGCTTGATCAGCGTCATCAGCCAGGGCTTCTGGGTGACGTCGATCGCCACGGCCACCGGCGCTGCGACGTTCAGTTGCTGGTAGGGCACCATGCCTGTGAGCACGATCGAGAAGAGCACGTAGAGCACCGTGCAGATCGCCAGCGATCCGATGATGCCGATGGGCATGTCTCTTTGCGGGTTCCTTGCCTCCTGGGCCGCCGTGGAGACCGCATCGAATCCGATGTACGCGAAAAAGATGGTGCCCGCCCCCGCCATGATGCCGGACCAGCCGAACTTCCCGAACGCTCCCTGGTTGGCAGGAATGAAGGGCTCGTAGTTGGCGCGGTTGATGTAGAAGTAGCCGATGGCGATGAACACCAGCACGACCGCGACTTTAATCACCACGATGACGGCGTTGGTCCGGGCCGATTCTTTGATTCCCACCATCAGCAGGGCGGAGATCACCAGCACAATGAACACCGCCGGCAAATTGATGATGCCCTGCACCGTCGTTCCGTCGGACAGCCTGAGCGCTTCCAGAGGCGAGGATACGAGCTGCGGGGGCAAGTGGATGCCGAAATCATGGAGCAGCGAAACGACGTGGCCGGACCAACTGATGGAGACGGTAGCCGCACCGACGGCGTATTCGAGCACAAGGTCCCAACCGATAATCCATGCCAGCCACTCGCCCATCGTGGTGTAGGCGTAGGTGTACGCGCTGCCGGCGACCGGGATCATGCAGGAGAACTCGCTGTAGCAGAGCCCGGCCAAAGCGCACCCGATGGCAGCCACGACCATGGAAATGGCCACGGCGGGACCGGCGTTCTGGGCCGCGGCCAGTCCGGTGAGCGAGAACAGGCCCGCGCCGATGATGGCGCCGATGCCGAGCGCGATCAGGTTCATCGGCCCGAGCTCGCGCTTCAGCGCGTGGCCTTCGGCTTCCGCATGCAACTCGCTGAGAGATTTTCTTTGAAACAGAGTACTCGTTGCCATTCAGACTCCTGCCGGCTTCGAGCGCAGCCGCCACAAGACAAGGTAAACTGGAACGCCCAAAAGCACGATGATCAGTCCCGGCCACGTGTAATTCGGCTTGTACAGCAGCAGCACGACCTCGATCAGCCCGGCGATCGCAATGTAGGCGGCGGGCAGCACGGGGTACCCGAACGCCTTGTACGGTCTCTCCATATCCGGCCGGGTGCGGCGCAGTACGAAAATCCCGGCTATCGTCAGGATATAGAAGAGCAGAACGGCGAATATAACATAGTCGAGCAGATCGCTGTACGTGCCGCTCAGGGTGAGCAGGCAGGCCCACACGCACTGCACGGTGAGCGAGACGACGGGGGTGCGGCGGCGCGGGTGCAGCTTCGCGACCGGGCTGAAAAACAGCTTGTCGAGCGCCATCGCGTAGTAAACCCGCGCGCCGGCCAGGATCATCCCGTTCAAACAGCCGAACGTGGAGACCATGATGGCGGCAGCCATGATTTGAACCGCAACCGGCCCGAACATCACGGAGGCGGCGGCGGTGGCCACCCGGTCCTCCGGAGCGTTCTTGATCGCGTCCAGCGGCAGCACGCTCAGGTAGACCAGATTGCACGCCAAGTAGAGCAGGGAAACCAGGCCGACGCCGAGCACCAGCGCAAGCGGCACGTTGCGCCGCGGGTTGCGGACCTCAGCCCCCGTGAAGGTGACGTTGTTCCAGGCGTCGGAAGAGAACAGCGCGCCAACCATCCCCACCCCCACCAGCCGCACGGTGTCGAATCCCCAACCGGCATTCCCCCAGAAGTCGCCGAAGTTGGTCTGAACGGCTTCCGGGTTGCGCGCGAACACTCCGAAGCCGATCAGCCCGAGCAGCGCCGCTACCTTGGCGATGGTGAACGTGTTCTGAACCGCCGCGCCGGTGCGGATGCCCCGCGTATTGACCCAGGTGAGCAGAACCAGCATCGAAATCGCGACAAGCTGCTGCGTGTTGATGCCGAAGCGGCCGAAGCTAAGCAGGCTGTTCTGCGTGGAAATCCACGGGAAAAAGACCCCGGCAAACTTGGCGAACGCCACGGCGACCGCGGCCACCGTGCCCGTCTGGATCACCAGAAAAAGCGTCCAGCCGTACAGGAAGCCGCTGAGCGGCCCGAAGGCTTCGCGGAGATACACATACTGGCCTCCGGCCTGCGGCATGGCGGCGGCAAGCTCGCCATAGCTGAGCGCCGCGATGGTGGTGAGCACGGCGGTGATCACCCAGGTCATCATGAGCAGGCCAGGCGAATTGACCTGCCGGGCAATGTCGGCCGTCACAATAAAAATGCCCGAGCCGATCATTGAGCCCATCACCAGGGTTGTGGCGTCGAGCAGGCCCAGGCCTTTGATGAGACCGGGCGTGGTTACTGATTCACCAGTCGATGCCATTCTTCTATCCGGGCGCGAAGGTTCTGGAAATCGCAGGGATCCGGCAGCAGGTCTTGGATCACGGCCACCGAATCCGCCCCGGCGGCCAGCACTTCGCGCGCGTTGGCGCGTGTGATCCCGCCGATGGCCACCAGGGGGAGGCTGATTTGCCGCTTTGCCTCCGCAAGCCCGGCCAGACCAACGACGGGGTCCGGGTTCTGCTTCGACCGGGTTGCAAAGACGGGACCGAAAGCCACGTAGTTGAGCGGTTCGGAAGCGGCGGCGGCCAACTGAGCGGGGTTATGGGTTGAGAAGCCGAGGATGCGGCCGGGTCCGATCAGGCGGCGCGCGTCGCAGGGCGGCAAATCGTCCTGGCCCACGTGCAGGCCGGCGTCGACGAGCAGCGCGAAGTCGGCGCGGTCGTTGACGATAAATAGGGCGCCCGCGCGGCGGGCCAGTTCGGCAACGCGCTCGCACTGCTCAAAGACGGCGCGCGAATAGTGGCCCTTATGGCGGAACTGCAAAATGCGCGCCCCTCCCTCCAGCATCGCTTCCGCGGCCGTTTCTACAGGGCACCCCCGGCGCGAAAGCGCCTCGGTGTCCAAAATGGGATAAAGTCTTGGAATTGTAAGCTTGCTGCCGATAGAGTCCATCATAGCAAGCAGGCCGGGAAAGTGATGGTTGCATGGCCTCGGCACGGCCCCGGGGCTACGGGCCCACCGGGATCTTGGCGGGCCTGCTGGAACGGCCTCCCGAGGTGATCACGACCTCCAACTCTCCCGCCGCCGCGCCCGCGGGCACACGCACGTTCAACTGGTAAAGACCCGCGAATAAAGGCGCCAGTCCGGCAAACTCCACCGCCGCGTCCTGCCCGCCGATGGTCACCAGCGGCTGCAGCGCGGTTCGCGAAAGCGGCGCCAGCGGCGCGAGCGCGCCCGTTTCCACCGGATTATCCACCGGACCCAGGCCGGTCGCGTAAAGCGCGATCACCTCGCCGGGGGAGGCGGGATTCGCCGCCGTAACGGGCTCGAGTGTGAAGCCGTGCAGCGCCGCTGCGCGCTCGCCGTCGGTTGTAAAGATTCCTGGCTGAACCGGAAAGACGTCAACCTCGACCGGCGCGCTCGCCATGCCGTTGTTGGTCACTACCACGGTTGCTTTTCCGCCCGCCGGAATCTCGTAGGGGACCTGGAAATTGATCTGTTCCTGCCCGTTCACGAAAGCCACCGCGAACAGCGGAGCGGCTATGCCGTTCACCGTGACAGAGGTATTGAGCAACTGGCGGGGCAGGGGATCGCCTCCCTCGACGATTCCCTGTACCGTGGTCAGTCCCGAGCCGAACAGCGCGGCGATGCCGCCCGGGGTGATGCCCGGCTCGTAGCTGGCGGCGTTCACCACGCCGGCGGCTTGAAATGCGGGCGGGCCGCCGGCGATCTGGTAGATGTCCCCGCTCCCGTGGTCGGCGACGTACAGTTCCCCGGAGTCGTCCTCGCCGAAGGTGGAAATGAGGAGGTTTGTTTGCAAGGCGACGGCGCTTTGCCAGGCGCCGTTCGCGCGGGTCAGGGTGCGTATGCGCCCGCTGCAATAGTCGCCGTAGAAATAAATCCCCTGGAGGCTGGGATAGCGCGTGCCGCGGTAGACAAAGCCGCCGGTGACGGAGCAGTCGCCCGCGTTGTGGCTGTATTCGGCCACCGGCAGGGTAAGGCCGGCTGGATTGCACCCCGGCTGAAAGCAGTGCAAGCCCTCCATGATGTTCCAGCCGTAATTTCGTACAGCGGTTTCGCCCGCGGGCTGGAAATTCACCTCTTCATACTGGCCCTGCCCGACATCGGCGATGTAGAGGTCGCCGGTCGCGCGGTCGAACGAGAAGCGCCACGGATTCCGCAGGCCGATCGCCACGATTTCAGGGTTCAACGAGCCGCGTTTCACGTCCATCCGCAGCAGCTTGCCGAGCAGCGAGGCGGGGTTCTGCGCGTTGCCGAGCGGGTCGCCGCCGCCCCCTCCGTCTCCCGTGCCGATCATGAGCGCGCCGTCGGGGGCGAAAGCAAGCTGGCCGCCGTTGTGGTTTGCGAACTGGCGGTGGGGAATCGTCAGCAGGATGGTTTCGCTCGCCGGATCGGCCACATCAGCGGAAGCGCCGCGCCGGTAGCGCGCGACGACGATGTCGCCGGCCAGATTCGTGTAATAGACGTAAAACTCCCCGCTCTCCGCGTAGTCGGGCGGAAATGCGGTGCTGAGCAGGCCGCGTTCACCGCAGCAACGGACCTTCTCGGAAATGTCCAGAAACGGCTCGGGCTGAACAGCGCCGTTGTGCAGGATACGGATGCGCCCGCGCTGCTCGGTGATGAACAGACGGCCGCTGCCGTCGCCCGCGCCCGTGATATGAGACGGCTGGCTGAAGCCCCCGCCCACCTTGATTAAGCGGATGGACGGCTGAGCGAACGCAGCCGCGGAAAGGATGAGCAGACATCCCAGACGCCACACTGGCAAAGCCCCTCGTTGAATTCGGGCGACCGCCACTCCGATCGCCTCGCAAGTACCGTGATACCCGCTATGATACTCCTTGCCCGCCTCAAGTTTTCCGCGCGTTCGCGAGTTTGAAGTCCATTTCTTAATCCGGTTATCGGCGGGCACCCGCTTGACACATGTTTCCTCCACTAGAGAGAATCATGCGAGCGGAGATGTGTGCTCGTATGAGAGGAATCATAATCGCACTTCTGGCTTTGGCGCCGCTGGCTTCCGGCCAAACGTTGGCCGTTCAAAACATGCGGTGCGAGTATCTGGTCAATCCCCTGGGTATCGACGTGGAGAAGCCGCGGCTGTCCTGGCAGTTGACGCCCGGCCCGCGCGGGCGCCAGCAGAGCGCGTACCACGTGCTGGTAGCCAGCAGCCTGGAAAACCTCCAGAAGAACCGGGGCGATCTTTGGGACTCCGGCAAAACGGCGTCGGGCAACACAACGTTTGTGGAGTACGCCGGCCAGCCGCTGACCTCGGGCCAGCGGGTGTGGTGGAAGGTGCGCGTCTGGGACGAGAAAGGCCGCGCCTCGGCGTGGAGCCGCCCCGCGTACTGGTCCATGGGCCTGCTCAAGGAATCCGACTGGTGGGCGCGCTGGATCGGCATGCGGCATCCCAGCGGAGTGAAAGAGGGTACGCCGCTGCCGTTCCCCTGGCTGCGCAAGAACGTGCGGCTTGAGGGCAAGCCGCAGCGAGCCACCGCCTACGTGAACGCGCTGGGCTACTACGAACTCTACGTCAATGGCAAAAAGGTGGACGACTACGTCCTCATGCCGACGGTAGTGGACTACTCCAAGCGCAACTGGTATGTGACGCACGACATCACCAACTACCTGGTCCAGGGCGATAACACGTTGGCCTTGTGGCTGGGGCGCGGATGGTACGTTCGCGGGCACCCGGGCGTGATCCACGACGGCCCGCTCGTGCGCGCGCAGTTCGATATCACCCTGGCCGGCGGCCAGGAAGTCAAGGTGGGCACGGACGCCACGTGGAAAGTGAAGGCCAGCCCCATTACTCCGCTGGGCCGGGGCACGGCGTTCGGCGACTACGGCGGGGAGCGCTACGATGCGCGCCTGGAAGTCGAGGGCTGGAACAGCGTCAAACTGGACGATTCCGGCTGGGAGGCCGCGGCGTTGTTCGATCCTCCGAAGGTGAGGACCTCCGCCGACATGGTTGAACCCAACCGCATCCTGCAAACGCTCAAGCCGGTGAAGATTGAAAAGTCAGCCGCGGGCGGCTGGCTGATCGACATGGGCAAGAATTACACCGGCTGGCTGGACCTGCGCCTGCCGGCCAACATAGAGGCGGGGCGCACCATCAAGATCGAGTACGCCGATACCCGCCCGCCGGTCCGCAATCGCTACGGTACCTACAACCAGCGGGATGAGTACATCACCCGCGCGGGGGCGGGGCAGCTCATCCGTTCGCGCTTCAACTATCACGCGTTCCGTTGGGCTCACGTCACCGGATTGGATCAGGAGCCCAGCGCCGCGGACATTACGGGTCATTTCATCCGCACCGCCTACGGGCGCGCGGGCGAATTTGAATCCTCGAACGACCTGCTGAACCGCATCTACCGGATGGTCACGTGGACATTCGAATGCCTGAGCCTGGGCGGCTACGTGGTGGATTGCCCCACGCGCGAGCGGCTCGGCTACGGCGGCGACGCGGGTACGTCGCTTGAGACCGGCCTGTTCAATTTCGATACCGGAGGTCTGTACAGCCGGTGGGCCGCGAACTGGCGTGATGCGCAGGATCCGCAGTCCGGCGATCTCCCGTATACGGCCCCCAACTATCCGGACCAGGGCGGCGGCGGGCCCATGTGGAGCGGTTTCGTCGTGACCATGCCCTGGCAGGTTTATCTGCATTACGGCGACAAGCGGGTTCTCGAAACCAACTACGAGATGATCCAGAAGTGGCTGAACTTCGCCAACTCCAAGGTGAAGGACGGCATCCTTGAGCCGTACATCAGCATCGGGATCAAGATGCCGCAGTGGAATTACCTGGGCGACTGGGTGACACCGCGCAAGGAGGGCCGCAGGGATCTCTCGCGGCACGAAGTCAGCGCCCGGTTCATCAACAACGCGCACTATCTCTACACGCTGCGCCTGGCCGCCAGAATCGCGGAGATTCTCAACCGGCCGGCGGACGCGGCGCTGTACACACAGCGGGCGGACGCGCTCCAGCGCACGCTGCACCAGCGCTTCTATGACCCCGCCAACAACAGCTACGCCACCGGCGAGCAGCCCTATCTCTCGCTGGCGCTCCTGCTCGGAATCGCTCCGCCGGACGTGCGCGAGGCGGTGATGAAGAATCTCGAGCACACCATTGCGGTGAAGGACAAGGGCCACTTCGACAGCGGCATGCACGGCACGTATTTCCTCCTCAAGCAACTGATGGAGGACGACCGCAACGACCTCATTTACCTGATGACCTCGAAGCGGACTTACCCGAGTTGGGGCTACATGCTCGAGCAGGGCGCCACAACCTCCTGGGAGAACTGGTCGGGCGGGTCGTATATTCACGACACGCTGATCTCGATCGGCTCCTGGTTCATCCAGGGCATTGGCGGCATCAGAATCGACGAGAAGGCTCCGGGATTCCGCCGCTTCATCCTGAAGCCCGCCCTGGTGGGCGACCTCACGTTCGCGCGCACGCGGTACAACTCCATCCACGGCCCGATCGTGAGCAACTGGGAGATTCGGAACGGCACGCTGAACATGGACGTCACCGTTCCGCCCGGCACGACCGCCGTGCTTCACCTGCCGAGCGCCGCGCCGGACGCCGTCACCGAGAGCGGACGCCCGGTTGCGCGCGCCCAGGGTGTGAAAGCTGTGGGGCAGGAAAAGGGCGTAGCCATCTTCGAGCTGACATCGGGCAACTACCGGTTCGCTTCGAAACTGCCTGACCGCTAACGCCACGGGAACGCGGACGGACTTGGAATCCAGTGCCGCGTGAAAAAGTCTGTCGCGCTGAGGCCGAGCAGGACCGCCAGCCAGCAGAAGCCGGCAACGGCAAAGGCCCAGGTGAGCCTGCTCGAGTACCTCACGTTCATAAAGAACAGCACCACCAGCGTGGCCTTTGAAGCCGCTATGAGAAGGGCGACGGCGTCGTTGAAAGGCCCGAGCGGAACGAAGGCCGCGCCGGTGGTGAGCGCGGTCAGCGCCAGCAGCGCGATGAAAACTTTCAAGAACGTACGTGGGCTGGCTAATCTTGGCATGGCGCTATCCTCACCGGGTTCGCAGCTCGAATAAATAGAGCAGCGGAAATAAAAACAACCAGACTATGTCGACAAAGTGCCAGTAAAGCCCGCAGATCTCCACTGTATAGTTCTTATAAGTATTGCGAGCGGCGTAAGTAATAAGGAAGATAAGCATCCCCGCCCCGATGATCATGTGCAGGGCGTGCATGCCGGTCATGATGAAGTAGTGCATCATGAATAGCTGCACCTCGCGCGCATGGGGTCCCTCCAAGTGGAACCGGCTCCCCGGGACGAGCCTCTCCTGGTAGACGTGGTAGTATTCGTGCGCCTTGAGGCCGAGAAAGGCGAGCCCGAGAACCAGCGTAAGGGCGAGGCACAGCATTAGCCGGCGCCGCAGCCCGTGCTCGGCCGCATGAACCGAAAGCGCCATGGTGAAGCTGCTGGCCAGCAGAATTACCGTCATCGCCGTACCCGACACGAGGTCGAGATGCCCGCTGCCAATGTGGAACGCCGGCGCAAAAAGGGAACGGTAGATCATGTACGACGTGATCACCCCGCCGAAAAAGAGAATTTCAGTCGAGAGGAACACCCACATGCCGAGCGTATCCGCTTCGCGCTGCTGGCCGAGCGCCTCGAACTGCTCGCGCAGAGGGGTGTGATGCGGCCCGACAGGTTCCGCTTCAACCAAGCCGCACCCCCTCGTGGTAGTGATACGCCTCTTTGGTCACCGTGGGAACCTCTTCAAAGTTGTGCTTGATTGGCGGAGAGTCCGCTTCCTCCCATTCAAGCCCGCTCGCCCGCCAGGGATTCCGCGGCGCGATTTTCCCGTAGCGCATCGACCAGAAGAGATAGAACAGAGGCACAACGTACCCAACGGCCAGAATCGAAGCGCCCGCCGTGGAGAGCACATTCCACACCTGGAACTCGGGCGGGTAGGTGGCGTAGCGCCGCGGCATCCCGAGATAACCCAGGACGAACTGCGGGAAGAAGGTCAGGTTGAACCCGAAGAAGATCAGCCCGGCCGCGATTTTTGCCCAACCCTCCGGATACATGCGCCCGCTGATCTTCGGCCACCAGAAATGAAGCCCTCCCATGTACGCCGTGACCATCCCGCCGACCATGATGTAGTGGAAGTGGGCGACGACAAAGTAAGTGTCGTGGACGTGCACATCTACTCCCAGCGCCGCCACAAACAGCCCCGTAAGCCCGCCCATCGTGAACAGGCCGATGAAAGCGAGCGCATATAGCATCGGGGTCGCCAGGAGGACGGAACCCTTGTACAGAGTGGCCGTCCAGTTAAATACCTTGATGGCTGAGGGAACCGCCACCAGGTAACTCAGCAGCGAGAAGACCAGCCCCGCATAGAGCGATTGCCCAGAAACAAATAAGTGATGACCCCAGACCAGAAACCCGAACAGCGCGATCGCCATGCTCGCGAACGCCACAAAGTGGTAGCCGAAGATGCGCTTGCGCGAGAATGCCGTCACCAGCTCGCTCACCACTCCCATTCCGGGCAGGATCATGATGTAAACCGCCGGATGCGAATAGAACCAGAAGAGGTGCTGGAACAGGATGGGGTCGCCGCCGAGCGCGGGATCGAAAATGCCCACGCGGAACACGCGCTCGATGCCCACCAGCAGCAGCGTGATCGCGAGCACCGGCGTCGCCAGAACCATGATCACCGCGGTGGCGTAGTTCGACCACACGAACAACGGTAGCCGCAACCACGTCATGCCGGGAGCGCGCATGGTGTGAACCGTCACGATGAAGTTCAGCCCGGTGAGAATGGTCGAAAATCCGTTGATGAAAATCGCAAGCGCGGCGGCGACTGCGTAGCTGTTACTGTAGAACGTGCTGAAAGGCGTGTAGAACGTCCAGCCGGTATCCACCCCGCCAATGAAGATCGTGATCAGCACGAACACCCCGCTCGCCGTAAACAGCCACCAGCTCAGAAGGTTGATTCGCGGAAAGGCCAGGTCCCGAGCGCCGACCATCATTGGGATCAGAAAATTCCCGAGCACAGCGGGAATGGACGGGATCAGGAAAAACCAGACCATCACGATGCCGTGCATCGTAAACATCCGGTTGTAAGTTTCCGGCTGGAGCAGGTCGCTCTGAGGAGTGATCAGTTCCAAACGGACGAGCGTGGCGAACGCGCCGCCCACAAAGAACATGAGCGTAATCGAGACCAGGTAGAGAATAGCGATGCGTTTGTGGTCCGTTGTGAACAGCCAGGAGCGGATCCCGTACTCGCAGTGCAAGTAATCTTTGGGGTCGTCGCGATGCAGATGGGGGTGTGTGCTCATCAGGGCCTCGTCACCGGTCTCCTGGGACGGCGTTCCTCCCCGGCGTAGCCCGCGGCAGGCGCGCCGAGCGATTTGAGGTACTCGATCAGCGCCTGCAACTCAACCTCGTTCACGACGCCGCGGAAAGAGGGCATGATGTTCGGGAAACCGCCGACGATCTTCGCGCCGGGGTCGAGAATCGATTCGCGCAGATACTGATCGTCAGCGGTCACCACGCGGCCGTCGGCCAGGCCGATGCCCTTCATGTACACGCCGTCCAGCGCCGGGGCGATGTTGCCGTGGCAATTCACGCATCCGTACTTGGTGAAAAGCCGTTCTCCGGTGGCGGCCAGCGGTTCGCCGCGGGGCGTGCCCGCCAGCCACCGCTCGTAGTCACGGGGCTCCATAACAGTGACCGTGCCGATCATGCGCGAGTGCTCCGTGCCGCAGTACTCGGCGCAGAACAGGTGATACTCGCCGGCTTTGGTGGGATGAAACTGCACGGTGGTGTACATGCCGGGAACGGCGTCCCGCTTGACGCGAAACGCGGGCACGAAAAAGCTGTGGATGACATCCTGCGACGTCAGCACGAGTTGCACCTGGCGGTTTACCGGCAGGTGCAGTTGGTTGATTTCACGCTGGCCGTTCGGATGCTGGACTTCCCACATCCATTGCTTGCCGACGACGTAGATCTGAAGCGCGCCCACCTGCGGGCTGTAGATCGAGAAATACACTCTTGCGCCCCAGCCGAAGATGAACAGGAAAATCGCCGCTGGAATCGCGGTCCACGTGAGTTCCACCCAGAGAGGGCTCGGCCGGAGGCTCCCGATTTCATCGTCCGCACGCCGCCGGTACCTGGCGGCGAAATACAGAATCGTTATGAAAATTCCTGCCGCCACCGTGCCGCAGATCGCCAGCAGAAAGATAAAGAGGTGGTCGACCGCGGTGGCCGACTGCGCGGCTGGGGGCGGCCAGAACGGAACGGCAAGCGCGGCGCCGGCCATGTCACCTCACGCGAAGCTGTGCGCGGGCCAGGCGGTCGCGCCGGAGCAGCACGGCGATCAGCCCGCCCAGCAGCAGCACCGTAATCACTCCGCCCGCGCGGACCAGGTTCATGACAACGGGAGTGTATTTTGCGGCCGCCGGGTCGTAAGCGAAGCAGTAGAGCAGCAGGCCGTCTACCGGCGTGCCGATCTTTTCGTCCGCGGCTTCGATCAGGCTCAGCCGCAGATCGCGCGGCGAGAACTCCACTCCGAATTGGTAGCGCGCCACTTGTCCCGCCGGGGTCAGCACAACGAGGCCCGCAGGATGGGCGTACTGGCCGCTCGCGGCGTCGTAGGCGTAGCGGAATCCCACCGCGCCCGCCAGTTCCGCGATCGAGGGCTCCTCTCCGGTGAGGAAATGCCACCCGCGGCCAGCGCCTTCCCTGCCGTACTTCTCGAGGTACGTCTGCTTTTTCTGCGCCGCAAGCGCGGGCGTCTCGTGCGGATCGATGCTCACGACGATCACTTCGTACTCGGCGCCGACGTTGAATGACAGCATGCGGAACGCGCGCAGCATTCCGTTCAGCACCAGAGTGCAGAGGCTCGGGCACTCGTAGTAGGCGAGCGCCAAAACCACCGGCCGTTTTCCGAAGTACTGTCCCAGCGTCACCGGCCGCCCGGCCTCGTCGCGAAACTCGAGATCAAGCGGCACGCGCGCGCCGAGCCGCTGATCGTAGCCGACCCGGCGAAGGATGGGCGGTGCGCCCGTCGTGGGAGCCGTTGAGAGCAGCGCCAGAAACAACGCGAAAGAAGTCATGGTTGCCGCCTCTCCGGGGCCGATCCGGAATGCGTCGTGGGCGCGCCGGCGTATCGCGGCGCTGTCGGCACTTCACCCCCGCGCCGTACCGGCAGTCCGCGTTTCAAAAGCAGTTCGATCGCGCGGTCAACCGGAATCCGCACGGTTCCCGCGGCCTCGTCCTTCCAGCCGTAAGTGCTCAGAATTTGCTCTTCGCGCAACCTCAGCATTTCCATCTCCTGTTGCGGCTGAGTCTGTATGTGCGGCGGCGGCGGAATCTGGCTCGATTCGTCGAACTGCCCCACCGGGTTGTAGACGAGCTTGAACAGACCGAAAACCCAGACCAGCGCGACGACGCAAACGGCCAGCGCCACAAAGAACACGGCAAAGAAGCGGAGGACGTGCGTGCCTTCCACGTCTTTGCGTTCATAGCGCCCCTGTTGCTGCGGTTCAGGCACTCAACCTCCCGCCGCTACGCCCGTTGCAGGCTCTGTTCCAGTTCGAATTCATGTCCGGGCGCCAGCCGCGCGCTCTTGAGCTGCTGGAGGAAGTACGCCACCCAGATGCCCCCCAATCCAACAGGCGCCGCGAAATCGAGCCAACTTACAACCATGCCCTGTTCGTAGTCGTGATAAAACGCCGGCGCGATCAGCCAGAAGTGGTCCACGAGGCGCATCAAGAACACGAACGCCGCAATCACGGCCAATTTGCGGGCATTCTGCTTGGCCTTTCGCGACAGCAGTATGAAAAACGGCACGAAGAAGTGAAAGACCGCCAGCGCGGCGGTGAGCCACGCCCAGCCGCCCACAGTCCGGTTCAGATACCAGATGATCTCGCGCGGCAGATTGGCCGCCCAAATGATGATTAGTTGCGCCGTCTGGAGATAAGCCCAGAGGATCACGAACGTAAAAAGAAGATTGCCCAGGTCGTGGAAGTGTTTCGACGTGACGTGATCCGAAAGCGGCGGATCCTCCGCGAGATAGCGCAGCGCCACGATTACCAGCGCGAAGGCGGCAAGCGCCTGGCCCACAAGATAAAACGACGGATAGATCGACGAGTACCACTCCGGCTCGAGCGCCATCGCCCAATCCACCGCCGCGAACGACATTGCCAGCGAGTACGCGATGATGCCGGGCCCGCTCAGCGCCCGCGCTTTCATCACGTATTCCAAGTCCCCCGTGCGGTCCAGCGCGTCGGTCCATTTGCACAGCAGACGGGCGATCAGCCACCAGATGAGAAAGTACGCCGCCACGCGCACGAGCCAGAAAGTGGTGTTCAGGTACGGCGCCTTCCACTGCAGGGCGCCGCTCTCGCGAACAACGTCCGGCATCGCGAAGGGGTACAGCGCGGGGATGCCGGCGATCACCGGGACAACAAACAGGAACATCAGCGGCAGCACCCGCAGGCCGCTCACCAGGATGCTGCGAGTGAGGAATCCCCACCGGCTCGTGATCAGGAATTGAAGCATCAGCACCTGGCCGCAGCCGATCGAAAGTCCCAACCAGAAAATCCAGCTCCACAGGTACGAGCGGAAGAACTGCGCCGGGTTGACGATCACGCCGATCAGGCAGAGCGCGAGCCCGGCAACTCCGGCAATGAGGCTGATGCGCTGCACCTTGTTCATTGCGGCCCTCCGCCCGTCAACTCCGCGCGCTTGTCCGCGGGAACGTCAGCGATGGTCGCGCCCTGGCTGAGTTGCAGCGCGCGGATGTACGCGGCGATGGCCCAGCGGTCGCGAACGGGCACGCGGTCGGCGTAACTGTACATCGAGCCGTAGCCGTTGGTGATCACGTCGAAGAAGTGGCCAGCGGGCGCATTGCGCAGGCGCTCGATGTGATACGAGGGAGGCCGCCGGAATCCGCGGCGCACCACCATGCCGTCGCCGTCGCCCGTCCTGCCGTGGCACGGAGCGCAGAATATGTTGAAGCGCTCCCGTCCCCGCGCAAACACCTCCGCGGTGATCTCAAATGGAAACACCTCGGAAACGCGCTGCCCGATCTTTCCGGTTTCCAGCAGTTCGTCGTAACTCCCGTAGTCCTGGCTCACCGTTCCGGCGGGCAAGGGACGCGCCGACATCCTGTCATCGAAGAACTTCGATTCCTGGAACGTCCTCGCGCGCGGCGTATCCTGCATGTCGCGGCGGCAGGACGCGAGCAGCAGAACGGCGCACATCGTCAGTACGCATCTAGTCCGCAACTTCGGAAACCTCCCTCGGCCCCAATGAGAGCAGGAAGCGCCGCGTCCGCTCCTCGTCGAACCGTTCGTCGGCCGACTCGATCACAAGAAAAAAGCGGTCGCGCGACACCCGCTCGAAGCCCGGAACGTTGAACACCGGGTGGTACGGGCGCGGCAGCCCGCTCAGAATCAGCACGGCGAGGAACGCCGCGATTCCGCCGAACAATATGGCCAGCTCGAAAGTGATCACGATGAAAATCGGCCAGCTATTCAGCGGGCGGCCGCCCGTGTTGATCGGGTAGTCGAGCCCCAGCGCGTAATACTGCAGCATGTATCCGATCGCCGCCCCGATCAGTGCCGCGAACAGCACCGCGAACGCCACCCCGGAGTCCTTCAGTCCCATGGCCTCGGCCAGCCCCTCCACCGGTTCTGGACAGTAAGCCTCGAACCGGCGATATCCCTCCGCGCGGGCGCTGCGCGCTGCGTGCAGCAACTCCTCCGAGTTCTCAAATTCCGCTATCAGTCCGTGCAGGCTCATCGGCGCATGCCGGCGCTACCGGACGCCGGCTTCCCGAGCCGCTTTGTGCACCATTTCGCGGCCCTCAAAAATCGAAATCATCGGAATGTAGCGAACGAACAGCAAGAACAGCCAGAAAAACAGCCCGATCGAGCCGATGACCAGCAGCCAGTCCCAGAACGTCCCCGCAAACATCCCCCACGACCTGGGCAGAAAATCGCGATGCAGCGCCGTGATGATGATCATGTACCGCTCCAGCCACATGGCTGACTGTATGACAAGCGAGAGGACGAACAGCGAAAGCAGATGCCTCCGCACCCTGCGTATCCAGAGCAGTTGCAGCACGCCGATATTGATGGCCAGCACGAGCCAGAACACGGCGGCGTACGGACCGGTCATGCGGTTGTACAACGTGAACATTTCGTACCGCTCGGCGCTGTACCAGGCCGTGAACATTTCCATCAGGTAGCCATAATCGACGACGAGTCCGGTGGCGAGCAGCAGCTTCGCCATGTTGTCGATGTGGCGGTCGGTCACCAGCCCATCGAGCCCGTAGAATTTGCGCAGCGGAATCGTCAGCGTGATCACCATGGCGAAGCCCGAGTAAATGGCGCCGGCGACAAAGTATGGAGGAAAGATGCTGGAGTGCCACCCGGGAAGAAGCGCGTACGCGAAGTCGATGCTGACCACGCTGTGGACTGAAACCACTAACGGCGTTGCCAGGCCGGCCAGCAGCAGGTAGCCCATCTGGTAGTGGTGCCAGTGACGGCCTGCTCCCCGCCATCCCATTGCGAAAATCCCGTAAAAGATGCGCTGGAAGCGCGATGTGGCCTGGTCGCGGAGGGTGGCAAAGTCCGGTATCAACCCCAGGTACCAGAACAACAGCGAAATCGTGAAGTACGTGCTGATGGCGAACACGTCCAGCACGAGCGGGCTGCGGAACTGCGGCCACAGCGACATCAGGTTCGGATAGGGAATCAGCCAGTAGAACAGCCACGCCCGCCCGAGGTGCAGGAGCGGAAATAGCGCCGCGCAGGTCACCGCGAACACCGTCATGGCTTCCGCAAAGCGGTTGATGGAGTTTCGCCATTCCTGGTGCAGCAGAAGCAGAATCGCCGAAATCAGCGTGCCCGCGTGACCGATTCCGATCCACCACACGAAATTCGTGATGGCGAAACCCCACGCCACCGGAATGTTTATGCCCCAGATCCCCACGCCGACAAACAACAGAACGCCGATGCCGGCCAGAAACCCGAGCACCACGAGCGACGTCACGGCGAACGCGGCCAGCCACGGCACGGTGTGCGGCTTCTTCAGCACGATTTCGGATATCGCGTCCGTTACGCTGCCGGGCGTGTAGTCCGGCGCGATCACGGGTGGCCTCGGGACCAGTTGCCCTGTGGTTGGCCGCTCGGGCATCAGGCGCCTCGCTCCTCGGGCTTCAACCGGATCGGCTCTTCGCCCAGTTCACGATTGAAGTTGACCAGCTTCGCCAGGTGCGTCAGCCGCGGGCGTGTGTTCAGCTCACCCAGCAGCGAGTAGTTGAGCCGGCTGCTCTTCAGCCGGTTCACCCGGGCCGAGGGGTCGTTCAAATCGCCGAAAACGATCGCGTCCGTGGGGCACGCCTGCTGGCAGGCGGTCACCACCTCGCCGTCGCGCACGCGGCGGTTTTCGAGCTTCGCCTCGATCCTCGCGCGCTCGATGCGCTGGATGCAAAACGTGCACTTCTCCATCACGCCTCGCGATCGCGGCGTGACCTCGGGATTGCGCATCAGCGCCAGGCTGTCCGCGTGCCAGTCCGTGTAGAGCAGGAAGTTGAAGCGGCGCACCTTGTACGGGCAGTTGTTCGAGCAGTAGCGCGTGCCGACGCAGCGGTTGTAGACCATCGCGTTCAGGCCCTCTTCGGTGTGCAGCGTCGCCGCCACCGGGCACACCGGTTCGCAGGGCGCCAGTTCGCAATGCACGCACATCAGCGGCTGGAAAAACGCGCGCGGGTTGCCTGCGTCGCCGTGGTAATAACGGTCGACGCGCAGCCAGTGCATCTCGCGGTACTTGTAGACCTGCTCCCTGCCGACGATGGCGATGTTGTTCTCGGTGTTGCACGCCATCACGCACGCGTTGCAGCCGACGCAGGCGTTCAGGTCCACCGCCATGCCCCACTTGTAGCCTTCGTACTTCCATGGCGGATACAGCGTGTGGCCGGGCGGTGGGGCGTGCTCGAACGGTTCCTGGTGGGCGAAGTCCGGGTTCGTCCGGAAGTCCTCGACCGTGCCCACCCGCACCGGGTAGCGTTCCGTCAGCGCGCCGTGCGTCTGCGTGCAGGCGAGCATGAAGTCGCCGCCCGTCTTCGTGATCCGGAGCCCCGAAGCCGACCACAAATCTTTCGAAGTACGCAATTGATATGCGTTGTAGCTGCCCCCTTCGGATCCATTGGCCGCCTGCTTGTAGCCGAGCGTCAAGGTGATCGAATCGTCCGCGTGGCCCGGCTGCACCCAAATCGTGCCGCGGACCGTACGGCCGCCGAGTTCCACGTCGACCGTGCCGTAGCTGTAGACGCCCAGCCGCGAGGCGGTCGCCGGGCTCACGAGCACCGCGTTGTCCCAGGTTAGCTTGCTGACTGGTTTCGGCAGCTCCTGCAGGTAGCCGTTGCTGGCGAACCTGCCGTCCCAGACGGTCGGGTCCGGGCGGAAGATCACTTCGTAGCCCTCCTCAGCCGGCGGCCGGGGAGGTGGCAGGCGTTCGGCGAGATTCACCGGCGCGACGGTGCGGGGCGGAAGCGCCGTGCCGGAAACTACGCCGAGATACAGCGCCTCGCGCCAGAACCGCTCGAAGTCGGCTGCCGCCGAGCGCCGCCGCCAGTAATCGCGCACAATCTCGCGCGAAGGACGGTCGAGCATTCCGAGCATCGCGGCAGCCACTTCGTGCGCCGTCTTTCCCCCGTACAGCGGATCGATGAGCGGCTGAATGATCGACGCCGTTCCGTCGAAGGCAAGCGCGTCGCTCCACTCCTCCAGGTAGTGGGTCTGCGGCACGTGCCATGTGCAGGCGGTTGCGGTCTCGTCTGCATACTGGCCCAGGTGCACGCTGATTTGCGCTCTCGCGAGCGCATCGGCAAAGCCGAGATCCGCCGGCGCGGTGTACACCGGGTTGCCGCCCAGAATCACGAGCAGGTCCACGCGGCCCGCCCTCAGGCTGTCGGTCAGCTCCCGGAGCGATGCCAACTGATCCACCGGGGTGATCTCGACCGGATCGGTGTGGATCACCGTCGTGCCCGCGGCGCCAAGCTGGTGGTTCATGGCGTGCGCGAGCGCGTGTACTGCGGGCGCCTGCTCTCTCCCCGGAATGACGATGGAGGCTCCGCGGTGCTGCAGCAGATCCTTAGCGACGACTTCCGCCCACTTCCTCTGTTTCGGATCGCTCAGCTCCGGCGCGGCGATGCCGGGCACTCCCACTCTTTGCGCAACCGCCCGCGCAAAATTCTCCATTTCGCGGTCGCGAAGCGGCAACCGGTGGTCGGCGCAGGCGCCCGTGGAGGAGTATTCGGTCTCGACGGCGTACAGGCGGTTCACCTGATCCGGCGGAACGCGCCCGCCGCGGCGGCTGGCGAAGTCGCGCGCGTACCGGGAGGGATACGCGCCGCAGAGCAGGAAATCGGAGCCTAACGAGAGAATCCGCGCCGCCTTGCTGAAATCGTAGATCGTATGAACATAGCTGCCGAACGCGAGCAGGGATCCCGCGCGGATGTTATCGCGGTTAACCGGCTCCCACTGATGCCACCTTGCTTCGGGAAATCTTTCGAGCACCTGCCGGAGCTGGTCGCCGAGCGCCGGCGAAATCACCGTTTCGGTCAGGATGTGCAAGCCGGCGCCTCTCTTCACCGCTTGTGTCGCGAGCGCGTTGGTGAACGCGGCGAGAAACGACGGCCACGAGTCGATCCGGTTCCTGTACAACACCGCGCCTCGGCGCGCGGGATCGTAGAGGCCCAGCAGAGAAGCCTGCGAGAACGCATCGGAACGGCCAAGGGTAGCCGGGTGCCGCGGGTTTCCCTCAATCTTGATCGGGCGGCCCATCACGCTCTTCACCAGCAGGCCGGCGGCGTAGCCGGGCAGCGGCACTGCGGTGGCGAAATAAAGAGGCTTGTCCTGGACCATGCCTTCCGGCTGATCGACATAGGGCAGAATGTGCTCGGGCGGCTGGCGCACGCAGCCCGCAAGGCCCGACGCGGCCAGCGAAGCCCCTATCAGGCGGGCGAACTCCCGGCGATCTATGCCCCCGAACTCCGCCGTTTCCTCCACCGGTTCGAGCGCGCGCCAGAATTCCTGCCGGTTGTCTTTCATCGGTGGCATGTGTAGCAATCCGTGAGTCTTTTGATGTCGTACTCTTTCACAAGCCTTGCGCCCATATCGCGCTGGTCTCCGTCGCGCACCCAAGTCATGTCGAACACGTGCTCCCGCGGGGTGACAAACAGCTCCGGGCTGCGGTGGCAGCTCAGGCACCAGTTCATGCGCAGCGTCTTTTGCCGCCACATCAGCGGCATCTCATCGACGCGCCCATGGCAGGTGATGCAGGCCACGCCTTTGTTCACGTGGATGGAGTGGTTGAAGTAGACGTAGTCGGGCAGGTCGTAGACGCGCGTCCAGGCTAGCGGCGTGTTGTCTGCATAGCTCTGCCGCACGGGCGCCAGCGCCGGGCTGTCGGCAAACAGCACGGAGTGGCAAGTCATGCAGGTGTGCGTGGGAGGCATCCCGGCGAACGCCTGAGTTTCGACCGTGGTGTGGCAGTAGCGGCAGTCGATTCCATCGTCCTGCACGTGGTGTTTGTGGCTGAACTGCACCGGCTGCGGGCGGGGCACGCCGACAAAATCAAAGTAAGGAGAATCGTTTACGGCGTAAATGACCCAGAAGAAGAGACCAATAATGCCAAGTCCGCCGTAAATGCTGGCGCGGGCGATAGTATTCGCGCCCCGATGGAAGAGTTGCGGCATCCCCCCGGCCCCCTCCAGCACTCCCCAGCGCTGTTGTACTTATTATCTCCGAAAAGGGGCTGCCCGATTAGCGGAGCGCTACTTTTGCGATATAAAGGCTCGTTTTACCTTCGTGCGATGAGTAGTAACTGACCCACAGCAGGCCGTCGTGAAATACAAGGCCCGGATAACCGGTGTCGCCGCCCGAGGGAAGCGTGAGGAACTCGGTCAGCTTGCCGCTTTCGGGATCGAGCCAGCAGAGCGCGGTCCGCTGCCTGCCGTCGTACAGCCGCCCTCCTACAATAATGCGGCCATCGTCGAGCCGCAGCAGCCGCGGGCCGCCGATGCGCACACCGAGGTCCTGCCACGTCCACGCGCGATAGGGAGCCTGCGAGCGGCCGAGCAGCGCGTTGGCGCCCTCGCCGTCCCGGCGCAGCACGCACAACGCCGTGTTCTCCCCGGTGAAGACGATCACGCCCTCGCTCGGCGAACCCTGGTCATACAGCCTGTCAGCCAGCTTCTCGTAACGCATGCCGTCGCGGCTCGTGTAGAGCCGCGCCACGCCATCGCCGTAGCCGATTCCGTAAGCCCGGCTCTGGTGCCAGACCACTCCCCACAGCCAGACATCGGGATCCCCGATCTCCAGGGCTTCTCCCCAGGTGCGCCCGTCGGAGGAAAACCACGTGAGCGACTGCCGCCGGATGGGCGAACCGGGCGGATACGTGATCGCCGCGTTCAGCATCAGCATGTTGTCCGGCGTGACGCTCAGCTTCGGGTCGCGCAAATCGCCGGCCGGAGAGGAAATCAGCGCCGCCGGATCCCAGCGCACGCCGTCGGCGGAGCTCAGCACGCGTATCGCGCCGTCGGGCGAAACATGGGCCTTCCCCTCTCGCAGGCTGCAATACCAGCGCCCCTTGAACCTCACCAGGTCGGTGAAGGCATTGTGAGGCGCCATACCCACGATGCGCTCGACTTCAACCAGACGCGGCGCGGGATCCGCCGCAAGTCCCGGAAGCAGCGCGGCCAAAGCCAGCGAGATATAAAAGGAACGTATCATTGTTATTTATTGTCCAACACTCGTGAGGCTCCGGAGATGAGAGTCAATACGCGCGAAAACAGCCCCCGGGGAAGCGCCCGGCGCGCGGCCCGCCACGGCAGCGCAGTCCGGAAAAGCCTGAGGCGTCAGCCGCATGCCGCGCTCAATAGCCCGGTATTTTTTTCGCAACAGAAGCGAAACTTCCGGGCATCCCTTGAATCCAATGAAGTAACGGGACTTATTCTTCAGCCTCAACAGTGGTCTGAAGATTGCTCGCTGAAGATCAGGATCTGCCGACTGTGGCTCGAGGCACACCGGCAGCCGCCACTCGCAGGGGGAGAGCTAAGATGAAAGCTTTCGTTGCTATCAGCGCAGCTTGTTTGCTGGTAATGCCGGCACTGAGTTGCGCCCAGGATCAAACGACGGCCCGGAATGGCCGCCTCGCCGCCAGACAGAACGTCGCCCAGAACCAGGATCCCGATCACACGCCCGCGACTCCGGACACGCGCCGGCTGGAAACCGTTAGCTGGAACGCCGTGACCCACGAGTTGACCTGGGTGATTGCCAGGGGAGAGAAACAGGGCACGGAATTCCGCCCGATCTCCAAAGACACTTACCTGATCAAGCTGGACGAAGCCACCATGACCTTCAACGGCGAGACGCGCGGCTTCAGTAAACAGGAAGCTGCCAACGTTCACGTCCTCATGGACCTGGTTGCGAAGTACGCAGCCGATTCCACGATCTGGTGGGACCAGGGTCAGGGTGAAAGGCTGGACGGAAACGGAAAACCGCAGCGGAAGAAGAAGGAAGTCAGCGGCGCCGGCGTGACCCACATCGCGTTTAACCAGCCTGCGCCCGCGGAAGCTGGTTCCCTCGCCGATCTCCAGGAGCGAATTCGGAGGATGGAGAAGCAGTTGGCCGCGCTCAAGCAGATCGAGCGCCTGCTGCTGGCGACCAGCCCGACGCAGTCCGAGCGATTTTAAGCGCCGCGCGGACCTCCGTCTCAGGAGGTCCGCCCCTTTCTGAGGGAATTCTCGACCGCGCTCACGGATTGTGATACCCGTGCCTTAAACTCTTCCGCCTTGCCAATGAGCGAGGCAAAGGTGGCGGGCAGCGTCTCCACCACGTGCTGCAGCTCTTCCTCCGACGATTTGAGCACGGGAAAACCGCACGCTGCGGCCAGCCTGCACGAGTGCTGCACAACGCCCACAAGATCCATCTTGCCGTTTGCCGGCATCCTGTGATGCGCGCCTGCAACTTCGGCAAACTCCTCGGGCAGCTGCCAGTCCCGGACAAGCCATTCTCCCGCCCGGCAGTGGTCAATCTCGAAGAGGTCTTCCTCACAGCTGAGCACGTCCCAGGCGTATCCTTCCGAGATTTCGAGCACCCGCGAGTACTCGGCGGGGAACGCTGCCAGTAAAGCCAGGCGCCCGACGTCGTGCAGCAGTCCGGCGCTGTATGCTGAGTCTTTGTTCAGCGTCGTCGAGCCCGCAAGTTCCTCGGCGATCCAGGCGCAGGCCATGCTGTGGCGCCAGCACCGGTACAGTGCCGGCTCGTGCAACCGGAAGGATAAGAAGTCGCGCAATGCAACCGCCAGCACCAGCGACTTCAGCTTCCCCAGGCCAATCAGCGTCAAGGCGTGGTGAATGCTGTTTATCTGCTGCCGGCAGCCCAGCAAGGGAGAGTTTGCGATCCGCAGCACCTCGGCGGAGAACGCCGAATCGGCGCGCACCAGCTCTGAGAGGTGCGCAAACGACGCCTCGTCGGTCGACACCATGCGCATGAGCTGGGCGGCCAGCCGGGGGAGCGGAGGCAAATTCTTGAAAGCCCAAGGCCTTTCGGCCGATTCGGCAACCGCCATGTGTTGTGCCTCCCTTGCCATATCGGAGCGGCCGCGGAAAGCTTTAGCTTTCGAAGGATTTATGCACGAGGCGGCACGGCTTTCGAAACCGGGGCAGCCTTTGTTGAAATTGCTCCGATTCCGCCGGGGCGAAGAACTGTCCAGCGAGTTTCCTCGAAACCGGTACGGCTTGCATTGAAAACACTCCGGTTCCGTCCGGGCGAAGGACGGACTGTCTTGCAAGTTTCCTCGCAACCGGCACAGCTTTCATTGAAACCGCTCCGGCCGGCTCTCCGTATAACCAGGCAGCCCGGAAGGTCCGGAATGCCAGGACCGCTCTGGGTTGACGCTCACGATTGGTGAGCATAGAATTAGGGTACGAGCGTGGCTCAGATGCGGAGATGTGTATGAAGGCGAGGAACGTGTGCGTCTGCCTGTGGGTGGTCGGTCTGGCCGCGGCGTTGCCGAGTGCCCAGGCCAACGGTGCAAACCAGGGCGGCAAATCGGAACCTGTCCTGATGGCACAGCGCCGCGAAACGACTGCCAAGCCGATGAGCGAGCGGGAGCGGCGCCGGCGGGAGGCGCGGCTTAAGAAAGAGCTCGAGAGCCCGTTTAAAAAGTGGCTGGACGAGGACGTCGCCTACATCATCACGGATGAGGAGCGGGCCGCGTTCAAGCGCCTCAGCACCGACGAGGAACGCGAGCAGTTTATCGAACAGTTTTGGCTGCGGCGCGATCCCACTCCCGACACGCTGGAAAACGAGTACAGGGAAGAGCACTACCGGCGCATCGCTTATGCCAACGAGCGCTTCGCGTCCGGAATTCCCGGCTGGAAGACCGACCGCGGGAGGATTTACATCACGTTCGGGCCGCCGGACGAGATCGAGTCCCATCCTTCAGGCGGCACCTACGAGAGGCCGATCGAAGAGGGCGGCGGAACCACTTCCACGTACCCCTTTGAGAAGTGGCGCTACCGCTGGATCGAGGGTATCGGAACCGACGTGATCATCGAGTTCGTCGATCCCACCATGACCGGCGAATACCGCATGACCATGGACCCGTCCGAAAAGGACGCTCTGCTCTATGTGCCTGGCGCCGGTCTCACGCTCTTCGAGCAGATGGGTTTGGCCGACAAGGCGGACCGCTTCAACCGAACTGACGGCACGCGCCTTGGCGTTGGCGACCAGCCGCTCACCTCGCGGATGAACCAGTTCAACCGGCTTGAGCAGTACGCCAAACTGCAGAAGCCTCCGGCTATCAAGTTCAAGGACCTGGAAGCCGTGGTGAACACCCGCATCACGTATAACCTGCTGCCGGTGCAGGTGCGGGTGGACTACATCCGGATGACCGAGTCCACCGTCCTGGCCAGCGTAACGGTGCAACTGGATAATAAGGACCTTCAATTCCAGGCTAAGGACGGCGTGAGCAAGGCCATGGTGAACATGTACGCGCGCATCACGTCGATGTCGCGCCGCCCGGTGAACGTCTGGGAAGAGCCGGTAGTGATCGAGACACCGACTGAGATGCTCCAGCAGGCTGTCAATCGCAAGTCGGTCTACAACCACTCGGTGTTCCTGGCTCCGGGCACCTACCGTCTGAACGTGGTCGTGAAGGACGTGATCGGCGGCACGATGAACAACTATGAAATGGCAATGCACGTGCCGCGGTTCGAGGAGGACACGCTGGGCTGCAGCAGCATCATTCTCGCCGATTTGATCGAGAAAGTGCCCACAAGGAACATCGGCACCGGCCAGTTTGTGATCGCGGACTCCAAGGTGCGCCCGCGCGTCGGCAACACCTTCAGCCGCGACGAAAAAATGGGTATCTACTTCCAGCTCTATAATTTCCAGCCGGATGAGAAGACCCACAAGCCCGTCGGGACCATCGAATACGAAGTGGTCCGGAATGGCACCAACGAGAAGATTTTCCAATACACGGAGGATTTACAGTCTTTATCGGGCGCTTCCGCCCAGCAGGTGACGATAGAGAAATTGCTGCCTCTCAAGACCTTTGAACCGGGGCAGTACACTCTGAATTTGAAAGTGACGGACAAGTTGCGGAATCAGGTGCTAACCCCGTCCGCCACTTTTACTGTAAACTGAGGTGCAGGAGTACTAGGGCTTCACGCCCATGAGCGCCAGAATGTCCATCAAGACGGTTGGCGTGCTTGCGGGCACACTGTGGGGGATTACTCTCTGCCACGGTGCGGCCGCCTCCACGAAAGTCTCCGGCAGCATAGTCGGGATGGTGAGCGACCCCTCGGGCATGCCCCAGATGGGCGCTACCGTCTCGCTCTTCAACAGGTTTGACCGCCTGCTTCAGCGTTCCCTGACTTCCGAAAAGGGCACCTTTGGATTCGACGCCCTTCCTCCGGGCGTCTACACCGTCCAGGTCTCGCTGGCCAGCTACCTTCCCGCGCTGAAGCGCAACATCGTGGTTCAGCCGGGCATGCAGAGCCTGCTGAACGTGAGCCTGGCGACGGTGTTCAGTTCCATTCAACTCGTGGCGGTTTCGCCCAGCGAAAGCTCTCTGATGAGCGACGAGTGGAAATGGGTGTTGCGGAGTTCGGCTTCCACCCGCCCTGTGCTGCGCCTCCTTCCGGAATATGACCGCCGCACGCGGGAGCAGTCTTCAAAGGGCCTGTTTTCTTCAACTTCAGGAGTGGTGAAGGTTTCCGGCGGAGACTCGGGGTCGATCCTCAACAACGAACCCGATCTCGGCACGGCCTTTGCTTTGGCAACCTCCTTCCTTGGAGAAAACCAGCTCCGTTTCAGCGGGAATTTCGGCTACTCGGCGGTTTCCGGGCTTCCGACGGCGGCTTTTCGCACCAGTTTCCGGCCCGAACTGGCGGGCGGCGACGCTCCGGAAGTCAAGCTCACCATGCGGCAGCTATCCATGCCGGTGCGTGCGGGAGTCGCGGTGTTGAGCGGGATGCCCGATTCGGCGCCGGTGCTGCGTACGCTTTCCGCCAGCTTCGCCGACCAGACGAGGCTGACCGAGGCGGTCCGGTTCGAATACGGCGCCACGCTGGATTCGGTTAGCTTCCTCCAGCATCTGAACTACGTGAGCCCCTATGGCCGGATTACCTACGACAACGGCAGTGGTGAGGTGATTCAGGTCAGCTATGCTTCGGGTGCGCCGCCGACGGACTTGCTCACGCAGGGCGTCGAGGGCCGCCGGGAGTTCCAGCAGGATCTGAACGGCCTGGCCGCTTTCCCTCGCGTGAGCCTGCGCGATGGCAGGGCGCGCGTGCAGCGCAACCAGAGCTGGGAGGTTGCCTACAGCCGGACGATCGGCTCGCGGACTATCGGCGCGGCGTTCTATGACGAAACGGTCTCGAACGCTGCGGTGATCATGGTCGGCCCCGTTGGATTCCAGGGGCCGGATCTTCTCCCCGACGTGTTCTCCAATAGCTGGATCGTCAACGTAGGGGATTACGGTGGGATGGGCTACGCGGTGTCCTTCACCCAGAAATTGGGCGAGCACCTGGACGGCACCGTGACGTTCGGCAGCGCGAGCGTTCTGACGGCTAACGGCGTCCCGGAAACTGGCAGTCCGGACGAGTTGCGCGCCAAGATCCGCGCGAGCAGGCGCCATTCCCTCACCATGCGGCTGGCCGGGGCGCTGCCGAAGACCGGCACCCAGTTTTCGACCAGCTATCAGTGGGCCGATTTGGCTGCGCTCACCCCGCAGCGCGTCTACCTCACGCAGGCGGTGCGCGAGAACATGGGGCTGAATATACAGCTAAGGCAGCCCATCCCGCATTTCGGCGGGCTTCCGGGCCGCCTGGAGGCGACGGCCGACCTGCGAAATCTGCTGGAGCAAGGCTACGTGCCGCTCACAGTCACCGGTCGCCGGTCATACCTCATGCACACGCCTCGCAGCCTGCGCGGCGGTCTGAGCTTCATTTTCTAGCGATCCGCACGCACCCACTCTCAAGCGGTCACCGCTAATCTAAGATTTTTACCCTATTTGTTTCTAAGGCTTACGAGGGGTGCGGCCCTGGAGGGGGCGGCCCGCGGGCTTATGGTGGGTGTGCGTGGATCGATCCGGTCCAGTCAGTTGTTGACCTCAAACAGCCCTCAAAGGCCTACCCAATCCCCTCATCACAGTGCCCAATCATACCGCCGGATCGATCCGCGCGTTACTTGCGGGCGCCCCGCTGCGGGTTTTTCACGCGGGACTGGCGGAGTTTTGTCCGCCGACGCTTCGGTTTGCTAATGATAAAAGTGCCGCTGCCAACATACGTGGCCGAATAGAGTTTTTCGTCCGCCAAGAACTTCTCCTTGCAGTTGTAATTTGCCGGTGGCTGTACTCGATTTTACCGCAAGTGCATTATCCTGTAGGTTGAGTCCGAGCGAAGCCCGAGAGCCAGACAACGAAATGCCGTCCTCCCTGGTGTCCGCCGAGCTGTCGCCGGAGGCGGAAGGCATCAGCGCTGTCAGCGCCGAGCCCGACATAGCCAGACCAGGCTGGGCGCAAGTGTTTCGCGCGCTGCGCCACCGAAATTTCCGGCTCTTCGCCGCGGGACAAACCATCTCCCTGGTGGGGACCTTCATGCAGACGGTGGCCCAGAGCTGGCTGGTCTACCGCCTGACGCGATCGGAGTGGCTCTTGGGCGCCACCTGGTTCTGCACGCAGATTCCGGTATTCATTCTTGGCCCGCTGGGCGGTCTGGCGGCGGACCGGCACTCGCGCCACCGCATCGTCGTCCTCACGCAAACTCTTTCGATGTTTCAGGCGCTTCTGCTGGCCGTTTTGACGCTGACTGGAACCGTCCAGGTGTGGCATGTCATGGTGCTGGCAACCTCGCTGGGTGTAATCAATGCCTTCGACATGCCCGGGCGGCAGTCCCTCATCATCCAGATGACCGGCAAGGAGGATTTGCTGAGCGCCATTGCGTTGAATTCGGCGATCTTTAACATGGCGCGCGTCGTAGGCCCCTCTGTGGCCGGCATGGCTGTGGCGGCGGTGGGCGAGGGCTTGTGCTTCCTGGCGAATGCGATCAGTTATGTGGCCGTGATCGCCTCCCTGCTGGCGATGAGGCTGCCGAAGTTCGTCCCGCGGGCCCGGCAGTCGCCCTGGGCGCACCTGGTGGGCGGATTCCGCTACGCGTACCGGCAACCGGCCATCAAGTCGCTGTTGACCATGGTCGCCGTAACCAATCTTTCGGGAATGCCGGTGATGGTCCTGATGCCCTTTTTCGCCGACGAAATCTTTCATCGCGGCTCGCAGGGGCTGGGCTTTCTGACGGGCGCGATGGGAATCGGCGCGGTGATCGGGACGCTGGTGCTCGCCCGGCGGACAAAGACCTCCGGCCTCGTCGGGGTTATCTTTCTGGGCGCGCTGTGTTTCGGCGCGAGTTACTTGGTTTTGGCATGGTCGCCGTCTTTCTATCTGGCGCTGGCGATCATGCCGGTGATCGGCTTCAGCATCATGCGGCACAACGCCTCGGCGAACACGCTGATCCAGACGCTCATCCCGGATGAGTACCGGGGGCGCATCATGGCGCTCTACTCGATGACCGTAGTGGGCATCGGCCCCTTCGGCAGTCTGGCCACGGGCGCGCTGGCGGGGCGTTTCGGCGTTCGCGCAACGGTGATGTGCGGGGGCCTGCTGTGCCTCCTCGCCGCGATCCTCTTCCGGCTTCGCGTGCGGAACCTTCCGGAGCTAAAGTGATTCGGATAAGAAAACTAGCCGCGATTGCGATCGGGATTCATCTGGCGGTTGGCGCCCTCTTCTACCGCGCGCACGCCCAGGCGCCCGACCCGTTCTTCTCAGAGATCGACGAGATCATGGCCGAGTTGAGCGAGATCACCGGTCTGAAACAGCTCAAGAAAGTGGAATACGCGCGCATCGGCAAAGCCGACGTCAAGCAGTTCCTGGAAGACCGGGTGAAGGAGGCGGTGAAGCCGGAGGAGATCCGCGCCGAGGAACTGATGCTGAGAAAATTCGGCTTCGTGCCCGCGGATTTCGACCTGAAGGGCGCCATGATCGAGCTGCTCTCCGAGCAGGCGGCGGCGTTCTACGACTACCGCAAAAAGAAACTGTTCATGGTGGACTCGGCGTCCGGTCTTTTGCAGCATTCGGTGCTGGTGCACGAACTGGCCCACGCGCTCGCGGACCAGCATTTCAATCTGAAAAGATACGTGGACCGCGTGGCGAATGAGGACGACGCTTCGTTCGCCCGGCTGGCGGTCATGGAGGGCCAGGCGACCTGGCTGATGTCGGAGTATCTCACGCGGCGCACCGGGCAATCGCTCAAGGACTCCCCGGTGCTGCTGAAGCTGATGAGCAGCGCCACCGAAGTGATGAGCGGGCAGTATCCGGTGTTCGACCGCGCCCCGCTGTACCTCCGCGAGACGCTGCTGTTCCCCTACGCGCAGGGGCTGTTGTTCCAGCACGCCGTGATAGAAAAACTCGATAAGGCCGGCTTCGCGGAGGTGTTCCGCCGCCCGCCAGTGAGCACGCAGCAGATCCTGCATCCGGAAAAGTATTTCGAGAACGCGAAACCGGTGCGGCCGCCGCTGCCGGAGCTGGAAAACAGCCGTGCGTGGCGGAAGTTCACGGAAGGCGATCTGGGAGAACTGGAGCACGCGATTCTGCTCAAGCAGTATGCCCCGGAGGAGTCGGAGGGTTTGGCTGCGAGCTGGCGGGGCGGGTATTACCGCATGCTGGAGCACAAGGCGGACAAGCGCATGGCATTGGTGTACGCCTCGGAGTGGGCCGGCGAGGATGCCGCGAAGAAATTTTTCGAGCTGTACCAAAAAGTGCTGCGGGGCAAGTGGAAGACCTTCGAGGTGATGTCCGAGACCGAGCACGCGGTGGCGGGCCGCGGCGATGACGGATATTTTCTGCTAAGCCGCGATGGAACGCGGGTCTCGAGCCTGGAAGGCCTGGACGCGCCCGCGCGCCCAAAGACATCAGTCAACGCGTTAAACTGAAGATTCGAGGAGGATAGGGAGGTTGACCCGTCGCCTTTTCGCTCATGCAATCGGCTTTGGACTGGTAAGTCCGGCGCTTTTCGCCGCCCAGGTTCCGCGTCCCGCTCCGGAGCTGGTTATCCGGCAGGTAAACGGCAAGCAGCTTCTGCTAAGCCAGTTTCGCGGCAAGGTGGTTGCGGTCGAGTTTCTGCAGACGACTTGCCCCCATTGCCAGACATGCTCGGCGCTGCTGAACAAGATGTACCAGGAATACGGGCCGCGCGGGTTCCAGCCGATCGGCATCGCATTCAACGACATGGCCACCATGCTCGTGCCCGACTACGTGAAGCAGCTTGGCCTGAAGTTCCCGATTGGAGTGGGGACCCGCGATGAGGTGGTGGGCTTCCTCCAGCACCCCGTGATGGAGATCATGTATGTTCCGCAACTGGTCTTCATCGACCGCAAGGGGGTGATCAGGGCGCAGCACGCGGGCGGAAGCGACTTCTTCAAGAACGAAGAAGCGAATATGCGCAAGCAGATCGAGGCGCTGCTGAATGAAAGCACCAGCAGCACGCCGAAGAAGCGCTCCCAAGCGGCAAAGTAGGCCGGACGCCCAACTTCACCGCGCCATCAGCGCGAATACGCCCCAGCCCAAATACTGCGGTTCTGAAGTCAATAGGGCTCGAACCTCTGGCGCGAAGTCGTCGCCAGGATTCGCGTCGAGCCAGCGGCGCATGGTGAGCCACTTGGCCGCCTCGTACCTGTCCCAACTGTCCTGGTCCGCAAGAACCATTTCCACAACGTCGTAGCCGAGATCGCCGAAAGAGGCGAGGAGGTCCGGAAGCACGAGAAAGTCGGAGATCGCGCTGGCCTCGCATTTCCTGGCGACGTCTTCCGGCGGCGGCAACCGGCGCCAGTACGGTTCCCCGATGAGGATGATCCCTCCCGGGCGGAGGCTTTCCGCCAGAAGCCGGATGGTGCCGGCGACTCCCCCGCCGATCCACGTGGCGCCGACACAGGCTGCCACATCGACCTTTTCGCCGTGGACATAGCCGGCAGCGTCGCCGTGGATGAACTCGACCCGGAAGCCAACGCCGAGTTCTTCGGCGCGGCGTCGGGCTTGTTCAGTGAACAACCGGCTCAGGTCGATACCGGTGCCGCAGATTCCGTAATCGCGTGCCCAGGTGCAGAGCATCTCGCCCGAACCGCTGCCGAGATCGAGCACGCGGGTTCCCGGTTCCAGGCGCAACGCCGCTCCGAGAGTGGCGAGCTTTTCGGGTGTGAAGGGGGTTATGGATGCGGTGAGCGCTTTCGGTGATGTTGAAGATGCGTGGGATGTCCAATTTCCAGAGGCCTTTCGTCGTGTGGATGGATTCGGTTCGCCCCCAATGGTACCACCACGCGATTTGAGGCGCTGCCGAAAAAGCGGTGAGCGGGCTTTCCTTCCCTGGCCCGCAGGCACTAGAATAGTAGTTGTCTTCTGTGCGCCCGTAGCTCAGCTGGATAGAGCGTCTGCCTCCGGAGCAGAAGGTCGGCCGTTCGAATCGGCCCGGGCGTACCACATCCCTCCCGCCAGCCCTCCGCAACCAAATAAGCAGACCCGATCGCGTGGCTGATTCACGAACCTACTAGATTTTTTCTTGCTTGCTCCTCCGCTAATAGCGCGCCTCTCTACAGCGTGCCGCCCGCAGAACCGGCGGCAGCTTCGGCATCGGCGGGTGCTTTTATAGTCAAGTATACTTTACAACAAGTAAAGTATGGCTTACAGTTGGAACTGGAGATTGCGATGGCAAGCGGCGAAAAAGGCGTACGGCTTGCAAACCACCTGAAACGGCTCCGCTTCGAGCGGGGAGACATGTCTCAGGAGGAGCTGGCAAACGCTGTCTCGGTAAGCAGGCAGACAATCATCTCCATCGAAAAGGGACGTTTCGTTCCCAGCACTCTGCTGGCGCTGAGGATCGCTCGCTTTTTCGGCAGGCCCGTGGAAGAAATATTCCACATCGTCGAGGATGGCCCCGCAGGGACGGGCGAATAACCCGTTCCGGCGGATTGAAAGGAGGCATACCGTGAACATTGCGAGCAAGTTGATCCTGCTCGGGTTGCTGGCTATTGCGGGGCTGGGGGTGTGGCTACTTCCGAAGACGCGTCTGGCGTCTCGGAGAAGCATTGGCGACAAGCTGTTCGTCGCGACCTTCGTGACTGGAATCTTGTGCGCTGCGGCCGGCCTGATCGTTTTGTTCGCCTGGCCCCAACAGACTCGCGTGGCATCTGTGGGAACTCACAGTCATGCCCCTGGTTTTGGTATACGCCTATTGGATGGCCGTTATGCGCCGGGCGCGGACCAGGGACGTGATTGACGAGAAGCAGAAGGCGCCGCCCTGGCCTGGACGCTTTCGATTCCGGCCATGTTTTGCGCTTCCAGCCTGTTCGACGCCGGGCTGTTCGATCCGGCGCTCTGGTTCCCCTATTTCCTCCTGGTCACGCTGCTCGGGCACTCGGCGGGAACGCTCTGTCATTTCAAGCGGCAGTAATGTCAGCCCGCACCGCTTCGCCCTCTTATGGCCCGAATTGAATGCCTCCGGAGCAGAAGGCCGGCCGTTCATGCCACCTCACCCGGCCCCGGCTTTCGCGGGCGAAGGGGCAGGTGTTCCGTCGTCCGGTGCCCAGCCCTGCCCCCGCTCACCGGTTCGTTATGTGGCGGGCCGGCGCCGGCGAAACATGCGGTAAATGAAGAGCAGGATGATCGCACCGATGATCGACATTATGTAGCCGGCGCCTTCACCGGGTCCGTAAAGGCCGAGCGCGCGTCCAATCCAGCCGCCCAGAATGGCTCCCGCGATACCCAGCAGAATGGTGACGATGAACCCGCCGGGATCCCTACCCGGCATCAAGAGCTTTGCGATCACGCCTACGATCGCTCCAAACACGATCCAGCCCAGAATTCCCCACATGTTCCCTCCTCGCAAGTGTTAAAGCACGCTAAGGACCACACTGGTGCAGTACTGATACAATCATCTGTTTCAGTCTTATGGAAATCATCGACGCGTCATTGTTCATCTTGCTTGGCGCAATCCTTTCCTATCTGCTGGACGAAATTTTCGGGTTGACGGCCCGGATCCGGGTCTGGCTCGAGGAATTCTGAGCGCGGGACGGCCGCGGTTTACAGCAATGAGACGGCGCACCGGAACCCGATAGTGGAGCAGCGGTCCAGTCCCGGCCATATCAGGATCATCTTGGCGGCGAAGTTGCACGGCTGAGGGCCGCCATCCATGTACCAGCGGGATCCCCTGGCTTCGAAATACGAGCCGCCGCGGATGATGGCGAACCGCGTCCGGCCGTCGCTGCGTTCGCTTTCCGTCCACTCCCAGGTATTGCCGCACATATCCCAGCAGCCGAACGGGGAGCGCCCGCCGGGGAAGGCCTTGACCGGCGTGGTTCCGCCGGTTTGGCCTGCATTGCACACTCCGTGCCTGATGGCGTTGCCCCAGGGGTAGCGCAAGCCGTCCGGCCCCTGAGCGGCATACTGCCATTCTTCTTCGGTGGGGAGCCGCTTGCCGGCCCAGGCGGCGTAGGCGCGGGCATCGTCCAGGTCCACCCAGACTACCGGGTGGTCCTCCAAACCCGGGGGCGGCGCGCCGTTTTTCCAGTGCCGGAGGAAATTCGCCGTGCGCTTCGGCCGGTAACCGGAGCGCTTGAGGAACTCGGCGAACTGGGCGTTCGTGACGGGCGTCAGGTCGATGGCGTATGGGGCTAACTTTACCTGGCGTTTCAGCCGGTCGAGTTGGAACATCCGCGCGCCGCTCGCCGGGCGGTAGTCTTGCACGGGAGGGCCTGGATTTGTGACCGACTCGCAGTACTCCTGACCGGTGTAGAAACCCGTTTCGCGGACCCGGAACTCCACCGTCATCGTGTAGCGCGCAGGTCCAATCTCGACCATTCCCTCGAGCGTTCCCCGTTCCCTGGCTCTGGAACCTAGCAGCCTGGGAGACACCTGGCGCCGGGGGAACCCCGCTCTGAAGTCGGCGCGCGCGTCGATGGCGGCCTGCGCCTGCAGAAAGCGCTCGAAGTCCGGCCCCAGTGAGGGACCGGCCGCGGCCAGAAAACAGGCGATACCTCGAGGCCGGATTGAGCCGGGCAGAGGGACGGCGCCCGCTTTAGGAGACGCCTTGATCTCCCGGCCGCGAATCAGGTCGAAGTAGCGCGCCCGCTCGACATGCGGCGCGCGAATGACGACGCCCTCGCGCTGTTCCTGGGTGCGGTTGACCACCGTCCAAAGCCGGATCCCGCCCAGCTCCCACAGGCTGGCATAGACACCGGGCATTTCCGTTGGCACCAGCGGCGTCCAGCCCTCGCCGGCAAACAGTTGCCAGTACCGCCGCTGGATGGGCAGCATCGAGCGCAGGATCGAGCGGTCGCGGGCGTTCCAGCCGACCCAACTGCCGAATACGTTTTCCCAGACCATGATGCCGCTGCCGTTCATCCAGGCGGCGTGCAGTTCGTCCGTGTGGTCGTGGTTCCACCGGCGGATCTGGTGCTGCATGTGGCGGCGCTCGAACCACTTGTTCCGCAGCACGCCGGGCACACGGCTGTCGATGAAGCCCTGCGCCCAGGACATGTGATGGTCCTTTACGTTTTCCAGCGGCAGTTCGAGTTCGCTTTCGAGGACGACGCCGCGCCTGACGGAATCCAGTTTGGCGCGGAATTCGGCCGAACCCCGGTGCAGGGTGTCGAGAAAAATTCCATCCGCTCCGAGCGACTGCACCAGCCGGACCAGGGCGTCGATGTCGGAGACTTCTTCCCGGCGGGTGCCGGTGTCCCAGGGATTGTAATTCAGGAACACCCTGACGCCGCGTGCCTGGAAGCGGCGGGTGGCTTCACGAAGCCCGTCGAGGCCGCCCGGCATGTCGCGGTAAAAATCGAACTGGTTTCGCTCGTCCAGCCCGATTCTGGGATACGCGTGCCACAGGACGACCGAATCCCAGCCGCCGAATTCGCGCTCGCCCTCGTCCAGGAACTCATCGACCATGTACGTGCCCCGTTCGCGGTTGAGGAACTTCTCGTCGAACAGCATCAGAAAACAGCAGGCGAACGACGAGGGGACCCATGCGAAATCGTCGCGGCGGTAAAGAGAATCGTCGTAGTTCAGGCGAGCTTTCGCCTCGCGCCGCCAGAGCGTGAGCTTCTCGCGCCAGGCGGGCCATTCGGCGGGATCGTCCGGCGCGTGAATGACCGGGGACTTGAACCAGCTCTCCGGAAAAGGCTGCTCTGCCGGGGATGGTTTCCGCAAGAGCGCGGCGGCCGAGCCACCGAGAAAGTGACGCCGCAGCATAGAGCCTCCGCTTACGGCTATTCGTTTTCCTCCGCGAGTGCCCGCAAGCGCTCCGCCGCACTCTCAGGCGTGATGTCGCGCTGCGGCATCGCGAGCATTTCGTATCCCACCATGAACTTCCGGACGGTTGCCGAGCGGAGCAGCGGCGGGTAGAAGTGCGCGTGGAAGTGCCACTCCTCGTGCGGCAAGCCGTCCGTGGGCCGCTGGTGAAAACCCATGGTGTAGGGGAACGAGACCTGGAACAGGCGGTCGTACCGGCTGGTGAGGCGCTTGAGGATTCCGGCGAGATCGTCCCGCTCGCGGTCGCTCAACTGTTCGATGGATGCGAGATGGCGCGTGGAGAGCACGAGTGTCTCGAACGGCCAAACGGCCCAGAACGGAACCAAAGCGATGAACGATTCGTTGCGGCACACGATGCGCTCGGCGGCTCTCAACTCGATGGCGGCGTATTCACACAGGAGGCATTGCCCGGTGTCGCGGAGGTGCGCCGCCTGCGCCTGCTGCTCCTTAAGCGGCTCGTTGGGAATAATGCGATTGGCCCAGATCTGGCAGTGAGGGTGCGGGTTGCTTGCGCCCATCATCGCGCCGCGGTTTTCGAAAATCTGCACGTGATTGATGGACGGGCGCGCGCCGAGTTCCTCGTACTGCTCAATCCAGGTATCGACTACTCGCCGCAATGCCGGGAGGTCCATCTGCGCAACGGTGAGATCGTGGCGGGGAGAGAAGCAGACCACGCGGCAGATGCCCGGTTCGGCTTCGGCGATCAGCAGCCGGCCTTCTTCGAACCGGCCGGGTTCGGTGCAGGGAAGCAGCGCGGCGAAGTCGTTGTCGAAGACAAACGTGGTAGTGTAGGCGGGATTGCGCACGCCGCCCGCGCGGGCGTTCCCCGGGCAGAGATAGCACTCGGGATCGTAGGCCGGTTGCTGCGCCTTCGGAGTTGCTTCCACCTGACCTTGCCAGGGTCGCTGGGTGCGGTGGGGCGACACCAGCACCCAGTCTCCGGTGAGCGGGTTATACCGGCGGTGCGGCTGCTGTTTCCAGTCAAACATTGTTTTGGTCCAAGACTTAACAATTATGACCTAGCAGCCGCAGCGGTTGTGAATTGCGGCCCGTTGCGGGCCGGCTCACTTTCCCGTAAACAGGCTCACTTTCCCGTAAACAGAAGAGGAGCGAACTCGGCCAGATAGCGCCGCCACACCATCCAGGTGTGCGCGCCGGGAGTTTCGACCCACACCGGCTCGATTTGCTTGCTCTTCAGCCACGCGACAAACTTGCGAGAGCCGTCGATGAGGCGGTCCTCCGTGCCGCAGGCTATCCACAGCAGGCGCAGTTGCGAAGCCGCCTTTGCGTCGAGCTTGGGGAAGGCGGCGTTGAAGTCTTCGCCCACACCACCGGCACTGAACGCGCCCACCCAGGCGAAGCGGTCGATCGCATTGAGGCCGGTAAGGAGCGACTCGGCGCCGCCCATCGAGAGTCCGGCGATGGCGCGCGCGGCGCGGTTGGTATCCACCGAGTAGGTCTTCTCGACCATTGGCACCACTTCTTTGAGCAGAGCCTCGCGGAACCGGGTAAAGTTGCGCTCACGAAGTTCTGGACCGCGCATTCCCTGCCCGGTGCGGGAAACGATCTCCGGCGCGCCATAGCCCAGCGGCATGACCACAATCATGGGCTTTGCCTTGCCCTGGGCGATCAGGTTGTCCATGATCACGTGAGCGCGCCCGACCGCGGTCCATGCGCTGGCGTCATCGCTGAAGCCGTGAAGCAGGTAGAGCACTGGGTAGCGCCTGTTTGCCTTCGGGTCGTACCCCGGCGGGGTGTAAACGAAAAAGTCGCGTTCATCGCCAACGATCTCCGACTTGTAGAAGTGCCGGTGGATCGTGCCGTGCGGCACGTTATTCACCTCCCAGGGCAAGGAGGGCGGGCCGGGCACATGCACCATGCTCTGAACGTTGAGCAGGTTGGGCTTCATCAGCGTGTTGGCGGGATCGAGGTACGCGACGCCGTCCGCTACGAACGTATAGCCGTAGAGATCCGGTTCGAGCGGGCCTGTGGTCACGGACCACACGCCGTTCTCGTCCTTCTGCATGGCAATTCGCTCCGCGCCTTCGCGGGCGAGAAAGACCTGTTGGGCGTTGGGGGCGCGGAACCGGAACGTCACGCTCCGGTCCGGGTGGACTTCGGGAGAAATGATCGGGCGCGGCGCCTGGCCCAGCACGGGAAGGGCGGCCGCGAAAGCAATCAATACAGCACGGTTCATAGCGTCAAAATCATACATCAACTCCGGATAGCGTGTTGGCGATCAACTCCCGTGCTTCCTCCTGGATGCGGCGGAGGTGTTCAGTATCGAGAAAGCTTTCGGCGTAGATTTTGTAGACGTCCTCCGTGCCCGAGGGGCGGGCGGCAAACCAGCCGTTGGCCGTGATGACTTTCACGCCTCCGATAGGGGCTCCGTTGCCCGGCGCGTGGGTGAGGACCTGCTGGATTCTCTCTCCCGCGAGTTCTGTTTCCCTGACCTGTGCGGCGGAGAGCTTCGCGAGCACGGCTTTTTCGGCGGGCGTCGCCGGGGCATCGATGCGTTCGTAGACCGGATCGCCAAATTCGCGCGTGAGATCGTGATACAGTTCGCCGGGATCGCGCCCCGTGCGGGCGAGAATCTCAGCCGCCAGCAGGCCCATAATGATGCCGTCTTTGTCGGTGGTCCACACGGTCCCGTCCCGGCGCAGGAACGATGCCCCGGCGCTCTCTTCGCCGCCGAACCCGAGCGAGCCGTCCTGCAGTCCTGGCGAAAACCACTTGAACCCGACCGGGGTCTCCACCAGCCGCCTGCCGAGCGAAGCCGCGACGCGATCGATCATGCTGCTGCTCACCACCGTTTTGCCGATCCCCGCTCCGGGAGGCCAGCCGGCGCGGTTCCGGTACAGGTGCCAGATCGCGGCGGTGAGGTAGTGGTTGGGATTCATCAGCCCGGAACTGCGTGTGACGATGCCGTGGCGGTCGTGGTCGGTGTCGCAGGCGACGGCGAGCGAAAAGCGGTCCTTGAGCGCGATCAGCCCGGCCATGGCGTAGCGCGACGAGCAGTCCATGCGGATCTTGCCGTCCCAGTCCACGGTCATGAAGCGGAAGGTGGGATCCACGCTGTCGTTAAGGACGGTGAGATTCAGCCCGTAGCGTTCCGCGATCCGGCCCCAGTACGCCACGCCGGCGCCGCCGAGCGGGTCCGCCGCCAGCTCGATGCGGGCATCGCGCACCGCGTCCAGATCGACCACGGAGCCGAGGTCGTTCACATAGGCCGAGACGTAATCGTGGCGGTGGGTGCTGGAGGCGCGGAGCGCCCTTTCGAACGGCATCCGGGCGATGTTCCGCGTGCCGGCGGCAAGCAGGCGATTGGCTTCGTTCTGAATCCAGCTCGTGACGTGGGTATCGGCCGGTCCGCCGTGCGGAGGGTTGTACTTGAAGCCGCCGTCCTCTGGCGGATTGTGCGACGGAGTGATCACGATGCCGTCGGCGAGGCCGGACGAGCGCCCGCGGTTGTAAGTCAGGATCGCGTGCGAGATCGCCGGAGTGGGCGTGTAACCGAGATCCTGGTCGATCATTACCTCAACGCCGGCGGCCGCGAGCACCTCCAGCGCTGTCGCGAACGCCGGTTCGGAAAGCGCGTGCGTGTCCATGCCCAGGAACAGCGGTCCATCTATCCCCTGCTGTTTCCTGTAGCTCGAAATGGCCGCGCTGATCGCCAGGATATGATCTTCGTTGAAGGAATTCGTGAGCGACGATCCGCGGTGCCCGGAAGTGCCGAAGGAAACGAGCTGAGCGGGATTGGAGACGTCAGGATGCCCGGTGTAATAGGCGGTAACGAGCCGGGGAATGTTGGCCAGCATCTCCGGTTTTGGGGGATGCCCGGCAAGCGGACTTACGTTCATGAACGCAGTGTAACCCGGATGCGGCGCGTTTCCAGCCCTTCCAAGCGCGCTCAGCTATGAATTTTTTCCAGGCAGCCGCTTTTAAAAACCTTCTACCCGGCTCCGCTTGGGTTCGAGTGCTTCCGCAATCCTATTCAATCGACAGCGCGTTAGGGGCGGTGGAAAGCTGAACCTTCCATTGCGGGCGGTTCCGGGCGGCCTTGGCCATGCGAATGCACCGTAACGAGGCGGGGGCTTCTATGCCAGAGGAAATCAACTACACCGGTAGCGAAGGCGAACGCCTTGTCGGCACGGAAGTGCGGCCGGTAAAGCGCGTATCGTGGCCTGCCATATTCGGCGGGACGATGGTTGCCTTGGGAACAATGATCCTGTTCATCCTGTTCGGGCTGTTTATTGCGTTTGCGATCGGCAGTCGGGGCGGGATGCAGGCGTGGTCCGTGATCTGGTATCTCGTGACCGCGATCGTTTCGCTGTACATAGGCGGATGGGTAGCTGGAAGGCTGTCGGGAACTTACGACCGGCGCGGCGCTCAGTTGCACGGGCTGGTCACTTGGGGGCTGACCACGCTGGCGACCGCCATTTTCCTGACGACGTCGGCCTTCAACGTTTTGAGCGCGAGTGCGGGGCTGCTCGCGACCGCTGTCACCCAGACGCCGCAGGGACAGGCTGCCGCCGCCCAGGCCCAGGCGCCTGCAAACTTCACCGAACAGGTCATGAGGGGCGGCTGGATGCTGGCGCTGATTCTGTTCATCGGAGTGCTGCTGTCCGCGATATCGTCCTGGCTGGGCGGAGCGAAGGGAACAGCGGGTACCACGGCCCGGCCTTCTTAACACCGGTTTGAAGGGGGACCGTGGATAAAACCGCGTTCTACGGTCCCTTTGCGTTTCCACCGTTCAGCTACAATGAGAAGCCGTGAAGGCGGCTATTGTGGCGATGACGGTGGCTACGACTGCGCTTGCGGCCCAACCGCAGCGCCTCACAATGCGACCGGTGATTCGCGGCACCCAGTACGCTGTGGTGTCGATGAAGCCGGAGGCGACCCAGGCAGCCGAGCGCATCCTGCGCGCAGGCGGAAACGCTTTTGACGCCGCGGTGGCGGGCCAGGCGGTGCTCGCCATCGTCGATATGCACAACAACGGCGTGGGCAGCGACGCGGTGCTGCTCGTCTACGATGCGAAGACGGGCAAGGTGGTTTCGATCAACGCCGAGGGCACCGCGCCCAAGCTGGCCACCATCGAGTGGTACAAGGCCAACCAGGGCGGAAAGCTTCCTGTAGACGACACATTGCTTGCGGGCACCGTGCCGGGGGTAGTGGACGCCTGGTACATCCTGCTCGACCGGTGGGGCACGATGACGTTCGCCGAGGTGCTCGCGCCCGCCATTGAAATCGCCGAGAGGGGGTTCCCGCTCAGCGAGAGCGTGGCCCACGCCATGGCGAAGACGGAGAAGCTCCGCAAGTATCCCTCCACCGTGAAGGTGCTCTTCCCGGACGGCCGCGAACCGCAAGCCGGCCAGGTGTGGAGGAATCCGCAACTTGCGCGGACTCTGCGCAGGCTCGTGGAAGCCGAACGCGCCGCTGCGGGCCAGGGCAGGCGCGCCGCGCTCAAGGCCGCGCGCGACCGCTTCTACAAGGGCGACATCGCCCGCGAGATGGCGCGCTTTTCCGAGGAGAACGGCGGGCTGTTCCGCTACGAGGATTTCGCCGAGTACACGGCCAAGATCGAAGAGCCGGTTTTTGTGGACTACCGGGGATACCGTGTGCACAAGAACCCCTCCGCGACCCAGGCTCCCACCGAATTGTTCATCCTGAACCTGCTTGAGGGTTACGATCTGAAGGCCCTCAAGCTGAACTCGGCCGAGTATCTGCACATCAGCGCGGAGGCGGCCAAACTGGCGTTTGCCGACCGCGACAAGTATCTCGGCGACATGGATTTCATCACCATCCCGTACAAGGGCCTGCTCTCGAAGGAGTACGCCAGGGAGCGGCGCAAGCTTATCGACGAGAATCGCGCCTCGCCCGAGTTACGGCCCGGCGTTCCGGAGAAATTCGCCGGCATGGAGCCGCTCGAGCGGCCGCTCGATTACACGATTGCGGAGGAATCCAATCACGAGGGCGACACCAGCTACATCGCCGTTGTGGACAAGGACCGCAACGTGGTTTCGTTCACCCCGAGCCTGCACATGGCGTTCGGCACCGGAGTCTTCATGGGAGAGCTGGGGTTCAGCTTCAATTGCCGCGGAGATTATTTCTCTCTGGTTCCGGGGACGGCCAACGCGCTCGCGCCGGGGAAGAGGCCGCGCAGCACGCTGCAATCCTCTTTGGTGACCAAGGACGGAAAGCCGGTGATGGCGCTGGGCAGCCCCGGCGGCGACGATCAGTGCCTGCGCACGATGCAGACGTTTTTGAACATCGTGGAGTTCGGAATGGACGTGCAGCAGGCGATCGAGGCGCCGCGGTGGACGTCGCGGGCTTTCCCGTCTTCGCCGTTTCCGCACGTCGTGTGTCCGAACGACCTCGGACTGGAAGACCGTATCCCGCAGGAGGTGCGGGACGCTCTCAGCGCCAAGGGCCACAAGGCCCGGGTCGAAGGCCCCTGGTCGATCGGCTCGAACGGCGCCATCGTGATCGATCCTGAGACCGGCGTCCTCAGCGCGGGCGCCGATCCCCGCGTGGACGCTTACGCGCTCGCCTGGTAGCGCTCAAGCCACGTCCATCTGCTCGGCGTACGCCTTCAGGCGCCGCAGGCGCGCCTTGAAAGCGTTGTAGAGCCCGTCGGCGTGCTCGCGAAGCGTGCGCTGGGAATTCGTGTACTTGTTCAGCGTGGTGGCGTAGTCCACCTGTTTGATCCACTCCTCGGGCAGGGAAGCGCTGCCGGTAAGGGCGCCGGCGATGCCGGCCGAAACCGCGGCGAGGCAGTCCGTGTCGCGTCCCATGTTGACGGCGGCGATGATCGTGTCCTTGAGGTTGCCTTTCGTCATGCGGAAGACGCAAACGCCCTTGGTCACGACTTCGTTCGCATAAGCTGCCGCGTAGGGGATGCCGTGGCCCCCGTACATGGACGCGAAGATCTGTCTCAACTCGCGAAAATCCCGGGCGCTGGCGGTGCGCTTCAGCGCGCGGTCGATTTCCCGCGCAACGGAACGCTCGGCGTTGTCCATAATCGTGCCGATGACGCTGTCCACCGTGGCGTCCGGGCGCGTGGCGGCGGCGATCGCCATGGCGGTCACCGCGGCCCAGTGCAGACCGCGGCTGTAGGCGGTCTGATATAGCTGGCCGACTTCGTAGACGTCCTGAATCGCGCCGGCCACATCGCCGGCATTGATGAGCCCGATCGGGTGGCAGGAGCGCGCCATCGAAACCAGGCCGGCGTAGTCGCAGTACTTGCCGAGATCGACCGCGGGGATGGGGGTCTTCGCCATCGCCAGCAGCGTGGCTTCGAAAGGCTCGGAAACCATGCCGGCCGATTCGGGCTTAATATCGCGGACCCAGATTTTGCGCACGTCTTCGGCGGTCACGCGGTCCTGCTTCTCAATGATCGCGGTGATCATGAGCTTCTGGCGTTCCACCCCGTCCTCGGTGGTGCCCGGCTCGCGCTTCCATTTGTTGCCGTAGTGCTCGTAGGACATCAGCCTGTCCACAGTGCCGTACGTCTGTTCGATGCGCTCGAAAGGCCAGCCTTCCACCGCCGCTCCCATCGAGGAGCCGATATGGCAGCCGGCAATGCATCCAAAAAACTTGTCGCGAAGGGTGACCTTCGGGGCGGCAGGCATGGCGGGCGCGGCAGCGGCAAGAGTGCCGCTCCTTATGAAATTGCGCCGGTTCATCATGTATCACCTCCGTGATTCGGTGTTACCCTCTACATTTGGACCACCTATGATCACATACTTTCGCCATATCGCGCTTTTTATTTTTGCCGTGGCTGCCCTCGGGGCCGCTCCGGAAAACTTCCATCTCAAGAATGGCGACCGGGTGGTGTTCTACGGGGATAGCATCACCGAACAGCGCCTGTACACCACCTTCGCCGAGACATACGTGCTGACCCGTTTCCCGAAGCTCAATGTCTCCTTTGTTCACTCGGGCTGGGGCGGCGACCGCGTCACCGGCGGAGGCGGCGGCTCGATTGACGTGAGGCTGAAGCGCGACGTGTTCGCGTATAAGCCCACCGTGATGACGATCATGCTCGGCATGAACGACGGCCGCTATCGTGCCTTTGACCAGAGCATTTTTGACACATATGCAAACGGCTACCGGCACATTATCAGGTCGGTGAAGCAGACGCTGCCCGGCATCCGGATCACCGTGCTTCAGCCATCGCCGTACGACGACGTAACCCGCGAACCGGGCTTCCCCGGCGGTTACAACGCGGTTCTCGTGCGCTATGCGAAGTTCGTTGCCGATCTCGCAAGAGAGGAGAACCTGAACGTGGCGGACCTGAACACTCCGGTGGTCGCCGCGCTGGTCAAGGCCAAGGAGGTGAACCCCCAGCTGGCCAGCCGGATCATTCCCGACCGCGTTCATCCGGGCGCCGGCGGGCACCTCCTTATGGCGGCGGCGCTGCTGAAAGCGTGGAACGCTCCGGCGGTGGTCACTTCCGTGACGATCGACGCGGCGAACCGGAGCGTTACGGAGGCAGTGAATACGTCAGTGACCGAACTTAAGGCAGATGGCAGCGGGCTGACCTGGGTTCAGCGGGACGGGGCGCTTCCGATGCCGCTCAACCGGAAAGACCGCGCCCTGATGCTCGCGGTTCAATCCTCGGACTTCATGGAGACGATGAACCAGCAGCCTCTCAAAGTCACCGGCCTCGCCGAGGGGCGGTATTCATTGAGCATCGACGGCGAGAAGGTGGGCACGTTCACGAGCCGGGAGCTCGCGGAGGGTATCAACCTGGCATCCCTACCTACGCCGATGGCGGAGCAGGCGGCGGCGGTCCATGACCTCACGCTGAAACACAACAACATCCACTACGCGCGGTGGAGGCAGGTCGAAGTGCCGCTCGAAAGCCTCAAGCTGAAAACGATTCGACCCGCGATGGATGCGCTGGATAAGCTCGAAGCCGAAATCGTATTGCAGCAGAGGGCTCAGGCGCAGCCTAAAGCGCGGGCGTACCGGCTGGCGCCGGAGCAGTAGACCGCGCGCCAGAAATATTGCCGGCGGCGGCCTGCGTGCCCTTTCCGCGGCCTTCCAGCACGGCCTTGCGGGTGAATTCGAGCGTGCCCTCGAGCGACTGCTTGGGCAGCTCCCGGACAATGGGACCGATCAACCATCCCAGGCCCGCTGGAATGCCGCGAGAGAGCGATATCGCCTCGCACTCCACGTACACGCCGCCGTCGCGCTCCTCGAATCTCCAGTAGCTGTTAAGGCGCCACATGAAGCCGTGCCCCTCACCGGGAGGCAACCGCTGCTCGGTGGGCTCTCCCGCGTCCTTCACCTCGCTGATTTTCGTGGTGCAGGACTGGCTGTACCAGCGCGTGGGGTCCAGTTGAAAGTAGCGGACTTCGTGCTCGGTGTCGAGCACGACGCTGATGACTTTCTTCTTGAAATACCGCATGTACATGCGGTACGCGTTGCCGTTGCGGCTGAGAGTTTTGGACTCGAGAACTTCCGGGTACACTTCCTCATGCGCGTCGTAGTTCTGCGCCCAGGCCAGGGTGCGGGAGAGCGTGGCGCCCGGAATGAACACGGCGCCGATCCAGTCGTGAATCAGGCCGCCGGGCGCGTCGATGTCTCCTTTTCCAGTCCAGGGTTGAACCACCACCGTGCCGCTGCGTACTTCCTTCAGGCGCTGCGGCGACTCGTCGGCCCAGAGAAAGGGACCGGTACGGCGCTGCTTCTCCATGCGGGCTTCGGCGGCGCGGATGTAGCGGTCGAAAGCCTGATTGGTTTCGGGTCTTAGAGTTGCGGCACAGGTGGGAACAGCCGCCAGGAGGAGGAAAACCCCAGCGTTTTTCACCTTTTCATCGTCGCCCGAAGCGCGAGGCAACGCAAGCGCGGCGGACCAGGCCCGCTCCGGGAACTTGGGCCGGAGCGGGCGCGGCTGCATTCGAGTCCTATGCTCCGCCGCCAGAGGTCTTGGCTTGTTCCACCTCGATCGGGATCTCACGTTTCTTGTGCTCGGCTTCGCTTATGGGAATGACAACCTCCAGCACGCCGTTGCTGAATTGAGCTTTGGCGTTTTCCAGTTGAGCGCTTTCCGGAAGAGGAATCAGCCGGTAGAAGCGGCCATAGGCGCGTTCGGAGCGATAATAGCCCCGCTCGCGGTGCTCCTCTTCGCGCTTCCGCTCGCCCTGAATCACCAGCCCTTCGTCGGTGGCTTCGACCTTCACGTCGTCCTTGCTGAGCCCCGGCAGATCCGCGCAGACGACAAGATTGCTGTTTTCCTCCTTCACCTCGATGTCGGGCGTCCAGACCTCGCCGTATTCGCGTCCGCCCTTAAACAGGCGATCCATCTCCTCGGAAAATCTCCGCATGACTTCGAACGGGCTTGCGGAAAAGAATTCGCGAGGCGACATCGCGAAGAGGTTTGGTCCCCACTCACCGCGCCGGGCCAGTCCACGGTGGCGCCGTTCCATTTGCCTTTCCTCCTTTTCTTCCGACACGATGCTTCCTCCTTGATGAAACCGGGGTTACGCGGGTGGACAAGATAGCTTGGAATGGAAGTGGTTACTGCAGGCGATCTCCGTTACCCCTTGCTTCGATTATAAAATCTCAATCTTTGTAGGGGCTGCTTCGGGGCACGATTTCGCGCAACACCGGACGAGCTTCGGGGAATTGTGTGTTTTTTTTTCGAAAACTTTCATTCCGCGAGCCTCATGTGATTAAGTAAATACGCTTGCTGGAGGGACCGGCGGCCTTTCGCCGGCTCCGCCACGGAATCGGCGACCAATCGATATACGGGAGGTGTTTTTCTTTCATGAACATCGGATTCATCGGACTGGGCGCTATGGGCCTGCCCATGGCAAAGAATGTCATCGCGGCTGGCCACCGGGTCTACACCATGTTTCATCGCCGGCGCGCCCCTGCAGACGAGCTTGCTTCCCTGGGCGCAACGATTCTCGACAGCCCCGCGGCGATCGCCCGGAATGCCGAGATCGTCATCACCATCGTCCCCGCCGACGCGGAGCTCAAGGAAATCGTCTTTGGCCCGAACGGACTGCTGGAGGCATTTGGTCGGGGCAAGGTTCTCATCGAGATGACTACGGCGATGCCGGAGACCGTAATCGAGGTCGAGAAAGCGATTGCCGGGCGCGGTGGGCGCGTGCTCGATGCTCCGGTGAGCGGCGGGACAACCGGCGCCGCGAACGCGACGCTTACGATCATGGCGGGCGGAATGCCCGAGCTGCTCGAGGAGGTCCGGCCGGTGCTCGAGACGATGGGAAAGAACATCATCCACGTGGGGCCGGTTGGACAAGGCAAAGTTGTCAAGATGGTGAACCAGCTCATGGCTGCGGTCAATCTGCTGGCGATGGGCGAAGCATTCGCGCTCGGCGTCAGGTGCGGCGCCGATCCAAAGGTGCTGTACGAGGTAATCAAGTCCTCGTCCGGCTATTCCCGGATGATGGATGCGCGGCTGCCCGGGTTCCTTTTCGAAGGCAAGTTCGAGCCCGGCTTTAAGCTCGATCTGATGAAGAAGGACGTGAACCTGGCGCTCGGTTCCGCGCAGGCCCTTTCTATCCCGCTGATGTTCGGCGCTCTCGCCTCGCAGGTGTTCGCGGCGGCGAGCGCGGCCGGCCGCGGCGCCGAGGACTTCGCGGCCGCGGCGGATTTCCTGGCCGGCGCTGCCGGAGTAAAGCTCGACAGAGCGGGAAAGACCGCTTAATGTGGAACAATGACCGTTTGCTCAGCATTCCTAGGAGGAAAACCATGAGAACGACAGCTTTTCTTTTCTTCGCCGCTGTCCTGGCGCTGGGGCAGCAGCAGGGTACAAGGCAGGCGCCGCCTTTCTCCAGGCACTTCCTGGAGGTGAAGCAGTACTCCCAAGCCGAGAACGAGGCGATTGTCGCCAAGTTCAAGGGCCTGCGCACCACGGACGTATATGACGCGCTGCAGGCCGTCGGGCTGCACAAGGTAACAGTTATGGACCGCGAAATCGGGCCGATGTGGACCAACAACGAGGATTTCAGCCATGTGGTCTACGGCGTGGCGGTGACTCTGCGGCTGGTGCCCCCGCAGGAGATGGGTCCTCAGCTCAATTTCACCTCCAACGCGGAAATGGAACAATGGCAGCGGACGTGGGCGAAGCGCCACCTGAGAATGGATTTTCAGTCGTTCCTCGGGCCGGATACGGTGCTGGTCATTGACGCTCCGATCCGGGCGGACAACGGCTGGTGCGGTTCCAACAATGCCCTGAGCTGGAAGGTGCGAGGGATGCGGGGAATCGTCACGAACGCCGGCTGCCGCGACTCCGACGAGATTGAGAAAGCGAAAATCCCCGTTTACCAGAGGGATTCCACCCGGTTCATCAACGAGGGCACGATCGCGGTGGAGTCCTACAACACGCCGGTTGTGGTCGGAGGAGTCCTGGTCATGCCGGGTGACGTCATCGTCGCCGACAAGGACGGGGTGGCGGTGGTTCCGCGCGCCAAAGCGGAGGTGGTGGCGAAGATCGCGCACGAAATCCGCTCTGGCGACAATGCAACCCGCCGGCGCCTTTATCAGAAGGCGGGCCTGCCGGAGGATTTCACCTTAAAGTAGCAGACGCGCAATATCTGAGCATAAAGCACTAAAATTTGTTGCCTGTGCTCTTGACAGGTTTGCGCTCCTTTTGATATCCTGAAGCTGGAACCCGAAGGGTAAACCCCTTGGGCCCGCCTGGGCCGCCCGCCCGGCCACGGGCGTTGCCCCCCAGGCTCATTACTCGAGAACGAAAAGGAGGTAGTTAACATGCGCAATCTTGTGCGGTGGGATCCTTTTCGTTGGGATCCCTTCAGGGAAATCGAGAGAGAAATGGAAGACCTTTCCAACCGGTTCAGCCGTCTGCTGACCCGGTGGCCCTTCCGTGAGGAGCGCGAAGGCCTGACCGTCCAGTGGACCCCGTCGGTGGACATCTCGGAAAGCGACTCTGAGTTCCTGATCAAAGCCGAGATCCCGGAGGTCGACAAGAAGGACGTCAAAGTGACGGTTCAGGACGGAACCCTGACGATTCAGGGTGAGCGCCGGCAGGAGAAGGAGGAGAAGGGCGTGAAGTACCACCGCGTCGAGCGCACCTATGGCGCCTTCATGCGGTCGTTCGATCTGCCGGACGGCGTGGACGAGGAGAAGCTCAGGGCGGAATTCAAGGACGGGATGCTGCTCGTACACCTGCCCAAGACCGAGAAGGCAAAGACCAAGGTCATCGACGTGAAGGTGGAATAAGCGCCGCAGCCGGTTGGGCGCGCGCAATCGCGCGCTCAACCGGTTTTTTTTTGCCCTCGGCTGGATGATCACTGCGGAACAAACGGCTTTGTGGGTCATTGCGGCGTCCGGGTCGATACCGGAGCCAGTGCGGGGTCTGACCGGTGGCATCTATTACGGCACGCCGGGGTGGCCCGGCCGATTACCGGATCCAGTGCGGGTTGGCAAGCAGGAGCCCGGCGGCGGCCCCGCCCACTACGATCCAGGTCACATTGAGCCGGAGCCAGAGCAGCGCGGCGGCCGCTGCCAGCGCGATCGCGGCCGATGGGACGTCCACAACCGCGCTTCGCGCAAGTTGTCCCGTAACAACCGCCATCAGCGCCAGCGAGGCCGCGTTCACGCCGTCGAGGAAAGCGCCGGCAACGGGCGAGCGCCGGATCCGCGTGATAAGCAGCCCGCTCAGGGCAACGAAAACGAAAGCAGGCAGGAAAATGCCCATGGTGGACACCACCGCGCCCGGCAGCCCGCCGAGCAGGTAGCCGATGAACGTGGCGGTCGTGAAGAGCGGGCCCGGGGTCGCCTGTCCGACTGCCACCGCGTCGAGAAGCTGGGCCTCGGTCAACCAGCCGGACCTTTCGATGAAATCAGCCCGTAGGAAGGCCAGCAAGACGTAGCCGCTGCCGAACAATACCGAGCCGATCTTGAGGAACGTCAAAAACAGCCCGCCCAGGCTGAAAGAGGCCAGCGTCTTCGGCGCGGCAAGCAGCAGGCCAGGCAGCGGGAGCGCTCCGCTAAGCAGCGTCTTCGAAGGCCGCCTCATCAGGCGCAAGAGGGCCAGCGCCGCGCCGGTTCCGAACAGAAGGACAAGCTCGTGGATGCCCAGAATATTGAGAACCGCGGCGGCTCCTGCTGCCGCCATCATCACCGGACGCCTGAGGACCGCGCGCCCCAGTCCCCATAGCGCCTGGAGAATGATCACTATCACGACCGGCTTGATGCCTCGCAGTATCCCCTCGAATTCGGGCAGCCGGCCGTATTGAACATAGAGCGAGGCGATCCAGCCGACGATCACGGCGGCGGGGAGGATGAAGCAGATTCCCGCGGCCAGCAAACCTCTCCATCCGGCTCTGAGGTTGCCGACGTGTATGGCAACCTCCGTGGAGTTGGGGCCCGGAATGAGGTTTGCTGCGCCGATCAGGTCGATGAAGTCGTGGTCGGACAGCCAGCGCTTGCGAACCACGAGCTCCTGCCGCATGAGCGCCATGTGAGCGGCCGGGCCGCCGAATCCGATGACGCCGAGCTTCAGGAATGTCCAGCACAACTCGCGGATGCGGGACCACGGTCCGTCCGCGATATCTGCGCGATCGTCCGGCAAAGTGTCCTACCTGACAAGCCCAACTCTAAACTTCATGCACCAGGTCAGCCAGCGGCCGCCGGGGCGTTTTCTCGGGCGATTCCGCCGGGTAACCAATGGGAAGGATGGCCACGGGCGTCTCCGTGGACGGCGCCTTGATGATGCGCCTTACGGAGTCGTCGTCGAAGGCGCCCACCCAGACGGTGCTTAGCCCCAGAGCCGTTGCGGCCAGCATTGCAAACGTGCAGGCGATGGTTGCGTCCTGGAGTGCGTACCGCTCCGCTCCGCGCTTTCCATAGCGCCGCGCTCGCTCCGGGTTGGTGCAGAACACCAGGGCGATGGGTGCTTCGGCGATGAACCACTGCTCGAGTGCCGCCCGCGCCAGCATCGTGCGGTCTTCTTTGCGGGTTGCCAGGTAGATTTCGTAGGCCTGCAAATTGCCGGCGGACGGCGCAGAGTTTGCCGCCTCGAGAACTGCCCGCACCTTGTCTTGCTCAACGGGTCTGTTCGCGAAGTTCCGAATCGATCTGCGGGATTGCAATACGTCGAAAAAGTCCATTTCCTATCCCCAGATATTGTAGACGCAGGGCTGTGGAAGAGTCTGCGTTCAGCTCGGAGCATGAGCGGGCGTGAGCCGTGCGATCATGGAATTTGCATGGCTGAGACACTTCCCCGACTGCGCATGGACCTGGACTTCGGGCCATCGCCACTGACCGACCGGCCAGGCCTCTTGATCCGGGACCCTCTACGCTATTCGGACACCACGCTGATCATTCCGCCCCGTCTTGTGGAATGCCTGCAACTGTTCGATGGCAACTCTACGGATCTGGACCTGCGCGAGGCGCTCGTGCGGATCACGGGCGACTTGCAGGTAGGCGATCTGCAGCGGCAACTCCTTTCAGCGCTCAGCGAGGCAGGCTTCCTCGAAGACGATAACTACCGCCGCTTGAAGGAGGAGCAGCAGGCGCGCTTCGCCACCCTGCCGGTGCGCGAAGCCGTTCACGCCGGAGGCGCGTATCCGGCGGACAAAGTAGAGCTCTTCACCACGCTGGCCACCTGGATGGACGGCTTGGTGAGCGACGCCCCGGCCGATTCCCTCATAGGCATCGCCGCGCCCCACGTGAGCCCGGATGGCGGCGTGGCGTGCTACCGGGCAGCTTATGGCGCCCTTAGGCGCGAACTCTGGAACCGGGTGTTTGTGGTGCTCGGCACCTCGCACTACGGGCGGCCGGAGCGTTTCGGGCTCACCCGCAAGCCATTCGCTACGCCGCTGGGGACGGCGGAGACGGACTGCGCTCTGGTGGAACGGCTGGCCGGCGCCGCGGGCGAGGGCGCCGTCCTCGAGGATTACTGCCATGCGGTGGAGCATTCGATCGAATTCCAGGTCGTGTTCCTGCAACACATTTTCGGACCCGGCATTCGCATCCTGCCGATTCTGTGCGGCGCTTTCGTGAAGAGCATACAGAATGGAGGGCTGCCGGAGGATGATGAGAACGTCCGCCGTTTTCTCGGAGCGCTTGGGGACCTGGCCGCGCGCGAGGGCAACCGGCTGTTTTGGGTGCTGGGAGTAGACATGGCGCACGTCGGGCGCCGCTACGGCGATCCGTTCCCCGCGGCGGCCGAGGAAGGGCACATGGTTCGCGTCCGCGAGCTGGATCACGCGCGCATCGATTGCCTGGTAAGGGGCGACGCGGACGCCTTCTGGGCAGCCGTTCGGGAAAACCACGACGAGCTGAAGTGGTGCGGCTCCTCGGCGTTCTACACCTTTTTGAGGGCGGTTCCGGGCGCCAAGGGGGAACTGCTTAACTACAAGCAGTGGAACATTGACAGGGAGAGTGTCGTCACGTTCGGCGCCCTGTCGTTCCGGAACTGAGGCTCAGTACTTCGCCGCCATCCAGTAGCCCGGGCGTGTGCGTATCTTCAGATCCTCGCGGCCCGGTATGGTCACCTGGATTTCGTGGTAGCCGCCCTCCTCCATGTTGTTAGGCGTGTAAGAGATGATGTACTCCGCGTGCAGCTCGGCGCCAATATCGGAGATGGCCTTTTCCAAATCCCTCTGCGTCAGGAAGGAGTGCTCCCGGCCTCCGGTGTAGGCGGTAAATACTTCCACCGGGTTGTCGATGAAAAGCCCCTTCACCTGCTTGAAGATTTCGACGAAGAGGGGGACGAAGTTCGCGGAATTGGTGGCGTTGCCGGTAATCTGCGCGGCAGCGGACGGCGTGGGCGGCACGCCGGCCGGATAGTGCCGGGCAGTGGGCGGGATCGGATCCGGACGGGGTGGCTGCGGCTTGGCCAGCAGAGTACCCACCAGGCGGTTGATATTGACCGAGTACACGCTGACGTTTGCGAACTGGAGATCGGTCAGCGCCTCGCGCACTCTGCCCTCGCTGCCCTGGTCGCGCGTTTCGCTGATCAGCAGCAGGACCCGGCGCCGCCCCGGCGGCTGCTTTCTGAGCATGCGGGCGGCGTGGGTCACGGCATCGACCATGCAGCTCATCGTGCCGCCGGGCTTCAGCTTCTCCAGGGCCGCCTTGAGTTTTTCGGTGTCCGAAGTGAAGTCCTGAAGCAGTTGCAGGCGGTGGTCGAACGCCAGGATGGCTACCTGTCCCTGTTCTCCTACCACCAGGCCTTCGAGCAGCGGCGCGATCTTCTTGATTTTCGGCAAAACCGGTTCCGTGGCCGCGTTTGCCTGTATGGCCACTACCAGCGAGATAGGGGCCCAGGTAACGTCCACCTTGATGTCCTGGAGCTTGCCGTTGTCCAACAGGCGGAACTGGTGCGGTTGCAGCCCGTCCACGAAATTGCCGTCCTTGTCCGTCACCACAGTGGGGGCGATAACCACATTGACGCCCGTGCGGAAAGGTTCCTCAGGCTCCTGGGATGACGCAAGGCCGGCTGCAATCACGCCGGCTATCACGAATCGAATGAATGGCATCGAAGACAAGACGGCTGGCCGGCGATTCCCGTTTCCTGCCGCGGCCATGGTTCTCCTATCCACGGTCCAGTACTACCCATTGTACCGGAACGCCCCGGGGGCCGGAATGTTTTAACACGGTGGAGGGAGTGGCGGGCTGCACTAAAGTCTTGACTGGAAAAATAGCTCTCCTTAAACTTCCGCGATAAGTGGTTTGACGACCGGACTCCCTCAGGGTCGGGTACAGCAATCAGGTTAATGGGAGCCATGTCGCGGCGAACAGGGACCCTGCATGCGGGCGAACAGGGACCCCGCAAGCATGAGAAGGCCGGGGACTGCCGCATCCACCCTTCGCAGCACTGGTTTTCCTAGTTTGGGGCCAAAAACGTGTGCTTATTGTGAGAGGGACCTCGAATGGCAAAAACAATAACAACAATTCTGGCCGTTGTAATTCTGTGCACGCCGGCATTCGCTCAATTGGACCGCGGCACAATCACTGGCAACGTGACAGATAGCAGCGGGGCAGCCGTTCCATCCGCGACGGTCGTGATCCGCAACGTCGGCACCAACGCAGTCTACAAAACCGAGTCGACAGCCACCGGGCAGTACACGATGCCCAACCTTCCGGTGGGCATCTATGAAGTCTCCGTGGAAATGAGCGGGTTTAAGAAGTTCGTGTCGACCAAGCTGGATCTGAGGGCCACCGACGTGCTGAGGGTGGACGCGGTCTTGGAGGTGGGTTCGTTGTCTGAAACCGTGGAGGTATCCGCGCAAGCGGCGCGTATTCAGACCGACTCGCCGCAAGTGGGCACATCACTCACGAACGCCAGCATTGTCGATTTGCCGCTGAGTTTTTCCGGCGCGCGGTCTCCGGAGTCGTTTGCCTACCGGCTGACACCGGGCGTCACGGGCGATTCCTGGACCTCGCACATCAACGGGTCAACCACGGCATCGAAGGAGGTGCTCCTGGACGGCGCCAGCGTGAGCACGTACCGTGCCGGGCACTTCGGTGAATCCTCCGTGTCCATGGAAGCGGTCGAGGAGTTCCGCATCCAAACCAGCGGAATGTCGGCCGAGTTTGGGCGCCTGCAAGCCGGTGTGTTCAACTTCGTGATGAAATCGGGCAATAACCGGATTCGCGGTTCCGCTTATGGCGCGCTGCGGAACGAGGCGTTGAACGCCAACACGTTCGCCAATAACTTCCGCGGCGTGAAGCGTTCGCCCGACCGCCGGCAGAACTTTGCCGGTTCGCTTGGAGGTCCGGTGTTCCTGCCGAAGATCTACGACGGGCGGGACAGGACATTTTTCTACGTGACCTACGAGCGATATCGCGAGCGCTCGCTCGGGTTCGGCGCGCCGAACCGCACGCTGCCTCTGCCGGAGTTCTACGAGGGCGACTTCAGCAGGCTGCTCGGACCCGCGATCAACGCCACGGACGCGCTGGGCCGTCCGGTGCTTCGCGGCGCGATCTACGATCCGGCCACCTTCCGCCAGCTTGAGAACGGCCGCTGGATCGGCGAAATGTTTCCGAACAACGTGATTCCGAAATCTCGATTCAGCCAGGTGTCCGAGCGGCTGAATGCAATCGCAAGACAGTACTATCAACCTACGGTGCGCGACGCCAGCGGGCAAATTGCGTTGCAAAACAACAGCTACTTTCCGACGGGCACCACGCCGGTTTTCGACCAGCACCAGTTCTCGGTCAAGGGAGACCAAATACTGGATTCCACGCGCAAACTGACAGGTTCGTTCAGCGTTACCAGCCGGCCGCGGCTTCTGCTGGACCAGGGCGGCATGTGGGACATGAACGACCCTGAGGGCGGGCCGCTCTCCAAGGCGCGCAGGCAGACGATCCGGTCGTACCTGGCCCGAATCGCATACGACTGGACGATCACGCCGCTGTTACTGATGAACGTCAACGCCTCCTACAACCGGATGGAAAACCCGAACCGGAGCGTTCACGTCGACGTGGACGGCGCCAAGGAGCTGGGCATCAAGAACCTGAGCACCTACGGCTACCCGGCGGTCAACTGGGGCGGCGGGCCGTTCGTGACTCTGGATTCACCGGGGGATCCCCAGAACGACCTCTCGGTGTATGGGGGAAGCGGTGTGATGGCGACCTTCAGTTGGATGAAGGGACGGCACTTCCTCAAATGGGGCTTCGATCATCGCCGCAACATACTGAATTCGAGACCGACGCCCGGCGGCAGTTTCACGTTCGCCGCGCGCGGCACCGCGATTCCCAACGAGACCTTCTCCGGCAGCCAGACGGGCTACTCGTTTGCCAGCTATCTGCTCGGGATCGTGGACAGCGCGGGGCTGAGCGCGCCGGTGGGGCTTGGCGGGCGCCGGAGCTATTACGCTGCGTTCTTCCAGGACGATTTCAAGGTGAGCGGCAATCTCACGCTGAATATCGGCGTGCGGTGGGAATTCCAGCCGCCTTATGTCGAAGTGGCCGACCGGATGGCAAGCTGGTCGCCTTACAAGCTGGATCCGACAACTGGATATCTCGGAGCGTACGAATTTGCGGGTAAGTGCGACATCTGCACGGGAAAGCGTTATTTTGGCCAGAAGCGGTATCGTGAGTTCAGCCCGCGCTTCGGGCTGGCCTGGCAGCCGGTGCCGCTTTGGACGATCCGGGCGGCCTACGGAATCTTTTTCGAGGGCGATCTCTTCAACGCCTACGGGCCTATTCCCGGAGCCAGCGCTTTCCCCTGGCAGGGAAGCTACCGGCTGAGCGCCGATCCGGTGACACCGTGGGCAGGAATTTTCAACTGGGACGACGGCTTCCCGACGGACCGGTACGTGCCGCCGGCGTTTGACGTCTCGCGAGCCAACCTCGGCGGAAGCCCGGCGATGATTCACCCCAGCTACGGAAGCAACCCGTACACCCAGCAATGGAACTTCAACATTCAGCGCCAGCTCACGCCGACGATGGTGCTGGACATCGGCTATGTCGGGAACAAGACGACTGGGATCAAGAACAACTCGCTGGCGCGGCTCAACCAGTTGCCGGCCTCCGTGCTGACCGAATATGGGCTCAGGCTTCCCAATGCGGTCCGGAATCCGGAGGAAGCGGCAGCCAACGGCGTGCGTTATCCATTCCCAGGCTATTCGGGCACGGTTGCCGGAGCGCTGCGGGAGTTCCCGCAGTTGCAGGGACAGACCACCGTCTCTCCGTACGCGGCGCCGCTGGGCTTCTCGACGTACCACTCCTTGCAGGTAACCGTCGACAAGCAATTCGGCAGCGGCTTCAGCCTGTATGCCAACTACGTGTGGTCCAAAACGCTGAGCAACACCGAGTCGTCGTTTGTCGGCGATAACCCCGGCCCCCTGGACTATTACAACCTGAAACTGGAAAAGGCCCCGACCTCTTACGACCGGCCGCACATGTTCAAGGCCTACGGCCAGTGGAACCTGCCGGTCGGCAAGGGGCAGATGTGGGCGCCGCGCTGGCGAATTCTCGATGCGCTGATCGGCGGCTGGGCGCTGACCGGCATCGTGAACTATTACAGCGGGACGCCGTTGGGCTTCAGCGGCGCATCCAGCCCGATGCCAAACGGCTGGAACGGCGGTCAGCGCCCGAACATCGCACCCGGCAATATGCGGGCGTCTGGGTTTAGGAAGGATGCTTTCAACCTTGCCAACACCAGCGCGCCTTCCAACACGTACATCAACAAGAGCCTGTTCTCCGACCCGCCGCCGCTGACGCTGGGAACCGCGGCGCCGCGCTATACGCAGATCCGGGGCTTCGGCACGATCAGCGAAGACCTGGGGCTGATGAAGAACTTCCGCGTGCAGGAGCGCTACCGCATTCAGATCCGCGCGGAGTTCCTCAACGCGTTCAACCGGCATAACCTTGGCGGCATCAACACCAACATCAACAATGCCCTGTTCGGGCAGGTGACCAGCGTCAGCGGAAATCGCACCGTACAGCTCGTCGCCAGATTAGACTTCTAGACACCCTTGAAATTCACAGCCGGCGGCGGTTCAACCGGAAGGAAAGATCCGCCGCCGGCATAAGAGAGGCGGAGATGAGATTGCTGCTCCATGCTGTAGCGCTAGGAATTGCTTTTGCAGGCTCCGCACTGCCGCAGCCTGCCGAGGGGTGGAAGCTGGTCTTCTCGGATGAGTTCGATAAAGACGGGCGGCCTGACCCAGCCAAGTGGACCTACGAAACCGGTTTCGTGAGGAACCAGGAACTCCAGTGGTACCGGCCCGAAAACGCGTGGTGCGAACGGGGCCTGTTGATCATCGAAGGGCGGCGGGAGCGGTTGAAAAACCCGAACTACATTCCCGGCAGCAAAGATTGGAGGACAAACCGGGAATACGCCGAATACACCTCAGCCAGCGTTACTACGAGAGGCTTGCACAAGTGGAAGTACGGCCGCTTCGAGATGCGCGGGCGGATCGACACCCGGGCCGGGATCTGGCCGGCCTTTTGGACCCTGGGCGCCGAGGGGCGCTGGCCGGCCAACGGCGAGGTAGACATCATGGAGTACTACCGCGGAATGCTGCTTGCCAACCTCATCTGGGCCGGCGAGCGGCGCACCAGAGACATCACGGTGAGAAAACCCATTACCTCGTTCGAGGATCCGGAATGGTCCAGTAAGTTTCATGTGTGGCGGATGGATTGGGATGAAAACAGAATCCTGATCACCGTGGACGGACTGGTGCTGAACGATTCCGATCTGAACAAGACGTTGAATCCCGATGGAACAAATCCCTACCGGCACGCGCACTACATGATTTTGAATCTGGCGATCGGCGGCACGGCGGGCGGGGATCCTTCGGACACCAAGTTTCCCGCGCGCTTTGAGGTGGACTACGTGCGCGTGTATCAGAAAGAGTAAACGCGAGAACGTGCGGAAAGGAAGGGAATCATGAGAGGCGCTCCCGTTGTGTCTGTGATCATTTTGGCGTTGTGTGTTTCCTTGTGCGGCGCTGCTAATCCGCTGGAGGGCATCTTCAGCGCCGAAAACCTGAAACGGGCAACCGTCAAGGGCGTCGAGGTCCGCCCCGGCGATCAACCCGACACGGTGGTGCTCCGCTTCCCCGGCGAGGCGGAGCCGGCCGAGTTGGCGATTCCGGTTCCGGAGGCGGCGCGCGACTGGACCCGCTATGGGACGTTCACCTTCGAGTTCCTCTCGGACTCGACACTTCGCTGGCAGATCGGCATCCGCAACCGCGCCGGCAGAGTGTTTGGCTACCGCGTCCAGCCATACAAAGGCGTGCGGGCGAAGGCGGCGATTACCTCGGCCTTCTTGCAGCGCGAGTTTATGAACAACCGGGCGTTCAAGGCGCACTGGCTGTCGAATTGGGGAAACCATATCGACCTCACCGAGGTGGAGTCGCTGGTGATCCGCGTGGAGCCGAACTGCCCGATGACGCTGCGGCTTGGGCCGGTGCGGCTGGAGACTGGGACGGTGTCCGACGAGTTCTACCTCGATAAGCCGGTGGTTGATGAGTTCGGCCAGTGGATTTCTGACGACTGGCCGGGCAAGGTCCGCTCCCTCGAAGAACTCAGGGCGGCGTGGAAGAAAGAAGACGCCGAGCTGGCCAGGAAAGAGGACTTCGGCTTCTGCCGCTACGGCGGCTGGCGAGAGAGCAAGGAACGCGCCACGGGATTTTTCCGCACCGCCCAGATCGACGGGCGCTGGTGGCTGGTGGATCCCGACGGCCACCTGTTTTTCAGCATCGGGATGGACTGCGTGCGCTACCGCGACCCGAGTCCCATGATGCCGGGACGGGAGAAGCTGTTCGTGAGACTCCCGCCGGGCACGGGCGATACTGTCGATTTCTATGCGGCCAACGCCAGACTGCGTTACGGCGAGGAAAACTTCGTCGAGAACTGGAAGGCGAAAATCAGCGAGCGGCTCCGTGCTTGGGGATTCAACACGGTCGCGAACTGGTCCGACTCGGCTTTGCACGTGAACCCCTCCATGCCGTTTGTGACCAACGTGCGGGTGGGCCGCTCGAAGAAGAACTGGGTTGGTTTTCCGGACGTCTATTCCGAAGAGTTCGTGAAGTCTGCCGAGGAGGACGCCGCCCGGCAGTGCCGCCCCTTCCGCGATGAGCCGATGCTGATCGGCTATTTCATCGGCAATGAGCCGCGCTGGCCCGGCCGCAATCTCATCGAGAGAATTCTGGCGGACCCGGAGGAATCGGCGACGCGCAGTTTCGCTCGAAAGTTCCTGGCGGAAAAAGGCGACACACCGGGGAGCCGCGAAGCGCTGCTCGAGACAATTTCACGCCACTATTTCAAAGTGACCGTCGACGCCATCCGCAAGGCTGACCCGAACCACATGGTGCTCGGCATCCGGTGGGCCGGCAGCGCGCCCGAGCCTGTGCTCCGCGCCAACGACGTATTCGACGTCTTCAGCATCAACATCTACCGCTTCGAGCCGCCGGCCGATCAAATCCGCCGCATTTACGAGCTGGTTCGCAAGCCGGTGATGATCGGCGAGTTCCACTTCGGAGCCCCCGAGCGCGGCCTGGCGCCCTCGCTGGTCATGGTGAAGAACCAGACCGAGCGCGGCGCCGCCTACCAGTATTACGTCGAGCGGGCCGCGGCTCAGCCGGTTATCATCGGGACGCATTACTTCCAGCTATGCGACCAGCCGGTGACGGGAAGGTTCGACGGCGAGAACTACAACCTTGGTTTTCTCAATGTAGTCGACCTGCCTTACGCCGAGCTCGTGCGCTTCGCCAAGGAGACACATCGCCGCGTTCACGCCGTCCACGCGGGAAAAATCGAACCGACGCGGAGGATGGCGCAGGTGAGGTAATCGGGAAATCGCGACAAAAGGCCGGCGAGTCGTAGGACGCCTCAGCCGGCCTTCTGTGCCGCACCCTGAAGGTGCGCTTCGAGGAACCACAGGCTCTTGTCGATCTCGCGGGCGACGTCCGTGAACAGGTCGGCGGTCGCCATATCGTCTTCGTCCTGGGCCATGTCGATGGCTTTGCGCGAGCTGGCGGCGTATTTTGAGTACCGCTCGATCAGCGCTTCCACATGCTGGCGGCCGTCGATGGCATCGCGCGGATATTCGGGCAAACCGGAATCGGCCGCGGCCATGCGGATGGTGCCATTCGCGTACCCGCCGAGCGCGGTTGCCCTTTCGGCGATCAGATCGATGAACTTGAAGACGCCCTCGGCCAGTTCGTCGAATAACTCATGAAGCTGGAAGAAATTTGAGCCCTTTACATTCCAGTGCGCGTGTTTGGTCTGCGAGTAGAGGTCGAAGGTCTCAGCCAGTTGCCGGTTGAGCAATTCGACCATTCTCTGCCGCACCTCATGCGACAGATCGCTTTTGGTCTGAAACATTGGCGCGCTAATGCCAGGCATCCCGTCCCTCCTTGCTCACCATTATCGTCCTTCTCCGTGTAGCTCGCTTCCCAGGCCAAATGTGGTATGTTTCTGGGTCGTCCTGAATCGGAGGATCGGCTCATGAAACAGCACCCTGCCCCTATCCTCGCCGTTCATCTTGCCGTTTGTGTCATTCCGGCAGCCGGGCAGGCGGCGCTGCTTTCGCCTCCTCCGGCGCCCTGCGAACCGGTGAATCCGAACGCCACTCCCGAAGCGCGCGCGTTGTGCGGCGTCGGGCCGGCCAGCACAGTTTTCCGAACCATCTTTCCAAGCACAGCGACAGACTGGCGGGGCGCCGGCCGCCATCCTTGGAAACGCTCAAAACCAGCCGAAGTGGGTGTGGTTTATGGGCTGGTCCGGCATATCGCAAGGTAACAGACCCGCACCAGGCGATGCTCCATGATTCACAGACGCTGCCGAGAGGCGATAAACTACCGGAGGGACTCTGAATTTGGCGCCGGCCGGCTGACGGCCAGCGCAACTCTTGAATTTCGTGATTGCAGAGAGGAACTTGTTATGAAGTGTTTAGGCGCACTGCCGCTGGCAATTGCTTTTGGCGCCTTCGCTTGGGCGCAAGCCGCGGATGATTCCAAGCCAGCCACTACGAACCTTCCGGGAGCCGAATACCCGCGTGTACATTCCGATCTTCGCGTGACATTTCGCGTAAGTATCCCAAACGCGAAGAGCGTACAGTTGATGCCCGGAGGGAACGACAACGGACTTGGCAAAGGTCCGTTCGACATGGTGCGGGACGAGAAAGGCGTGTGGACCCTGACACTTCCGCCCGCCGTCCCGGGTTTTCACTACTACTGGCTGCTCGTCGACGGCTTTCCCGCCAATGATCCCAACACCCAAACCTTTTTTGGGTGGAACAAAGAATGCAGCGGCATCGAAATTCCGGATAAATCGCTTGATTTTTACGACGTGAAGGACGTGCCGCACGGCGACGTGCGGATGCACTGGTACTACTCCAAGACCACGCAGTCGTGGCGGCGGATTTTCGTCTATACGCCGCCGGATTATGACCGGAACGTGAAGGCGCGCTATCCGGTCCTCTATCTCCAGCACGGCTCGGGCGAAAACGAGACGAGCTGGACCAAGCAGGGCCGCGCGAACTTCATTCTTGACAACCTGATCGCGGAGAAGAAGGCCGTGCCGATGATTGTCGTCATGGAGAACGGCATGGTGGCTTCCAAACCGGGCGCGGTTCAGGAATCGCAGGAGGGCAGGCCGGCCAGGCGGAATGCCGCGTTCCCCGAGGTCGTGGTGAACGACCTGATCCCGATGATCGATTCCACCTACCGCACCCTGACCGACCGCGAGCACCGGGCCATCGCGGGGTTGTCCATGGGCGCCGGGCAGGCGGTCCAGATCGGTCTTGCCAACCTGGACAAGTTCGCCTACATCGGTTCGTTCAGCGGCGGCGGCGCGCGGAACGCAGATCTCAATGTAGAGGAACTGAAGAAGAAACTCCGGCTGTTCTGGATGGGCGCCGGCACCGTTGAGATGAGCCGCCTCGGCGGGGGCAAAGCCATGGTGGAGAAGCTGAAGAATGCAGGGGTGAACGCAGTGTGGTTCGAAGCGCCCGGCACTTCTCACGAATGGCAGACGTGGCGTAAGTGCCTCTACGATTTCGCTCCCAGGCTGTTCAAAAAGTAGCGGGCACTTTGCTCTTCATTAACATCCACCGGCGAAGCCGGTAAATTCGTGCGGGGCCGCGGAGTGTTTGATCCGCGGCGCGCGCGACACACCACCAAAGCCGGGTAATTCGCTGCGGCGGGCTGAGAGCGGTCCGCCGCAGCGCTCGCCCGGCGCACGGATTGGCATTCCGTTTGCACAACCTCCATTCCAGCAGCCAGGAGTGCTGCACCTTGTAGTAACCGCTATCCGGTCAAGTCGGCTGTTGCGCTCGAGAACTCAGAGGGATGCGGATCAGCGGGCGGTTGAGCCCGGCCGCGCCTCGTGAACAGCAAGGCAGAAATTACACTGCATCGGAACCGGATTACCCAATGAACTCCCACGTCGCGGCACAGTGGAGCGCGTGGCGTCAACGCCTGAGCGCCCTGCGCAACATTCCCCCGGTATTGGGCATTGTGTGGGCGTCGGGTCCGTGGATCGTGACGGCCGGCATCGCTTTGCGGATTATTTCCGCCTTGATTCCGGTGGCCGTGATGTGGGTGGCGAAGTTGATCGTGGATACCCTTGTCGCCACGCTCGCGTCGCCCGGCAAGCCGCCCGAGGGAATTTGGATGCTGGTGGCGATCGAGTTCGGCCTGGCGGGTCTGGGAATGACGCTGGGGCGCATGATCGACTACCTGGACGCCCGGCTTGCCGACCAGTTCACGCTTGAGATCAGCCTGCGTATCATGGACCACGCGGCGAAACTCGATCTGGCGTGCTTCGAGGATCCGGCTTTTTACGACAAGCTCGAGCGGGCCCGCGTGCAGGCTACGGACCGCATCGGCATGCTAAACGGCATCGGCAGGCTGCTCCAGCAGACGGTCACGCTGGCGTCGCTGTCGGCCGGGGTCATCGCATTCTCTCCGTGGTTGTTCGCCGTGCTGGTGGTCTGCGTGGTGCCGGCGTTCATCGGCGAGAGCCACTTCGCGTTTCTCGGCTATTCGCTGGCCCACAGCCTGACCCCCGTGCGGCGGGAACTGGACTACTTGCGCGTGCTCGGCACCAGCCGCGAAGCCGCAAAGGAAGTCAAGATTTTCGGTTTGAGCGGCCACCTGCGCGAGCGCTATGCCGCGCTCACCCGCGATTTGATCGCGCGCAACCGGCAACTGCTCACCCGCCGGCTGAAATGGGGATCGCTGCTCGCGCTGTTGAGCTCCGCGGGCTATTACGGCGCGTACGCGTTTCTGGTGCTCCAAACGGCACAGGGCCGGCTGACGCTGGGCGAACTCACGTTTCTGGCCGGAGCGCTGGCCGGATCGAGCAGCCAAATTCAAAACATCTTTTCGACGTTTTCGAGCATTGCCGACCAGGCGCTGTTTCTTACCGACCTCCACGAATTTTTCCGCGTGCAGCCTCGAATCCAATCCAAGGTCAACGCTTTGCCGGCGCCGCGTCCCATTCGCGACGGATTCGAGTTCCGGGACGTGTGTTTCCACTATCCCGGCTCGTCGCGGCTCGTGCTGAACCGTTTGAATTTCCGCATCGAGCCGGGCGAGCGCGTGGCCGTCGTCGGTGAGAACGGGCAGGGCAAGACGACGCTGGTGAAGCTGATCGCGCGCCTGTATGAACCGACCTCGGGCGCGATTCTGCTGGACGGCGTGGATTTGCGCGAGTACAGCGTCGAAGATCTTCACCGCGAAATCGGGATTATTTTTCAGGATTTCATGCGCTACGACATGACCGCCCGCGCCAACATCGCCGTAGGCCGCATCGAGGATTCCGCCAATGATGCGCTGCTCTGGCAGGCTGCCTTCAAGAGCCGCGCCGATGAAATCATCGCGCGCCTGCCGAACGAGTTCGAACAGATGTTGGGGCGAAGGTTTGAAGGCGGCGTGGATCTTTCCGGCGGAGAGTGGCAGAAGTTCGCGCTGGCGCGGGCCTATCTGCGCGATGTCCAAGTGCTCGTGCTCGACGAGCCGACCGCCGCGCTCGACGCCGCCGCCGAGTACGAAGTGTTTCGCCGCTTTTCCGAACTCACGCGGGGCCGCATGGCGATTCTCATCTCGCATCGCTTCTCCACGGTGCGCATGTCGGACAGAATCATCGTGCTGGAAGGAGGGAATATACGGGAGCAAGGCACGCATCACCAACTCGTCGCCCGCGGCGGGCGTTACGCGCGGCTATTCGAAATGCAGGCAGCGAATTACCGATGAACGGTGCAGCCGTGCCCGTCTAATCGCTTCTTTCAATCGCGCATGAGGGACACGAAGACATTCAAGGAGGTAATGAAGCAGAAATTGCACACCGTCCGCGGCGCAGGCAGACTGCCGCGCCAGGCGAGTCAGGGCAAGGGAAGCATCCGGCCTCTCGTCAGGTTCGCGCAGGCCGAGCGGGCACTGAGGGAGGCGTGCGAGCGTTTCCTTTCCGAGGCGGCAGAGCGCGCGCCTTCGCCTAAAGCCTCCTGGCTCCTGGACAACTACCAGTTCTTGCAGTCGCAGATACGCGAAATACGCGAGGGCATGCCGCGCTCGTTCTGCCGCCAGTTGCCCGCGATCGATGGCGAGCCGCGGGTCTACTGGCTCGCGGTGGAACTTGCGGGTCTTTCGGGCGGCCTCGAAGCCATCCGGGAATTCGTCAATGCCCGCCAGGAGACCATGCCGCTCACGCTGGCGGAGGTCTGGGCCGTCGGCCCGATGCTCAAGATCGCGCTGATAGAAAAATTGGTCGCGGGCATCGAAGCGCCGGGCGCAGACGAGACGGCGGTGCGCGAAGCCATCACTGCCCTTCGCGCGCTTGAACTGGTCTCCTGGCGCGACTTCGTCGAGTCGGTCTCGCTGGTTGAGAAGATCCTGCGCGAGGATCCCTCCGGTGTTTACCCCCGCATGGATTTCGAGACCCGCGATGCCTACAGGCACGCGGTGGAAGATATTGCGAGGCGGGCGGACCTGGATGAGACCGGCGTCGCGGAGCTGGCCATAGAGCTTGCCGGGAATTCCACGGGGCGCGCGCGCCACGTGGGTTACTACCTGGTGGGGCCGGGACGGAACACGCTGCGGAAGCGCGCAGGGTACCGCCCGCCGCTTGCAGGCCGGCTGCGCGACGCCTTCTACGCCAGGCCGAATGCGCTTTATTTGGGCGGCATCTCACTCACCACGTTTGCGATCATCGCAGCGGTGTACGCCTTGCTGCCAGAGGCGCCGCTTTGGCTGGCCGTGCTGCTGTTGATTCCGGCGAGCCAGGCAGCGGTTGCCTTTATGAATCTGCTGGTGAGTCATCTGCTGCCGCCGCGCCGCCTCCCGAGACTCGATTTCTCCGAGGGCATTCCCGACGATTGCCGGACGTTCGTGGTGGTCCCCACGCTGCTGCTTTCCCGCCAGGGAGTGGAACGCCTGCTCGAGCGCCTGGAAATCCACTATCTCGCTAACCGCGATCCCAACTTGTCGTTCGCGCTGCTGACGGACTTCGCCGATTCCCGCTATGCCTACGGTGAGAACGATCACCTGCTCGATGTCTGCGCGAAGGGAATTCAACTGCTCAATGAGCGCTACCGTTCCGCCGCCGGTTCGCCGTTCTATTTGTTTCACCGCCGCCGCGAATGGAACGAATCGGAATCCGTCTGGATGGGGCACGAGCGCAAGCGCGGCAAGCTGGAAGATTTCAACCGCCTGTTGCTCGGCGGAGACGACGCCTTTTCGCTGAAGATCGGCGACCTTTCAGACTTGAACTCGTATCGCTTCGTCATCACGCTCGACAGCGACACGCAACTGCCGCGCGACACCGCGCGCATGCTGGTGGCCACAATCGCGCACCCGCTCAACCGGCCGGTAATTGATCCCGCCACGCGGACGGTTCGCGAAGGCTACGCCATCCTCCAGCCGCGCATCTCGGTGAGCGTCGATTCGGCCTGCCGCTCGCGCCTGGCGCGGTTCTTCAGCGGGCAGACGGGGTTCGATCCCTACACGACCGCTGTCTCCGACGTTTATCAGGACCTGTACGGCCAGGCGATTTTCACCGGCAAGGGCATCTACGATCTGCGCGCGTTTGACGCCGTGACGGGCGGCCGTTTCCCCGAAAACACTCTGCTCAGCCACGACCTCCTCGAGGGCGAGTACGCGCGCACGGGGCTGGTGACCGACCTGGAGTTCATCGACGACTTTCCCGCCAAATATCAGGCCTGGTCAAAGCGCAAACACCGCTGGACGCGGGGCGACTGGCAGATCGCAAGGTGGCTGTTGCCTTCGGTTCCGGCGCCTCGGGGCGGGCGCACTTCCAACCCTCTGCCAGTACTCTCGCGCTGGAAAATCGCCGACAATCTCCGGCGCAGCCTGTTTGAAATTTCTCTGCTCGCCCTCATCCTGGCGGGCTGGTTCTTTTTGCCGCCTCCGGCGTACCGCTGGACGCTGCTTGCGTGCGCGTTTCTCCTGCTGCCCGCGTATTTCGAGGCGACGTGGGCGCTTGTGCGGCTGCCGCCCGCTCGCTTTTGGCGGCCGTATTTCCGTGAAATCGGCTTTCAGCTCCTGCGCGGCCACGCCGATGCGCTGATGCGGCTGACATTCCTTGTCCACCAGGCTGTTCTGATGGCGGACGCCGTGGTGCGCACTCTCATCCGCGTCCACGTCACGCGGAGAAGGCTGCTTGAATGGGAAACCATGGCCCAGTCCGAGGAGGGGGGACGAAAAGCGGGGCTGCTCGAGCGCTATCTGCTGGCTGGTCCCTTGGCCGCGGTGTTCGTGTGTTTGTGCCTGCCCGCCGGCCTCGCCACGGACATACTGGCCGTCGCGGTGCTGGAACTGTGGCTCTTGTCCCCGCTCGTTGCCGCGTGGCTGAACCGGGCGCCCAGGGCAGGGAAGAAGGCTCCGGATGCCGATTACCTCCGCGACATCGCGCTGCGCACGTGGCGCTATTTCGGCGACCTCTCCGCCGCCGAGCACAACTGGCTTGTGCCGGACAACGTGCAGGAGGATCCGCCCCGTACCGCTTGCCGCACCTCGCCGACCAACATCGGCCTGCAGGCCGCGTCCAATCTTGCCGCGCTGGATTTCGGCTTTCTCACGCTCAGCGAATTCGGTGATCGCTTGGAAAACCTGTTCAACACCATGATGCGCCTGCGCAGGCATCGCGGCCACTTTTACAACTGGTATGACACGAACACGCTCCGCCCGTTGCCGCCGCTCTATATCTCCGCCGTCGATAGCGGCAATCTTGCGGCGGCGCTGATTGTCGTGAAGCAGGGCTGCCTGGAGGCGCTTCGCGCTCCGATCATCGATGCGAGCGCGCTGGCCGGAATGCGCGCCCACTGCCTGCGGCTGCGCAGCGTCCTTCCCGCCGCCGCGCGCACCAGTTCGATCTCACGGCTGCTGGCCAGCCTTGTGCGCCAGCTTGAGTACCGGCCCACGGACCTTTTCTTCTGGGAGAGCGTGCTGGCGGAGGTCCGTGAAATGATCCACAGCCTGCTGCCCCGCCTGGAGTGGACCTGCGCCAAGCTCGAACCGGGGCAGGCCGGCGAAGTCACTTACTGGTACAACGCGCTTGCGGCCCGCGTCGAGGCCGCGATCAGCCAGCTCTGCGCGCTTGCGCCGTGGCTTGACGCTCCGTACGAACAGGAACTCAGGTTTCACGCCAAGAATCCCGCCCTGAGCGGTTTGCTGAAGCTGCTGGAGTGTCCCGTTTGCTTCGATGAACTTCCCGGGCACTACGCGGCCATCTCGCGGGAGATCGCCGCCGTGCTGGAATCCGCACTGCCCATTCCGCCGGAGCTGCGGGACGTGCTTCAAAAGCTCGACGGCGCGCTTGGCGAAGCCCGTTCGTTCGCCACCGGCCTGATCGAGCGCTTGGAGCGCCAGGCTGCCGCGGCGGAGAGCTTTGTAGAGCACATGGACTTTTCCTTGCTGTTCGACCGCAAGCGCAAGCTCATGCGCGTGGGGTACGATCTGCTGTCCGGCACGCTCGATCCGGCTTACTACGACCTGCTGGCCACGGAGGCGCGCACGGCAGTGTTCGTGGCCATCGCCAAAGGCGATGTGCCGCGCGAGGCGTGGTTCCGCCTCGGCCGCAAGCTGGCGTTCTACAAGGGAACGCGCACGCTGTATTCCTGGACCGGCACCATGTTCGAGTACCTGATGCCCGCGCTGTTCATGCGCACCTACGGGGACACCCTGTTGGGTGAGAGCCTGACAGCGGCCGTACGGATCCAGCAGGCCTACGGCGCCGAGCGCGGCGTGCCGTGGGGCATCTCCGAAGCGGCTTACAGCGCGCGCGACAGCGCCCTGAGTTATCAGTACCGCGCCTTCGGAGTGCCCTATATCGGCCTGAAGCGCGCTTGGCCGGGCGACCTCGTCATTGCGCCCTACGCTTCCATGCTCGCCCTGATGGTCGACCACGCGGCCGCCACCCGGAACCTGCGGGCGATGCAGGCTCTCGGCTGGACCGGGCGCTACGGATTCTTCGAGTCCGCGGATTACAGCGACTCGCCGGGAACGCCGCGAGTCATCCGGGCCTTCATGGCACACCACCAGGGGATGGGCCTGCTCGCGCTTGCGAACACACTCCTGGACGCCCCGATGCAGCGCCGGTTCCATGCCGATCCTCTCGTGCAGGCCACCGAGTATCTGTTGCAGGAACGCCTGCCCGCTTTGCTCGATCGCGGTCCCGTTGAGCAACCGCTTCCCGAGGAGCTTTCGCGCCGCTACGAGCAGTGGAAGATGCGGCCGGAAGCGCCTCCGGCGCGCATCGCCGCCGGCTGACCACAACTCCGTCCTTCGCTGGTATACTTGTCCTTCTGGAAACACAAGTTGCGTCCCTGACACCCGCCGGGCAGTACCGGCCGGAGGGTGGTGCGCCAGTTGGCCGCAGGGATTTTCTGAGGTTAGTCACGGCCGGGATCGGCGCGGGCGCGCTTGCGCCGCTCTCGATGTGTGCCCAGGATTCTATCGATCTCCTGGACGAAGTCGAGCGCCGCGCGTGTCTCTTTTTCTACGAACAGGCGGATCCCACAACGGGGCTGGTGCGCGACCGTGCCCGCATGGAGGGTCCGGAGTCGCGCGACGTATCCAGCATCGCCGCCACCGGGTTCGGGCTGAGCGCCCTGGCCATCGCCGATTCCCGCGGGTACCTGGAACGCGGCGCGCCGCTTGCCCGCGTCGAGCGGACGCTCGAATATCTGGCCTCCCACGTCGAGCACGAGCGCGGGTTTTTCTATCACTTCCTGGACGTGAAGTCCGGCAAACGGATCTGGAGCAGCGAGGCGTCGTCCGTCGATACGGCCTGGCTGCTGTGCGGCGTTCTGCATTGCAAGGCGCACTGGGACCGGCCGCACATCCGCCAGCTCGCCGACGACTTGCTCGGCCGAGTCGATTGGCGCTGGATGCTCAACGGGCACGACACGCTCTGCCATGGCTGGACGCCCGAGACCGGCTTTCTCCCCTACCGCTGGGACGAGTATGCCGAGCTGCTGGCGATGTACCTGCTCGCCATCGGGAGTTCCTCGTCGCCCATCCCCGTTTCCTGCTGGGACGCCTGGAGGCGGCCCGTACGCGAGTACGAAGGCTTCACCTACATCGATTCGGTGGCGCCGCTGTTCGTCCATCAGTACTCGCACGCCTGGTTTGATTTCCGCGACCGGAAGGACCGCTACTCTGACTACTTCGAGAACTCGCGGTTTGCCACCATGGCGCACCGGCAGTTCTGCATCGGCCTCTCGCAGCAGTTCCCCTGGTACGGGCCGGACCTGTGGGGCGTCACGGCTTCGGATTCCCCCTTCGGCTACCGCGTCTGGGGCAACCCCTATTGCCCGCCTGACGGCACGCTCACGCCGTGCGCCGCCGGCGGTTCGGTGGTGTTCCTCCCTGAGGAATGCAGCAGGGTTCTCCGGACCATGCTCGATCGCTATGGGAAACGCGTCTGGGGCCGTTACGGGTTCGTGGACGCGTTCCAGCCTGGCGACAACTGGTTCAGCCCGGACGTAATCGGCATCGACCAGGGAATCATGCTGCTCATGGCAGAGAACGCGCGCAGCGGCAGCGTTTGGAACGAAGTCATGTCCACCCCCGAGGCGCGGCGCGCCATGGAAGCCGTCAATCTCAGGAAAGCGGCCTGAGGCAGCCCGTCCCCCCGGCTCTCAATCCGGCTAGAATGGAGTCATCAATCTCTCGGGGAATCCACACCACACAGGAGGGGACATGGGAAAAGTCGCCAATTTACTCGCAGGGCTGGGTGCGGGCGCAGCAATCATGTACATCGCGGATCCGGACAGGGGGAGGCGCCGGCGGGCGCTGATCCGCGACAAAGCCGCACGGACCATCCACGATGCCCAGCGTCTGGTTGACAAGACAGGACGCGATCTGTCCAATCGCGCGCGCGGCGTCGCTGCGATGGCGCAAACCATCTTGCGCAGCGGGCGCGTGGACGAGGATGTGATCGTCGCGCGCGTTCGCGCCCGAATCGGCCGGGTAGTTTCGCATCCCCACGCCGTTGAGGTCCGCGCGGAGCGGGGCCGCCTGGTTCTGCGAGGACCGGTGCTCGAGCGCGAATACAGAGCTTTACTGTCGGCCGCCGAGTCGGCCGCGGACGGAATGGAAATCGAAGACCGCCTCGAACGGCATGCCGGAGCCGAGGTTCCGGCTTTGCAGGGCGGCGGGGCGCGGTCCGGCGAGCGCTGGGAAATCATGCAGACCAACTGGACGCCGGCAGTCCGTACGATGGCCGGGCTGGGGGGAACGGCCCTGCTGATCGGTGGCGTCAAACGGGGCGGCATTGGCGGCGTGGCAGCCGGCCTTCTGGGGAGCGGGATGCTTTTGCGCGCCGCCGCCAACATGGAACTCAAGCGCGCGCTGGGAATCGGCCACGCAGGCGCGGTCACCATCGAGAAAACCGTGAACATTCACGCGCCCGTGCAGGACGTGTACTCCTTCTGGTCGCGCTACTCGAATTTCCCGCGGTTCATGGCGCATTTGCGCGAGGTACGCGACCTGGGGAACAACCGCTCGTTGTGGACGGTTGACGGCCCGCTCGGCATCCCGGTCACTTGGACCGCGGAGATAACCGAACGCGTCGAGAACAGATTGATCTCGTGGCGCAGCCTGCCGGGAGCGACGATAGAGCACAGCGGGACCGTGCGGTTCGATCCGAACCCCGACGGCGGCACGCGCATCACGATTCGCATGTCTTACAACCCGCCGCTGGGAATCGTTGGCCATGCGGTCGCGCGGCTGCTCGGCGCGGATCCGAAGCGCGAAATGGACGAGGACCTGGTGCGTATGAAGTCGCTGATTGAGCACGGCAAAACGCGGGCCCACGGCGGCATTGTGCATCGGGAACAACTGGGAGCGCCGTCGCCGCTGTAGCCCGGCGCTCTCCCCTTACGCACCAAAAGTCCGCTTGGCCGAGCGGTCTTCGGGCGCCGCCTCGCCCAGGATCTCACGCACCTTCTCGACCAATGCGGACGCCTGAAAGGGTTTTCTAAGAAACGAGAAGCGAATTTTCGGAGCTCCCCGCGTCACAATATCGCGCTCGTTGACGATTCCCGAAATGAACAGCACGGGCAGCCCCGGCTTCAGAGCCACCGCCCGTTCGGCCAGCTCGGTGCCGTCCATCTCCGGCATCACTACGTCGGTGACGAGCAGGTCCACCTCGTGCAAGGTGTTCTCGAATACGGAGAGACCCTCCAGTGGGTCACCGTAGGCAAGCACCCGGTAGCTGCCTCTCTGGAGAGCCAGCGTCGCGAGTTTCAAGACGACAGGCTCATCGTCGACGAGCAGTACGGTTTTCATTAGGCCCCCGGAACTGGACGCGGTTCTTAGTTTCATTTTAGACGAGGCCCGAGTAGAGCACCGTTATTCGGGCTCACAAGACGCTTTCACGGCAGTGTAGCCGCAAGCCGGTTGATTCGGATCTGCCACTCCGGCGCGTGTGCCCGCCGTAATGCGGTATAGTAGGGCACAATGTACCGGATCATCCTTCCCCTTGCGTTTGCATTGCTGGCAACCGGACCGGCTCCGGCTCAGAGCGAGGAGCAGGGCATCACGCGGCAGCAGGCGGACGCCATACTCAACGAGCTCCGGCAGATCCGCCAGTTGCTGGAGAAGCAGGCGCGCCCCGCCCCGAGCGGCGAGGCCGAAGGCTCCGTCAAGCTGAAAATCACCGATGCGAACTGGCTGGGCAAAAAGGACGCGCCGGTTACCCTGATCGAGTTCACCGACTACCAGTGTACGTTCTGCCAGCGCTTCCACCTTGCGACCTTCCCGGAGATCCGGCGGCGCTACATCGATACCGGCAAGGTTCGGTTCCTCAGCCGCGACTTTCCGCTGAACTTTCATGCCAACGCCTTCCGCGCCGCCGAAGCGGCCCGCTGCGCGGGCGACCAGGGCCAGTTCTGGCAGATGCGGGACGTGCTCGTGGCCAATCCCAGCCGCCTCTCGGAAGACGATCTGTTCGCGTACGCGCAGAAGTTGGGCTTGAAGATGGAGCCCTTCAAGGAATGTCTGACCACGAGAAAGCACCGCGCGGCAGTTCAGAAAGACCTTGACGAGGCATTTTCTTTGAGAGTCTCCGGCACCCCGAGCTTCATCGTCGGCAGGACGACGGCCGAAGGTGTGGAAGGCGTGTTCCTCGTGGGCGCGCAACCGCTGGAAGCGTTCGAGCAGAAGCTGCGGGAATTCGGGGCGAACTAACCTTTCATGCCCTCCACGCAAGCCTCAACCGCTGTCTCCGCGGGTCTTGAGCGCACCAACAAACCGGCCATGGCCATGGTCACGACCCTGTTTTTCATGTGGGGCTTCCTGACCGTGCTGAACGACATCCTGGTGCCGCACTTCAAGTCGCTGTTCGACTTGAACTACACGCGGGTCATGCTGATCCAGTTCACGTTCTTCATGGCCTATTTCGTGCTCTCGCTGCCGTCTGGCAAGCTCGTCGCTGCAATCGGCTACCAGCGCTCGATGGTGGTAGGGCTGTTGACGATGGCGGCCGGCGCGCTTGCGTTCCTGCCCGCCGCCTCCTTGATCTCCTACGAGCTGTTCCTCGCCGCGCTGTTCGTGCTGGCCGCCGGGATGACAGTGCTTCAGGTTTCCTCCAACCCCTACGTTACGGTGCTCGGCCCGCCCGCCGGCGCCTCCAGCCGTCTGAATCTCGCACAGGCGTTCAATTCGCTGGGCACCGCGATTGCGCCCTGGCTCGGCGGCCTGCTCATCCTTTCCAGCGCTCCCCTTTCGCAGGAAGAACTCCGCAGCCTCCCGCCCGAAGGGCTCAATGCCTACCGCGCCGCGGAGGCCGCCTCGCTCAAGATGCCGTACCTGGTTTTTGCGGGGATTCTGATCCTGCTTGCCATTGCCCTCTGGCGTTTCAGGCTGCCGGTCATCAAGAACATCGAAGCGGGCGGAGGAGAGGACGCCTCGCCGCCGATTGCGAGCAGCGCCTGGCGCATCCGGCACCTCATGCTCGGCGCGGTGGGAATTTTCCTCTACTGCGGCGCGGAAGTCTCGATTGGGAGCTTCCTGGTGAACTTTTTCAGTCAGCCGGAGATCGGCGGCTTGACGGAGCAGGTCGCGGCCCGGCACGTCTCCTATTACTGGACGGGAGCCATGATCGGGCGCTTCGTTGGGTCCGCACTACTGCGGCGCGCTCCAGCGGGCAAGCTGCTCGGCTTATACGGACTGATTGCTTCCGGCCTGGTGTGGCTGACGGTCTGCACCACTGGGCACACGGCCATGTGGGCTATCATCTCCGTCGGCCTCTTCAATTCGATTATGTTTCCCACAATCTTCGCGCTGGCCATCGACGGTTTGGGAAAGCTCACCAGCCAGGGGTCCGGCATTCTGATCATGGCGATTCTGGGTGCGGCCGTTATCCCCCTCTCCCAGGGCGCACTGGCCGACAGCATCGGAATCCACCACTCCTTCGCGCTGCCGGCGGTCTGCTATCTCTACGTGGTCTTTTACGGATTCAAAGGCTGCCGGCACTGAGCCGGCAGCCCGGTCACTCCTGGGCCGCGCCGCTCATCTTTTCGGCCACCTGAACCGCTGCATTGTGATGGTGGCTGTCGAGTTCCGCGGCGATCTGCTCAAGCAACTCCCTCTCTTCGCGGGACACCTTCCGCCCGAAGCCGAAAAATCCTCCGGAGCCGTTAGCCACCCTGAGGCAGAGCGAGAGCAAATCGTTGGCCCGCGCCTGCCCGCTTTCCGGTTCAAGCGCCTGGAGAATCGTGCGGATCGCCTTCAGACTGCGGCGGAAAAGTTCTTCGCTCGGTTTGGATTCGAGCCAGGAAGCGAGCTGCTGGCCGGCGGCACTGCCCTCTTCAATTCCGTGCAGGCGCGCTGCCTCGAGAATATGCCGGCGCTCTTCCTCCGAAATACTACCGTCCGCCCAACCCACCTGGATGAGCGGAACCAGATGGAGCAGCGGGATGGTTTCGCGGTTATACCCGCAGGCGAATAGTTCGGCCACCACTTTCTCGTCGTTGATGCCGACGGCGCGCCCGATTTCCTCGCGCTCCTTCTTTGCGGCCGCTTCGCGCCTTTTTGCTTCCAGCAGTTCCGCTTCTTTGCGGCGGAAGTATTCCTCTTCCCTTTCTTTGGCTTGCGCCGATGTGCCTTTCGGGTCGTTGCTCATATCGCTTACATCTGCTCCTGCGTCGAGTGTATCATCCGTTTCGATGGAGTCTCTGCCCCCCCTTGGCGCCCTGAAAATTCTTCGGTTCCGTTCGCTTTCCCGAACTCCAGCCGCGCCTGCAGCCCGCCGGGAGTTGCGAATTGCCGAAGAGGAAAGACTACCTGCCGGCGGCAGCGGTCGTATCGGACTGGGCTGCTAAAGCCTCCAGCGCGGCCTTTCCCATGACGCTCCGGGGCGCGCTTTCCCCCGTCCAGATCTCGAACTGCAGCGCCGCCTGCTCCAGGAACATTTCCAGGCCGGGTATCACCGTCTTTCCCTGCTCGCGCGCCCGCCGCAGAAGAAGAGTCTCCATGGGGTTATAGACCATGTCGAAGACGAGTTTCGCGGGAATGTTGTTGGGAAAGAAACACTCGTCTACATTGGGACTCATGCCGAGCGGGGTGGCATGCACGAGCGCGTCGAAAGTCCGCGCCTCGGCCTGCTCGCGCAGCAGCGGTTCCGCCCCGCAGGCCTTGGCAAGGGCGCGCACGCGGTCCGGATTCCGCCCAACGATCGAAAGCTTGACTCCCGCATCCACGAGCGAGAATGCCGCGCTGCGCGCCGCCCCTCCATTACCCACCAGGAGAATCGACGATTTCGCCAGCCGCATACGGCGCTCGAGCGGCGCGCGCACGCCGGCCGCATCCGTGTTCGTGCCGCGCCACTTGCCGGCCTTTTTCCAAACCGTGTTGACGGCGCCGATGCGGCGGGCCAGCGGATCGATCACATCCAGGTAGCGCGTGATCTTCTGCTTGTGAGGAATGGTGACGCTGAAACCGGAAACCGGCAGCTTATCCGCCATGCTCATGAAGTCCTTCAACTGCTGAGGCTTGACGAGGCACGGCAGATACACCGCGTCGATGCGGCGCGCCTGAAAGGCCCGGTTGTGCACGGCGGGAGAAATCGAGTGCCGCACCGGATCGGCAATGACCGCGTAGATCTTTGCCGCCCGCGACAGCTTCTCGATGCGGTAGAGCTGCCGCAACTGCCTGGCGCAGACCTGTCCGGCCGCCGTGCCCTCGGCCGTCCGCGGCGCCGCGTAGGTGTAAAGCCCTCCGAAGACGGTGGACAACACGCGCGAGGGGAACCCGGTTTCGCCCATCGCCAGCAGCACCAGGGGCTGCTTGGGGTGCAGCCGGCCCAGCGAGAGCACGCGGTAATTGTCGGACGGCTTGCGCGCCGTGGTCACGATCTTGTAGCCCTCGGCGGGGATGGCCGTCATCCTGCGCAGCACCGGCTCCAGCGCCGGAGTGCCTTCGAAATTGTGGTAGGAAATCACGAGCATCGCGCGCCCGCGAAACACATCCAGTTGGCCCGCTGCTGCCTCGGCCGTCTCGATCTCCACGTCCACGGCCCGCGCGCCGGCATCCACCGCCGCGTCCAGAATCTGGATCTGCTCCGCGATGCTGCCGTTGAACCGGCCGCCGTTCTGGTGGCGGCGGCAGGTGGCGAGAACAAAGCAGTCGGGATAGTCGCGCAGCAGGTTCGCGATCACGCCGATGCCGTGCTCGGGGCAGTCCAGGTAATCCAGGCGGAACTCCAAAAAGGTCTCCCCGGCCTCGACTTCGCGGCGCGCGTGGTCGAGCAGGCGTTCGGCGGTGGGAAGGCCTAGCGCAATACAGATTCGAGGCATCAAACCGAGGGGCGGCATGAGCTAAGCCTGCTAGCTTATCACGGGCGGCTGCTGCTGGAGTTCCTGCTCCAGCCGCGCCTTCCAGGCATCCAGGATCGCAGTGGTGGCGGTCGCTCCGATGCGCGTGCAGCCGGCTTCATAGAATGCGAGGGCCGCCTCCAGGGTTCGCACGCCGCCGGCTGCCTTCACTCCCACGTTCGGGCCGCAGTGCGCGCGCATCAACCGCACGTCTTCGAGCGTGGCGCCACCGGGAGCGGCGCCGGTGGAGGTCTTGACGAAATCACAACCCGCGTTGGTGCAGATCTTGCAGGCCACGATCTTCAGTTCGTCGGTGAGATAAGCGGTCTCCAGGATCACCTTCAGCAGCGCGCCCGATTCGTGGCATGTTTCGGCCATCTGGACAAGCTCGGTCTCGATGTATTGAAACTGGCGCGAGAGGAGCTTGCCGATGTTGATCACCATGTCGATCTCGCGGACTCCCCGGCGCAGCAGGTCCCGCGCTTCGTAGAGCTTCACTGCCGTGGTCTGGGACCCGTGAGGGAACCCCGCGACGCTTCCGACAACGACTGAGCTGCCGGCGAGGTGGCGCACCGCCAGGTCGGCGTCGCTCGGCCGCACGCTGACGCTGGCCGTGCCGTATTCTTTGGCAATGCGGCACCCCTCGATCACCTGCTCCTCGGTCAGTTCGGGCCTGACGAGCGCGTGGTCGATCATCTTCGCGAGCGCTTCGTAAGTAGCCAGTGGAGGTCTTGCCTGATCACCCATGATGCCGCCCATTTTCGCACGTCCGAGGGCGGCCCCCGGCGGGCGCCAGTGTTCACGTCCCGGGTGGCCCGGCCCGGCGGCCTGTGCAATCTAGGTCTACTAGTACCGATCCCCCTTTTGGGGGTCATTTTCCAAAGATTTAATACTTTCCAACTTATCTTTGTAATGCCGATTCTGTAAACTTGGCGGTGTGAATGAAACGAGGCCGTTCACGTACAACATCGTCGAGTTCATCAGCCGGGATGTGGAGATAAACACGGACCTCATCCCGCAGTACGAGAACGAGGAAGCAGCCCGCGCCGCCGGCCATGATTTTGGGGACATTTTTAAAACGCCGGACGGAAGGCTGGGAATGGTAGGTGTAATACCCTCAGACGGGCGGGAGTAAGCCGGCACGCGCCGGCCACCCCTCGCAACCTTACTGCTACTGTCAGCTCACTACACAGACAGATTCGCCAGCGGCATTCCGCCGGGGTTTCCTTTGCACTCCAGTACCAGAACGGGGTATGAGGTCATCACCGCACTTGCGCTGCCGAACTATTCGTACGGCAACCGCAGGGCTTCCATGATGCCCCTCATGTACCCGAAAGCGAGCACCTTCCCACCCATGGCGTACCCGGGACGGTCGTTCGGATCGCCTTCGATGGTTGGAGCGTGGTCCGGGCGGATCGGGCCGGTAAAGCCGCCCTTGCTGTAAATCTGGAGCATGCGAACCATGTCCGTCGGGCCGTTGTCGTGGAAAGTCTCCCGGAACTTCTCTTTGGTGCCCTCCACGTCGCGGAAGTGAACGAAGAAAATCTTCTTCTTGGCGCACCACTCCTTGGCGAGGGAGTAGATGTCTTCGCCCATCAGGCGGAAGTTGGCCTGGCAGAACGTGACTCCGTTCACGCGGCTCGGGACGATTTCCATAACGCGGCGGTATGCGCGGGCGCTGGTGAGTATGCGCGCGACGCCGCGCAGCGGCGATAGTGGGGGATCGTCGGGGTGGAGAGCCATCTGGACGTTGAACTTCTCGGCTACAGGCATCACCTGCTTGATGAAGTAGGTGATGTTGTCCCACATTTTCTCTTCGCTGACCTCGCCCCAGCGGGTGTTTCCCAAAGCCTTGGCGGCTTCCAGATCGAACTCGCTGGTGAGAGCGCCGCCGCGTTCGGGAACATCGGTCCGGGTGCGCGTCCAGCCCAGGCCGGCCATGAAGTTGTAGCAGATCATGTTGATGCCGACCTTGCTCAGCGCCTCGATGGCCCACTTGTAGTTTTCGATTTCCTCGTCGCGGCCTTCCACGCCGAGCTTGATCCTCTCTGCCGGCACGGGGTGGCTCTCCACACCGGCGATGGTAAGACCGGCTTCCGCGAAGCCGTCCTTGATCTTTTGCAGAGTCTCCACGTACTGCTCGCGGCGGACGCGGCCCAGATTGACCCCGGCTATGGCGTAGTTCACCCCGACCTGCTTGGCGAGCCTCACGTCTCGGCTCTGCGGCGAATAGAACAGCTCCGCAAATTTGATTCCCGGTTTGCTGGGTTTCCACTTCTCGGGAGCTCCAAGAGCGGGCACGGCGGTGTGAGCGCCGGCCAGCGCAGCGAGGGTTCCCTGGATGCAGCCCCTGCGCGTCAATTGCTTCATAATGTCTCCTTCACGTCTATGTAGTTGCGGACTTCAGAAGGAAGGCGAAGCAAAAGCCGCTCAGGTTTCAGCCGGAAAAGAGAATGCCCGCGGCCGTGCGTAGAAGTCCCGGCTAATCTTCGGTTTGAAACAGCTCCAGGAACGCGCGCGCCGCATGGCTCAGCACCCGGTTCGCCGGGTATATAAGCCGGATCTTGCGCTCCACTTTCAGTTCCTTCACTTCGACTTCGTGCAGCAGCTTCTGGCGGATTTCCTGTTCGACGCACAGGCGCGGCAGAAACGCCACGCCTTCGTTCCGCTGCACCATGCGCCGTATCGTCTCCACGGTCGGCATCTCGACGTCCATGTTGAGGGGCACCTGATGCCTCTGGAACTCCCGCAGCACAATGTCGCGGTACGGGGAGAGCACGTTGTGCGCGATAAATGTTTCCATCCCCAGTTCGGCGATGGAAACCGAGCGCCGCCGCGCAAACCGGTGTTGCGGCGACACGACGAACGCGAGGTGGTCCGTGAAGATCACTTTCGACACCAGCCGGGCATCGTAAGGCTCATAGCTGATCACACCGAGCTCGAGGTCGCCCTCGATGATATCCGACGGCAGCCGGCTGGAGAGGCTCCGCCGCACCTGGATTTTCACCTTCGGATACATGCGACGGTACTGGTAGATGTGCTCCAGCAGGTACAGCGCGGTGGTTTCATTCGCGCCGATGATTAGCTGGCCCGCGCGCTTATCCTTCAGCTCTGCCAGGGCGATCTCCATTTCCCGGGCCAGGTTTTCGAACCGCCGGGCGTATTCCATGACCAGCTTCCCCGCATCGGTCAGGATCACGTTCCGGCCCTGGCGGTCGATCAGCCGGTCGTCAAGCTGCGTTTCGAGGCGCTGAATGGCCAGCGAGACGGCCGGCTGCGTGCGAAGCAGCTTTTCGGCGGCGCGCGAAAAGCTTTTTTCGCCGGCGACGGTCATCAAGGTTTTCAGGAGATAAAGTTCGGGAAGTTGTTGAGATGGCGGACCTGCCATAAGAATCATTTATAGCATTAGCACAATTGATGTACAATCGTGAAATTATCAATTTGCCAAACTAATGGAGCTTGCGGCATAATCAGCCTAAGCTCCTGGCGGAGTAACAGGCCGTCAAGGAGCGAATTTCCTGAAGCGCGGGCGGTACTACTGATGGCAGATCGCGTATACATCTTCGATACTACGCTCCGGGATGGCGAGCAGTCCCCCGGATGCAGCATGACGGTCCCGGAAAAGATCCGGATGGCTTCCAAGCTGGTGGAACTGGGCGTCGATATCCTCGAGGCCGGTTTCCCCATCGCATCCGAAGGCGACTTCCAGGCCGTCGATGCCATTAGCAAAGAGTTCCCGTGGGTGCAGGTGGCGGCACTCGCCAGGGCCTGCACACTCGACGTTGAACGGGCCGCCCGCGCTTTAGAGCACGCCCGGCGTCCCCGTATCCACACGTTTATCGCAACCAGCGATATCCACTTGAAGCACAAGCTGCACAAGAGCCGGGAAGAAGTTTTGGACATGGCGGTGGCCGCGGTGGAACTGGCGCGGCGGTACGTCGACGACGTAGAGTTCTCGGCCGAGGACGCCACGCGCACCGACCCCGAGTTCCTGGAAAAGGTGGCCAAGGCGGTGGTCGAAGCCGGCGCCCGCACGGTGAACCTGCCGGATACGGTGGGGTATTCGGTGCCGGATGAGTTCGGCCAATTCATCGGCCGCATTGTCCGCGCGCTGGGCGACACGGCCATCGTATCGGTACACTGCCATAACGACCTCGGGCTGGCCACGGCTAACTCGATTGCCGGAGTGCTGGCGGGCGCCCGCCAGGTGGAGTGTACGGTCAACGGCATTGGCGAGCGCGCCGGAAACTGCGCGCTGGAAGAGATCGTAATGGCGTTTAAAACTCGCCATGATCGCTTGCCGTTTGACACCGGCATTGTTACCGAGCAGATCTTCCCGGCCAGCCAGTTGCTCACCGAGTTGATTTCCTTCGGCCCGCAGCCGAACAAGGCCATCGTCGGAAGCAACGCCTTTGCCCACGAAGCCGGCATCCACCAGGACGGCTACCTCAAAGAGCGCACCACCTACGAGATCATGGACCCCCGCTCGGTGGGCGTGCCTGAAAGCAGGCTCGTTCTCGGCAAACACAGCGGCCGCCACGCTCTGGCCCAGCGCTGCCGCGATCTGGGTTACCCCGTCGATAAGGACGAGCTGGAGGCCATCTACAAGCGGTTTATCGCCGTCGCCGATACCAAGAAGGGCGTCCTGAACGAAGAGATCCTCGCCATCATCCAGGAAGTGAAAGCAGGCGTTCCCGCCGGCGACTAAGGTACCATCAAATTCAATGGACCTGAATATACTTGTTCTGCCCGGGGACGGGATCGGCACAGAAGTCACTTGCGAGGCTGTGCGCGTCCTCCGGCGTATTGCGGAGAAATATCATCACACACTGAACCTCGCCGAAGGCCTTTTGGGAGGCATTGCCATACAGAAGACGGGCAGCCCGCTCCCGGAGGAGACGGTCCGCCTGGCGCTGGCCGCGGATGCGACGCTGATGGGCGCGGTGGGCCTGCCCGAGTATGACAACATGCCGCCGAGCCAGCGTCCGGAAGCGGGGCTGCTCGGAGTGCGCAAGGCGCTGGGCGTGTACGCGAACCTCCGCCCGGTGCGCGCCTACTCGGCGCTGATCGATTCCTCGCCGCTTAAGAACCACCTGGTCGAGGGCACGGACATGATCATCGTCCGCGAGCTGACCGGGGGCATCTACTACGGCACGCCGCGCGGCATCACCGGCGATACCGCCGTGAACACGATGGTGTACACGCGGGCGGAAATCGAGCGCATCGCGCACAGGGCGTTCAAGCTGGCGCTGAACCGGCGCCGCAAGGTCACCAGCGTCGACAAGTCGAACGTGCTCGAAAACTCGCAGCTCTGGCGCAAGGTGGTTACCGAGGTATCGGAAGCCTATCCCGACGTCGAGCTCGACCACCTGCTGGTGGACAACTGCGCCATGCAGCTCGTGCTCAACCCGCGCCGATTCGACGTCCTGCTCACGGAGAACATGTTCGGCGATATTCTGAGCGACGAAGGCGCCGTGCTGGCCGGCTCGATCGGCATGCTGCCGTCGGCGTCGCTGGGCGAGACCAAGGGGTTGTACGAGCCGGTGCACGGCTCGGCGCCGGACATCGCGGGACAGAACAAGGCGAATCCGCTCGGCGCGATCGGCTCTGTGGCCGCCATGCTCGAGTACACCTTCGGTTTGAAGGACGAAGCCGTAGCGGTGTATGCCGCCATCGAGAAGGTTTTGAATAGCGGCCGCGTGACGGCCGATTTGCGTCCCGCCGGGCCTCCGGCTACCACCAGCGAGGTGGGAGACGCAATAATAGACTCTCTGTAACCGCGAAGCACGGCCCCGCCGTAGCTCTTCGGATTCAGCAACTCACTATGAAACCGCGCACCATCATCGAAAAAATCTGGGACGAGCACGTCGTTGTGGAGAACCCCGGCGCGCCCGCTCTGCTGTACATAGACCTGCACCTGATCCACGAGGTCACCTCACCCCAAGCGTTTGAGGGCCTGCGGCGGCGCGGCCTGAAGGTCCGCCGGCCGGATCGCACGCTAGCCACGGCCGATCACAACGTCCCGACCACGGACCGCTCCCTGCCCATCGTCAACCAGATTTCGGCGCGGCAGATCGCGCAACTCGAAGCCAACTGCCGCGAGTTCGGCCTCACCTGTTACAGCGTACACAGCCCGCACCAGGGCATCGTGCACGTCATCGGCCCGGAACTCGGCCGCACGCAGCCCGGGATGACGGTGGTCTGCGGCGACAGCCACACCGCAACTCACGGCGCCCTCGGCGCGCTTGCCTTCGGAATCGGCACGAGCGAGGTCGAGCACGTGCTTGCCACCCAGTGCCTGCTCCAGCGGAAGCCCAAGACGTTCCGCGTGGAGATCAACGGCACGCTGCGCCCCGGCGTCACCGCCAAGGACGTCATTCTGGCGCTCATCGCCAAGATCGGTACGGGCGGCGCCACCGGCCACGTCTTCGAGTACTGCGGCTCCACCATCCGCGCCCTTTCGATGGAGGAGCGGATGACGATCACCAACATGTCGATCGAGGCGGGCGCTCGCGCCGGGCTGATCGCCCCGGACGACGTCACGTTCCAATACCTCTACGGGCGGCCCTGCGCGCCGCAGGGGATCGAGTGGGACCGCGCGATCGCGCGCTGGAAGCAACTGCCGAGCGACGACGGCGCCCACTATGACAAGCACGCCGAGATCGACGCCGGCAGCCTGGAGCCGATGATCACCTACGGCACCAGCCCCGGCATGGGCATCCCGATCACCGGTGTGATCCCCGAGCCCGAGTCCATTGCCGACCCCATCGAGCGCGAGAGCGTCCGCAAGGCGCTCGCGTACATGAACCTCGAACCCGGGAAGCCGCTGCTCGGCCATCCCGTGGACGTCGTGTTTGTGGGAAGCTGCACCAACGGCCGCCTGGCGGATTTTCGTGCCGCGGCGTCGATCCTGAAGGGCCGCAAGGTGAACCCGAGGGTGCGCGCGCTGATGGTGCCCGGCTCTTACGAAGTGAAGAGACAGGCCGAGGCCGAGGGCTTGCACGAAATTTTCCGCGCCGCCGGCGCCGAGTGGCGCGAACCCGGCTGCTCGATGTGCCTCGCCATGAACGGCGACCAGCTCGAGCCCGGCCAGTACGCCGTTTCCACCAGCAACCGTAACTTCGAAGGCCGCCAGGGGCCCGGCGGGCGCACGTTCCTCGCCAGCCCGCTCACGGCGGCGGCCGCCGCCGTCACCGGCGTCATCACCGACGTGAGGACTATGCTATGAAGCCGTTCACCAGGTTTGAAAGCCGCTTCGTCAGGCTGCCGATCGACAACATCGATACGGACCAGATCATCCCCGCGCGTTTCCTCAAGACGATTTCGAAGGAGGGCCTCGGGGACCAGCTTTTCTACGACTGGCGCTACGACGCCTCGGGGGCGCCGCGGCCGGACTTCGTCCTGAATCAGCCGGACGCCAAGGGCGCGGAGATCCTGTTGACCGGCGACAACTTCGGCTGCGGCAGCTCGCGCGAGCATGCCCCGTGGGCGCTCACCCAGTTCGGCTTCCGTGCCGTGGTGAGCACTTCGTTTGCGGATATTTTCCGCCAGAACGCGCTTAAGAATTCGCTGCTGCCGATCATCGTGCCGCCCGACGTGCACGCCGAGCTGTTCAGGCTGCCGGCGGAAGCGAAGCTCGTCGTGGACCTCGCCGCGCAGACGCTGACGCTGCCGGACGGCCGGGCCATCGAGTTCCCGGTGGATCCGTTCGCGAAGCACTGCCTGCTGAACGGTGTGGACGAACTCGGGTACATTCTCCAGCACGAAGCCGCGATCACCGAATACGAACAACGGCGCGCCTAGCGGGCGCTCAATTCGGAGCAGACTTCCTCGCTCGGCCTTCGGGCCGTGCATGGGTCTTCGTGTGTAAATCACCGCGCCCGGATGAAAAATTTGGCCGCATTATTCGGGTCCGGCACTGGCACGCGGCAAAACCGGTTATATACGATAGAAACATGCAGCCTGTGACAGAGAGCCGCTCTCCGTCTGCCGAGACTGTCCCCGCAGAAGTATCGCCGGCCGGAGGCATCCGGCCCTTGCAGCCGCCGGCCAGGAGACGTGGCCGCATCGCGTTGTGGGTGGTTGTCGCCGGTGGCGCCGTGGCTGCTGCCGCATTCCTGCTCAATCGTGGGCGGATTACACCGGCCCAACCGGCGCCGGCTGCCATTCGCACAGTCGCCGTGCGCTCGGGAACGCTTGAGCGCACCCTCCGGCTCGTTGGCCAGACCGCTGCCGAGCGGAGCGTGGAGTTGCGCGCGCCGAACCTGCGGGGGCGCCGCGGGCGCGGCGATTTCCGTATGCTGATCCAGGACCTCGTACCCTCTGGCTCCCGCGTTTCCAAAGGAGACGTGGTGGCGAGTTTCGACCCGATGTACCAGCAGATCTACCTGGACGACGAGAGGGCGCAGAGGATCAACGCCGAAGCGGTTCTCGATAAGAACCGGGCGGCATACGAACTCCGGCTGCAATCCCACCGCCAGGAAATTCGCGCCGCGCAGGCTGAAATCGAAAAGGCTGCTCACGATCTGAAAACGATGCCGGTGCGCTCCGCCATCGAGGCCGCCAAACTGCAGCTTGCTTACGAAGAAGCGAGGGCCACCTATGAACGGCTCTTAAAGGAGACTCCTCTGGTCGAGGCTTCGGCGATGGCGGATGTCGACAGGGCGCGGCTTGAAGTTGAGGAGGCGCTCGTCGAGGAGCGCCGCGCTCAGGCCAATCTCGACAGGATGAACGTCCGTGCTCCCATCAACGGCGTTGCGATTGTGTCGGAAGTGTTCCACGCGGGCGAGAGAAAGCAAATCCAGGTGGGCGACCAACTCCGCCGCGGCCAGCCGTACATGCAAATTGTTGATCTCGACTCCATTATTGTGCAGGCCACTGCGAACCAGGTCGATGCCGAGACTCTGCGCCTCAACGCGCCGGCGCGCGTATATTTTGACGCCTTCCCGGATCTTGTGCTGCCGGCGCGGCTTGACTCGATCGGCCCGCTGGCGAAGAGCTTCGGCCAGCGGCCGGATTTCGTCGCCCAGGTGCCGGTCCGGCTGACGCTCGAAAAGCAGGATCCGAGGGTCATTCCGAATCTCTCGGTTGGCGCCGATGTGATTCTGGCCACGGAAGAAAGCGAGGGAATCGTCCCGCGCGAGGCTGTCTTCTACGATCCGGAAAGCCAGCAACCCTACGCCTTTGTAAAGACCCCCGACGGATGGGAGAAGCGGGAGCTTGAGTTGGGGCTTTCCAATCACATCGCCGTCGCTGTGCGCTCCGGCCTCAGCGAGGGCGATATTGTCGCCGCCGAAATGCCGAACGGGGCTTTTTGATCCCTGCTTGTTAACTTGTTACTGGGGGGCCGGCTGCCCGCGCGATTCGCGCCTTTCGGGCTGCGGATTGTAAAATGAGACCTAAAGGACTGAATGAGATCCACGCTGTCCTCGATCGCCGGCCAGTGCGGTGACGTAGCGCTGTTCGGCTTCCGCATTCTGCGCGATTCCTTCCGCCCCCCCTGGGAAGGGGCCGAAATTGCCAAACAGATTTTCGAGATCGGGTGGCGGTCGCTGCCGCTGATTGCGGCCGCGGGTTTCGCCGTGGGCGCTGTCATGTCCATGCACACGCGGGCCTCGCTGGAGCGCTTCGGCGCGGAGGCGATGATCCCCGCCGGCCTGGCAATAGCGCTATTTAAAGAAACCGGCCCCCTGGTCACGGGGCTTCTTTTTTCGGGCCGCGTCGGCGCCGGAATCGGGGCCGAACTCGGTGCGATGCGCGTCAGCGAACAGATCGACGCGCTCGAAAGCCTCGCCGTGGATTCCTTCAAGTATCTTGTCGTCACCCGCGTAATGGCCTGCATCGCGGTGCTTCCCATCCTCACCACCGTTATGAATTTCACCGGCATCCTGGGGGGCTACATCGCCGAGACCGTAATTAGCGGGATGTCGTTTGCGCTGTACTGGGAGCGCGCCTGGTCCTTCGTGGATTTTGTGGACTACGTGCCGCCGACGCTGAAGACCTGCATTTTCGGCTTCATCATTGGAACCATCGCGTCCTATCTCGGATACAACACCACCGGTGGGACGGCCGGTGTCGGGCAGGCCTCCACGCGGAGCGTGGTCTTTGCCTCGATTCTCGTCATCCTCAGCAACGTCGTCCTGGTGAAGGCAATTTTCTTCCTTTTCCCGGGAGCCGAGGGCTGAGATGGCGGACGCCGTAATCCGCTTCGAAAACGTTTACAAATCGTTCGGCGCGCACAAGGTCCTGGAAAACGTTTCGTTCGAGGTCCCGCGCGGGTCCGCGCTCTGCATCCTCGGCCGCAGCGGAACAGGCAAGAGCGTCACCATCAAGCAGATGATCGGCTTGATCAAGCCGGATTCCGGCCACATCTACGTGGAAGGCCGGGATGTGACGGCGATGAATGCCGCCGAACTGTCGCGCGTCCGCCGGCGCATCGGGTTTCTTTTCCAGTACTCGGCGCTGTTTGATTCCATCTCCGTGGGCGAGAACGTGGCGTTCCCGCTCCGCCGCCATACCAACCTGGAGGAGGATGAGATCCGCGACGTGGTGGAGAAGAAGTTGGCCCGGGTCGGTCTCCGCGGAATCTATGACAAGATGCCGTCCCAGATATCCGGCGGCATGCAGAAACGAGTCGGGCTGGCGCGGGCGCTTGCTCTCGACCCGCCGATCCTGCTTGCCGACGAGCCGAGCAGCGGGCTCGATCCCATCACCTCGCAGGAAATCGATGAGCTGCTTCTCGACCTGAAACACACCGAGCACACCACGATGGTCGTGGTCACCCACAACATTCCGAGCGCCCGGCGCATCGGTGACGAGATCGCCGTGCTCGAGGGCGGCCGCATTCTGGACCGCGGCTCGCCCGCCGATCTTGAACAAAGCGAGCATGCGATTGTTCGCGAATTCATGACCTTGGAGGGAGGCATTTAGTAATGGCCGCGAGAACGAAAATCCTCGTCGGAGTATTTGTATTGGGAGGTTTTGTGCTGTTCGCCGCCGGCCTGTTCATCATCGGCGACCGCCGGTTGCTGTTTTCCGACAGTATCGAGCTCAGGGCGCAATTTGCGAACGTGGGCGGTCTGAAGGTGGGTTCCAAGGTCCTTGTGTCCGGCATGGATGCGGGGGAAGTTCTTGCCATCCACGTGCCGGCGCGGCCCGGCGCGAAGTTTGAGGTGCGCTTCCGCGTTCTGGAGAAGTTCCAGCCCATTTTGCGCCAGGATTCCGTCGCCTCCATTCAAGTGGAAGGGCTCGTGGGCAGCAAGATTCTTCAAGTAGACGCGGGCAGCGAGACCGGCGCGCCGGTCACCTCGGGCGCGCTGATTCAGAGCCGGGAACCGGTTGAGATCGCCGATATCGTGCGGGATACCGCCGAGACAATCGGCAAGGCCGCCGCAGTAGTGGATGACGTCGAAGAGCGCGTCGGCAAAGCCATCGACACGCTGGTCGGAGTAGGCGAGGAGGCCCGGACCCTTGTGGTGCAGGTGCGCGGCGATTCGCGCGAGATTCTGGGCACGACCAAACGGGTTGTCGGCAATGTTAATGAGATTGTCGATGGAGTCCGCCAGGGCCGTGGTACGGTGGGTAAACTGCTCACCGACGACGAGGTCTACGGCAAGCTCCGTAAAACGGTGGACGATGTGGCGGCTGTGGCCGGCAATGCCCGTTCGGCTTCCGCCGACGTGAAAGAGATCGTGGCCGACCTGAAGTCGCGCGACATCGGCGGCAAAGTCGAAGCCGCCGCCGGCAATGTGCAGCAAGCTACTGCCCACGCCAAAGACGTGATTGCAACGTTGAAGCCCTCCGCAGGGGAGGAGCGCGGCCTGATCGACGATCTGCGCGACACGATCATGAATACGCGCGAGGCCACCTCCGACTTCGCCGACGACATGGAAGCCCTCAAGCGAAACTGGTTCTTCCGCGGCTTCTTCAAACGCCGGGGTTTCTACGATCTGGATGAGGTCAGCCAGGAGGACTACCTTTCCGGCAAAATCACCCGCGGCCGCGAGCCGGAGAGGCAGTGGCTTCATCGGAGCGAATTATTCGACGAGGGTCCGGAGGGCAGGGAACTGCTTTCCGAAAAGGGTAAGAAGAAGCTCGCGATCGCCATCGCGCCGTATCTTAAGTTGTCCCCGAACACACTCCTATTTGTGGAGGGCTATGCCTCCGGCGGTTCCAGGGAGGAGCAGTTCTTGCGTTCCAGGGAACGCGCCCGCATGATCAGGCGCTACCTCGTCCAGCGCTTCGACTTGAAGGGGAACTATGTGGGCGCCATTCCGATGGACAACGTGAAATCCGACTGGGAGGGCGTGAGCATCGTCTGGTTCAGGGACAAGAAGAAATAAGCCCCAGCGCCCCCCGGGGCCGCCGCCACCCGAAGCGATTACAATTAAAGACGTGCAAGTTGTGCCCATAGAGTTACTGCGGGTGCTGCTCGGGCTTCTGGCGCTGTTCTTCGCCTACGCTCTGGGACGCACGGTTGCGCGGCTGCGTAAATACAAGCGGCCGCTCACGAAGGCTCTTACCTGGGTGTTGCGCACCGCCGTATGCCTCTTCGCTGTCCTCTGGCAGCGCGGCCTCGACGTCACCTCGATTGTCTTCCTGATCCTCTCCGCCGCAACGTTCGGGATCGGGTATTACCTGGAATGGAGGCCCCGCCACGTCGAGGAAATTCACATTGTCGAATAAAGCAGGAACAGTTCCCATACCAAACTCGTACATCAGACAGGAGGCGATATGAGGACCCTCATGATTGCTGCCGTATTCGCATTCGCCGCGACAGCGGCGGCGTCTTTCCAGGGCAACCCAGCCGGTTCGGGCCACTGGGAGGGCACGATTCAGGTGCCCGACCGCGAGTTGAAAGTCGCCGTCGATCTGGACCGGAACGAGAAGGGCGAGTGGATCGGCACCATCTCGGTCCCCGAGCAGAACATGCGGGATTTTCCGCTGGCTGGAATCGCCATCAAGGAGTCCTCGGTTGCATTCGAGCTTCCAGGCGTCCCGGGCGCCCCCGCCTTTCGGGGCAACCTTTCGCCGGACGGCAAGACGATCCAGGGCAATCTGACGCAGGGAGGCGGCGTGTTTCCGATGCAGTTGAAATGGGTATCGGCGGCCAACGTGAGGCTTCCGGCGAAGAACGCGCCCATCGCCAAGGAATTTGAAGGCGTCTGGCAGGGCGTCCTCACCACACCCGGCGGGCAGAAACTGCGCATACGCGTCACGCTCGCAAACGGAGCGGAGGGCGCGAAGGGAACACTCGCCAGCCTCGACCAGGGCGGCGCCGAGCTGCCTTTCACGAGCATCACGCAGACAGCATCCCAGATCACCCTGAACCTGAATATCGCGGGCATAGTCTTCACCGGCGAACTCAAGGGCGACGAGCTTTCCGGCACGTTCACGCAAGGCGGGCATTCCGCGCCTCTTGTTTTCCAGCGCGTGAAGAATTAACCGAACCGCGAGCCCCGGCCGCTGAAGCGAAAAGCTGAGGAGTTATTGTGTCTCGAAAATCGACTGTGGAGCAGGCTCTCGGCCCGGCCGAGGTAGCCCAAATCGCCGGCAGCGGTCCGTCCAGCGGCGAGCGGCTGGAGGCGCTGCACTGCATCTGGGATGGCCTGCTGGATATGTACACTCCGCGGCAGGCGGCGGTATGGCTGCGAACCGCGGCGCCGGGGCTGGAAAACCGCCGTCCGGTGGACGTCATGCGCGAACCGGACGGCCTGAACCGCGTCCTCGATCTGGTCTCCCGCCTTACCTGGGGCCTGCCGGAGTAAGCCGCCCCCCTGCCTCTTGTCCGGCGCGTTGCGGCAAGCAGCCTTCAACTCGTGATAGTCTGATCCTTTCACCCGAGGAGAAAGCCATGCCCGCAAAGAAAGAAGAGATCATCTTCAAGGCCCTTGATTCTTTTCAGATCGAGCTCCCGTCCTGGGGGTTTGCCAACACCGGGACGCGCTTCGGCAAGTTCATTCAGCCGGCCGCCGCTACCAATACGGAGGAAAAATTCAGCGACGCCGGCCAGGTCCACAAGTTCACGGGATGCTGCCCCAGCGTCGCCGTGCACGTGCTCTGGGATTTCCCGGATGGAGTCCGGAGCATTGACGAGGTGAAGGCGGCGGCCGAGAAACACGGTGTCCGCATCGGCGCCATCAATCCGAACGTGTTCCAGGACCAGATCTACAAGTACGGTTCGCTTGCCAACCCGGACCCGAAGGTTCGCCAGGCGGCCCTGCAACACATCTCCGATTGCATCGAGATCAGCAAGGCCACCGGCAGCCGCGACATTTCGCTCTGGTTCACCGACGGTTCGAACTTCCCCGGCACCGCCAATATCCGCCGCCGCAAGCAGTGGTTCGCTGAAGGACTCAAGGCGGCCCACGATCAGCTTGGCGATAATCAGCGCCTGCTGGTGGAATACAAACCGTTCGAGCCCGCCTTTTATCACACCGATATCGCGGACTGGGGCATGTCGCTGTTGCTGTCGCGGGCGGCCGGGCCGAAAGCCAAGGTGCTGGTGGATACCGGCCACCACTACCAGGCCCAGAACATCGAACAGATCGTGGCCTGGCTGCTGAGCGAAGACATGCTCGGCGGATTCCACTTTAACGACCGCCGCTATGCCGACGACGATCTGACCATGGCGTCGATCGATCCCTACCAGACTTTCCGCATCTTCCACGAGATCGTTTTCTTCGAATGGGAGACCGGCAAGCGCGCGGACATCGCCTACATGGTGGACCAGAGCCACAACCTCAAGGGCAAGATCGAGGAAATGATCCAGACGGCCATCATCGCGCAGGAACTCTACGCGAAGGCCTCGATCGTCGATCACGCGTCCCTTGCGCACCATCAGGAAAAGTGCAATCTGGTGGACGCCGAGGAGTGCCTGAAAGACGCCTTCGCCACCGACGTGCGCCCGGTGATCCGCGAGTGGCGCCGCTCGAAAGGCCTGCCCGAAGATCCCTTGGCCGCCTTCCGCGCCAGCGGCTACATCGAGCGCGTTACGAAAGAGCGCGAGAAGAAGAATATGGGATCCGTTGCCACTTACGCATAGCATCCGATCGTGTGCGGGACAGGCCGCCTGCCTGTCCCGCCGCCTCCCATGACCGTCAAATCCCTCGAGAAATTTTTCCGCTTCGAGGAACTCGGCACAAACTGGCGGACTGAAACGCTGGCCGGCGTGACGACGTTCCTCACGATGGCCTACATCATCTTCGTGAACCCGTCCATTCTGCAGGCGGCGGGCATGCCGGTGATGGCCACGACGGCGGCCACGTGTATCTCGGCGGCGTTCGGCAGCCTGCTGATGGGCCTTTACGCGCGGTACCCCATCGCGCTTGCGCCCGGCATGGGCCTCAACGCGTACTTCGCCTACACCGTGGTGGTGGGCATGGGCGTCCCCTGGGAGACCGCGCTGGGCGCCGTGTTCATCTCGGGAGTGGCGTTCATCGTTCTTACGTTCTCGGGCATACGGCAGTTGATTCTGGCCGCGCTGCCGCCCGAGCTGTACGCCGCGGTGGCGGCGGGCATTGGGCTGTTCATCGCCTTGATCGGTTTCCGCAACTCGGGCATCATCGCGCCGGATCCGCAGACCACGGTCACGCTGGGAAATCTGAAGGATCCGAACACGCTGCTGGCCGTTTTCGGCCTGCTGCTGATTGGCGTGCTGATGGCGTGGCGCGTCCGCGCGGCGATGCTCATCGGGATTCTCGTCACTACCGCCGCGGGCTGGGTCTTCGGACTCGTGCAGTGGCAGCCGCAATGGCTGCGCTGGTCCGAAGCCACGGCAACCATGGGGCGGCTCGATATTCCGGGCATTCTCCGCGTAGGCTTCCTGGAGATCATCTTTGTGTTCCTGTTTGTCGATCTGTTCGACAACATCGGAACGCTGGTGGGCGTGGCGAAGAAAGGCGGCCTGATCGACAGCCAGAACCGCATACCGCGGGTGGAAAAGATTCTGTTTACGGACGCGACGGCCACTGTCGTGAGTTCACTGACCGGCACTTCCACGGTGGTGAGCTACATTGAAAGCGCTGCGGGCATTGTTGCGGGCGGCCGCAGCGGGTTCACGGCCGTAGTGGTGGGGATGCTGTTTCTGGCGGCGCTCTTCGTCGCCCCGGTGGTGGGGGCCATTCCCGCCGCCGCGACCGCGCCCGCGCTGATCATCGTGGGCAGCCTGATGGTTTCCACGGTGGGCGAAATTCAATGGTCGGACCCCGTGGTCGGGCTTTCGGCGTTCCTGACGATGGTCACCATCCCGCTGACTTTCAGTATCGCCAATGGCATCGCGTTCGGATTCGTGGCCTACGCGCTGCTGCGGATCCTGCGCGGCGAGTTCCGGAAGGTGGGATGGCTGGTGTATCTGCTGGCGGCGCTGTTTATAGCGAGATTCGTGTATTTGGGCGCGTCGGGGTAGAGCGCCCGCAACCTTCCGGCCGGCTACGGCGCTCGGGCGGTGATCCCGCTAAGCCGCCCGGCACGGCCGGCCGGATGCCAGAAGCTTCGTTTTTCAGATCGACATCGCCATGAATCCGCCATCGACTCGCAGCAGCGTGCCGGTGACGAACGATGCGGCGTTCTTGGATGCGAGGTACACGGCCGCGCCCACCAGTTCACGAGGCTCGCCGAACCGGCACATCGGCGTGTGGTTCATGATCGACGCCGTGCGCTCCGGGGTCAGCAGCTTGCGGTTTTGCTCGGCAGGGAAAAAGCCCGGAATGATGGCGTTCACGCGCACCTTGTACGGCGCCCATTCGCGCGCCAAAAATTGCGTGATCTGGTTCACGCCGGCCTTGGTGATGCTGTAGGTGAACACCTTCGACAGCGGCGGTCCCGAAGAAACCGAAGAGATGTTGATCACCGACCCGCCGCGGCCGGATTCCACCATCACCTTCCCGAACACCTGGCAGGCGAGAAACACGCTCTTCAGGTTCACGTCGAGGATCCGCTGCCACTCCTCCTCGGTGATCTCGAAGAAGGGCGTTCCCGAATTGATGCCCGCCGCGTTCAGCAGGATGTCTACGTGTCCGAACTCCGCCAGTACGGTGTCGCGCGCGCGGATCAGATCGTCCTTGCTGGCCGCGTTCGCCTGGATGGCGATGGCGCGCCCACCCGCCTCGCGGATCGCGGCGGCCCGCTTTTCCGCGTTTTCTCCGTTCAGATCCACGATGGCGACGTCCGCGCCGGCATCGGCGAAACCGGACGCCATTGCTCCCGCTAATACGCCGCCGCCGCCAATCACGACAGCGGCCTGTCCATCAAGTGAGAAAAGATCGTTCTGTGCCATGAAGTACTTAGTTTGACATCTTTTTGCCCGCCCTAGCGGCGGCACGCTACAATGCGGATCAATGGTGCTGCTCGTCGCGATGGCACTTCTCGCCGGGGAAATTCCCGCCGTCGTTCGCGTTCCCGTCGCCAACATGTATTCCACAGCTTCCGAGCAGGCTGATGTGGTTTCCCAGGCGATATACGGAGCCAGGATTTTGCTGATCGAGCAGAAGCCCGGCTGGGCCAGGGTTCGCACTCCCGACGACTACACCGGCTGGATGCCCGAAGCCTCCTTTCACCGGCCGGGGGAGGGGCAGAAGCTGTACGCGTCGGAGGGCCGCGTAGCGGAGGTGGGCTCACTCTTCGCGAATCTCTACGCGGAGCCGGACGTCACGAAACGGCGGCCGGTGCTCACGCTGCCGTTCGAGGCGCGCCTGGAGGTGATCGCCGAACCGGAGGACAACCGGCGGTGGGTCCAGGTCCGGCTGGTATGCGGAAGCACGGCCTGGGTGCAGCGAGGAGACCTCCTTTTCGACGCTCGGCCGCTTTCCATCCCCGAGCTCGTCGAGTTCAGCAAGCGTTTTCTGGGGTTGCCGTACCTCTGGGGCGGCACGTCTACGTTCGGCTACGATTGCTCGGGCTTCACGCAGATGCTGTGCCGCCGCCGCGGCGTGACGATCCCGCGCGATTCCCAGCCGCAGGCCCGCTGGAGCGGCGCGGTCCCGGTGAGCCGTGAGGAACTGAAGCCGGGCGACCTGCTCTTTTTCGGCAAGTCCGAAAGGCAGATCACCCATACGGGCATGTACCTGGGCAACGGCGAGTTCATTAACGCCACCACGGAGGGCCGGCCGGTGGTCCAACTGGACCGCCTCGACGAAGCCCCGTGGAACACGCTTTTCGTCGCCGCCCGGAGGATCAAGTGAACCGCAGGCAGTGGCTTCAAAGCAGCGCCGCCGCCCTCTTGCTGAAAGCGGCCCCGGCCGCGCCCGCTTCCATCGAGACGAAAATCGTGCGGCTCAACCTGCGGCACACCTGGACCACTACGATGTCCTCCAGCGGGTACCGTGACACGCTGCACGTGCGGTACACCAAAGAAGGCGTGACCGGCATCGGGGAGGGCGCGCCGATCCCGCGCTATAACGAAGACGCCCGCTCGGCGCAGGCCGCCGTCAACTCCGTGCGCGGGCTGCTGGCCTCCGCCGATCCGTGGCAGTTTACCAAGGTCATGGCGGAAGTGTTCCGCCGCATCGAGGGCCAGTACGCTGCCAAGGCAGCCATCGATATCGCGCTGATGGACTGGGTGGGCCAGAAGCTCGGCGTGCCGCTGTACCGCTATTTCGGACTCGACCCCCGCGACGCGCCCATCACAACTTTCTCCATCGGCATCGACACGCCCGCAGTCACGCGCCAGAAAGTGCGCGAGGCCGAGCCCTTCCCGGTGCTCAAAATCAAAGTGGGGCTTGACACCGACGAGGCCACCATCGAAGCCGTCCGCAGCGTAACCAATAAGCCCCTGCGTGTAGACGCTAACGAGGGGTGGAAAGACAGAGAAGAAGCCGTCCGCAAGATCAACTGGCTGGAAAAGCAGGGCGTGGAATTCGTCGAGCAGCCGATGCCCGCCGCCATGGCCGAAGACATTCGCTGGGTGCGCCGCCGCGTCCACATCCCGATCATCGCGGACGAAGCCTGCCGGCACCCGGCCGATATTCCGAAGCTTGCGGACACCTACGACGGCGTGAACATCAAGCTCGACAAGGCCGGAGGGATCCTCGAAGCCTGGCGCATGATCCAGATTGCGAAGGCGCTCGGGCTCAAGACCATGCTCGGCTGCATGATTTCGAGCTCAGTGTCGGTGACGGCGGCGGCGCATCTCTCGCCGCTGGTGGACTACGCGGATCTGGACGGCAACCTGCTCATCGCCAACGATCCCTATTCCGGCGTTCGCGTCGAGCGCGGCAAGCTCATCCTGCCCGACCGCCCCGGGCTCGGGCTCACGTCCGCGTAGGTTCCTCCTCGAACTCGGGCGCCTGCAGCATGCGGGGAGTCCGGTCGATCGCCTCCAGTTGCTTGATCTCCTCATCCGAGCCGGCCTGCAGATCGCGGAACCGCCGGGCGCTCACCAGCACTCGCGATTCGAGCGTCCCCACAGCCTTGTTGTAGGCATCCACCGCGCGTGCGAGGTTCTTGCGCAGGTCGTCGAAGTGTTCCGCGAGGTTGCCGAGCCTTTCGTAAAGCTGTTTGCCCAGCTCGCTGATGGCCCGCGCGTTTTTCGCCAGGCTTTCTTGCTTCCAGCCGTACGCCACAGCCTTGAGCAGCGCGATCAGGGTGGTGGGTGTGGCCAGGATGACGCGTTCGGCGACGCCGGCTTCGATCAGCGCCGGATCCTGCTCCAACGCCGCGCTGAAAAAGACCTCACCCGGCAGGAACATGACGACGAATTCCGGCGAGTCCTCGAACTGCGCCCAGTAATCCTTGGCTCCCAAGGCGGTGATGTGGGCGCGCACCTGCCGCGCGTGGTCCTTCAGCTTTTCGGTTCTCGACGCTTCGTCGGGCGCTTCGAGCGCTTCCAGGTAGGCTTGAAGCGGGACCTTAGCATCCACCACTACGCGCTTGTTATTGGGCAGGTGGACGATCAGGTCGGGCCGCAGCCGCCCGTCCCCGGTGTCCATCGATGCCTGCTGGAAGAAATCGCAGTGCTCGACCATTCCGGCCATCTCGACGACGCGCTGGAGCTGTATCTCGCCCCATCGCCCGCGGGCTTTGGGCGCACGCAGGGCCGTGACCAGGTTCGTCGTTTCGGCCTGCAGCCGCAGTTGCACCTCGGCCATGGACTGCACCTGCTGCGTCAGCGCGGCATAGGCTTCGACGCGCTTCTTCTCCAGCTCGCGGAGCTCGCTGCCTACTTTCTCCAGCGATTCGCCCAGCGGCTTCACCAGGTTTTGAATTGCCGTCTGCCGGCTCTCCAGGTCGTGTTTTGCGCTCTCCTGGAAACGTTCCAGCGTCTGCTTGGCCAGCGTCAGGAAGGCCTCGTTGTTGCTCTTCAGCGCATCGTCCGAGAGCGCCTTGAAAGCGTCCGCGAGCTTTTGCCGCGCTTCCTCGACCAACGCCAGTTTCTCCGCCGCCGCTTTCTGCTCCTGCTCGATGCGGGTCTTCAGTTCCGCCTCGGCAATTTTCAGCGCCGTTGCCTCCTGCTTCAGAGCGTCGATCCGGTCTCCGGCTTCCTTTACCGTCGCCTGGAGTTCCTGAATCTCAGCCTCCTTCGATCTAAGTCTTTCGCTGAAAACGGCTTTTTCCGACCGGAAATATAGCCACGCGCTGGCCGCACCCGCGATGATTCCAGCGCCCAGCATGAACAGCGCATCCATGAGAACAAGCTCCTAAGGCGTACGAACGGAATAACGGGGAACAGGCAATCCCACCCGAAAATCTTCCTGTGCGGCGCGGGGTTTTGTCAACGGTTTTCCGGGCGGGGAGCTTCGGAGGGCCGGTGCTGGGCGAGGGAATTGGCTTGCGCAAAAAAAAAAGCGCCGGGCGGCCACGGATGGGCCGCCCGGTGGAGGTCACTCAGAGGTCACTCAGAAGTACAGCTTGAGGGAAAGCTCGATGATACGCGGAGGCCGGGTCCCCGTGACTACACCAAAGGTGGGGTTTGTCTGCTGCCCAGTGGTGTTGTTGAACGTGGTACCCGTGCCCAAGCTGGAATACTGCGTGTGGTTAAAGGCGTTGAACATTTCCGTGCGGAATTGCAGGAAACGCTCCTCGCCGCCGAGAGGGATCCTCTTGCTGACGGCGATGTTCCACTCGTGAATTCCGGGGTTGCGCATGATGTTGACGCCGGCGTTCCCGAAAGTGCCTTTCGGCGGCATGGCGAACGCCTCGGTGTTAAACCAGCGGTCGAATGTGCGCTGGCTCTTCGGCAGCTTGGGATCGCCGACAACGAGCACCCGCGCGCCTTCGCCCGAGCCGGTCCACTCTTCGGAGTTCTGCAAGCCGAAGCCGGGGGTGAACGGCGACCCGCTCTGCATGGTGGTCATGCCGCTGATCATCCAGTTATCGAGGATGTAAGTGGCCGGCTTGAAATTCAAGCGGGAGCCGATCTTCGGGAGGTCGTAGATGTAGTTGAACACCAGGACGTGCGGGCGGTCGAAGCCGAGCGGCCCATAATTCCACTTCCGCGGTGAGAAGTAGGCACTGACGCCCGAAGTGTCTCCGTCCGCGACGCCAAGCGCCTTCGAGAAGGTGTAGGCGACGCCGACCTGAAGCCCGCTCCTGTAGCGCCGGTTCACGCCGATTTGAAGCGAGTTGTAGTTGGACGAATAGCCGTTGGAACGATAGTTGATATTGCCCCAACCGTAGTATGGGCGGAGGAAGTTGTCCGGCAACGGGTTCGCTGGGTTGGTCGGGTCCGCGTTCTGCGGATTGCCGGGGATGTTACCCACCGGGGAGACGAACCGCGCATACATCGGGATGATGTTGATGTTGCGGCTGGCCATCAGGTGCCGGGAGAGACTGCCCACATAGGAAACATCGAGTGCCCAGGAGGCGATCTGCTGCTGGATGCCGAAACTGAAGTTCATTGTCGTGGACAGTCTCTGCTCTCCAAGCAGCATGTTGATGCTGGATGGGCCGAGGGCGCCCGGGCTATCGGCGTAGGTATCCAGAGTGCCGTAGTACAAGGTCGGGGTGTAGGCCACCGGCGGGTTGCCGTTGGTGTCCATGGTCGGGTTACCCTGCATGCGGTCCTTGAACATGCCAAAGCCGCCCCGGATTGCGGTCTTGCCGTTGCCGAACACATCGTAAGCAAAACCGAACCGCGGGCCGAAGGAGATGGCCGGAACCGAGTAGAGTCCCGCCGGATAGCCGTTCTCTCCGCCGATAAAGGCGCCGTTGGCGATTTCTCCCGAATTGGGAACGAACAGGCCGATGAACTGCGCCGGGGCGAGCTCGCCGGTGCGGGGATCCATCGCCACGCGCCTGTTGTTGGCATCCAGCGCGGGCATGTAAAGCGCGGGTGCTTTGGACCGGTCGTAGCGCGTCGGATCGAAGCTGGCAATCGTCTTGTTCTTATCAATCTGCGGGGGCAGATGATAGAAGCGCATGCCGATGTCCAGGGTAAGCTTTCTGGTGACGCGCCAGTTGTCCTGGACAAACCATTCGACGTTCCAGAACCACCAGTCGCCGTTCACGCGCGCGGTCGCCTCCGAGTACGTTTGGAAAACGCCGAGCAGGGCGTTGGCGTATCCGTGATTGGCGTCAAGCGGGTTGCTGGAGCGACGGCCGAAATTGAAAGTCCCTCGGAAGTTGCCTCCGCCTACCTGATACTTCTGGGTGCGCTCGATGTATATTCCTGCTTTCAGGTTGTGCGCGCCCCTCACAATGCTGACGTTGTCCACAAAACTCCAAATGTTGTTGTAGTTTTCATAGGGAATGTTGCCGAACCGCACGTTAGCCGGGTTGGGGTTTCCGCCGAACTGGAGGTTGGGAATCCAGTTAATGGAGTCCAGGTAGGTGACCCCCGTCTCCTTGTCCGGATACCACTCGGGCGGATTGCCGATCAGGTCGCGGCTCAGCTTCTCCGGCTCTTTCGGATAGAAGTAGAGGTTGTTCCGGCTCTTTCCGAAGATGAACTCGTTGATCACCGTTGCCGAAAACATCTTGGTCAGGTGGAAGTTGTGGCCCTTGCCAGGCTGGCCGAAAATCGTGGGCGTGAGATCGTAGTTCAGGTTGCCGTTGACCCACAGGCCCCACGGCGTGGTCTGCTCGTCGGTGTCTTGGATGAAGCGATAGTAGGCTTGCAGCGACGGAGTGATGTTCGCGTCGATGCGGATCATGTCCTGGCGCTTAGGGTAACTCCCGCTGTACTGGGCGCGGTAGTTCCGGTTGTAGAATTGCCTGGGATCGGGATCGACCCAGTTGGGCTTGGGCAGGAAATTGATAATCTTTTGCCCCATCGGGTGAATCCGCGACTGAGGAATTTTGTTATCCGGAAAAGGTTGTCCAGTCAGAGGATCCCTGATTTCAATCAGTTTGCCCGACCCGTCGAAGCTTTGCGAAAAGTCGCCGATGCGTTCGAGTTCCGTGGGCATGTTAGTGAAACGCTCGCCATAGTCCCTCTTCATTCCGACGAATTCCTGGCTCCAGAAGAAGAACAGCCTGTCCCTGTTGGTGTTGAACTTGTTCGGAATGTAAATGGGGCCGCCCACGGTGTAGTTGTTGATCCGGTACCGGTAAGGGTTCTTCCGAACCCCGTTGCGGTTATTGAAAAAGCTGTTGGCGTTGAGCGATTCATGGCGGTAGTACCAGCCGCCGGTTCCGTGGAAATCACGGGTGCCGCTCTTGGTGATGACCGTGATGACTCCGCCACCGTTCCGCCCGAATTCAGCCTGGTAATTCGAAGTCAGAATCTTGATCTCCGCAATAGCGTCCATATTCGGCTGGAAGTGGACGGTTTGATTGGAACCGGTGTCGAGGTCCGTGATGCCGTCGACTGCCAGGTTTTTCTGGTTCTCCCGTTGCCCGTTAATGTACGTTCCGCGGATCGAGTCCGGGGACGTGGTCTCGCGCGCCTGGGAGAAGTTGTCCACCACGCCGGGAACGGTATTGAGCAGCGCAAAGAAATCCCGGCCCTTCACCGCAATGTTCTGTAACTGGGTGTTGTCGATCGTACCGGACTTTTCAGCGCTTGCGAGCTGGATCTGGGCGACCTCAGCCGTCACGCTGACAGTCTCCCGGACCTCGCCCACTTCGAGCGTTAACTGTCCAAGAGTACGGATCTGTCCCGCGGTGACGACGATGTCCTTGGATTCGATGCTTCGGAACCCAGTCGCCGTTACCGTCAGGTCATAGGTGCCGGGCAGAACGTTGGGAAAAATACAGCTTCCGTCGGCACCCGATGTCACGGTTATTCTGGCTGCGGTTGCTTGGTTTACCAGGGTACATTCAGCGGATACAATTGCCGCCCCAGACGCGTCGACGATGTTCGCACGGACGGAGCTGGAGACGGTTTGTGCAAGTGCGGATGACGTGAGCGCGAATATCGCACACACGACGACTCTTGTAAGATTCAATGTCGACTACCTCCTGGCAAATTCACCCAATAGCCAACTCGGTAAAATGATAGTCCAGAACAGAATCGGATGCAATAGTAAGTTCAAGGTATGTGCGGAGAAGTACTATGTTGAAGCTCTAAACAGTGGAGTGTATCGGCGTAGGTTGTGGAGGGATGCCTGGCTTCGGGCCACGGATGTCCGCGGCCCGAAGCGGAAGATGAAAATTAGTTCACCTCGAGGCTGTCTTTGTCCGGCAGCTTCGGGAAGGGTGCGTGCGGTTCGGCTTGGTACCAGTACGCGACTGAGGCGATGTCGTCCTGCAGAGGCAGATAGCGGCCTCCGCTGCGCCAGCCAAGCGCCTGGATAGTAACGCGAAGATCCGAGGAGAAGCGGATGGGGTCAGTAATGTGCCACCGGTACAGGCCGAATCGTTGTTGCGACTGGTAGAGCCCGTCGGGCCTGATTACTTGCGCCAAGCCGCTGTAAGGCGAGGTAAATTCCTCGTACTGGCGTTTCTGCCGGTTTTCAAAGTTGTACGAACCGCAGAAATAGTCTTCGGTACCGGTCCCGGCAATAGTAGGGAACTCCTTATCGCCGTCCATATAGAACTTGATCTCGCCTTCGCCCCACCAGCCATTATTGTTTACTCCCCAGGCCATGTAGGTACCGACATAGTGTCCTTTCCCACGAATTCCATCGACAATTGTATAAACGCTCTTATAGGGCAGCGGGTTTACACGCCGGAACTGCGCGTGGAAGTAGGCCGCATCGTCAGGGACCTGCGTCTTGGAAAAGGTGATCTGGTAGTAAAGGCGCATCGGCCGTTCGTCAAGGTTTTCCATCGTGATTTTGGCGTGCTTGCGGAACGGCATCGGCCAGTAAGAGTTGAAGGCGCTGCCGGGGTTCACGCATACCGCAAGCGAGCGGATCGGAGCGTACCTCCCCCACCCCATGGCGAAGAAATCACCCACCGGCACCTCCACCGAAGGGGTCGTCTCGTTGTCCCAGTACATTCTCAGGATCGAAAACCGCCAGTTACCGGTTGGCGTCAGCCAGATATGCTGGATCGCTCCGGGGCCGGTGATTTCCGCCATGGTAAACGTAGCGCCCGGCGCGATGTCGACGTACGGGTTGACCTTCCATCCCTGTCCGAGATCGCGGGCCGCATTGGACGCCGAGCCCGTAACGGCCATGGCGCCTTTGCCCTTCTCACCGGTGAAGTTTTCCGGGCTGATGGAGAACGTTTTTGCATCCGACAGCCGGTAAATGTTGCTCAGGCTGCCAAACAGACCGTTGTAGGCAGCCTCCTGGGCGCCTACCGCCAGGGCAATGCAGAGCAGAATGAGTAAACACGCGTGCAAACGTTTCAATGTGCTAGTTCCTCCGTGGTGATTTATAGAATCAAGCTGGTCGGGCCTCCTGCGGCCGCCGGCGTTCCGCCGGGCTGCCTGATCGCCCGCAGATGACTGAAAACGCCATTGACCAGGATAATTCGCGGCGCGGGAAATTTCAGAGCCGGAGTCTTGCATGAGCCGTCCCAGGAAGCTTGCCGCCCCTGGGCCGCCGGCTAATCCGTACACTAGTACCATGCCGATCGCCTCGGAGATGAAGCGCATTACCGTGATTGGCGCCGGGAATATAGGCCGGGCCTTGATCGGGGGGATTCTGAAGAGCGGACTCGCGGACGCCGGGCATGTTACCGCTACGGTCCGCAGTGCCGGACGCGCGCAGGAGCTGTCCGAGGAGTTTTCCATAACGGCGTGCGCCGGCGGCAATCGCGAGGCCGCGCAGGCGGCGGACGTTGTGGTGCTGGCGGTGAAGCCGGCGGCGCTGCCGCGGGTCCTCCAGGAGATACGGGACGTGCTGCGCCACGATCAGATCCTGATCTCGCTGGCGGCAGCGGTTCCCATCGCCTTGATCGAGAAGATGATCGAGAAGCGGATGCCGATCTTTCGCGCGATGCCCAACATCCCGGTGGTGGTGCAGGAAGGCGCGACCGCCCTGGCGTGGAATGGCGAAGGCACGGCCGAGCAGCAGCGCTTCGTTGAGAGCATCTTCCGGGCGGTGGGCGCCGTGTGCTTCGTCGAGGAGGAGATGCTGCACGCGGTGACGGCGCTTTCGGGCAGCGGTCCGGCCTACGTTTACATGGTGATCGAAGCGCTGATCGAGGGCGGGCTGAAGATGGGGCTTTCCCGCGAGATCGCCACGCGTCTGACTGAACAGACCGTGCTCGGCGCGGCGAAACTGGTGCGGGAAACCGGCCTGCACCCGGCGATTCTCAAGGACCAGGTGATCACGCCGGGCGGCACAACGATTTCAGCCATACACGAATTGGAGAAGCACGGGCTGCGGTCGATGCTGATCTCGGCCATCGAGACCGCGACGGAGGTTTCGAGGCAGCGCATGCAGGACCTGATAACGAGATTCGGGCGGGAATCATGAGAATTCTGGCGATACACGCCCATCCGGACGACGTGGAGATCCTGGCGGGCGGCACGCTCGCGCTGCTGGCGGCGGCCGGCCACCAGATCACGATCGCTACCATGACGCCGGGCGATTGCGGTTCGGCGGAGCATACCGCGGAAGAGATCGCCGCGATACGGCGGGAGGAAGCGGCGCGCTCGGCGGCGCTGATCGGCGCGCGGTACGTCTGCGTGGAGTTCCGCGACCTGGCTGTGTTTAACGACGACCGGTCGCGCAGGCGTGTAACGGAAATCCTGCGGGCCGCGCAGCCCCAGCTTGTCCTGACCGCCTCCCCGGTGGACTACCTGTGCGACCACGAGGCGGCGAGTATGCTCGTGCGCGACGCCTGCTTTGCCGCGCCCGCTCCCAACTACGCAACTGGCGAGGCCAATCCGGCGCCGCCGCTGCCGGCCATTCCCCACCTGTACTTCATGGACCCGACCGGCGCGGAGGACCGCGACGGCCAGCCGGTGGCGGCGGATTTTATCGTAAACGTCGAGTCCACCTTCGAGCTGAAGAAGCGGATGCTGGCCGAACATCGCAGCCAGAGGGCGTGGCTCTTGAAGCACCACGGCATGGACAATTACCTGGAGCAGATGGAGTTCTGGACCCGCGAGCGCGGCCACTCGGCCGGGTTCGCTTACGGCGAGGGGTTTCGCAGGTACAAAGGACACGCCTATCCTCAAACGCCGCTGCTTGAGGAACTATTGGGCCCCAGCCTCGTCCGCCGCGGCTGCTAGCACGATCCGCCAGAGCAGTTCGACGCCGGCAGTGAAGTTCGCCTCCGAAATGCGCTCATCGTGGCCGTGCGGCCGGCCGTCGTGATTCTCCTTGAGGAACAGGGGGAGTCCGTAGACGGGCATTCCCTTCGCGCGGAGATAAGCGCCGTCGGTGGCGCCGCGGGCCATGTAGGGGACAACGACGGCGCGCGGGGCCGAAGCGGCGAGCACGCGCTCCATCGCGCGGTAGATCGGGCCCTCGGCCGGGCTCGGCGGGGTGGCCGGCATTCCGGGGCCGGGCTCGGGTGTCACTTCGATCAAGGGATCGGCGATGAGCCGGCGGATCCGCTCGAGCACCTCTTCGCGGGACTCGTCCGGCAGCCGGCGTACGTCGACGCGCGCTTCGGCCGCGCTGGGTATCACGTTGATCTTGATACCGGCGCTCAGCATGGTGGGGGAAATCGTGGTGCGAAGCTGCGCGTCAAGTTCGGGTTCGCGCGCGCGGATCTCCGCGGCGGCGGCCTGAGCGCTCGAGGAACGCTCGAGGCGGGGAATGAGCGGCGCCAGCCAGAGGTAATCGGGAAGCGTGGCCAGCCGGGCAAAGTACCTGCGGGTGGTCGGATTGAGGCGGACCGGCTGATCGGTATCAAGCCTCGTGAGGGCGCGGGCGAGGCGAAGGATCGCGTTATCGGGCCGGGGCAGGGAAGCGTGTCCCGCGCTGCCCCGCGCCGTGAGCACCACCCGCGTAGGGATCTTTTCGGCCGTCTGGATCTGGAAGAGGCGCGCGCCGGAGGGCAGGTCCTGGGCAATGCCGCCCTCGTTGAGCGCGGCCTCGGCATCGATGGCGTCGAAGGCGTTCTCGATCATCCATCGAATCCCTGTGGACCCGGCCTCCTCGTCAGCTTCGGCGAGCAGGATGACGTCGCGTTTCAGCGCCACGCCGCGGAGTTTCAGTTCCACGAGGACGGCGAGTTCGGCGGCCAGCAGGTTTTTGTCGTCCTGGGCGCCGCGCCCATAGATCTCGCCGTTGCGGGTTTCGGCCGCGAAGGGATCAACCGTCCACTGCGCGCGGTCTGCCGGGACAACGTCGCTGTGCGCCATCAAGAGCAGCGGGCGCGCCGAGCCGTTTCCGCGAAGACGGGCGACAAAACTGAGCCGGGCGGAATCGTCGCCGAACAGCTCCGCGGGAATGTCATAGCGGGCGGCGACTTCCTTGAGATACTCCGCAACCCGGGTCTCGTTACCCGGCGGATTGGATGTATCCAGGCGGATGAGGTCAGTGAGATAACGGACGGCGCGGCCGCCAAGCGAATCCTCTTCCTGCGCGGAGGCGGCAAAGGCGCACAGCGCAAGAACCGCCAGACCCCAACCCCGCATGCGCGCCATTCTAGCACGCGGGCGCGCGCTTGAGTTGCAGGGAGAGTCTGCGAAGTAAATCGGCGAAATTCACTTAGATGACGTCGGCGAAGTTTTTCTTCAGCTTGTAGAACCAGGCATGGCCGGCCAGAAAAAGGGCGGCCGACAGCAGCCAGAATTTCCAAAGCGGGCCGAAGGCCGGCGGGCTGGTTTCGAGAAAGATGTTGCGATAGCCGCTCACCAGAACGAACATCGGGTTCTTCGAAAGGATGGAAAGCGCTTCGGACGGAAGCGATTCCGTGGGATAGCAGATAGGGGTCAAAAAGAACCAGAGCGTGAGCAGAAATCCGTTGATCTGGCCCAGGTCGCGCACGTAGACGCCCAGCGCGGCTAGGAACCAGCAGATTCCGGCGGTGAAGAGCAGTTGTGGAATCAGCAGCGCAGGCAGCCAAAGCACGGTGGCGGGCACGCCGCCGCGGGCGATGAACAATCCGGCTATGAATACCGCCAAGGCGAAGGCCTGCGTGACCAGCCCCGCAACCACCAGATTCACTGGCAGCGTCTCCAGGGGAAACACGAGCTTTTTTACGAAATTCCGGTACTCCAGGATGACGAACGGGGCGCGCCCGGCCGCTTCGCTGAACGCCAGCCAGGGCAGCATGCCGCACAGGAAGTACAGGACGAAGCCGGCGCGCGAGGGGTCGCCCTGAAACCTCGTGCGCAGCACGATGCCGAAGACGAAAAAGTAAGTCGACATCAGGAGCAGCGGGTTGAGCACGGTCCAGAACACGCCGCCGAAGGAGCCGCGATAGCGGCCGAGAATGTCGCGGCGCACCATTGAGCGGATCAGCCCGCGATTGCGCCAGAGCAAAGCGGGCGGGTAGCTGAAGGCGCGCCGGACGGAGCGAATGGCGTTGCGCAGGCGCAGCGCGGAAAGCGTGGTCCGCGCGCTCCGGATAACGCGGGCGCAGCCATCGGCAACCTCGGCATCGATCAGCAGAAAAGGCCGGCCTTCCGCGTAGTGCCAGCAGACACCCTCGCGCATCGAGGATACGAAGACGCGGTAGCGGCCGGGTTCGGGCGGTAGCTCCACCTGAATGCCAACTTCGATGGCTTCGCCGGGCGCCAGCGCGCGCGGGAGCGGTGTGCGGGCGCCTTCCACCACCAGCGTGTCCGTTTCCGGATCGAAGACCTGATAGCCAGCGGCGTAGCCGTCCTCCGGCCGCCACGTCTCGGCGGTGAAGTTCTCGATGCGGAGGGAGACGCAAATTCCCGCGGCGCTCATTCGCCTCCACTGTAGAGCCAGTCCGGATAGCGGTAGCGGATGGGGCCGGTTTTCCTTCCGAGAGCGAAGATGCCGTCGTCGCGCAGGTCGGTGGAAAGCTGAAACCGTTCCAGCAAGCGGCGCACCCAGGCGAGCTCGGGGCGGGGCTGCTCGCGGAACGGCCCGGTTTCAAGGCGAACCGTTTCAAACCCGGCATCGGCCAGCAGGCGGCGGATTTCGAGCGGCGTGTACTCGCGGTTGTGCCGCGGGTCGATCTTGCCGTCCGGCGCCGGCCGGATGTACTGCGGGAAGTGGCCGGGGTGGTAGCCCTGAAGAATCGCGGCGATGGCGCGCAGCGAAGCGATATTGGGCGTGGTGAGCACCAGGTGGCCGCCGGGGCGCAGAATGCGGTTGATCTCCGACATCATGTGCATCGGATCTTCGTACAGATGCTCGATCAACTCGCAGCAGAGCACGGTGGCGAAGTGCCCGTCGGGGTAGGGAAAAACGTCCTTTTCGGCGTCGAACAGGTCAAGGTCGCACTCGAAGCGCTCGCCTTCGGATGAAACCGGTTCGTGATGCTCGATGACGCCGGCCTCGCCGTAATAGCAGGCGCGCACCTCTCCATACCCGAGGCGCTTCTTGAGCGCGGGCGTGATCTGCATGTACGAACCCATTTCGAGGATGCGATCGTCGGGGCCGCCGGGCGGGATCATCTCCAGTGTCTTCGTCAGGCGCGCCATGTGCGCATCGACATAGGACCGCTTGGCGGGATCGGGCGGAACCCATTCGAAGATATCGCGGGGCTCGGCTTTCGGGCTAGCGCGGGCGGCTACGGACACCGCCGGTGCGGGCTCGGATTCGGGCTCTTTCCACGGCGCGCCGGTCACCACCGATTCCAGGAACGAAGCGTAGCGGCGCGCCACGAGGTCCCAGTTGCATTCCCGCTCCGCCCAGCAGCGCGCGCGTGCGCCCAGTTCGCGCGCCAGGTCGGGACGCGAAACCAGCAGGTTGAGGTACTCGAATATCTGGTCCTCTTCGGTTTGATCGACCGTGACTTTGAGACAGATGTCGTCTGGGTAGTCGCGGAAGGAGCCGACATCGGAAACGAGCACGGGCCGGCCAAGACCAAACGCGCGGAGCAGACTGCCTGAGGTTTCGCCGGCGGTGGGGTAGCGCAGGTTCAATACCACGTCGCAGGCCGCCATGTAGCCGGTGAAATCCTCGATATCGAGATACCCGAGCACGCGGGCGCTCGCCGAAAGCTGCAAAGTGCGGATCAGCGAATGAACGGGAAAATCCGGATGCGGCTCGCCGCCGAGGATGAGTTTGGCCCGGGGCTCGAACCGGAGCAGGCGGCGAAATGCGCGGAGCGATTCGGCGATCCGCTTGTACGGTTTCAAGAAGCCGAAGATGCCGATGAGGGGCGTAGTCTCGTCCAGGCCGAGCCGCTCGCGGTAGGCCCAGCGGTCTGCCTGGTGCAACCAGGCGCCGTGCGGGATGCGTGCCAGCGGTCCGGTGAAGCCGGCCGAGCGGATGCGGTCCACCATGAAGGAGCTGTGCACAATGATGGCGCAGGCGCGCTCCAGAATGCGCCGCAGCATCGGCACGCCTTCGTAGTCCGGGCCGGCTTCGAGCGCGCGAACGCGGAGGGCGTGGGCAAGGGCTTCTGGCCCGGCCTCGTACTCCACCTCGCGCAGGTAGTCATCCCATTTGCCGCGAGGGATGGTGATATCCGCCACCAGGTAGTGCAGGTTGGCCTCGTGCATCACGACCACACCGGGCTCGCGCAGCGCGGCGTGGTACACGAATTCGTGGTAGGGATTGTTGCCAAGCTGGTAGACGACGGCGTCGTATTTCGCGCGATCGAAACTGGCGGGCTCTTTGTCGAAGATCTCCAGGTCCACCAGACGGGAGAGTGGCTCGGCAAGGGCAGCCGAATAATCTGCGATGCCGCTTTTCGACGGCGGCATGGGCGAAAAGAAGGCCACCCTCATCGTCTAGCGAACCAGTTCCAGCGAGAACGTGCCAACTTTGAACGGGACCCGGATCATGAGCGGAGTGCGAGCGTCGTCGCGCGCGAAGAACAACTCGAAGCTGTTTTCCGAGGCCGGGCCTTTCAGCGAGGCGCGAAGCTGCTCCGCTTCAGCCGGCCTATCGTTTACGCGGATTTGCTGGACGCCTCCGTATTCCAGTTTGAGCTGGTAGGGCGCGCCGAAGTAAATCGTCTGCGATCCAGGCAGGCGCCCCTGCGCCAGTTCGCGCCTCAAAAAGAAGAGGAACGTGAGCGCATCCCGGGCACAGCCCGGCGCGGAAATCTCGGACTTGCCGCCTCCCAGTGTCTGCCTGGTGGCCGTGCCGTTTTCGGAATGGAAGGTTTCCTTCTCTCCCGCTTTGCGGCGCCCATGAGTGAAGGTCTTGACAAACTCCTCCGAGCAGAAATCACCGGCCGCGGTGGACTGGTAGGAATCGGAGACGACGAAGCCGGGAATGGCCGCATCGAGCGAGAGAGCGAAGTGCCACTTATCGCCGGAACGCTTGGAGATGAGCTGCGCCTGGCCCAGACTCAGGCCGCTCGGCCAATTAACGGTGTATGCCAGCGACTCCTCGCTGAACGGCGTTTTGGGCGTGGCGCTGGGCTCTTCGGCGCAGAGGCCAAGACCGCCCGCAAAAATGAAGACTACCAGGAAAGCTGAATATTTCATGAGTTCAGAACCGAGGCTGATGCCACGCGCGCCGGTCCGGCAACCATCCGGCGCTGAACGACAGAGTAATACACTTCCAAAGTTTTTTCCGCTGTCTTTTTCCAACTGAATTTCGCGGCGCGCTGGAATCCAAGGCGCTCCATGCGCGCGCGGAGGTCGGGCAGGAGCGCCAGATCGAGCATCGCGCGGGTGATCGCCGCAGTGTCGTAGGGGTCGAACAGGATGGCGGCGGCATCCGCCACCTCGGGGATCGCCGTCGTACTTGAGCATGCAACCGCGCGCGAGCACGCCATGGCTTCCAAAACCGGCAAACCAAAGCCCTCGTAAAACGAGGGGAAGACGAAAAACTCGCAGGCGTTGTAGAGCTGCAACAGGTCGTCGTCCGGCACGAAGCCGGTGAAGTGGATCCGGTCCGCGCAGCCGGATTTCTCCGCCGCCCGGCGGACGTCCGCTCCCCGCCAGCCATCCTGGCCCGCCAGCACGAGGTGATGCGGCAGTTCGGGGCGGGCACGGATCATTTCGGCGAACGCGCGGATCAACCCGATCTGGTTTTTCCGAAGTTGCAGATTGCCCACGTTGAGAATGAACGGCGCGGCGATCCCGAACCGCGAGCGGACCCACGCGCGCGCAGCTTCGCGCGGCAGCGGGCGGAACTGCGGTGCGGCCGCGTTGGGCACGACAGCAATTCTGTCCGGGTCCGTTCCGTAGGCGCGGACGATAGCGTCCCGGGAGAACTCGCTTCCCGTGATGATATGGGCCGCGCGGGCGACCGTGCGGCGCACCGTCATTCGCAACTGGGCGCTGCGCGCCGGGGTGAAGTACTCCGGGTGCTCCTCAAAGCTCACGTCGTGGACGCTGACCACTACCGGGACAGGGCAGCCCAGCGGCGCGGTGTACTGTACGTGCAACAGGTCGGGGCGGTCCCGGCGGAGCCGCCGGCAAAGATCGAATCCCAGCCGGACGAAGGGATTCTGCGAAACTCCCCGCCGGATGAAGCCGGTTGGCACCGCATCCGCCGCGTGCCCGACGGCCAGATAGGCAATGAACTCCTCGTGCGGCGCGACCGCCGCAAACCCTTGCAAAAGGTTTCGAACGTAAACTTCATTGCCGGTTAAGTTACAGCCGATCGCGTGAGCATCGACGGAGAAGCGCATTCGGTTTTTCTTCCCAGTATATGTAACGGGACGCGGGGGTGAAGCTACATGCCTATTCTCGCAAGTTCTTTCCAGCCTTGCTCGCGCGTGAAGCGCTTTTCGTAGAGCGCACGGCCGGCGCGCCCGAGGCGGAGGCGTTCCTCCGGCGAGGCGAGCAGCCGGGAAACGGCTTCGGCGAACGCTTCGGGGGAATCGGCCAGCAGCAGGTGTTCGCCGCTGCGGACGGGCAGCCCCTCGGCGCCGAGGGAGGTGGAAACCACGGCGCGCCCTGCTGCCCAGGCCTCCAGAATCTTCACGCGGGTGCCGCTGCCCGCCAGCAGCGGCGCCACGACGACGCGCGCAGTTGCGAGCGCCTCGACCGCGTCGGCAACCGGACCGGTGACCTCGATGCGGGGGTCGCCCGCCACCAGGCGCGCGATGCCCGTCGGATTTTTCCCGATCAGCCGCCACACGAGGCCGGGCCAGCGGTCCCTGAGCAGCGGCCAAATGCGCTTCCGAAAAAAACGCACCGCCCCGATGTTGGGCTGGTAATCGAAGTTACCCGAGAAAGCCAGGACGTTCTGCTCAACGGCGTCCGGCTGCGGCGTGAAGGGGATGGTGTTCGGATACACGTGCGGGTGCGTCTCCGGGCAGATGGCGCGCACCAGGTTGGCGTCGTGCTCGGAGGCCGCCAGCACGATGGAGAAGCGCGGGATCCATTTCCGTTCCAGCGATCGGCATGCGCGCTCGAAGCGGCGCAAAACCGCCGAAGCGGGCCAGGGTTCGACCCCGGCCGACCGGCCGTAGTAAACCGATTCCGCGTTGTGCAGGTCCAGAACGGTTCTGGCGGCGTGCGGCTCAAGTTGCTCGCAATAGGGCGCGCACCAGAAATGCTCGACGACGGCGAGATTGTACTGCCGGCCGGCGAGCAGGCGCGCGAGCGGCGCGGCGAACCCGGCGAAACGATCGTTCAGCGGCGGTCGGTTTCTGAGATAGCGGACGGCGTTGCGCACCATGCGCGCAAGGAACGTTCGGGAATGGTACGGCAGATCGATCACATCAACGCGCCGCGCGATGCCGGCGGGAACGGCGGCGCGAGGGTCTGGGGCCCCGGGTTCGCGGAAGACGATCAGGTCCACCGCATAGCGGCAGGCGAGATATTCCAGCAGCGCTGACGACCGGAGAGGGCCTCCGCCTGTGGCCGGATACGGTGCTTCGGGACTAAGGAAGAGAGCGGAAGGCCGCATGGAAAAAGATCATGGTCAAACCACACGCCGCGCCCTGTCAAGAACGCCGGATGGCTTCCCTGTAGACTTCGCGGGTGAGCCGGGCCGTGCGGTTCCAGGAAAACTGCCGCGCACGCGCCAGGGAGGCCGCCTTCAGCCCGGCGATCCACTCAGGGCGGGTTGCCGCGGCCCTGAGCGCTTCCACCCACTCCCGCGGGTTGCGGGCATCGATCTGGATGGCTGCGCCTCCGGCGACCTCGGAGATCGCGGGATCGCGAGAGGCGATCACGGCGGCGCCGCACTGCATGGCTTCCAGCACCGGCAGGCCGAAACCTTCGTATAGCGATGGGTAGACGAACGCGAGCGCTCCCGAGTAGAGAGCGCTGAGTTCCTCTTCGGGGACTTCTCCGCGAATCGCCAGGCCGGGCTCGGGTGCTGGCAGGGGGAAATCCTCGCGGATGCGCCCGGCCAGCACCAGGTCGACCGGCGCTTCCGCACGCGCGGCGCGCCAGGCATCGATGAGCATTGGGATGTTCTTGCGGGGCTCGAGCGGGCCTACATAGAGGAAGTAAGGCCGCGCGGGCCTCGTCTCGACCGGTCGCAGGTGCACGGCGGCGGCCTCCGGCACGGCTACAATTCTCTGCGGCGGGATGCGGAAGTACTCTATCGCCTGGCGCCGCACCGCTTCCGTGGGCGTAACGATGAGCGTAGCCAGACCTAACCCGATGAGATACGGCGTGCGCCGCCGGACGCGGTCCGCATTGGAGTGCCAGGCGGGCTCCAGCCAGGGGGAGAGGTCATGCAGCGTAAGGACGGAGGGCCGCAGCGGCACGTAAGGCACTTCGAAGTTGGTCCCATGGAAGACGTCGATGCGCTGGCGGGCAAGCTCTCTGTTGAGTCCCCAGAGCCACCAGCGTTTCTCGAGCGGGTTTCGCGGGCCGCCGCCGCGTCTGAGATTGGCCGCCGCGGGGGGCGTTGGAAACTCTTGATCGGAAACCAGAAGGTAGTCGTCTTCGGGAAATTCGGCCGCCAGCGCGCGGCTGAGTTCAGAGACGTAGCGATGAAGGCCGCCGCTCGAAAGCGTCAGCGACGTGGCGTCGAGAGCGATTCGCATGGCGGGGCGCCGCGCTCTTCACCGGATCTCTTCGCGGCTACCGTAGTTCAGCGCATAGTAGTTCTGATATTCACCCGACTTCACGCGCGCGACCCAGCCCGCATTCTCCTGATACCAGGCAATCGTTTGCTGGATCCCGTTTTCGAAGGCAACTTGCGGGGACCATCCGGTCTCGCGCATGATCTTTTCGCTCGAAAGCGCGTAGCGGCGGTCGTGGCCCGGCCGGTCTGTGACGAAGCGGATCAGGTCTTCGCCCCGGCCGGTCGCTTTGAGAATCTTCCGCACGACTTCGATGTTTGGAAGCGAGCAATTGCCGCCGATGTTGTACACCTCGCCTTCGCGTCCCTTTTCGAGCGCCGCCAGAATGGCGCGGCAATGATCGTCCACGTACAGCCAGTCGCGCACGTTCATGCCATCTCCGTAGACCGGCAGCGGTTTGCCTTCCAGCGCGTTGGAGATCATGAGCGGGATCAGCTTTTCCGGAAACTGGTATGGGCCGTAGTTGTTCGAAGCCCGCGTGACTACGACGGGAAGACGGTACGTCGTGAAGTAGGAAAGCGCGAGCAGATCGGAACCGGCCTTGCTTGCCGAATACGGGCTGGCCGGCCTCAGCGGATAGCTCTCATCGGCCGCGTAAGGCTCCGGAATGCTGCCGTACACTTCGTCGGTGGAAACGTGGAGGAAGCGCTGCACGCGCCGCCTTCTGGCCGCCTCGAGCAGCGTAAAGGTTCCGCGCAGGTTCGTTTCGAAAACGGGCTCCGGCGAGAGAATGCTGCGATCGACGTGCGACTCGGCCGCGAAGTGCACGATGGCGTCAACGGGCCATTCCTCCAACACGCGATTGACCAGCGCGGTGTCGCAGATATCTCCGCGCACGAACCGGTAGCGCGGATTGCCGGCCACGCATTCGAGGTTTTCCAGGTTGCCGGCGTAGGTGAGCTTGTCGAGATTCAGAATGCTTACCGACGGGTTCGTGCCCAGCACCAGCCGGATGAAGGCCGAACCGATGAAGCCCGCCCCTCCCGTAACCAGAAGTCTCACTTATGCTGCGTCTCCCAATCGTAGTTGATGCGCGGATCGTTGTAAGCCAGGCGGCCCTCGTCGGAGGGATCGTAAAAACGGTCCGTGACGTAGACGAGGACGGCGGGCTCCGTTCCGATCACTTTGTAGCCGTGGGCCACGCCGGCCGGCACGAGGATCTGCCAGGGGCGCAGCGCTCCGGCGTAGATCGTGTTGCGCACGCCAAAGGTCGGCGAACCCTCGCGCAAGTCGACGAGAGCAACTTGCAGCATGCCGACTGCCGGCGTCCAACAATCGCGCTGGCGCAGGTGGTAATGGAAAGCCTTGATCGTGCCTGGGTAGCTGAGCGAGGCGGAAACCTGCGTGCTCTCGGCGGGAAAGCCGGCGACGAGTTCGCAACCCGAACGCATCACCTCCATGAAGTAACCGCGATCGTCGGGAAAAATCCGGTTCGGGTTGATGCGGACCCCGGCAATGAGATCGGGCGATTCCGGAGACTGAATGACCTTGCCGATGCCCTTCTCGCAACTCGGGTACGCGAGCACGAGCCCTTCGTGGGCGGCGATCTGGATTCTGGCCGGCTTCGCTGCGGATTCGCTCGACATCAGCGCCCTGCGACCTCAACAGCCTGCGCCCGCGCGGCTTGAGCCCGCCGCGTTTGCGCCACCAGGTTGCCGGCGCGGAGCAGGGAATCGAAAGTGCCGGCGTCGGTCCACCAGCCCTCGAGGAAAGAAAAAGTCATTGCATTCTCGCGGATATAAGCGTTATTTACGTCGGTAATTTCCAGTTCGCCGCGCTCGGAAGGCACCAGCGTGCGGATCTTGTCGAACACCGTCGAATCGTACATGTAAATGCCGGTGACGGCGTATCTCGACTTCGGGCGCGCGGGCTTCTCTTCGATCCCTATGATGCGGTCTCCTTCGATCTCGGCCACGCCGAAGCGCTCCGCGTCGGGCACTTCCTTCAGCAAAATGCGCGCGCCGCGTCCCTGCCGCTCGAACGCCTCGACCGCGCCGCGGATGCTGCCTTCGATGATGTTGTCGCCGAGTATCACGCAGATCGTGTCGCCGTCGGCGAAATGTTCCGCCAGCGCGAGCGCTTCCGCGATACCCCCTTCGCCTTCCTGGTAGGAGTAATTCAGGTGCGCGAGGCCGAATTCCTTTCCGTTCCCCAGCAGCCGCAGAAAATCCCCCGCATTTCTGCCGCCGGTGACGATCATAATATCGCGAATACCGGCATCCACCAGGGTTTGAATCGGATAGTAAATCATCGGCCTGTCGTACACCGGTAACAGGTGCTTGTTAGTGATCTTCGTCAGGGGAGACAGCCTGCTCCCGGTTCCGCCCGCAAGCACGACACCCTTCATATTGCTCCATCATACAACGCGATTTTTCGGAGTGATACAATCGCTCTTCGCCGAGCTATGAAGCTATACCAGTGGGACCGCATTGAAAAGGAGCAGTTGAATCCCCTCTGCTGCCGCCAGGCGATTCACGCCGGCAACCTGACGGTGGCTCAGATCCACTTGAAAAAGGGCGCCGTGGTTCCCGAACACCGCCATGTAAGCGAGCAGATCACTCTGTTGCAGTCCGGGCGGCTGCGGTTCCTGGTGGACGGGCGCGAAGTCTTGATGGAGGCGGGCCAGGCGCTTGTGCTCGAGCCGGATTTGCCCCACCGCGTCGAGGCGCTTGAAGACAGCATGGCGGTGGACCTTTTCGCGCCGCCGCGCCACGACTGGATGCGCGGCGACGACGCTTATCTGCGCGAGCCGGCGCCCTCGGAGCCGTAGGGCTGCCGCACCCAGAACGTGATGGACGCGGGGCCGACGGTGACTATCCCGCCGTCCAGGGCGAACGCGGTGTGCATCGGGCCGCCGCGGCCGATTTCTCGGGGTTTGAAATTCTCCGCGCTCTCGAAGAACAGCAGCCGGGAATCCGGTCCGCCGTTTTCACCGGCAATGATGCCCGCGCGCCCGTCGCCGTCGAAATCGGCAGCCGCGAGCGCGCGCGGTTTCTCCAGCTTCAAATCCGCATCCAGGCGGCGTTCCCTCCACGGCTCCCGCGGATCGGCCGGCTTTTCGAATAGCGCCAGACGCGCGTTCGGCATCTCACCCTGGCTCACCACGAGTCTGCCGTCCGCCAGCGCCAGCCGCAAGGTGGCCGATGCCGACGTCTCGGTGTAGCCGTTGATGGCGAACAGCCGCCAGGGCAATTCAAAACTCTCCGGACTACGGATCCAGTAATTGCCGCAGAGGATATCCGTGCGGCCGTCGCCATCGACGTCCGCCTGCAGCAGTCCCGCCTGCCGCGAGGGCGTGTAGATGGAATAGATATCGTACTCTTGCCACTGCCCCCCAATCTCCGCCGGAACCTCGTAGAATCTGACCTGCGCGTATTTGTGAACCGTCAGGACGCCGCGCCGGCCGAAGAGCGTGACTGGAAGCAAATCGGGAGTCTCGATCCCGGTTGCGATCACGGCCGGCTTCCAGGAGGGCGCGGCGCGCCAGACGAGGCGTTCGCCCTCGACCAGCACGAGGTCGTCAAGGCCGTCGTTGTTGACGTCGAGGAAGCAACCCGCCGCCCCCGGATTATCGAGGCGGTCCGCGAGTACGCGCATGCGGCCGTCCGGCAGGCTCCATTCCAGCAGGCGGTCACCCCAGGTAATGAGTTTTCCCCCGTGCAGCGCCGCGCCCGCGATCCGCTCGCCCGCCGGCACGGCAAAACGCTTGGGAACAAAAACGGGATGCTGCGCCGCCGCGGGCAGCAGCCACAGCAGCGCGATCCCCACGCGAAACGCCGTCATCTCTTACCCAACACGTGCTTGGCGATGGTAAGCAATTGCATGTTGCTGGTGCCTTCGTAAATGCGGCCTATCTTAGCGTCCCGGTAATACCTCTCGATTGGATAATCGCGAGTGAATCCGACTCCGCCGAAAATCTCCAGCGCTCGCGAGGCGACCGATTCGGCGATCTGCGACGCGAAGTACTTCGCCATGGCGGCTTCCTGCGTGAACGGGAATCCGGCATCGCGCAGCCGCGCGGCGTTGTAGACCAGCAGGCGCGCCGCTTCCACATCGGTCGCCATGCGCGCCAGGTCCATTTGAACAGCCTGGAAATCGGCGATCGGTTTTCCGAACTGCTTGCGTTCCTGCGCGTACGTAGTTGCCAGCTCCAGCGCGCCGCGGGCCAAACCCACCATCTGCGCGCCGATGCCGATGCGGCCCTCGTTCAGCGTCTCGATGGCGATCTTGTAGCCCCGGCCTTTTTCTCCCATCATGTTCGCTTTTGGAACGCGGCAGTTGTCCAGGATCAGCTCGCAGGTGGAAGATGCGCGTATGCCGAGCTTGTCCTCCTTCTTGCCGATGGAAAAGCCGGGAAATCCACGTTCCACGATGAAGCAGGTGATGCCCCGGTACCCGGCGTCAGGGTCCGCGTTGGCGAACACCAGGAAGATGGCGGCCTCGTAGCCGTTCGTGATCCAGAGCTTCCGGCCGTTCAGGATGTAATCGCCGCCCTGCTCGACGGCGCGGGTGGCTAGCGCGAAGGCATCCGAGCCGGCGCCCGCTTCCGAAAGCGCGTATGCGCCCACCGTGTCTTGGGCGAGCCGGGGCACGTACCGGCGCTTCTGATCGTCGCTGCCCCACCGCAGCAGAGCGTTCAGCACCAGCGTGTTCTGAACGTCCACAATCACCGCGGCGGAGGCGTCCACCGCGGCCAGCTCCTCGACGGCGAGCACGGCCTGAAAAAGAGTGCCGGCCTGTCCGCCGTACTCTTCGGGCGCCTCAATGCCCATCAGTCCCAGCTCGAAGAATTTTTTCAGCAGATCCTGACGGAACGCTCCGGCCTCGTCCATCTCGCGGGCACGCGGAGCGATTTCATCGCGGGCGAACCGGCGGACCGCCTGCTGGAACATTTTTTCCTCTTCGCTTAGAACCGTAAGCGGCCGCACAGGGCTTTCCGCCTGCCCGATAGGCGTGGACATCTCCGGACCCTCCTGGGAATATCCTAGCGCTGCCTGCGGTTTTAAAAGGGAGACGGGCCGCGAAACTCGGGCTCCTTTTGGGGCTTCGGTATCATCGAGCCGAACCGGGAGGGCGCCTCCCTGAAGGCCCGCTCGTAGCCGCGCACAACGGAATAGATCATCCGGTCGAACATGCGGTCAACGGCAAACTCGAGTTCCTCTTCGGCGTAGGCGTCGAGGGGACCCGTTATGCCCTGCCTGCCCGCATACTCGAGCATGCTGCGCTTTACGATTTGCAGCGAGCGCACCAGTTCGTGAAGCCGTACGCCCTCTTCAAAGCGGGTCTTTCCCAGGCGTTCGTAATGCTCCGCGATCTCGCTTTCGCTGGAGGTGAGGAAGGCATCGAGGTGCTCCAAGATCGCGCGCGCCCGTTCGCGGAGATTGGCTTCCGGATACCGGCTCATTTCGGGAAGGCTTTTGTCACGCCGGATTCGCCGGATGGCTTCCGCGGCGATCTCCTGCCAATGCTCCGACAGCGCTCGGATCAGGTTCGGCAGCACTACACTTATTATTGCCCGAAAATGGCGCAGCGGCGCGCCGCGGGGTGAGTGCTGGGCGCCGGCGGAGTTGCACTGCTAGCGCTTGCTTACCACCGGCGCCGTCGCGCGAGGATGTCAGTTCACCTGTGAAACGGACCTAGCTCCAGAGGCGGTCCCAGGAGCGTTCTTTGTCCCACTCAGGCGTGGGCTCGAAGTAGCCTCCGCGAACCTGCTTCCGGAGAGCCTCTTCGTTCAGCGTGATGCCGAGCCCGGGGCCATCGGGGACCTTGATGTAGCCCTTGTTCACAATCGGCTTCTCGACGCCGTCCACGATGTCGCCCCAGGTCGGCTGGTCTACCGAGTGGTTTTCGCACACGAGGAAATTCTCGGTGGCGGCGGCGCAGTGGACGCTGGCAAACGCGGCGATCGGCGAGCCCGCCATGTGCAGCACCATCGGGACGCCGTACTCCTGGGCCATGTCACCGATCTTCTTGGTTTCGAGAATACCGCCGCTCGAGGCCAGATCGGGCTGGATGATATCGACGGCATGCTCGCGGCAGAGCTTCTCGAAGGGCTCCTTCAGATAAATGTCTTCGCCGGTCATCGTCGGGACATCGATGGAATCGGTGATTTTCTTCCAGAGCTCGGTGCGGTACCAGGGGATGAAATCCTCCATCCAGGCCAGATTGAATTTCTCGAAAGCCTTGCCGAGGCGGATGCAGGAGTTCACGCCGATATGGCCGAAGTGGTCGGTGCCGAGCGGGATCTCCCACCCGATGATCTCGCGCACCTGGGCGACGCGTTCGGCCATGATCGCAATGCCCTTATCGGTGATTTCGATGCCGGTGAACATGTGCTCGGTCATGTCCCGTTCGGCCCTGGACATACCTGCCGGCATGGTCACCGTGCCGGGGATATTGCGGAGCACTCCTATGCCGATGTCCATTTTGAAGAACGTGAACCCGTCCGCAAGGCGCTTCTTTAGCCGCGCTTCGAATTCCTTGGGATCGCGCGCCTCCGGGGTGTCGCAGTAGATGCGGATCCGGTCGCGGAACTTGCCGCCGAGCATCTGGTAGACGGGCACGTTGTAAGCCTTGCCGGCCAGATCCCAGAGCGCCATTTCGATCCCACAGACACCGCCCGCCTGGCGAGCGTGGAAACCGAACTGTTTGATCTTGCGGAAAATCTTATCGACGTTGCAGGGGTTCTCGCCGAGTATCCTGCTCTTGAGCATCAAGGCGTAAGTTTTGCTGGCGCCGTCGCGGACTTCGCCGAGGCCGTAGATGCCCTGGTTGGTGTCGATCCGGATAATCGGCCGGTTCGGCAAGTCGGCGATGCGCAAATCCGTGATCTTCAGGTCGGAAGGTTTCGAGTTCGTATTTACATTTTGAACCGCGGCTTCCAGTGTCTCGTCGGCCCAGAAACCGGCGCCGATCAGGCCGGCCGCTGAGCCCAGGAACGAGCGGCGGTTTATCAGTTTCCTCAATGACTGCTTCATAATCGGACCTCCTCAACAAAGGTAATAACGGCTACATGGTGGACCAGCATATCACACGGAAGAAAAGCCGAACGGATGCCGAAACCCGAAATTGCGGCCCGCGGCGTCCGAAACATACAATGAGCGCTATTGGGCAGAAAAGGAGGGACTGTGAAAGCATCACTCAGGAAACACTTCACCAGCCGGCGTAATTTCTTTCGGGCGGGGGCCGGCGTTCTGGGAGCCGCGTTCTGGGCGGACGAAACGCTGGAGGCCGCCGTTCAAAACGTCAATACAAATTCCAAACCTTCCGAGCTGAAAATCACCGACCTGCGCGTGGCGGTCGTGGGCCGGGCGCCCATGACGTGCCCGATCATCCGCATTGACACCAACCAGGGCATCTACGGCCTCGGCGAGGTCCGCGATGGGGCCAGCAAGAACTACGCCTTGATGCTCAAGAGCAGGATACTGGGAGAGAACCCCTGCAACGTCGATAAGATTTTCCGCAAGATCAAGCAGTTCGGTTTTCACGCGCGGCAGGCGGGCGGCGTCTGCGCCGTGGAAATGGCGCTCTGGGACCTGGCGGGAAAGGCCTACGGCGTGCCCGTCTACCAGATGCTCGGCGGCAAGTTCCGCGACAGAATCCGCTGCTATGCCGACACCACTCAGTCCCGCGACCCGAAGGAGTTCGGCCAGCGGCTTAAGGCGCGCCGCGACCAGGGTTTCACCTGGCTCAAGATGGATCTGGGAATCAATCTTGTATCCCATATTCCGGGCACGGTGACCATGCCGTCGGGCATGACGGCGGCTGAGCGGAGCACCACGGAGCACATGTTCACGGGAATAGAGATAACGCCCAAGGGCGTTGAGCTGCTGGCACAGTACGTGGCCGTCGTCCGCGAGCAGGTCGGCATGGATATCCCGCTCGCCGCGGACCACTTCGGGCACATCGGAGTCAACTCCTGCATCCGGCTCGGCAAAGCCCTGGAGCCGTACAACCTCGCCTGGCTGGAAGACATGATTCCCTGGCAGCGGACGGACCTCTGGAAAAAGATCACGGACGTCGTCGACATTCCGACCCTGACCGGCGAGGACATCTATCTGAAAGAGCCATTCGAAGTGCTGTGCCGCGAGCACGCCGTGGACATCATCCACCCGGATCTGGCCTCGAGCGGCGGAATCCTGGAAACCAAGAAGATCGGCGACATGGCGCAGGAGTATGGAGTGCCGATGGCAATGCACATGGCGGGCACGCCGATCTCCACGTTCGCCAGTGTCCACTGCGCCGCCGCCACGGAGAATTTCCTCGTGCTGGAGCACCACTCCGTTGACGTGCCGTGGTGGAACGACCTGGTGGACGGCGTCGAGAAGCCGATCGTCAACAAGGGCTTCATCACGGTTCCCGAGAAGCCCGGACTCGGGATCACGCTGAACGACGAAGTCGTCAAACAGCACCTGGCCGAACCCGGTTACTTCGAGCCGACTCCTCAGTGGGACAAGGAACGCTCCTGGGACCGCCTCTGGAGCTGAGACGGCAGCGATCGTGGAATGATAGACCTCCGTGGGTCTACGTTCCACGATCCGCTTCAAAAAAGAAGTACCTGTAGCTCTGCCGCTTACGTCCAAACGACTTCAGGCCGGAACAAACGCGGACCGAACGTACTAGACTTGGATCAGCCGATTAGGCGGGCCTATGCTACCGACTCTCATCCTTGCGGGCGTGTTGTGCCTTGTGGGGGCCGCCCAGAATACACCCACGCCGCTCACCGCCGAACAGATTTTGGAAAAATCCATCGAAGCCAGCGGCGGCCGGAAAGCCATGGAAGAGCTCACTTCCACGGTGGCCAAAGGGATCCTGGAGATCATTGCCCCCCACCACGATCACGACGACGCCGGCGGACTCGTGCCGCACGAGGAGCCTGCCAAGATGCTTGGCACCATGGAGCTTTACGCCAAAGCGCCCAACAAGCGGCTGGTCATCACGAACATCGAAGGGGTCGGGGAGATCCGGCAGGGCTTTGACGGCAGGGTGGGCTGGAACCAGACGCCCGAAGGAATCACCGAGATAACCGGGGAAGCGCTGGAGAACATGCGGCGCGAGGCCGTTTTCAACGGTGCGCTGAAGTGGCGCGAAATGTATCCCAAGGCCGAACTGAAGGGGAAAGAGAAGATCGGCGGGCGGGACACCTACGCCATTCTGCTGACGCCCAAATCCGGAAGGCCCCTCATCCAGTACATCGACACAGAGACGTTCCTTATGGCCGGGCAGTCGGGAACGGTCGATACCGAGCAGGGTCCCGTCGCTGTCCGCACAGAGATGTCGGACTACCGCGATATCGGCAACGGAGTCAAAGTGCCTTTCCGGCTGAAGCAGGTTATGACCCTCGGCCACTTTGTCATCACGATGACCGAGGTGAAAGCCAACGTCCCAATAGACGACGCGAAATTCGCCAAGCCGGCAAACTGACGGCTATCCCCAGACCTTCCATACCAGTAGGGCCGCGCCGGCGAGAAACGCCAAGAGGGCCTGGTATTCCTCATTCTTCCAGTACAGCCGCCACTGGAACCGGTCCCGGGCGCCCGCATGCCTGAGACGAGGCACGAGAACCGGCACGCGCTCCGCGTAGTGCTTGTACTCCGGAAACAGCTTGCGCAGGTGCTGCTCTTCGAGCTCGATCACCGGCAGATAGATAAGGCCGAACACGGCGGCGAACAGGACCGCCAGACCCCAATTCCTGGATGCGATCACCAGCCCCGCGGCAGCCGTCAGCGTGCCGAGGTAAAGGGGGTTCCGGACGCGCCCGTAAGGACCGCTGGTGGCCAGCCTTTGATTTTTCGCAAGGTGCCCGGCGGCCCATCCGCGCAGCAAGAGCCCCGCCGCGGCAACCGGCAATCCGGCGGCGAGCGAAGCGGGCGAAGGCGCCGCGAACCATGCGAACGCGGCGGCCAGCAGGAACCCGAACGGCACGCGCAGCCGCGCCACCGTATCCGCATACCGCTTGGAAAACCAGTAGCGCCGCATCATGCTCCAGACCCGGCGAAACTTGTTTGAGAACCGAGGCGCACCTTGAGCGCTTCAAGCACTTGATCGGGCGTGATGGCTTCCATGCTGCGGTCGGTTGCCGCGCGGCGCTTGTGGCTGGTCACCGCATGAGGACTGCGGAGAACGGTGAACGAGTCTCCGTAGGGGCCGTTGCGCGCCGGGTCCGTCGGCCCGAAGATGGCGACTCCCGGTCTGGCGAGGGCGGCCGCCAGGTGCATCGGCCCGCTGTCGCATCCCAAGACAGCGGCGGCCTTGCGGGTGGCATAAATCAGCCCCGGCAGGCCGGAGACGTGGACCACGGCTTCGGGCACGGAGCTCAGCAGCGCTTCCGAACCCGGCGGTCCGTTGAGCACCAGGGGAACGCCGAGTTCGTTGCGCAGTTTGCGGGCGAGCACACGGTAGTATTCCAATGGCCACTGCTTGGCGCCCCAGCCCGCTTGCGGGCAGCACAGCACGAACCGGCCGTCGGGCAAGTGTCCCTCGGGAGCTCCCTCGGGCAGAGGGAACTTCACCAGCATGGTGGATGCGCCCGCGGCGGCAGCCAGTTCGAGGTTGCGGTCCACCACGTGCGTTGCGCGTACCCGCACGCGGTTCGAATAGAACAGCGCCGCCGCGCGCTCGCGGACCTGCGTCTGGTGGAATCCCACGATGCGGTCGCAGCGCGCCAGGGAGGCGATCAGGGCGGACTGGATCAGCCCTTGAAAATCGACCGCCAGATCGAAGTGGTTCCGCCGCAGGGCGCGCCACGCCTCGGCCACGCTGCTAGGCTTGCGGCGGTCAAACCGGACCAGACGGTCGATGAAGGGATTGCCCTCGAGCAGCGGGGTCCACCGCGGGTGAACGATCCAGGTCAGCGTCGAATCCGGGAAGCTGTGCTTGAGTGTGGCCACCGCGGGCAGCGCATGGATTACGTCGCCCATCGAACCGATGCGCACCACCAGGATACTCGGCCCCCCTTTATTGCGTTGGCCGCTGGCGGTGGTGAACATGTCTGGTCAGTTCCTGGGTGCGCTGCCGGTCCGCCGCCTCTTCGTGGAAAACCGAATCCGCCTCGATTAGCCGCGCAAGCTCTTGCGGGGGCTGCCCGTCAAGTATCACGTAGTCTACCACGGCCAGAGCGGCAACCAGTTCCGCCCGGGCGCGGGCTTCCAAAAGCGCGTCCGGCGCTTCCCCTACAGCCACGAACAGCGCTCCGCCGTCGCGTGCGATTTCCGCCAGCCGGCGCGCATGCGCCGCCAGCAACGGATCGAATAAACCTGTAACCAGACTAACGCGCCTGCCGCTTTGCCGGCACTTTCGTGCGGCCTCGGCTGCTGCTTCCACCGTGAGTATCTTTTTTCTCGTATCCACTTGACTGCCGGCTTGCAAACTCCTTTGCTGAATCGGGATCGGCGCCCGCCGCCCGAGCTAATGCGTATGCGGCGCGCTCTTCGGGCGAACGGAGGAATTCATACCCCGGATCGGCCGGACCGAGGAACAGCCGCGGAAAGCGCCCGTCAATGACCGCCTCTGTCCGCTCGACCTCCATCATTTCCTTGCGTTCCTCTTCCCAATCGCCCGCTCCGAACAGAATGGCGTCGGCGCCGGGCAGGCGGTCGAGCGCCAATTCTCGCACGTCGCGCCGCCAGCGCGCCACCCCGCTCACGTCGATCCCCAGGGCTTCCAATTCCTTTTTCACGGCGGCCGTGCCAATTCCTGCAACCTTTACACGCCCGCCCAGGCCCAGGATCGCCTGAACTTCGGGCGCGCCCTGGCGGAAATCCGCCACGACCAGGATACGGCACCGCCCCAGTCTTTCCGTAAACGCCGGTTTCCGCACGATATCCTATTTCACCAGTTCCAGGGCAGCTTCCGCCACCCGCTCGGGCGAAACCGCCAGCATGCAGCGGTGGCCGATGGGGCAATCGCGCAGCATGCACGGGCTGCACTCCACGGGTTCCCTCACGATGGCCGTCACTGGGCCGGCCGGCGCCGTAGCGATCCAGTCGGTCGGGCCGAAAACCGCCACGGTGGGCACGCCGGCCGCCGAGGCGACGTGCATCGCTCCGGAATCGTTGGTCAAGAACACCCGGCAGGCCGCCGCCATCTCGACGAACTCTTCCAGCGTTGTTTCTCCTGCCAGGTTCAGGACGCGGCAGCCGTTTCGCCGGATCTGTTCGGCAACGCCGCGGGCAAGCGCGCGCTCTTTTGGAGAGCCGAACAGCGCGATTCCGGCGCCGAGCTTCCTGGCGAGCGCGGTCGCGGTCTCGGCGAAACGCTCCGGCGGCCACTGCTTCGCCCGGCTGTTTTCCGCCCCCGGGCTCACGCCGATGACCGGCTCCGGGAACCCCATTGCCTGGAACCGCTCCCGCCCGATCCGCCGCGCCTCGGCCGCTCCATCCAGCACGATCGGCGCGCAGGCAGGCAGTTCTTTCAGAATGCCGGCCCGGCGGAGCAGTTCCAGATAATAAAAACTTTCGTGGCGCGGGATCTCGCCCGGCGCGGGGCGCGGGATCGCCGCCGTGAGCAGCGCTCCGCGTCCGTCGCGGTTGTAGCCGATGCGCTCGGGGATGCCCGCCATCCACACCACGAGCGCGGATTCGAAGGAGTTCGGCAGCAGAATGGCGGCATCGAAGCGCCGCGCGCGCAGAGCGCGGGCGAGCCGCAGACGTCCGGCCCAGGTTGTCGGAGCGGCGATCAGCTCATCGCAAGCGGGCTCGCGGCGCAGGAGGCCGGCCACCCAGGGCCGTGCGAGAACGGTAATGCGCGCTTTGGGGAACTCGCGGCGTATGGCGCGCAGCGCGGGCAGCGACATCACCACATCGCCCAGCCAGTTCGTTGCCCGGATGAGTATGTTCTCCCACGCCACCTCACCAGTGTAGAGCCTGGATCGCAAACCGCGGGAACTTGTGGCTTCCTCGTTCATTGCGTAATCCAGGCCGCCTAAGAAGGCGTCCCGACGTTCGTCGCAAGCCGCGCGAATCTAGAGCTTCTTCGCAATGATTGCGTAGTCGAGAGCGCCGAAAAAGGCCTCGCGAAAATCTTCGGGAAGCGATTGCAGCGCGGGCATGGACTCGACGGCAGGCGACAGGCGGCGGATCTCGATAGCGCCCATACCGAACTCCTCCAGATAGTAGGAGAGCAACTGCGGAGGCACGGGGCGGCGGTGGGTCGGGTCGAGGTAGAAATGCGAGGCCAGGATCGCCAGGCACTCCGGGTTGGGCGTCTCAATGACGAGCACCCCTCCGGTCGAGAGCCGCGTGCAGGCCAACCGAAGCATTTCCGGCAGGCGCGCCGGGGGCAGGTGCTCGATCACCTGGGCACAAAAAATGCCTCCGAGCGAGCGCTCGGGCAGGGAATCGAGGTACACGAAAAGGTCGGCGGTCTCGGCTTCCAGTTTCTTCGCGCGGCAGAGCGCGACGAGTTCCTCGCTAAGGTCGATGCCGCGCGCGGAAATTCCGGCCTCCCTGGCCAGCTCGAGAAACTCGCCGCGCCCGCAGCCGATATCGAGCACATCGCCGCAGCCCGCGAAATACGGCAGATAAATCCGCTGTTTCTCCTTCACGTACTCTTCCGTTCCGCGGAAGCGCTCGGCGAAGTGGAGCCAGTCTATCTCGGGAGCGGCGCCCCGGGCCTCAACGGCGGGCGGGGCGGGGGACGGTGGTTCGATCGCGGCCCGCCGGCGGATGAGCCGGAGTTCGGTGTGAATCGTGCGTTCCAGCTCGGCGCGAACCTGCTTGATGTTGTCCCACAGCGCCCGCATGAACTCGGCGTGCTGTGTTTTCGCCGCGTCGCGGGCGGCGGTTTCCACCTGCGCGGCGCGGACCTGTACGGCGGCGGAAAGCTCGGCGACGGTGCGCAGAAAGCGGCTCTCAACATCGGCCAGCTTGCGCTCCCACTCGACGTGCCACTCGGACCAGCGCGCGCGGATGTCGCGTAATTCCTGGTACTCTTCCGAACGCGCCTCAAGACTGGCGATCCGGGCGCCCAGCGCGGAGAGCGCGCGGTTGTTTTCGTTGAGCGCTTCCAGGATCGCGTTCAGCGCGTTCACCATCGCGCGGTTGTATTCCACCTGTTCGCGCACGTGCCAGTCCAGCGCCCGCGCGGTCGCCTTCTTGACCGACTGCACGATGGAGTTCAGCAATCCGGGCGGGCGCGGATTCACGCTGCCGATCGAAGCAACCTTCCCTTCGGCCGCGTCGCGCGCGTGCAGAATCGGCATGAGGTCGGGCAGCACGACTCCCGGTCCGGCTGTCCCCTGGGGATAGCGCGAACGCACGCGTTCGCGGATTTCCTGGATGATCGCGGCTAATTCCTCGGTGTGCGGATCAGCGGCCACGCTTCTTTCTCCAGGTGGCGGTCATGCTGGAGTAAATGCCGCCGCGCGGCTGGAATTCGCCGATCACGGTGGCGGAAATGGGTTTGGCCGCTTTCACCACATCCCTCAGGAAGCAGTTGACGACGTTCTCCTGGAAGATGCCGAGATTGCGGTAGGCGAGCGCGTACATCTTGAGCGACTTCAGCTCGAGGCAGAGCTTGTCCGGGACGTAGCGCACGGTAATCGTGCCGAAATCCGGCAGGCCGGTCTTCGGGCAAACGGAAGTGAACTCCGGGATCACGATTTCTATTTCGTATCCCGGAAACTGGTTGGGCCAGGTCTCGATCTCGGGCAGCGGCGCATCGATGCCCGCTCTGGCATGATCTTCGGTGTACTCGGGTTTTTTCTTCTTCATTCGCGAACCAGGGTTTTCGCCAGCATATCCAGGAAGAGGCCGACGTCCGCGACCACACCGATCGCCTGGCCGGTGCCGCGGTCGCTGACCTTCGTCGCGACGGCGGGGTTGATGTCCACGCACACCATCTTGACCCAGCTCGGGGCCATGTTCCCGGTGGCAATGGAATGCAGCATGGACCCCAGGCAGAGCACCAGCCCGGCGCCCTTCAGTTGCTCGGCATAGGCGTCCTGGGCCTCGTTCATGTCGGTGATGGTGTCGGGCAGCGGACCATCGTCGCGCAGGCTGCCGGCAAGCACGAAGGGCACGTTCGCCTTCACGCATTCGTACATGATGCCGCGGGTCAGGCGTCCGGACTCGACCGCCTGGCGGATGCCGCCGCACTTGTAGATGGCGTTGATGGCCCGCATGTGGTTGCGGTGGCCGTGCTCCTCCTGCCGCCCGTCGGAGAGGCGAAGGCCGAGGGAGGTGCCGAACAGCGCGGCTTCGATGTCGTGGACGCCGAGCGCGTTTCCGCTGAGCACCGCCTGGACGTAGCCGGCGCGAATCAGCTTGCTCAGGCCGGGCGCTCCGCCGGCATGGACCACCACCGGCCCGGCAACGACCAGGACCTTCTTACCCTGCGCGCGCGTCTGCTCGATCAGCGCCGCGGTCTGGCGGACCGCCGTTTCCACCTGCCGCTCTGAGGAAACGCCGTTGGTCATGAAAGCGAACGCGAGCCGGTCGCGCTCCTTGGCTTCGGGGATCACGCGGATGCCCCGCATGCCGACCACAACCAGGTCGCCCGCCCGGATGTCGCGCAGCCGGCGGCAAAATACACGGCCGTCTTCGACCACCAGGAGCGCGTCCATGCGCTGGTTTTCCGCTTCGATCCAGCGCTGCTTGTAGCGCACGAGGGTACGGTGGTTGGTGGTGGAGTAGAAATCGTCGGGCGCGCAGCGGTCGCGCTCGACGCGGGCCAGTTCGGCGTCGGCGGAATCCACGAGCGAGCAGCCCAGGCCGTGCAAGCGGCTGAGCATTTGGTCCAGCAGGTCGCGGCTGGGCGCTTCGACCTTCAGGCGCAAATACGAGGGCTCGCTGTTGGTGCGGCCGATGCGGAACTGCTCGACCTCGAACCGGCCTTGGTACTCGACCACCGCATCGAAGATTCGCTCCATGATGTGGGAGTCGATGAGGTGGCCCTCGGACTCCACGACCTCTTGGAAGGGCAGTGTGGTTGTGCTGGAAGTCATGTTTCCTTAACAAGTTTACCAGCGGTGCCGGGGACCGAGCCCGGCGGCCGCGAGCCGGGGCGGCAAGAACGGGCGCCGGCGCTGGCGTTTGGCCCGTGCCGGTCCCCCGGCCTTCCGAACACACCTGTCGCCCTGACTTCCGATCACGCCGGCTGCCCCGGCTTCCTGGGGAGGGTGTTGACGACAGTCCCCTCTGTTTGGTGTAATGAGATTCGCCGCTAGGTTTGCTCCTCAGTAGCTCAATGGTAGAGCATTCGGCTGTTAACCGAAGGGTTGCAGGTTCGAGTCCTGCCTGAGGAGCCAATTGTTCCAGTCTTCGACCCTCCGGCAGTTCGGTAACCCGTACCAGACCTCGATGGTGCGGCGGTCATGAACCAGCACCCTTTTCACCAGCCGGCGTAGCAGGTCCTTCTTCTGCGGGTTCGGGGCCTCGGCCATAACCCGCTCGAAGTTGTCCACCAGCGACGCCAACATGTCGCGGTCGATGGCCGGCAACT
>JAKOTR010000052.1 GCA_029776225.1 Acidobacteriota bacterium | reverse complement strand
AAACGGGCAATATTGCCATCTGATGCAACGTGGCGACCCGCGATCGCACGAGCTGCAGAAGGCTGAGATCAGTGATTCTCGAGCGGGGTCGAAGTCACTGCTCCGACCAAGGATCTGAAAGTGGCCTTCTCTTGCATCAATGTTGTGTTGGATGCATCATTAGGATGTGCTTGTAGTTAATTCTTCGCCTGCGCAGAGGCTTTTCTCCGCGCGTAACGTCGCTCACCTCGACCCCGAGAGGGCCGTGCTCGATGGGATGCTGGATGGGTGGCGAGCTCAGCAGACTGCTCGCTTCCTGAAGGTTGCGACGATTGCGGCGAGAGAGCGGCTTGTTCGCCGGTTTGTGGCTTTCTCGGGCATGTACCCGTGGCAGTGGACGTCGGCGGAAGTGGAAGCATGGATCGGTGAATTGCGGTCGGGGGCGAAGCCGCTGCGGCTATCGACGCTGCGCGGGTACGAGATCGACATCAAGATGTTCTGCGAGTACGTCACTGATCCTCGATATCCGTGGCTGTCGGAGTGTGAGGCGCGTTTCGGAGCCGCGCCGCGGCAGGTGTTCCATGAGGACAACTCAATCGTCCATGTCAGCGAGTACGAGGGCGATGCGGCGCGACGACCGTTGACATTTGACGAGGTTCAGGCGCTGTTCGATGCGGCCGATGGGCTTGCCGCTCGGATCCGGTCGCGTCGACGGAAGGGCGCGGTTCAGGCGCTGCGAGATGCGGCACTCCTCAAGTGCGTATACGCGTTCGGACTGCGGAGGCGGGAGGCGGTGATGCTTGATCTCGTGGATCTGCGCCGCAACGCGAAGCAGCCGCAGCTGGATCGGTTCGGTGCGCTATCGGTACGGCATGGCAAGGCGAGCCGCGGAGGCCCGTCAAAGCGACGCACGGTTCTCACCGTCCCAGAGATGGGCTGGATTGCCGAGACGCTTGGGCACTATCTGGAAGAGGTTCGACCCGCGCTGTCGTCTTCGGGGTCATCACCTGCGCTCTGGGTGACGGAGCGTGGGACGAGATTGAGTAGGCGGGCAGCTAACGAGGCGTTCTGTGCGGCTCGGGACGCCGCGGGGATCGACTCGTCGCTGGATCTGCATTCGCTGCGGCACTCATATGTGACGCACCTGGTGGAGTTCGACTACCCGGAGCGATTCATTCAGGAGCAAGTGGGGCACTCCTTCTCCTCGACAACCGCGATCTACGTGGGCGTCTCCAACGAGTACCGCAACCGCCTCCTCACCCAAGCCATCCACATGCGATACGGCACCGATCTCGAGGAGGCAGCACTGTGAAAGAGATGGAGTACGTCTGGCATCTGCGAGCGAAGATGGCAGAGCGTGGGATGTTCGCCACGACGGACCTGCAGCCGCTGCTCGCTGAGCGAGGCGTCGCGCTCTCCCGCGAGCAGACATACCGGCTCGTGACGGGTCAGCCGCAGCGTCTCAGCATGGCGACTCTGATCGCGCTGTGCGACATCCTTAAGTGCACGCCCAACGACCTCATCGAACCGCGCATCGTCGAGGCCACCGCCAAGAAGGTATCCGGAGACGTCGTCCCGCTGAAGAGTCGAGTATCCGCTCGCCGAACGACGATCAACCGGCCTGGGCACGCCAAGTGACGGTTCCGCCGGAGCATCCCTGCTCCGAGTGCGGAAGGCGCGCCCAGCGGGTAAAGAGACTCGCTGACGGAGGCGGGCTCTGCCGTCCGTGCTACAACGTCAGCCGACGGGTGGAATGCTCGCGCTGTGGTCGCGTCCGGGCACCCAGCGCCCGGACTGAGGACGGGGCTCCATTGTGTGGGCACTGCGCGCGACCCAAGCGTTCGTGCGCCGTATGCGGCCGCGTCGATCACGTCACCGCCATCGTCGACGGCGACGATCTCTGCCAGCGCTGCTACCCCGCACCCGTCAGGACGTGCGGACGATGCGGGCGGGAACGACGCGTAGCAACCCGCCACCAGAGCGGCGTCGCAGATCTCTGCCACAGTTGCTACCGCACCACCATCGCCGAGTGCGCCCTCTGCCAACAACGGCGCCCGGTGCACACCATGACCTGGCCGATCGGTCCGGTGTGCCGCGTCTGCTATCGTCGCGAGCTCCGCCACCCGGCCGACTGCGGGTCCTGCGCTCAGAGGAGGGCACTCATCGGCCGCAACGACCAGGGAGAGCGCGTCTGCGGGCCGTGTGCAGGATCGACACGCGACTACATCTGCGCAACGTGTGGCGCCGCGGGTGAGCAGCACTTCGAGAACACCTGCGTTCGATGCTCCGTCTTCCGAGCCTCCAGCGAGCTGCTGGCGGCTGCGACAGGAGCGATCCCCGGGCACCTGACGGGGCTCCCGAACGCACTCGTTCATCGAGGCCGCGTGGATTCGACCATGAGATGGCTTCTCAAGCCCACTCCGCGGGCGCTGCTCCAAGCAATCGGAGCACAGGAGTCGATCACGCATGCGAGCGTCGACGCGTGTCCGCCCGGGCAGGCGCGACATCACCTCCGCGCACTCCTGGTTGACGCGGGTGTGCTTCCCCCACGAGATGAGCAGACAGAGCGGCTCGAAACGTGGGTCGACGAGTACCTGACCCAGCTCCCGCCCCATCACGCCGCCGTGATCACTCCCTACGCGCAATGGAAGGTGCTGCGCACCGTGCGCCGCCGGGCGCGCCACCGGCGCACCACGATCGGTGTCGCGGATTCCGCGCGGGAGCGGATCCGCGCTGCCGCCCGGCTCCTCCATCACCGCGAGCAAAACGGCGACGGCCGCGCCCAGCTGACACAGGAAGCACTGGACCGATGGACCGCCGGAAACGCCGCCCGTAGCGGTGACATCGCGCCTTTCATCTCGTGGCTCAGCAGCACGGGCCAGTATCCGGGACTTCGCGTCGAGCGTGGAAAGACGGCCAAACCGAGCGAGATCAGCGAGGAGGACGAACATCACGCCCTGATTCGCAAGTTCATCGCCGGAACGGACCACACGGTGAATCTCGCGACGAGAGTCGCCGCGCTGCTCGTACTCGTGTACGGAGCCCGAACCGACCGCATCCACCGACTCACTACAGCCGACACCACCGCGACGGGAAGTCGAACCTATCTCGCACTATCGACAGAGCCCATCGAGGTCCCCAACCCGATTGCGCAACTCCTCGCGCAACTCGTGACGGACGCCGAGCAGGATCCGCGCGCGCTTCGACGGGACGGCGAAGGGATCTATCTGTTCCCCTCGCCACGGCGACACCATGAACCTATCCACCCCACGACCCTGGGGCGGTGGCTGGCGCGTGCCGGAGTCAGTCCACGGATCGCCCGCAACTACGCCATGCTCGCTCTCACCAGCGACCTCCCCGCAGCTGTCGTAGCCTCCCAGATGGGAATCACTCCGCAGGCCGCCAGCCGATGGGCGCAGTTCTCGCAACGTGACAACTCCGCGTACGTCGCCGCACGCACAGAAAGATGATCAAGCCTGACAGGTCAGGCGCCTACAAGACGTCCCGGACGGAGCGCATCAGTCCTCGTATTGAGGTGCTCGGTCCGGGAGACGTGGTCACGGTCGGCCGCTGTTACGCAGTACCGCTCCCGTCCAGCGCGTAGTGATCCGAATTGCCGGTGTCGACCTGCTCCATCAGGTGCACGGAAAGGAGTCGAAATGCAGCCACCTCAGCGTCGACATCTGGCCAGATGAGACGGCCGCTTTCTTCGAGTGCGCTCAGACGCGCACCCAAGGACTGATCGGTAATTGTGAACTCAGCATTTCGATCGGATCCTTCTCCAAAAACCACGATCACACCGCGCTCACTGTCAAAAGTGTTGCGATGATCAACCGCCCGCAAGTGATCAACGAATCGCTCCAGCGCACTCACTGAGCGGCCTTCAGCTCGGGAAAGCGGTGATGATTCGCTCAGTGGTGCTTCCGACAGGCACCTTCACCGTGTAGGTGCGCACGACTTGGCCCTGCGCGTTACGAATCTGAAGCGGCGCCTGATAGGTGTACGTCTGGTTGGCGCTGTTGTACGGCGCTGACGCGGGTGCGCCCACAGTGTTGCCGATGTTCCACTTCGCGAAGGTGGCCCAGTCGGTGCCCAGGTTGTACTTGTTGATGATGTTCTGCCAATCCTGCGCTTTGCCGGCGGCGATGTGACGCCAGCCGTAGCCCGAGTTTCCGCACTCGAGTTTGGCTACCCCGCTCGGGTTGCGTCGCTGCCAAGTATTCACGCGCTTTGTGGCGGGATCACTTGCTGAGCAGCCTGGTGCGGCGGCGAGGGCAGACACCGACCCGCCGAACTCGACGCCGTTCAGTGTCGCCGTGTACTCGCCCTGCGGGTTCGGTGTGACATCACCCGTGGAGCTCACTGCGGAGACGGAGTAAGGAGCGGCGGAAGCCGCAACCGACGGAACCAAGCAAAGCGCGATCGCGACGATGCCGGCGGAAATGGATGCGCTACGAGTTCTCAAGAAAGGCCTTCCAATCTAGCCCGCGAGTCGGGCAACGAGGAGAAACTACCACCGCCCGGTGATCGTCGACGTCATCCGTTGGGAGGACATTCTGGTCCTGAAGCGCTGCTTACTCTGACGTTAAGTGGGCAGCGCGGCCGGGCGGCCCGCAGGTCGCCGCA
>JAKOTR010000038.1 GCA_029776225.1 Acidobacteriota bacterium | reverse complement strand
CTGCCGCCCACAAAGACCCAGAGCGGGCGCTCGATGAGAAATTGCCGGAAGTCGCCGGGCTTGTCCCGATAGAGTTTGAGCTGCTGGTAAAACGAAAGTAGGCACGCGGTCAGATACCTGCGCCGGATGTTCTCGTCCGAGTCGTCGGCCAGGTTCAGGATGCGATAGTCCTTGCCGTAGCCGTCTCCGTAAAAGTACTTGTACGAGTAGTCAAACAGGATGCACTTGGCGTAGACTTGCTCCAGCGTGCGGTTCCCACTGGCCTTCATCGCCTGCCCGAAGGTCGCCGAGTACTCGAATGAGAATCCATTCTCGCAGAGCTGATTCCGCTTCTGCATCCAGGCGCCGGTCTCCGCGCCGCTAGTCCCGCGATGCCCCTCGTCCACCAGGACGAGGTTGTTTCCCTCGAACGCTTCCACGGCTACCGTCTTCTCGCCCATCTCCTCCCGCAGCTTGTGGATGTCGAGGATCTCCACTGCGCGGCCGGTGAAGAGACCCCGGCCCTCCTTCGAGAAGAGCTCGGCCTCGATCCCCGAAAGCTGAAACTCCTTCAGATGCTGATGCGAAAGCCCCTCGTTCGGCGTCAGAAGAATGATCCGGTTCACCGGTCTGCCGCCGTGCAGGTTCAGGTAGTGCAGGTACTGGAGGATGTTGATGTGCATAAGCAGCGTCTTGCCGCTTCCGGTCGCCATCCAAAAGGCCACCTTGTTGAGGTCCTGCCGCGTATACGGCTCGATGCGGCTCGCCTTGGGCGCACGTTGATTAAATTGCTCGACGTGGGAGTTCAGTTCCGTTAGCAGCCTCTCCGGGTCTCGGAAGTACCGGTCGAGGTAGATCTCCGTAAATAACAGCGCCAGGTACTGGAAGTACTTCGGATAGAGGCACGGTCCTGCGTGGTTCCGCCGCTCGGTGATCTGCCGCCAGTGGCGCACGATGTTCTGGTCGTAGGCAAGAAGCAGGTCATGCGGCAACTCCGGCCTATCGAAGAGCAGCCGCAGCTGATAGTGGAAGCGGGTGACGTTGTTCTCGTCAAAGCCCTCGTACTCCGGGGCCTTCAGGTTGGCCGCGAGGCGCTCGAAGCTCCTCACGCCGAAGAGGCCGAGAATCCACTGATGGAGCACCAGCCGCTGCTCGAATTTGAGAGCGGGAGACTGGGAGCTTCGGCGAGCTGGCGATTGTTTCACGCGGGCCATCAGCGTTCGCCTCCGTCTCGATCGTCCAGCGTCCACTTCCAAACCCTCAACTCCTTGTGCGAGCCTA
>JAKOTR010000030.1 GCA_029776225.1 Acidobacteriota bacterium | reverse complement strand
CAGGGTTCTGGATTCGGACAAGCTCCGGCTTCGGGCCGAGCGGGTCCCACACGACGTACAACCAGTAGGTCTCCCCTAGCTGCTGGGCCATGTACCACTCGTTGGTCGTCAGGCGGACGGCCTGCCCGCGCCTCCGGCCCTTGACCTCAATGCGCTTCACGACGATTGCGCCCGTCGTAGGGTCAGCGATCCGGTGCGCGCAACACCCTGGAGATCTGCCCCTTGCGCATGGCCTTCTCCCGCGAGGCCTCTCTGCTAATGGCCTCGATGGGCAGGTAGTCTTCAATGAGACGGCGGTCGTTTACCTTACCGATCTCCGCAAACCGGGCGCTCAAGCTGCCGGAGTCTCCTCTCGATCTGCATGCGTCCGGCCTGCTGGAGGTTCGGCGTGTAGTGGGCCGCATAGTAAAGCGTGCCCCTGCAGTTCCGTCTCCACTGACTCGCGCGCTCATGATTCAGAACACGCTCCTGGACATTGTGCGATTCCCCAACGCCCAAGCACGTCCACTTCTCTCCGTCCTTGCACCAGACGACGTACACCCCTGCCCGCGCCTGCAGCTGATTCGCTGAGGTGAAGGCACCCTCGAAGTGGTAGCCATGGAGTTCGAAGTTCATGCGGATTCTCCTGTCAGCGTCGGTTTCTGTGCTCGTTCACGGGGTTCTTGCTCTTGTCAAGCCCGCTGGCCCCCCACCACAGGGGACCAACAATCGTCATCTTGAACAGGGGGATTTGGCTTGTCAAGCGCCTCCCGCCGCCCAAGAATTTGCCAGAATTCTTGGGTTTGCCGGGCGGGCCATTGGCCTCGATCGGGCGGCCAGGGATGCGTATTCTCCCGCCTTATGAAGCTGTGGGAACCAAAGTGCGATTCCGACCATGACCGCCTGGTCGAATGGATGGCGAAGCTGGAGGAAGAGCTGTTCGCGGTAATGGACCGTAACGCGGAGTTGAAAGAGGAAAACGCGCGGCTGCGCGGAGAAGTCGCTGACCTGAAGCAGCAGTTGGCCGCCGCGCGGAAGAACTCGTCGACCTCCTCGAAGCCGCCATCGAGCGACATCGTCAAGCCGGAGAAGCCGTTGCCCAAGGGCGGCAAGAAGCGCAGCAAGGACGGACAGCCGGGACACGAACAGCACTTGCGGTCGCCGTTCCCACCCAAGGGCGGTCAACCACTTGCAGCGCTACACGCTCGACTGCTGCCCGGACTGCGGCCGCAGGCTGGTCGCTTCGCGCTGTGAGCCGGAACTCCTCTAGCAGGCGGAAATCACCGAAACGCCGACCATCGTGAGGGAATACCAAGGGCTTGCCTACTGGTGCCCGCACTGCCGCAAGGTGCACTACGCCCCGCTGCCAGAGCGCATGGTGTAAGCGGGCTGTTCGGCCCGCGATTGACGGCCCTGGTCGCCTTCGCGAAGGCCGTCTGCCAGGCCTCGTTTTTGACGATCCGCACGTTCCTCCCCGACGTGGTGCGGATATACGTTTCGCGCGGCTACCTGGCCAAGCTCATCGGCAAGGTGAGCGAGTCGTTGGCCCCGTCGTATGCCGAGTTGTTCCAACGGTTGCCGGGCGAATCCGTGCTGAACATCGACGAGACCGGGCACAAGGAGAATGGTGCGAGATTCTGGACCTCGTGCTTCCGGGCCCAGATGTACACGTTTTTCCGCATCGACAAGTGCCGCGGCTCGAAAGTGCTGCTGGAGGTGCTGGGCGAGGAGTTCAACGGCGTGCCGGGTTGCGACTACTTCAGCGCCTACCGCAAGTACATGCGGGACTGCGACGTGCTGGTGCAGTTCTGCATGGCCCATCTGATCCGCGACGTGAAGTTCCTACTGACGCTCCCCGGACGCGAGGTCCAGGCTTATGGCGAGCCTCTGCGGGACGCCTTGCGCGACCTGTTTGGCGTGATCCACCGCCGCGAGAAGATGTCTGCGGCGGGTTTTCAGAAAGCCTTGGAGGCGGCGCGGGAGCAGGTGATCAAGGCGGCCACCACCCGCGTGCCGGAGGCGAAGCACGCCCGAAACCTGCCCGCACGGTTCCGCGTCATCGGGGAAGCGTACTTCCGCTTTATCACGACGCTGGCCATTGAGGACGACGAATAACCTGGCGGAGCAGGCGATCCGTTTTGTGGTGATCGACCGGCACATCACCTAGGGAACGCGGATCGCGACCATCCTGCGGATGGTACCGGGTCGCCGTTGGTGCGAACGCATCTGGACGGTGATCGCGACCTGTGCCCAACAGGGTCGTGCGGTCTTTCTGTTCTTGCTCGATTCGGTACAAGCTCATCTTTGCGGTGGTCCCCCACCCTCGCTCTTACCGTCAGGCTCCTAACGGCCCTCTCCTGATCTCTCTTTCTCCGAGATCTCCGTGGTGATTCCCTGCCACCCCGTGAACGGCTACCGGTTTCTTATACATCGAGAACAGCCTCCTCGCTCACCGGAAGATCAGAACTCGGCTTCACCTTCAGCCAACCCAGCATGCTCAAGCCTCGAATGGTCACCGCCACATCTTCCTCCTTCAGAGCCGGGCGTCTCTTTTGCTTCCAACTCATCACCTCGCTCAGCACTTCTCGTTCGGTCGGCTCTGATTTCTTCTTCAAGGCAAGGCCCTTGGCGGCGAAATGAACCGTCGCAGCCAGCTCTGCCTGCTCCGTGCGCATCCGCATGAACAGGTCGGCGAGCGCCTCGATGGTATCCTTCCAGTCCGCAAGATCGCGTTCATAAGCGCGCCAGGCATCCTTGAACGTCGGCCCCGGCTTAACAGCGAACATGCGACCCAGGCGTTCTTCACGAATCAGCCCGTTGTTCACCAGTCGAGTGATCAGCCCCTTCAGTTCGGGCGCATAAGGCCCGTAGCTGCTTCGTCGGTATGAAAGCCCAGTAGGAATTCCAGACTCCGTGGCGAAGTAGGCGATTTTTTGGAACGAGGTCCGTCCAACGGGATAGTGGTAGCGTTCGTTCTCGATCTCCTCCAGGATCTTCACCAGCGCGACCCATGCCGGTTTCATCCGGCTTTCCGGAGTGCCGCCAGGCGCTGCCTCCAGCGGCGCCTGCTCGAGAAAGGTGGGCTGCAGCTCCTCGTGCGGAGTCCCGTATGGGGCATACAACTCAACGGGTATGTCCAGACGCTTCAGGTGCCGGTACAGCATCGGCCCCACAACCCGCCATTCAAGCTGGCCGTGCCCGCATCCGAGCGGAGGAACGGCGAGCGATGTGATGCCCCATTCTCTGTAATGCTCTTCCAAGTAGCGCAGGCCCCGCACGATGTCGTCGAGC
>JAKOTR010000028.1 GCA_029776225.1 Acidobacteriota bacterium | reverse complement strand
CAGGGTTCTGGATTCGGACAAGCTCCGGCTTCGGGCCGAGCGGGTCCCACACGACGTACAACCAGTAGGTCTCCCCTAGCTGCTGGGCCATGTACCACTCGTTGGTCGTCAGGCGGACGGCCTGCCCGCGCCTCCGGCCCTTGACCTCAATGCGCTTCACGACGATTGCGCCCGTCGTAGGGTCAGCGATCCGGTGCGCGCGCACGTCGAAGCCGAGCTTGAGGTGCCCAACGCGTTCGATGCGGTCCTCGGGGAAGCCTTCCTCCTTGAGCGCCGCAACGACCATGTTTTCGGCAGCGAGTTCGCTCTGCCGGCGGAGGTCGGTATCGAGCTCGTCCGCGAGGTCCGCAAGCTGGGCTTCGGTGTCAGGGCCAGCCGCCAAGACGATCGCGGTGGCCAGATGACGCACGGGGCCAGTGCGCGCGATTTCCAAGCGACCGAGCCCGCTGAGCCGCTCCGCACGCTGGCGTTGTAATTCCTCCACGTACTTGCTGGCCTCGTCGGCGGCGAGCTTGAAGTCCGGATTAGTCGAGGCTGCCGCCATGAGCTCCATAGCCCGCTCCTGGGCCCGTTTGATCCGGGCGGCGAAGGATCGCTCCAGGTAGTCCCGGCAGATGCCGGCGAAATGCTGCCGCTCCTTTTGGCAGCGGGCGCGGCATTCCAACTGGTAGGTGCTCTTGAGATAATCGGACGCTGCCTGAACCGCCACTGGATTGGTGAGGGCTGGGGGCCGCGGGTGGGCGGGGAGGTTAAGCAGGATGTGGCTCGGCACGATCTCGAACTGCCCGCCCTGCTCCCGAACCGCCACGAGTTCCCCGTGCAGCGGCACGTCATTGCCCTTGGAGTCCTTGCCACGAATCGAAATCTCGAAGAAGTGGAGCCGGTATGGCTCGGTCGCCATCGGGTCTACGTAGAACCCGATTTTTCCCTGGAGGGGCGCCAGCTTCTCGTTGAGCTTCTCGTCGACCGCCGCGTAGAGGGGATGGCCTGGGCCCAGGAGAACGGCGTCCACGTGCGCAGACTGCTCGAGGTGGTCTTTGTGGAACGTGACCTTGCGGTACGAGGGGTCGGGCTTTCCCAGGCGCTGGACCGACCGCAGGCGTTCTGTCCGTAGCTCGGCCAGGACGTGCTCGATGCGCCATAGGCCGTCTGCCCGCGGCTCCACGCGAAGACCAATCTCCTTGGCCGCCGCGATGAACTGCGCCTCCACGTAACGGGGCATCAGCCGCTTTTCCTCGACCTCCAGGTTGCGGCGCTGAAAGCCCGTGAAGTCCACGTGGCTTCGAGCCAGCGCGATACCCGTGGCCTCTTCGTATTCCTTCAGCTTCTCCGGGTCGATGCGGTCGATCTGGTCCAGGTACTCGTCCAGCCGTCGGGGATCGTAAGCCGCTTCTCGCAGCATGTCGGGAAGGTTGACGTCGTTAAGCGAAAGCACCTCGCCGATAACGTCGAACACACGTCCTTTGAGGGCCTCTTTCATCGTGTCCAGCTTCTCAAGGAGTCGATGGAGGATGCGTCCCTCGACGATGGGCTGCCCGTCCTCGGACTCCGTGGCCACAAAGTTGAAGGCGTAGACATCCCTGTCCTGCCCGATGCGGTGGATGCGGCCAAGGCGCTGCTCCAGGCGCGTCGGGTTCCACGGCATGTCGTAATTGATCATGAGGTGGCAGAACTGGAGGTTGATTCCTTCGCCAGCTGCTTCGGTCACCACACAGACCTGCGCGGTGGTGCGGAACTGTTCCTGTGCCCGCTTGCGCTCGTGGGGGTTCATGCCGCCATGGATCTCGCAGGTAGTGAATCCCCAGCGCTCGAGGTGTTCCCGCACGTAGGTGAGGGTGTCGCGGTGCTCCGTAAAGATCAGTAATTTGCCGCGGCCGTCCCTGAGTTCGGCAAACTGCGCCTCTTGGAGGCACTTTTTCAGCGCGGCCAACTTGGAATCCCTCTCTAGATCCTGTACCCTGCGGGCCTGCTCGACCAGCTCCTTGAGGGCGGAGATCTCCGCGCGGAGTTGCTCCAGCTCGAGGGCTGCTGTGTACTCGTCGACCAGCCGATCGCGGACCTCGTCGTCGAGGTCATCCTCTTCTTGCTCTGCATCGGGTAGCCGTTTCTGAAGGGCGGCGAGACGCTTGGCCCGCTGGGCCGGCGAGAGCCCCTCCAACTCGTCAAGCAGGTCCTGCTGCTTCTTGAGGCGTCGCTTCAGCGACTCATGGATGGCGCAGGTCGAACTCACCAGGCGTCGCTGGAGGACGGTGCGGGTGAGCGCGGCAGCCGACCGTCGTTGTCCTCCAGCCGAGGACGCTTGGGCTCCCGGAATGAACTCGTTGATGTACGCCGTGACCGACTTGTAGAGAGCGTACTCCTCGCTGTTGAGGCGGAAGGTCACGGTCCTGGCGTGCCGGTCGGGAAACAAGCGCTTGCCGTTGAGATCCCTGAGATCCTCTTTCAGGCGGCGCAGGCACCACGGCGAGTCCTTGCCGAGCTTGAACACGTCCTTGCGAATCGACGTGGCTTGATTCCCGAGCCGATGCGGCTCCGGGAACAGGTCGGGATCAATGAGCCGCAGGAAGTGCGAAAACTTGTCCTCGTCCCCGTGGTGGGGCGTTGCCGTCAGCAAAAGCACATGGTCCGCCGTCTCGGAGAGGCGTTTGGCCAGTTGATAGCGCTTGGTCTCGGCAACCTCGTCGCTCCGGTTGGTACGCGACTTCGTGTAAGCCGAGCATTTATGGGCCTCATCAATGACGACCAGGTCCCAGCGCTGTTGCCACACGCGCTCGCGGACGTCGTTCTGCTTCGCGTAGTCGATGGAAGAGATAACCTGCGAGCACCGCTGCCACGGGTTCGTGAGCTGCTGCTGGTCAACGGCGGAGAAGATGATGTCGAAGGACTCCCCGAACCAGCGGAGCATTTCGTCTTGCCACTGGATCGTGAGCGGCGCAGGGCAGAGGATCAGAATCCTCTCGATGGCCTCCCGAAGTTTGAGTTCCTTGATGAGCAACCCGGCCATGATAGTCTTGCCCGCCCCGGGGTCGTCGGCCAGGAGAAAGCGCAGGCGAGGCTGCGGCAGCATGGCCTGGTACACGGCCTCGATCTGGTGAGGCAGCGTGCGGATGCCGGAAAGGCTCACGGCAAACTGACGGTCGTGGGCATAGGCGAGGCGAATCCGGGCGGACTCGATCAACAGTCGGAGTTGTTCCGCATCAGCTGGCGTGATCGCTGTCGGCGATTCCCGGTCCGTGCTGAAGAGCGTGGCCGCTTCCGCAGGGGAGATGACTGCCTCCTCGAGGGTGCCGTCGGGCAACCGGACCCGGCACTCGTAGCCGCCGGAGCCGTCCCCACCGAGCGCCCGTACGTCCTCGAGGATGACAGGAACATCGAAGTGCCCCGGCAAGGAGATCTGCCGTCCGATCTGCGTTGAAAAGCGGCTCTCAGCCATGCCTGCTCTTCTTCTTCACGTTCGTCTTTCGGCCTGCTGGCCTCGATTCCGTCGTCTTGCCCGACGGGGCGGACGCGAAATCACCGCCGCTGCTGGACGTTACCCACTCGTCCACCTCCGAGAGTCTGAACCGAAGGAGGCGTCCCACACGGTGGGCCGGGAAGCCCTTTGAAACCACCCAGCGGTAGATGGACTGCTTAGCCACCTTTGGATGGGCGCCCACTTCCTCGATTCCGACCCAACCTACTTCAGGAGTCATATTCCATCCTACCTCGCGCTTCGAAAGAGCGTCAATTTCTGACCACCTGGAGTTCACCCAGTGTTGACCTTAACATGGCGCGGAAAATGGCGAAGACAGCTATCAACCCCTGCGGGACGCCTTCCTGAGCCATCCCTCGTGCTTGCCCAAACCGGTCACCAACCTGTTCGACTACTTGGCTACCCAAAGCAGCCTATTTCTCCACCCAAAACCCAAAATCCTCGCCCTCAACTATTTCGACACTGGGTAAACTCCAGCTGACCACGACGTTTCAAGAGAGTCTACAAGTCGCAGGTCGCACTGTCAAACGTGTAGCTGCAGATTATGGCGGATTTATGAGAGCCAGGCGAAGCTGGGCATCCCGCAAGAGGCCGAAGTCGTCGAACTGGACGGCCCGAAGCCACAGCACCGCTTCCGCTCCACGGCGGGTCCAATTCCGCAACCCGGCTTGTGTGCACCGTCCGCCCGCCACGCTCTTGTCCATCGACTCCACCGCTCCGCTGCCCACCGGTAGGCCCTCCCGGCGACATCGCGGGTAGTCCGTTGGCTAGGCGTTGTTCTTCACAGACACGGGGCGCTGTTCTTCACATGCACGGGGCGGTGTTCTTCACAGACACGCCCAGCGCTCGCCATGCTTCACGCCGCGCCGCTAGGGGCGTCGTTCCGCCACCGCCTGACGGGCCACAAAGCTCTATTTCAGAGGGTCTCCAACCCGAGAACCTACAGAGGGTCTTCAACCCGAGAACCTATAGAGGGTCTTCAACCCGAGAACCTATAGAGGGTCCCCAACCCGAGAACCTACAGAGGGTCCCCAACCCGAGAACCTAAAGAGGGTCTCCAACCCGAGAACCTACAGAGGGTCTCCAACCCGAGAACCTACAGAGGGTCCCCAACCCGAGAACCTAGATCAGATCTTCTTGCTCTTCGGATTTCTCGTGTGGGGTTCCGAATCGCCGGACAGCCATTTCCCTCATCCTCGTCGCAGCTGTTCCCGTCCCAGTTGCAGTTGTTGCCGTGCAAAACACTGCGTTGTCTTGTGCGTTGCGCCGATTTCATGTGTGACGTAAGTAGTGTTTCTGACGAGACTTAATACAAATGATAGCAGGATTTCTAATCCGCTGGTTGGGGGTTCGAATCCCTCCGGGCGTGCTACTAAGAATCCATCTCAAAAAGTCCCCCTCTCCCTCCGGGAGAGGGTTGGGGTGAGGGCGAGCGAACGTCGCAATCAA
>JAKOTR010000006.1 GCA_029776225.1 Acidobacteriota bacterium | reverse complement strand
GCTCTCGCCGAGCACTTCCCGCAGGCCCGCATCCTGCGCGTCGACCGCGATTCGGCAAGCAGCCGCAAGCAGTGGGAGGCGGTGGTGGAGACGATTCAGAACGGCGCGGCCGACATTCTGGTCGGCACCCAGATGCTGGCCAAAGGTCATGATTTCCCGAAGCTCACGCTGGTTGGCGCCGTGGCCCCCGACGCGGCGCTGTTTGCCGCCGACTGGCGTGCGCCCGAGCGCCTGTTCGCGCAGTTGATGCAGGTCGCCGGTCGCGCCGGCCGCGCCGAACGGCCGGGCGAGGTGCTGATCCAGACCCAGTTCCCTGACCACCCGATCTACCATGCCCTCGTTCGCCACGACTACCCGGCCTTCGCCTCGGACCAACTCAGAGAGCGGCAACAGGCCGGTTTCCCGCCCTACGCTTACCAGGCGATGCTGCGCGCCGAGGCGCCACGGATGGCCGATGCGCTGTCCTTTCTTGCCGCCGCGCGGGCCTGTTCGCTGCGCGACGAAAGCCATTCAGTGACCTTCTACGATCCGGTGCCGATGCGCCTTTCGCGGCGGGCCAGCCTTGAACGCGGTCAGTTGCTGGTCGAGTCGTCCTCCCGGCGCGCGTTGCAGCGCTTCCTGGGCGACTGGGTAACGCAGGTCGAGGCCATCCGCGCGCCCTCGCGCCTCCGCTGGCACCTGGAAGTTGACCCCCTCGAATTCTGATACCAGGCCAGGAAAACCCTTGCGGCCGCGCAACCTGCCCGTAGCGTGAAGAAATTCACGCGCTGCCGAGCGCAGCTCCGCTATGCTCCGCTCGGGTACGCAACGCATTTCGCGGGTCTTTCGGCGAGGTGGCTGGGGATGAATCTCCAGCAGGTCCCCTGGCCCGGGCAGCCCGACGCTGGGTGGGTCGAGCAGGTTCCGGTCTGCGGCTTTGGTTAACCCTGTGCAGGAGTTCCGACTTGTCTTCCGACTTCGTAGCCGCAATCGACCTCGGGTCGAACAGTTTTCACATGATCGTCGCCCGCATCGTGAATGGGCACGTGCAG
>JAKOTR010000101.1 GCA_029776225.1 Acidobacteriota bacterium | reverse complement strand
CCTCCAGTGTTTCCTCAGGCGGGGGGACTTTGGCTTTCTTCGTTTCCTGGGACTGAAGAAACTCGGGCAGATTCGCCGGACGGTCTTGCGGAGGAATCTCGGGCGGAGTCCGCAGCCGCTTCCACTCTTCAGGGTCAAGAAATCTGCGAAGGCTGGCCATTACTTGTTACCTCCAACGGAACCACCGATGCCGCCGATGATGTCGCCGACGGGACCACCGATGACGTTGCCGATGGCGTCGAAGAACCCCCCAATACCGCCGCTGACGATTACCTGCCACATCTTATTCCAGAAACCGGGATCACGTAGGGCGGCTCCGATGAGCGCTACGCCAAGGTTGCCGAGGACCGACAATCCAGAGGGAATAACGCCCATATACTCCCCGCCAACGTTGGTCAACCCGCCGGCGGCCTGGAGGAACCAGTTAACGAACTGATTGGCGATGTCGGCCTGGAGGCCCATCGACAGCAACCACTGATCAATCTGAGACTGGATCGTGTCAGCCGCCGTCCCGGACAACGCGATGAGGTTTCTGAGAGCTTCAATCTCGCGGCCCGCTTCGATCCCGAGGACTTGAGCGATGGCGTCACCAGCACCGAGTTGGTTCTGTATGTACTGGGACAGCGCGCCGAAACCCTGCTCACGGTTCAACCGCGCGAGTTCTTCCAACTGAGTGAGCCCTTGGGTTCCAAGCCCGAGGCGTTCGAGCGCCGCTCGTTGGGCATCAGTGACCATTCCGGCCCCTAGACTCAGGCGTTGATTTTCAAGACCAAGGATGTTCTCGAATCCGCTCACCGCGGTCCCGAGTCTCTGAGCGGCGATGGCTTCGGCGGCTTTCATCAAATCGGCCCCGGTGCCGATGTTCATTGCCGCGGAGCGGGCGATGTCGCTGGCGGAGGTAGCATAGGATGACAGCAGCGCTTGTGCGGATTTGGTAATATCCGCCCCGGCTCCCATTACTCCGAGAAGTTGCTGAAGCTGGAGGGCCTGCTGAGAACTCACGGCCCCGCGGATGGCCTCAGCTTCGCCCCTGGCGGCTTCGTCAGCGAACTCGGCAAGGGCCTGCTCGACCGTCCCGGCTCCGATGGCCCCGCCCATGCGTTGCATGGCTTCCCGACGAGCGGCTTCGGCGCGCTGGTTATAAGCGGTCGCAGCGGCGTCTCGGGCCATCGAGACGACCTGTCCCATTGGCAGGAGCGCGCCGCCCCGACCCCCGAACTGAATGATCGGCATGATGGCCCCGAACAACTGCCGCGCCTCGGGGGTCATGCCGCCCGCTTCCATTCCCTTAGTGATCTGGGACAGGATATACCGCATCTCCGGGGTCATGCCCCCGGAGTCGATCAGTCCGTGGCCAACTCCGGACAGTTCGCTCAACGCGGCGTCACGACCTTGAGCAGAGATGATATCGCGGAGGAGGTTGCTGACTTCGATACTCTCAGGCGTCCTGCCGCCAGCGGCGAGGATGTCCAGTCCGGTGCCTTCGAGTTCG
>JAKOTR010000072.1 GCA_029776225.1 Acidobacteriota bacterium | reverse complement strand
CCGCGCACACCAGGGCTCCGTTGTCCCTCGAACGCCGGGTCTGCCGGCCGCCCGCCAACCAGTGTGGAGTTTCGCCGCTGCAATCTTGAGCACTCCGGGGGGCGGGAGCCCAAGCACGGTATACTGGAAAATTCAGCCGATTGTCATGCAAGACATGAGCGTGTTCTGGCTGCGGATAGCCGCGCTTTTTTACTCCGCCGGACTGCTCTATGCCCTGCTCACCTTCCTCCGTAAGCGCAGCGATCGCGTGTTCCGGTTGGCGCTGGGAGCCTTCTACACCGGCATCATCCTGCACACCGTCTCAATTGTCGAGCAGGCGGCATCTCTGGGCCGCATCCCCGCCAATGATTTCTTCGAATCGGATTCGCTCTGCGCCCTGCTCATCGCTTTGCTGTTCCTGGCTGTCTACTGGCGATACCGCTACGAGAGCCTGGCGGTATTCATATTCCCGCTGGTCTTTCTGATGGCGCTGGTGGGTTCGCTTGGCGGGCCGACGCCCCAATGGAGCAACCCGAAGCTGCGCGACGCGTGGCTGCTGGTGCACGTGGTGCTTGTGCTGATCGGGTACGCCACGCTGCTGCTCACCGCGGTTACGTCGATCCTGTATCTCATCCGCGAAAAGCAGCTTAAGGAGAAGCGGCACGGGGGAATATTCGACCGGCTGCCGCCGCTCGGCACGCTGGATTCGCTGACGTCGCGCGCGCTGGCGATCGGGTTCGTCTTCATCACGGCCTCGGTAGTGGCGGGGAGCACTTGGGCGTCGATCGAGGCCGGGACGCGGTGGATCCGCGACCCGCGCATCGTGATCTCGCTGGCGACCTGGGTGTTGTACCTGTTGATCGTGTTCCTGCGCGTCACGGCGGGCTGGAGAGGCCGCAAGGCGGCGATATTGGTGATTGCACTGGTGGGCTGCTCGGTCATTACGTGGGCTTCGCACACGGGGCTTCGCAATCTTCTGAGCCGATGAGACTGCTGATCACGGGCGTGAACCACAAGACGGCGCCGGTGGACGTGCGCGAGCAACTGGCCTTCGACCAGGATTCGCTCCCGGCGGCGCTCGCGGATCTCCGGGCGCGCTGCGGCTCGGAAGCGATGATCCTGTCCACCTGCAACCGCGTGGAGATCGCCGTGACTGCGGAGGACGGCGCCGACCCGAGCGGCGAAATAGACCGCTTCCTGTGCGAAAGCCGTAAGGTGCAGCTCGACTTTATCCGCCCGCACCTCTACCACTACTTCGATCAGGAGGCGATCCACCACCTCTTCCGCGTCGCCGCCAGCCTGGATTCCATGGTGGTGGGCGAACCGCAGATTCTGGGGCAGCTCAAGACCGCCTACGCCATTGCGAAGGCGCACGGAGCGGTGGGCGGCCTGCTCGAGGCCGTTCTGACGCGGGCCTTCGGTGTGGCCAAGCGGGTGCGTTCGGAAACCGGAATCGGCGAGAGCGCCGTTTCGGTCAGCTACGCCGCGGTGGAGCTGGCGCGCGAAATTTTCGGCGCTCTGAACGGCCGCAACGTGATGATCATTGGGGCGGGGAAGATGTCCGAACTGGCGGTGCGCCACCTGCACCGCTCGGGCGCGAGCAGGATCTTCGTCACCAACCGCACTCACGA
>JAKOTR010000069.1 GCA_029776225.1 Acidobacteriota bacterium | reverse complement strand
GCGGCCGCTCTAAACACCTCCCCGGAAGGACCCCGGGCCTCCAGCGCCAGCCGCTCATCCCCCACCTCCCCACATCCCGCACGCCATCGCCCTCCGCGTCGCGCACGCCACGCAGTACGGCCGGCCATTCACCCACGACGGAAACTGAGGCATCTTCCACCCGAACGCCTCCACTGCGGCCTCCACTTCGTTCGGGTCGGTGTGCCGGTGGCTGTCGCCCAGAAGTACGCGGCGGCAGTCGGCGCAGTTGAGGATTCTGAGGTCTAGCGGGTCCATTGAAACACCTCCTGCTGCAAGCGCCGAGCGGCCATTTCACAATACTTTTCTTCGAGTTCGATGCCGATGGCGCGGCGGTTGCATAGCTTGGCGGCAACCAGGGTTGTTCCGGAGCCGAGAAAGGGGTCGAGGACCAGGCCGCCAGGCGGGCAGCTGCTCTCAATGGGCCGTTTCGCGATTTCGACGGGGAAGGCGCAGGGGTGGTCGTTGTCGTCTCTATCAAAAGGCAACGGCCAAACGCTCAGCAATGTATTGAGCGAGTCATTCCACCAGTGCGGCTCGCCGAACGCCCACAGGGCTTCGTGCGATGGTGCATATCGTTTGCAATTCAGCGCCATACTGCCGCGTCTGTCCCAGATGACCTCAGCGTAGATCGGGAACGGAAGGAATCGGACAGGGTGGACCGCCTGCTTGTTCCGGTATCGAACCTTGTGGTTTACCCACACGAGGCCCTTTGATACGCGGGCACACTCAGCGACCACATGCGCAAGCCATGCCTGATACAGCCCCTCCGGCTTACTGTCGGCGTACCCATTTGCCGCTCTGGCGATCCACTTGTTTACGCCGGTCTTGCGTTTCCCGTGGATGCCCGATGGCTTGTGATCGTCGGGCAGCGTGTTGTATGGCGGAGACGTAACAGTAATATCCACGCTCCCTGCCTCCAACGTCGGCAGCACCTCCAGGCAGTCCCCGTGATAGATGGTGATACCCGCATGTTCGTAGTAGGGTTTCACGCTCGCCTCCTACTATACAGCAGCGACCGGTGATTCTCGCGCGCCTTCTGCTCCATGCGTATTCGCCGGAGCAACTCGTCCCACAGCGCGATTTCAACCGGCGTGGCCTCGCGGCGCGTGCCATCCTCGCTGATCAGAAACGACTTGCGCAGCCCGCGCTGAATTCGGAAGCCGAGTGCTTCGTAGGCCGCCTGAGTGTTAGAGTTCATCATTTGCCTCCTTGCTCCACCGCGTAAATCACTTTCGCCCACGCCGCGACAACCTGCGGGAGGACCGCGTTACCGTAAGCCTTGAGAGCGTTTCGGTTGGCAAATCGCACCAGTCGGCTGGGTAGCCCATCAACTGTGCCACCCAGCGGGAATTCAACGAGCCGCGGGGCCTCCCATGCGTGTTGAGGCTCGCCGGGTCGGGCGGGCCAAACAGGACCGCATTGGGCAGGCAGTCCCCTGGCGCGTACTTCCCGCGCTGGCTCTGGCCCTTCACGTCGCGGGCCCGCGACGTCGGCCACTCTTTCACTTGCCCCGTCAACGTCGGCCGGGGCTTCGTCTTGTCGCCCTGATCGTACTGGTACTGGCCGCTCTCGTTTGCCCTCGGTGTTTTCCAATCGCCCGACGATCCACACGCGGTCCCGCCGGTGCGGTGCGCCGACCGCCCAAGCACCCACCACCGCCGGGTCCGAAACTTCGTAGCCGATTCCCTCCAGTGCAGCGATAACGAAGTCAACGCCTCTAGTTCGGAGAGCAGGGACGTTCTCAATGAGCAGCCAAGCGGGTCGGCAGGAAGCGATGAGCCTGTACCACTCCCACCAGAGCGCCGAGCGCTTGTCCTTGACGATACCAAGCCCTTTGCCCGCTGATGAAATCCCCTGACAGGGGAAGCCGCCCGTCCAGATCGGGAAATCGTCGGGCATTCCGCCGAGCCTGAGCCCGAGCGGGAATCCGCCGATCCCCGCGAAGAAATGGCACTGGGTGTATCCCACCAGGTCAGCTGGTTGCACGTCTTCAATGCTTCGCTCATCGACGAATCCTTTCGGCAGCCGCCCGTCGGCAATCCGTGCCCGCAGCACGTCGCAGCAGAACGGTTCCGCGTCGTTGTAGTACACGCCCGTCACTTACTGCCTCCTTGCTCCACCCGGTCGGCTTCCCGGCGGCGTACTGCTCCGGCGTGAGGCCGCAAAACTCCGGCCCCATGCCGTCACGCGCTCAGGCCGTGCCGTCCGCGCCGTGACGCTCATGAATTCATCCCCCGTGCTTCCAATGCCTCGCGCAGCTTGCGCAACGCACGGTTCTGGATCTGTCGCACTCGCTCCCTAGTCAGGCCTACCGCCGCGCCGACCTCTTCCAGCGTGCGGTTGTCCCAGTACCGGCCAAGCAGCACCTTGCGTTCGCAGTCGGTCAGCACGTCACTTGCAAGCGTCTCCCGAAGCGCCTGTAAATCGAACGAGCGATCAAAGTCGGGCTCGTAAAACCCCTCTACGGGCTGCTGGCGCTTGTCGCCGTGCGCACGTAGCCGCCCCACCACCGAAAACGGCACGAACTGCCGGCTGGCCACCTCTCGTAGATACCTGAACCGCTGCAATGCGCTCTTGACGTAGTAGGTGGAGAACTTACAGCCCATTGCCGGATTGAAGCGCCGCACGCATCTCAGCAAAATGAACCGCGCTTCCGCCAGCGATACGTCCAGGTCGTGCACCGTCCCGAATTTGTTCGCGGCGTAGACCGCCAGCCCGTCGTTAGCCGCCACCAGCTCCGACTCCAACTCACGCGCCCGCGACTCCCAGTAGGGCCGCCGCGCCCGCTTCGCCCGCTCCATCTTGCCGCGCGCAGCCACCAGAGCAACAAACAGCTGCGTGTTCTTGTCGTGTTTCGACGCCATCGCTATCCTCCTGCGTCAAGAAAATGCGCGGAAAAGTGTCTGGCTCATTTCGGTGCCTCCTCCACCTCTATCAGATTCCCGTAGGGTACGGCGTACTCTTCTCCGTCGATCTCGACCACATGGTTTCGCGGCTTGCCGCGCGAGACGCGGACCACTTTTCCGATCTTGCCATGTAGCGGCATGTAGTCCCGCAAAGTGGT
>JAKOTR010000068.1 GCA_029776225.1 Acidobacteriota bacterium | reverse complement strand
TGCCCGAGATAGCGCGTACCCGTGCGACCTGCCCGGACGGCGGGATGGTGTGATCCTCGCCTGCGGAATCCCGCAGGACGAGGGCGTGCGGTGTGAGATTGACGAGCCTCATTTCGTTTTTCTCCTTTCCCCGGCCCACATTTACAGTATGGTTCCGCCGCCGATCCTGGCGTTGTCGCAGACCTCGGCGTTGCCAAAGCTCCAGGCGCTACCAAAAAAACTGGGCATCGCCGCCGACCATGGCGTTTCCGAAGACCTTGGCGCTGCCGAAGACCCTGGCGTTGTCGCAGACCTCGGCAAATCCGTAGACCCTGGCGTTTCCGTGGACCACGGCGCGGCCGGAGACCTCGGCGTTGTCGCAGACCTCGGAGCGGCCGAGGACCCAGGCGCAACCGAAGACCTTGGCGTTGTCGCTGACCACGGCGGCGCCGGAGACTACGGCGTTCGGGCCGACGTAGGCCGTCGCCTCTACCACCGCACAGCGATAGACCCAGCCACCGCCATTTGGGTGCCGCCGCCATCGGCACCGGTGGACCCCGGCTCGAGATCAAGGACGTGTTGCGGCGGCGTGTTTTTTGGGTGCTCAGTGTGGCTGTTCATTCTGCTCCTCCAACTCGCCGCTGTGGATCCTTGCGGTGCCGCTAACCACGGCGGCGCCGCTGACTACGACGCTGCCGCTAACCACGGCGTCGCCGTAGACCTCGACGCGGTCGAGGATCCTGGCGTTGCCGCTTACCTCGGCGTTGTCGCTGACAATGGCCTCGCCGCTGACTACGGCGCTGTCGCGGATCACGGCGCGGCCGCTGACAATGGCGTCTCCGCGTACCTCGGCGCTGTCGCTGACAATGGCGTTGCCGCTGACCCTGGCGCCTTCGCAGACTACGGCGACGCCGTAGACCCAGGCGTTGCCGCGGACAACGGCGCTGTCGCGGACAATGGCGTTGCCGCGGACCACGGCACTGTCGCGGACCACGGCCTCGCCGCTTACCACGGCCTCGCCGCTTACCACGGCGTCGCCGCTTACCCTGGCGTCGCCGCAGATTACGGCATCTGGGCCGACGTAGGCCGTATCAGCCACCCACGCCGTTCGGTAGACCCAGCCACCGCCATTTGGATGGCGTTGCCAGTCGTTGGCAGTGGACCCCGGTTCGAGCCCAAGGATGCATTGCGGCGGCGTGTTCTCGTTGTGCTCAGTGTTGTTGTTCATCTTCATCTTCCTTTTCTGCCCCATCCGGGGCGGGGCGCAGCAGCCCCACGTAGACGAGGTGCTGGCAGGTGCGTGGGCGGTGCGCGGCGCCGGCTGCCAGGAAGCGTTGCATCCGAAAACCAGCGACAGCAGGCAGCGCTATTCGCGCGACAGGATCTCAGGCGCCGGGGGTCACAGCAGGCAAAGTTGCTTGACGGTGCGCACCCGCTGGGGCTGATCAAATAGCTCCGGCTGCGCTGCGCGCACACGCAGCGCATTCTCAATGCGGCGGACAGCGGTGGCGGGGCACTGCGCCCCGCGCTCGATCTCGTGCAGTTGCGTTAACTACTTCCCCCCTTTAGGGGGGGGGTTGTAGCTGCGGCTTACGCCGCTCCCCCTTAAAAGGGGGAGTATCCAGATGGAGGTTTTTTTTGAGATCGTGGTGCTGTGGGTATAGTCCGAAATGCCAAACGAATAACACTGGGTTTTACTTTTTGACCCCCTAGCTATCGACACGTGCAAAAAAAGTGGACACCGACCCTTCGGAAAAAACCTCAATTTTGGACAAAATCGACAAAAAAACCCCGAAAAAGCTAGGCGCGACAACGGGTGTTTAGATTCAATACGTTTATCGTAACGTAGTGATCCACTGTTTTCAAAAGAAACGTGCAAGCGCGAAAGACGAAAGAGTGGGCACAGTAGCTACGTTACTGTTCCTGCAAGGCCAGTAAATACGCGCTATCCAGGCAATAGTAACGTGTGCCCTGAGACTAGCACAGAAGTGGACGTTACCCCCCACCCCCCCCATAGGGGGGGGGTAACTCCCTAAGGGGTTTTACAAAGTGGGCACTTCTTGCTACGTTCCAGCTGCTCGAACACGTTACTATTCTTCTGAATCCCTCAGGATGAATGCCTCTACGTGGGCTCCAGCAACTTCCGCAAGCCTCCGCAATACCCGCACGTGCGTCCGCTGCACCCCTCTTCCGTAAAGAAGTCGCTTCACTGTCGTACACGATATCCCCGCCTCCTTCGCTAACGGCTGAAGCTTTAAACTCCTTCCGCGTGCTAAATATGCAGATGCTAGGTGCCGCTGTAACGACTCCTGGTCGACAACTACTAGTTCGTCCCCAGGATATAACTCCTTCTCCCAACGCCGAATCGTTGCCGACGATACACCAAACATTCTTCCCGCCGCCTCGTATGAACTCCCTTCCTCATGCGCCTTCCCTACCGCCTCCCTCTTCCTCTCCTCGCTTATCTCCCTCTTCCGGTGCCGCTTCCTCCATTCCGGTAACTCCGGTAACTCTATCCCCCTCTCCTCCATCCGCCTGATCGCCGCATAATACGTTCCCGGCGAGATCCCTAACGCCCGAATCGTCCCTCGTACCCCTACCGCTAACCTTAACCGCCGGATGTCTAGTTCGAACTTTCGCTCCTCCTCCGGCGTGCGTGTCTTTGTCCGCGCCATCTTTTT
>JAKOTR010000060.1 GCA_029776225.1 Acidobacteriota bacterium | reverse complement strand
GTGGGCTGCGTCCCTAGAATCCGGCAGTTCGTGCAGGCTGAGACGGTTTGGAAGTACTCCTCGAACGCGGTGCGGAAATTATTGATTTTGCGGAGGTCCGCGTCGGAAACCTGCTCGCCGCTTCTGACGATGAGGATGAAGGCGATGCGGTAGCGGCGCTGGGCCAGGGTGTGATCGGGCGTGCGCCGGCCGACGGTGGCGATCAGCTCATCCATGAACACGTTCCGGCGCTCCCCGTTGAAGGTGACGCCGGTGCGGGGGAGCCGGGAGTTTTCAATGCCCGAGCCGGTTACGAAGAACAGGTCGTGGAAGGGCGGCACGTCTTCGGCGGCGCGGAAGCCCATCAGGTACTGGTCCAGCGGCGAGTAGCCTTTGGCCGAGCCGGTGGTGAGAAAGCGCGGCGAGGCGCCGGCGCCGTGGTCGTGAATGCGGTTTCCTTCCACCAGCGAAGCTTCGGAGTTGAAATTGAAGCTCCAGTGAACACCGCCGCCGCCGAGCATCGGGCGGCCATAGGGGGCCCTCGGGTCCAGGACGCTGGCGAAAGCCAGGAAGAGGTGACCGAACTCGTGCCCCAGTATGCTCAGCGGGGTGTCTTCGGGACGCAGCGGCATCGGCGCGTTGAGGTCGTTGGGATACTGGCTGAGCGGACCCATGTTGATGATGGAGGCGAGGCGGGAGGGCGAGCCGTACCAGCGGCCCACATCGATTGGCGTATCGCCGTTGCCGGTGCAGCGCGTGCGCGCCGTGCGCTGCGAGGCGATTGAAAAGGGGCTGTCCGGTATGCCCAGGGTGTTGAACAGCACGACGTAATCGTAGGCGTCGTCGTGGTTCTGGTAGAACTTCTGGACGGCCGCCATGATGTCCAATTCCACTTGCTTGCTGAAGCGTTCGGCGATCGCGCCGGTGAACTCCGTACCCTGGGGAGTCTCCTCGTAGGAGATCACCGACGTTGGCCCCTTCGACCCGCCCGGCGCGATGCCGACCACGGCGTTGCTTGGGGTGGTCTCGTTTGCGTAGGCGAACTCGATGCGGCCGTCGGGGAACAGCCGGATCTGGAACGTGTTCAGCAAGCCGGTACCGACTTCGGCGTATTCGGGCACGGCAACCCAGCTCACGACGAACCGTCCGCTGGTGGCCAGCACGTAGACGCCCCGCGGGGACCTGCTCGGGTCGAGGTCGTCAAACAGCCCGGCAATGCGCGGCGGACCGCCGGTTAAGCGGCCCACGCTGCGGTCGAGCGAAGAACCGTCTCCGCTGACGAAGGTCAGATTGCCATCCGAGTTGACGAAGACGTGCTGGTAGGTTTCGCCGTAGAAGGGGAAGGAAAAGGGCAGGTCGAACCGGCGGGTGTCGTCGTCGGTAAGGCCGACGCGAACGCCCGCGTTTGCCGCGCCCTCGTCGTAGCCTCCGTCGCTGATGTTGACACGGTATGCGCCCGATGACGGGGTGAACGCCAGGGTCTTGTTTCTGAGGTTGAACTCGTTCACCTGGCCGATGACGCCGTCGCCATCCTCGATGATGGCGATGTCGCCGATGTCGGGTCTCGGGGCGGCAGCCGGAAGCTCGCCCACGGCGGCTGCGCCGCGCGCCGACTGTTGCCTGAGCAGGCGTTCATGCCGCACCCGCACCATCCTGCGGTAGAGCTGCAAGTCTTCCTGGTATCTGTCCCGGTAGGTTCCGCAGGTCATGACGACCTGGCGGGCATCGCTCAGCGCGGGGATCGTCAGGCCCAGGCAAATGAGGGAGAGAAGACGTCGCATAAACGACAGGTATGTTCTATTGTAAGCTAGACCGGAGATCTGAAAATATGCCGTTTTGCACCAATTGCGGATCACAACTTACCGAGGACTCACGGTTTTGTTCCAGTTGCGGCCGCGCGGTGGCGCCGGGCGTTACGGCTGAGGCGGCGGTTGCGGTACAGCCCGCTCCCGAGCCGCTCGACTACACGATTCAGGGCGATAACCTTCAGGTGGCCCGCATCCGGCTGAAGCCCGGGCAGGAGATCTACGCCGAGGCCGGGAAGATGGTCTACAAGTTTCCCAGCATTCAGTGGGAATCCCGCATGACGGGCGATACACTCGGCGCGAAGCTATGGGGCGCGCTGAAGCGCAAGATGATGGGCGAATCGCTGTTCATGACGTACTTCAGGGCGTCCAGTCCTGGTGAGGTGGGCTTCGCGGGCAACTATCCCGGCCGCATTCATGTCTTCGATCTCAAGCCCGGCGAGAGCATTTTGGCGCAGCGCGACAGCTTCATCTGCGCGCAGAGCACGGTTCAACTGAACATCGCGCTGGTGAAGCGATTGGGTGCGGGGTTCTTCGGCGGCGAAGGATTTATTCTGGAGCGGCTCACGGGGCCGGGCACCGTCTTCATCCACGGTGGAGGCGATTTCGTTGAGTTCTCGCTTCAGCCGGGCGAGATGGTGCAGGTGGACACGGGCTGCATCGTGGCTTTCGACGAGAGCGTCGAGTACGACATCCAGTTAGCGGGCGGCATCAAGACGGCATTATTCGGCGGCGAGGGGCTGTTCCTGGCGACGCTGAGGGGGCCCGGCAGGGCCATCATTCAGAGCATGACGCTGGAGAAACTGCGGCGGGAGATGGGGCCGCTCAACACCGGGGGAGACCAGCGCGGCCCGCTTGAGGCGCTTGGCGGCCTTCTCCGGAGCGAGGATCACTAGGGCCGCGGGCCTCCCGATTCTGGTGCGAAGGCGGCGTCAGACCGTGGTGGTTTCCGCGGTGATGATGCGCGCCTGGAACGGCAGATAGGCCGCTCCGTAAAGGCCGGCCTCGTTTCCGAGCGTGGCCTTTTCGATTCGGGTATCCGTGCTCCGGAACACGACGGAGCGGCGCCGCACCTCTTCGAACATCGCCGGCGCGAAGAGGTCCCAGGCGCCGAGCACGCCGCCGCTCAACAGGTACAGCGGGAAATTGAAGATATTGATGAGAGCGGCGAGCGCCGTTCCGAGCGCAATTCCCATCCGTTCGAACACGACCCTGGCCTTCTGGTCGCCGGCGATGGCGAGGTCGTAAACCTGCTTGGAGGTGAGGTTTTCGCCGAGCCCCATCAACCGGGCCATCGTGGTGATCGCGGTGGCCGAGGCGTGTTTTTCGAGGCAGCCGTTGTTGCCGCAGCCGCAGGGATTGCCGCCGGGGACAACCGTGATGTGACCCAGTTCTCCGGCCATGCCGACGAAACCGTGCAGCACCTTGCCGTTGCAGATGATGCCCCCGCCGATGCCGGTTCCAAGGGTCAGCAGGACAAGGTCCTGGACATCGCGGCCGGCGCCCATCCACTTTTCGCCCAGCGCCGCGGCGTTGGCGTCGTTTTCCAGCAGAACGGGCGACTGGAGCAGCCTTTCGATTTCATCGCGGATCGGAAAATTATGAAATTCCGGCAGATTGGGGGAGTCGGTCACCAGGCCCTTTTCCATGATGATGAATCCTGGGATGCCGATGCCGATTCCGACGAGGCGCTCGACTCCCAGAGTGGCCCGGAGCTTTACGATTGCCGCGACGATGTCCGAGACTACCGCATCCCGGCCCGCGGAAAGCTGGGTGGCGCCTTCAATCTTTTGCAGCACTTTTCCGGTCCGGTCGATAGCCGCAGCCCGGAGGTTGGTTCCGCCAAGATCAACACCTATTGAATATTCGCCCATGCGGGAGCATGATAGCAGATCGCACGCCCGGGATGCGCGCCCGCCGGAGAAAGCGGGTGAGAGCTTCCCGAGAGGCCGCAACTTGGGGATAGCCAGTAGCGTCAAATTATTACAAACGGGCTACGGTTATGGATATCGTGGGAGGCCGCCAATACGTTGAGATTGCTGGGGATAAGACCCACGAACTCCCGCCGCTGCTGGTCCGGGCGGATCCCGTTGCGCGGTTGGACCAGGTGGTGGATATGGCGGGCGACATCGTGGAGTCCGAGCACCTGATTGCCGATTTGCCGGCAGAGGACTGGGCGGCAGCGGAACTCGATGCGCAACGCCGCCGTATGGACCTGGCGATCAATCTGGTTGAGCAATACCTGGGACTTGTCACGCACTGGAGATGGGGAGACTCCATTCTGGAGTGGATCCGGCAGTGCGAGACGACTTTCGAGAGTAGGCTGGAACTGCGGAACCTGCTGCGGCCGGACGTGTGGCCGCATGCGGGGCGGCGGAGCTTCGTGACACTGCTCGCAGACAAAAAGGTGGGAATGAAGGAAGCGGATCTCGAGCGGGCGGTGGGGCTGCGCCTGACGTTCCGCCAACCTCCGCCGATCTCGTTTTTCTCGAACCACTTCCTGTTCTTCCTGAAGACGACTGTCGCTTCGGCGGCATACAAGACCTGGGCGGATTTGACCCCTGAGCCTGTGGCCTCGCTGCCGCCTGAGCGGTTTTCCTTCGAAATCGTTGACATGTCGGTGTGAGCGTGCGGCCCGCCGCTCGCATTTAACTCTGCGCTCCCATGGAGTAACGGGCGCTTCTCTGATACCATTGCTCCTATGAAAATCGGAGTGTTTGGCCTTGGCTTCATGGGAAGCACCCATCTGCAGGCCTGGAAGAAGACGCCTCGGGCCGAGCTTGCGGCGGTGGTGTGCGATATCCCGAAACGGCTTGAAGGCGACCTGACCGATGTGCAGGGCAACATCGGCGGGCCGGGCGAGCGGATGGACTTTTCCGCATTGGCGAAGTACACCGATCCCTACGCCGCGCTCGAGGATCCGAACATTGAGGCGGTGGATATCTGCCTGCCGACGGATCTGCACGCGCCGGTAGCCATCGCGGCGCTGAAGGCGGGCAAGCACGTGCTCGTGGAAAAGCCCATGGCCCTGTGCGGCGAGGAGGCGGACGCCATGATCGCCGCGGCCAGGGAGAACAAGCGCATCCTGATGGCGGCGCAAGTCGTCCGGTTCCTGCCGAGTTACAGCGTTACGGCGAAGATGATCAAGAGTGGGGAACTGGGGCCCATCCGGGCTGCGATTCTGCGCCGGCGCTGCGCGGCGCCCGCCTGGAGCCAGTGGCTGGGAAACAAGAAGGCCAGCGGCGGCGGCGTGTTCGACTTGCTGATCCATGACGTCGATTGGTGCTTGCACGTCTTCGGTAAGCCGGAAGCCATTTCGGCGGTGGGCTACGAGGACCTGGCGCACGGGATCGACTGGGTGACGGCGGAACTGTTCTATCCCGAGATAGGCGGAGTGGTGGTGTCCGGCGGATGGCACCATCCCAAAGCATTTCCGTTCTCGATGGAGTACACGATCGTGGGAGAGTGCGGGACAGTGGAGTTCGATTCGGCGGGGGTGGCTCCGACGCTGTACCGGGCGGACGGAGAGTGCCAGCCGCTGGCGCTTCCGGACGTCGACGGGTACCAGGCCGAGATCGAGTATTTCCTGAATTGCTGTATCGAGGGCAAGGAACCGGAATTTTGCCGGCCGGAAGAATCGGCCGCGGCGGTGAAGCTGACGCGAATGATCGCGGAGGCGCGGGAGAGAAAGGGAGAGAAGATCGCATGCAGGCTGTAGCGGAAAGAGAAGTCGGACTGATGTTCTGGGCGGGCGGCGACCCGCGCGAGACGCTGTGCGAGGTGAAGTCGCTGGGGATCCGCTGCGGGCAATTGGGCGTCCCCGGAGACATGAAGCTGGACGAGGCGGCCGCGGCGGCGTGGAAGGAAGCGCTGGCGGCCGAGGAGTTCCGGCTGGCGACGGTGTTCGCGGCGTACAGCGGGGAAAGCTACGCCGATATCGAGACGGTCCAGAAAACGGTGGGGTTCATCCCGCGGGCGACGCGCGAAGAGCGGGAGCGGCGCACGTACGCCGTCAGTGACTTTGCGGCGGCCCTGGGGGTGGGCAGCATCGCGTGCCACATCGGGTTCGTGCCGGAGGACCCGGCGAACGAGGATTATCAGGCGGTGCGGGAGATGGTGCGCCGGGTCTGCGACTACGCGGCGCGCCACGGACAGACGTTCGCCCTCGAAACGGGACAGGAACCGGCACACGTGCTGATGAGATTCTTGAAGGACGTGGACCGGCCGAACCTGCGAGTCAATTTCGATCCGGCAAACATGATCCTGTACGGGACCGGCGATCCGATTGAGGCACTCGATGTGCTGGGGCCGGTGGTGATCTCCGTGCATTGCAAGGACGGGGACTGGCCTGCGAAACCAGGCTTGCTGGGCGTGGAAAAACCGCTGGGGCAGGGCTCGGTGGGAATAGAGCGCTTTATCGCGAAGCTGAAGGAAATTGGCTACCGCGGGCAGCTCAACATCGAGAGGGAAACCGAGGATCGCGCGGCGCGGCTGGAGGACATCCGGAGCGCTGTCGCCCTCCTGAACAAACTGCGATAAGGCGCCGCCTGGCGGCGGCGCCCGCGAACTCGCCCACTATACAGATGCCGCCCGGGGCTGGAAGCTCGCTACCGCGGCGGCTTCATCGGTGAACGCCTCAAAGACGCTGTAGAGCTTGGTGATCTGCATCAGCTCGTCCACCCGTTTCTGCACGTTGAGCAGCTTGAGGCTCCCGCCGCGATTGCTCACGGTAGCGAAACCGCCGACGAGTTCGCCGAGGCCCGAGCTGTCAATGTAGGTGACTTCCGCAAGGTTGAGAATGATGTTCTTCTGACCCTTCGAGATCAGATCTCTAATGGCGTCGCGGAGCGAGCCCGACGCCTCGCCGAGCGTAATACGGCCGCTGAGATCGAGTATCGCGACATCGCCAACTTGTCGAGTAGAAATCTTCAGGCTCATGATTCCCTCCTGGATATAAAACCCAGCCAGACAGGCAATGACTAAGATTGCACGCCGGAGGCGGCGTGTCAACCCCCGAAGCAAGGCGCCTTTCCGCGCGGCGCTGAGAGGTTCACGCCGATTTGCGTAATTTTGTCTTCGTGTTTTCAAAGGGTTGGCGATCCGCGTGGGGAGAAACCGCTCGCAGGCGGATGTAAGTTCTGGGGTGAGAAAGAAACGCATGGTTGCCAAAGGCGGGGGGGAGACAAACAAGACGGCGCGAGGAGGCGCGAGGAAGAAACGTACACGCAGGAAATCGAAAGCCAAAATGATCAGCCACGTGATCGAGCGGATTGAAGAGAAGCTCGAATCCGACGAGGTGAAGGCGAGTGTAGGGGACTATATCCGACTGCTGCAACTAGAAAGGGAACTGGAAGAAAAAGAGCAGCCGAAGGAGATCAGGGTTTCATGGGTCGAACGGGACGAAAAGGACTGTGCATCCGAGAAATAGAGCATACGCCGCTGCCATCGCAGGCGCGGTTTCACAAATCGGCAGCGCGGTTCAAAGGATTTTCGGGCCCGATCGGATCGGGAAAGAGCCAGGCGCTGTGCCAGGAAGCTATCAAGCTGAGCTATGTCAACGCCGGGCGGACCGGGTTGCTGGGAGCGCCGACTTACCCGATGCTGCGTGACGCGACGCAGAGCACACTGTTCGAAATTCTCGAAAAGAACCGCATTCCGTACGATCACAACAAGGCGGAAAACACGGTGATCATGCGGGATACGCGGTCGAAGATACTGTTCCGGGCAGTGGATGAATTCGAACGGCTAAGAGGAACTAACCTCGCGTGGTTCGGAGTCGACGAGCTGACTTACTGCCAGGAACAGGCCTGGGTAGTGCTCGAAGGCAGGCTGCGGGACCCAAAGGCGAAGCGGCTGTGCGGGTTCGGAGTCTGGACACCGAAGGGGTATGACTGGGTCTACCGTCGCTTTCTGGCGAATCCGGTGGAGGGGTACGAAGCGATCGTGGCGAAGCCGTTCGAGAACCGGTTTCTGCTCGAACGGGTTCCGGACTTCTACGAGCGGCTGCGGTACAGCTACGACGAGAAATTCTACCGGCAGGAAGTGCTGGGGGAGTACCTAAACATAAACGGCGGCCTGGTGTATCACGCCTTCCGGCGGGAGGAGCACGTGACCGATGTGGAGGTCGATCCGCGGCTGCCCCTTCTTTGGGCGCTGGACTTCAACGTGGACCCGATGTGCTCGGTTGTGGCGCAAATTTCGGAAGGCGTGGTGAGGGTGGTTGACGAGATCGTGATCAGCCGGGCGACCACGGAGGAGGCGTGCACGGAATTCCAGGCGCGGTTCCCGAGGCACGCCGCAGGGATCTGCGTCTACGGGGACGCCTCGGGGAGCCGGATGCAGACATGCGGGACAACGGACTACACGATAATCCGCGAGTTCTTCCGCCGTGCGGGATACGTGAACGTCAGTTACAAAGTCCCGCGCTCGAACCCTTTAGTCCGGGAGCGCGTGGCGCTGGTCAACGCGAAGCTGAAGACGGCGGCTGGGGAGCGGCACTTAGTCGTGGATAGAAAGTGCGTCGAGCTGATCAAGGATTTCGAGGAAGTAAGTTACAAAGCGGACAGCAACGTAATCGATAAGGACAGCAACCCGCGGCGGACACACTTATCGGACGCGCTGGGGTATTTGATTTGGCAAGAATGCCGCCCCCAGCCACCGGTGGGCTACCGGAACCAGAGGCTGATCTGAAACAGGACAAAAAAACATGGTGAGCATCGATCGGGAGCACCCGGAGTACAGGCGCCGGAAAGCGATATTGCGGACTTACCGCGACCTGTACGCCGGCGGCGAGCAGATTAAGGCAAACGCGCATGTGTACTTGACGCGACGGCAGAAAGAGCCGCCGGACGTCTACGCGGAACGGCTCAGCCGGGTGTATTACGAGAACTACATCGGCTCGATCATCGACTGGTACGCCGCGACGCTGTTCCGGCGGGAGCCTCACCTGAGCTTCGAAGGGGACAACGAAGCCGGGCGGGCGTTCTTCTGCGAGTTCACCGAAAACTGCGACCGGAAGCAAACTGCGTTGAGCGATTTTTTCCGGCGGCAGTTTGTGGAGATGCTGGTGACCGGCGCGGCCTACATCCTGGTGGACTTTCCGCGGATAACCAGGCCGGCGACAAACCGGGCCGAAGAGGACGCGATGGGGGCGTCGCGGGCGTACCTGGTGGACTACCGCGCGGAAGACCTCATCAATTGGGACTTCGACGACGACGGGAATTTCGAGTGGGTTGTGCTGCGCACGTCCAGGCAGACGCAGAGCAGAGACGGGAGCGCGGAGGGGGTTATTGAGACGCGGTGGCTGTATTACGACAAGGAGCACTTCCAGAGTTACCGCGCTACGAGCACCGGGCTCGGACAAACGGCGAAGCCGATCTTAGTGGATGAGGGGCGGCACGGGCTGGCCGGCCTGCGCCAGGTTCCACTGTTCGAGATGAAAGTGACGGAGGGCCTGGCGCTGATGAACAAGGCCGCGCTGCTGCAACTGGAGCACTTCAATAAGTCGAACGCGCTGGCGTGGGCGCTCACGATGGGCCTGTTCGCGATGCCGGTGGTGTACTCGGACCGCGAGTGGAATCAGATTGTCGGGGACTCGTATTACATCCAGCTGGGGCCCGGAGACCGGTTCGGGTGGACGGAGCCAGAGGGGCACGTTTACCAGCTTGCGGTAGAAAACCTGAACCGGCTGAAAGACGAAATCTACCGGGTGTGCTACCTGATGCCGCAGGCGGTGGACGCTCGGACGCCGCAGTCCGGGCTGAGCAAGCAGCGCGACTTCACAATCACCAACGAGGTGCTCCGGGGGTACGGGGACACGGTGAAGGACACGATGAAGCGCGTGCTGCGGGCGATCGAGGCGGCGCGGCAGGACGGCTTAGCGATCGGGGTCACGGGACTGGATGAATTCGATATCGGGGATTTCAGCAGCGAGCTGGAGGACGCGCGGCGGCTGCTGGAGCTCGGGATACAGTCGCCGACGCTGAAGAAGGAGGTATTCAAGAGACTCGCCTCCAAGTACCTGTGCGACGCGAGACAGGAGGTCAAGGATCAGATCGCGCGGGAAATTGAGGGGTCGCTATAAGCGCTGAAGGAGTAGGAAAGGGGAGAGATGGACGAACAAAAAGAGACGTTGGAGCAAGGGAACAACCAAGACGACATCCGGGGCATTATTCGGGAGACGATCGAGGAGTTCTTCAAGAGACAGCAGTTGAAGACGGAGCCGGCTTACAAAGCCGAACTGATCGAGGAGCGGAAGCGCCGGGAACAACTGGAGCGCAGGCTCAACGAGCTGGTGGAGGAGAACAAGCGGAGCCGGCAGATCGCCGAAGAAACCGAGCGGGCAGCCACGATCCGCGCGGAGTTGCAGCGGATGGGAGTGGCGAAGGTCGACGTGGCGTTCCGTGCGGTGAAGGACGACATCTACCGGACGGAAGACGGCCGGCTGGTGGCGCGAGGGGAGCAGGGAGAGATGGGATTGAAGGAATACCTTTCGCACTTCCTGAGCGAGAACCCTGAGTTTCTGCCGGCGCGGATCGCAGGCGGCTCGGGCGCGGCGCCGGCGCCGAAACCGCCGGTGTTGGGGAGTGGGGCGGCGGACCTGGACAAGATCAGGCCGGGGATGAGCGCGGAAGAAGCGGAACAGATCCGGCAGGAGATTGTGAGGATCGCGTCGCAGACGTTGCGGGGAGTGTAAGTGAAGTAACGGAATCAGAACGAAGGAGGAGTAAGAAGGAGACAGAATGCCAGCAATCACTTCAACTAACGTAGCTAACGCGATCGTCAAAATGGTGGCGGTGGACGCCTTGCCGGCACTGATGGGGAACCTCGTGATGGGGAACCTCGTGAATCGCGATTTCGAACCAACCCTGGCCCAGTCGGGGGACACGGTGAACGTGCCGATTCCTCCGGTCCTGGAGGCCCACAACCTGGCGCAGGGGGGCACGGTGCAGCCGCAGAACCCGAGCCTGGGCAACGCGCAGATCGTGCTCGACACGCACGCCGAGGCGACCTTCCTGGTGCCGGACGTAACGAAAGTCCTGGCGGTTCCGGACCTGTTGAAGCTGTACATGCAGCCGGCAATGATCGCCCTGGCCGAGAAGATCGAGACGGACCTTCTCAACCTGTATAGCAGGTTCACGGCCAACACGCCGGTCGGGACGCCGGGCACGCCGATCACCGAAGAAGTCATCGACGCCGCGGAAACGGCGCTCTTCGAGGCGAAGGTGCCGGCGAGCGAGCCGAAGTACCTGGTTGTGGACTCGGCAACATACTCGGCGCTGCGGCAAATCCCGAGGTTCAGCGAGTACGAAAAGGCCGGTGACGCGGGCTTGCGGGCGCTGGTGGACGGGACCGTCGGCAAGATCAAGGACTTCTACGTGTTCCGTTCGCAGTTCGTGGCAAAGACCGGGAGCGCTCCGGTGACGACGCATAACCTGGCGTTCGCCAGGAGCGCGATCGGTTTGGTTATTCGCCGGTTGCCGCAACCGCTGCCGGGTACCGGAGCCATCTCCGAATACGCGGAAGTGGGCAACTTCGGAATGCGAGTGACGCTCAGCTATCAGCCGAACACGCTGGCCCAGCAGTTCACGGTGGACGTGCTGTATGGCGTGGGAGTGCTGCGGAACTCCTTCGGCGTTCAGGTGAACAGCTAGCCGTCCGGGCAAGCAACTTACAGCGACGACCCGGCTCGCCAGAGCCGGGTCGCTTGTTTTACAGGGGACAAACCGATTCGGGAGAGGGAAATGAACTTAAAGGTCTATTACCAGAAAGTAAGTGAGCTGGAAGCGACACTCGAAGAGCCGTTTGTGGTGGTGGTGAGCAAGGAAACGCCGGATGGCGGACGCGCCGGTGTGAAAACCGAAGTTACCCGCAGGGTGGCGGCCGAATTGGTGGTTCAAGGAACGGCGAGGCTGGCCACGGCGGAGGAAACCAAGGCCTTTCGGCAGGAGCAGGCCGAGGCGAGCCGAGCCGCGGCGCAGGCGGCCGCAGCGAAGCGCATGCAGATCACGGTGATTTCGGAGGCCGAGCTTCGGGCCTTGAAAGGCGTACGGCAGAAAGCGTAGCGGGTGAAGCCATGGCGCTATTTACGGATGGTGCGGTTTCCAGAATCGAGGACTTGATTGCATATGAATCGTCAGTGCTCGAGCTGGCGGCGACCGAGCAGATCGACCTGACGGTGAAGCTGAACCTGGCGCACGACGAGCTGGGCATCGAGCTGGAAGCCATGCTGGCCGGACGCCAGGGAACAACGGGGCTGGCAAACATCGTCGTGACCGGGCCGCTGCGCAAATGGCACGTGTTTCACACGTTGGCCCTGATTCACCGGGACGCCTATTACCGGCAGCTAAACGACCGCTACCAGGGGAAGTGGAAGGAGTACGAGAAACTGGCCGCGCGGGCGCGCGAGGCGCTTTTGCAAACCGGGCTGGGAGTGGTCTTCGATCCGATTCCGCGAGCGGAGAAGCCCGAGCTCAGTTACATTCCGGCGGCAGGGGTAGGAGCGGCGACGTATTACGTGCGGGCGGCGTGGCGGAACACGAGGGGTGAGGAGGGCAGTCCGAGCGAGGTTGCAACATTGAGCGTACCCTCGGGAAACACGCTCGTGGTGAAGCCGGTGAGGCCTCCGGCGTGTGCGGCCGGGTGGAACGTCTACGTGGGTTTTTCGGCGCAGGAGCAGACGTTGCAGAATGCCAGCCCGCTGAGGGTGAACGAAACCTGGACGGCGCCGGCGACAGGCCTCGTACAAGGAGCGCTGCCGGGCAACGGGCAGGAGCCGCAAACGATTCTGCGGACCGGGCGCACACTGCTGAGAGGGTGAGGGGATGCCGGTACTGGGAAGCGCGGTGACACGCAGAGTGCGGGACATCATGACGGCGGCGACAGGGCTGCCCTATGCGGTGTCGGCCATCGCGGAGCGGGAGCGCGTGGAACTGGCGCCCATCGACCCAAGCCAGGTGATAGCCCTGAACGTTGCGAGTGCAACGGCGGAGCGATCCGCGGGAGCGGCCTATCCGGCCATTTACACCTACTGCGAAACGCTGGCGAACCTGCAAAAAGAAAAATTCCGCACGTTCTCGGGAAAGGCGCACATGGTGGTCGAGGTGAGGGTTACTCACGACCGCCTGGAAAAAGTGTCGAGCAACCTGGAATACTACACCGGCGCGGTTACCGAGGTGCTGGATGCGAGCCGGGGCGATTGGGGTGGCGGAATGTTCTATACGGGGGGCTACAAAGTGGAGTTCGGCCCGATCAAGCACGGGGGCAAAAACTTTCTACAGACGGCGAAAGTAATGTTTGAGGTCGAGGTAAGTTACTGACGGCGGGAGCGGACTAGATTATATGCCGTGCGGATATATATCTTCTAACGACAACCGATTGTACGCGGCGCTCGAGCTGAGTTACGGGCAGGTGCCGATGATCGACGGCTCGAACCGGTTTCCGGCAGTGAAGCTAGCTACCAGGCAGCGGCGCGTGCGGGCGGAGCGGAGAGACAAGACGGGAACGCGGACCTTTCCGGGGTGGCCCGCCGGGCTGAGGAAACGAACAACCTTCGAGCTGACGACATACATGACGGGCTGGACGCGACAGGATGCGGAGCCGGGATACGGGCCGTTGTTCCAGGCAAGCCTGGGAGCGCCGCCAATCTATTTTGGCGGGGGCATTGCGGGGGTGAACACGGATGCGAAGCTGCTCACGTTTCAGGGCAGCCACGGGCTTTCGGTGGGGCAGGCGGTGACGTTCGGGGGCGAGCTGCGGTTCGTGGCATCGATCGTGGACGAGGCTACGGTGGAACTGAACGCTCCGTTTTCCCTGCTGCCGAGCGAGGGTACGCCTATCGGGCCGACGATAACCTACGGACTCGCGACCGATCTAAGTACGGTAAGTATTTTCGATTACTGGGGTCCGGCGGGGGCGGTGCACCGAATCCTGAGCGGCGCGGCGGTGGACAGGATGCAGATCCGCGTGAACAGCGACTATCACGAGTTCAGGTTCAGCGGAACGGCGCGGGATCTCATCGACAGCGCGAGTTTTGTTGAAGGCGAGGGAGAGCTGATGAGCTTTCCTCCGGAGCCGGCGCTGGAGGCCTTCGACTACTCGATCATTCCGGGGCACCTGGGGCAGGCCTGGCTGGGGAATTTGCCGGAGCGGTTTTACACGATAACGGCGGCCACGTTGACGCTCGATAACGATATCGACACCGAGCGGAAAGAATTCGGGAGCGACGGACCGCGGTGTATCTCGGCGGGGATGCGGACGGTGTTGGTGGACTTCGACCTCTACGAGGTGGACGACACGGCAACAAAGGCGCTTTACCAGGCGGCGCGGCAGGTGTCGCCGATCGGCATCATGTGGCAGCTTGGGGAACAGCCCGGGCAGTTATTCGGAGGTTACTTGAAGAGCGTGGTTCCCGAAGTGCCGGAATTCGACGATGGCGATAACCGCTTGCAGTGGCGGTTTTCGGGCTGCCGCGCGCAGGGGACGGGCGACGACGAGATGTACATCGCGTTCGGATAGGAAGGACGATGAACTACGAGACCGAAGTTAGAATCGCAGCGCAGAGTATTCCGGGAGTTACGTTCACGATCGCACGGGCGTCGTTCGGGCGGCGGATGGAGTTGCTGCGGCGGCTGCGCGACGTGGCCGCCAAGGCGGAGTGCCTGGCGTCTGGAGATTCGCGGGAGAAGCTGGAGGCGGCCCTGCTCACCAGCGAAATCGATGAGGTGTATCTGCGGTGGGGGCTTGTACGGATAGAGGGGCTTGAGCTGGACGGCGAGCCCGCAACTCCGGAAAGGCTGATCGAGGCAGGGCCCGAGGACTTGTGCCGCGAAGCGCTGGCGGCGATCAAGCGCGAGTTCGGGTTGAGCGAGGAAGAGCGAAAAAACTGAGGGTCGCCTTCCATTTCCAGTATTCCAATCCAGCCGCGTGGAAGTGCGACGAATGCAGGAAAGGCGGGCTGGAAAAGAAGCGTCGCTGCGGATGGTTGAGAAGGAACGAGCCGGCTGAGAGGCGGGTAGTCTGGGCTCGCGGAAACGTGGCGACGGAGGAATGTCCCAAGTCTTACATCACCGCGGAGAGCCTGGCGTGGGTGGAAGAGTTTCAGGTGTGGAAGCGGCTTGGCTATCCGCGAGTGGAGGAAATGACGGCACGGCAGGTGGAGGCGATGCTTGTTCTGGAGGCCGAGTTAGCGGAGGAGATGAGGCGTGGCCAGGAGTAACAGTCAGGTTGTTCTGCCGGTGACGGGTTCGGGGCAGAGCATCGCGGAGGTGCTGGACGGGCTGGTGAGGGACGTGGCGGCTCGTTCGGGATGGACCGGGGGAGACGGCGGCTCGCAGCTCGTGACGCAGCTCGAACAACTGAGACTCACAAGCCAGGCCCAGGCCGATGCGGTGGCTCAAAACACGCAGGCGATTCTGCAGAATACGATCGCGCACGCGACGGCGGGCGGCGCTTCGGGCGGGGGAATTGGCAGTGTCTTTTCGAAGGTGATCGGCAGCGGGCTGGGGCTGGCTCCACTGGTGAGCGGGCTGGCAAAGCTGTTCGGCGGGGGAAACTCCGAGCCGGTAACCGTGCTGACGCCCTATACAAAGCCGGTCTCGATCAGCTTTGAGGGAAGTATTTCCGCAAGCGGGGCAGACGAGGCGAGAAAGTATCAACCGGTTGCAGGCGGCCAGCAAATCACCATACAGGTGCAGGCGATGGATAGCCGTTCGTTTATCGACCACAGCGAGGACATCGCGCGGGCGGTTCGCGAGGCAATGCTGAACTCGCACGCGCTCAACGACGTGGTGAACGATCTATGAACGCGTTTCCGAGATTGAAGACGGGAGCCGTGGCGCAGTATCCGGCGGGCAGAGCGCTGTCGTACGCGACGGAGGTCTTGAAGTTTGTCGACGGGACGGACCAGCGGTACCGCAAGCGGGGCGCGCCGGTGCGGCGGTGGTTAATCCGGTTGGATCTGCTGGACGAAACGGAATTAGCCAGGCTGGAGGAGTTTTTTGCCGCGGCGCAGGGGCGGCTGGGGAGTTTTTCTTTCGAGGATCCGTGGACGGGGAATGTGCATACGGATTGCAGCCTGGAGAACGATGAATTTGAGGTGGAACTGCTCGGAGAAACGCGCGGGCGGACGGTGCTGGTGGTGAGGGAGAACGCCTGAGATGCTTTGCTTTCCTCAGTTACTGACCGGCGCGGTGGGCCAGTTTCCTGGCGGGAAGGTGATAAGGCGGCGGACCGTTGTGAACGAGACCGAAGACGGGAGGACGGTAAAGCTCGGAGACGCCGCCGCGGGCGAGGTGGAGTGGGTCTTAGAGCTGAAGGGACTTGCGGACTCCGAATGGGAAGCGATCGAGAACTTGTTTGAAGTTGTGGAAGGCAGGCTGGGCACGTTCACGTTCTTGGATCCGTTCGGCAACTTACTAAGTTGGAGTGAAGACTTGAGTGCGGCGGTGTGGCAGAAGTCGCAGGGGGTAAGTATTGCGAAAGGGTACGAGGATCCGCTGGGCGGACTGGGTGCATGCGCGGTGATGAACGCCGGGGTGGGTGAGGGCAAGGTGTCACAGGTCCTGGCGGCTCCGGGATGGTACGGGTACTGCCTGAGCGTTTACGCAAGGAGCGCGGAGCCGGGCGCGGTGAGATTGTTCGTGAGCACGCCGAGTGCGGCGGCGGAAAAGGAGGCGGCCATCGGGCCCACCTGGCGGCGGGTGGAACTGAGCACGAACCTCTATGCGGCGGACGAGACGGTGGAGTTTGGCGCCTGGATCGCTCCGGGGCGCACGGTGGAGTTGTTCGGGTTCCAGGTCGAGCCACAGGTCGGGGCATCGAAATACAAAAAGACGACCAGCCGCAGCGGAGTTTATCGCGCCTGGTTTGCCCAAGATGAGCTTGTGCGGACCGCGCACGGCTTAAACGACAACTCGTGTACGGTTCGGATTCGGGCGAGGCAGTGATGGCGACTATCAGCGAGATCAAAGAGCGGAGCGTGACGGAAACGCCGTTGCTGCTGTTCGACTGCGAGCTGCCCTCGGGGGCGGTGGAGCGGTGGAGCACGCACCGGGTCAGCTACGAGGGGCACCAGTACGAAGCGCGGGTGCTGCGGCACAGCCTGTTCGAGTTCCGAACGGGGTCCGGAGAAGGGGTGGACGCGCTGGCGCGGATGTCGCTGGAGCTGGCGAACGCGGACTCGCACTGTTCCCAAATAGAGCGGAGCACCGGATGGAAGGGCAGCAAGATTACGGTGCGGTTCGTGTTCTTCGACCTGAAGCAGGGGGCGGCGGTGTCCGAGAGCGCGGTTCTGCTGCGTGGGATTGTGGAGGCGCCGGAAGAGATCACCGAGTCGAGGATGCGGCTGACGGTGAACAACCGGCTCGGCTTGCAGCGCGTGTTTCTGCCGGATGTTCGCATCGAGAAGCGATGCCCGTGGCGGTTTCCGGAAAATGCCGCGCAGCGGGCCGAAGCGGTGCGGGGAGGAGAGCGCGGAAAGTACTCGCCGCTGTACCGCTGCGGCTACTCGGCGGACCAGGCGGAGGGGGCCGGCAATCTCAACGATGGTGCGCCATTCACGTGGTGCGATCACACGGCTGCGGCGTGCCGCGCTCGGGGAATGTTTTCCAAAGATAGCAGCGGGCGGCCGACGGCGCGTTACGGCGGGATAGAGTTCGTGCCGTCGAGCACAGTGGTGAGAAGCTACGGGGAAAAGGGCTGGCACCTATCCGAGCCACTTAGTAACGAGGCGCGCTACAACGACTATGTTCCGCTAGTGTATGGAACGGCGTGGTACAAGCCTCCGGTGGTGTTCGCGAAGAACGACGGCAACCTGACGCGCATGGAAGTGCTGCTGGGGATGGGCGAAATGCAGTCCGTCCTGAAGGTGGTTGTGAACGGGATGGAAATCCCGGAGGGACGCGCGGGCGTGGACATGACCGCGACGGGTTGGTTCCACGTGATCACCATGGGAGGCAGGACGGGAGGATTCAACCTGGACTTCGTGGATGCGGCCGGCAATCCGCTGGGCGATCCGTACGGCAGCATGGCGGCGCTCTCAGTTGTGGTTCCTAACAAGGTGAGCACCGGGCGTACGTTGCCGCAGGTGGAAGTGCTGGTCGAGGGGCTGCGCCTGGACCAGTACGGGCCGGACGGGAGTTACCTCGGCGAGGGTTTTACAAATAACCCGGCATGGGTGCTGCTGGACGTGCTGAGGCGTTCCGGGTGGACGCTGGAGGAGATCGATCTGCCGAGTTTCGGGCGCGCGGCGCAGGTCTGCGGCGAGTTGATTCCCGCGCGGGATCTGCACGGCAACCCGGTGCAGATACCGCGGTTCCAGTGCAACCTGGTCGTGCGGAGGCGGAGGAGCGCCGGGGACTTGATCCGCGGGATACGCAACAGCGCCCGGCTGCTTCTGACATACGGGATCAACGGGCGGCTGGAGCTGAGAGTCGAAGACACGATTGCGGCGCAGCAACCGATGAAGCCGTACGGGAGCAACAGCAGAGAGCCGCTCAACGGCGGCTGGCCGAGCTACGAATTCGGAGACGGTACGAACGGTTTTTCCGGAATTCTGCGGAAGGAGAACGGGGAGCCGTCGCTGCGGATGTGGTCGAAGGGGACGGCGGAGACGCCGAACCGCGTGAGCGTGGAGTTCCAGGATGCGTTCAACGAGTACCAGCAGGACAGTCTGTCGCTGACGGACGCGGACGACCTGGTGAGGGTGGGGCAGGAAGTCAGCCTGACGCTGCCGGCGCTTGGGATCGCCAATTTCAACCAGGCGGCTCGGATTGCAAGTTACTTCTTGAATAAGTCCACCCGCGGGAATTGTTACATCGATCTGGAGACAAGCGTAAAAGGGGTCGCGCTGCGTCCAGGGGATCTGATCACAGTGACTTACTTGAAAGAGGGGCTGAACAGGCAGCCGTTCCGGGTGTTAAGGATCGCTCCCGGGGCCAATTACGGTACGGTCAAAATCACCGCTCAGATTCACCGGGATGAGTGGTACACGGACGACGGCAGCCTGGAGAACTCGCGGGCGGGCCGGCAGGCAGGATTTGGGACGGGCATGCCGCGGCCTCTGGCGGGAAAAATCAAGGACGCGGACGGGACGCCGCAGTTCGAGATTGTCGAGAAGAGCGCGGGATCGCCGGAAGCGACGGCGAACGTAACGTTGTCCGTCGGATTTGCGGCGCCGCCAAAGCCGACGCTTTCGGGGGCCGGCATTCCGGTGCTGAGCCTGGCTGCGGAAGTCGACCCGCATGGGGGGACGCTCGCCGGGGATCAGACGCTGTACTACGCCGTGACAGCGGTGGATGCGTTCGGGGGCGAGGGCAAGACGTCATTCATTGTGCGGGCGACGATTCCGCCGGGGACGAATACGAATGCCGTCAGGCTCAAAGAAATGAGCTTCAGCGAGAGCGCCGTGGCGTTCCATGTTTACCGCGGAACGAATCCGGAGCAGTTGCTGCGGATCGCCTCGAATCAGGCGATTGCCTCGAGCTTTGTGGACAGCGGGCTGGAGGCGGAACTGGTCTTGCCTCCGGACGAGAATTTCGACCATGCGAAGTTCTACTGGCGGTTCGAGCTTCAGCCGGAGTGTGCAGCGACCACTTACTCCGAGAACACGATCGGCAGCTCGGTGCTGAATATGCTCGAGAACCAGCACCGCGGGATGATCGTGAGGATAACGCGGGGCAGAGGAGCCGGGCAGGAGAGAGTGATCAGTTCGAACACGGCGAGCGTGCTGACGGTCGCTTCCAATTGGGTTGTGACGCCGGATGAGACAAGCGAATTCGTGATTGCGGAATCGGGGTGGCGGTTTGGGGCCGCAGGAAGCAGCAGCCCGGTGGAATTTGAGATTCCGAACCGCGCCGGCATGACGGTACACGTCTCGGGCAGGGCAGCGAACGCGCTGGGGCGGGAGTGCAGCTATGAACTGTCGCCGTTGACGCGCTGGCGGCTGATGGGGGGCGGCGCGGCGATCGACACGGACGTGCCGGGCGAGCCGCTATTCGGCGTCTGGCTGCGTGGCAAAGGGATTCTCGAGTTGACCGGAGTCTCGTTCACGGACTTGGCCAACACGCGAACCATCTCGTCGGCGACACTGACATTGAATTACTGGGATGAGCTGCGCAGCCCGGCGGCGACGGCGCTCAAGACCGCCGTGGGAACGCAAGACACGGTGATCGAACTAACGGCTGCACACGGCGGAAGCGGCGTCGAGCTTGTGCAGATCGACCGGGAGGTGATGCGCGTCGAGGAAGTGTTGGACGGAGGTTTGCGGTACCGCGTGACGCGCGGAGTGGGCTGCGATGCCGACGCGCATGCAGAGGGGACGGCGGTGTATCACCTCAGCAAGAAGACCTTTATCGTGCCGTTTCCGCGGGACTTTTTCGGCAGCCCGGCTTGCGGGAATTTCAGCTACCCGATTGCGCTCGCCGACGCGCGCGTTGCGAGCGCGGACATGTACGTCACGAACAGCAAGGGGAACAGCAAGACGACTACGGAGTGCTACACGGGGACGGTTGACGCGGGACTCCGGACGCTGTCCGGAGGGCAGTACACGATTCAGGTAGAGGGCCACCTGGCAATCCAGACGAAAGCGGCGCCGCCGATTATCGTGCAAGAGACACACGCAGTGCGGAACGTGTCCGCGATGGTGAACGAACCGCCGACGGGGGAGCCGGTTGAGATGGAGGTTGTTGTCGGGGGACGCCGCTATTGCCTGCTGGTGATTGAGCCGGGATCGAAGTACTCCAACATCGTCAACTGCTTTGGGGTAGCGCCGCTGGCAGCGGGAGACGAGATCACGTTGAACATACTTTCGGTAGGGCAGAGTCCGGGGTCGACGCCGGGGCGGGATTTGACAGTCACGATTCGCCTGTGAGGCGTGCGCATGGTTCTTGAGAAACTACGGCCCGATCAGGATCTGCAATGCTATTTCGAGCGACCCTCGGCGATTGCGGCGTTAAGCAGCGCGAGCGCGACGGGGTTCACGATTTCCGGCTGCTGGCGCCAGCAGTTCGACTGGGCGGTGCTGGAATGGAACCGCGACAATGTGTTTGAACATCCCGTCTTCCGCAACCTTCCGGATGGAGACCTCAGCGGGCTTGAACTCACCTACGACGAAGTGCGCACGAACTGTGTGCCGATGGACTCGGACTTGTATCCGACAGTGGAGTGGCCGTATCTGCGCATCTGGATTGAAGGGGAGACGATGCCGCGCCTCGTGCGGCTGCGGGATCATGCGACTCCGGTGGAAGGCGATTACGTGGCGGCGACGGCGGAGCTCGAACTGGAAGGGACGCCGACCGGCGGCGATTACATCGGGGTGGCGTGGGGCGAGGAGCAGTACAACTTCTGGGTGGCTGGCTGGGACACGCTGGAGACAGCGGTGGCGGGCTTGGCGGATGCGATCAATGCGGGCTCGAGCACCGTCCGGGCGGCGGCTTCGGGTGCGCGGCTGATTCTGACAGCGACGGAGGCGGGGGCCAACTGGAACCGGGTTGGGTTGTACGGATTCGTATCCGGAGCACGGACGGAACGCTGGACGCCGTGGCACGCGCGGTTCAGCGGCGGGGTGTCGCCGTCAAAATGGCGCGTGCATTTAAATTTCGGAAACCTGACCGACATCGAGGGGCGCGCGATTCCGACGACGAACGTCCGCAAAATGCGGTGGACGTGGGCGGCGGATTTGCAGCACGGCGCGTTTGAGCGAACTGAGTTTTCGGTAGAAGTTAGTAACTGGACAGTAACCGGGAGTAACAGGACATACGTTGTTGCGGGTCCGGGCAGCCGGCGGATCGAGGACGATGCTCCCGAGGTGAGTTATACGGGTGAGTGGAACAGGGGGCAGGGCAATTTTTCGGGCGGCACGATCCGATGGACGGAGTCGGCGGGCGCTGGGCTGAGCTGCACGTACCGGGCACAGGCGGAGCATTCGCTTTATCTGGGAACGCGGCGGGCGTACAACGGCGGGCGGATCCGCGTTTCCGTGGATGGCGGCGCACCGGTTGCGATGGACCTGCTGATTCCCGGCGAAGACGTGCTGGTGCGGGCTCCGCTGGGGACGCTTGAGCCGGGCATACACACGGTGGAGGTCGAGTTCGAGGGGCCGGCGGGCGGCGCGTTCTACTTCGATTTCTTGGAGATCGCGATTCCAACGGCCGAGTTGAGGGTTATAGAGGCCGACGACAAGGTAACGCTGGCCACGGACTGGGACACGGACCATTCGCTTTGCCTGGCGCCGGAACGCACGGCGTGGTTGATTGATGCGCTGGGATTTCGGGGGCGGCAGAACCACTACGTGGGGGCGATGTGGTTTTACGAACTGGTTCGCGCCGGGCACGAGTATGCGTCGGCCACGGTCCTCTTCGAGGGCGCGCCGGTGTTCGGGCCGGGAGAAAGGACGGAAGTCAGCATCGGGCGGGTGGGGGATCCGGGCAGCACGGTGACCGTGAGCCACCTGCACTACATCGGCGACACCGCGGAGACCGTTGCGAAGGCCCTGGAGCAGAAGCTCAACCGCGGGTTCATGGCCGTCCGGGCGGAGGCGGAGGGAAACGTGCTGCGGGTGTACTCGCGATCGATGGGCACGGACGGAAACAACGTGACGATATCGGCGAGTACGACCTCGTCAGGGTTCACGGTTCAGGTGAGCGGCGCCACACTGGCCGGGGGAGTGGACGGGACGTGGCGCACCGATCTTCACGCGACGCCGAGGTTGAACCGCGCCGCACGCGACTGGACGCGGAGCTTTTTTGCGGCGCTCAAGGCGCGCGGCATCGACGCGGTGGCGGCGCTCAGCATGGAGTTGCAGCACGGGGACGACTCGCCGGAGACGGGGATCGCACAGCGCGGACCGGCGGGCGACCCCGTGTGGGTGAATACGCCGGCGCTGCAAACGAATTTTTCGCCGGCGAGCATCGCATTCTGGCGCGAGGCGTTCCGGGACCTGGCGCAGATCATGCACGACGCTGGAATGCAGCCCTACTTGCAGTTCGGCGAGTGCCAGTGGTGGTACTTCCGCGACCACCGGTCGGGAATGCCGTTCTACGACGAGTACACCAAGGCCGCGTTCTTCTCGGCGTATGGGACGGAAATGGGGATCATCACCGAGCACACGGCGCCGGTGGAGGAGTTTCCGCGCGAGGCCGAGTTTCTTTCCACGCTCATCGGAAATTTCACCAACGAGGTGATGGCGTACGTGCGGGAATCGTTTCCGGACTGCCGTTTCGAGGTGCTGTACCCGCTGGATGTCAACGAGACGGAGCTCAACACCGCGGTCAACTATCCCGCGGCCGACTGGACACCGGAAAAGCTCGACTGTTTGAAGACCGAGAGCTTCGGATTCACTTACGGCCGGAACTTGGATAAGTGCCTCATGTCGATCCGGGCTCCGCTGGTTAGAAATTTTCCGCGGGAGAAGAGCGCTCACTTGATCGGCATCAGCGACCCGACGTCGCCGTGGATGAAAGAGGTGCGCCTGGCGAAGGCCGAGAATGTGGAGTCGGTGATTTTGTTCGCGCTGGATCAGTTCTGCCTCATCGGATACCCGCTTCCCCTGCCGCGGAGCAGCCGCAGAAGTTCCTTCCAAGGTTAACCTTCCTGTAGTTGTCCTGTAACGCTTCCAGCCTGTAGAGTTTATGGGAGGGCAAGTGTGTGAAGAGACTGATCCTCCTGTTCGCACTCGCGCCGTGGATTTTGGCGGCGGCGCCGGTGCGCATACTGATCGCATATCACTCCGAAACAGGTAATACCGAAACGCTGGCGAAGTCTGTCCGGGAGGGCATGGCACGCGTGGCGGGCGTTGAAGTGATGGTGCGCAAGACGTCCGACGCGAGCGCGGAGGACATTTTGAGAGCCGATGGAATTGTGCTGGGCACGCCCGTGTATTGGCAGGATATGTCCGCCGAAGCGCGGCGTTTTGTGGAGCGTGTGGGAGAGGCGCTTTCGAAAGCCGGCAAAGAGCTGGGCGAGGGGCGGACGGCCGGAGTGTTCTGCACCGGCGGCGCAATAGCGTCAGGGAAGGATCTGACGCGGCTTTCGGCGGTGGCGGCGTTTCTGGCGATGCGCTTCATCGTGATCGGCGGGGTGGATGAAGAGGGCTACGGAACGACGGGCGCGCAGGCGACGACGGCGGGAGAAGACAAAGGGATCAGCGAGAAGGAACGGGAAGAGGCGCGGCGCTTTGGGGAGCGCTTCGCGCGGCTGACGAAACAGATCCGCTCAGGGGTTCCGCGTTAGGCAGGAGAACGCATTGGCCGCAGTCGTCGTACAGAACGTCTGGAAGGTGTTTCACCAGTACCGGCGTCCGTCCGACCGCATTTTCGAGCTGCTGCCGTTCGGTTCGCGGAGGGCGCATTCCGATTTCTGGGCGCTGAAGGATGTGAGCCTGCGGGTGGAGCGCGGGGAGGTCCTGGGGATCGTGGGGCCGAACGGTTCGGGCAAGAGCACGCTGCTTGAAATCGTGAGCGGGATTTTGCGGCCGACGCGAGGGCGGGTTGCGACGCAGGGGCGCGTGGCGGCGCTGCTGGAGCTGGGCGCGGGGTTCAATCCGGAGTTCACCGGGCGCGAGAACGTGTTTCTGAGCGGCGAGGTGATGGGGTTGCCGCGCGGTGAGATCGAGCGCGCATTCCCGCGGATCGCTGCCTTTGCCGATATCGGCGATTTTATCGACCGGCCCGTGAAGGAGTACTCGAGCGGCATGTATGTGCGGCTGGCGTTCTCGACGGCGATCCATGTGGAGCCGGAGATTCTTATCGTGGACGAGGCGCTGGCCGTGGGCGACGCGATTTTCGCCAACCGCTGCATTCATAAGTTTGAAGAACTCAAAGAGCGGAAGGTGACCGTGCTGTTCGTGTCGCACGATCTCGGCCTGGTGAAGCGGCTGGCGGACCGCGCGGTGCTGATGCTGAACGGGCGCGTGGAGGCGGAGGGCAGCCCGCGCGACGTGGTGAACCGCTACGTGGGGCTGGTGGTGGAACGGGAGAAACGCAGCGGGAACGAAGCGGGCGCGGCGGCGCTGGCAAGCAGTTTCCGGCACGGCGACGGGACGAGCGAGATCACGCGCGTGGAGCTTGTGAACAGCGCGGGCGAGCCGTGCAGAATTGTGCTGAGCGGAGAGCGCGTGTCGATAAGAGTGGCGGCGCGATTCCGGCGCAGCTCGAGCGATCCGATTATCGGTATCATGATCCGCAACCGGCTGGGTATCGATGTTTTCGGGACGAATACACGGCTGGAAAAGCGCGAGCTAGGCGATGTGGCAGCGGGCGAGGAACTCGAGGTGGAATTCGAGTTTGACTGCCTGCTGGCGCAGCAGGAATACACGGTGACCGCGGCTACCCAGCATTGGGACGGAACGAGCCAGGACTGGCTGGACGACGTGTTAAGCTTCCGGGTGGTGGATCCGAGAGGCGCCGCAGGGCTGGCCAGTTTCCCGACAGAGGTGCGGCACCGGAAAGTGATGGGGAGGGCTCTCTAAGCAGTGATTTACGTAATAGTAGTAACAAGCGTCGTCGCGATTTTGTCGGCGGTGACGATCTGGAAGGCGAGGAGAGTCCGAAACGAGGCGGACTTTCTGGTGGCGGGGCGGAAGCTGCCGTGGGGCGTGCTGGTTTTCACGCTGCTTTCGTCGTGGATCGGCGCGGGCAGCTTGTTTGCCGGCGGCGAGAACGCATACAGGAACGGTTTTGCGGCGCTGTGGCAGCCGGCGGGGGGATGGATCGGCCTGCTGATCATCTGGGGGATCGCGGGACGTGCGCGGCGGTTCGCGCAGTTCACGGTGCCGGACCTGCTCGAGGCGCGGTACAACGCGACGGCGCGCGTGCTGGGCACGATCGCGATCGTGATCGCGTACACGACGATCACGAGCTACCAGATCAAAGCGGGCGGCGATATTCTGCACCTGATCTTTCCGGAGCTGAGCCGGCAGAACGGCATGTATTTGATCGCGGCGTTCGTCATCGCATTCACGGCCGGGGCGGGCATGGCGTCGGTGGCCTACCTGGACCTGGTGATCGGCGCGCTCGTGACCGGCGTCGTGATAACGGCGTTTCCGGTCTTGCTGCACGGCGTGGGCGGATGGAGCGAGGTGCGGCAGGCGCTGCCGGATAATCACTTTCAGGCGCTGGGTTCGATCAATTTGAGGCAGGCGCTGGGATTCATGTTCCCTACGATGCTGCTGCTGATCGGCAACCAGAGCATGTACCAGAAGTTTTTCTCGGCGCGTTCGGAGAAGGACGCGAAGTACGCGGTGGCCGGCTGGATCGTGGGCACGCTGGTGCTGGAAACGCTGATTGTGGCGATCGCGGTGGTGGGAAGCGCGAAGTTCCATCCGGAGAATCCGCGGGAGATCATTCCGATGTCCGCGCGGCTGGGACTGCCGGCGGTGTTAGGGGCGCTGCTACTCGGCGGCGTGTTCGCAAAAGTGATCTCGACGGCGAATAATTACCTGTTCTCTCCAGCTACCAACATCATTCACGACATTTACACGCGCTTTATCGACCGCAGGGCGACGGAGCGGCGGAAGTTAGTCGTTTCGCGGCTGGTAGTAATCCTGCTGGGCGGGTATGCGCTGGCGCAGGCGGCATACTTCGAATCGATTCTGGGCGCAGCGCTGTACGCGTACACGGTGTACGGGGCGGCGGTGACGCCGGTGGTGATGGCGGTGTTCTTCTGGAAGCGGGCGACCACGGAAGGCGCGATCGCTTCGATTGGGCTCGGGACGGTGGTGACCGTGGTTTGGAATGTGACGGGCTCGCCGTTCGGGATCGACGCCATCTATCCCGCGCTGGGCGTGTCGCTTTCGAGTCTGATCCTGGTGAGCCTGCTGACGGCGGCGCCGCCGCGGGAGAAGTGGGAGCCGTTTTTCGAGAAGGCCTGAGCTATGGACCTGACCGCGATTCAGCAGCATTTGAAAGAAGAAGGACTGGATGGATGGCTGTTTTTCGACCATCACCAGCGCGACCCATTGGCGTACCGCATTTTGGGATTGCCGCAACGGGCGGCAACCCGGCGCTGGTATTACCTGATCCCGGCGAACGGTGAGCCGCGGGGACTGGTGCACCGCATCGAGGCATCGGTGCTCGAGGGATTGCCCGGGAGCGTTGCGCGGTATGCGAGCTGGGCGGAACAGGTGGAGGGTCTGCGGCGCCTGTTGGAGGGCTGCCGCCGCATAGCGATGCAGTATTCGCCGCAGTGCGCGATTCCGTACGTATCGATGGTGGATGCGGGGACGGTGGAACTCGTGCGCGGCGCGGGCGTGGAGGTGGTGAGTTCGGCGGACCTGGTGCAGTACTTCGAGGCGCGGTGGACGCCGGTGAACCTGGAGCGGCATCTCGAGGCGGGGCGCAAGATCGATGAACTACGGCGCGATGCATTCCGGCTGGTTTCGGACTGCCTGCGGAACGGCCGGCGCGTGACCGAGTTCGATGTGAAGCGGTTTATTCTCGACGGCTTCAAGCAGGCGGGGCTGACGACGGACCACGGCCCGATCGTGGCGGTGAACGAGAACTGCTCGAATCCGCACTATGAGCCGGAGCAAGACGCGCATCGCGAGATACGGCGGGGCGACGTTCTGCTGATCGACATGTGGGCGAAGACGGACGCGCCCGGCGGCGTCTACTACGACATCACCTGGACCGGGTTCTGCGGCAGCGAGCCGCCCGGCGAGGTAGTGAAAGTATTCGAGGTGGTGCGTGAAGCGCGCGACCGCGCGGTGAAGACGGTTCAGGAGGCGGTGAGCGCGGGGCGCGAGCTGCGCGGGTATGAAGTGGACGACGCGGCGCGCGGGTTCATCCGCGAGCAGGGGTACGGCGAATATTTCGTACACCGGACGGGGCACTCGATCGGCACGGAGGTTCACGGCGCCGGGGCGAACATGGATAATCTGGAAACCCACGACGAGCGCCGCGTGATTCCGTGGACATGTTTTTCCGTGGAGCCGGGAATCTATCTTCCCAAATTCGGCATACGCTCCGAGGTGAACGTGTTCGTGGGAGAGGACGGAGCGCGCGTTACAGGCGAAATTCAACAACGGCTGGTCACTCTATAAATGTCAAGATCCATCTTTGCAGTAGCGCTGCTGGCGGTATGTCTGCCTGGGCAGACGAGACGGACGAATACGTTTGAGCTGAGCCCGGCGGAGGGCTGGGCGGAAGTGGAATGGGTGAGCACGAGCACGTTCCGCTACTCGCGGGCGTGGGGCGCGGCTCCTGGCAAATCGAGGCGAGTGAGCGCCGAACGGGTAGACGTGACGGTCGAGGACCTCGGGGAGCGCATACGGTTCAAGACCGGCTACCTGACGGTCGAGGTGGACAAGAGCGGCAACCGCATCGACGTGACGAGCTCAGGCGGACGGCGCACATGGGCCGTCTTCACCCGGGCGGACGGAGTCGTGCGGATGGAGAGCGGTGTATCCGCAACCGAGCGGTTCTATGGCCTGGGGCCGCATACCGGCGCCAATCTGGACCGGCGGGGGTCGGTTGTCGAGACAAGGCGGCCGTTTCTGGTATCGACGCGCGGCTATGGCGAGTACTTCCGCACCCCGGGAACATACAGGTTTGACCTTGGATCGACGGACAAGGAAATCCGGCGGGTGACGGTTCCGGGCGATCGCATCGAGTACTTCTATTATCACGGCCCGACGCCGAAGCAGATCATGGAGGAGCACTACGAGGCGACGGGCGAGTACGAGGACTTCGGAACAAAGGAGCTTGCGGTGCGCAAGGCAGCCGCAGCGCCGGCGGCGGCATCGTGGGAGGATCTGCGGAAGACCGTATACAGGCTCCAGCACGAGAGCATGTCGGGAATGCAGGTTCCGGAGTTCAACCTCGCGCCGTATCAGGCCGCGGGCGGCGGCGTCTATGAGCGTGCGGCGCAGCTTGCCGCGTTCATCCCTCTGGCAGGCGCGACGAGCGACACGCGCGCGCCGTATCGCTCCATGCAGACCTGGCGAACGAGGCTGGTCCCGTACATGCTCGCGTATGGATACGAGGTGGCGACGCGCGGCATCCCCGTGATTCATCCGCTGGTCATGCAGTTCCCGAAAGACGCGGAGGCGTGGAAGTACACCGACGAGTTCATGGTGGGAGACGAGCTGCTGGTTGCGCCGGTGCTTGGGAACGTGGACAGCGTCCAGGTCTATTTTCCGCAGGGGATCTGGACGGACCTGCGGACGAACAAAACGTACAACGGGAGGCAGGTGGCCACGGTGCCTGTGGTCCCCGGAGAGATGCCCATATTCGTGCGCAACGGCTCGATTCTGCCCTTGGCGGCGGCGGAGGCGGGAGGCCCGATGGAGCTTCACTACTTCCCGAAACTCGCGGCCGAGTTCTTCCTTTACGAGGAGGACCTGCGGGACATCTCGCAGGTTCACGCGGCCCCGGCGGGAGAGTTCATGCGGTTGGAGACCGAGAGCCTCAAGGCGCGGACGTACGAATGGGTCGTGCACCACAGCCCTCCGTGCCGGAAGGTGGAGATGGGGACGAAGCTGTTCGTTCAGGTCTCCAGCCGCGACCGGCTTGCGCCCGGCAGGTGGTTTTACGATAAGGCGTCAGGCAATCTTCACGTACGGGTGCGCGCGGCGGCGGGCGGCGACGAGATCGTCAACATTTCGTTCTGATCCGTTCCGGCGCGGCGGGCGGAAAACACGTTGAGGGTGAAGGCGGCCAAGGATGCCAGCACAAGGATCGAGCCGATCCCGATTAGCGGTTCGGCGGCATCGTTACCGAGAAGGGTAAGCGTAAGGCTGATCATCATCAGCGGCAGTCCGGTATTGTGAGCCCAAAAGTGGAAGCCGGCCAGCCTGGTATTCGTGCAGTGGGGCAGCACACGATATACGAGGCCGGTGAGCGCCATGGTAGTCCAGCCCAGCAACAGGATGTGCGAGTGCACCGAGAGGAATGTGTAGTCTTTTGACACTGCCATTGCAATGCCTGCGGCCAGTCCAACCAGCATGTAGACCGACGCAATTCGAATGAGCCTGATCCCGAGATCCATGGAGAGCCCCCCCATCGGGACGATAGCACCCCGGCGGGGCCGGCCTGTGACTTTGGTCACGGGGGCCGGGCTGCTTACGCCCTCGTGATACAGGTCACTGCATACCGTCAACGGCCGCATTAATCTGGGGCTTATGGCGGCTCAGGCAACCCCCAGTGAGGCAACTGCCATCAAGCGGGTGAAGAAAAAAATCTTGAAGCGGCGGCGGGGCGACTACTCGCAGCGGCTCCGCCGTGCCGTGCAGTTCGCATTCCTCGTTCTGAACCTCTGGATTGGAGTGGAGTTCTACCTTTTCGTCCGGTTCTACGAGACAGGCGGGCAGACTGTGTGGGCACAACGGCCGCCGGGGGTCGAGGGCTGGCTTCCCATTGCCGGGTTGATGAACCTGAAGGCGTATTTGCTGACGGGAGAGGTTCCGGCGGTCCATCCGGCGGGAATGTTCCTGCTGATGGCGTTTCTGGGTATCGCGTTCCTGTTCCGGAAAGCGTTTTGCAGTTGGCTGTGCCCCATCGGCACGATTTCCGAAATGCTGTGGCGGTTCGGCCGGCGGACGTTCGGGCGCAACTTCCGCCTGCCGCGGTGGGCGGATATCCCGCTGCGAGGCTTGAAGTACATCCTGCTTGGGTTGTTCCTTTACGCGATAGGCGGGATGTCGGTGGCCGCGATTCGCGCGTTTCTGGAAGGCCCCTATGGCGTGATCGCCGACGTGAAGATGATGAACTTCTTCCGCTACCTGAGCGTGACCGCGGCGGTGGTGATTGGGGTGCTGGTTCTGCTCTCGATTTTTTTGCAGAACTTCTGGTGCCGGTACTTGTGCCCCTACGGCGCGCTGCTGGGGTTTCCCGCGCTGCTGAGCCCGCTCCGGATCCGGCGGGAGGAGAGCCTGTGCATCGATTGCGCGAAGTGCGCGAAGGCGTGCCCGTCGCTGCTTCCTGTGGACAAGCTGGTGACGGTCAAATCGGCCGAGTGCACGGCTTGCATGGAATGCGTGGCGGTGTGCCCGGCCGAGGGCGCGCTGGAGATGGTGACGGTGAAGAAGCGGCGCGTGCCCGTCTGGGCGATGGCGGCCGGGATCGCAGCGGTATTCCTGGGCGTTGTGGCCTACGCGCAATGGGCAGGCTACTGGCACACAAACGTGCCGTCAGACACCTACTTTGAGCTGATCCCGCGGGCGCACGAATTCAGCCATCCGTAAGCGGCCCGGCCTGCCCGGGAACCCGCTACTGGAGCGGGTTCGCCTGCTCGTTCGGGTTCCAGAGCGGGATCGTCGCGATGTTGCTGACGTAAATGTCCTGGGCGATGGTAAGTTGCGTTAACGGGTTGGTCGGGAGATCCGAGTTCAGCTCGAGGTGAACTTCGTAGATGCCCACCGTTCCCGGTTTCATACCGGCCGCGAGCACGTTGGCCGTCTTGCCGCCCACCATCGCCGATACAAACTCGTCGGGAGCGTTGCTGAAAGGTCCTTTGTACGTGTACCCGGTGTAGGTGGCGAATTTCGCCTCGTCGGGATGCACCATGCCGAGCCCGGTGGCGTAAATGATGATGTTTTCGCCGGGGACCGCGGGGTTGTCCTCCGTGATCAGCGCGCCCTCGACGTTAGCGCAGCACAGCCTTGAGTTGGTGCCGCCCACGACAACGTTTCCTCCGTCGGCGGTGGCGCTAAACCGGATGCCATTGCCTGCGGGGCCTTGCACACGCGCGCGCAGCCGGATGTACCGGTGGTGGGTGCTCGGGATGGCAAAGACCTGCGGATCGGTGTTGATCAGCTCAATGAGTCTGTCCCGGGCCGACTCGAGGGTGTCATCCGCGGTGAGCTTGTACTTATAAGTCCTGTCCTCGATCGTGACGGTGATCTCGTCCCCTTCTTTAGCAGTGCCTTCGATATAGATGGTGCCCGTTGCGTGGGAACTGCCGTGCATGGCCACTGCAGGGCGCGGGTCGGTGCCTCCGTAAGTAAAGACGCCGGGGTTCGCTGGAATGATCGGCACGCCGATGGCGGTGGTGTTGGTTACAGTGCCATCGCTGCGCTGGGTTCGCACGTAGACGCTGACGCTGGTGGCATCCAGCACCTCAAACGGGAGCTGCGCGTTGATCTGGGTGGGCGAGACCGCGATGATCGGAGCCGCCCTTCCGTCGACGTAAACCCTGACGCCCCCGAGTTCCGAGGGCAGGGGATCCGCATCCGGCGGCGCCGCCATGGTCGTTTCCGCCAGATCGTTCCCGAAGATGGAGATGAGGCTGCCCGGGGCCAGCTTGGCGGCGAAGCCGCCGCCGCCCAGAGTGTTGCCACTCGCTCTCGCGGTGATCCTAGCCGTGTCGGGCGAGACGGAAGCGGAAATCTCGGTCTCGTCGCCCAGTTTGCCCCCTACCCGTGAAGTAAGATTGACGGCCAACAGTGTGGGATTTTCGGTGGCCAGCACCCACGGATCGCCGTCTCCGGCGTTGATCAGATTTACGAGCTCCCTAATGATTAACTCGAACGTGTCGTCCTTTTTGACCTTGTACTTGTATTCCTTGTCGCGAATTTTTATGGTGATTTCGTCGTTCTCCTGGATCTCTCCGCCGAGAGTGATGGAGCCCACGGCGAAAACATCGAGGCTGGCGGCGTTGCGAACGGCAGTGAGCGGCAGGATCGGCCCGCCCACAGTGAACACCAGCACGCGCCGGCTGAAGGGCTCGCTCACATACAGGTTTTCGCCGTCCCAGGCCAGCGACGTCGGCGTGCGGACCGAGTCGGTACTTGCCCTGCGCTCGACGTCCGGGTTGTCCGGGTTGTCGGAGGTCTGCGTCAGGTGGTCGTTGATCTGGCCGAGGACGACGTCCGCGGCCTCTCCGTTTGTAGTCGGGATGCGGTTGAAAACGAGGATGCGGTCGTTGCCGCCGTCGGCAATGAAGAGGCGCGTCCCGTCGGACAGCGCGAAGCGCGGGTACTCCAGCGTTGCGGCGCAGCGCGCCGGGTAGGTGGGAAGACCGTTGTCATCCTTTCCGCCGTCGGGGTCGCACAGCACCTTGGTCCGCTCGATGATCTTGCCGGTTTCGTCCACTTTGAACGTATGGGAGTAGTTGGCCACCGCGGACGTCATATTTGGCTGCCCCACAACGACGTCGGCAGGCTGCTGGTTGGTCGTCGGGATGGAGTTCCAGATCAGCACGCGGTGATGGCCGAGATCGCTGACGAACAGGCGCACGCCGTCTGAAGTGACCGAGACTGGATCCAGCAGCGTTTTCGCGCTGGCCTGAATATCCGGTTCGATGGCGGTGTAGAAATCCGGCTGGCCCAGAACCACGTCGGCCGGCTGGAAATTCTCGGTGGGAAAACTGTTCCAGATAAGGACGCGCTTATTTAAAGTATCGGCAACGAAGAGCCGCCCGTCCTGAATCCAGACACCCTGGGGCGAACGGAGCGAGCGCGGGCTGGGCACGCGGGAATCGCCCGTTCCCGCGTTCGGCGCGGTGCTGTTGAAATCCGGCTGGCCGATCACGATGTCGGCGGGCGCGTTATTGGTCGTGGGGATGCTGTTCCAGATGAGGATCCGGTTGTTGTCCGTATCGGCTACGGCGAGGCGAATGCCATCGGATGCGACCGCGGTGGGAAGGCGCATACCGCTCGGCCCGATGTGCCATTCCGATCCCGTGAAGTCCTCCTGCCCGAGCACGACGCTGGCCTTGCCCACGCACAGCGGGCAGCGAGAGGGCGGATCCGTCTGCGGTATCTCTGCGTCCGGGCGCGGAAGAAACTCGGAGACGTTGAAGATGAGGACGCGGTGGTTGATCGGCGTCGCGGCGACGCGGTTGGCGTCCGTGACGAAGAGTTTCCCATTGGCGTAGGCGACCCCGCCCACGCCGCCCAGCACGACGTCGGACGAGTCGGGTAATTGGGCTGTGAAGGTCGGCTGCCCAATAACGGCCCGGGCCGCCTGGCCCGTTCCGAAATCGGCTGCCATCATACCGCTTGCAGCCAGGAGAAATACCGCTAAATGCTTCATAATGGGCGAATTCAGAATTCCTTAGTATAGCAGGCCAGACACCGCTGGCTCTTCCAGACAATCCCACCCGGGGCGCGGGCCGGACGGAGGCTTTAGTCAGGTTTCAGAATGTTCCCCCAGATCACCTGAAATGCCTCCAGCTCGTTATAGACGTTCCTGCCGGCCCTGACGAACACTCTGGTATTCACCGCCAGCCCGCCGGGATCCACAGGCAACCCGTCGCAGAGAAAGCGCGTGTCCGGGCGCAGGATAAACCGTGTCCGGGTCTGGCGCGTGCGCAGCAGGAGCGAATCGCGGCCCACCGAAGCGACGATTCCGGCGAAGGTCAGGTTCCCGCGCGGGAAGATCTCATCGATGATCGAACGTTGTGGTGGGGACTGGCGCCGCAGGCGCACGCGATAGGGCGGCGGGGGCGGGTCTTCCTCGACCACTTTTACCGTACGGGCGTACCGGCGCTGCGGATCGCTGCCGGCATCGGACAGAATTTCCAGCGTGTCCCCGGCGCGGAGAGCGGTCACCGGAACGGACCTTTTGTCTTTTTCGACGTAGGTCTTGGCGTCGAACTGGAAACTGTAGACCCGGTTATCCTTGAGCCGCACGATCATCTCACCGGACTGCGCTTCGTCCCGATCGATCAGCGTGCCGCGCACGATGCCGATCGGCGCTGTCTGTTGCGCCGCGGCGAGCGCTGCCACAAACAAAAAAATCCCCCATCGCGCCATAGTCCCTCCCTGGTTCCAGGGTAGCAACCGTAAGGGGCGCGGCAGCCCAGCTAATAAAAAGCTGTTTCACTGCGCGGCTAAGCCCCTCAGACGTACATACCACAGGTTGCGTTTCCGGGAACTGTGACTCCGGGGGCCCCTTGGCTAAGCCGCCCACCTTAAGGTTTGCTAAAAGGACCACCTTATCCTTGACACCCAGAGCTGGAATTGATAAATTCCCAAGTTCGTGCGCGTCCTGCACGAATCACGCGGGTGGAGTGCCTGCGCGTACGGCCCGCACCGTCATTGCGAGAAAACTCCATGAAGCAGCAGTATTTCATCCTCGTGCTTGCCCACTCGATGCATGGCAGGCTGCGGAGGGTGCAGATCCCACACCGCGTCGTTTACCTGATTCTCGGCCTGGCCGTGGCCGGTTGCTTCTCCGTGATTGGCGCCATATCGTCCTATGCCCGGATGGCCTGGAAGGTCGCCGATTACAACTCGTTGCGCCAGGAGATTTCCGCATTACGGCAGCGATATCAGAAGCTGCAAAGCGAAAAGGAAGAAACGCACGCCCAGCTTGCGAACCTGCAACTGCTTGCTAGCGAAATTTCAATGGTTTACGGACTGAAGCAGTTGCTGGAGGGGCCTTCCGACATTTCCCAGGAAGGCTCGCTGCTTCCCACGGTGCAGCAATCCATCGAGGAATACGACCTGCTGCGGACCGCCAATCTCACCCGCTATCCGCGCCGGTCTGCCAGGTTCTGGCAGGTCAACACCTATCCGTCGATGTGGCCGGTGGAGGGCACTCTGCGCGGGTATTTTGGGAACCGCACGGATCCATTTTCGGGAGAAGGCGCCTTCCATCGCGGCGTGGATATCTCCGCGCCGACGGGCACGCCGGTCCGCGCGGCGGCCGACGGCTACGTCGTGCAAGCGCAATTCATTAGCGGGTACGGCCGCACGGTAATTATCGATCACGGCAACGGTTTACAGACCTTATACGCCCACCTCTCCAGCTTCGCCGTTGTGCCAGGCCAGGAGATCCGGCAAGGAGAAATGATCGGCGCGGTGGGGAGCTCGGGCCGCGCCACGGCGCCGCATCTCCACTATGAAGTACGGCGGCAGGGCAGGGCGGAAAACCCCATCCGCTATATGGGCCGTACTCAAACCGCCGCCCGGCGCGATTTTCCGTTCTGACGGGTTTCAAACCAACCGGCCCTTGCGGCGAGGGCGGCCAGAACGAAAAGTCCTATCGTCGCGCAAAGATAAGCCAACCACAACGCTGCGATGGGTCCGGCATCCAGGGGTTTGTTTAGGGAGATTCTCTCGAACAGGCTCGCGGACTTTAGCACCGGCAGCTTGAACGAAGCCAGCGATCCCGACGCATCGTGACGGATTAGCCCGCTGTGGTAGGGCATGAGCAGGAAGTGCATTGTGTAGAGATCCAGGGCGGCGGCGAGCCAACACACGGCAGCCAAGGCCCAGCGGGACGCGTTGGCGGGAAGCAGGGCGCGGATCCCGAGCGCCAGAAGAACAACCTCAGCCGCAATCACCGAATAGAGATACCAGCCGGCGCCCATCGAGATGCTCTTTTCCAGAAAGATCATCAGGGAGTGATAGGCGAGCGCCGCGTACATCATGATCGCGGCGGCCAGCGGTATCAGCAGATCCTGGGCGTGTTTCCACGACGAGTGCCGGAAGATTCGAACTGCGTGCACCGCCAGGCCGGCAGCGCCCAGCAACGCGATTAACTCGAACACGCGGTACATCCAGCTACGGACCACCAAAAAGCTCCACCCGCCGACCCAGATGTGCGAGAATGCCGCGGAGTCAACGACGCGCCGCCAGTCCATCGCGAATAGCGCCGCAAGCTTTTCCGCCAGGGTGAGGCGCGCCGCAGCGACATGCAACTGCTCTCCCGAGAGCGTCCCCGTGTTGATGAGGTTCTGCCCGTACCAGAAGCCCGCGACGGCGATCGCGGCGATGCTTGCCAGGCCGAACCCCAGCGCCGTGCGCTTCCATCGTTCCGGATGCCTCGCCAGCAACAAGACAGCCACAAGCGGCAGCAGCGTCCAGACGGCGAGCGCATACGCCTTCGCCAGCGCGGTGGCGCCGAAAAGAAGTCCCATTCCGATCCACTGAAAAGCGCCGGGCGGCCGGTAGCAGGTACGTATCGAGACCAGGACCATCGCCGCGATCAGAACGATCGCCAGGGGATCGTTTCCGATTCTGCACACACCGATGTACAGTCCTGGAAGACACGCCGCCAGAATCGCGGTGAGAATGGCGAGATCCTGCCGGTGCAGGACGTGGTCAGCGATCGAGTACATCAAGAAGACTACGCAGGAGGCGATAGCCATGCTCAGGAGCCGCAGCAACAGCACCTGCGCCGGCAGGGGCAACGTCCTGGCGAGCATATACACAGGCGCCAGGAGGAGATAGTAAAGGGGCGGCTGCTGGGCTTCGTACTGTTTGGCGTTAAGTTGCTCTCTCGCAGGCGGCGTCGCCGGTGATAACCGGAGCAGCTCTTCCTGCCTGCGGGCGCGCTCGTCTTCGGGAAGCTGCCAGAAAAGATCGTGCGTGATGGTGCCCGGCAACACCTCGGCGGCCGAACGCGGCAATGGCGCGAGTTGCAGCGACCTGGCTACAAAGGGAGAAACCGCGTCCTGTCTGGACGGAAGGCTCCCATGCTCGGCGACATGCTGGATATACGCGAAGTGGGCCCACTCGTCGTATCCTTCCCACAACGGCTGCTCCACGCAGTAGAAAGCGCCGCGCACAAGGAACGCCAGCCAGGCCGCAATGACGGCGGCCCTGTGCCTCGTGATCATGTGTGACGGCATCAAACGCAACCGCTCAGGCTATCACGATCCGCCGGCTATTGAGACGGGATGAAACTGCGCGCGCCGCGGCTCAGAAGAAGAGGTACTTGCGCCACTGGTCGTCGCTCTTTCCCAGCAGGCGCATGAGGTGGCGGCTGGTGTGCAGGGTGAAGGGCCGCGGAGGACGGAGGAGACGCATTCCGGCTTCCTCGGGGGTGCGGTTTCCCTTGCGGTTGTTGCAGCGGTGGCAGCAGGCGACGAGATTTTCCCAGGAAGTCTCTCCGGAGCGCGAGCGCGGAATTACGTGGTCGAGCGTGAGTTCGTTGGATGGCAATGTGCGCTGGCAATACTGGCACGTGTAGCGGTCGCGCATGAGGATGTTCTTGCGCGAAAGGGCGCGGGTCTGGTGCGGAATGCGGCGGTACTCCAGCAGGCGAATGACGGAAGGCATACGGAGCGCCTGTCTCGCGGAATGCAGAAAGCCGTTTGAGAACTCCTCGGGCGCGGCGACTCCTTTGAGGATCAACACGAGCGCGCGCCGGGCCGCACAGATATTAATTGGTTCGTAGCTGGCATTCAGCACCAACACCGGTTTTTGCAACCCATTCACGCCGGACATCATGTAACCCCCACCGTATCGGGACGGACCTGGAGCGGCTCGACCCAGGAACGTCTGTCCACGCGGGCGAGCGTCAGCAGAGCCACATACTTCGCGCCGGCGCTCTTCAGCGCAGCGGCGCACGCGCTGGCAGTGGCGCCGGTAGTCATCACGTCGTCCACCAGCAGGATGCGGCGGCCCGCCACCAGCGCTTTCCGCGCACGAAAGGCCCCGGCGACGTTCGAGCGGCGGCGCGCGTTCGTCAGCCCCGCCTGGGAAGGAGTGGCGCGGACACGGCGCAGGGCGGCCCGGACCGGGATACCGTATCTCCGGCCGATGGCCGCGGCGAGCAGCGCCGACTGATTGAAGCCGCGCTGCCAGCGGCGCCACCAGTGAAGCGGGACGGGAACGACGGCGTCGAACCTCTGATCGCGCGGAATGGCGCGGGCGAGGATTTCGCCGAGCGGGCCGGCGAGCGGCCTGATCCGCGCGTACTTGAACAGGTGAATCAGCTCGCGGAGAACCCCTTCGTAGGCGCCGTAAGAGTACGCGGCGTCGAAGCCGCGCAAGCCCCGGCGGCAGAGCGCGCACCGTCCGTCGGCGCCGAGCGGCGCCGGATTTACGAAAGGCGTGCGGCAGGATACGCAGAAATAGTCGGCTGCCAGGGGTTCCGGCTGGCTCAGGCAGTCGGGGCAGACGGGGACGCGCGAGATGTTACGAAGGGGTGCGCCGCAGATGCGGCAGTCGTCGGGGAAAAAGAGGGCGAGAAGGGCCGCAGTAGTCTTTTCTAATACCGAAGCTACCGCTTTGGGGAGATCGTCGCTACTCGAGAAGACCCACCTCCCTAGATTCATAGTGTACACCAGCGAGGACGCGGGCTGGACAAGAGCCAGGGGGCATGCTCAGTCCTTGGGCAGGCCGCCCTCGGCGTTGAGGAAGGCCATTGTCTTGATGCCGGAAACGTCGAAGCGTTTGCGGCAGCGCAGGTTTTTGCAGGACACCTTATCGTCGAGCAGCACCATGTAGCTCTGCGCCTTTTCGAAGCGGGCGCGGTCGAGTTCATCAGCGCCTTGGGGCGGGCGGTTCTTTTTCTTGCGCACCATCCAGCGAAGTTCGTAAGTAGCGGAGGTGCGGCAAAACGGACATTGAAGCTCCAGAGGCCGGGTGGTCTGCGACTCGATGAAAAAAGCACGCTCTTCCATAGAAATCAGGCTCCCAATGCGTTTGCGCGGGCGAGACTGGCGTCCAGCAGGCGGGTGAATTCGTCCACGTCGGCGCGGCTGATGTTCAGCGGCGGCGAAATGCGAATCACGTTGCCGTGGAGGCCGCCCTTGCCCACCAGCAGGCCGTTTTCCCTGGCTGCTTCGAGCACGCAGTTCGCGGCGGCGGGCGCGGGAACTTTGGTCTTGCGGTCCTGGACGAGTTCAATCGCCTGCAGGAGGCCCATGCCGCGGACGTCGCCAACGATCTCGTGCTTCTCCTGAAGCTCAAGCAGGCATTCCCGCAGGTAGGCGCCGGTTTCGGCGGCGTTGGCGGCCAGGGCGTTCTCCTCGATGAACTCGAGAACGGCGTGAGCGGCCGTGGCAGCCACCGGGTTTCCGCCGAAGGTGGAAATGGTAAGGCCCCGGACGGAGTTTGCCACCTCCGGCGTGGCGACGGTGACGCCGATGGGCAGGCCGTTGGCGAGCCCCTTGGCGCTGGTGATCACGTCCGGCACAACGTCCCAGTGCTCGATTCCGAACCACCTGCCGCCGGTGCGTCCCCAGGCGGTCTGGACCTCGTCGCTGATGAAAATCCCGCCGTAGTTGCGCACGATCTCGGCGACGACGGAAAAGTACTCGCGCGGCGGCGTGATGTAGCCGGCGACGCCCTGCAGCGGCTCGGCAATGAAGCCGGCTATGCGGCCCGAAGTCGCCGTACGGATGAGTTCTTCGACGTCGCGCGCGCAGCGCAGATCGCAGGAAGGATACGAGAGCCCGAAGGGGCAGCGGTAACAGTACGCGTTGTGCGCGAAGACGACGCCGGGCTCGGGCGCGCCGAGCCGCCAGCTCGATTGTCCGGTGAGCGTCATACCCAGCGACGTGCGGCCGTGATAGGAGTGGCGCAGCGCGATGATCTCGGTGGAGCCGGTATAGCAGCGCGCGGCCAGAATGGCGGTCTCGTTCGCCTCGGTGCCGCTGTTGGTGAAAAACGATTTCGTAAGGCGGCGATCCGGCGTGATAGATGCGATCTTCGCGGCGAGCGCGGCCTGCGGCGCGGTGGCGTACACAGTCGAAGCGTGTTGCAGGGTTTGAAGCTGACTGCAAATCCTGCCGGTAACCTTTTCGTTGCAGTGCCCGACGCTGATCGTGACGATGCCGCCGAAGAAATCCAGGTACTGGTTTCCGTCGGCGTCCCAGACGTGCTGGTCCTTCGCGCGAGTTATGACGAGGGGCTCGCGGTAGTAGTGAAAAACGGCTGGGAACAGGTACTCACGGCCTGCTAGAATGATCTCTTCCTTGGTCACGGCTTCGACCATGATAACCCAACGCTGCGTACCTCTCTGGTCTAATAGATACGATGAAAATCACTGCCATTGAGACCTATATTGCCGGAAATCCCTGGAAGAACTGGCTGTTCGCGAAAGTGATCACCGATTCGGGCCTGTATGGAATCGGGGAAGGCACGGCCAACTTCTTCGCCAAGACAGTGGAAGCCTCCATACACGAGCTGAAGCCGCTCATCCTCGGGATGGATCCGTTCCAGATCGAGATCATTTCGCAGAAGCTGATCCGGGACGTGTACACCGAGGGCGGGCAGACCCACATGTGCGCGGTCGCGGCCATCGAGATCGCCTGCTGGGACATCATAGGTAAGGCCTGCAACCAGCCGGTCTACAACCTGATGGGCGGGCGGTGCCACGAAAAGCTGCGGGCGTACGCGAATGGATGGTATCGCGGGCCGCGCGAGCCGGAGAGCTTCGCTGAGAAGGCGCGGGCGGTGGTGGCGCGCGGGTACACCGCGCTCAAGTTCGACCCGTTCGGAAACAACTGGCGGATGCTTACCCGCCGGGAGTTCGACCTTTCGATGGACATTATCCGGGCGGTGCGCGACGCTGTGGGGCCCGATGTCGACCTGCTGATCGAGGGTCACTCGCGATTCAACACCGCGACGGCTCTGCAAGTGGCCGAGGCGATGGCGGAGTTCCGGCCCGCGTGGTTTGAGGAGCCGGTGCCGCATTTGAACATCAAGGCCGTGGCGGAGGTGGCGCGGCGCAGTCCGGTGCCCATCGCCACGGGCGAGAGCTTTTCGAACCGGCAGCAGTTCATCGAATTGCTGAGCTACGGCTGCGTGAACATTCTCCAGCCGGAGCCGCTGAACCTGGGCGGCCTGTTTGCAACGCGCAAGATTGCCGATCTGGTCGACGCACACTATGGGATGATCGCCCCTCACAGCGCGCAGGGGCCGGTCTGCTCGGCGGCTTGTGTGCAGTTGAACGCCGCGACGCCGAACTTCTTCATCCACGAAATCTTCGATGAATTCAACGAGCCGTGGGAGAAGGAGATCGTGACGAACCCGGTTGAGGTGGTGAACGGGTACATTGAAATCCCCGACCGGCCGGGCTTGGGCATCGATTTGAACATCGAAGAGATTTTGAAGCACCCGTACCAGCAGGAGAACGCGATTCCGCTGTTCAAACCCGGCTGGGAGCGGAGAGAAGGGCGCGCGGCGCGATAACCAGCGGCCATTCGCGGGTCGGACAGTAACGGTTCAGGGGCCGCTTAACGCGAAACGTCAAGCGGTATTCCGGCGCGGAGAAGAGCGGCCCTGACGTCGGCGAGGGTGAGTCGCGAAGCGTCGTACTCGACGAGAAGGGCGTCGCGTTGCGGCGCGGGCTCGATGCGCGCGATTCCGTAGATGCTGCGTGCGCGGGCCAGGTTATTAAGCAGGGCGGCGTCGAGCGGCCGCGCGAGCCGGAAGTTCGATTCAACCTTTGTCATCCGTTATTCGAAGTATACTGCACACGTGGACGATATTACGGGAAAAGCAGCACTCGTAACCGGCGGTAGCCGGGGGATCGGCCGTGCGATCGCGATTGCCCTCGCGCGTGCCGGGGCGAACGTAGCGGTGAACTACCGCGTTTGCGAGGCGGAAGCGGAGAGCGTTGCAGCCGAGATCCGGGCGCTCGGGCGGCGCGCGGTGACGGTTCGCGCCGATGTCTCCAACAGCGCGGAGGCGGAGCGGTTGGTAAAGACCTCGGAGGACGCGCTGGGAGGCATCGGCATTCTGGTGAACAATGCCGGGGTGACGCGTCCCCAGCCGCTCGAACAGATTAGCGAACGCGACTGGGACGAGCTGATTGCGATCAATCTGAAATCCTGTTTTCTGGTGACGCAGGCGGTGCTCCCGGGCATGCGCGCGCGGAAGTGGGGGCGGATCATCAATCTCTCGTCGGTCGCTGCGCAGACGGGCGGCGTCGTGGGACCGCACTACGCGGCTTCCAAGGCGGGGATCATAGGACTGACCCACTCCTACGCCTCGCTGCTGGCCAAGGAGGGCATCACGGTGAACGCGATCGCTCCGGCTCTGATTGCGACGGAGATGGTTGCGGTGAACCCTCGCGCGAAACCGGATCTGATCCCGGTGGGCAGGTTCGGCCACGTGGACGAAGTGTCCGATGTGGCGGTGATGCTGGCCAGAAACGGGTATCTCACCGGACAGACGATCAACGTCAACGGCGGCTGGTACATGAGCTGAAGGCGGCGTCAGCGCCCGCCGCCGCTTAGCTTCCAGAGAATCTGGCGAAAAATGCCCAGCCAGATTTCGATATCCCGTGCGGGCAGGTTCAGGCGGCGCACCAGGCGGCGCACTTTTTCCTCGGTGGATTTCGCGGTGCGGGGATTCGTGTATCCGCTGGCCTGGAGCGCTTCGAGCAGCAGTGCGGTGAGCCGGTCGATGTCGCCCGCGGCGGCGGGCTTGATGGGTTCGGGCTTCACCGTGGCGGCGCGGGGTTCGCGAATCAGTTCGTAGAGCGCGACGGCGACCGCCTGGCCGAGATTCATCGAGCCGTGCTCTTTGCGCGTGGGAATCCGCATGAGCCAGTGGCAATAGCTGAGGTCCTCGTTCGTGAGGCCGTATTTCTCCGATCCGAAGAGCAGCGCCACCGGGCTTGAGGCGAGCCGCTGCCGGATGAGCCTGGCTCCATAGGCGAGCTGCCGCAGCGGATGGTGCAGTTCGCGGTTGCCGAGTGCGGTTGTGCCCACCACAAGCGTGCAATCCGCCACCGCTTCGGCCACGCTGGAAAACTCTTCCGCGTTTTCGAGCACCGCGCCCGCGCCCACCGCCGAGCGCGCTTCGCGGAATGCCACTTCATACGGGTTCACAACGCGCAGGCGCGAAAAGCCAAAGTTGCTCATCGCGCGGGCGGCGGCGCCAATGTTCAGAGGGTTTCGCGCCGAGACGAGCACCACCCGCAGCCGGTCCAATTGATCAGGCGTGAGGGTGGACAACTTCAGCGCACCTTGCGGACGGCGGAACCGTCTCTGTGAGTTCCGCTCTCAATGATCGGATCGGGGCGCACAACCGCGGCCTGCCGTTCGAGGACAAGCCAAGCGGGCGCGCCCAGGGCAAGAGCCAGGCGCTTGTGCTGAAGCATCCCCCTCAGGCTACCGCAACTCGTCCATGATCTGGTCGAGCGCCTCGCGCGGGGGCCGTACTTTGGATTCGGGCAGCGTCGCCAGCGGCTCGTCGACGAGGTTCAGCAGTTCGACGAAGTCTGGGCGCGAAGTATCGACATACAGGATGCCGGTCAGGACGTGGCCTTCCTTCTCGGCCTCCGCCAGCGCGCGCACGGCGTTGAGCTTGTCCGTGGGATCGTAGTCGCGGCCGACCTTCTTCAGGCGCAGGCGCGCGCCGCCGTGCATCTCGACTTCGCGGATCTCGCCCTCTGCGATTTCCACAGCGATGTCTTCGCAAGCGGGGATGAAGTCCAGTTCGTGCAGCGGCTCGCCGTGCTCCTTCATGTACGAGTAGCTCTTGGTAGAGCCTTCGTGATCGTTGAAAGTGACGCAAGGCGAGATGACGTCGATGACCGAGAGGCCGCGGTGCGCGATGGCGGCCTTAAGTATGGCCTGCAACTGCCGCTTGTCGCCGGAGAAGGAGCGCGCCACGAGCGTCGCGCCGAGGTGGATGGCTTGCAGACAGCAGTCGATCGGAGGCAGGTCGTTCACCACGCCGGTCTTAAGCTTGGAGCCGATGTCGGCTGTGGCCGAGAACTGCCCCTTAGTGAGACCGTAGACGCCGTTGTTCTCGATGATGTAAATCTGGCGCACGTTGCGGCGCAGCATGTGGACGAACTGGCCGATTCCGATGGAGGCGGTATCGCCGTCGCCGGACACCGTCACGCCGAGCAGGTTGCGATTGGCTACCAGGGCGCCGGTGGCGACCGAAGGTGCGCGCCCGTGCACGCTGTTGAAGCCGTGCGCCATGCCCAGGAAGTAGGCCGGGGACTTCGACGAACACCCGATCCCGGAGAACTTGGCCACGCTCCAGGGCTCGATCCCCATTTCAAAGAAGCATTCGACCAAGCGCTCGGAGACGGAGTTATGCCCGCAGCCGGCGCACAGCGTGGTCTTGCCTCCCTTGTAGGCGGCGATTTCCAGGCCAATGCGGTTCGTTTTTTTCGGCGGAACAGCAGTGGTGCTCATCAGAATCCCTCCTGGGCGGCGATTTCGGCCGTGACCGTGCGGGCATCAAGCGGGAGCCCGCCGTAGTAGCGCACGCTGCGCAGTTTGGCGATTTCGTCGGGGTCGAGTTCCAGCCGCATCAACTGGAGCAGTTGGCCGTCGCGGTTCTGGTCGACGACGTAAACCCGCTCATGGCGGCGGATGAACTCGGAAAGCTGCGGCGTGAACGGATAGGCTTTGAGGCGCAGATAGCTGGTCTGGAGGCCGTACTCGTCGCGCAACTGGTCGCGGCTTTCCTCAACGGCGTAGCGCGACGTACCGGCGCAGATGATGCCAACGTGGGCCCTCTGGTCGATGTCCACGTACGGCGCAGGAACGCGGGACCGCATGGCTTCGAACTTGTGCGCCAGGCGGTCCATGTTGTTCATGTAATCGTCTTCGCGCTCGCTGTAGCCGGCGTTTTCGTTGTGGCCGCTGCCGCGGGTGAAGTACGCGGCCTTGGGATGCCTGGTTCCGGGCAGCGTGCGGTAGCCGACGCCGTCCCCGTCCACGTCCTTGTAGCGGGCGAAGCCGCCGAGGCGGTCGAGGTCCTCGGCTGTGAGCACCTTGCCGCGGTTGATCGGCTCGGTGGGGTAGGGAAACGGGTCGGACATCCAGTTATTCATGCCGAGATCGAGATCGCTGAAGACGAAGACGGGCGTTTGGAAGTACTCGGCAAGATCGAAAGCGGAAATCATCATCGTGAAGCACTCGACTGGAGAGGAAGGGAACAGGATCGGGTGCTTCGTATCGCCATGGGAGAGGACGGCGGTGGAGAGGATGTCGCCCTGCATCGTGCGCGTGGGCAGGCCGGTGGAAGGACCGACGCGCTGCACGTTGACGATCACGGCGGGGACCTCGGCGTAATAGCCGAGACCGGTGAACTCGGCCATCAGCGAGATGCCGGGACCGGAAGTGGCGGTCATGGCGCGCGCGCCCGCCCAGCTCGCGCCGATCACCATGCCGATCGAAGCCAGCTCGTCCTCGGCCTGAATCACCGCGAAGGTGGCTTTCCCGGTTTCCTTATCGATGCGGAAGCGGCGCAGATAGGTGGTCAACGCTTCGATCACCGAAGACGAGGGCGTGATGGGATACCAGCTCACCACCGTGACTCCGGCGAACACGCAGCCGAGCGCGATCGCCGCATTGCCTTCGATGATGATCTTCCCGGCGGTGGCGTTCATCCGCTCGACGCGGTAGCGGTCCGTCTTGACGAGATTGGCGGCGGCGAAATCGTAGCCGGCTTTCACGGCGTTCCAGTTCAACTCCGCGGCCTTGGCTTTCCTCGGCCCGAACTGCTTGTACAGCGCCGTGCGCATCTCCTCCATGTCGATGCCGAGTAGCTGGGCGACAACGCCGTCGTAGATCATGTTGCGGACCAGCTTCCGAAGCCGTGCCTCGGGGCAGACCGGGCCGACCAGCCTGTCGAACGGCACCGGGTAGAAGTGCAGGTCCGAGCGGACCGTATTCAGCTTCAACGGCTCGTCATAGACGACGGCGGCGCCCGGCTCGAGCTTCCGGACGTCTTCCTGCGCCGTCTCCGGATTCATTGCGACGAGAAAGTCGATTTCCTTTTTCCGGCCGATATAGCCGTGCTTGCTCGCGCGGATGGTGAACCATGTCGGCAGGCCAGCGATGTTGGACGGAAACAGATTCTTGCCCGAAACGGGGATGCCCATCTGAAACAGGGCGCGCATGAGAACGGTGTTCGCGGTCTGGCTGCCCGAACCATTGACGGTGGCCACCTGTATGGAAAAATCATTCGTAACGTGGCTATCCGTCCGGGTGGGCTGGGACGAGGCCGCGCTGACTTCGATTGTGGACATGAATTCTTCCCTCTGGGTTTGGATGGGAAAAGCCCCCTCCTCGGTTCGATTATAAGCAACAAAGGAATGAACTGGCCAATTCTGGCTGGAAACTTGCATTAGGCCCGGCTCGGAAACGGCCCCTCTTTGCGAAAATAAGAGCGCGTGCCCCTTTCGGGTTTTGATCCTCTCGTCCGCGAATGGTTTTGCGCGCGCTTTGCCGCGGTGACCGAGCCGCAGGCTCTTGGGTGGCCCAAGGTGCGCACGGGCCGCGACGTCCTGATTTCCGCCCCCACCGGCTCGGGCAAAACGCTGGCGGCGTTCCTCATCTGCCTCGACGGCCTCTTCCGGCGGGCGCGATCGGGTGCGCTTCCCGATGAGACCGAGGCCGTCTACGTGTCTCCGCTGAAGGCGCTGAGCAACGACGTCCGGAAAAACCTGGAGATCCCGCTGGCGGAGATCGCGGGGATGGCGGCCGAGCGCGGCATACCGCTGGCGCCCGTGCGGGCGGCGCTGCGCACAGGCGACACGACGGCCTGGGAGCGGCAGCAGGCGCTGAAGCAGCCGCCGCACATACTGGTGACCACGCCCGAGTCGCTGTTCATCCTGCTGACCACCGAGCGGGGGCGGCGGATGCTGGGGACCACGCGCACGGTGATCGTGGATGAGATACACGCCGTGGTGGACGACAAGCGCGGGTCGCATCTGGCGTTGACGCTGGCGCGGCTAGACGCGCTCGTTCAGGAAACCGGCCGGGCACGCCCGCAACGCATCGGGCTGTCCGCGACCGTGAACCCGATCGAGGAAGTCGCGCGATTCCTGAGCCCCTCGGCCGAGGTGGTCAACGTCGGGCACAGGCGGGAGATGGAGCTCGCCGTCGAGGTCCCCAAGGACGAACTCGGGCCGGTGGCGAGCAATGAGATGTGGTCGGAGATTTACGACCGCCTCGCCGAGCTGATCCGCGCGAACCGCACCACGCTGGTATTCGTCAACACGCGACGGCTGAGCGAGCGCGTCTCGCACCACCTCAGCGAACGATTAGGGGAGGCGGCCGTGCTGCCGCATCATGGGAGCTTGTCGCGGCGGCTCCGGCTCAACGCCGAGGAGCGGCTGAAGCGAGGCGAGCTCAGGGCGGTGGTGGCGACGGCCTCGCTCGAACTCGGCATCGACATAGGGACGGTGGACCTGGTGTGCCAGGTGGGGTCGCCGCGGTCGATCGCGGTGGCGCTGCAACGCATAGGTCGCTCGGGACACTGGGTGGGCGCGCTGCCGAAAGGGCGGCTGTTCGCAACGACGCGGGATGAATTGATCGAGTGCGCCGCGGTGGTGCGGGCAATCCGCACGGGCGAACTGGAGCGCCTGGAGATTCCGCAATCGCCGCTCGACGTGCTGGCGCAGCAGATCGCGGCGGAGGCGGCCTGCCGCCCCTGGGACGAGGACGAGCTGTTCGAGCTGGTGCGCGGGACGTACTCCTACCGCAACCTGAGCCGCGCCGATTACGACGCCGTCATCGCCATGCTTGCCGAGGGGGTCTCGACGGCGCGCGGCCGCAGCGGAGCGCTTCTGCATCGCGATGCAATCAACCGGAAGCTGCGGGGGCGGCGCGGGACGCGGCTGGCCGCGATCACTTCGGGCGGCGCCATCCCGGACACCTCGAACTACGCCGTGGTGCTCGAGCCCGAGGGCACAACCATCGGCACGGTGGACGAGGACTTCGCGGTCGAGAGCATGGCGGGCGACGTGTTCCTGCTCGGCACGCACTCGTGGCGCATACGGCGCGTCGAGCCGGGCAGGGTAAGGGTGGAGGACGCGCAGGGCGCCGCGCCCACCATTCCGTTCTGGCGAGGCGAGGCGCCGGGGCGCACGGCCGAGCTTTCGCGCGTGTTCTCCGAAGTCCGCGAGGAGATTGCGGCCCGCACGCCGGAAGACGCCGCGGCGTGGCTTCAGGAATGCTGCGGCCTGGACCGGCGGGGCGCGCTCCAGGCGGTGGAGTATGTGCGCGCGGGACGGGCCGCGCTCGGAGCGCTGCCGGCATGGAAAACCGTGGTGGCCGAGCGGTTCTTCGACGAGGCGGGCGGGATGCAGCTCGTCATACACGCTCCGTTCGGCGCGCGCATCAACCGCGCCTGGGGCCTGGCCCTGCGCAAGCGCTTCTGCCGCACGTTCAATTTCGAACTGCAGGCCGCGGCCACGGATAACGGCATCGTCATCTCGCTGGCCGAGCAGCACTCGTTTCCGCTCGAAGCCGTCTTTGAGTTCGTCAAACCGGAGACGGCGGAGCACGTGCTGACACAGGCGCTGCTTGCCTCGCCCATGTTCACGGCCCGGTGGCGGTGGAACGCCGCGCGGGCGCTGGCAATTCTGCGATTCGCGGGCGGGCGCAAGACGCCCGCGCCGATCATGCGGATGAAGTCGGACGACCTGCTGGCCGCGGTGTTTCCCGATCAGGCGGCGTGCGCCGAAAACCTCGTGGGCGAGCCGCGCATCCCGGACCACCCGCTGGTGAAGGAAACCATCAACAACTGCCTGTACGAGGCGATGGACTTGGAGGGGCTGAAGCGCATCCTGGAGGGCATACGCTCGGGCGCCATCCGCACCGAGGCGATCGACACCGCCGAGCCCTCGCCGTGTTCGCACGAAGCCCTGAACTCGAATCCTTACGCCTACCTCGACGACGCTCCGCTGGAGGAGCGGCGCGCGCGGGCGGTGCAGTTGCGCCGCACGCTGACCCCGGACCTCGCGGAGGGAGTGGGCGCGCTCGATGCGGAAGCCATTGCGCGGGTGGCCGAGGAGTCCTGGCCGGACGTGCGCGATGCCGACGAGCTGCACGACGCGCTGCTGACGCTCTCCGTGCTGCCGCCGGTCCCGGAATGGGCGGGCTGGTTTCCCGAACTTGTGCAGGCGGGTCGCGCGCTGGAGTTCCGCTCATTTTGGATTGCCGCGGAACGCAGCGAGCGCGTGCGCGCGGCCTACGAACGGGATGACGAAGTCGCGGCGGCGGACATCCTGCGGGGCTGGCTGGAATCGACCGGCCCGGTGAAGGCGTCTGCATTGGCCGCGCGGCTGGCGATGAACCCCGCGCTTGTCGAGCGCGCGCTGGCGCGGCTGGAGGCCGAAGGCCAGGTGCTCCGCGGGCAGTTCACGGCGGAGAAGACCGGCGAAACCGAGTGGTGCAATCGGAGGCTGCTGGCGCGAATTCATCGCTTGACGCTGGGCCGGCTGCGGAACGAAATCGAGCCCGTGACGACGGCGGACTTCCTTCGCTTCCTGTTGCGCTGGCAGCACGTGGGGCGTGGCGCTCAACTGCACGGCGTGGATGGGACGCTCGAAATCATCCGTCAATTGCAAGGCTACGAGGCGCCGGCGGGAGCGTGGGAGGCGGAAATCCTGCCGCGGCGCGTGGCCCGCTACAGCCCGGAGTATCTCGACCGCCTTTGCCTCTCGGGCGAGGTGATGTGGGGCAGATTGTCGCCGCATCCGGCGTTTGAAGAAGCGGCGGGCGCGCGCAGAGTGCGCCCAAGCCGGGCGGCGCCGGTGAGCCTGTTTCTGCGCGAGGACGCCGATGCGCTGCTCGCACACGCCGGAGCCGGGCAGAAGCGGGAAAACCTTTCCCACGCCGGGCGCGAGGTGCTCGAAGCGCTCGAAAAACGCGGCGCTTCTTTCTTCTTCGAGTTGCAGCGCGCCACGGGGCGGCTGGCGTCGGAGGTTGAGGACGCGCTGTGGGAGCTTGCGGCTGCCGGGCTAGTGACGGCGGACGGATTCGAAAACCTGCGTTCGCTGATCGACCCGAAGCGGCGGCGCGGAGAGGGCCGGGGCCGCCACGCGCGCCCGCGCCATGCGGCAGGACGGTGGGCGCTGCTGCGGCACGGTCCGCAGCGCGCGGATGCCGCCGCCGTGCTCGCCCGGCAGTTCCTGCGCCGCTGGGGCGTGGTGTTTCGCGACCTGCTCGTGCGCGAATCGCTGCCCGCGGTGTGGCGCGACCTGCTGGTTGAACTGCGCCGCATGGAAGCGCGCGGCGAAATCCGCGGCGGCCGCTTCGTAGCGGGCTTTACAGGCGAGCAATACGCCCTGCCCGAAGCGGTGGACGTGCTGCGCGCCGTGCGCCGCGCAGAAAAAGCCGGCGAGCAGGTCGAGATTTCCAACGCCGATCCGCTGAACCTGACGGGCATTCTGCTGCCGGTGCCGCGCGTCAGCGCGCTGGCAAGCGGCGTGTTGCGGCTGGTGGACGGAGTGCCGGTGGAGTTGGCGGGCGCCGCCGGACACGCCTGAAACACGCGTCCCCGCGTGAATTTCCGTTAAGACGCCGCAAAAGCGACTCGTGCTACCGTGTTAAGTTCTGGGTGAAGTTTAATGTGGTACCCTTCTAAGACTCAGTGGGTTGTGATTTGGCTCTCCGCTGTGGTGTTCCTGATCGGCGTGCTGGCGACCGATCCGCATCCGCAGTCGTTGATCCTGCCGTGCATGATGATCGGGATGCTGTTCCTCTGGCAAGCTACCGGCAGTCCCGAAGACACGGAATAACAGCCGCTCAGCCCTTGATAACTCCCATCGGACGGAGTCGGGCGACCTTGCGCGCGAGGCCGGCCTGGTGGACGACTTCGATCACCTCGTCCACGTCCTTATAGGCGTCCGGGATTTCTTCCAGGATTCCGTCGCGGGTCTCGCTGCGCACAAGAATGCCCTGTTCCTCCAGCTTGCGCTGAACCTCGCGAGCGTCGCGGCCCTTGCGCGCGGCGGTGCGGCTGAGCAGGCGCCCCGCGCCGTGGCACACGCTCCCGAACGTCTCGCGCATCGCCCCTTCCGCGCCCACCAGCACCCACGATGCCGTCCCCATGCTTCCGGGCACCAGCACGGGCTGGCCGATGTGTTTGTAGGCGGCGGGAAGGTCGGGATGGCCCGGCGGAAAGGCGCGGGTCGCTCCTTTGCGGTGCACAAGCACGTCGTGCGTCTCGCCGTCTATGCGATGGCGCTCGCGCTTGGCGATGTTGTGGCAGACGTCGTAGATCATGTCGATCCGGGTCTCGCTGCCGAAGATGCGCTGAAAAGACCCGCGCACGAAGTGCAGGATGGTTTGCCGGTTCGCCCAGGCGAAGTTCGCCGCGGCGCGCATGGCGGCCAAATAGGCCTGCCCCTCGGGCGATTGCGTGGGCACGCAGGCAAGCTGCCGGTCGGGCAGCGTGATCTGGTAATGCTTCATGGCCGCGCCCATTTGGGCCAGGTAGTCCGTACAGACCTGGTGGCCGAGGCCGCGCGATCCGCAGTGGATCAACACGACGACGCCGTTCTCCTCGAGGCCCATGGCGCGGGCCGCCTCGGCATCGAACACCTTCTCGACGCGCTGCACTTCCAGAAAGTGGTTCCCGCTCCCCAGGGTGCCGAGCTGCGGGCGTCCCCGCTCAGCCGCCCGGTCGGAAACCTGCTCCGGGTCGGCGCCGGCCAGGCATCCGCGTTCCTCGGTGAACTCCGTGTCGCGCGGTTCGCCGTAACCGTTCTCTACGACCCATTGCGCGCCCTTGACGAGCACCTGATCGAGCTGTTGCTTGCTGATGCGAATGGGGCCTTCGCCGCCCGTTCCGCAGGGCACGTCGCGGAAGAGCTGGTTGATGAGTTCCCGCAGGCGCGGGCGTACGTCGTCGGCCGAAAGCGACGTGCGCACCAGCCGCACGCCGCAGTTGATATCGAAGCCCACGCCGCCGGGCGAAACCACGCCTTCCTTCCAGTCCGTCGCAGCCACGCCGCCTATCGGGAAGCCGTATCCCTGGTGGATGTCGGGCATGGCGAGACTCGGGCCGACGATGCCGGGCAGCGTAGCCACGTTCACGGCCTGCTGGAGCGAGAGATCCTTGCGGATCTGATCGATGAGCCGCTCGGTGGCGTATACGATCACGTCGGTGCGCATACCGCGCCGCTCATCCCGCGGGATACGCGCTCGTACCTCGTCTATGCGTTCGACTTCCATGGAGGCTCGCTCAGATGTCGAGATAAACTTCTGCCCACCAGCCATTCTCATCCTCCCAGATTCTGAGTTGGTGGTAGGTGACTCCCTTAACCACAAGTTTCGCACGGTGGCGTTCGGGGTTCCGTGGTTCTCCGTAGGCGCGCGCGGCCACGCGGTCCGGGGCGAGCCCGCTCACTTCGAAGCGGCGCATGGCGATGTGCCGGCCGTCGATCCAGAAAAGCACCTCGCTCAGCCAGTTCACCAGCAGCGATTCCATGTCGCTGCCGGAGGCCGCGAGTTCGTAGGTCTGCTGCGGCGAGACATCGTCGATTTCCATCGCGATGGAAATCAGGGCTTCGGCGGCTTGTTCGAACAACTCGGCCGCCGTGCTTCCGCGCGCGCGGAAGCCGATATCGGCAGTGTGCTCGAGAACTTCGTACATCAGGCGGTTGCGGTAGAAACTGTGGTCTCCGGCTCAGGAACGAGTTCCTTCGTCGGGTCGATCTTCAACCACAATAGCGCGCTGAGGAAAAGCGTGCCCGCCATGGGCAGCAGAATCGCGTTGTACGTTCCGAAGCCCCGGATCAGGTACCCGAAGGTGACGGCGGAAAGGAACGAGCCAAGCTGCCCGGCCATGTTCATCGCCCCGGTGACCGCGCCGGCGTATCTGCGGCCGACATCAAGGCAGACCGCCCAGGCCACCGGCAGCATGAAGTCCGAGCCGAAGTAGGCCAGCGAAAGAACGAGTACGGAAGAAACCTTTCCGGTGACGAGCGTTTCCGCCGCCATGCAGATGGCCGAAAACGTCAGTCCGGAAAAGCCCACCAGCCGGCGCCCCCACTTGAGGCCTATTCTCTTCACCAGGGCATCGCTAACCAGGCCGCCTGTAAAGGTTGCGGCCATTCCGAAGACGAACGGCAACGGCGACCACCTCTGCAGATCCTCGGGCGTGAATCCCCGGCCTTTGGCCAAAAACGTGTGCAGCCAGGAGAGGAAGAAGTAGGAGCCCCACACGTAGGTGTGATACATCGCCAGAATGAACCAGAAGTTCGCGCTCCTCAACACGCTGAGCGGCAGGCTGCGGTGGCCTTGAACGGGCGTCTGGCCTTCTTCAATCTCCGCGATTTCCGCCGCCGAGACGCCGGGCTTTTCCCGCGGCGTGTCGCGCATCCAGATGTACCAGACGATCGCCCAGATGATGCCCACGACACTGAACGTCCAGAAGGAAGCGCGCCAGCCCCAGGCTGCCTGAATCGGGATCACGAGCAAGGGCGATATCGCGCCACCGATGCGGCTGGCCATCCACACGACACCCTGCGCGCGGCCGCGCTCCGTCTTCGGGAACCAGCGCGAGATGGTGCCTGAGGCGTTCGGGAATGCGCCCGCTTCACCGGCGCCGAAAGCCATCTGCGTGACCAGCAGCCACTTGAAACTCTTTACCGTCCCCGTGAGAAACGTGAACGTCGACCACCAGACCACGATCCGGGTGAGCACCTTGCGCGGCCCGATGCGGTCGCCGAGAGCGCCGCTGGGGATTTCAAACAAGGCATAGGTGATGGCGAAGACCCCGACCACCCACCCCCATTGCTCGGGCGTGATGCCAAGGTCCTTTTGCATTTCCGGCCCGGCAACCGCTACGCAAACGCGATCGAGATAAGTGATGATCGCGAGGAAAAAAAGAAAGACCAAAACCCGGTGGCGGTATCGCATAAAGATACGCATTATGTCACAGACTCAGGCCCGCTCAGCCCTGGCCCCCTGCGGCTCTTCTGAGGTCCGCCCCGGCCTGCATGCGAAACTGGAGTAATCGGGCACTTGTTTGACTGGGAAATCACACATGCGCAGAACAGCACTCTACCTCTGGGCGCTGGCGGCGGCGCCGGCGTTCGCGCAGTTGCCCGCGGATGCCGGCCGCTGGGTGAGCGATACGGGGAATCCCTGGACCGTCCGGCGGGTGCCGCCCATCAGGATGCAGAATTCCCCGCGGATTGATTCGCTGATCCGTGCGGGCAACCTCTACCTCTCTTTGCGGGATGCGATCGCGCTTGCCCTGGAAAATAACTTGGACGTGGAACTCCAGCGGCTCCAACCGGCGATCGCCGAAACGGAGCTGCTCAGGGCGAGGGGCGGAGGGATCGTTCTCGGCCAACCGCTGAACGTGGGAGTGCCGCCGGTCGGGCTGGGAGGTCCGGCCAGCCCGCTGCTGACCTCCACCCAACCCACCGTGACTGGCGCCGGGACCGTGCCGACCAACGTTCTGAACATCGGCGTTCTGGTTCCCGGCCAGCAGACGTTCGGCCTGTCTACGGCGCCGTTGCTTCCCGGCAGTCCCGTCCCGGTGTACGATACGGCGCTCACCGCCGCCCTGCAGTGGCAGCACACCAGCACGCCGCAGTCGACCGCGTTCCTCACCGGAACCAATGCGCTCGTTGTATCCGGACCCACCGGCAACGTGGGAGTGATCCAAGGCTTCAGCCCGGGAACCGCCATCAACTTCAGCTTCAACAGCAACAACCAGAACACCAATTCGCTGCGCAGCACCTTAACTCCCTTCACGACTTCCAGCGCGACTCTCACGGTCACACAGCCGCTGCTGCAAGGCTTCGGCATGAGCTTGAACCGGCGCTTCATTCGCATCGCGAACAACGAGCGGAGAATCAGCGATCTTATCTTTCGCCAACAGGCGATCGAGACCGTGGCGGGGGTGATCCGGCTGTATTACGATTTCGTCGCCCTGCTGGAGGAAGTAAAGGTTCGCCGGCAAGCCGTCGCGCTCGCGGAGAAGCTCTATGAAGACAACCGCCGGCAGGTGGAAGCGGGCACGCTGGCCCCGATCGAACTGGTGAGGGCGGAGGCGCAGATCGCCGCCAGCCGCCAGGACCTCGTCAACTCGGAGGGCTTCGCGCGCGAGCAGGAACTGATCCTGAAGACGGTGATTTCGCGCACCGGAACGGCCTCGCCGGCCATCCGCGACGCCCGCATTATCCCCACTGACCCCATCCCGGCGCCCCCGCCCGTTCCGGAGATACGCCCCATCCAGGACCTCATTGCCGAGGCGCTGCGGAACCGCGCCGACCTCGACGCCGCGTCGCTGCAACTGGCCAACGCTGAAATCAGCCTGCAAGGCGCGCGCAACCAGGCGCTCCCGGTGCTGAACCTGGTCGGCTTCCTTCAGAACAGCGGGCTCGCCGGTCAGTTAAACCCGAACGCGGTGTTCACGGGCGTGCAGGTTGTGCCGCCTCCGCCCGACTTCCTCGGCGGCTTCGGGTCTTCCTTCCTTCAGGTGTTGCGGCGGAATTTTCCCACTTACGGGATTGGCCTCCAACTGACGCTGCCGCTCAGGAATCGCGTGGCACAGGCCGCGGCGATCCGCGGCGAACTCGAGCAGCGGCGCGCGCAAATCCAGCGGCAGCAGCTTGAGAATCAGGTGAGGCTGGAGGTGGAGGACGCCGTCATCGGGCTGGAACGGTCGCGCGCGGCCTACGAAGCGGCCGTGCTGACGCGGCGGTTGCAGGAGCAGTCGCTGGCGGCCGAGCAAAAGCGGTACGAAGTCGGCCTTTCGACGACCTTCCTGCTGATCCAGTACCAGAACTTCGTGGCACAGGCGCAGGCGACCGAAGTGGCCGCCCGGGGCGCGTGGGCCAAAGCGCGCGCGGCGCTCGACCGCGCCCTGGGGGTGACGCTGGAGGTAAACGGAATTTCCGTGGAAGATGCCTTCCGCGGGACGATCCGGTGATTCGTGTTTCGCGGGTTGAATTCCAGCGAACAAAAGGCGAAAATGGGGACGTGAGCAACCTCGTCGGCATCGCGCGCCTCGCCGCCGAAAGCCGGACGCTTGAAGCCAAAAAACGCGTCGAGTATTTCGAACTGCCCGCGCGCAGCCTGCTCAACCGCACCACCGAACGTATGCCGTTTCAGTGGACCATCAACCCCTATCGCGGCTGCGAGTTCGGCTGTAAGTACTGCTACGCCCGCTACACGCACGAATTCATGGAACTGGACGGCGGGCGCGAGTTCGAAGAGAAGATCTATGCCAAGCGGGCGGCGGTGGCAGGACTTCGCGAGGAACTGCGCAAAGTCCCGCGCAACGAGGCCATTGCGATCGGGACCGCGACCGATCCGTATCAGCCCGCCGAGCGCCGGTTCGAAGTCACCCGCGAAATCCTGAAAATCATGGCCGGTGAGAACGGACGCCGGCTCTCCCTGACGACGAAATCCGATCTGATCACGCGCGATGTCGATCTCCTCCGTGAGATTGCCCGCCGCAACGTGTTCCACGCCAACATCACCATCACGACCCTGGACGAGGAACTGGCGCGCCTGCTCGAACCGAGGGCGCCGCGCCCGTCCCTGCGCCTGGGAGCGGTACGCGCGCTGGCCGCGGCCGGCATTCTGGTGAACGTCTTTCCGAATCCGATCATGCCGCTGCTGACCGACAGCGAAGAAAGCCTCGACGCGCTGGCTGCGGCCGCTGCAGGGGCCGGTGCGACGTCGATGGGCGGAGGGCTGCTCTTCCTGAAGCCGTGCGCGAAGCAGGTTTTCTTTCCGTTTATCGAGCAGCGGTTCCCGGAGCTGATGCCGCGCTACCGCGCATTGTTCCGAAGCTCCGCGTTTCTGCGGGGCGAGTATGCGAGGAGTGTGAAGGCGCGGGTGGAGAGAGTCCGGGCGCGGCACGGGTTGAGCGGCGCACCGGTGGAATACATGCCGGAACTCTGGCAGCCCGAGCCGCGGCAGTTAGATCTTTTTGGGTAACACGAGGCGGCGGCCCCGCGAGTGTGATTTAATTTCAAGATCTATGACACGCCGAAACATGCTCTCGGCGGCCGCCGGCGCCGCTGTTGGAACTGCCGGTATGGCCGCAGCCGCACCAGCGAAGAAAGCCATATTTGAACTGCGCTATATCCGAATGCGCAACGGAACGCAGGTCAGCCGGACGCAGGAGTTTTTGGCCAAGCATTTCCTTCCGGCGGCCACCAGGGCAGGCATCGGGCCAATGGGCTTTTTCACAAACGTGTTCGGCCAGCATAGCCCGACGATCACCTGCCTGCTGAGTTTTCCCTCTTTCGAAGCCATGGGCGCCGCGCTCGAAAAGATGGAGGCGGACAAGGATTACGCCGCCGCCTTCGACGCGTACAATTCCACGCCGGAGCTGAACTACATCCGCATGGAAAGCTCGCTGCTGCGCGGCTTCGATACGATGCCGGTAGTGGAAGTGCCGCCGGCGCGCGAGGGACGGGGTGGGCGCATATTCGAGCTTCGGATGTACGAGTCGCCGAACGTCAAGACGCTGCGGCGCAAGATGAACATGTTCGACATCGGGGAGATCGCCATTTTCCGCCGCAACGGAATGCTGCCGGTCTTCTTCGGCGAGGCCCTGGTCGGAGAGAGGCTCCCCAACCTGACCTACATGTTGGCGTTTGACAATATGGCGGCGCGCGAAAAGGCGTGGGCCTCCTTCGGCGCCGACCCGGACTGGCAAAAGCTGCGCTCGCAGCCGGGCCTCTCCGACGCGGAAATCGTGTCCAACATTTCCAATTCGATTCTGCGCGGGCTGCCGTTCTCGCCAATCCGCTGACGTTGTAGAATACTCCTACTCGGCATGTACTTTCACAGATGTAAGAGGGCGGGACGGCCCCCTGCCGCAGGGGCTGTTCTGCTGTTCGCGCTTGCGGTGTCTTGCGCCTGGAGCGCGGCCGCGCAATCCGAAATTCTGCTTCCGCCGTCGAAGCAGCACGAAATCCGCGCCGCGATCAACGCGGAGATGGAGCGGCTGAGGATACCGGGTCTCTCGGCCGCTATCGCACTGAACTTGCAGTTGGTATGGTCTGAGGGCTTCGGCCAGGCGGACATAGAGAACTCGGTGCCTGCCCGTGCACACACGATGTACCGTTTGGCGTCGATCTCGAAGCCGATCACGGCGGTTGCGGTGATGCAGCTTGCCGAGCGCGGCAAACTGAAGCTTGACGAGACGATTCAAACCTACGTCCCCGCTTTTCCTCAAAAAGAGTGGCCGGTCACGGTGCGCGACCTGCTGGCGCATTTGGGCGGCGTGCGGCACTACAAGTCCCAGGCCGAGGTGCAGAGCACGCAGCACTATACGGAAATCCTCGGCGCGCTCGACGTGTTCGGAAACGATCCCCTGCTGTTCAAGCCGGGTACACGCTATCTCTACACCACCTATGGTTTCACGCTGCTCGGCGGTGCGGTGGAAAGCGCGTCGGGGATGCGCTTCATGGAGTACTTGCGCGAGCACATCTTCGGCCCGGCCAGGATGGACCGCATCCGCGACGATAACGTCTATGCCATCATCCCGAATCGCGCGCGAGGCTACCGGCGGGGGCAGGGAGGGGAAATTGAAAACTGCGCGCTCGCCGATACCAGCAACAAGATTCCCGGGGGCGGCATGATTTCCACTGCCGGGGACCTGGTGCAGTTCGCCTCGGCCGTGGCCGGCGGAACGCTGCTGGGACGCAAGAGCGTTGAGGAAATGTTCACCGAACAGAAGACCGCGGACGGCAAACCCACCGGCTACGGGTTGGGCTGGCATGTGTTCCACATTGACGGCCGAAAATGGGTGGGGCACGGCGGTAATCAGCCCGGCGTCAGCACCCTTCTATTCATGGATCCGGAACAAGGGTTCGCCGTGAGTTTGATGGCCAACCTCGAGGGCGTGAACCTGAGGCCTCTGGCGGTCCGCATCGCCGGAATTGCTCTGCGGTGAGACCTACGTCCGGAACAGCACGCTCTCGCTCTTGAATACCCGCACCGCGAAATAATACGCCGCGGCGGCGTACACGGTGTTGGAGACGAGCGTGATCACCAGGCTCAGCCGGCTATAGTCGCCCAGAAAAATCTCCTTCATCAACTGGCAGACATTGAATAACGGAATCAGCGCAAGCGCGGGCGTAAGCTGTGTCCCGGGCAGCAGTCCGGCGATCAGCGGGAAGATCGCCGCTATCATGACGGGCGTCAGGTAGCTCACGGCTTCCTTGTAGCTTTTGGCGAACAGCGCGACTGCAACCATGATGGAAGCAATCATCACGGCGGTGGGCAGGAGCGCCAGAAGAATCAGCCCGAGTGTGCCGATATCCAGCGGCACTCCCTCGCTCAGCGCTTTCAGCATGGGCTGGGCCACCTGGCGCCCTATGTACACGAACGAGACAGCGAGGCTGGCCAGCGTGAGGAACGCAGTGACGAAAACGGCGGTCGTGGTAGCCAGAATCTTGGCCAGGATAATCTCGCTGCGCCCGGCAGGCGCGGAGAGCAGTATTTCCAGCGTGCGCCGCTCCTTCTCGCCGGCCGTCAGGTCAATGGCGGCATACATCCCTCCGCTGGACATCAGGAAGACGACAACGTAACCGAGCACGGAGCCCCACATGAAGCCGGCCATCTTCTTCTGAGCGACGTTGACGCGCTCGACAGTGAACGGAGTCAGCACTTCGTCCGGGACCCCCATCTCCCGCAGGCGGATTCTGGCGTTCGTTTCCTTGAACTGGTCGAGCGCGGCGCGAATTCTCTGGGCCGCCATCTCGGAATCCTGGCGGGTGAGGTCGGCGTAGATGCGGACCTCTTTCCTTCCGTCAGGCAACTCCACGGGCTCGACGCCGGCCGCGAATTCTTTGCTCTCGATCGCGGCCTCGAGGTCCTCTCGGGGGACGAACTTCAAGCCGGCTCCGGCCAGCGCGTTGAGCAGGCCGGGGAGCCGTTCGGCGCCGGAGATGGCGATGGTCTGGGCTTTGGCGCCGGCCCTCCGCTCGACCACCGTAACCATCTTCACAACGAACAGCGACAGCACCGGCAGGGCAATGAGCGGCACCACGACCATGCTCAGCAACGTGCGGTGGTCTCGCACTGAGTCCAGCATTTCTTTGCGGTAGATCGTCGAAACGGAATCAAATCGCACGGCTCGTTTTCCTTTCCAGCGATTCCAGGCCGAGCAGGCACAGGAAAATTTCGCGCAGCCGCTCCTTGCCGGTGGCGGCGCGCAGTTCCGCCATCGTTCCGGTGGCCGTGATGCGGCCTTCGTGAATCACGGCGATGCGGTCGCAGAGGTACTCGGCCTCTTCCATTACGTGGGTCGAGAGAATGATGCACTTACCCGCGTTGCGCGCTTCGAGAATGTATTCCTCGATGACGCGGGCGGTGGGGACGTCCAACCCCGAGGCGGGCTCATCCAGGATGAGAATGGGCGGATCTTGCACCAGCGTGCGGGCCACGGCCACGCGCTGCCGCTGACCGGTCGAAAGCTTATCCACCTTGACGTCGGCGATGTTCTCGATCCCGAGGCGCGCGAGCACGTCGCTCAGGCGCTGCTTCAACTCCGCTCCGCGAAACCCGTTCAGCTTGCCGAAGAAGGTCAGGATTTCGCGAGGGGTAAGGCGGTGGTACAGGCCCATGTCGCCGGAAAGGAACCCGATCTGGCGGCGCACCTGTTCGGGCTGCTGGACGACGTCATACCCGCCCAGCACCGCGGTCCCCTCGGTGGGTTGCAGAACGGTGGCAAGGATGCGAAGCGTGGTGGTTTTGCCGGCGCCGTTTGGGCCAAGCAGGCCGAAGATCTCGCCTGCGCGGACCTCAAAGGAAACGTGGTCCACCGCGCGTACCACCCCGCGCTTCGGGACGTTGAAGACCTTCGTCAAATTGCGGACCTGGATCATGATCTGTGAAATTCTATCGCACCGTATCCAGGCTGCGGCGGGGGCGCAGGAGTTGTATTTATGGCTCGCGGCGGTAGGCTTCGTCGAGGAGTTCGACGACGTGCGCTACACGCCGGCCCTGGCCATACAGGGCGGCTCCGGCGCGCAACTGCAACATGCAGCCAGGGTTGGCGGTGGCGATGATGTCCGCTCCGGTGCCGTTGATACTTTCCATCTTCTTTGCGAGGATGGCGGCGGCCATGTCGCTCTGCACCACGTTGTAGATCCCGGCGCTGCCGCAGCAGAGATCCGAGAGCGGCATCTGGCGGAACTCGAGACCCGGCACGGCCTGGAGCAGGCGGCGGGGCGCCAGCCTCACGCGCTGTCCGTGGGCGAGATGGCAGGAGTCCTGGTAGGTCACGGTGGCGCGTACGGGCCGCATGTCCCGGTTCAGTTCGATGGATGCGAGGAATTCGGTGACGTCCCTGACGGCCCTGGAGAACGCTGCCGCACGCGCGGCGTAAGCAGAGTCGTCCGCAAGCAGCTCGTGGTATTCCTTCAGCGTCGAGCCGCAGCCGGCGGCGTTGGTGATGATGGCGTCGAAGTCCGCGGCGGGTATGGCGTCGATATTCCGGCGTGCGAGCCGGCGCGCTTCTTCCCGCATTCCCGAGTGCACGTGGAGCGCCCCGCAGCAGCCCTGACCCGCCGGGATCACCACGTCGCACCCGTTCTTCTGAAGCACCCTGACGGTAGCCTCGTTGAGCCGCGCGAAGCAGACATTGGCGATGCAGCCGGCCAGGAAAGCCACCCGGTAGCGCCTCTTACCTTCGGCCGGAAACGTCTTGCCGATTTGGTCGAAGAAAAACGGCCGCTCGGCCTCCGGCGTGAGCGGAGCGAGCCGGCCGAGGCGGCCAAAACTCTTGAGCAGGCCGGTGGATTCCGCCAGGGCGCGCATACCGCTCGCCTGGTAGACCCAGAGAAGATTGCCCGCGAGCCGCAGCAGCCGCGGCGAGACCAGCAGGCGGTTGAAGATAAAGCCGCGCAGCAGCCTTGCGGGAAGCGAGCGGCGCCTCACCGTTTCGATCTGCGCCCGGGCCGCCTCGATCAGCCGCCCGTACTGAACGCCCGAAGGGCAGGCCGTCTCACAGGCGCGGCAGGCCAGGCACAATTCCAGGTGCTTGATGTACGACGGCCCGATGGGCATCTCTCCTTCGGCCACCTTGACCATTTGGTACACCCGCCCGCGCGGCGAGTCCATTTCGAGGCCGAGTTCGCGGTACGTCGGGCAGGCGTTCAGGCAGAGACCGCAATGCACGCAGCGGTCGAGGTCGAAGATCTGGGGTCCTGGGGCGGTCCCAGTGCGGACCGTTTCAGATCCGGCCATAAAGTCTCCCGCGGTTCAGCAGGTTCGCCGGGTCAAAGAGGCGCTTGATCCTGCGCATGATTTCCAATCCGTCGGCGGGAGCGGGCCATAGCTCAAGGTTGCTTTTCGCTTCCTCGGGCGCATACTCGATGACAACCTTCCACCCGCGCGCCGAGGCTTCCCGGACCCACTCGCCCGCCGCGCCCGGCCCCGTGAAGTAGGCATAGACCACTCCGGAACCGGCGCGCGCCACGACTGGCCCAGGGGTCGAGCGGACAACCTCGCCGACCTGCGTTAGCAGGCAGGATACGCGTACGACCGTGGCGCCGGCGTGCTCCGACATAAAGTCCGGCGTGAAGTTTTTTATTCTAAGCCACAGATCTTCCTCGGGTTCTCCTTCCAGAGCAGACGCCGCGGGCAGCGCACGGCTGTAGCGTTCCAGTGCCGCGCGGTTACCGGCGGCGCGGACCAGGAGCAGGTAGCCTTGATATCCGAGCCGGGCCGCCGCGCGGGGATCGAGCAGATCCACCGCGGTGGGCTGAAGCACGCCTCGGATTACGGCGTTCCGGGCGGACATGACCTCGTCCAGGGAGGCGGCAGATAGCACCAGGGTCCGTGACGCCGGCGGGATGGGCGCCACCTTGAAGTTCGCCACGGCGATGGCGGCCAGCGTGCCGAACGAACCAATCATCAGCTTGGCGGTATCCAGCCCGGCCACGTTTTTCACCACCATCCCGCCGGACTGCACCAGCTTTCCTTCCAGCGTGGCGAAGGTCATGCCGATCACCATGTCGCGCGCGGTCCCGTAGAGCAGGCGGCGCGGTCCGCTGGTATTGGCCGCCAGCACTCCTCCGACGGTGGCGCGGCTGGAGAACGGCGGGTCGAGCGGGATCATCTGGCGATGGGCGGCGAGCACGCGGCTGAGTTCGTCAAACGGCATGCCAGCCTCGACGCTGACGGTGAGATCGCGGGGATCGTACTTCAGAATTCGGTTGAGAGAAGCCGTGGAAATTGTTACATCCGCGGGAGTTGTCCGTCCAGCGATGGCGGTCTTGGAAAACGCGCCTCCGAGGGCGATTGTGTTGCCTCGAGCGGCGGCGCAGCGCAGCGCCTCCGCAAGTTCTGCCGGCGATTGCGGCCTCAGCACGCAACTAATATACGACACACCGGTTTGCGGCGCGTGCGGACCCGAGTTCCTTCAGGTTCGGGAAACCGCCCGAGATGGGGCGTCGTCACCGATTGTAGAGAGGATGGGTTGGAGCTCTTCCGCAACAGAGCCGAAGCGGGCCGTATCCTCGCTGGAAAGCTGTCCAAGTACAAGAACCGGTCCGACGTGGTAGTTCTGGGGCTGCCGCGCGGCGGTATTCCGGTTGCCTTCGAAGTAGCTCGGGAACTCAACGCTCCGCTGGATCTTTTTCTCGTCCGGAAGCTTGGATTGCCGGGGCACGAGGAACTGGCTATGGGCGCTATCGCTTCCGGAGGCGTGCGCGTGCTGAATCCGGACGTGGTGGAGATGTTCCGCGTTCCCGCAGACGTGATCGATCGTGCGGCGGAGAGGGAACAGGCGGAGCTGATGCGGCGCGAGCAGCTTTACCGCCAGGGGCGCCCGCCGCTTCCGGTCCAGGACCGCACGCTCATCGTGGTGGACGACGGTCTGGCCACGGGCTCAAGCATGCGCGCGGCGGTGGCCGCGCTCCGGCAGAAAAATCCCGCACGGATCGTAGTTGCGGTCCCGGTAGCCGCTCCCTCCACCTGTGAGGACTTCCGCGGACTGGTCGAGGAGGTGGTCTGCGCGGAGACGCCCGAGCCGTTCCATGCGGTCGGACTCTGGTACGAAGATTTCCGGCAGACCTCCGATACGGAAATCCGGGAGCTGCTCAACCTGGGGGCGCAGTTGCATCCGGCGGCGTGAGCTCAGGGGAGTTGTTATGCCAACATACGTGATTCCGCGCAGTGAGTGGCAGGCCTTCTGTGATATGTTCAGCCGGCAGCACGAGGGCTGGTTGACCACGCTCGAAGTGCTCAGCATGGATCTCGGCGGGCAGCAGGAGGCCACGGACCTGCCTTTTCAGTCCATTAACGCCGATTTGAAAGGCAGCGATCCGGACGCCATCGAGATCAGGGTGGGCACCAGCCCGCAATCCCAGGTGACGCGAATTATCAACGGCGTTGCGAGATTCTCATACGAGCGCAGCGAAACGGGAGAGCACGAGGGACTTGAGGTTCTGACCACGACGGGCGAGAGAACCGTTCTGCGATTTCGAACGGCGCAGTTTCCCGAGGCGCTGGATCGCATCGCGGACGAAGACAAAACAAAGGGGGCAGGGGGATAGCAAATGAATAAAACAACGGCAATTCTGGCTGGGCTCGGAACCGCGGCCTTAGGGGGCGCTGCGATGTATTTCACCGATCCCAAACGCGGGCGCGAGCGGCGCGCCACGGTGCGGGACAAGATGGCTGGGGCTTGGGAAGAGGCCTCGGGGACGGTCAGCAGCAAATCGAAGGATATCGCGGGCCGGGTCCGGGACATGGCGGCCTCGGCGACGTCCACGGTTCGCAGCGGAGTGATGAAGGCCTCCGACGAACGATTAGCCAAACACGTGCAGAAGCGCATCCGCCGCGTCGTTTCCCACCCCGATGCCATCGAGGTTACCGCGCATGAAGGACACGTGACCCTGAGCGGCGCGGTTCTGGCCGATGAGGCTGGCGCTTTGCTCAAAGAGGCCTCGGGCGTACGCGGCGTTGAGGAAGTGGAGAACCGGCTGCGCGTGTATCGCACTCCGGGGCAGGTCCCTGAGCTTCAGGGCGAACTGCATAAGCCCGGCTCGTCGCCGGTCCTGCGGACCATCGTGAGCCTGACAGGCGGCGCGCTGGCCGCATACGGCCTGCGCAGGCGGGGCGATTCGCTCGGACGGGCGGCGCGCATTGTCGGCGCGGGATTGCTGTCGCGCGGTGTCGCGGGAGGGACTCTGCGCAAGATCATCAGAAAGGCGGCGGCATGACCGAAGTGTCGGTTCAGGTTCCGGCGGGCGCGGTCGTGCTCGACGGAGACCTGAGCATTCCGGAAGGAGCGCGGGGCATCGTTTTGTTTGCGCACGGCAGCGGCAGCAGCCGCCACAGCCCACGCAACCGGCGGGTGGCGGCTACACTCCGCGAGGGCGGCCTCGCCACCCTGCTCATCGACCTGCTCACTCCCAAAGAGGAGGCGGTTGACCTGCAAACCGCGCACCTGCGCTTCAATATCCACCTGCTTGCCTCGCGGCTTGCCGGGGCTACGGACTGGCTCAGCAGCACGGACCAAACCCGTTCGCTGCGGATCGGCTATTTCGGCGCGAGCACCGGAGGAGCGGCGGCGCTCGTGGCGGCGGCTGAGCGGCCCGATCACATCGCGGCCGTGGTATCGCGCGGCGGCAGGCCGGACCTCGCGGGAGACGAAGTCCTCGGGCGGGTCCGGGCCCCCACACTGCTCATCGTCGGCTCGTACGACACGACGGTGCTGCATCTGAACAGGGAGGCGTTCGCGAAGCTGTCCGGAGAGAAGCGGCTTGAGATCATTCCGGGCGCCACCCATCTGTTCGAAGAGCCGGGAGCGCTCGACCGCGTGGCCGCGCTCGCGCGCGAGTGGTTCCAGCTTCACCTGACCGGCCGAACGACTATGCACGCGCGGCCGGGCTCGGAATAGGCGGAAGCTCATGGCCGTTGTGGCGATCACCCAAAACTTCGACATCGGGGAAGCGCTCGGGCAGGCGCTTCAGCACATGCCGCTGGAGCGGCTTGCACGCGGAAAACTCGTGGCGGTGAAACCGAACGACACCTGGGCCTCGGCTGAGGACACGACGGGAGTCACGCAGCCGGATACGCTCCGCGCGGTGCTGCGGCATTTGAAAGCCTTCGGGCCGAAACACATCGTGGTGAGCGGCGGCGCAGGCGCGGTGCAAACCGAGGAAGTCTTCCGTGTGAGCGGGATGATGGACGTCATCAGCGAGGAGGGGGTCGAGTTTTTCGATCACAACCAGCCCCCGTTTCTCGAGGTGGCGCTGAACTACATGCCGGAAGTGGACGTCGACGGCCCGCAGAAATCCGTGATGGTGAATCCACGGGTTTTCGAGTATGAGACGCTCATCGCGCTCAGCCAGATCAAACTGCATGACATCGCCACAGTCACGCTGGCGCTGAAGAACATCGCCATGTCGTACCCCGCCGCGGGCTACTACGGCCACCCGCGGTCGGCGCAGCGCCACGAGCATTCTTTCTTCGGCGACATGCACTCGTTCATCGCGGCCATGGCGCGCCGGTTCCCGCCCGACCTGGCGATCACGGTGGGGCATCCGGCTATGGTCGGGACCGGGCCGCTCGGCGGCATCGCGGTAGAGACCGGGATCGTGATCGCCAGCACCGACCCCCTGGCGGCCGACGTCGTGGGAGCGCGGCTGCTCGGCTTTGAGCCGCAGGCCGTCCGCCACCTGTGGGAAGCCGGCCTGCTCGGATTGGGGGAAATCAGATCCAGCCACATGACGTTCCCGGAGATGAGCCTCAGGGACGCCATTCAGGCGTTCAGCCAGGCCGTTTACGGGAAGAAACTGACGTTCGAGCACGCGTAGAGTCTGCGCAAGACTCTCGCCGGATTAACGGAACCTCACCGGACCAACGGAACAAAGTTCGCCGCAATGAAGTATATTCCTATGGAGCGGTCAATCCGGCCTGCCCCGAGGAAACAAGATGACGAAACACGTCAGGATTCTTGCCACTCTGCATATCATTTTCGGATCACTGGGCATACTGGCCGCGGTGGCGGTCGTGCTACTTTTCGGCGGCGTCGCCGGAGTGCTGAAATTTTCGGGGGATCCCGACGCGGCGGTCGCCGTGCCGATCCTGGGGCTGATCGGCGGCGTGTTTCTCTTCTTCACAGCCATCCTCGCGATTTCCGGGATCGTTGCCGGTCTCGGCCTGCTCCAGTATCGCGAATGGGCGCGCATCCTGACGATCGTGCTTTCTGCGCTGCACTTGGTGAACGTGCCGTTCGGAACGGCGCTGGGTGTATACGGATTGTCGGTCCTGCTCCAGGACCGCACGGCGAGCCTCTTCAGGAATGCGCCCCTGCATTCGTTTCCCGCGTAAAGATACCAGCGCCGGCGCATGATTTTCGGAGATGGGCCTCAGGGAGGCCATCCAGGCGTTCGGCCAGGCCGCTTACGGGAAGAAACTGACGTTCGAGCACGCAAGACTCCCGCCGGATCAACGGAACACGGTTCGCCACAATGGAGTATATTCCGTAGGAAGCGGGTGGGATGGAGCCGCCCCGAGGAGCTGAGATGGCTAGTCACGTGCGAATTCTTGCGGTCCTGCATATCGTTTTCGGAGCAGTGGGCGTACTTATCGCGCTGGCGATCCTGGCTCTTTTTGGCGGCATCGCCGGAGTGGTGAATATGTCGGGGGAACCCGACGCGCGGCTCGCGGCGCCGATTCTGGGACTGATCGGCGGCGCGATTTTCTTCTTCCTCGCCATCCTCTCCCTCCCCGGAATCATTGCCGGCATCGGCCTGCTCCGATACCGCGAGTGGGCGCGCATCATGACGATCGTGCTCTCTGCGCTGCAATTGGTGAACGTGCCGTTCGGGACGGCGTTGGGGGTCTATGGCTTATGGGTCCTGCTCAAGAGCGAGACGACGACCCTGTTCAGCAATCCGCCCCTGGGGTCGTTTCCCGCGTACAGGTAAGTTAGCGAATCATCTCGGTTCGAAGTTGAGCGCGGCGGAGTTGATGCAGTAGCGGAGGCCTGTGGGCGCCGGGCCGTCTTCGAAGACATGGCCGAGATGGGCGCCGCAGCGGCTGCAAATCACCTCGGTGCGGTACATGCCGTGGCTTGTGTCGGGTTGGGTGGCCACGCTCTCCTTGGAGACAGGCGAAGTAAAACTTGGCCAGCCGGTGCCGGAGTCGAACTTCGCATCGGAATCGAAGAGCGGAGCGCCGCACGCGACACAGCGGTACATTCCGGGGTCGTGCTTATCCCAGTACTCGCCGGTGAAAGCCGGTTCGGTGCCTTTCTGGCGGGTGATGCGATACTGCTCCGGCGTGAGGCGCTTGCGCCATTCCTCGTCTGTGAGTTCCAGTTTTTGCTCGCCCATAACGTGCTAACAGTACGTTAGCATGGCTCCGGCTCAGATTCCTCAAACTGATTCAGTGCGCCACCAAAATTTCGACTTTGCCCTGTTTCTTCAATACGTTAATGCTCAGGCTGCCGGCGTGACGGCGGATTTCAATGTCCACCTTCGCGCCGCCGACGCTCAAGTTCCTCAGCACGACTTCGGGCACAAATTCCGGCAGGAATCCGTGGTGGAACCGGACTGTCTTATCCAGGGCGCTGACGTTGAGGCCGAGGCAGGCCTGAAGCAGCAGGAAAGGTGAGGCGGCGGCCCACGCCTGGGGCGAGCAGGCAACCGGGTAGAGGGTCGGGCCTTCCCCGACGCGGCGTCCGAAGCCGCAGAACAGCTCGGGAAGACGGTGCTGGTCCAGAAAGAGCGCAGCGTCGAAAAGCCCGGAAAGAATTTTGGCGGCTTTCGACAGCATGCCGTAGCGGGCCAGGCCGAATGCAATCAGCGCGTTGTCGTGGGGCCACACCGAGCCGTTGTGATAGGACATCGGGTTGTAACGGACCTCGGACGCGCTCAAGGTGCGTATCCCCCAGCCGGAAAACATCTCCGAGGAAAGGAGCACCTCGGCGGCGATTTCCGCATGATCCCGGCTTGCGATGCCCGCAAACAGGCAGTGCCCGGCGTTGGAGGAGCGGACATTGCAGGGCCGCTTGTCGCCGTCGAGCGCCAGAACATACGTGGAGAGTTCATCGCTCCAAAAGGCCTGCTCGAAGCGCTCCTGGAGTTCGAACGCCTCCTGGATCAGGCGGTCCGCCGTGTCGGCATCGCCGAGCGCGGCGGCGAGATTGGCGGCGGCGCGTTTGGCCGCATAGACGTAGGCTTGAACCTCGCAGAGTGCGATCGGCGGTTCGGCGAGCGTGCCGTTGGCGTGGGAGACCGAGTCGTAGGAATCCTTCCAGCCCTGCTGGATGAGCCCCTTCTGCGTATGGCGGCAGTATTCGACAAAGCCGTCGCCGTCGGAATCGCCGTACTTGTCAATCCATTCGAGCGCGCGCAGGATGTTGGGCCAGATTGAGCGGATGAACTCGAAATCGGCGGTGCGTTCGTAGTACGCTCCGGCCAGCATCACGAACAGCGGCGTGGAATCCACCGAGCCGTAATAGCGCCGGAAGGGGTGCTCGCCCAGGGCGGCCATCTCGCCGCCGCGCTGCTCGTGAAGAATTTTTCCGGGCTCGGCGTCCTGAGCGCGGTTGACTTCGGTGGCCTGAGTCTCGGCGAGGTGCAGAAGCACGCCGCGGGCGATCAGAGGATTCACCCAGAGGTACTCGAGCGCCGTGATGATGCCGTCCCGCCCGAAGACTGTGCTGAACCATGGGACGCCGGCGTACGGGTAGACCATGTTGTCGGAGACGGTCACCATCATGTGGAGGTCGGAGGCGGAACGGTTTAGCCAGCCGTTGAACTGCTCATTGGCGCTGTAGATCTGGCAGTCCTGGCTGCGGAGCGCGTTGAGGGCATCGGTGGCCTCCATGAGCGCGGTCTGATATGTGTAGCCCGGTTTCTGCTCCTGGCCGGTTTCACAAGAGATGGTGATGAAGAACTCGGCCTCGCGCTGCGCGTCCAGGTGGGTGGAAAACTGCATGCCGGACGACCAGATTTCCGACGGCGCCGGAGACGCGGAAACGCGAGTGCGGCGGAGCACCCCGTCCAAACCCTCATAGGAGAGCACGATGGTCCCGTTCTCGACTCTGTCCTCCAGGCGGGCGCCCCGGCGCGGACGTTCCATGCCGCGCACTTCGAAGATGTCGGCGAAATCGGCGTCGAAACGGAGCGTGAATTGGGTATCGAGCGGCTGCAGGCCGAAGTTGCGGAGGCGGATCGCTTCGTAGCAGGCGCCCTTCCATAGAAATTTCGAGCGGAAAATGTGCAGCGTGCCGCGGGGCACGAGCACGCGGCCCTCACTGTCGAAAATATCGGGATTCGTGAGGTCAGCCGTGAACAGCGCATTGTCTTCCTTGATGGTGGAACTGAGCAGCAGAAGGCGCAATCCTTGCAGCCGCAGGGCGGAGCGCGACAGGTGACGGGTCCCGTTATGGTAGATGCCCTGCTCGCCTAAGCCGACGGTTTGAATATCTCCGAAGCGGTCGAAGACGGCGAAAGTCTCGACGTTTTTCAGCACGCGGGTACGCGTGTCGGCCAGAGAGGAAGTGGCCAGGATGTAATAACGTTCTTCGACCTTAATGATTTCTTCCATCGTGGCCCCTCCGTGTCCGGTTATGCGGCAGGGACTTGCAACCGGCGCCCCGCGATGACTGCGCGGTAGGTCTCCAGGTACTGCGAGGCCATGCGCTCGGCGCTGAACCGGCGTTCAAACGTCTCGCGGCATGCCCGCCGGCTCAGCCGCGCCACCCTCTCGATGGCCTGCACGGCATCCAGCGGCTTATCGACTATGAATCCGGTTACGCCATCGTCGATGATCTCCGGGACCGAACCTCTGCGGCAGGCAATCACGGGCGTGCCGCAGGCCAGGGCCTCGATCATAACGAGGCCGAACGGTTCCGGCCAGTCGATGGGGAACAGCAGGGCGTAGGCGTTGCCGAGCAGTTCGTCCTTTTCAGCGTCGCCCACCTCGCCGATGAATTCGACGAGAGGATGGCCGAGCAGCGGCTTGATTTCGGTTTCGAAGTACTCGCGATCGGCGGCGTCCACCTTGGCCGCGATCTTAAGTTCCATCCCGGCGCGTATGGCGATTTCTATGGCGAGATCCACGCGTTTTTCCGGGGAGATGCGGCCGACGAAAACAAGGTATTTTCCCTGCTTCTCACGAAAGGTGTGCAGGCCGGCGGGAAGGCCATGATGGACGGTCGCCTGCCAGTTCAACCACCGGAGCGGCGTGCGCTGGGCGTCCGAGATGGACACCACGGGAACGTCCCGGAACTCGCTGTAAAGATGGCGCAATTCGGGCAAATCGAGACGGCCGTGCAGCGTAGTGACGCTGGGGGTGAGGGACCGGCGCGAATAAGGGTAGTGCATGTAATCAATGTGGAAATGATGAATGTCGAAATGCCGGCCGTTCTGAAAGACGCGCTCGAGCATGAGCACATGAAAAGCAAAGGGATCCTGGCACTTGGAAAGGCGGAGCGCCCGGCTGCAGCAGGGAATGAGACGCGCGCTGGTGACGGAATCGCCGCTGGCGAACAACGTGACTTCGTGGCCCTGTCTGACCAGTTCCTCGGTAAGGTAGGAGACGACGCGTTCGGTGCCCCCATACAGGCGCGGAGGCACACTCTCGTACAAAGGCGCAATCTGTGCAATTCGCAAAAAAGCCCCTCCTCTAATTCAATTCTAGACCGCCGGCCTTGCCGAACTACATCTCCGGAGTTACTGCAGCGTATAATCTGCTTCGAGAAAGAGAGTTTCCGGGGAGAGGAATGGGCGAGAACCGGTTTATGCAAGAGGCGATCGAGCTGGCGTGCGAGAATGTGCGCGCGGGTAAAGGAGGGCCTTTTGCGGCACTGGTTGTCAAAGACGGCACGGTGGTGGCCTGCGGCGTCAACCTGGTTACGTCCACGAACGATCCGACGGCGCATGCCGAAATCGTGGCCATCCGCGAAGCCTGCCGTGCGCTTGCCACATTTCAGCTTACGGGCTGCGAGATCTACACGACCTGCGAGCCCTGCCCGATGTGCATGGGCGCGATCTATTGGGCGCGGCCTTCCAAGGTCTGGTTCGCAGCTACCCGCGCCGACGCGGCCCGCGCCGGCTTCGACGACGCCTTCATCTACGAGCAGCTCTGCCTGAAGCCGGAAGAACGCGCCATTCCCGCGGAAAGGCTCACGTGTGAGCAGGCCCTGGCGCCGTTCGACGAGTGGGCGCGCAAAACGGACAAGCTCAGATACTGACCGCGCGCGCCGCTCAGGCGTGGACCGCGTATTTTTCTTCGATGGTGGCGCGGGGGAGGAACTCGCTTTCCCTGGCGCGGTATTCACTCAAGCCGGTGAACGCGTTGTACTCCTCGAAGCTGGAAAGCCAGTGAGACTCGCCGGCCAAAAGTCCGGTGGGGGAAGCACGCAGCGCCTCGAAGAATGCTGTGAGCGCGCGATGCGCGACAAGGATAGCAGCCGCCGGAATGCAAACCTGGGCAATGCCCATGCGGGCGAGCTCGGGCAGCGGTACCAGTTCGGTTTGCACTCCGGTAACCGCGTCCATCAGGTTCACCGAGAGCAGCCCCTTGACTTCCCAGGCGGCCCGCTCGATATCGGCGCGCGTGCGTATGCCCTCGATGAAAGCCATATCGGCGCCCGCTTCGAGATAGATATTGGCGCGCCGGATGGCTTCGGTGAGGCCGTAAACCGCACAGGCGTCGGTGCGGGCGATGATGACGAGGTCCGCGCCCAGGCGCTTGCGCACTGAGGCTATCGCGCGCACCTTCCCGGCCATCTCCTCGGCGGAGACCACCTGCTTGCCTTCCAAATGGCCGCAGCGGCTTGGGAAGAGCTGATCCTCGATGTTCACGCCGGCGATGCCTATCGCGATCAGCTTCTCAATGACTTCGATGACATTGAGAGCGTTGCCGCCTCCGGTTTCGATGTCGGCGATCACCGGAATCGCAACCGCGCGTGCGACGTTCCACGTATTGCGGAGGATGTCCGCCATCTCGAGCAGGCCGAAATCGGGTTTCCCGAGCAGGCTGCCCGCCAGGCCAAAGCTGGTGATCCCGACGGCCTCGAAGCCAGCGGCTTCGATAACCCGCGCGCTCAGCGCGTCATAACAACCGGGGACGGGGAGAGCACGCCTCTCCTCCAGCTTTTGTCGAAGTAGCGATGCACAATTGCCCATTTATCCAAACACCACGGAATATAGTACCTGAAATTCCGAAGAAAGCCACCGCGAAATTTTACTACGTAGCGTTTGAAGTGAAGACGCGCGGGGAACCTGTTCGCGGATGTAGGCTCCCGGCGGTATCACTGACTCTACAGGCGTAAAGTGCAGTCCGTCCCGCTTTACGCTTTCGCGTCGCCGGTCCTGACCGGTTTTAGCGCCTTTGCTTCTTCTTCCGTAAACAGCCGCGATTTCGTGACGAAGCGCAGTCCTAACGGAATCTCCAGTGAGAAACTGGAGCCGCGCCCTTCCGTTACGTCGATCGTAAGATGCGTGTGCTTCCAGTATTCAAACTGAGCGGCGGACATGTAGAACGGGCAGCCGTGAATTTCGCCGAGCAGCACATCCTGTGCGCCGATTCGAAGATCGCCTTTCTTGAGGCACATGGGCGAGGAGCCGTCACAACAGCCGCCGCTCTGGTGAAAGATCAACTCGCCGTGCTGTTCGCGTAACCTGTCGACTAGTTCGCTGGCCCTCTTCGTAATCTCGACGCGCGGGTATTCCGTCATTAGAAGAGCCCCAAGGGTTTCTTACCAAACGAAATCAGCACGTTCTTCACGTGGCGGTAGTGGTTGAGCACGTACTTATGGGTCTCGCGCCCGATCCCCGAATGCTTGTAGCCGCCGAACGACGCGTTTGCCGGATACAGATGGTAGCAATTTACCCAAACGCGGCCGGCCTCGATCCCGCGGGTAATGGTTTGAACCTGGTGCATGTCGCGCGACCAGACGCCGGCGCCGAGGCCATACAGCGTGTCGTTAGCGATCTCCAGCGCTTCGTCTTCGTCTTTAAATGTCGTCACGCTAACCACGGGACCGAAGATCTCTTCCTGAAAGACGCGCATTTTATTGTGCCCCTCCAAAATGGTCGGCTGGATGTAGAAACCATTCGGGTACTTTTCAATTTTTGCCGGCCCGCCTCCGGTGAGTACCTTCGCGCCTTCCTTCTTGCCGATGTCGAGGTAGTTGAGGATTTTCTGATACTGGTCGTTCGAAGCCTGGGCTCCCATCATTGTGGTCGAATCCAGCGGGTCTCCCAACTTGATTGCCTGGACGCGCTTGATGGCGCGCTCCATGAACTCGTCGTAGATGTTTTCCTGAATGAGCGCGCGCGACGGGCAGGTGCAAACTTCACCCTGATTGAGGGCGAACATCGTAAACCCTTCCAGGGCCTTATCGAGAAAGCTGTCATCCGACTCCATGACGCTTGCGAAAAAGATGTTCGGCGACTTGCCGCCCAGCTCCAGCGTGACCGGAATGAGATTTTCCGAGGCGTACTGCATGATCAGGCGCCCGGTCGTGGTTTCTCCGGTGAAAGCGATCTTGCGGACGCGCGGATGCGATGCGAGCGGTTTGCCTGCTTCCGGGCCGAATCCGTTTACGACGTTGACTACGCCGGGCGGGAGCAGGTCGGAGATCATCTCCATGACGGCGAGAATCGATACCGGAGTCTGCTCCGCGGGCTTCAGCACGACGCAGTTTCCTGCCGCCAGCGCCGGCGCGAGTTTCCAGGCCGCCATCAGGATCGGGAAGTTCCACGGGATGATCTGCCCGACCACACCGAGCGGCTCGTGAATCTCCATGGAAACCGTGGTGGGATCCAGGTCGCTGACATCGCCGGCCTCCGCCCGGATTACCGATCCGAAGTAGCGAAAGTGATCGATGACCAGAGGGATATCGGCGGTCAGAGTCTCGCGAATGGGTTTTCCGTTTTCCCAGCACTCGATCCGGGCGAGCTCCTCGAAGTTATCCTCGATCCGTTGCGCGATCCGAAACAGGATGTTGCTTCGCTCGCTGGCAGACGTGTTTCGCCAGGATTGGAACGCCTTTTCGGCAGCCGAGACGGCGCAGTCGATGTCTTTTTCCGTGGAGCGCGGCACAGCGGCGATGACACTTCCATCCACCGGCGAAACGTCATCGAAGTAAGCGTTGCCGATCGGAGGCATCCATTGCCCGCCGATAAAGTTCTCGTATCGTTCACGGAATTGTGGTTTCGGATAAATCATCATTGATCTCCCAGACTTGTTGATTCCCAGGTTGGGGTGAGTTTCGCCGGCTCCGGTTGAAAACCGGCCGGAACTGTACTTCAGCCCCTCTTAAAAACTTCCCTTTACGAACGCCTGCCGGTCCCGGCCACATTGTTCCGGCATAAAGCCGGCTGCCGGCGCGGGTTCCGGCGTGCCCCTCCGTTCATGAACGTGCCGCGCCTGTCCGCATGTGGCTAAGCCGCAGTACGCCCCGTTATCTCATCCGGAAGCTCTCCCTGTCAAGCAAAATCACGCGCTCGTTCGTGCTTGCTTGCCGTCCCCGCGAGCGGCGGGTTGTTCCACAATCCTTGCTCGACCAACCAGCCGGTTTTCGAAAGCAGCCAGGGGCGGTTTACCGTCGGGTACTGGGAAAATACCGAGGCGTACGTAACTCGCCGGTATACCACGCCAGGAACGTGAAAACGCCGCTGACGTTCATGCACAATGATAAAGACGGGGCCGTGGACTGGACGCAGGGAATCGAGTACTACAACACGCTCCGGCCTCTTCGCCACCGAGGTCCAGACGGAGCCGGCCGGGTAGGAAATTATGCTGGGAGAACACCGGGTAGTCATCGTTGGGGGAGGCTTCGGCGGACTTGAGGCCGCCAAAGCGCTTCGCCGCGCGCCCGTTAAGACCACGCTCATCGATCGCCGCAACTTCTTTCTGTTCCAGCCATTACTCTACCAGGTGGCCACCGGCGGCCTTTCGCCGGGGGATATTTCCGCCGCGCTGCGTTCGATTGTGCGCAAGCAGAAGAATACGGAAACGCTGCTTGCCGAAGTGGTGGACTTCGATGTGGCGAAGCGGAAAGTGATTCTCCGCGATGGCGAGGCCGAGTATGACAGTCTGATCGTTGCGTCTGGTTCCGTGCTGCACTATTTCGGCAATCCGGAGTGGGAGCGGCTCGCGCCGGGTCTGAAGACCGTGGAGGATGCAACGGCTATCCGGAAGCGGATCTTCCTGGCTTTCGAAGCGGCGGAACGGGAGCCCGATCCGGAGATACGCCGCGAGTGGCTGACGTTTGCAATCGTAGGCGCGGGGCCGACCGGCGTGGAACTGGCCGGCGCGTTGAGCGAGATCGCCAACGATTCACTCAAAGGTGACTTCCGTTCCATCGACTCGCGCGAGGCGCAGATTCTGCTGCTGGAGGCAGGCCCGCGCATTTTACCCGCATTCTCTCCGGATCTGACGGCGAAAGCGGAACGGGACCTGATCCGGCTCGGGGTCCGGCCGCTGGTCGGCGTGCGCGTCACGGCGATTGACGAGAGGGGCCTGACTTACGAGGCTGACGGCAGGACCGGCCGGTTGGCGGCGCGCACCGTGATCTGGGCCGCGGGCGTCCGGGCGTCCGGCCTGGGCCGGCTCCTGGCAGAGCGCACCGGCGCCAAAACGGACCGCAGCGGCCGCGTAATCGTCGAACCCGATCTCAGCGTTCCGGGCTACCCGGAGATTTTTGTCATAGGCGACCTGGCCAACTACCCGCATCAGACGGGATCGCCGCTGCCCGGACTCGCGCCGGTTGCCATGCAGCAGGGGCGGTACGTGGCGAAGGTGATCGAGGCGCGGCTGAAGGGCCGGCAGCCACCGGCGTTCCATTATCTGGACAAGGGCAGTCTTGCCACAATCGGCCGGGAGAAAGCAGTTGCAGAATTCGGAAGAATACGGCTGACGGGCCGCCTGGCGTGGCTCGCCTGGCTGTTCGTGCACCTGATGTACCTGGTGGGATTCGAGAACCGCGTGGTGGTCTTCGTTCAGTGGGCGTTTCAGTATTTCACGTTCAACCGGCGCGCGCGGCTGATCACTGGGGAAGTGGACATACCGCTTCGAACGCCGGCGCGGCAGACCACTGACCAGGATTCCGCCCCGGGCGCCAACGGCTGCGCTGCTCGCGGCGTCGCGGGAGAAACGCGTAAACGTTAAATTTACAGGCGCGACCCTCCGCGATGTGAGCGGACATGGTTCAATCGGGCTATGGTCCTGGCTCTGCTCCTTGCGCTGAATCTGGCGGACGCGGTGCCTGCAAGGTGGCCGTCGGCCGATCCTAAGACGCTCGATCTGCTCGCGGAAACTCCGATCAACGTTCTGCTTCTCGAGCGGGCGCCAGCCGGGACTGCGTTTTCTGAAGCGGCGGCTGTACGCGGCATTTCCGTGCTGGCGGTGGTGCGTCCGGGAGCGGACGTGGCGGAGGCGGTCCGGCAGGCGGCCGCGGCGAAGCTGGCCGGCGTCATGCTCGAAGGGGCGTTTTCCGCTTCCGCGTGGGATGCGGCGCGCAGCGCGGGACTGGCTGTGGTCGAACTGCCGCCTCGCCACGAACTTCGCCTGAATCCGGCAGCGGCAGTCACGGGCGTCGCCGACGGCGTATGGCCCGGCATCCGGGCGCAGGCCAAAGCAGCCGCCACCGGAGGCCCGTGGATCGAGACCAACACCGGTTTCCTGCGGTATCTGAGAGCGAACACCACGGCCGCGGTGTGGATCGGCAACGTGCCTCCGGCGAATACCGTGATTCCGGTAACAAGCTATCTCGCGGCCATCGCCGACGCCGCGGTTGTGGGCGCACGGTGGATCGTCGCGCTGGATGAGGATTTCAGCCGGAGGCTGCTGGCACGCGAAGCGGCTGCGCTCAAGGACTGGGCCCGCATCGGCGCGTTGCTTCGGTTTTTCGAGGAGCACAAGAAGTGGAGGCGCTGGAGGCCCTACGGGCAGCTTGCGGTGGTGCAGGGCACGGACGGCGGGACCATACTTTCAGGCGGCATCCTGGACATGCTCGTGACGCGGCACTTGCCCGTGCGTCCGGTGCCGGCGCCGAAGCTGACCGCGGAGGCGCTCGCGGAGGCCAGATGGGTTGTCAATGTGGACCCCGAAGCTCTCTCTCCGGAGCAGAAAGAAGTTTTGCGGAATTTCACGAGGGCGGGCGGCACGCTCTTGAACGCTCCGCCGGGATGGAAGCTGCCTGCGCCGCAGCCGGGCCAGATCACGCTCTCAGACAAGGAACTTGCTCAAATCGACGAGATCTGGAGAGGCGTGAACTCGATGATCGGCCGGACGAACATGGGCGTGCGGCTATTCAACGTCGCCGGCATGATTTCCTCTTTGCTTGCCTCGCCGGATGGAAAACAGGTTGTGCTCCAACTGGTGAATTACACCAGCTACCCGGTGGAGTCGGTTACCGCGCATTTCCTGGGCAAGTTCACGCGAGCGCGGCTGCTTGCGCCCGGAGAACCGCCGCGCGAGCTGGAGCTGTACCCGGTGGAAGGGGGGACAGGATGTGACATTCCGCAGGTTTCCGCAGTAGCAGCTCTCGTATTAGAGTAGACGTATGACTCGGAGGGAATTGCTCGGCCTGACGGCCGCCTTGCTGGCACGATCTCAACCGCCCGCCGCTCCCGTGGTTATCGCCCGCGCCGAAAGCTACACAGCCGGGCTTGAGCCGGTGCTTTCCACCGTGTTCGATCAACTTGGCGGACTGGAGCGGCTGGTTCGCGGCAAGACGGTCACGATCAAGCTCAATCTTACAGGCAGCCCGGCGCTGCGTTTCCAGGGCAGGCCGCTGGGCGTCACGCACTATACGCATCCGAACATTGCCGGAGTGGTGGCGCAGCTCATGGGGAAAGCGGGAGCGCGCCGAATACGGTTCGTCGAGAGTTGCTGGGCGAGCGGCGGCCCGCTCGAGGAGTACCTTCTGGATTCGGGCTGGAACGTGCGCAGCTTGCAGAATGCCGCTCCCGGCGTGGAGTTCGAGAATACAAACAACCTCGGTAAGGGGAAAAGGTATTCGCGGCTGAAAGTTCCGGGCCGCGCCTACATGTACCCGGCATTCGACCTGAACCACTCCTATGAGGATACGGATGTATTCGTAAGCATTGCCAAGTTGAAGAACCACGACACGTGCGGCGTGACGCTCTCGCTCAAGAACCTGTTCGGCATCACGCCGGCTTCTATCTACGGCGATGATGCGGGCGAGCAAGAGCCGAACGAGAATCCGACCAAGGGACGCGCCGAGAGCCTGCACTTCGCCCGGCGCCGCGTTTCCAGGAGCGCGCCGCAGGAAATCAGCGCGACACCGAACCCGGATCCGGGGTACCGCGTTCCGCGCATCGTGGTGGATCTGGCTGCGGCACGCCCGGTCGATCTGGCGATCATCGATGGAATCGAGACAGTCGCGGGCGGTGAAGGCCCCTGGGTGGAAGGACTCCGGCTGGTCCGCCCCGGCCTGATCATAGCGGGGTTGAACCCTGTCTGTACGGACGCCGTAGCCACGGCGGTGATGGGATACGATCCGCGCGCCGGGCGGGGCACGGCGCCGTTCCGCCAGTGCGACAACACGATTCTTCTCGCCGAAGCCGCCGGGCTTGGGACCGCGGACCTTTCGAAGATCGAGGTTCGAGGCCTTACGATCGAGCAAGCTAAGTACCCCTTTTCGTAAAGAAACGTGCAGGGCGTGACCGCCTGAATTGGGGCGGCGCGTGGGGATGTCCAGCTCGCGGGGCGGGGTTTTTTCTTAACTTTGGCGCGTTTGGGTCCCTTCTCCTGCGATAATATTAGTAGCCCGGCGCTAATGTCCTTTTCTGTTTCACAGATAACGTCCTGGATGCCAAAGCTGACAGTGACGGCGGCGATCGATGTTCTCATCGTCGCCTTCCTCGTGTATCAGCTCATCATGGTTGTGCGTGGCACCCGGGCGGCGCACGTGCTGGCCGGCATCGGCATGTTATTGCTGGTGTACGGGCTTTCGGTCTGGGCTGGGCTGGAACTGCTGCGCGCGATACTCTCCACGGTGGTTCCGTACACGGCGATCGCGCTGATCGTGTTGTTCCAGTCCGAGATCCGGCGCACGCTGGCGCGTATCGGACGGCGCGGCTGGCTGAACTTCGGGGGGCAGTTGAAACGGCGTGAATCGACCGAGGATATTCTTCTGGCGATCAGCCGGCTCTCCCAGCAGCGTATCGGCGCGCTGATCGTGATCGAACGTGACATGGGGCTGCGGACATTCATCGAGAGCGGCGTGGCGCTGAACGCCTACTTATCGCGGGACCTGCTGCTTTCGATTTTTCAGCCGGGCACCGCGCTGCACGATGGGGCTGTGATTGTTCAGGGGGACCGCATCGCGGCGGCGGCCTGTTTCCTCCCGCTGAGCATGAATCCGCTGCTGGCTCGCAAGCTTGGCACGCGCCACCGCGCGGCCATCGGCGTGACGGAAGAGGCGGATTGTCTGGCGCTGGTGGTTTCCGAGGAGACGGGGCGCATTTCGGTCGCGGCATTCGGCGAGATCGAATCGGACGTGACGATGGAGCGCCTCGAAGAGCGGATCGCGCAACACTTCGGGCGCAAGCGGCGCGACGAGCGGCAGCCGTTCCGCGAACCGGTTCTCGATGAGCCAGGACAGGAGCAGTTGAGAGAAGCTGGGTGGAAGAAGGCCACTCACCGATGATCCGGGCGCTACTAAACAATCTTGGTTGGAAGCTGCTGGCGCTCGGCATCGCCCTGGCGCTGTGGCTCATTTTCGTGGGCAGTCCCGAGCTGCTGACCTCCGTCATTGCCCACATCCAGTATCAGAACGTGCCTGCCGATCTCGAGATGAGCTCGGAGGCTCCCGAGCGGATTTACCTCGAAGTTCAGGGTCCGGCCACCCGCATGCGGAATTTTGATGCTTCACGGACGGCGGTGGTGTTCGATCTTTCCGGCGTGCATCGCCCGGGAGACTACACGTTCCCGGTAAACCCGAGCAACATTGTGGATCTGCCGGCGGGAATGGAGCTGGTCAGGGCGGTTCCGGGACAGGTGAGGCTGCACTTCGAACCGCGCGTATCGGCGGAGGTTCCCGTGCGCGTCCGGTTCTCCTCGCCGCCGCCGGAAGGCTATCACGTCGTCAAGGAGGAGGTCTCTCCTCCGCGGCTGACCATCATCGGTCCGGAGAGCCGCGTGCGCCAGGTAGGGTACGTGGAAAGCGACTCGATCGATCTGTCCCACGTCATCGGAGAGGCGCAATTCCGTGTGCATGCCTTCATTCCGGATCCGCAGGTTCGTTTCGCGTCGTCGTCTGAGGTGGAAGTTTTCGTTCGTCTGGAGAAGACAGCTCAAGGAGGAGTGGCAGGGCATGAAGGTGCGGCAACTGTTCGGCACTGACGGAGTTCGCGGCGTCGCGGGGGAATTCCCGCTGGATCCGAAAACGGTCTACGCGCTGGGCGCGGCGTTGGGCGATATTGCGAGCCGGATGGCGCCATCGCCGGAAATCGTGATTGGCATGGACACCCGGGAATCCAGCCCCTGGATCGCCGGGCACGTGGCCGGCGGGCTTCGGAAGCGCGGAGCTGCCGTCCGCTTTGCCGGCGTGACCACGACTCCCGGAGTGGCCTACCTCACCCGCACGAACAGCTTTGTGGCCGGGGTGATGATTTCGGCCTCCCACAACCCGTACCGTGATAACGGGATCAAGATTTTCGGCCATTCCGGATACAAGCTCCCGGACGAGCAGGAACACGCCGTCGAGCAAGAAATCTTTGCGCTCCTGGAAGCGGGCGTTGAGCCGCAACCGGTTGAGCTGACGCCGGACGCCGGACTTGGCCAGCACTACATCGACTACCTGGCATCCACGCTCGGCCGTTCGCTTTCGGGTTTGAAACTGGTGGTCGACTGCGGCAACGGGGCGGCGTCCGCGCTGGCGCCAAAACTGTTCGAACGGCTGGGCGCCAGAGTGACCGCCATCGAGTGCAGTCCGGACGGGCGCAACATCAACCTGGGATGCGGGGCGCTGCACATCGAGAAGCTCCAAAAAACAGTGTTGGACTGCCGTGCGGATGTGGGCGTGGCTTTCGACGGCGATGCCGACCGCGCCATCTTGGTCTCGCGTTCGGGGAAGGTTGTGGACGGCGACGCAGTCCTGCTGATGTGCGCGAAGGCGCTCCATGCAAAGGGCAGGCTTACGGGACCGGACGGGCAACCGGCGGTGGTAGCCACGGTGATGTCGAATCTCGGGTTGGAACGAGCGCTGGCGGCGCGCGGCATCAAGCTGCTCCGGACGCCGGTGGGCGATAAGTACGTGCTCGAGGAAATGCTGAGGACCGGCGCGGTGCTGGGAGGCGAGCAGTCCGGACACATCATCTTCTCCGAGTACGCCACCACGGGGGACGGATTGCTGACGGCGCTGCGCGTGATCGACACGGTGCTGGAAGCAGGCAGCGACCTGGACGAGCTCACCAGCGAGCTGGAAGTCTATCCGCAGCGGCTGGTGAACGTCAGGATCAAATCGAAGAAGCCCCTCTCGGAACTGCCCGCGGTGAACGAGGAGATCCGCGCGGCGGAACGGGATTTCGGGAGCGCAGGCCGGGTTCTGGTCCGCTTCTCAGGCACGGAGCCGCTGGCGCGGGTAATGGTCGAGGGACCGGATCTCGCCAGAGTCGAGGCCGCGGCAACGCGCATCGCCGCTGCGATCGAACGGGACCTGGGCTGAAAGCCGCGCCGGCGGCGAGAAGCTAAAAACCCTTCCAAACGAATGCGTGGAACCTGCGCACGAGGCGGAAACCCACGCGCAAGTACAGTCTGACCGCTGCGGTGTTGGCCGCCGTCACCGTGAGGCTGACTTTCGTTACTCCGGATTGGGCCATGACCTCCAGGGAGTGGCGGAGCATTGCATAGCCGACACCCTTCCCCTTGACCGAAGGCGCCACGCAGATCTGAGTGATGTGGCCGGATTCCTTCGACACCATGCTCGTCAGCGAAACCCCGCAGAGCCGCCCGTCGCGAGTCTGGATAGCGACGCAGGATGCCGGCTCGAAAAACGTCCCGCAGCCGGGGTACTGCACGATGTTGAAGAGAAAGCGGCGCGCACCGGAGGTTGAGCGGTACTGGTCGTTGATTTCGCTGTCGATGTGACCGCGATAGGCGGAGGCTATGAGAGAGGCGGTTTCGTCCTGCCAGCGCTCGCTCCAGCGGTCCAGGACAACGCCTTCGAGACGGCGCGGGGGCAGGCTGGTTGCGACGGAGGCGTCCACAGCCATGAAGTTCCGCTCGAAAGACCGGGCGAAAGCGGCCGAGGGCAACAGCCTGGGTTGCAGATAGCGGGCCAGCATCAATTGCGACTCGATGCGGCGGACGTAGGGGGTCCGCACCAGGTGCTCGATGACGGCGCCCAGCAGCCTGTGTTCGTTGTCGGCGGTGCGGTTCTTGGCCCGGAGGTAGAGATCTCCCACCAGCCCTTTGTGGTCCTCGCAGACGTAGTAGGAATAGCCGACCACCTCGTCCCCGACGAGCAGCGCGTAGCCGTTCAGGGCATGCACATCGACGAAGCGGCGCACCAGGTCGGCCGATGGCTGAAAATCCCAATCGAGTTCCTGGCGCCAGGTGCGGACCTCTTCTTCCAGCATGGGGTCGAGATCCTGCCCCCGGATTTGCCACAGGTCCAGCAGAACGGGAACCTGCGCTTCAGGCACGGCAGCCATAGCCGAATTATATGCGAGTCGGGGGCCACAACCGGAGTGGCCCCTATGCCCTCTCCTTCAGGAACTGCTTGATGCACCGGATAGCCTGCCGGGTGCGATGCTCGTTTTCCACCAGGGCGAACCGCACGTAACCTTCGCCGTGCGGGCCGAAGCCGATGCCGGGCGACACGGCGACCAGCGCCTTCTCGAGCAACAATTTGGAGAATTCCAGCGAGCCCAGGGCCTGAAAACGCTCGGGAATGCGCGCCCACGCGAACATGGTTCCGCGCGGAGGAGTGATCTCCCAGCCCGCCCTGTTCAGGCCGGCCACAAGGACGTCACGCCGGTTCTGGTAAATCGCGCAGATTTTCTTGGTATCTTCCTCGCATTCCCTGAGCGCCAGAATGGCGGCGATCTGAATTGGCTGGAAAACGCCGTAATCCAGGTAGCTTTTTATGCGGGCCAGCGCGGCTATCATTTTTGGGTTGCCCAGGCAGAAGCCGACCCGCCATCCCGCCATGTTGTAACTCTTCGACATCGAAAAGATCTCGACGGCGACTTCCTTGGCTCCGTCGACCTGAAGGATGCTGGGGGCCTTGTAGCCGTCGAAGCACAGGTCGGCGTAGGCGAAATCGTGGACCACCATTGTGCCGTGGTGGGCAGCCAGGCGGACAATCTCTTTCATGTAGTCCAAGTCGACGCAGTGCGTGGTGGGATTGTGGGGGAACGAGATCAGGATTGCCTTGGGCTTCACGGCGGCCGTGCGGTAGAGGTCCTCCAGGCGGTTCAGAAACTCCTCCGGGGTGGGCATGGGCAGCATGCAGGCGCTTCCCTCGGCCATAATGACTCCGTACTGGTGGATGGGGTAGGCGGGATTGGGGGAGACCACGACATCCCCGGGGCCGATGACGGCAAACAGAAGGTGGGCAAGGGCATCCTTGGCGCCCATGGTGACGATGGCTTCTTTTTCGGGATCGAGCTCGACGCCATAGTTGGCCTTGTAGCGCGCCACAATCTGCTGCCGGAGCCGCGGGATGCCCCGTGACATCGAATAGCGGTGATTGCGGGCGTCTCTTGCGGCTTCCTGAAGTTTTCTAACGACCAATTCGGGGGTGGCGCCGTCGGGGTTGCCCATCCCGAGATCGACGACATCGAGCTGCTGGGCCCTCAACTGGGCTTTTCTCTCATTTACGACCGCGAAAACGTAAGGCGGGAGCTTCTGAATACGATAGAAATCCTGATCGGAACCGAGCATAGATTGTTTAATTCTACGCCAACAGAGGGGGAGCCCGAAAAGCCAAGCGGACGGAGGCGGAAACGGAAGCCGGCGGGACGGCCAGGTGGAGCGGCGGAAGCGGGTTTTTGGGTTCAGAAACCGCCCGGATTTCAACGAATTGCAAGCCGCATTGATTTTTTTGCCTCGGGATGTTGCATCGATGTTTTGGATTTGCTAGTTTAATGGAAGTCGCCCGTAAACGCTCCAGGGTTTGGCAAAGCGGAAGGAAATAGAAGCGCGCCCCGGAACGAGCAAGGGCGGCAGGGTTTGCGGATCGATTTAGTTTTTGCTAAACTGAGTTGAGAAGCCGCTAATCCGGAACCACCTGAGGAGGCCCCGGCCACTTGCGCTGGGGAGGGTTGGGTGGTAGGATTAATGACGGCGAAGGAAAAGGCCGACGCGCAAGTGCGTCGGTAGCAAGAACCTTCCAAAAGCTCTTTGACGGTTTCTTGAACCGCAAGAGTCTCCGCTCCGAACAATAGAGCGTGGCGGAGTGCGGTTTAAACGGCTTTTGAGGCCTTGCAGCAGGCTTGGCTTCCTGCGGGATCCCGGGCAGGCTGCAAAGATCTTTGAAAATCTGGTTGGGCGCACTTTTGAACCTCGGAGATCCGAGTTCAACTGAGGCGATCACTACTCTACGGAATCAAACGAGAGTTTGATCCCGGCTCAGAATCAACGCTGGCGGCGCGCCTAACACATGCAAGTCGAACGAGAAAGGGGGAGCAATCCCCTGAGTAAAGTGGCGTACGGGTGAGTAACACGTGGGTCATCTACCCTTTAGTGGGGAATAACCCTGGGAAACCGGGGCTAATACCGCATAAGCCCGAGAGGGGAAAGCCGAAAGGCGCTGAAGGAGGAGCCCGCGGCCGATTAGCTAGTTGGTGGGGTAATGGCTCACCAAGGCGAAGATCGGTAGCCGGCCTGAGAGGGCACACGGCCACACTGGCACTGAAACACGGGCCAGACTCCTACGGGAGGCAGCAGTGGGGAATCTTGCACAATGGGGGAAACCCTGATGCAGCGACGCCGCGTGAGCGATGAAGCCCTTCGGGGTGTAAAGCTCTTTCGACGGGAACGATAATGACGGTACCCGGAGAAGAAGCTGCGGCTAACTACGTGCCAGCAGCCGCGGTAATACGTAGGCAGCGAGCGTTGTTCGGAGTTACTGGGCGTAAAGAGTATGTAGGCGGTTGCGCAAGTTCGGTGTGAAATCTCCCGGCTTAACTGGGAGGGTGCGCCGAAGACTGCGTGGCTAGAGTGCGGGAGAGGAGAGCGGAATTCCTGGTGTAGCGGTGAAATGCGTAGATATCAGGAGGAACACCGGTGGTGTAGACGGCTCTCTGGACCGCAACTGACGCTGAGATACGAAAGCGTGGGGAGCAAACAGGATTAGATACCCTGGTAGTCCACGCCCTAAACGATGCGGACTTGGTGTGGGCAGTTCATTCTGTCCGTGCCGGAGCTAACGCGTTAAGTCCGCCGCCTGGGGAGTACGGTCGCAAGGCTGAAACTCAAAGGAATTGACGGGGGCCCGCACAAGCGGTGGAGCATGTGGTTCAATTCGACGCAACGCGAAGAACCTTACCTGGGCTCGAACGGCTCATGCCCGGGGTAGAAATACCCCTTTCCCGCAAGGGACGTGAGTCGAGGTGCTGCATGGCTGTCGTCAGCTCGTGTCGTGAGATGTTGGGTTAAGTCCCGCAACGAGCGCAACCCTTGCCCTGTGTTGCCATGCCGAAAGGCGGAACTCGCAGGGGACCGCGAGCGATAAGCTTGAGGAAGGTGGGGATGACGTCAAGTCATCATGGCCTTTATGTCCAGGGCTACACACGTGCTACAATGGACGGTACAGACCGCTGCGAACCCGCGAGGGGGAGCCAATCGGAAAAAACCGTTCTCAGTTCGGATCGCAGGCTGCAACTCGCCTGCGTGAAGCTGGAATCGCTAGTAATGGCGCATCAGCATGGCGCCGTGAATACGTTCCCGGGCCTTGTACACACCGCCCGTCACATCACGAAAGTGGATTGTACTAGAAGTCCGCAGGCTGACCCGCAAGGGAGGCAGCGGCCCAAGGTATGATCCATGATTGGGGTGAAGTCGTAACAAGGTAGCCGTAGGAGAACCTGCGGCTGGATCACCTCCTTTCTAAGAGAGAACGTGGGTGGAGTCAACGCGATGCGTTGGCAGCCGTTCCACTCCAAAGCAGCTCCCGGCCGGTTATCCGGCTGGTAGAGCTCTCGCCCTCAGTGTTCTCCACTTGGATTTCGGGATCAGAAGGGAAGGCCTGGGCGTAGCCCGGGCCGCGTCCAGCCGGCCTCAAGACTTACCAGGGGCTGTAGCTCAGCTGGGAGAGCGCCTGATTTGCAATCAGGAGGTCGTCGGTTCGACTCCGATCAGCTCCACCAGAGGCTGGCCGAAGCATAGCAAGCGAACGGGCCTGTAGCTCAGGTGGTTAGAGCGCACCCCTGATAAGGGTGAGGTCGGTAGTTCAACTCTACCCAGGCCCACCATGGCACGGAAATCAGAGGTCAAGAATCGGAGAAGATAGAGCCGATTGTTGATTTCTGACTTCCGGGCAACAGACGTGGAAGTCGTTGATCTTTGAAAACTGAATATTGACGGGCAACTAAAGCACAAGTTCGTCATCCGCCGGGGCGAAGACGCCGGCGGGGGACGATAGTAGCGCGCCTGGAACACTCTGTGTTCAAGGTAAATTTTATGGTCAAGCTACTAAGGGCGTGCGTGTGGATGCCTTGGCGCAAGTAGGCGATGAAGGACGTGGCTAGCTGCGATAAGCCTCGGGTAGTGGCAAGCACACTGTGACCCGGGGATCTCCGAATGGGGGAACCCGATGGATGCGAACATCCATCATCCTGTAGTGAATCCATAGCTGCAGGAGGCGAACCTGGGGAAGTGAACCATCTCAGTACCCAGAGGAAAAGAAAACAACCGTGATTCCGAAAGTAGTGGCGAGCGAAATCGGAAGAGCCTAAACCAGGCGATTCGAAAGGAGAGCCTGGGGTTGCAGGGCCACAATAATCTCGTGGAGACGAAGCGGGAGACCGGTTCGGCTCGCACGAGGTTAAACGAGGGATAGGAAAGCGTTAACTGAACGGTCTGGAAAGGCCGGCCATAGAGGGTGACAGCCCCGTAAGTGAAAATGCAATCCTCCTTCTAGTGGTCCCTAAGTACCGCGGGGCACGTGGAACCTTGCGGGAATCCGCCGGGACCATCCGGCAAGGCTAAATACTCACTTGCGACCGATAGTGAACTAGTACCGTGAGGGAAAGGTGAAAAGGACCCCTGCTAGGGGAGTGAAATAGTACCTGAAACCGCACGCCTACAAGCAGTCGGAGGGCTATGCTCCGCAAGGAGAATGCCTGACGTCGTGCCTATTGAATAATGAGCTGGCTAGTTATTCTCAGTGGCGAGGTTAAGCGAAAGCGAGCCGTAGCGAAAGCGAGTCTGAATAGGGCGTTTAGTCGCTGGGAATAGACGCGAAGCGGGATGATCTACCCTTGGCCAGGATGAAATCCGTGTAACAGCGGATGGAGGTCCGAACCAGTGTTGGTTGAAAACAGCTTGGATGAGCTGAGGGTAGGGGTGAAAGGCTAATCAAATTCCGTGATAGCTCGTTCTCTCCGAAATAGCTTTAGGGCTAGCCTCGCGTGGTCCGCCGCGGCGGTAGAGCACTGGATGAACTAGGGGCCTTCCCAGGTTACCGAATTCAACCAAACTCCGAATGCCGCGGACGAAAGCGCGGGAGTCAGACAGCGGGGGCTAAGCTTCGTTGTCAAAAGGGAAACAGCCCAGACCATCAACTAAGGTCCCCAAATCTGCACTAAGTGGGAAAGGAAGTCGAGAGGCTCAGACAGCCAGGAGGTTGGCTTAGAAGCAGCCATCCTTTAAAGAAAGCGTAATAGCTCACTGGTCGAGCCGCTCGGTGCCGACAATCCAACGGGGCTCAAGTGCAGTACCGAAGTTATGGGTCAGCGGGAAACCGCTGGCGGTAGGAGAGCGTTCTGAACGCGGTGAAGGCGGACCGAGAGGACCGGTGGAGCGTTCGGAAGTGACTCTGCCAGCATAAGTAGCGAGAAACCAGGTGAGAACCCTGGTCGCCGAAAGTCTAAGGATTCCTGAGAAAGGTTAATCCGCTCAGGGTTAGTCGGGGCCTAAGGCGAGGCCGAAAGGCGTAGCTGATGGACACACGGTCAACATTCCGTGACTACCTTGGCCCGATAAAGACCGATGGGGGGACGCGGACTGCAGGCCTCTCTGCGCAATGGTTCCAAAGAGAGGTGAGCAGGAGGCCGGGAGAGGAAAATCCGCCCGGTCGCCCGCCAGGAAAAGCCTCTAAGGAGGGTCAAGGTACCCGTACCACAAACCGACACAGGTGGACGAGATGAGTATTCTCAGGCGCTCGGGTGATGGGTTGTTCAGGAACTAGGCAAATTAGCACCGTAACTTCGGGAGAAGGTGTGCCTCACTCCGGTGGGGCCGCAGTGAAATGCCTCAGGCGACTGTTTAACAAAAACACAGGTCTCTGCAAAGTCGAAAACGACGTATAGGGGCTGACGCCTGCCCGGTGCCGGAAGGTTAAAGGGAGAGGTTAGCCGCAAGGCGAAGCTTCGAACTGAAGCCCCGGTGAACGGCGGCCGTAACTATAACGGTCCTAAGGTAGCGAAATTCCTTGTCGGGTAAGTTCCGACCTGCACGAATGGCGTAACGATCTGAGGACTGTCTTAACAACCCGCCCGGCGAACTTGTGGTCCCGGTGAAGACGCCGGGTGCCCGCCACTAGACGGAAAGACCCCGTGCACCTTTACTATACCCTATCAGTGGACTATGGGGCGGTTTGCGCAGGATAGGTGGGAGGCTTTGAACCCGGGTTTTCGGACTCGGGGGAGCCAACGGTGAGATACCACCCTGATCGTTCTGTGGTTCTAACCTACTCCCGTAATCCGGGAGAGGGACCCTGATAGGCGGGTAGTTTGACTGGGGCGGTCGCCTCCTAAACGGTAACGGAGGCGCGCGAAGCTTGGTTCACGCTGTTTGGAAATCAGCGGTCGAGTGCAAAGGCATAAACCAGGTTGACTGCGAGACCTACAAGTCAAGCAGGTGCGAAAGCAGGCCTTAGTGATCCGGTGGTTCTGTATGGAAGGGCCATCGCTCAACGGATAAAAGGTACGCCGGGGATAACAGGCTGATCGGAGTCAAGAGTTCACATCGACGCTCCGGTTTGGCACCTCGATGTCGGCTCATCGCATCCTGGGGGTGTAGAATCTCCCAAGGGTTAGGCTGTTCGCCTATTAAAGCGGTACGTGAGCTGGGTTCAGAACGTCGCGAGACAGTTCGGTCCCTATCTGTGGTGGGCGTAGGAGATTTGAGGGGAGCTGCCCTTAGTACGAGAGGACCGGGGTGGACGAACCTCTTGTGATCCAGTTGTCGCGCCAGCGGCACAGCTGGGTAGCGAAGTTCGGTCTGGATAAGCGCTGAAAGCATATAAGCGCGAAGCCATCCCCAAGATAAGATCTCCCAACCGAAAGGTAAGAAGGGCACTGGTAGACTACCAGTTTGATAGGACGGATGTGGAAGCGTGGTAACACGTTGAGCTTACCGTTACTAATAGCCCGTTCGGCTTGACCATAAAATTTATCGTGAACACAGGGTTTCCAAGCGCGAAGCGCCCGTCAATATTCGTTTCTGACAAGCTTTTGGGTGATCGTAGCGAAGGGGTCACACCCGTTCCCATCCCGAACACGGAAGTTAAGCCCTTCAGCCCCGATGGTACTGCACGCGGGAGCGTGTGGGAGAGTAGGACGTCGCCCGAATTAAAACAAAAAGCCCCTAGGGAGAGAAACCTCAGGGGCTTTTTTGTTTTTATCCGTTTCCAAGCGGTTGCTCACCAGAACCGGCAGGGGCCTTTGTTTCCGCCCGGAAAGGCCTGAACTTTGCCGAGGGGCCAGGCGCCACCGGGACTGCCGAGCTAGCCTCGAGTGCGATTCGTGGAAGGGGCAGGGAACCGGCAGAGGAGTTACGGAGAGCCGGCAGACCGGGGCCTGAGATTTGGCGCCCGGCCTATCGGAGCTGCGGCGCGAGGCTCAAGGAGATTTCTCGGTTAGCGTCGATGCGAAACGGATACAGGGTTCGGCTGAGAAGCCTTGCCGCCCGGATCGTCTCCGGATACGGGGTATCGCAGATATCCACGAAGCCGCACTGGTAGTTCTCTCCATCGCCGCGACCTGCGGTCGGTTCGTCGCGATACTGGAACCAGTGGGCCCCGACGATGTACGGGTTTTTCAGCGCTCCCTCGACAAAGGAAATCAAGCGGGCCGCCCGGTCCTGCTGGTTGATCGCCATCGTGTGATGGCTGGGATAGAGGAGGCCGCGGTCGAGCGCTCCGAAGTGAAATTCGCTGATGAGAATTGGCTTGTCTATCCCGCCGGGCAACTGAAGGTATTCCGCGGTGTAGTCGTAAACGCTAAAGCTGACCACGTCCGTGTAGGCGGCCGCAACTTCGAGCACCAGCGGGGGCCGGCCGGCGAAGCGGCACCCCAGATAGAGCTGGTTGGGCGCAGCGGACTTCAGCTCCTGCCTCACGATCCGGAAATAGGTGTCGGCGATTTTTTTGTTGAAGGCCAGCAGATCGGCGCGGGCCTTGCGCCGGTCAGGCTCGAAGGAAGCCGCCAGCAGTTCATCCCACGACTCGAAAGAGGCATCCCAGGCGGCATTCAGCCTGGCAACGGTCCCGTACTTCCGCCTCAAATCCTGGACAAACCCTATCTTGGCCGGCTGATCCGCCGGAGAACGAAGCGCTGCCAGCGCCAGGGCGGTGTCGTCCTCGCCCCACGCGATCTCATGGTTGACGAAGAACCCAAGACACCAGGGATCCCCAATCGATACGCCGCGTTCGGCGTCCAGGGCCGCGCGCAGCGCCTTGCGGAAGCTGGGATCGAACACGTCGAAGAACCTGGTTACGAAAGCCTCCGATCCCTCGATAAATCTTGCGTCTTCGAAGTCAATCGAAGCCACGTACGGGGTATTGCGCAGCATCAGGATCTGGCGGTCGGAGCGGTGGCCCAGCGTGTTGATGCCCCAGCTTCGAAAACGGCGATGGACAAGCTCGTTGTAGATGGCAGGCCAATTCGGGCCGTATTTCCTGAACAGGTTCGCTTTGGCGAAGTCGTAGGTCCTGTATGGCGTGCGGCCCTTGTAATACCCGCGGGGCGCCCAGTTGCCGGTGCCATAGAACTGCCCGAGCACGGAATCTTCGGGGGGCAGGTTGCGGAAGTAGTGCTCACGCCCGGTTAGCGGGGTTACGTTCCGATTCACCAGCGAGTCGGGACCCTCGTTCACGCTGCGCGTCATGCAGAGGCCGAACGACCAGAACAGGTATCCCTCCGGGTCCACAAACCACCACTTGTCTCCGTACTTCTCGACGCGGAAGAAGCCCGTGGCCGCAAGCTGGGGACCGCGGGTCCACCCGCCGTAGGCGCTCCGGTCTACTGGTCCGGGGTCGGCTGCCAGTTCGCGTTCTTCGGCCTGGCGGTTCCTAACAAAGTCCTTCAGGGAATGGATCTTCCCCGGCCAGTCCTCGTGGCTGTACTGTCCGTACTCGTCGATAAATGGAAAGAAGGTTGCTGCCTTGAGATTCGTCATCCATCCCCCAGCCTGAATTTCGGAAATATCAATGCTGTGTTTCTGATCTGCATTTAAGACGGAGATGCCCACTCCGGCGATGTTGTGCGGGTTCACTAGCGGCGGGTCGCCGGGCGCGGCCTGGAGAAAACCGTGCAGCTCAACGGGAGTGTCGAATGTCCATCGCGTGGGATAGATTTTCAGGTAGCAAGGTTTCTCTTCCCTTGGAAACAGCTCCATTCTGTGGGGTTTGGCCGGCTCCAGCCAGCAGCTCAGATGCAACTCGTGCAGGCCCGTATTCTTCACGTTGAAGAGAATGTACTGGCGGCCGGACAGGTCCCACTTGCCCATGCGCGGCCGGATTACAACCTCCGGCAGCGAATTCCCTTCGGCAATTGCGGTTGTGATCCGCAGCGTTTCCTGGTGGGTCAGCGCGGCGTCGGCAAGCTTCAGCGAGAGGCGATCGAAATCGAAAGTGGAGTCAAAGCGAACAAGCGTAGCCGGCGCACCATGTTCCTTCCCGCGCCCGGAACAGCCTGTCAGGAACAGGACAAGGCTCATCGCCATCACACAGTGCGCGCTTGCTTTCATATCGTTTCCTTCTAGAAAGAGGGGGCCTCTTTCGAGGCCCCCTGGGGGTAGTGGGTGCTTGCTACCAGTGCAAGCGCAGGCTCAACTGAATCGAGCGAGGATCCTGGCCGGAGTTCCTGGTGTTCAGGATCCCTTCCTGGCTGATGCTGGTCGGGTTGCCAGGGTTGTTGAACACATTGAAGAAATCAGCACTGAACCGGGCGCTGATGCTCTCCCAGATCGGGATGTTCTTCACCAGGCTGGCATCCATATTCCAGGTGCGGTTCGCCGGGAAGTACTGATTCCTCCAGGGATGCAGGTTGTCGTTGTAGGTGACCTGCTGGCGCTGTCCATTCTGCAGTGTCACCCACGTAGTGTTTGTCCCATGCAGGTTGGTCGGATAGTTCGGGTCGCCGTGCGGGATCAGCGGTTGCCCAGCCGGCTTGTAGTTCTCCGGAACGCCCATAATGCCGTTCGGAGTGTTGATCTGGTGCGGAGGAATGTACCCGTTCCACCACAGGTAGCCGGGCTGGCAAACGCCGCTGCGGCAGTCCTGGATGGGGTACTTGTAGCCGTAGATTTCAATCGGATTGCCCGTGGTGGGATAGATTCCCGTCGGCAGGCTGAAGTAGTTGCTGCGGATCGTTCCGATGCCGGACAACTGCCAGCCGCCCACGACCTTGTCGACCACGGGATGGATATTGCTGAGAAGCGGCTTGCCTCTGCCGAAGGGCAGATCGACGAGGAAGTTCCACTTCACCCGGTGCTTCGGGATGCCTGTGTCGCGCCGGTAGTTGAGGAACCGGCTGCGCTCCTCGTAGTCCGAGGGCACCGCGCCCGGCAGGAACACGCTGGTGTCGGGCACGTCCGACATGTTGGTCATCGTGTTGCCCACGATGTAGGCCAGCTGGAATCCCACGCCCTTGTGGTAACGGCGCTCAACCTCGAACTCCATTCCGTTGAAGCGTGTATAGCCGGTCTTGCGGAATTCCCGCAATGTTCCGAAAGTGGTCTGGTCGAAGGGCCTCATTGCGACCGGCGCGAATTCACCGGTCGGCTTGGGCTGGCCCGTGGTCACATACCAGATGTAATCGCTGGGGGCGTTGTTGTAGTTGTAGTACTGCTCCAGGTTGCTGCCCTTGTTACCCACGTAGCGTACGCGGGTGACCGTGTACTCCATGATCTCCTTCTCGATGGTGAAATTCCACGAGTGTACGCGGGAGGTAGGCAGGTCGGGGCCGAAATACTGCATGCTGCCCGTGCCGCGGGAAATCGAAGTCACCTTGTCGAGGGTGACGGCATCCCGGGAATTCACCCCCGCGACGATCGTCGGAATCGAGCGGATGGGCAGGTTGGGCAGCCCGTCTGGAGTCTGGGCCGCGGAGGTCGGGTTGTTGACGAAGCCCGCGTTGAACGGGACGTTGCCGCGGTCGTTGTCCATCCACTTGTACGAAGGTACCGGGTAGTAGGACAGGCTGTAGCCGCCCCGGAGGACAAGAGCCTTCTTGCCTTCCAAAGCGCGGTACGCGAAGCCCGCCCGAGGCCCGAAGTCGCCTTTCGAACCTGTCATCAGCGTTTCGGGGAAGCCCGCCGTCTTATAATCCGCGAACTTCGCCCCAATTTCCTGGTAGCGAGCCACCACCGACGGAACCGTGAGCATCCGCCGGTAGAACTCCTCCAGCGGGGCGCCCGTTACGACGGTCTTGGTGGCTGGGTCGAACGTGACGAGGCCGTTGTACTTGTCCCGAGGAACCGGCCAGTATTCCCAGCGCAGACCCAGGTTCAAGGTCAGGCGAGGCGTTACCCGGTAGGTGTCGTTGATGTAGAGCGCATAGTCACGCTCGCGCATGTTGTACCAACCGCGGTTCATCCAGCTCTCGTAAATGAGCTGGCCGATGAACAAGTTGGCGATATTGTGTCCGGTCCTGTTCAGGGCAACCGGATTGGTCGGGGTGCTGGCACTCGGATCGTAGAGCGCGGTCGCACCGGTGCCGGCCTTGTTCATGCCCTCGGCATGCCACTGCTGCGGGAACTGGTTGTTCTGGTCGTAGCGGTAATGGAACCCGAACTGCAGCTCGTGCTTGCCGATCAGCTTTGTGGCGTTGTCGTCGATGACGATGTAGCCGTTGTGGTAGTTCTGAGGGGCATTATTGTTGAACGCGTAATTGCCGATGCCGAGCTCCGTAAACTTCGGGAAGTAGCTGGAATTGAACGGATTCGGCATGCCGAGATAATCCTGCCAGGTTGCATATCCATCCGGAGGAGTGATCACCGGCGGTTCGTTGTAGTACCTGCTGTAGTACCCGCTGATGTTCAACTCGTTGAAGAAGGTGGGCGAAATCGTTCGCACATAGTTGAACGACAGGGTTTTCGTCGGCACTTCCAGAGCCGTGTAGCCGACGGCGTCGTTCAGCATCCTTTGGCTGCTGAAGGGCTCGTTGTCGGTGCTGTTCTTCTGCGAGTACCGGACGTAGATCTGGTCCTTCTCCGAGAAGTGGTGGTCCACTTTCATAGAGAAGTTGTAGCCGATAGACCGCCGGTTGTAGGTGCCGTACCAGTTGCGCGCCACCAGGGGATTGTCGGCTGTGGTCGGTTCCGGCGTGACGCTGAACAGGTACTTCGCCACCGGGCTCATCCGCGATAGCGGGATTTTGTTCATCACCCCGTCTTCGGCGAACGGAACCCGGGCGTAGTTATTCTCTGCCGGTCCGGTGCTCCACGGGTCGTAGAGAACGGGAGTCCAGCCGTCGGAAGTCTGCAGGCCGCTGAAATCGCCTTGCCGCATGGCCAACGTTGGCACGTTGAAGCTTTGGCTCACGCCCCTGACTGTCCGAGAGGTTTCCCATGCGGCGAACCAGAAGGTCTTGTTCCTGCCGTCGTAAATCTTTGGCAGAATCACCGGACCGCCGCCCGAAAGTCCGAACTCGTTGCGGATGTACTTCGGCGCGTCGCTGGTCATTTGTTCTCTTCTACGGGCGAGACCGATGGCGTTGTTGCGGTGGGTCTCGAAAGCAGTCCCGTGAAATTCGTTGGATCCGCTCTTGGTGGACATGACCACCGACGCCGGCCTGCTGTACTTGGCCGAGGGGGTGCTGGTCTCGACTCTAAACTCCTGAATCGAATCGAGCATGCCCTGCATGGTGGCGTGGTTGGCCCACCGCCGGTTGACCATCGGGGCGCCGTCGAGAACGAATTCCATCGAACCCTCGGGTGCTCCGAATGCCCGTACGTTTTCGATTTCCGGCATGGCCGACAACAGGACCTTGAGGTCGCGGCTGGCGATCGGCAACTGCTCGACGCGCGCGCGCTCAAGCACGTGGCCCACTGTGGCGTTGTCGGTGACCACCATGGGCGTAACGTCGGTCACCTCAATCGTCGTGGTCGTTTCGCCAGGCGTGAGCACGGGGTCGATAACAACACTCTGTTGCACCTGGACGGTAAAAGTTGCTTCATATTTCCTCATTCCGGGCGACTCCACCACGATGCGGTACGTGCCGGGCGAGACGCCGGGGAAGTAGTACCGGCCGGCTTCGTTGGTACGCCCCGGAATACTGACATTCGTCCCGGTGTTCGTGATTGTCACCGGAACATTCGGTATGACTGCTCCGCTCTGGTCCCGCACCGTCCCCGAGACCGTGCCCGTGCTGGCTTGCGGCCACGCACAGGTGGTCACCAGGAGGAGTGAGACGAACAAGGCGAGAGCTGTTCTTAGATTCATCTTCACCTCTTTCCTCCCTTTTAGATCAGAGCGTTCGTTTGCCCCCTTCCTCCTTGAAAGCTGAGGATGGACAAACCACGAGCGCTTCTGGGTAGAAGTGGTATATATTGGTGTGGCGCTCTTTTCAAGCTTGTAGCGGCTTGTAACGGCCGCTTCGAACGTCGCGTAACGTCCCGCGGAACGGGGCTTTTCGGACCGTTATGCTATTGGAAAACAACCGCGTGGAAAACCGGACCGACCCGCCGAGCCGCAGCGCGATCCTTGCACAGTTGGATGAGATTCTGCGCAGTCCCGCTTTCCGTTCCAGCAAGCGATCGCAGGAAATCCTGGTTCATCTGGTCCACCATGCTCTGGAGGGGAACGTCGAGGAGCTCAAAGAGCGCGTAATCGGCCAGGAGATATTCGGCCGGCCCCTGGACTACGACACGGGCCAGGATTCCATCGTCCGCGCCAAGCTGAATGAGGTCCGCCGGCGGTTGGCTCAGTATTTTGACGAGGCTGGGGACTCCGCGACGGTCCGGATCGAAATCCCTGTAGGCACCTACTCTCCCGAATTCCACTGGATTCACCCGCGCCCGGCGCTCCCTCCCGCACCTAAGCGAAGCCGCACCGCCCTGCTGGTGGGAGGCGGCATTGCTCTGGTCCTACTGGCTGCCGTGGCGCTTTACACTTTGCTTGGCAGGCCGCCATCCGCCTTTGAAAGCTTTTGGCAGCCATTCTTGCAAAGCCCCAAGACCATCACCCTCTGCGTGGCTCACCCTAAAGTTTTCAACATTTTCGGGGAAGAGGCGGATGAACTCGTTCTCACCTACAAACCCGGAACGGCGCCTCCGCCGGGCGCCACGACCAGGGTCGACAGGCATTATTCGGCCGTAATCATCCCGGAGCCGTACAACTACGTCGGAATCGGCGACGCGCATGCCGTCGCCTACGTCTACGGACTCTTTCAGGCGCGGGAAAAGGCTTGCGTGATTCGCCGGGGCAACGAAATGACTTTTGCTGAATTGCGCAGCACCCCGTCGGTCCTTATAGGAGGGTCCCAATGGGCGGCGTCGTTAATGCGTGAGCTGCGTTACGTCGTGAATTCGGTACTCACGGTTTTTGACCAGCAGGAAAACAAGGAAGTGGCATCCATAGGGGCCCTGCCCAGAGGGTTGCCGGATTCCTATGTCGACTATGCCATCATCTCCCGGCTGATCCGCTCCCGCACCGGGGAACCGCTCCTGGGAGTCGTTGGGCTGTCGCATTACGGGACCATGGCCGCCGGGGAACTGGTCACCAACAAGGGAGAGCTGGAAAGGGTGCTGAGCACGGTGGAAGGTTGGTCGCCAGACAAGAATTGCCAGATGGTCATCCGGGTCAACGTCCTGATCCGGACTCCCGAACGCCCGGAAGTGGTTGCTTCTCATATCTGGTAGCGGCTACGCCTGTTTGCTGAACCAGGCGCGCGCGGCCTCGACGGTGCGCTCGATGTCCTCTTCCGTGTGCGCCGCCGAGACAAAAGCCGCCTCGAACTGCGACGGCGGCAGGTAGAAGCCGCGTTCCAGCATCCAGCGATGGAATTCCGCAAATCGGGCGCGGTCGGATTTCATCGCGCTGTCAAAATCCGTTACCGGCTCGGAGGTGAAGAAGAAAGTAAACATCGAGCCGACGCGGTTCACGGTGATGCTGGAAGGCGCGGCGGCAGCCAAACGCGCCGTCCGGGCCTCCAGTTGGGTGTAAACCTCGGGGTGCGATTTCAGGTAGCGCAGCATCGCCAGGCCCGCGGACACGGCCAGCGGATTGCCCGACAGCGTTCCGGCCTGGTAAACCGGACCGGAGGGAGCGACCATCGACATCAGATCGCGCCGCCCGCCGTAAGCGCCAATCGGCAGCCCGCCCCCGAGCACCTTGCCCAGCGTGGTCAGATCCGGGCGGATTCCATACAGTTCCTGCGCCCCGCCATAGGCCACGCGGAAACCGGTCATCACCTCGTCGAAAATCAGCAGCGCGCCGTTGCGGGCCGTTGTCTCCCGCAGTGCCTGAAGGAAGCCGGGCGCTGGCGGGACGCAACCCATGTTGCCCACAACCGGCTCGACAATCACCGCGGCGATCTTGTCTTTGTAAACGTCGAAGCACTCCGCGAGCGCTTGTACGTTATTGAATGGCAGAGTGACCGTTGTGGCGGCGAAGGATTGGGGCACTCCGGCCGTATCCGGAATGCCGAGCGTGGCGACTCCGGAGCCGGCCTTCGCCAGCAGCGAGTCCACGTGGCCGTGATAGCAGCCCTCGAATTTCACGATGAGGTCGCGGCCGGTGGCGGCGCGCGCCAGGCGCAGCGCGCTCATCGTTGCCTCGGTGCCGGAGTTGACCAGCCGCACCATCTCGATGGACGGGACGGCCTCGCAGATGGCCTCGGCGAGTTCCACTTCGCCTTCTGTGGGGATGCCGAAGGAGGTGCCTGTTTCCAATGCGCGGTTGAGCGCCTCGACGATTTCCGGGTGGCGGTGGCCAAGCAGCAGCGGCCCCCAGGAGCAGACGTAATCCACGTACTCCTTTCCGTCCGCATCCACGATGTGCGAGCCCTGGCCCCGCACGACGAACGGCGGCGTGCCGCCGACGCCCCGGAAGGCCCGCACGGGTGAGTTCACACCCCCCGGAATGGACTTCTGCGCGCGCTCGAACAGCGCCTTGGACCGCGTCATACCTGGTTCTCCTCCGCTACTTCAGGACGATGAAAAAGAAGATTTAAGAAAATGTCGAGAAACGTTCCGTGCAGGTTTCGCAGGAGCCTGTTCTTCAGGCTGGAGTAGGGTTGCGTGCCGGCGAACAGATCCTGCATCAAATCGTAAAAGCGCGGGCTGCGCCGCAGGAAGGCGACCATGCGCTCCGGCACGGAGCGGAACAGAAACTTACCTAAGAAAAAGCGGCGCGCGATGGCGGCTCCGTAGGCGAGATCGGCCGCGAAGTCCCGCACCAGCAGCGCTCTGTACGCGCGGTGCTTCTCGGCCGGCGGGTGGGCATCGGAGAGCACCACCTGGCTGGCCAGATCGCCCGACCGCATGGCGTAGTAGATGCCTTCGCCGGTGATAGGATCCACCAGCCCGGCAGCGTCGCCCACGGCAAGCCAGCCTTGGCCCGCAACTCGATTGTTGCGCCACCCCGACGAACCCAGCGAGGGCAGCAGATGGCTGTAGAACCGGCCGTCCTTCGTGGAGATCCGCCGCTCTTCCATGAACCGTTCGAGGCGGAGCCGCAGATCCTGCGCCGGGACTCCCTTGCCGCAAATCCCCACCGAGAGATGGCCGCAGCGCGGAAACACCCAAATATATCCCTCGAGTTGCGGCAGGAACTGGATATCGATGTGCTTCTGGTCGCCAGGGACGTAATAGCCGAGCGCGCGCATGGTGTCGGCCGGGGTCAGGCGGGTCCCCATATTTTTAAGCGAGTTCCGCGCCCCGGTGGCGACGATACAGAAATCGGCCTCGATTGTCCCGCCGGTTGTCCGGATCGCCCAGTTGCCGTTGCGCGTCACTTCGAGCACGCGGGTTTTCTCGATGCGTGCCCCCGCGCGGGAGGCGCGCTCGAGCAGCATGCGGTTGAGGTCGAGCCGGGAGTAGATGACCAGCGGCTTCCGCAGCGAGAGGCGCGCGGCGCCGGCGCGCGGAGCGACAAGTAGAGTATCGGTGACGAATCGTTTCGGGGTGTCGTTATGGAACAGAAAAGGGTAGCGGTCGTAAGCCTTGAAGGTCAAGCCGCCGCCGCACGGCTTTTCCCAAGCCAACTTCTCGTCCAGAACAATGGTGTCCAGACCGGCTGAGGCAAGGCGCTCGGCGGCAAAAGCTCCGGCGGGGCCTCCGCCCAGTACCGCCACGCGTTTCATTTTGTGGTTTCAGGCGCGGGCGCCGAGCCCATCGGTGGATGGCCGGGCGGCAGTTCGCCTCCGGTCCCTTGCTCCGGGCTGGACGTCTGTGCGTGCGAGCCCGAGCCTTTACCCTTTACGACCCAGCGGTTCCCCTCAAGCCCGAGTGTGTACCGCATCTGCATGCCCGCGTCGGCGCTGCCGCCTCTAGGGCGGAACGAGACAACCACGTCGGCCTCATTCTGGCGGAATGAGACAGAACTGATGTCCACTTGCATTTGGGAAATATTCAAATCGGTCCTCGAGGAGAGGTAATCGATTACGCCCTGCCGCACAGCCGCCTCGCTCTGAACGTTCCGGCTACAGGCCGCAATGGAAATCGCGGCCAGGACAACACCCAAGTAGGAAAATCTCACTCTCCGATTATAGCCTTGGAGGTTTCGGCCGGTTGTAAATGGCTTTTGCGAGTTGGGTGCGAATCGCGGGCCTGCCGCGCACCGTCACACGTAGCAGGAGGGGATGCCATGAGAGGGATGTTTGTACGCTACGCCGCCGCGGCAGCGCTGGCCGCCGGTTTGATGCTCGGGCAAACGCAGCCGCCGGAGGATCGACAGCCGGGCCAGCGCATGGCGAAGAGGCTCGACCAGGTCGCAATCGTTCTCGATCTCACGCCTGACCAGCGCACTCAGATGCAAACCATCATTCAGCAGTCAATGCAGGAGTCGAAACCGATCTTCCAGCAGTTGCGGCAGAACAGGCTTCAAATGCGGCAATTGCTGGAATCGGGCGCCACCGGGCCGGAGTTCGAACAGCAGGTGCAGCAGCTCGCCCAAGCCCAGGGCCAGCTAATGGGTCAACTGGCGGCCATCAAGGCGCACGGGTTCGCGCAGTTCTACTCGACGCTGACTCCGCAGCAAAGGCAGAAAGCTGGAGCGCTGTTCAGTCTGATGATGCACCATTACCCCGGGCGCTTCGGCGGCGGATACTGAACCGGACGGCCGGGTACAGCGGGCGGCGTTTCTGCTTGTGTCGATGACGGGCCACGCATGTGGCCCGGCTCCCAAGAGCTCCGCGGTTTCCGTTGGGCCGGGCGCGTCCAATATGGTCAAAATGTGATACCCAGGCCTACCGTCAGTTGCCGGTTGTGTATGGAGCCGCCGGAGTTGTCCTTGGTGCTGAAATTTTCGAGTCTCTCCTCGAACTTCAGGTGATAGGGCTTGCCGCCGATGTAGTCCCGGAAGTCGAAGCGGAGCAGAGCGCGGCCGAACTTGAGCTTGAGTCCGCCACCCCAGTTGACGCCGTAGTTCCTCGAACCGCCGCCAGGCCACTCTTCGAACCGGGGCGCGCCGAAGTTGTACATCTGCAAGCCGGCGGTGATATACGGGCGCCAGAATTCGCCGTTGGGCATGCAGTACATCAGGAAATTGTATGAGGCCTGTCGAACAGTGACCCGGTCTTCGAGCATTTTCGTCACGGGGACATCGTCAATGGTGGTGCGGTACTCCGTCTGGAACCTGGCGCGCTGCTGCACGTACTCGAATTCGTGCCCGTAATAGCCGCGGGTGTTGATGGTCAAGCGGGCGCCTGTAGTATACACACCTTTCAGCTTCGAATCAGTGTCCTTCGGGTCCTCCATGTTGATGGAACCGAGCAGGGCGTCTCCCCATTGCGGGTAGCCGCCAAACAACGAGAACTCGTATCTCGGCGGCTCTTCGCGGGGCTGTTGTGCCTGAACGGCGCCGCAAAGCAAAACCGAAAGCATTACGAGACTGTACAGCTTTTTCATAGTCAGACTCTCGATTATCGCACTGAATGGGACGGCTCACCCGTGCCGGCGGGCTACGAGAAAATGAGTGCTTGAAGCGCCGCATATTTCTTCTCTCTCCGGCGAACATGGGTGGCGAGCGCGCGCGAATGGTGCTGAGCGGGCGCTCTCAATTCGATCTGGCGGTGCGGTTGCGGCGGGAAGGCGCGCCGTTGGGGGAGGTCTTCAGCTTCATCAGCGGGCTGTATTTCCGAGGGAAGCTCGCCTACGCGGCGGTGTTCGCCTCGCCGCCGGAGGGCCTGCCGGAGGCGCTCGTGATCACGCCGGGCCGCGGTCTGCTGCCGCCCGAAACTACGGTCACGCTCGATGAGTTGCGCGAGATCGCGGGCGTACTCATCCACGAGGCGGAGCCGCGCTACCGAGTGCCGCTCGAACGCGACGCGCGTGCCCTGGCCGGGATGCTTCCTCCGGCATGCGATGTCGTGCTGCTGGGGAGTGTAGCCACATCCAAGTACCTGGACGTGCTCTCGGCGATCTTCGGGGATCGCCTGCTGTTCCCCACCGAATTCGCCGGGCGCGGGGACATGAGCCGTGGCGGGCTGCTGCTCCGTTGTGCCCGTGCCGGAAGCGAACTCGCGTACGAGCCGCTGGGGCGCGCCACCCGGCACGGGCCGCGTCCTCCGAAACTGCCCAGGCTTTAAGGCTGCTTAATCCAGGTGGAAGATTTCCTCAAGGCGGAGAAAGCCGGTATCCGGACGGCGGTCTCCAAGGTTCTCAAAAAACTCGGCCATTTCGCTTTGCCAGCGCGCGTTCACCTCGCGTTTGGACATGCCCTCTACGGCCTTCGCGAGGTCTGGAGTCTCGAGGTACCCCACCAGCAGCCCGTCGTCCCGTAGGAAAAGCGAGTAGTTGTGCCAGCCGGTCTCGCGAAGCGCCTGCAACATCTCCGGCCAGACTGCCTTGTGGCGCTCCTTGTACTCTTCGATGCGGTCCTTCTTAACCTGCAACAGAAAGCAGACCCGTTCCATCCTTCCTCCAGAAAAAAAACGGCCCGTGGATCGGGTGATCCACGGGCCGCGTTACTCAACTCACGAGAATTAATTCTAGATGAACAGAGGCGCTGCGACCAGCGTAATGGTGCTGAGCAGCTTGATCAGCACGTGCAGCGAGGGGCCGGCCGTATCCTTGAACGGATCGCCGACGGTGTCGCCGACAACAGTCGCCTTGTGCACATCGGAGCCCTTGCCGCCAAAAGCGCCAGTCTCGATGTACTTCTTGGCGTTGTCCCACGCGCCGCCGCCGTTGTTCATGAAGAGGGCCAGCAGAATGCCCGCGATCGTTCCGACCATCAGCAGCGCTGCGACGGACACCGCGCCCACAGGCAGGTTGTCTGCCGTCACTCCGAAGCTCCGGAAGATCAAGCCGACCGCCACCGGTCCAACGACCGGCAGAATGCCGGGCAGCACCATCGCCTTCAGAGCGCCGCGGGTGACGATGTCCACGCAGGTGCCGTAGTCGGGATCCGACGTGCCCTGCATGATTCCGGGGTTGGCCTTGAACTGACGGCGGACCTCTTCAATGACCGTCTCCGCCGCCTTGCCGACGGCGCGAATCGCCAGCGCGCTGAACAGGAACACCAACATCGCCCCGATTAGAGCGGCCGTGAAGACCGGCACGTTGCCGATGTCGACCGTGAACTCACCGATCTGCCTGCCAACCCGGACCAGCTCCTCCTTCACGGCGTCGATGTACGCGGTGAAGAGCAGGAAGGCGGCCAGGGCGGCGCTGCCGATCGCATACCCCTTGGTGAGGGCCTTGGTGGTGTTGCCGACCGCATCGAGGCGATCCGTGCGCATGCGGATTTCCTCAGGCTGCTGCGACATCTCGATGATGCCGCCCGCGTTGTCCGTGATCGGCCCGAAGGTGTCCATCGCCAGAATGTAGGCAGCGGTGGAGAGCATTCCCATGGTGGCGATCGCCGTGCCATAGAAACCGGCGGCTATCGGATCCACGCCGGGCAGATTGGCATGCACACCCAGGTAGTACGAACCCAGAATTGCAGCCGCGATCACGACCACCGGGAGCGCAACGCACTCCATAGCAACCGAGAGCCCCGTGATGATTACGGTGGCGGGACCCGTCTTGGCGCTTTCGGCAATCGAGAGCACCGGGCGGTATTTGTACTCGGTGTAGTACTGCGTGATGTAGACGAACAGGAACGCCGTGATGATGCCGATCACGCCCGCGGCAAACAGCATCATGTTGCCCTGAAGCAGCAACTGCACCGCCGCGTAAAAGCCGGCCATCGCGAGAATGGTGGTGACGTAGTAGCCGCGGTTGAGGGACTTCATCGGGTCCTCATCGCCCTTCACGCGTACGATGAGCACGCCGACGATGGACGCGATCAAACCGAAGGCGCGGGCGACGAGCGGAAACATGATGCCCTTGACCCCGAAGATGGGGTACAGAGCAACGCCGAGAATCATCGCACCGATGTTTTCGGCGGCGGTGGATTCGAACAGGTCGGCGCCACGGCCGGCGCAGTCGCCCACGTTATCGCCCACCAGGTCCGCGATCACCGCCGGGTTGCGCGGATCGTCTTCGGGAATGCCGGCTTCCACTTTGCCGACAAGATCGGCGCCGACGTCCGCCGCCTTCGTGTAGATTCCGCCGCCCAACTGGGCGAACAGCGCGACGAAGCTGGCGCCGAAGCCGAACGCCACGATCTGGAAGGGCACCAGCCTGGGCTCGGCGAGGCCATCGAAGATCCAGAACAGGCCGCCGACGCCGAGCAGCGAGAGCGCCACAACACTGAGGCCGGTCACCGCGCCGCCGCGAAGGGCAACCTGGAGCGCTTCATTCAATTCTCTGCGCGCCGACGCAGCGACACGAATGTTGCTCCGGATGGAGACCCACATGCCGCAGAATCCGGCGGCCAGCGAACAGAGGGCGCCCACGATGAATGAAATCGTCATTCGGACGGCAAGCGTTGTGTCGCCTTTGCCGAACGCGTATCCAGCATAAATAATGACCGCCAGCGCCACGGCCAGGGTGATGATCGTAGTGTTCTGGCGATGAAGGAACGCTTCGGCTCCCTGGCGGATCGCGTCCGAGATTCGCCGCATTTCTGCGGTGCCGGTATCCTTGCCGATCACCCAGCGGGCGAACACGAACGCGACTGCCAGCGACAGAACGCTGATGGCGAGTACGAGGTACAGGTAATTCGCCCCGGACTCGTCAGCAGCGCCTGCCTGGAGCCATAGCGCCAATACAGGTGTAATAGCTTGCATCAAGAATTCCTCCGGAACTTTGGGGAGCCGGCCTCCGAAACGGGGCCACTAGCTCAACAGGATAACAAGATCTGGAATGTGCGGTTCGGACAGCACCGACACCCTTCCACAAACAGACTACAATAACGCAGCCAGACTCTTGAATTCAAATGTTGTTTGCTGGACCCAGATCGAAGGCGGTCCCCCCGCGAGACCCGACAGCACCCCCGCGTTCGATGCATTTGACCGCATCGTAGCGCCTCGCTTCGGGCGAAGTCAACCAGCGCGGCCAATGAGAGTATTGGTTCTTCCGGTGCGCAACCGAGACCTGATAGAATGCCTGTCTATGTTTGAAGGACTAGAGCACGCTGCAATCGCAACACCGGATCCCGAGAAGCTCGCCAAGTGGTACGTAGACACCCTGGGCTTCACGATCAACTACTTCTCGCCCACGAGCAAGACGACGTTCGTGAAAGCGCCCAATGGTTCGATGTTCGAGATCATCGCCTCGGAAGGCGAGCGGCCGCCGGCTACGATGAAGACTCCCGGACTGCGCCACTTCGCCATTACGGTGACCGATTTCCAGGCCGCCGTCGCGGCTCTGAGGGAAAAAGGAGTGCAGTTCCTCACCGAGCCCGATACCAAGAAGGGCGTCAGCACCGTGTTCTTCACGGACCCCGACGGCAATATCCTCCACCTGATCCAGCGCGAAAAGCCGCTCCCGTAAGCGGAGCGGCTCACCCGGCCACCGCGGCAGCCTCCACCTCGGCCGGTTTCAATCCGGGGAGGAGGCCGAGAGGCGAATAGTACCTGTCACCGGGTTTTTATGCGGTGCCCGTGGGAGCCGCGCGTGCGCGGCCCGCGGCACTTGGTAAACTAAGACCTAGATCGAAAGCCTCTTGGGGGCGCGTAGCTCAGTTGGATAGAGCATCAGCCTTCTAAGCTGAGGGTCGCTGGTTCGAATCCAGCCGCGCCTACCACTCCACCGTCAATTCCGCGATCTTGCTTTCGTCGCACACGGGGCAGCCTTTCTTGACCTTGGCGTACGTGACGGCGTAGGGCCGAAATCCTTCGTAGTCGAGGTTGACGATCCACAGCGGGCGCTCGGTATCGATCGTCTCGCGGACCCCGAGCACGCCCAGCACGGCGTGGAAGGCGACTCCTGCGATGGCCAGTATGGATCCCCACAATCCCGCGCGCGCTGGCGTCCTCGTCTCGTCGAAGTCGGGATCCGTGTAGCGCTCAGGGCCGTCTGCTACCGGTTCCGCATCGTCGCGGAACCCGGCAAAGCACTCGCGGCAGGGCGTCTTCCCAGGAATGCAGATTTGTACTTCCCCGGCGCGGGCCGCCCCGTATGCTCCCACGAAGACCGCTGGAAGCCCGTGGACGAGCGAGACGGCATTCACCATCGACTCGCACCGTCGTGAGTCGGCGCAGCACAGCAACAGGCCCTCGGCTGTGCGGAATTTTTCGCGCCGGGCTTCGACGTGGAGCCCGGGGTTGATCTTGCGGAGATGATCGGCCAAAGCCTCCGTTTTCGCGCGCCCGACGTCCGCGCCGGTGAGCACGTGCCGGCCGACGTTTTCAATAGCGAAATCCTCGGGGTCGATCAGCGTCAGGCGCCCGAGGCCGGCACGCACCAGCATGTCCGCCAGCGCGGAACCGAAGCTTCCGCAGCCGATCACCGACACGCGCGCGTCGGCGAGCAGTTCCCGCTCGCGCGTGTTTCGTGCATAGAACACTAACGTTCCGCTCCGGTCACCAGGCCTGGCCACCGCCCGCGTTGCGGGCGGCGGTCCGGCGCGTGCTCTGCCGTGTCGTATTCGTCAAGGTAGCGAACTGCCGCGAGCAGACTGTTTGCGAAAGTTGACCGGGCCGCCGACCATTTTCTGCTCACGCACAGCCACCGCCGCCCGTTTCCGATCCAGTGGTGCCCGATCGGAGGGTCCATATAGATGCTGGGCGGAAATTGCGGGTAACTCGATTTCTCAGACTCCAAAACGACGTGGTAAGTGCGTCCCGATGCCTTGCCTTTCAGCAACCCTTCGAAACCGAAGACCGAATTACGCATGAAAGGCTTGAACTGCGGGAACACACTTTGCATCAGCTCCTTTTCTTTCTCCCAGCGTACTTCGGTCAGCATTGTGTTACGCCCAGACGGTTTCCGGGAGCCTCACCCTGCGTTCCTGGGGACCCTGCTCGTGTTCGATGCGGATCACCGCTTCGCTTCCGTGTACCTCGATTTCCGGCGCTTCGTGCTGTTCCGGAAGCGGCTCGTCAACGATTGTCATCCCTTCTTTGGTAGGCACAGTAGTCTTTTCCTCCTTTTGGAATTAGTTGCGCGCGTGAAGGCAGTGCGGTTCGGGGAAACAGGCACTCGCGGGTGGAAAGACATAGTGTTCACCCCCAAGAAACCGCAATCGTCCGGGCCCTCCAGGACCCGGAAAACCGGGAAGCGCCGCTCGCCGAGCGCGGTCCGCGCGCTAAACCTTACGGCACAGCCGTTGACGCGCCGGCGACCGGCTCAACAGCCGACTGATGTTGAACCGCCGAGAAACCAAGCAACAACACGAATATGATGATGGCCACCACAAGTAAGATGCAGGCCACCGGAACCCTCGCCAAACGCTCGCTTTCTGCCGGCTGATTTCGAGGATCGCCCGCCCAGCTACGAGCTTCCTCTTCGGTGAAGTTCAACTCTTCGTCGCCCATCTGAGCCCGCGCCCCTTACCCACATGCTAGCACCGCAAAATCGGCCGCGCTATCCTTTCGGATTCTGAAATCGAGTGAACGCCGTAAACGATTGAGCGAGCGGCCCCATCGGTGTATGCTGGGGCAGGAAAAGGAGAGCCTGCCATGGGAATCGATCGCAGAACGTTCCTCGCTGCTTCCGCCGCGGCGGCTGGGGCTCGCGGCGCGTATTCCGCCCCTCAGCTTGCGATTGACGGCGGTAAGCCTGTGCGCGACAAGCCGCTCCGCGCCGATTACTGGGGCCCGGAGTACTACGACGACAAGGAGCGCCGCGAGCTGCTCGAGGTGCTGGAGACCGGCCGGCCTTTCCGCTGGTATGGGAGCGGGAGCGGGCGGCCGGAAAAAGTAGCAACGTTCGAACGAGAGTTCGCCGCGCGCATGCAGACGAAGTACGCGCTCGCTGTAACATCGGGAACGGCGGCTCTGCAGACGGCGCTCGCCGCTCTCGGTATCGGCCCGGGCGACGAGGTGATCCTGCCGGCGTGGACCTGGCACTCCTGCTTCAATACGATCGTGCATGCGGGCGCGCTGCCGGTGTTCGCCGAGATCGACGAGTCGTTCAACATCGATCCGGACGATATCGAGAGCAAGATCACGCCGCAAACGAAGCTGATTATGGCGGTCCACCTTCAAGGCAATCCGTGTGACATGGACCGCGTGCTGGCGGTGGCGCGCCGGCACGGCATCAAGGTGCTGGAGGATTGCGCGCAGAGCGTGGGCGCAAGCTACAAGGGGCGGCCACTGGGATCGATGGGCGACATCGCAATCTACAGCCTGCAGCTCAACAAGACGATCACGGCGGGCGAGGGCGGCGCGGTCGTGACGAGCGATCCGCTGTTGTTCGAGCGCGCGGCGCGCTTCCATGACCTCGGCAACTTTCACGCCGTGCATGAGAAAGTCGTCGGCAAGCGGCAAGGGGATTGGTTCATCGGGACGAATTTCCGCATGAGCGAGTTCACCGGCGGCGTGCTGCTGGCGCAGTTGCGGAAGCTGGATACGATCGTCGCCGCGGTCCGCGCGAACGCGCGGCAGGTGTACGAGGGAATTCAGGGGCTCGAAGGACTCCGTCTGCGGCTCCGGCCGGATCCGGACGGCGAGCTGGGGTCGGCGGTGTTCCTCGGATTCCGCTCCAAGGCGTTGCGCGACCGCTACATCGAGGCGATGAAGGCGGAGGGAGTGCCCGCCGCTCCTCCGGGCGGGTCGGTGATCCTGCCGGTTCAGCCGCACATCATCAACAAGGTCACGGTTCATCCGAACTGGCCCTCGTTCACTTCCGAGCGGGGCAGAGCAATCCGTTACGGGCCGGAGTGCTGCCCCCGCACGCTGGATATTCTCGGGCGCTTCGCGGGCGTGGCCATGGACCCGAAGTTTACGGCTCGGGACATCGCGGACGTGGTGGCGGCGATCCGCAAGGTGTACCCGCGCATCGTCCGCGCCGAGGCGTAACGAGGCAGCCCGCGCGATGCCGTTGCCTCCTTTGGTGCAAGCCCGGATCGAGGCCATTAGGAACAACCGGACCAGCGGAGCGGCTGATCTCACCGCCGAAGCCGCCGAAGCGCTCGTGCTCGCGGCGGAGATCGCGCCGCACACGATTGATGAAGCCGCACGCGAGATTGCTGCCGCGCAGCCCCTCATGGCGCCGCTGGTCAACCTCGGACGCGCCGTCAGCGCGGCAAAGGATCCCCGCACGGCAGCGCGCGAGTTTGTTTCCAGGATGCGTGAAGCAGCGCTGCGCGTCGCTGAAAACGGCGCGAAGCTCATCCGTAGCGGCGATAGTGTACTCACGCACTCTTACAGCTCGGCCGTGCTTCAAGCGTTTCTCGCGGCGCACGCCGCAGGCACGCGCTTTCGCGCGGTCTGCACGGAATCGCGGCCTCTGTGCGAGGGCGCTGCGCTTGCGGCGAAGCTGGCAGGGGAGGGAATTGAGACCGTGCTGATTCCCGATGCTGCCGCGGCGTCCCTCTTGCGCGAATGCTCGCTCGTGCTGGTGGGCGCGGACGCCGTCTCTCCGCGCGGCGTAGCGAACAAGATGGGCACGGCCCTCATTGCGATGGCTGCCGCGGCGCTGCACGTTCCCATGTACGCACTCTGCAGTTCCGAGAAAGTGTTGCCCCCGGACTACGAGCTGCCGCCCGAGCCGGCCAAAGATCCGCGCGAGATTCTCGCCGGACTCGTGCCGAACCTGGAGGTTCGGAACTACTACTTTGAGTGGACCCCGATCGAGTACATCACGGGAATCGTTACGGAGGCGACTACCGCGATTCCCGGTCACCCCGACCCGCGCGTGCGAACCGGCGTTACCGAGAGGAGCCCCAAGGAGTAGGAGAGAAAACGCATCACGGCGACAGAATGCATCTGGTCAGACCCGCAGCGATCGCAGACTGGCGCTTCGCTCAGCAGGCGGCGGGCTGGACCGCGGTGTCAGAAAGTGGCCTCCCAGTCGCCGCTCACCTTGCTCAGGCGCAGCTTGATCGTGTCGTCGGGCAGCGGCGAGGGATTCATGAAGCGGTATATGGCGAGACTGCCTCTCCAGAGCGGATCGGATGCCCGCAGCGGAATCACCCGCTCCAGCACCATCGAGGGCGAGGGACTGGCGGCAAGCGTGTCCCAATCGCGCGGCGTGTTCGTCTTCTCGAGCACAACGTACTGAACGCCGTAGCGGTGCGCGAAGTTTTCAAATGCCGTGGCGTCGAACATGCCAGCGGGCAGCCGGTCTCCGCGGATCACGATGGAATGCCGGGCGACGTCGCGCTCGCGCGCCGCGAACGTGAACTGCCCGATGGTGCCGCCGCAATAGATGATGCGCCCGGGCCCTCCAGCGAGCACGGCTTCGGCCGCCTCGGCAGGTCCGCTGAGGAACGGCGCGGGGTGGCTGAGTTGCACGGCACAGAAGATCGCCCCCAGCGCGCCTGCCACCAGCCACGCGGGGACAGGCCCCGTAAGCCGCGCACATACGGCGTGCAGCGAGCGGAAGAAGATAACGATCAGCGGAGGAGCGGCAAAAATCAGATAGCGCTGGTCCAGCATGCCCAAGAACAGCAGGAAGGCCGCCGCCGAAAACGCCCATGCCAGAAACAAAGCGTCCTCGCCGCGGCCGCGCAGCGCTCGCACAGCCGCGGCCATCACTGTTGCCAGCATGAGCGCCGTGACTATGACGCCCGCATCCTGCGCCAATACTCGCGTGTAGTAAACGGGGTTCTCGAGCAGAATCTCGGCGATTGTCCGTCCGCTGCTCGCCTGCGCCAGACCGGTCCATCCGAACAGAGCGGTCAGCGACGCGAACGCGGCGACCGCCGCCCCAAACAGCGCCGCGGCAAGCCAGATCGTCTTTCGCCGGAGCGCCGGCCAGTCGCGGCGGAAGAGCACGTATGCAAACGGAACCAGGCTGAGAAACAACGCGTTCTGCTTCGTCCACACGGCCGCGCCGGCAAGCGCCGCGAAAATGTACAGCCGCCGGCTATCGACGGGTTCGCCGATGAAGTACAAAGAGGCCAGCACGAGGACCAGGGCGGGGAACTCGAGCATCACGTCGTTGGCGACGTGTTGCGACCAGCGCCACGACATGAAAACGAAGGTGGACAGGAACGCCAGCGCGTGCGAGCCGTAGCGGGAAAGGATCAGGCCGTAGAGCAGAATTGCGCTCAGACCCGCGGCCAGCGCCACGGCTATCCGCGCCGCCGTCAGATTCACGCCTCCTACCGCATAGAACGCCGCTTCGATGGCCGGGAATAGCGGCGGGTGATAGGGCATCGAAAGGGCAGGGTAATGGCTGTAGTATCGCTTGCCGAACGCGATGGGATTCGTAAGCTCGCCGCTGGCGGCCAGGTCGCGGATGAACGCGCCGTTGAGCGCGTGCCGCGCGGCGTCGGGATCGATGATATTGCCTCCGGGCAGCGAGCGCAGGGCCAATAACGTGAAAATCAGTCCGAGCAGGAGAGGCGCCGCCGTCAGCAGGTAACTTAACCCCGCTCTGCGGGCGGCAACGGGAGCGGGACGCGCCGCGCTTACCACAGGCTCTCCGCGGCTGCGGCGCCGGCTGCCGCGCTCAGACGGTCCGGGTTCGTTTTCAGCCATTTGAGAAGACGCCTGACGCCTTCTGCGGGCGGCACGCGCGGCGTCCATCCAAAATCCCGCCGCGCTTTCTCGATATCGGCCACGAAGACATCCGGGCAATCCGGCTGCGCCGGCTCAAACCGCACATCGATCCGGCGCCCGGTCTGCGACTCCAGCAGGCCGATAAGTTCAAGCGGCGAAAGGGTGTTGCGAGGGCCACCGCCGATATTATATATGCGGCCGGCTGTGCTCTCCGGCCTCTTGATCGCCGCTTCGTACGCGCTGATGAGATCGTCGATATAGAGAACATCCCGAACCTGCCTTCCGCTGCCGTGTATCGTGACCGGGAGCCCGGCCATGGCCCGAATTGCATAACGCGCCACCCAAGCCTGCTCTTCAGTGCCCGACTGGCCTGGACCGTAGATGCAGGATTGCCTGAGTACGACCGTCCTCAGCCCGTAGGTTCGCGCGTAGTCGGCCGCATACTGGTCTCCGGCGCCCTTCGAGCAGCCGACGTGCGAGCGCATGTCCAGTTGCTCGTTTTCGGTCACTCCAAATGACTTGGAGTCCGGCGAGCCGTAGACGCGGGACGTCGAGCTGTAACAAACAAGCGGAGGCCGCCGCGACGCGCGGGCCGCCTCCAGGAGATTCAAGGTGCCGAGCGCGTTCACTTCGAAGGCTTCTTCGGGCGTGGCGGCGCCGTCGAAACCCGCCGGTTGCGCTGCGAGATGGAAAACCACGCCCACCTTCCGGACCACCTCCGCGAGCCCGTTTGCCGACCGGACATCGCCGCGAACCACGGCGAGACGGCTGCCGTAGCGCTCCGCCAGCCAGTCAATGTTCTGAGCCGAGCCGGGCTGCGCGAAGTTGTCGTAGATGATGACCTGCGCGCCGCGGGCAAGCAGGCGGGCGGACAGGGCTGCGCCTGTAAACCCCGCGCCTCCGGTAACAAGGAATTTTTCTTTCAGGAAGTAATCCGAATTAGAGAAGCCCTCCGAAAGTGGAGCCACACGCATCCCCCAAGTCAGAAGTCACCCTCTGATGTCGCGCCGCCGTGACCCCCCAAGTCAGGCGGCTCAAGGCAATGAAATTATCTTAATGATAGCAGATCCGGCGCTGTGCGGATGACTAGCGGAGGTTGTATTTCTTCATTTTGTAACGCAGGGTATCGCGCGTGATGCGCAACAAGCGGGCCGCCTGCGTCTGGTTGCCGTTGGTCTTCTCCAGAGCGCGCGCCAGTAACTGGCGCTCGTTCTCCGCAAGGGACAATCCGAAGTCCGGGAACCTCATTTCCGGTTCCGCCGACGGACTTTGCCTGGCCTCCGCGCGGCTGATGCTGATAGGCAGGCTCGCGGGCGTGATGAGCGACGAGTCTTCGAGGATCATCGCGCGCTCGATCGCGTTTCGTAACTCGCGAACATTGCCGGGCCAGTCGTGGCTCAGCAACAAATCCCTTGCCTCCGGCGATACGCCTTCGATGTGACGCTTGAACTTCCGGTTGTAATGGTCGATGAAGAAGTTCGTCAGCGGAATGATGTCCTCGGTGCGCTCGCGAAGCGGGGGAATGACGATCTGGATGACGTTGAGGCGGAAGTAAAGGTCCTGGCGGAACGCGCCTTCCCTCACGGCCTCGCGCAGGTTCTTGTTGGTCGCGGCAACGAACCGGAGGTCCACCTGGATGTCTTTCAGGCCACCGAGTCTGCGAAAGCTCTGCTCTTCGAGCACCCGGAGAAGCTTGGCCTGAAGCGTCAGCGGAATTTCGCCGATTTCGTCGAGGAACAGCGTGCCCTTATCGGCAAGCTCGAACAGCCCGCGTTTCTGGGAGCGCGCATCGGTGAAGGCGCCCTTTTCGTAGCCGAACAGCTCGCTTTCGAGCAGCGTTTCCGGAATCGCCGCGCAGTTGATGGCGATGAACGGTTCCGCCTGGCGGGCGCTCTCGTAGTGGAGCGTTTTGGCGATGAGGTCCTTGCCGGTCCCGTTCTCGCCCTCCAGCAGCACCGTGGTGGCCTCGCTGGCGGCGACCTTGCGGACGAAGCTGAGCACCTCCCTCATGGCTTCGGACTCGGCGATGACCTCGCGCTTGATGGGGGCAACCTCTTCGGTGATGTCCTTGATGGTTGCCACCACCCCCTGCTTTTCGCCCCGGTGGCCGGTAACCAGCGAGGTGCGGATGAGCACGAGCCGTTCCCGGCCATCCTCGGTGTGCAGCCGAATGGCGCCGTGGGGCAGCTCCGAGTGCGCGTTCAGCCCGGCCATCAGGCCGCAGCCCGCTTCGCACCCATCGCAGTTGAAGACTTCGCGGCAGGTGCGGCCGACCATCTCATCGGCGGGTATCCCGAAAAGTCTTTCGGCTGCGCGATTTACCCCGGTTATGGTCTGGTCGGTATCGCACATGATCAGGGCGTCCGAGAGCTGATCGAACACAGCCTCGAGGACGTTGGACTGCTGCCACTTTGGCATCAACTTCATGGATGCACGCTCGCCGATGTTGGGAACTTACCTTCATTGTAGCGCATAGGTGGGTGAAATCACCCAAAATCGGGCAAGCGGCGCCGGAAGGGCAATTTCGGGCTGGCACCCTCCCCCGCGCGGGACTACCGCTGGTTGGGGCACCTTACCCAATCAGCCCCAGGTTGCGTGGATTGCCCCCGGTCGCACGCAGGCAGGCAAGTTGTGGCCGCGGACGGGTATGGCCCGTTATCCTATTGAGATCACGGTATTTATCCGCGTCCAACAGATGTGGTTATCCGATTGCTGACATTCGAGTGAAGTTGTCGGATTGACTCCCGAGAGGAGTCGCGAATATGCAGACGGTTCAACTCGCGATCGCTGACGTTCAATACGCCATGGCGCTTCGGGATCTGCTGATGCGCGGCGGAACCCGCGAGATCCGTTGCGTCGAACAGCCGGATACCCAACAGGGCGGCGTCATTGTTGTGGATTCGGAAGCCCTGAGCCGTTTGCCGCTTCCCTTGGTGAATCCCGAGCGGGTCGTTCTCATCACTAGCAACGATCCGAAACATCTTATGCAGGCCTGGAACGCAGGGATCCGCTCGGTGGTTTTCAACGAGGATCCTTTGAGCACGGCGGTCCTGGCAATCATGGCCGCCGAACTGCGGGTGCCGAAAACCGAAACCCGCGGGGCCGAAGCCCAGGGTTCGACGGCCGCGCCCGCTTGCGGAAAGCCCGCAGAGCCGCTGCCGGACGGACACGCGAACCGTTCGAAGGTTCAGAGGAGGGGTTGAAATGAGGCCACAAGTCAATTTTGAGAACCTGGAAGCGATAATCAGAAACCGTGTTTGCACGGTCTGCGAAGAGAAAACGACCGAAGCGATCTGCGGTCTCGACGATCCGAATCACTGCTCCTTGTTCCGGCTGTTCCCCCGCGTAGTGGAAGCCATACTGGCGACGGACAGCGACAGGATGGAGGCGTATGTCGAGGCGATCCGCGAGCACGTCTGCTCGGTCTGCATCGAACAGAAGCTCGATGGAAATTGCGACCTGAGAGGCGACGTGTGCGCGTTGGACGCGTATATGCCGGCGATCGTCGACGCGATCGAAGAGGCGCTGGGGAAGAAGTTCGACCGCAAAAATCTTCCCAACCCGCCGGCTTTACAGTGAACGGGCTTGATGTAAACTGTATTGGTTCCGAGAGGAGTCATGCGAGTGTCAACGGGGATGTGCGGCGGCGCAGGCCCCTTGGCTTCTTATCTATTCGTTCACATTTAGCGAGGTCGATTTAATAATGAGCAACATGACTGTCCATCTGGTGATTTGGGGCGTGCTGGCGACGGTGGTCGTGTTCCTGGCTATTTACCGGCGCCGGCTCCAGGGAAAGACCGACCAGCTTCTGCACGTGCTGGACGCGGAAGCTTCCCAGATAACCGCTCAGGCTGAGGTCGCCAAGAAGTTGGACAAAGTGGATTTTTGGGGAAAGACCCTTACCGTGATTGTCGCGCTTTATGCGCTGGCGATCGCCGGAATGTATTTGTACAAGATGTTTACCGACACCACGATAAGGATGGACTAATAGCTAATGCGTTCCCCGATCGTCCTTGCGATATTGGGGTTCGCCTTCTGGGGCTCGCTGACGGCTGGGATCGCGCAGTCTGCGGACGAATCGTGCGCTTCCTGCCACGACGAGGGCAAGAAGGTTGCTGCTTCGGCCCACGCGGATGTGGGCTGTAGCACCTGCCACGAGAAGCACACGAGTTATCCGCACCCCAGCGGCGTGCCGAAGCCGGAGTGCGCTCAGTGCCATACCGAAGTAGCGGAGCAGTATTCGCACAGCGTCCACGGACAGGCGGCGCAAAGAGGCAACTCCGCCGCTCCGGAGTGTGCCGTCTGCCACGGCGGGGCCCACGAGGCGAAGCCAACGACCTCGGCTGAATTTCGCATCGGAATTCCCGACACCTGTGGCATGTGCCACGGGGACATCTCGGAGCAGTTCCGCGCCAGCGTTCACGGGGCGGCCGCGGCGAAGGGAGTCTCCGCCGCACCGGTCTGTACGACCTGCCACGGCGAGCATTCCATTCTCCCCAAGGCCGACCAGGCTTCCCCGGTCAACCCCGCGCATATCCGCGAGACCTGCGGGCAGTGCCACGGAAACTTGCAGCTTTCCAGACGCTTTGGCCTGCCTGCTGACCGCATCCTCAGCTTCGACGCGTCCTTCCACGGACTGGCGGCCAAGGCGGGCTCGCAGTCGGTGGCGAATTGCGCGAGCTGCCACGGTTTTCATAACATCCTGCCGTCGTCCGATCCGAAGTCGAGCATCCACCCGAACAATTTGCCGGAAACCTGCGGGCGCTGCCATGAGGGCGCCGGCAGGCGTTTTGCGCTCGGCCCCGTCCACCAGTTGCCGGGCAGCGGAGAGCCGGAGGGCGTCAAGTGGGTGCGCCTGGCCTACACAGTACTCATTCCGCTGACGATCGGGTTGATGCTGCTGCACAACCTCGGCGATTGGGTGCGGAAGTTGTCCGCGCTGCGGTTCAAGCCGCTGCGCCGCATGCCGCATCCGCACGGGGTCAAGCCGGAAATCAGGGTGTACGGCTTCGAGCGGTTCCAGCACGCGCTTACCGCAATTTCCTTCATCGTCCTGGTGTGGACCGGCTTCGCGCTGAAGTACCCGGACCATTGGTGGGCCCGCCCGCTGGTGGCCTGGGAGAGCGTTTTCCCGGTGCGCGGAGTCGTTCACCGCATCGCGGCGGTCGTGCTGATGGGCGCCGGGGTGATCCACGTCATATCGCTCATCGTTAGCCGGCGTTTGCGCGAGCACTGGAAGCAACTCTGGCCGCGGCGCCAGGACGTCCCGGAAGCGCTGATGAATTTCGGCTACAACCTTGGCGTGTTGTCGCGCCGGCCTTCGATCTCCCCGTACAGCTACATCGAGAAGGCGGAATACTGGGCCGTGGTTTGGGGCACGGTGATCATGAGTGTCACGGGAATCATGCTGTGGGCAAATAATTGGATGCTCCGGTATTTCCCCAAGAGCTGGCTGGACGTCGCGACTACCATACATCTCTACGAGGCGATTCTCGCCACGCTGGCTATCGTCGTATGGCACTTTTACTCCGTCATTTTCGATCCGGATGTCTATCCGCTTGAGACCGCGTTTCTGACCGGTGTTTCAGTGAGAGAGCACGGAGGGAAGCAGCACGGGGAAGTTGGGCAGGCTCACGCGGCAGCCGCGGAATCCAAGTCGGAATAGAATCCTATGGTCCTTCGCAGAGCTCCTTTTCAGAGCATCATCGCTCCGATTGTCTATTTGAGCGCGAACCTGATAAGCCGCATCGGCGTCGTGCTCGTGACCTCGGCGGTGGTTTTCTGGATTTTCCTGTTTCCGATGACGGTGCGGGCCGAAGGAGCGCATCCGTATCTCGGAATTCTGGAATTCCTGATTTTGCCCATCTTCTTTTTTGCCGGCCTTGCCCTGATACCGCTGGGGATCTGGCTGCGGGTGCGCCGGGAGCGCAAGCAGGGCGGCGCTCCAACGGTCTTCGCGCCCCTGACGCTGCAGAGCCCGGCGCTGAAGCGGCTTGCGCTGTTCATCGGCGTCACCACGGTGATTAATCTCGTGCTGGGCAGCCTGTTCACATACCAGGCGGTGACCTACATGGACAGCGTTACGTTCTGCGGGCAGGCCTGCCACACGGTGATGCAGCCCGAGTTCACGGCGTACCAGGAATCGCCTCACTCGCGGGTGGCTTGTGTGGCCTGCCACATCGGCCCCGGCGCCTCGTGGTTCGTAAAAAGCAAGCTTTCCGGCGCTTGGCAGGTGGTTGCGGTCACCTTCGACATCTATCCGCGGCCGATTCCTACCCCGATTCGCGACCTGCGCCCCGCGCGCGAAACCTGCGAGACGTGCCACTGGCCTCAGAAGTTCGGCGAGGACCGGCTGCGCATCATCAACAACTTCGCTGACGACGAAACGAACAGCCTGACCAAGACCGTGCTCCTCATGAGGATCGGGGGCGGGCGCACCGGCCCCGGGATTCATGGCGCGCACCTCGGGCCGGGCGTCACAATCTACTACACGCCAGCCGACGAAAGCCGCCAGACGATCCCCAAGGTCGAGTATCACAACACCGTGACCGGGCGATCTACCGTTTACCTGGCGAGCGGGGCCAAAGCCGAAGAGGTCAACAACCTTCCCACCCGGCTCATGGACTGCATGGACTGCCACAACCGTCCGACCCACACTTTCTCGCTGCCGGAGCGCGAGATCAATAAGGCCATGGCGGCAGACGATATTTCCCCCTCGCTGCCTTTCGTCAAGAAGAAGGGAACGGAGCTGCTGAAAGCCTCTTACGGGAGCCACGAGGAGGCCGCCGCGGCGATTACCGCCGGACTCGAAGGGTTCTACAAAGAACATCACCCCGACGTATACGCCGGACGCCGCGACGACATTGCACGCGCGGCCGCATCACTCGTATCCATTTACAAGCGGAATGTGTTCCCCGCGATGAGAGTGACCTGGGGGACGTACCCGAATAATATCGGCCACATGGATTTTCCTGGTTGCTTCCGCTGTCACGATGACGACCACGTAGCGGCCGACGGCAAGAAAATCGGGCAGGACTGCAATAGCTGCCACCAGATACTGGCGATGGAAGAGGAGTCGCCGAAGATCCTGACTGATTTAGGACTTCAGTAATTAGAATCGGCGTTACAATCGAGACGGGATTGGAGGAGAGGCGATGTTCCCCCCTGCCAAGATTCTGTTGCCGGTGGATTTTTCCGAGCGGTGCCTTGGCGCATTCCGGTATGCCGAAGCGCTGGCGGCGCATTTTCACTCGGAGATCGTCCTGCTGCACGTGCTCGAACCCATCCGCTATGAATTCAGCACCCTCGAATTCGGCGGAACGGCGATGAACGACCTGATGGCGAACCGCACCGAGGTGATGCGCAAGCAGTTGCAAACCTTTCTCGAAGAGGAACTACGGCACGTGCGGGTAAAGCGGGAACTGCTCGAGGGCGACCCGGCCGGCCGGATCGTTGACTACGCTCACCGGGAGCGCGTGGACCTCATCGCCATGCCGACTCACGGGTATGGACCGTTCCGGCGGTTCATTCTCGGCTCGGTCACCGCGAAGGTGTTGCACGATGCCGACTGCCCGGTGTGGACCGGTGTGCACCTCGAGGAAGCCCCGCCGGTGGACTCGATCGCGTTCCGGACCATCGTGTGCGCTCTCGACCTGGGTCCGCAGAGCCGCAAGACGTTCGCCTGGGCAAAGGAGATGGCCGATGAATTCGAGGCGCGGCTGGTGCTGGTGCATGCCAACCCCTGTATCGAGTCGCTGCCGGGCGAGTATTTCGACCGCGAGCTGGCTTCGGATCTGGCGGCGAGCGCGCGCGAGGAGCTGGAGAAAATGAGCCGGCACGCCGGCGCAGAGGCCGAGATCTTCGTGGACGGCGGGGACGCGCCCCGTGTGGTCTGCCGCGCGGCGGAAAAATTCGAGGCGGATCTGCTGGTGATCGGGCGCGGTTCTGCCGCTGGCCTGTTCGGCCGCCTGCGGACGAACGCCTACGCCATCATCCGGCAATCCCCCTGTCCCGTGGTAAGTGTTTAAGCGCGCTTACCCCTTCATTTTCACCGTTTAACGCCAAATTCGCCCCACAGAAGACGAACCCATCGAAGCTTCCGCCATCGTGTGGTCGAATAATCTCTTTGGAGGGGCTGATGCCGAACTGGGACCACAGGCTCCGGCGGCGCGCAAGAGCCATCCACCGCCGGATGCGAGAAATCGAGATGATCGTTCGCGGGCTGGTTTCGACCAGCCATCCGATTCTCGCGCACCTGATCCCCATCCGCCGCTGCAATCTCTCGTGCAAGTATTGCAACGAATACGATCACGTTTCGCCGCCGGTCCCGGTGGAAACGCTGCGGCGGCGCGTCGATCGTCTGGCGGAGTTGGGCACCAGCATTGTCACTATCAGCGGCGGCGAACCGTTGCTCCACCCCGAAGTGGAGGAGGTCATCGCACGCATCCGTCGCCGGGGAATGATCGCTGGATTGATCACCAACGGCTATCTGCTGACGGCCGAGCGCATCCAAAGGCTAAATCGCGCCGGGCTCGACCATATGCAGATCAGCATCGATAACGTGCAGCCCGACGGCGTTTCCGTAAAGAGCCTCAAGGTGCTTGACCGCAAGCTGAAACTGCTGGCCGAGCACGCGCTTTTTCACGTGAACATCAATTCCGTTGTTGGCGCGGGCATGCCGCGGCCGCAGGACGCGCTCGTGGTCGCCCGGCGGGCCGTGGAATTGGGGTTCAGTTCCACGGTCGGTCTCTGCCACGACCCGAAGCAACCCCTGAAGGCCCTCAGCGAAGAGGAACGCCGCGTATTCCTGGAAGCGAAGAAGCTGGGGAAGCGCAGCTATGCCCGGATCAATCGCTTTCAGGACAATATTGCCGAAGGCAAGCTCAGCTACTGGCGCTGCCGTGCCGGCGCCCGTTATCTCTACGTCTGCGAGGACGGGCTCGTACACTACTGCTCGCAGCGCCGCGGATTTCCGGCCAAGCCGCTGGAAGAGTACACGCGTGCCGACATGCGGCGCGCATTCGTGCTCGAAAAGGGCTGTGCGCCCACCTGCACGATCTCCTGCGTTCACCAGGTGTCCTACATCGATTTCTGGCGCGCGCCGCAGAAGCCTCTGACGGCTCGAAAACCCGGCGCCGCGGGACTGGTGCGTCCCTCCGCTCCGCCCGCTCCCGAACTCGTGCAGATCGCGAGCCCGCTGTCGCAACCAACCGACGCTTCGTAACCCCTCGGGCGAACAAACGTATAATCAGAAGCACGCATGCGGAAGGAATTCCGGTTCGCTCTGCGCGTGCTGAGCCGCAGCCCTCTGGTCACAGCCGCAGCTATTGTGTCTGTCGCGCTGGGCATCGGAGCGAATACCTCGATTTTTTCGCTGTTTTACCAGGTAATGCTGCGCCCGCTCCCGGTGCGCAATCCGGAACAACTGGTCGTTTTCCACCAGGACTACCGGGCGCCCGGCTGGGCCCTCAGCGATAACAACCAGACCGTCTTCTCCTATCCGCTCTTCAGGGACCTTCGCGACCGCGCCACGATGTTCGACGGCGTGATCGCGCGTTCGGGCGCGCGCGTAAACGTGATGTACGGCGGGCGTACTGAGAACGTCGGGGCGAACCTCGTGTCCGGGAATTTTTTCGAGGTCCTGGGCGTGCGGGCGGCGCTCGGACGCGTGTTGACGCGCGACGACGAGGGCGCTCCGGGGGCGAACCCGGTGGTCGTACTGAGTTACGCCGCCTGGCAGAGCCGGTTCGGGGGCAGCCGCGACGTACTGAACCGGACCCTGGTGGTCAATAACCATCCCATGGTGATTGTGGGCGTGCTCGAGCCCGGGTTCCACGGCGTGCTGGCGGGAGCGATGCCGGAGTTGTTCGTGCCGGTTTCCATGAAGGCGCAGATGACGCCGGTGTGGGATGGCTTGCTCGACCGCCGCACGCGGTGGCTGAACGTCCTTGCGCGCTTGAAGCCGGGGATGGCGCTCTCGCAGGCCGAGGCGGGGCTGAACGCCATCTATCGTCCAATCGTGGAGGAGGAGCTGGCGCAGTTGGGCCGGATGCGCAGCGAGCGGGAACGGCAGCTTTTCCTGGCCCAGAGGATCCGCCTCGAGGATGGGTCGCGGGGCATCAACGACATAGGGACCGAATTGAGGACGCCGCTCATTGCGCTGATGGCGATGGTCGGGCTGGTGTTGCTGATCGCCTGCGCGAACGTGGCGGGGCTGATGATGGTGCGGGCGGCGGCGCGGCAGCGGGAGATCGCCATCAGGATGGCGATCGGCGCCACGCGCTGGACGATCGTGAGGCAGTCGCTGGCGGAAGGCGCGGTGGTGGCGTTTGCAGGAGGGCTGCTGGGGTTTGCGGCGGCCCGCTGGACTACGGCCGCGCTGGTGTTTTTGATGACCGGACGCCCGGCCCACGGATGGTTCAAGCCGGAGCTCGATTTCCGCCTGCTGGCCTTCGCCTTGGGGCTTTCCGCGGCGGCTGGCCTGATCTTTGGTCTGATCCCGGCTTTACAAACGGCGGGAACGGAACTTGCCCAGGTGCTGAGAGGAACTTCGGGCACGGTGACCGCCGTGCGGGGGCAGGCGCGTTTTCGAAAGGCGCTGGTCGTGGCGCAGATCGCGCTTTCGCTGCTGCTGGTGGTAAGCGCCGGGCTGTTCTCGCGCAGCCTCTACAACTTGCTTCACGCTGACCTCGGGTTTCGGATTGAAAACCTGATCTGGTTCGCTGTAGATCCGAGCCTGGCCGGTTACTCGGACGCGCGCGGGATCGCCTTGTGCCGCGATCTGCGGGACCGTCTGGCCGGCTTGCCCGGCGTGCGCGCCGTGGCCGCCGCGAATCCGGGGCCGCTTTCGAGAACTGAGCGCGGCGGAAACGTTCTGGTCGAAGGGTACCGCCCGGCCGAGGACGAGGAGCCCGGCGCGTCGTTTTTCTCCATCAGCCCGGATTACTTCCGCACGCTGGGCATTCCGCTGCTGGCCGGGCGCGAGTTCACGGAGCGCGACGACGCTTCCGCGCCCAAGGTCGCCATCGTCAACCAGGCATTCGCGCGGAAATATTTCGGGAGCCGCAACCCGATCGGGCGCCATGTCAGCCGGGCGTCCCCCGATGTCCGGCAGCCTGATTGCCGCATCGTAGGCGTGGCGGCGGATAGCAAGCACCTCAATGCGCGGGATGCCGCCCGGCCCGCTCTGTACTACCCGTTTGCCCAGGAAAGGCGGTTGGAACGGATCAATTTCTATGTGCGGACGGAAGGGGATATCAGTCAGACGGGACCGCTGATCCGCCGGGCCGTCCAGCAGTTGGACTCCGGCCTTCCGGTGCTCGAAATGAAATCGATGCAGGTGCTGGTGGAGGAAACGGTGCACACGGACCGGATGATCGCGGTGCTGGCTGCCGCGTTCGGCGTGCTCGCGACGCTGCTCGCGGCTGTCGGGCTCTACGGTATTGTGGCGTACACGGTGGCGCGGCGCACATCGGAAATCGGCGTGCGAATCGCGCTTGGGGCTTCCCGGGGGCGCGTGCTCGGCTTGGTGCTGAGGGAGGCGGCGGAGTTGGCCGCGGCGGGGCTCACCATCGGCATTCCGGCGGCGCTAGCGCTCAGCCGGCTGGTGGAATCCCAGTTGTTCGGGATCAAGGCGGCGGACCCATTGACGTTCATCGCGGGTGGGACGGTTCTGACCCTGGTCGCGCTGCTGGCCGGCTACCTGCCCGGACGCCGCGCCTCGCGCATCGACCCCATCACGGCCCTGCGGCAGGAGTGACCGCAACCAAGAACAGATATGGCGGACGCGGGTAGGATTGGGTCTCGGTCATTTCGGTGGCCGGTGGCCGTCGCGGCGGAGGCGCAATCACTCCGGCGTCACCTCGATCGCCTTGAGGCACGGATAGTCCCGCACCGGAACGAATGACAAAGCAATCTTGTTCTGGGCATTCGGCCTGATGCCGCGGAAAACCTTTTCTACAGCTCTGTTTGGGCCGCCGGCTTCGCGGTAGATGTCGAAGTTGCGGAGTAGGGCCACGCCGTTGCAGTAAACATCGAAAAGCCGGCTGCCCGCTCCCCCGCCACTTTCGGATTTCTGGGTGCGGGGCTGCCCAAAGTACGATTCCGAGAATATGAGTTTCACCGTATAGCTGCCCGGCGCCACGGGGATGGCATAGTCGAAGTGTCCCCAGCGCTCCGCCAGGTGGAGGCCCGGCTCCTCAGCGTGTGGGACGGGTGCAAAACGTCTGATGATCCGCCCGCCCCGAAAGTACCGGTCAGCTCCCCAAAACTGCTTCTTGGAGTCGTAATGGACCCGCGCGCCAGTCAGGATCCGGACCGGCAGCATCTTCCCCCGAATGCCAGGTATAATTTCGATCCCACTCAGAATGGCCTCGCGTATCTGAGGGTTGAAACTGAGGTGCAGAAATCCGTCGTTTGATGGTGTGATGTCAATAAAGACCTTTTCGTTGGCGATATTCGGGCCAGACGAATCGGCGAGGACGTCAAAGTTGCTCAGAACCGTTTGGCCGTTAACGATGACGTCGAATCTCCGCAGCCCTTCGCCGCTGGACTCCGGATCAACGAGGCCCAGCGCGGTTTCGGCGAAGTGGAGGTGCAACTGGTAGATGCCTGGACGCAAAGGGATGTGATACTGGAAACGGCCGACGCGGGCGGTTTGGTACAGGGTCTGATCGAGGGTGCGCAGAATCCGATTCTCCTTGCGTTCTATTGCGTGGCCGCCCTCAAACCAGCGGTCTCCCAGCCAGAGACGGCCGCTCGCATCGACATACTGTGGTGCCTGTGACCCGGCGGCGATTCGAAGACCCTCGTGTGTGCCGGGAGCCGCTCCGGAGCTGCTTCCGCTTTCTGGGCTTGTGGAATCTGCCGCTTCGAGACGATCTTCCGGGTCAATCAGGTGACGCCCAACTACGATAGACGCGATCACCCCAACGATGGTGGCAGCCGCCACCAAAGTCCGCTTTGTCGATCGCGAAAGGGGGATTGCCAACCATCTCTTACGGCCTCTGGGCTGCTGAGGGCGAGCTTCGGCCGGCAGCGCTTCGCCTGAGCTCCGAACCTGGGCCTCGTTGGGCTGTTCGGAGCCGGCGTTGTCGGGCTTTTGAGGGTTCCGAGCCACAAACCGCGGAGCGTAGCCGGTTTCCGGTATCTGCAACTCGACTGTACTGCTGGCCCCTTCAGTCAAGTAGTACTGGCGCAGGCGTCTTCTCAGCCGGGTGTACTCGACCCGGACAATGCTGTCGCGCGTGGGGTCAAAGTCCGGGCTGCGGCCCAGCGCTTCGACCGCAATGTTGTACTCCTTGATGCTTGCGGCATCGCCCTCAAAGTATTTCTCGCACGTGTAGGCGATGATTTTGGAAAGATTGGGTGCGCGCCTGAAAATCTTGGACCGGAGGATAGCATCCAGTTCCGCTTTCTCGGCGGCGCGGCCCACCTGCTCGGCACCGACCCCCATATCGGCACCCATCATAGCAGAAAAGCCTCCGAACTGGCGTTAACGTCCGCCGTTAGCGGCCGTTAACGTTATTGAAAGGGCAGCACTTGTGTCTACGGTGCGGGTGCTTGTTAGCCGATTTAGCCTGTCTATTGTGGTCGCCTGAGAGTAGGATTGGGTGAATCCACGGCTCGCGAATTGGCGCAGGGGGTAGTTTGAAGGATGGCTCTGCAAGATTCGAGTCGCTGGATTCACTTAAGGGGTTCGGTCCATCTCCGTGATGGCGACTGAACCCAGGAGCGGAGAAATCGATGAAGCTTTGTAAAAAAATGACAGCAGTTTGGTCCTGGGCTGTGGGTTGCCTGCTGTTTGTGAGCTTTTGTTCACCGCTCGCAGGACAGGTTGGTCGCGCCACAGTGACCGGAATCGTGAGCGACTCCACGGGAGCCAGAGTTCCCGACGTAGTAGTGGTTGCAAGGAACGTGGCAACCGGGGTGGAGTACAACGGCACAACGAATGAAGTGGGAAACTACACCATCGGCTCCTTGCCGGTGGGGGAGTATTCAATAGCTTTCTCGGCGCAAGGTTTCAAAGCATTTAACCGCCAAGGTATCAACCTGGCAGCGGGCCAGGTCGCCCGTATCGACGTAGTTCTTGAAGTGGGCGCTGTCGCCGAAACCTTAACCGTTACGGCGGAAGCCGCCATGCTCGAGACTGAAACTGCGCAAACCACCGAAGGTGTTAACGCGAAGGTCTTCAGCGACTTGCCGCTCAGCTTCGGCGGTGGCCGCAACATGGCGGCTTTCGCGGACAAACTGGTGCCGGGCGTACAGGGCTCAGCCTGGGACATGAAAATCCAGGGCACGCCCGCGGGCAGCGCCGGGATCATCGTCGACGGCATGACCAACCTCGCGGGGTTTCTGCCCGGAGACTTCGGTGAGGCAAGCATCTCTCCCGAGGCGATTCAGGAACTGAACGTTCAAACCGGCAACGTGTCAGCCGAATACGGACGCCAGAGCGGCGGCACCCTGGCGTTTACGCTCAAGTCCGGCACCAATGATGTGCACGGCTCCGCTTTTTACTATTTCCGCAACGAAGTTTTGAACGCCAACAACTGGAACAACAACCGCCTGCTGGCCGCTGATCCGAACTTCACTGACCCCAATACGGCGAGTTTCCGGCGCCCCAAAGACCGGCGGTTCGACTGGGGTTTTAGCATAGGCGGTCCGGTATACCTTCCAAAGATCTACGACGGCAGAAACCGCACTTTCTTCTATTTCACGTGGGAGAAGTTTGACAACCACCAGAGTGGCCCCGGCGCTCTTAACAGGAGCGTTCCGCAGCCGGAAATGTTTCGTGGCGACTTGAGCCGGCTCCTCACCGGCAACCAGGTTGGCACGGACGTACTTGGCCGGCCGGTCTATGAAGGCCAGATCTACGATCCTTCCACGCTCCGGCAGGTAAATGGGCAGTTTGTGGCGGACCCGTTTATAGGCAACATTATCCCGGTCAGCCGGATTTCCCGTGTAGCCCAGGGTTTTGAAGCGATATTCGCCAAGTATTACCCGCCAGTATCCGATTCTCTTACCAACAACCTATACTGGACGCGGTACTCCAAGCAGAACGTTATGCAGAGCACCGTCAAGATGGACCACTCCATCTCCAGCAATCACCGGTTGAGCGGCTATTTTTACAAGCATGGTTTCCCGCGGCACTTCCAGGACGCGGGGGGGCTCTGGTCGCTTTACGATCCGGAATACGGCGGGCCCCTCGCCAAAGCCATGCGGCAGGAGCGGCGCGGGTACAATTGGAACGTCTCGTATGACTGGATCGTGAGCCCGACGGTGCTGAATCACCTGTCTTTCGGCGTCAATGTCAACAAGAACTTCTATGGCAGCCGCCAGGCCGGCCAGGGTTACGCCCAAGCCTGGGGCGTCACCGGGGTTGGAAACGACTTGCCGCCGGAAAGGTGGACCGCGCCGGAGTTCAACCTCGGCAGCTCACCGGTCGCGACGTTCGAGTCCTGGGGGAAGCGCGACTACCGCGACTTCACTTACAAGGGATTCATCCTGAATGAGACGCTGAGCTGGCAAAAGGGCACCCACACGCTGAAATTCGGCTTTGAATGGAACCGGCTGACGGGTGAGGACTTCCGGTGGGATTCGAGCGGCGGTATCTTCAACTTCGCCGCCATCACGACCGGCATACCGGGCCAGTCGTATACATCCCGCACCGGCAACAGCTTTGCCAGCTTCCTGCTGGGTGAGGTGAACAGCGCTAACACGGGGCCGCCCTTCAACACCGCGTCCCATCGGGATTACGCCGCGCTGTTTGTTCAGGACAACTGGAAGGTCACACCGCGGCTGACCCTGAACCTCGGTCTTCGCTGGAGTGGAAACTCACCCATTTACGAGCGTGATGACTACATCGCCAACTTCAACCCGTTGCTGCCGGACCCGAATGCGGCCGGACTGCTGGGGGCTGTGGAGTACATGGGCAGCGGCCAGGGCCGTACCGGTAAGCGCTCGCCGGCTGAAGGGCATTGGATGGACTTCGGGCCGACGTTCGGCCTTGCCTATCGCTTTCTCAACAATTGGGTCCTCCGCGCTGGCTACGGGATCACCTATACCCCCGAGACCATCGGATGGGCAATGGTACCCAATGGCTTCGTGGCTGGCTTTGCCCCCACTAACAGCGTGGTCGAGAACTCCAAGGGCCTCTACCGGCCAGTGTTCAACATCGACGACGGTTATCCGGGACAACTTATTCCCGGCAACCTCGATCCGTCGTGGGGGCAGACTCGCGGCGGTACCATCATATCGCCGGACTACACCAAGGCAGGATACGTCCAGCACTTCAACTTCGGTTTCCAGGTGGAACCAGCGAAGGACCTGCTGATCGAAGTGGACTGGCGTGCGTCGAAGGGTACGCGCCTCCATGCGGGCGGCAACCGGAGTCCCAACCAGATCCGGTCCGAAGAACTGGCTCGCGGCGCGGTTCTGGGCCAGGTGATCGATTCGCCGGAGGCGGCGGCTGCGGCAGGCCTGCCATATCCGTACGCCGGTTGGTCCGGTCCAGGCTGGAGCACGCTGGTTCCGTTCCCACAGCTTACTACGCGTAGCCTGACCGCCTGGGGCGATCCGGTCGGGTTCTCAACCTACCATTCCGGCAACCTCATTGTCACCAAGCGCATGTCGAGAGGCGTTTATGTCTATGGTGCTTACACTTTCTCGAAGCAGATCGCAAACGTGAACGACGTGATGGGCGCCGGTAACACGACAGGGCTGCAGGACGTCTACAACGCTTCGGTCTATAAGTCGATCACGCCCGATGACAGAACTCACCGTTTGAAATCATCGGTAATGTGGGAACTTCCGGTCGGCAGGGGGCGCTGGCTGCTGGGCAACGCCGGCCCGCTGGCCGAGGCGTTGCTGGGCGGCTGGACTGTTTCGGCGATCATCAACTACACGAGCGGCGCGCCGATTAGTGCACCGAGCGCCCTCGTCCGGCCGGTGGGCTGGAACGGTCCTGCCGTCTACGCCAATTTCACTGCGCCTCCCGGCGGATTCACCTCCATATTCGATCCGAGCAAGTTCAATCCCTGGGACCGCAATGATCCCGGCAACCGCATGTTCGATCCATCGGTCTTTTCCCAACCGTTGCCGCAGCAGTTGGGCAATTCGCCTGTGCGCTTCCCGACCATGCGGACTCCTTGGAACTTCTCCGAGGATATGAGTATCGCCAAGCGGTTCCGGATGCTTGAAGGAGTGAACCTTCAGCTTCGCGTGGAGCTGCTGAACGCATTCAACCGGCACTACTTCAGCAGCCCCGACATGAACATGAACAACCCGTACTTCGGCCACATCTGGCAGGCCTCCGGCAACCGGACGGGCCAGGCCGGACTCCGCATCGAGTGGTAGTCCAAAGCTGAGAGTACGGCGACGCCGGCTCGCGGTTCAGCCGCGGGCCGGCTCTTATCTTTATCTGCATCTGTGGGGATTACTATGCGAACTTGTGCGAGTCTCTTAGTACTGGTTTTGCTGCTTCCGCTCGGGGCATTGGGCCAGGTTCAGAGGCGGCCCATGCCCATCGACTACACTAAGACCACAACCTATCGCTGGCTGCAAAAGCCGGTGCTCGAGTCGCGGTTGCTCGACGACATGGAAAACCCGTCCACATGGAAATTCGAAGGGACGGGCGAAATGAGTTTCACCACCGAGCGCGCGAAGGACGGCAAGCAGTCCTTGCGGCTGCGCGCCCCCACGAAAGGGACCCAGCCGTCCCCTCAGGGCAGGCCCTGGGGCGCCGCGACTGCCGTTCGCACGTTCAATGAAGAAAACTGGGAGAAGTTCAACCGGATTTCATTCTGGATCTATCCCGACCTGCCCGGATTCAACGTTGTGTCGTTCTTGGTAACTCTGCGCAACGTCGGGCCAGAGCGCGGCCGAACGGGCAACTATGTCCTGCTGAGAAACCATGAGTGGAACCATGTTGTCTGGGAGATTCCCGATCTGGCCCGCGACAGGGTAACCGGCTTGGCTTTCACCTACCGCCTTCAGGGACATGAGCCTGGCGCTACGGAGACGGTGCAGTTCGATATCGACCATCTGGAGCTGCAGCGGGTTGAGGCTGACCACTATGAGGGTTGGAACGTCGCGCCCGGGCGCATTTCCTTCAGTCATACGGGGTATCAGTTGAATGCCCCTAAGCGGGCAATAGCAAGTGATCTGAAGGCGCGTGAGTTCCAGATCGTCAGCCAGGATAACGGGGAAATCGTTCTTTCGAAACCGGTCCGGACGGTAAAGACGCGCATAGGGGAGTTTCAGGTCCTCGATTTCAATGAGGTTGCCTCGCCTGGATCATACATCATCAGGGCTGGCGATATCGCTACGCTCCCCTTCCGGATCGATTTGAACGTCTGGCGCGACACCATCCTCAAGACGATTAACTTTTTCTACGCGGAGCGCTGCGGCTACGAGGTGCCGGGCATCCACCAGGTGTGCCACCAGGACTGGCAGGGCGTACACGGGGACAAGCGCATCATCGTGAACGGCGGCTGGCACGATGCCGGCGACCTGTCGCAGGGGCTGGTCAACACGTCGGAAGCCGTTTACGCCATGTTCGCGCTGGCTGACCGGCTGGAAGCGAACGGACAGGATCCGGAGCTTGTGGACAGATTGGTGGAAGAGGCCACTTGGGGGCTTGACTGGGTGATGAAAGTCAGCTTCGGTGATGGCTATCGGATTACCTGGGCCACAATGGACTTTTGGACGAACGGCGTCCTGGGCGACGCGGACGATGTAATGTTCGAAGCCCGCAACACCCCATTTGAGAACTTCCTGGCGGCGGCTGCGGAAGCCATCGGCGCCAAGGTCCTAAAGCGAAGAGATCCGGCGCGTGCGGCACGCAGCCTGAAAATGGCGCGGGCGGATTGGCAGTTCGCAGTGGAGGGGCTGAAGGCGTGGTCGGACCGCAGCGGCCGCGGCAATTTTACCGAGACGGCCGGCGCCGGCATCAAGGCTTCGCTCGATCTGTTCAAGCTGACCGGGGAGAAGAAGTACGCGGATGAGGCGATCCGGCTGGGAGAACTGGTGCTCCGCGCGCAGCAGCGGACGTTCCTGCCGGGGGTAGAACCGCCCTTTACCGGGTTCTTCTACACCAGCCCGGACAAGTCCCGGATGGTGCACTATCAGCACCGCTCGCACGAGCAGTCGCCTGTGGTCGCGCTGGCACGGCTTTGTGAGGTTTTCCCGAACCACCCGGACTACATGAAGTGGTATTCGGCCGTGATGCTTCATTCCGAGTACTTCCAGAACCAGATGGCCGCGTTCACCGAGCCGTACCGGCATCTGCCAAACGGGTTATGGCGGCCGGACGAGGCGGAGTCGCGGGCAAAAGGAGAGCAGGCGGAGATTTTCCGTGCGCAGGTGCTTAACGGATGGAAGGTCGGCGGGGACTACTATCTTCGGATGTACCCGGTACAGCCGTCCTACCAGTTTCGGGGCAACTACGGGACCGTGTTGTCGCAGTCTAAAGCCGTAACGGTAGCAGCGCATCTTCGTGGGCGGCTGGAGTTAGCGGACTTGGCGCAGGAACAACTGCACTGGGTGGTAGGCCGGAACCCGTTCGTCCAAAGCACCATGTACGGCGAGGGTTATGACTACGCTCCGCAGTATACGGCGATGTCGGGCGACATGGTCGGTTCGCTGCCGGTTGGCATCAAGATGCTGGGCAACAACGACCTTCCGTACTGGCCGGCCACCAACTCCTGGAACTATAAGGAAGTCTGGGTGCACCCGTCATCACGCTGGCTCTGGTTGATGGAAGACCTTGCGGGACCGGCGGTGGTGAAAGGGTACGTGGCTCCCGGACCGGGCGGACCGGTGGTGTTCCGTGACTCGCGGACCGGCTATACGTTCTCGGTGGAACCGGACTATGTGAAAGGCGAATTCCGCGCGGAGGTGCCGGAAGGCAAGTATGAAGTGAGCGTGGGCAGCCTGAAGAAAAACTTCACGGTGTTGCCCGGTCGAACGTACGAATTGGACCTGCGGCCGGAGAACTTCCTTGATTACGAGGTTTCATCGCGAACGGACGGGCAGGGCAACGTCACCATCACGGTAACCGCGCGCGGGCAGGGCAGTCATAAGTTCGAGCTGCGGGCAGACAACCTGAAGGTGGCGCAGCCCGAGCGGACTGCGACCCTGCGCGCCGGTACGCCTGGCAAGATCACCTGGCAGGGCAAGGTGGTATCGAACGACAGCCCATGGGTGGCCGTGGTGGTGCCTGACGGCAGAATCGACCTGAGACAGGAAGCGTTCGGGGCGGTGAGAAGATGATGTAAACGCCCCCATCAGGGCGCTGCGGCAGGAGTGACCGCGCGCCCTTCCTGCTGGCACCGCAGCGCCGCGACAATGGCCGCAGGTATTCTGACTAGAGGCACCACGCGGCTGGCGGCCCCCAGCCGGATCGCTTCGCGGGGCATGCCGAAGACTACGCAGGACGCCTCGTCCTGGGCGATCGTCGCCGCGCCGGCTTGTCTCATTTTGAGCAGGCCGCGGGCGCCGTCCGCGCCCATTCCGGTCAGAATGACCCCGACGGCGTTGGCCCCGGCGCTTTCGGCGGCGGAGGTAAACAGCACATCCACCGACGGGCGCTGATAGCAGACCAGCGGGCCGGACTTCACTTCCACGCGGTAACCGTTTCCCGCCCGCCTGAGCATCATGTGGAAGTTGCCCGGGGCAACGAGGGCGCGGCCGGGGACTACTGTGTCGCCGTCTTCGGCCTCTTTCACTTCCAGGCGGCAGATCTCGTTCAAACGTTCCGCGAAGGCGCGGGAGAAACCGGCCGGGATGTGCTGCGCGATCGTGATTCCGGGCGTGTCTTCCGGCAGGCGCAGGAGGATGCTTTCAATGGCCTCGGTGCCGCCCGTGGACGCGCCGATCACGATCACCCGGCTTGCGCAGCCGGCGCCGATCTGGCCACAGCCGGGTTCGGGAGTCTGCACCGGCAAGCGGGGAAGGATGCGCGCGCGGGCGGCCGCCCGGATTTTGTTCGCCAGAGTGAAGCGCAGTTCGCCGACCGAGTACGGCCCGCCGGGCTTGGCCATCACCTCGACGGCGCCTTCTTTCAAGGCCGTGATGGCCGCATCGCAGGACGCGCGGGCCAGCGAGCTGATCACAATCACCGGCATGGGCCGGTATTGCATGAGTTTCCTAAGGAAAGTCAGCCCGTCCATGCGCGGCATCTCGATGTCGAGCGTCAGGACATCGGGTTCGAGCGAGAGGATCTTATCGCGGGCAATGTACGGGTCCGGCGCGGTCGCCACGACTTCCAGATCGGGCTCCGCCGAGAGAGCCTCTCTCAGCAGTTTTCGCACGATCGCCGAGTCGTCGACGATCAGCACGCGGATTTTACGCCCCCTCCAGTTCATTGCCCGTCGAAGCGCACCCAGAGAGCCAGCGCGCCGTTGTCCAGATCCAGGTAGCGCGCCACCGCGCCATCAGAGGGCTCCTCGCCGGCGTCCAGTTGCGGATGCGCGATCTGGAACGTGGAGCCGCTTTCCACCCGGCTCAGCATAGCGCCGCAGACCATGTTCGCCAGTTCGCAGATCACCTCGCCGGTCTGGGCGGCGCTGACCTCTTCATCGTTCTCCACACCAAGAAAATTGGCGGCGATGGCGCGCGCCGCCTCTGCCGAAAGCTTCAAGCCGAAAGTGCCGGAGGGGCTGCCCTCGAAGGAAACCCGGGCCGCCACCGCCGGGCCTTCGGGCGGCCCCTGCCTCTCACCCACGATCGTGGTGAAGAACATCGTTTCCAGCACCTGCTGCGCCGCGGCACAGAGGATTTCACCAGCGCCCGTTTCAGCCATAGTTCACCCCCAGCACGCGCTCCAGTTCGCCGCGGAGCGATTCGGGAAAGAAGGGTTTGGTGACATAGCCCTGCGCGCCCAGTTCGAGCATACGGCGGATCCGGTGCTCGGTGGCGTCGGTCGAGACGACGACGACGGGAATCGCTTCCAGCGACTGGTCCGCCTTAATCGCTTCGAGGAACCGCTCGCCATTCATGACAGGCATGTTGATGTCGGTCAGAATGACGTCCACCGGCCGCTCCTGCAACAGCCGGCAGGCTTCCCCGCCGTGCTCGGCCTCCAGGCACTCTTCCAGGTCGAACCCCGACAGGACGATTACCCGCCGGATGACGGATCGCATCGCCGGCGAGTCGTCGACAATCAGCACGCGGTATCCCATGTGATTACACTCTCCCCTGGGGAATTGGTGGCCCGAGTTGCACCTCTTGAGCCCCGGCGTCCCGCAGCCAGACCGCTCCGGTGGCGATCTCCAGCCGCATCGTGCGCGAATTGGTGCCTCCGACATGCTCTCCATGGATCAGCACGCCGGCTTTCCACAAGATCTTTCTCAACGCGAGGTAGTTCCGCCGGCCGATGTCGAACACGCCCTGGTCGTCCATCACCTGGGCGCCGCCGGCCACCCGCACAATCATCCGCTTCTTTTCGGCCCCGTAATTGTAGGCTGTACGGAACAGCAGCGGAATGCCCGTATCGGCGAACATGAAGGGCTTCTCCTTGGCCATGGCGGCGTCGATGCTCGATTCCGGCAGCATGTAATGCAGCATCCCGCCGACGCGCGCGACGGGGTCGTAGATGGTGACCGCGATGCACGAACCGAGAGCGTAAGTCACCAGCACCGTCTCCGGGTCGGCGCTGACCTGGCAATCCGCGACGCCGACGATTATCGAACGCATAGCCTCCCCTCCAGCCGCCTGTGGCAGAAACCGCCCTCCAGCGGTTTGCGATAGACCGCCGGGCAGATGTACTGGAGCGAGTGCTGCCCGCCCAGCAGGCTTTCCGAATGCCCGGTCAGCAGGTAGCCGCCGGGCTCGATCAAGGCGGTGATCCGCCGGACAACATCCTCCCGGGTGGGCCGGTCAAAGTAGATCATGACGTTCCGGCAGAAAACGACGTCAAAGCTCGGCAGGCCGGTAAACGGCTCCATCAAATTGATTCGGCGGAACTCCAGCATCCGCCGCAGCTCCGGCTTGACGCGGTACCAGCCCTTCCAATTGCCCTCGCCGCGGAGGAAGTATCTGGGCAGCCAGGCGGCGGGAAATCCCTCGAACCGCTCGGCCGCGTAGATACCGTCTTTGGCCGCCTGGAGCGCGCGCGTGGAAATGTCAGACGCCAGAATGCGGATTCGTGAGGCGGCCTGCGGCCCGAGTTCCTCGAGCAGGCAGATGGCGATGGAGTACGGCTCCTCCCCGGTAGAGCAGGCCGCGCTCCAGATCCGGATCGGACCGGGACCGCGCAGCTCGGCCGAGGCGATCCGGCGCAGGAAATCGAAGTGCGCCGGTTCCCTGAGGAACATGGTGTGATTGGTGGTGAGCGCGTCGATCATCTCGGCGAGCGCTTTTCCGGTCGTGTCCGCGGCGACGTGATCGCAGTATTGCTGAAAGTTGCGGAACCCCCCTTGCCGGACCTTCTTGCCAAGCCTGGCGGAAACCAGTCCCTCTTTGCCTTCGCGCAGATCCAGTCCGGCGTGCAGGCGGGCCAGGCTGCGGATCCGTTCAAACTCCCGCCGGCTGAGCGTCATGTTCTTGCTCGAAAACGCCGTCCAAATCCAGGACCAGCCCGACGCGCCCGTCGCCGAGGATGGCGCCTCCGGCGATTCCGGGAATGTTCTTCAGGGTCTCTCCCAGGCTTTTGATGACCACTTCCTGCTTGCCTAAGAACTCGTCCACCATCAGACAGAAAACATTGCTGCCGCCCTCGGCCACCAGAAACACGCTCTCGCAGGGATCTTCGGTGCGGGGCTTGACGTTGAAGCGCCGGTACAGGCGCACCAGCGGGAGCAGCCGGCCGCGGATGAGCACTACCTCGCCCTGGTTGCAGGCGTTGGTGACCATGCCTGGCACGGGCCGGAACATCTCGCGCACCGCGAACAGCGGCACGATATAGCGCTCGCGCCCGACGGCGACCACCAGCCCGTCGATGATCGCCAGCGTCAGCGGCAGTTTCAGGAAGAACGTGGTCCCCTGGCCTTCGACGGACTGGATGTCTATGCGCCCGCGGAGCTTCATCACCTGCTTTTTGACGACATCCATGCCGACGCCGCGCCCGGAAACGTCCGTGACGCGTTCGGCGGTCGAGAAGCCCGGCTCGAGGATCAGGTTGAGGATTTCGTTATCGGGCGGAGTGACGCCGGGCGGGACGAGACCCCGCTCCCAGGCCCTGGCGAGAACCTTTTCGCGGTTGATGCCGCAGCCGTCGTCGCAGACTTCGATCAGAATGCTGCCGGCCTGGTGGCAAGCCTTCAGACGCACCTTTCCCACCGGGTTCTTGCCGGCGGCGCGCCGCACCTCTGGCTTTTCGATGCCGTGGTCCACCGAGTTGCGGACCATGTGAATGAGCGGGTCGGAAAGCGCCTCGACAATTGTGCGGTCGAGTTCGGTGTCCTCGCCAAACAGCTCCAGTTCGACCTGTTTACCGGCCTTCCGCGCCAGGTCGCGCACCAGCCGGTGCATGCGCCGGAACAACTGCCCGATCGGCACCATGCGCATGGACATCGCGGTCTTCTGGATCTCCTCGGTGATGCGCGACAGGTGGGCGAGGTTGCGCTGCAGGCGCGGGCTTTCCAAAGACTGCAGATCCGGGTCGTGGGTGATCTGCGATTGCGCGATCACCATCTCGCCGGCCATGTCCACCAGGAAGTCGAGCTTCGCGGTGTCGACCTTGACCATCCGGGCTTCGGAGACCTTGCTCGTCGCCGCGGCGGCGTCTTTCGGCGCTTCCACGTCGGGGGCCTGCTCCTCGGCTTGCTCGGGGTTTTCCGCCAGGGCTTTGATGCGCGCGATCAGCGCGGTGTTGTCCGGCGGTTGGCCGGGCTGCCCGCCATGCAGGGCCGGTTCGAGAAGCCGGAAGGCATGCTGAAGATAATCCTTGCCGGCAAGCACGACGTCGATCACCGTGGGCGTGATCTTCAGCTTTTTGTTCCGCGCCAGGTCGAGGATGTTTTCGACCTCGTGGGCCACCTCCTGGATGGCGGTCAACTCCATGAAGCCGGCCAGGCCCTTTATGGTGTGGAAGCTCCGGAAGGCGGAATGGACGGCTTCGGCGTTGGTCGGGTCCTGCTCGAGCGTCAGTAGCTGGCTTTCAATCGAGATCAGGTGCTCGGCCGACTCCATGACGACGTCGTTCAGCAGGTCCGTGTCCTGGGTCAGGGAGGCGGCGGGCGCCGATGGAGGATTGTCCAAGGCGGCCTGCAACCTGGCGATACCCTGGCGGAGTTCGTCGGGCCCCGCACTCGCCAGTTCGCCGGCGATTCGCGCCACTTCCTCCAAACCGGCTTCCGCGGCCTGCCTGCGCGTCTCCTCCAGGGCGGCCGCAAGCGCGCGCAGGGCCTCCGGCGCCGCCGGCGATTCCTGCATCATGACGGCCATTGCCAGTTCTTCAACCTGGCGGCGCAGCCCCTCAGCAATCGAGCCGTTACCGGACATGGTTATGCCTTTCCCCCAACGTGTCTCCGGGGCATAGCCGATCCCCTAAAACTCCTTGAAATCCTCTTCGAGCGGCAGCGCTTCTCTGGCTTTCGCCGCGGAAGTCACGGCAGCCGGCGCCGCTTCCCGGTTGCGGAACGAAACCGCGCGGCTGAGCGCCTTGAGGTTTTCGGTGACGCGCGGCGCGAACTTACGGACCGTACGGGACGCCGAGCCGGACTCGAAATCCGCTCCGCCGACCATCGAGCGCAGGCGCGCCACGGCCTTGTTGAGATGTTCCGCCTGCGCGCTCATCTCGGCTCCGGCGGACGCGCTCTCCTCGGCGCTTGCGGCCGCTCGTTGCGTGACCTGCTCCATCTGCGCAATGGCCTTCGAGATCTGCTCGATGCCGCGCGTCTGCTCCTCGCTGCCCACCTTCACTTCGTCCACCAGCGTCTTGACCTGGTTGACGCTTCCGGTAATGGCGCGAATGGCGGCGGCGACCTGATCCAGCCGGTTGCTGCCCTCGTGGGATGTCGCAATGGACTCCTCGATCAGCGCGGCCGTGTCCTTGGCAGCCTGCGCGGAGCGCTGCGCGAGGTTGCGCACTTCATCGGCCACCACCGCGAATCCCATTCCCGCTTCGCCGGCGCGCGCCGCCTCGACCGCCGCGTTCAACGCAAGAATATTCGTCTGGAAGGCAATCTCATCGATCACCTTGATGATCTTGCTGATCTTGTCGCTGGAGGCGTTGATCTCCCGCATGGAGGCCACCATCTCGCCGAGCGTGCGGTTGGCCTCCTCCACTTTCCGCTCGGCGTCGGCCATAAACTCGGCGGCCGATTTCGAGTTTTCCGCGTTCTTTCGTGTCATCGACGTAATCTCCCCGCTGGACGCCGAGGTCTCCTCGAGCGAGGCTGCCTGCTCAGAGGCGCCTTGCGCGAGCGCCTGGCTCGCGGCAGACACCTGGCTCGCGCCGGCGGCTATATGGCCCGCGCTCTCGGCGATTTCCGCGGCGATCTGGCGCAGTCCCGAGTTCAGTTGCCGCGTCAGGACCAGACCGGCGCATCCTCCCGCTGCAATCAATCCGATCAGCACGAGGACGGCCCACCAGCTGGAGGAGGCGGTTCCGGCAGCCTCCGACGCTATCGCCGCGGCGCGCTGCGCCTGGGCCTCCCTCAGCCGCGCGGCCGCACGGCTTATCCGGTCCATGACGGGCGCGGTCCTGCCCAGCGCTTCCATCACCGGACCCTCGGGCTGCTCGGCGGCCGCCTGTTGCACAATTTCCTGATAGAGCGGCATCCAGGCGTTCACGCCGGCCAGGATTTCTTCGGCGGCGCGGCGGCCGGAATCGTCGTCGAGCGCCGTGCGCAACTCGTTGGCGAGCGCGGTGGCAATGGAGCTGGCCTTGCGGAAATCGTCCGCGGCCAGCCGGGCCTGTCCATTCTGTTTTGCCATCGAGAACAGCGCGGCGCCGCGCTGCGCGGCTCGCATCTCCAAGACGGCCCGGTCAAGCTCGGCAATCAGGCGCTGCTGGCTCATTTCCGTGGTTACCAGCCTCCCCGTTGCACGCCCCAGGCTTGAGATGGCGGGCAATGAAACGCTGCCCAACACGAGCAGCAGTATAAGAATGGCCACGAAACTCCCGCCGAGCTTCGCACCGATAGTTACCTGTGATTTCACGTCCTCGCTCCTGTCATTCGCGGCGCCGGAGTTGTGAAGAATGAATGCATTTGCGGAGGCGCCGTCAAAACCCCATATCGGCTTAAACCCGATGGACTTTACGTCGGCCGGCTCGGTAGGCAGCCCTAGCCCGCAGTAGGAAACCAGGGCCGCGCTCGGGTGTTTCCCTGATTCAGGCCTGCCGCTTTAGGCCCGATGTAGTGGAGAGGAATGCGCAGCTCAGCCGCCGGGAAGCTGCGCGGCCCGACATATCAGGACACATGAGCACGACGAACGCCTCGACCGAGCCGCTGACGGGCATACAAAAGGCGGCCATTCTGCTGGTAAGCCTGGGGGACCAGGTCAGCGCCGAAATCCTGAAGGAACTCGAAGAAGACGAAGTACAGAAGGTCAGCCAGGAGGTGGCGCGCTTGGGTTCGGTCTCCGCCGAGCAGGCTGAGGCCGTGCTCCAGGAATTTTTCGAGATGTCGGTGGCGCACGAGTACGTGCTGAAGGGCGGCGTGGAGTATGCGCGCAAGCTGCTGATCAGCGCCTTCGGCCCCGAGACAGGAAGGCGCATGCTCGAGCGGCTGATGAAGGCGCTCGGCAACGATTTCCTGAGCTTCGACGCGCTGCAGAAGGCCGATCCCCAGCAACTGGCGCGCTTCATTCACAGCGAGCATCCGCAAATGATTGCGCTGATCCTGTCGCATCTGAACCCCTCGCAAGCGGCCGCGCTGCTGGTTTCTCTCCCGCTTGAGATGCGCGCGGACGTCGCTTACCGGATGGCGAAACTGGATCGCATATCTCCGGAAATCATCTCGAGAGTGGCTGCGATTATCGGGCAGAAGCTGAACGCGCTGGGCGAGATTAGCAGGGAATCCTACGGGGGCGTGCGGGCGGTGGCGGAAATGCTCAACCGCATGGATTCGGCGATGAGCAAGGATATTCTGGCCGCGATGGAGCAGCGCGAGGCGGCGCTGACGGAGACGGTGCGCCAGCTCATGTTCGTATTCGAGGACATGGTGCTGCTCGACAAGAACGGCATCAAGGAAGTGCTGAGCCGGGTGGACCGCAAGCTGCTCACAGTGGCGCTGAAGGGCACGAGCGAGGAACTGAAGCGGCACTTCACCGACTGCATGTCGCAGCGTGGCGCGGAAATCCTCCGCGAGGACATGGAAGCGCTCGGGCCGGTAAAACTCAAGGACGTCGAGGCGGCGCAGCAGCAAATCATCGCGCTGGTGCGCCAGCTGGAGAGCGAAGGCGTGCTCAGCCTCAAGGGTACCGCGGGCGAGCGCTACGTGGTTTAGCCCGGCCGGCGGAAAATCGGCCTAAATTCCTCCGCCCGATGACCCGATATGGGAGTTGATGCTCCTGGATGTTCTGATTGTTGACGATTCCGCCGCCATCCGGAAAATTTTGCAGCGCGTCTTGCGGCAGGCTGATGTGCCTCTCGGGGAGGTGTACGAGGCAGCCGACGGCGTGGACGCTCTGAAGGTGCTGGGCACCCAGAAAGTCAGCCTCGTGCTGGCCGACATCAACATGCCGAATATGGACGGCCTCCAGCTGCTCCGGAAGCTCAAGGAGAGCGAGCAGTGGAAAAACCTGCCGGTGATCATGGTGACAACCGAGGGCGGGCAGGCGAAAGTGATGGCGGCCGCCGAGCTTGGCGCGGCGGGCTACATCCGCAAGCCGTTCACTGCCGACCAGATCCGGCACACGCTGGCGAGCGTTCTGTAGCACTCAGGAAGGGGATCCATTGTGGAACCAATCAACCATGAGCAAATAGTCGATTCGATATGCGCCGCGACGGCCGAGGCCTTCGGGACGATGCTGAACCTTACGGTAACCCCCGGCGAGGCGTACCGCGAGCCGCCCAGTTCGGGACCGACCGACGGGGTCATCGCGCTGTTGGGCCTCGTAGGGCAGTGGGCGGGCACGGGAATCGTGCAATGCGACCCGAGCCTGGCGGGCAGGATCTACACGCACCTGCTGGCGATGGAAGACACACCGCCGCCGGAGGCCGTCAGCGACGACGTTCTGGATGCGGTCGCCGAACTGGCCAATATCATCATTGGCAACGTCAAGAATCTGCTTGAAGAGCAGACCGGGCCGATGGGCATGAGCATCCCGACCGTCGTTTTCGGCCACAACTTCAACACCCGGAGCGGCGGGACGGAGTCCTGGACCGTGGTGCCGTTCACCTGCGACGGCGCAAAGCTGGTCGTGAAAATGTGCCTGCGGCACGTGCCTCAGCCCGGCGAGCTGCGCCGCGGTTTTGCGGTGCCGCGCTGTGTGACGATATAGCGGCGGCGCTTTCACGCCGCCACTGCAAGCACGCGGTTCACGACAGCCGGGGTAACCTCGCCGGATTCTCCGAGAGCGACCCAGCCGCGCCGTTCGAGCCTTTCGGGAATGCTGCACACCGCGGCGGGAGCGACGCCGTAGGCCGAAAGCCGGGTTGGCACGCCCACGCGTTCGAAGAACTCGCGCGTCCGCCGGATGGCTTCAGCCATGCGCTCCTCCTCGGTCCCCGACGTGATGCCCCAAACGCGCTCGGCGTACTGCAGCAGCTTGGCCTTCTTGCGTTCGCGCTGCACTTCGAGCAGAGCGGGCAGCACGATGGCCAGCGTCTGCCCGTGATCGAGGCCGCAGAGGGCCGTGATCTCGTGGCCGATCATGTGCGTCGCCCAGTCCTGCGGCACGCCCTGGCCAATCAGACCGTTGAGCGCCATGGTGGCGCACCACATGAAGTTTGCGCGCGCTTCGTAGTTGCGCGGCTCGGCCAGCGTCTTCGGACCCTCTTCGATCAGCGTCAGCAGAATCGCTTCGGCGAGCCTGTCCTGGAGCGGCGCGTCCGCCGGAAACGTCAGGTACTGCTCCATGACATGTACGAAAGCGTCCACGATGCCGTTGGAGATCTGGCGCGGCGGCAGGGAAAACGTGGTTTCGGGGTCGAGCACCGAAAATTGCGGATACACCAGGTCGCTCGCGAAGGGCAGTTTCTCCTGTCTTGCCGCGTGCGAGATGACCGCGCAGTTGTTCATCTCCGAACCGGTAGCCGGCAGCGTAAGCACGGTCCCGAGAGGCACCGCGGAAGTCACCGGCGCCTTTTTCAATACGATGTCCCAAGGGTCGCCCTGAAACGGCGCAGCCGCCGCAATGAACTTCGTGCCGTCCAGCACGGAACCGCCGCCGACGGCGAGCAGGAAATCGATCTTTTCGGCGCGCACGATTTCCACGGCCTTCATCAGCGTTTCGTACCGCGGATTCGGCTCGATGCCGCCGAACTCGGCGAAAGACCGGCCGGCCAGAGCCGAGCGCACCTGATCGTAGACGCCGTTGCGCTTGATGCTGCCGCCGCCGTACGTCATCAGAATGCGCGCGTCCGCCGGTATCTCCTTGCCAATCTTTGAGATCTGGCCCTTGCCGAAAAGGATTTTGACTGGGTTCCGGTATTCGAAATTCAGCATAAGATAATCCGTGAGACCGAAAACGAGTGTAACAAACCGTTGGGCCGGCCGGCTTGCCGTCCGCCTTACGGGATAGAGGGTTGCCGCCATGGCGCTGCTGCTTGCCGCGATGGTCTTTCCGAGGGTGGCGCTGGTCATGTTGTACCTCTCCTCGCAACTCATACAGCGGGCCTACCATGACTTGCTGATTCCGGTCCTCGGCCTGATCTTTCTTCCCACCACCACGATTGCCTGGGCCTGGATCGTCAGCCTCAACGAGCCTCTCGCGAGCTCTCATTGGGCGGTCATGGCGATCGCCCTTCTGATCGACGGGGGCGCCTGGAGCGAGGCGATGCGCCCGAGATCGCGCAGGTAAAAACCGGCTGCTTGCCGGGAGCGCGATTTCCGATAATGATCAATCTATGCACGCCCAATTTCCGGCCGCTTTTGCGGTAATCCTGTTCGGCGCGGCTGTGCTGGCCGCGCAATCGGAACCTCAGCCTCGAGTCGTGGAACCCGGCAAGCCCGGGCAGCCGCCGTCGGATGCCGTCATTCTGTTCGATGGCAAGGACCTGTCGGAATGGACCAAGCGCGATGGATCGCCGGCGGGATGCAGCGTCGAGCAAGGCGTTATGGTCTGCAAGACGGGGGATGGCGACATCTACAGCAAGAAGAAATTCCGGGCGGCGCAGATCCATCTGGAATTCAACGTGCCGCACATGCCGGACAAGCACAGCCAGGAACGCGGCAACAGCGGCGTGTACCTGCACGGCCGGTACGAGATCCAAATCCTGGACTCGTACAAGAACCCGACTTACCCGACGGGGGCGGCAGCGGCGCTTTACGGCCAGGCGCCGCCGCTGGTGAACGCCGCCCGGCCGCCGGGAGAGTGGCAGACCTACGACATCATCTTTCATCCCCCGAAATGCAGCCCCGAGGGCAGGCTGCTCGAGCGCGGGACGGTGACCGTGTTCTGGAACGGGGTCCTCGTGCAGGACAATGTCACGATCAAGAACATCGGGCGCGGGTGTATCGAGGACAAAATCGGCGAGCCCGGCCCGTTGATGCTTCAGGACCACAACTACAAGGGCGCGCCGTTCACGGTGATGCGGTTCCGCAACATCTGGTACCGGCCGCTGCCGGAAAGGGAGGCTGAAGCGCCCGTACAGTGAAGCGCGTTCTGGGGCGGGCGGCGCGTTGGTTCGCGCTGCTGGTTGCGGGCTGCTATGCCGCTGCCATTGCCGGGTTGTTCACACTGCGGTGGATGGACCCGTTCACTACCGGAGTCCACATCCAGCGCCGCGTCGAGGCGCTGCTCAAGGGGGAGCGCTACGAGAAGCGGTACAGGTTCGTGCCGCTCAGCCGGATCTCGACAAACCTCCAGCGCGCGGTCATCGCCGCCGAAGATACGCGCTTCTTCCGGCATCGCGGCATCGACTGGAGAGAAGTGAGCAACGTGATCGAAGACGGGATCGAAAGCGGCCGCATCCGCCGCGGCGCTTCGACGATTACGCAGCAACTCGTGAAAAACCTGTTCTTCACGACGCACCGGTCGCCGCTGCGCAAGATCGTGGAGTTTACGCTTGCGCCGGTGGCCGAAATGATCCTTTCCAAGCGGCGGATTCTCGAGTTGTACCTGAACGTGGTTGAGTGGGGTCCGGGGGTCTACGGCGCCGAAGCCGCGGCGCGCTACCACTACGGCATACCGGCGTCGGCGGTGGACCGGGCGCGCGCCGTCCGCCTGGCCGCCATTCTTCCCTCGCCCAGAAAGCGAACACCGGCCCGAATGGACCGCTACAGCGCCGCCATCGAGACGCGGATGCGGCAGATGGGCTGGTAAGGGCGTCTGTCATCCGAATCGCCGCCGTGGTAATGGTTTTGGTATGGCGGCCCGCAAGATCACCGTCACCCTTCCACACGACCAGTTCAAAGAGATTCGCGCGCTGGTGACAGCCGGACAGGCCGCGAGTGTTTCCGGCTTCGTGCAGCACGCCGTCAGGGTCGCTCTTTCCGATGTCGCGGGATGGCGCGAGATGCTGGAAGACGCGCTGCAACAGACCGGCGGTCCCTTGAGCAAGAAGGAGCGTTCATGGGCGGACGCGCTTCTCTATCCGCGCAAGGAGACGAGACGCGCAAAGAAGGGGAAAGCCGTGTGAGCGCTTGCGCGTAACGCCGCCGCTATCATTGCTACATGCACGAGATCTTGCGATCCGTCGCTCCCGGCGCATGGGTGCTTGATCTCGGGAGCGGGAGGGGGAGCTTCCCTCTTGACGCGTGTTCCGGCCGCGTTGTCCGGGCGGACCTGGAGCCGCTCCGGGGCACGCGTGACGGGCATTTCGTACGCTGCAATGCCTGCCGGCTGCCCTTCCGAGATGGACTGTTCGCGGCAGTGATCGCGAACCACAGCCTTGAGCATTTCTCCAGTTTGGAAGAGGCGCTAGAGGAGATCGGCAGGGTGTTGGACCCCGTCGGCGCGCTCTATATCGCACTTCCGGACGCTTCAACCCTCTGCGACCGCCTGTACCGCTGGCTGGCGCGCGGCGGCGGCCACGTGAACCGCTTTCTTGACGAGAAGAGTCTGATCGCCCTGGTTGAGAAGCACACGCCGCTGGCTCACTCGGGCACGCGCGTGCTCGCAACGTCGTTCTCTTTCCTGAACCGCGCCAACCGGCGGTCGCGGGCCGCCACGCAGGCTCTGGCTGCTTGGGGGCGGGAATGAGACCGTGCTCAAATGCCTGAGCTACATCCTGCGGCTCACAGACAAATGGCTGGGGACCAGCCTGACGCGCTACGGATGGGCGATGTACTTCGGCAACACCGGCGCCGTCGACACGCGGACCCGCACGAACGTCTGCGTCCGGTGCGGATCCGGACACAGCGCGGAAGCCCTCCGGCAGGCAAACTTGGTGACCAGGTTCGGATTCTTACAGCGCTACCGTTGTCCGGGCTGCGGAGCCGCGAATCTATTCCTCGAAGACGGCTCCTGAGCGCGGGGCGCCCGTCTTTACTCCTCCTCTCCGCCCACGCGCAGCACGGCCAGAAACGCTTCCTGCGGGATGTCGACCTTCCCGACGCGCTTCATCCGCCGCTTGCCTTCCTTTTGCTTTTCGAGCAGCTTGCGCTTGCGCGTGACGTCGCCGCCGTAGCACTTGGCGAGCACGTTTTTCCGCATCGCGGAAATGGTTTCGCGCGCGATCACTTTGTTGCCGATGGCCGCCTGAAGCGCCACTTCGAACATCTGCCGCGGGATCAGCTTTCGCAGCCGCTCGATCAGGCTCTTGCCGCGCTCGTACGCATGATCCTTGTGCACGATCATTGAGAGCGCGTCCACCGGCTCGCCCGCCACGAGCACATCCAGCTTCACCATCGGGGAAGGCCGGTAGCCCGCAAAGTGGTAGTCGAGCGACGCATAGCCGCGGGAGACCGTTTTCAGGCGGTCATAGAAATCGAGCACGATTTCGCTCAGCGGCAGCTCGTAGACCAGCAGCACGCGGCCCGTGCCGATGTACTCGAATTTCTTCTGGACGCCGCGCTTCTCCTCGAGCAATCTCAGGATCTCGCCGATGAACTCATCGCGCGTGATGATGGTGGCCTCGAAGATGGGCTCCTCGACGTGCTCGATTTCCGCAGCGCTGGGGAACTTGGTGGGATTGTCCACCTCCACGACTTCGCCCTTCCGCGTCAGCACGCGATAACGCACGCCCGGTGCGGTGGTGATCAGATCGATATTGAATTCGCGCTCCAGCCGCTCCTGAACGATGTCCATGTGCAGCAGCCCGAGGAAGCCGCAGCGGAATCCGAAGCCGAGCGCGGCCGAGTGCTCCGGCTCGAAGTTGAGCGCGCTGTCGTTGAGCCGCAGTTTTTCGAGAGCGTCGCGCAGAGCGCCATGCTCGTGGGACTCCACCGGGTACAGCCCGGCAAACACCATCGGCTTCACTTCCTGGAACCCGGGCAACGGCTCGGCGGCCGGGTTGTCGTCGTCGATCACCGTGTCGCCGATCTGGGCGTCCGAGACGGTCTTGATGTTCGCGAACATGAAGCCCACTTCGCCGGCGGACAGCTCCTCGCAGGCCACCGGTTTCGGCGACTGATAGCCCAATCCTTCCACTTCGAACACCTTGCCGTTGGCCCAGAGGCGGATGTGCTGGCCGATCCGCAGCTTTCCGTCGACCACGCGCAGCAGAATGATGACGCCGCGGTACGGGTCGAACCACGAATCGAAAATCAGCGCGCGCAGCGGCGCCTCGGGATTTCCGCTTGGCGGGGGCACCAGGTGGACGACCGCTTCCAGCACCTCGTCGATGCCGGTGCCCTGTTTGGCGCTGACCAGGATGGCACTCGAGGCGTCCAGCCCGATCACCTGCTCGATCTGCTCGCGGACGCGCTCGGGCTCGGCCACCGGCAAATCGATCTTGTTGATGACCGGAATCAGTTCCAGGTTGTGGTGCAGCGCCAGGTAGGTGTTGGCCAGGGTCTGTGCTTCGACACCCTGGGAGGCGTCCACCACCAGCAGCGCACCTTCGCAGGCCTGAAGGCTGCGCGAAACCTCGTAGCTGAAATCCACGTGGCCGGGCGTGTCGATGAGGTTAAGCTGGTAGAGTTCACCGTCTTTCGCCCGGTAGTTCAGCCGGACCGCGTGGGCCTTAATGGTGATGCCGCGCTCGCGCTCGAGGTCCATCGAGTCGAGCACCTGGTTCATCATCTCCCGCTCGGAAAGCGCGCCGGTGACCTCCAGCAGCCGGTCTGCGAGCGTGGATTTCCCGTGGTCTATATGAGCGATGATAGAGAAATTGCGTATATATCGGGGGTCCATGCGGTATGATGTAACGGACGCGGTAAGCGGCGGTATGCCGCGCGGTTAGCGCCTCTAGCGATTATCCCATATGTCTTATAGCAGAATCGCTTTCGAGCTTTCGGAGGACGGGATCGCCCTGGTCACGATCAACCGCCCGGAGAAGCTCAACGCGCTCAACGCCACCGTGATTGCGGAACTCGACGACGCCTTCGCGCGGGCGGCGTCGGACGACGCCGTTAAGGGACTCATCCTCACCGGCGCGGGGGAAAAGGCCTTCGCGGCGGGCGCCGACATCGAGGAACTGGCGGGCAAGACTCCCGTGCAGGCCCGGGAAGCCTCGGTTGCCGGGCAGCGCGCCTTCCGCCGGCTGGAGCTAATGGCCAAGCCCTCGGTGGCGGCCATCCACGGTTTCGCGCTGGGAGGCGGCCTTGAGCTGGCGATGTGCTGCACCGTTCGCGTCGCTTCGGAGGACGCCCGGCTGGGCCAGCCGGAAGTGCGGCTGGGCATGATTCCCGGATACGGCGGGACGCAGCGGTTGCCCCGGCTTGTGGGGCGCGGGCGCGCGCTGGAAATGCTTCTCACGGGCGAGCCGGTTGACGCCGGAGAGGCGCTCCGCATCGGGCTGGTTGACCACGTGGTCCCCCGGGCCGAGTTGCTCGGCTTCTCCCGGGCGCTGCTCCAGAAGATGACACAGAATGCCCCCATCGCCGCCGCGCTGATTATGGATGCGGTCGATGTGGGCCTGAGCAGCGGGCTGGAAGAAGGACTCAAGTTCGAAGCGAGCGCGTTTGCCGTCGCGGCGTCCACTGAGGACCGCAAAGAGGGCACGGCTGCCTTTCTGGAAAAACGCAGGGCCGTGTTTCAGGGTAAGTGAAATGTCCAAACAGGTAATTGAAGGTAATCTGAGTTCGGCGGGGCTAAGATTCGCCATCGTCGTAAGCCGTTTTAATAGCCTCATCACCGAACGCCTCCTGACGGGGGCGCTGGATGCGCTGGCGCGCACCGGAGGGCCCGAGGATATCGAGATCATCAGGGTTCCGGGCTCGTGGGAACTGCCCATCGTGGCGCACGAGCTCGCGAAGCAGAAGCGGCACGATGCCGTGATCTGTCTGAGCGCCGTCATCCGCGGCGACACGCCGCACTATGAATACATCGCGGCGGAAGTCGCCAAGGGGCTGGCGCAGTCGGCGCTGGAAACCGGTGTGCCGATCACCTTCGGCGTGCTCACCTGCGACACGCTGGAGCAGGCCATTGACCGTGCGGGCGCAAAGAGCGGCAATAAGGGCTTTGACGCGGCGATGTCCGCCGTCGAGATGGGCAACCTGATGCGCCAGTTGCGCCAGCCGCGCTGAAGTATGATGCCGTCCCGCCGCCGTTCCAGGCAGCGCGCGCTTCAGGTGCTGTTCCAGGTGGACGTTCGCAAGCAGCCCGTTGAGGCCGCCATCCGCGCTTACTACGATTCGCTCTACTCCGAGGAGCAGGAGGATCAGGAGGCGCCGCTTCCGCCCGATCCGTTCATGGAGGAACTCGTCAAGGGCACCTGCGCGCGGGTGGAGGAGATCGACCGCCGCATCGCGAAGTACTCGGAGAACTGGCGCCTGGAGCGCATGCCTGCCGTGGATCGCAACATTTTGAGAATGGCCGTTTTTGAGATGACCGGAGGCATCAACCCGCCTGCCGTGGTGATTAATGAAGCTCTCGAGCTGGCGCGGCGCTTTTCCGGAGAAGAAGCGGTTTCTTTCATTAATGGAGTTCTGGATGCGATCCGCCGGGAGGCGCAGGAGCAGGGCTCGACGGGCGGGCGCTGATCGGAGCTGGAGCCGTGATTAACAGCGGCCTTCGTGGAAGCGGCGACATAGGCAGCCGCGACAGGGTCCCGCGAGCGGGAATTCCGTGGTCTATCGACCCGGAGTACCGGACTTGTGACGCGATGAGGGTGCGAGCGGCGGGGTGAGAATCGGAGTGCGGGAGCCGCTCGAATGGTGTAAAGTTATGATCTCGGGCAGGTTGTTGGAACCGGAGCCAGGAAGGCCGGCGCGTGCCCTCCGGAAGGACCGGACCGCTCGCAAGTCTGGCCGCAGGTCTTTGAAAAGGTGGATTTTGGAGGCGAGCTATTTATTTCCGCGGTCAATGAACCGCGGCCCCATTGCGATACTCTCAGGCGTCCTGCCGCCAGCGGCGAGGATATTTATTTCCGCGGTCAATGAACCGCGGCCCCATTGCAGGCGCGAGCTCGGGACAGCGAGTCGGGGGCGGCGGGCGATTTATTTCCGCGGTCAATGAACCGCGGCCCCATTGCAGGCTTGCCCGGCGCCCTCCTCGGCGCTGCCGAAAATTTATTTCCGCGGTCAATGAACCGCGGCCCCATTGATGGAAGCGCCGAAAGAGACTTAGCGCCACTTCGGTATTTATTTCCGCGGTCAATGAACCGCGGCCCCATTGTTCTCTGCGGGTAAACGGCATCACGGTTATCGACAGATTTATTTCCGCGGTCAATGAACCGCGGCCCCATTGGATTGGCTGGATGCCCATGTGGTTCGCGTCAGCGACATTTATTTCCGCGGTCAATGAACCGCGGCCCCATTGGCCGCTTGTAGGCTTGTTCCGGCAGACCAGGGGGTATTTATTTCCGCGGTCAATGAACCGCGGCCCCATTGATGTATCCCCATCGCTATCCGGACGGAGCAATGTTCATTTATTTCCGCGGTCAATGAACCGCGGCCCCATTGCCCACTGTACCGGCCCTCGATCTCCAAGGGCAGCACGATTTATTTCCGCGGTCAATGAACCGCGGCCCCATTGGTATATCATTGTCATTCCTCCACCTGGCCGCCCGCATTTATTTCCGCGGTCAATGAACCGCGGCCCCATTGAGACCTGTCTCTGGCGAGCCTGATTGACTTCGCTGGTCATTTATTTCCGCGGTCAATGAACCGCGGCCCCATTGATGCATAGGTGATTCGCTCCCGATACGTACCCCCGGCATTTATTTCCGCGGTCAATGAACCGCGGCCCCATTGGGATCTTCCGCCCCTGCGAATAGTTTCTGTCGGAGTGATTTATTTCCGCGGTCAATGAACCGCGGCCCCATTGCGCGTTCATCCGCGGCCGTCGGTCGGGGCTCCCGACATTTATTTCCGCGGTCAATGAACCGCGGCCCCATTGACGTAAGGAGGGACATCACTGTCCCTCCTTAGCGAAATTTATTTCCGCGGTCAATGAACCGCGGCCCCATTGTGTTTGAGTTGCGCCGGCTGGAGGCTGAATTGAGTGATTTATTTCCGCGGTCAATGAACCGCGGCCCCATTGATGTATCCCCATCGCTATCTGGATGGAGCAATGTTCATTTATTTCCGCGGTCAATGAACCGCGGCCCCATTGATGGTCTTGCCCTGGACATTCGCCTGCCTCATAACAGATTTATTTCCGCGGTCAATGAACCGCGGCCCCATTGGAGGGATAGACATGCTGATCGTAACGGACAAAGCTAAATTTATTTCCGCGGTCAATGAACCGCGGCCCCATTGTTGCCGGAGATTCCAACGGAGATGAGGGGCCGTGAATTTATTTCCGCGGTCAATGAACCGCGGCCCCATTGAAGCCGGCGCCGCAAGCCTGAGAACATGGACGCATTCGTATTTCCGCGGTCAATGAACCGCGGCCCCATTGAAGCCGCGCTGAAGCTGCGCGGTGCGTTCGTTACGACTGCATTTCCGCGGTCAATGAACCGCGGCCCCATTGAAGCATAAAAGACTTGATTGCCAGATAATGTTGCTCTACCATTTCCGCGGTCAATGAACCGCGGCCCCATTGAAGCCCCACTCACTACGCAGAGTAGAAACGCCTGGATAAAATTTCCGCGGTCAATGAACCGCGGCCCCATTGAAGCGCCCCCCAGCTTACCCAGCGCTGCAGCGTGCGGGTATTTCCGCGGTCAATGAACCGCGGCCCCATTGAAGCAGGCTCAGATCAGGCCGCGTTCGGGCCTGGCGCTGAATTTCCGCGGTCAATGAACCGCGGCCCCATTGAAGCCGCGGGCTTCTTGCTGCTGTCCATGAAGCGCCCGGCCATTTCCGCGGTCAATGAACCGCGGCCCCATTGAAGCACTAAGACTCCAATGCTCTTCCCATCCCTTTTCTTTATTTCCGCGGTCAATGAACCGCGGCCCCATGAAGCCAGCCAAATATCCGGTCTTCCACCGCTCGAAAACCTCATTTCCGCGGTCAATGAACCGCGGCCCCATTGAAGCCTGGAGAAGTCCATTTTCATCGTAAACAATCCCCATATTTCCGCGGTCAATGAACCGCGGCCCCATTGAAGCGTGTAGCGGTGGAACGACTTGCATTCCCTCCACCGCATTTCCGCGGTCAATGAACCGCGGCCCCATTGAAGCCTTCGTAGGCCTTCCCGATCCGTGACCGACCACGAAATTTCCGCGGTCAATGAACCGCGGCCCCATTGAAGCTAAGCCGGGGATGTAATTGGAGTTCTTGCTAATTGAATTTCCGCGGTCAATGAACCGCGGCCCCATTGAAGCCGGATGGAGAAAGCGGAGGTTTTTGCCGCCATCGATGCATTTCCGCGGTCAATGAACCGCGGCCCCATTGAAGCAGGTGCGGATCTCCGGCGCAGCAGACGGCAAGAAGGCCATTTCCGCGGTCAATGAACCGCGGCCCCATTGAAGATTCGTGCTGGAGCAGCCTCCGACCCAGATTAGGCAGGGACTTTGCAGTCAAGCCACCGCGGCTCCAGTGTGCCCGCTGACCCGCCAGGAACTTGAATTCAGTCGCCCCTTCGCTCTACCATTAGCAAAGAAAAAGCGAATTAATGGCCGACCTTCAGGAACAGCTCGCCGCTCTTCGCCGCAAGATCGAACGCATCGACCGCAAGTACGCGGCCGGGCCGCCGGCGCAGCGGCTGCCCGTCGATCGCCGCCCCGCGCGCTACTTCGTCGAGCAATGGCTCAGCGGCGAGGTCGTTGAGACTCCCTTCGGCTCACACTTTGAAACGGAACGGCTGTACGAGCGCCACCGCCGGCACGGCAGCATGGAGATATCAAACCTGCTCGAGTTGCCGGACGATCTGCTCGGTCCGCTTTCCGGTGGCGAGGCGGCGCCGGCGCCGGTGAGCCGCTGGGCTTTTCTCGATACGGAAACCACCGGCCTTGCGGGAGGCTCCGGCACGTACGCGTTCCTGATCGGCGTCGGCTCCATCTGCGAGGAAGGGTTCCGCGTCCGGCAGTTCTTCATGCGCGATTACGGCGAGGAACCCAGCCTGCTCCACGCGCTGGCGGAGTACCTGAGGCGGTTTGACGTCCTCATCACCTTCAACGGCAAGACGTATGATCAGCCGCTCCTGGAAACGCGGTACCGCATGGCCCGCGCGCGCCCGCCGTTTGACAGGCTGGCGCATCTCGATCTGCTGCACGGCGCGCGCCGCTTATGGAAACTGCGGCTGGAGAGCTGCCGGCTGGTCGACCTGGAAAACCAGATTCTAGGCGTAGAGCGCGAGGGCGACCTGCCGGGCGAGATGATCCCCTATGTCTACTTCGAATACCTGCGCACGCAGCAGGCGTTCCGGCTAGTGCCCATCTTCCACCACAACGCCCTCGATATTCTGACCACGGCCTGCCTCACCGGCATCGTGCCGTTCGCGTTTCGCGAGCCCCATGCGGCCCCTCTCGCGCACGGCACCGACCTGGTGGGCCTCGCGCGCTGGTGCCTGAAGGCCGGCAAGCGCGAACAGGCGCTGGAACTCATGCACCGCGCCGTCGATCTCGGGCTTCCCGAGGACCTGCTGTTCCGCACGCTGTGGGATACCGCCGCCCTGGAGAAAAGATCGGGCAACGAGCCCGCGGCTCTGGCCATCTGGACGGACCTGGCCGCCAGCCGCAACCCTTACCGCGTGCAGGCGCTCGAGGCGCTGGCGAAATACTACGAGCACCGCGAACGGAACTACGCTATGGCGTTAGAAATGATCCGCTGCGCCCGCACGCTGGCTGATTCCGAAGACCTCGCCCGGCGGCAGGAGCGCCTGGAGCGCCGCCTGGCACGCCGCCCCGGCCGGCTGCTGTGTGAACTCGGCGAAGCCTAAAACTCCGACTCGGGAAGCCGGCGCACGCCGCGCTTCATCGCCTCCGCCCAGATCTGCTTCACCCGCGCATAGCTGTTGCGGAACGCCGTTTTCACTTCGTACGGCGCGGCCGCGGCAAGCAGCCGGGCGGTATCGACGACGTAGGGCGCCAGCCGCGACTGCGTGACCGGCCGCGGCGCCGGTCCCGGCCAGAACGCCATGATCGCCAGCACGACAATCGCTCCTACCAGCACTCCGCGGATCAGGCCGAACGCGCCGCCCAGCAGGCGGTTCAACCACGAAAGGCGGACCAGCTTGAGCAGGCGGTCGATCAGATACCCGATCAGGCTGCCGGTCAGAACCACCCCCAAAAAAATCACGAAAAACGCAATGAGGTTGGCGATGTTGCGCGATCCGGCAAACCTGAGATGCGCGCCGAGCAGGCCGTAAAACCACAGGCCGCAAAAGAGGCCGAGAATTACGGCGCCAAAACCGATGACGGCGCGCGCCAGGCCCCTCTTGATCCCGGATACCACCGAGATCAGTATCAAAATCCCCAGTACGATATCGAGCCAGTTCACGGATTTTTGCCGGTCAGCGCACGGTAGGCTTCTTTGTACTTTTCGCTGGTCCTGGCGGCGACGTCCGGAGGCAGCGCCGGCGCCGGAGGCTGCTTATTCCACTGGATGGATTCCAGGTAATCGCGGACGTACTGCTTGTCGTAGGAGGGTTGCGGTCCTCCGGGACGCCAGGTTTCGAGCGGCCAGAAGCGCGAGGAATCCGGCGTAAGGACCTCGTCGGCGAGCACGAGCTGATCGCCCACGAAGCCGAACTCGAACTTGGTATCGGCGATGATGATGCCGCGGGAAAGAGCGTACTCGGCGGCGCGGGTGTAGATGCTCAGCGTGAGGTCGCGCAGGCGCGTGGCCAGATCTGTACCGATCATCCCGGCTACTTTGTCGAACGAGACGTTTTCGTCGTGCCCCGTGTGGGCCTTGGTGGCGGGCGTGAAAATCGGCTCGGGCAGCTTGTCGCTCTCCTTCAACCCGGGGGGAAGGGGAATGCCGCAGATGGACCTGGTGGCGCGGTACTCTTTCCAGCCGGAACCCGACAGATAGCCCCGCGCGACGCACTCCACTTCGATCATGCGGGCGCGCTTGACCAGCATGGACCGGCCCTCGAGCTGATCGCGGAACCGCTGGAACGGGGCGGGGTAGTCATCCACCGAAGCCGAGATAAAATGCGTCGGCGTAAGCGGCTTCAGGAAATCGAACCAAAAGACGGAAAGCTGCGTCAGCACCTTGCCTTTGTCCGGAATTCCCGTGGCGAGGATATAGTCGAAGGCGGAGATGCGGTCCGTGGCGACGATCAGCAGGTTGTCTCCGGCGGCGTAAACGTCGCGCACCTTTCCCCTGGCGTAACGTTCCACGCCGGGAAAGTCGGTTTCAAGAATGGGCTGAGGCATAGTAAACGGTACGAAGATACATTATGCTGCAACTGCGGGGCGTGGTGCTTATTTATACTGGTTGAGTACTGGAGGCCCATGAAGCTCTCGATCCTGATGCCCGTGTACAACGAACGCACTATGGTAGAGCGCTGCTTTGCCCAAGTGCTCAACGCGCCTCTGCCGGAGGACATGGAGCGGGAGCTGGTCGTGGTGGACGATCATTCGACCGACGGCACGTGGGACATTCTGCTCCGGCTCGCCGAAAAGCACCCGGAAATCCGCCTCTTCCGCCACGAAGTGAATATGGGTAAAGGCGCGGCCGTGCGGACGGCCATCAAACAGGCCTCCGGCGACTTCTGCATCATACAGGACGCCGACCTGGAGTACGATCCCAACGAGTACCCGCGTTTACTCAAGCCGCTGCTCGACGGCCACGCCGACGCCGTGTTCGGGTCGCGGTATCTCGCCGGCGAGCAAACGCGCGTCCTTCAGTTCTGGCACTCCATGATCAACAAGGGACTGACGCTGATCTCCAACATGTTTTCCAATCTCGGCGTCACCGACATGGAGACCTGCTACAAGGCCTTCCGCACCGACCTGTTGAAGAGCATCCCGATCCGCTCGAACCGCTTCGGCTTCGAGCCGGAAATCACCATGAAGTGCGCAAAGCGGAAGCTGCGCGTCTACGAGGTGCCGATCAGTTATCACGGGCGCACGTTCGAGGAAGGCAAGAAGATCGGCTGGAAGGACGGCTTCCAGGCGCTGGCGACGATCCTGAAATTCTGGATCATCGACGACCTTTACGTCGAGCCCTACGGGCGCGGCATGCTGTACAACCTCACCGGAACGCCGCAGTACCTGAGCTGGCTGACGCAGACCGTGCGGCCGTATCTGGGGGATACGGTCCTCGAAGTGGGCGCGGGCATCGGCGCAATCACCGGACGGCTGATGGCGCGCCGCCTCCAGTACGTGGCCTGCGAACGGGACCCGCTTTACCTGCACGCGCTGCGCAACCGCTTTCTGCGCACGCCGAACGTCTGCGTGCGGCCGCTCGATCCGAACTCCGTCGAGAGCATTGAAAGCATAGGGGAGTCCTTCGACACCGTCCTCTGCCTGCACGTACTGGAGCTGCTTGAGGATCCGGCCAAATCGGTGGCTGCTCTCCAGCGCAAGCTGAAACCGGGCGGCGCGCTGATCGTGCTGGCGCCTCAGGGGCCGTCGCTGTTTTGCGAACTGGACCGCAGGCTAGGCAACCGGCAGCGGTTCACCGAGGCCGAGCTGCGCAAGCTGCTGGAGCAGAACGGCTGCCGGGTGGAGAAGGTCGTGCAGATGAACAAAGTGGGCGCCCTCGCCTGGCGCCTGTATGGCGGCCTGCTGAGGCGAAGCAGAATCGACAAGCCGTCGCTGAAGATTTTCGATAAGACCGTGTGGATCTGGCGGCGCGTGGACTGGCTGCTGCCGTGGCGCGGGCTGTCGATGATTGCGGTGGCGAGAAAGCCGGCCTGAGGGGATGCGGGCGGCCGGTCTTGATTACGAATCCCGTGCGCTGGTTGAGCGCGATCTGCCCGAACCGCGCGGCGCCGGCGCGGGCGAGGCGCTGCTGCGCGTGCGTGAGGTAGGCATCTGCGGTACGGACCGCGAGCTGGCGACGTTCAGCATCGGGTTCCCTCCCGAGGGTGAAAGCTTTTTGGTGCTGGGGCACGAGGCTCTCGCGCAGGTTGTGGAAGCCGGTCCGGGCGTGAAGGCGCTGAAGCCCGGCGACTGGGTAGTGCCGCTGGTGCGCCGTCCCTGCAATCCTCCGTGCTTTTCCTGCGCGCGCGGGCGGCGCGATCTGTGCCTCACCGGAAAGGCTCTCGAGCGCGGCATCTTCGGGCTTCACGGTTATTTTGCCGAGTACGCGGTGGATTCCGAAGCGGACCTGGTCCGCGTGCCGGAAGCGCTGCTGGATACGGCCGTACTCATCGAGCCGCTGAGCGTGGTGGAGAAAGCAGTCGAAACGGCGCTGAGGATTCACGAGCCGGGCGCCCGCACCGCGCTGGTATTTGGCGCGGGGCCGATCGGATTGCTGGCCGCAATGGTGCTCGAACTGCGCGGTCTCCGCGCGGCGATCGTTTCGCTTGAACCTCCGGATCACCCGCGAGCCCGGCTGGTTGCGGCCGCCGGCATCGAGTATCTGAACACGCCCGGCGAACGCAAAGCGGATATTGTGATCGAGGCGGCCGGAGCGGCTGACGCTGCAATGGCGGGCCTGCGCTCGCTGGCTCCTCTGGGTGTGCTTGGCGTGCTCGGGAGCCCGGATGCGCGGGGCGAAATCCCGTTCCGCGACATGCTGGTGAAGAATCAAACGGTGTTCGGCAGCGTGAACGCGAGCCCCGAAGCTTTCCAGCGCGCACTCGAAGACCTGCCGCGCATGGATGCCGGTGTGCTGAAGCGGATGATCCACCGCGCGAGCTTCGGCGACTTCGCAACCACGATTCCGGCCGCCGCAGGCGGGGCCGCCAAGGTGGTACATGTGATCGAGTGAGGAGACTCATGCCCAGTACATTTCGTCTTGCCATCTGCAACGAGGTTTACGAAAAACGCCCGTTCGCGGAGACCTGCAAATCCATCCGCAAGGCCGGGTACACTGGAATCGAGATCGCGCCGTTCACTCTGGCTGACGATCCGAGGGACATTCCCCCGGCGCGGCGCAGGGAGTTCATCGCGGCGATGGAGGGGGAGGGGCTTCAGTTCGTTGGCTTGCACTGGCTGCTCGTAGGGCCAAAGGACCTGCACGTGACCACGCCGGACAAGGCTGTGCGCGAGCGGAGCTGGGCGTATGTCCGCTACCTCGTAGACCTTTGCGCCGACCTCGGACCGGGCGGCGTCATGGTGTTCGGCTCGCCGAAGCAGCGCTCGTCAACCGGCGGTTCGAGCCGCGAGGAGGCCACATGCCGCCTCGTTGAGGGCCTGGCGGGCGTTGCGCCGTATGCCGCCGAACGCGGCGTCACCGTGCTGCTGGAAGCCCTGCCCGAGCCCGATACCGACGTGGTGACGACGCTCGACGAAGCGGCGGCTATCGTGCGGCAGATCGGCAGCCCGGGCCTGCGCACGATGTTCGATTCGCACAACGCGGTGAAGGAGGCCGAGCCGCATACCGTGCTGGTGGAGCGGCACTTCGATCTGATCCGGCATGTTCACCTGAACGAAATGGACGGCCGGCATCCGGGGACGGGGACGTACGATTTCAAGCCCGTATTCGAGGTGCTGAACAAGCGCGGTTATCAGGGCTGGCTCTCGGTCGAAGTTTTCGACTTCAGTTTGGGCGCCGACAGGATCGCGGAAGAGACGATGCGCTACCTTCAGACGGAGATCGCAAAAATACAATGACCAGGTACGTTGTCACGGGCGGGGCTGGTTTTATCGGCTCGATGGTGGTTCGCGCGCTGCTCGATCGCGGCGATGGAAAGGTGGCGGTAATCGACAATTTTCTCACCGGGCGCGAAGAAAATCTTGCCGAAGTGCGGGACCGCATCGAGATACACCGCGCGGACATACGCTGCTTCGACGAAATCGCCCCGCTGGTGAAGGGAGCGGACGTGGTTTTCCACCTGGCCGCGATCCCTTCGGTGCCCCGCTCGATTTCCGACCCCGTGCCCTCGCACGAAACCAACATCGACGGGACATTCCACGTCTTTCGCGCCTGTGCGGAGGGCGGGGTGCGGCGCGTGTTCTACGCCGCTTCCTCGTCGGCCTACGGCGATAGCGAAACGCTGCCGAAGGTCGAGACGATGCCGCCGCGGCCGAAATCGCCCTACGCCGTGCAGAAGCTCGTCGGCGAGTATTACGCGAGCGTTTTCACGGAGTGCTTCCACCTGGACACCGTGGCGGTGCGCTATTTCAACGTGTACGGGCCGCGGCAGGACCCGTCGAGCCCGTATTCCGGCGTCATCTCGCTCTTCATGAAATCCCTGATCGAGCGGCGCGCGCCTACGATCTACGGCGACGGCGAGCAGTCGCGCGATTTCACCTATGTCGAGGATGTGGCGGCTCTGACGCTCAAGGCGGCCTTCTCCGGCGTTTCAGGCAAGGTCTACAACGGCGGCAACGGAAACCGCTACACGCTGAACGAGGTCTGGGAGACGCTACAGCGCATAGAAGGCGTGAGGATTCCGCCCGTGTACGGACCGCCGCGCCCCGGCGACGTGCGGCACTCGCAGGCCGACACCACAGCGGCAGTCCGCGACCTGGGCCATCAGCCACAATTCACGCTGGAGGAAGGGCTCCGCCGCACCCTCGCCTGGTACCGGAATTCCGCCGGGGTGCGCCATTCCTGAGTTTTTCGTTGCAATCGCTTGCCGCTCGTGAGGGATCGCGAAGCGTGCTCGCGGTGGAGCCGTCGGCCGAGAAACCTGCGGACAAAAAACTACCGGCGCCGGGCGCCCGCCGAGCCGGTTCCGCGCGGCACGGATACTGAACCGGCGCTTGGCTCGCTGGCGCGCGGGGCGGACGATGCCGCCACGCCCGAGGTGCCCGCCGCGGTTCTCGGTACGCCTTCGTAGCCCCGCGAACTCATTGCGCCGCCGGTGCGGCTCCAGCCCGCGCTGCTCGAAGGGGCACGGTAGACTCGCGGGTAGTACAGCACACGTACTTCGCCGGGGCTCCAATAATCGTATCCCCAGTAACTGCGGTACATGCCGGTCCGCGGGACAAAGGTGTACATCCCCAGGTAAGGGTTGTAAACCCAGATGCTGCTCACCGCGCTCCCGAAGCCTTGGCGGTCCCGCCAGGCCATACGCGCCGCCGCGGGGTTGGCCATCGCAATGTACTCGGCTCTGCGCCGCGCCCAGCGGAGCAGCGCGTCGCCCGTCTTGGTGTCGAACTTCTCGGCTGCCAGCAAGCCATCAAGCGGCAGCAGCCACCCCTTCTTGATGGTCTGGCTCTGCTCGCCCTGCCGCACGGTGGCTTCGCCGTCGTAGACTCTCAGCGCTGCCGGTTCGGCGTCAACACGGTACAGGCCTTTTTTCCCCAGCACAACCGTCGCGTCCTTATACAAGACCGTGACGGAGCCGTCTTTCGGAAGCTCGACGCATTCAACGATGATGGACCCCTCGAGCATTTCCAGCCGCGTGTTCACGATCTCGTCCGAGAGCAGCTTCAGCGAGCTGTCCTCGCCCGCACGCAGGAAAACACCGGGACTGAGGAGCACTTCCGCGCGGCCGGCGCCCGTCTTCAGCACTTGCGAGGGCTTGAGCTGGGTGACGGAGTTCAGCTTCACTTCTACTTGCTGGCCGTCCAGCGTGACCTCGCCCTCGACGTAATTGATCAACCCGGATTTTGCCGAAATGACGGCCTGACCCTCCGCGGAGCCGGCGACTACTAACAGAATCAGGACGATACAGCAGACGTGCGCGCCAGCCTTCATGGCTCCTCCTTCTACTACTGTAAGTGTGCTTGCTGCCCTGACGTGTGTCAACCAGCCCCGGTTTCCAATTATTCCTCTGTCTTGAGCTTTTTTGGCTTATAATTCCGCACAGTTATGCGGCGCCGACATTTCCTCCAGTTACCGGCTGCGGCGATGGCTGCCGCTCCTCAGGTTCCCGAAAAAAGCGGAATGAAAATCACCAGCGTGCGCCTGGTACGCACGCGTCCCCGGCGGCCCGTTCCTTCTTATCGTCCGGCGCCCGGCTCATGGTCCACGCAGGGCGTCGAAGTGGCCAATCCGATGTCGATTTACCCGAAGTACAAGGCCAACCGCGCGCTGTTCTTTCCGGACCCAGGCCACCTGGGCGGCTTCACCGTCGAGATCGCCACAGACAAGGGAATCAAGGGCTACGGCAGCGGCGGTCCCGGCGGCGGCGCGGTGGTGGAAGGCAACCTCCGCAAGCTGCTGCTGGGAGAAGACCCGTTCGATATCGAGCGGCTGTGGGACATGATGTGGCGCGCCACCATGCATTACGGGCGCATGGGAATCGCCATCAACGGCATCAGCGGCGTGGACATCGCGCTCTGGGATCTCATCGGGAACGCCCTCAATATGCCGGTCTACAAGCTGATCGGCGGGGCGACCAAAGACCGCATCCCCGCCTATTGCACCGGCAACGACATCGAACAGCATGCGGAGTTCGGCTTCAAGATGCTGAAACTGGCGATGCCGCACGGCCCCGCCGATGGCCGCGAGGGCATGAGGAAAAACCTCGCCCTGGTGGAGCGCGCGCGGAAAGCGCTCGGCCCGGACGGCGAAATCATGCTCGATTGCTGGATGGCGTGGACCGAGCGCTACACGCTCGAAATGGCCGAAATGCTGGCGCCGCTGCGCGTTTACTGGATGGAAGAGTGCCTCCAGCCGCACGATTATGAGGGCTTCGGCCGGCTCAACGCGCAAATCAAGTCCACCCGCATCGCGACCGGCGAGCACGAGTACACGCGCTACGGGTTCCGCCAGTTGCTCGAGCACCGCTCCGCCTCCATCTGGCAGCCCGACATGCACTGGTGCGGCGGTCTCACCGAGATGCGGCGCATCGCCGCCCTCGCCGCCGCCTACGATATCCCGGTGATCCCGCACGGCGGCGGCCAGCGCGACGCCGTCCATTTCGTAATGGCTACCACCAACAGCCCGTGGGCCGAACTGTTCATGCCGGCGCCCGGCGGCCCGCCCGAGGTCTACCGGCGCTTCGAAGAGGACAATCAAATTACCCGCGGCCCCGAAGGCATCTACGTGCGGCCGTCCGACAGGCCCGGATTCGGTTGGGAGTTCGAGGTGGTATAGCGCGGTCAGACCGATCGTGTCAGGCCTTTGAGAATCTCTCTTAGCGGGATTTCAAGCGTCAGCACCGGCAGGATCGGCAAGCCGATGATCACCGCAAGCGCGATCAGAGATCTGGGATTGAGGGGCACCGGTCTGATGGCTTGAAGGCCTTGATACAAGCTGGAGATGTCCACGAGCGGGCCAAGCTCCGGCGCGCTCAGGACGCCGCTTTCTTCAGCGGGCACTTCCTCCCCCAGCACCCATTTCTTGTGAACCAGGCGCCCCTGCCGGCTGATGAATGGGCTGTAGTCGCGCAAAGCGGTACGACGGAGCCGTATCAGCGCAGGAGCAAATACAACCAGAGGGGCCACCAGCATCGCCACGGCTATGACGAGAAACGTGATCATGGAGACTTGGAGCATCGCGACGTGGAACCCGCGGTACAGGATGTCGTGGCTCCAGCGCGCGCTCAGAACGGCCGAAACGGCGAACCCGATCGGTGAGAACACAACCATTTCCTGCTGCAGGAAACCGAGGCCGCCGGCCCGGTCCGGGTGTGTGGGAACGAGCGAAAGGTCGAGACGGGCAATTTCCCAAAACAGGATCAGCAGCACAAATAGCCGCCAAATCCACTGAAGCCCGAGCAAAAGATACAACCCAAACCCTGCGATCACATACCAGTATCCGGCGGGGCTCAGCGCGGGCTGACCCCCACGTTCCACCACGGCCCACGACAACTCTTGCCATTCCCAGGTCGGATGCAGCCGGCTGGCAACGGAGATCGCCGCAAGGGCCACGACTGCCGCAAACGCAATGCGGGAATCGCGCAACCGTTCCGCCCGGCGTACGGCATCGCGGAAGCGGGGTATTTGAGCCTCGCTCAGAATGCCTGTAGCCCGCAGTCGCTGCCCGATCGTGACGGTAAAGCTCTCCACCGCGACATCGGTTGCAATGAAGATTGGAATTGCGACCAGCATTCTCGCGAGGACGGAGAAGTGCCTGATCAGAGCGTTCCGGATATCGTCGGTTGGGACGAGCTGCCCGGCGGCCAGGGCAAGAACGATCACCGGCACGGCAATCAGCACCCAAACGAGCAGGATTCTCCGGTGGATTCCCAGTTCTCCGGCGCGTATGATGCCGGCGCGGCGAAACAGCGAATAGATCGGCCCTCCCTTCACCAGCGAAAAGGACAGTTCGGCCTCCCCTCGATCCTGGTTCATGTATCGGCCAACCCCTGCGCTGCGCTAAGTCCATTATCCCGGAATTGATGCCTGTGCCGCCGGCCGCCTCGCGCCGGAACCGCATATCCTGGAAGTGAGGGGCGTCACCAATGCTGAGCCTGATCTGGGGTCTCGTTGCATTCATCGGGATGATGTTTGGTTTCTTCCCGATTCTGATCTTCATCAACTGGGTAAACCTTCCGTTTGCCGCCGCGGGGCTCGCCATCGGCCTCGTGTCGCTGGTGAAGTCGAAGCCGGTGGACAACGCGCCGTGGCTGGTGGGCATCACCTGTTGCGCTCTGGCCGTGGCCATCGGAATCGTCCGGCTGGCCGTGGCCAATTCGCCCATCTGACTGTTCCCGTGTTCCAGGGCGTATAATTGGGCGAGGTCCCCGCGCGATGCGACTGCTGGCGTGTTCCCTCGTTTTCACTTTTGCGGTTTGCCTGGCGGCGGAGAAAAAGCTGCCTGTTGCCAAAGCAGGCAACAGCAAGCTCCAGATCACCGCCACGCTCTACCACGACAAAGACTCGATAAGGGACGAGCTTGGTTCCGACCTCGGCGGATACTTCAAAGTGATCCGCGTGGAACTGACGCCCACGGGTGAAACACCCCTTCTGGTCGACAAGGACGATTTCCTGCTCCGCAGCTTCAAGGACGGGCAGAAGTCCGCGCCCTTCGAACCCAGCCAGATCGCCGGGCGCGGCGCGCTGGTGGTTTCCACTACCAGTTCGGGAGGTGGCATTGTGGCCGAGGATCGCGGCCCGATTTGGGGCGGCATTCCGGGCACGGGCGGCCGCCCGAGACGCCTCGGCGGCATGGAGCCTCCCGGGGTGGGGAATGCGGCCGGGCAGACCGAGGCCGTGGCAACCGCCAAAACCGGAGTGGGCGAAAAGGAAAACCCGCTGCTCGCTGTGCTGAAGGAAAAGGTGCTCCCCGAAGGGGAAATCTCCAAGCCGCTTTCGGGATTGCTCTATTTCTCTCTCGAGGGCAAGCACAAGCCCAAGGATCTCGAGCTGCACTATCTGGGGCCGGCGGGAAAAATCGTCTTGAAATTCCGCTGATATGCGCATCGCCGACCTGGAGACGCCGGCGCTCCTGATCGATCTGGACATCATGGAGCGCAACCTGTGCCGCGTGGCCGCGTACGCGCGCGAGCACAACCTGCGGCTGCGGCCGCACACCAAGACGCACAAGATCCCGGCGCTCGGAAAGCGGCAGCTCGAGCTCGGTGCGGCGGGCCTGACCGTGGCGAAGGTGGGCGAGGCCGAAGTCATGCTGCGCTCGGGCACGCCGGATCTGCTGGTGGCGTATCCGGTGATTGGAGAACGGAAGCTGAAGCGGCTGATGGAGGTCGCGCGCGAGACGCAGGTCACGGTGGCGCTCGACAGCATGGCCGCGGCTGAACAGCTATCCGGCGCGGCTCGCGAGGCGGGGCTTGAAATCGGCGTGCTGGCGGAAGTGGATGTGGGGCTCGGCCGCGTGGGAGTGGCGCCGGGGGAACTCGTACGCTTTGCCCTTGAACTCATGCGGCTGCCCGCGCTGCGGTTCGAAGGGATCGCGTTCTATCCCGGGCACATCAAGCGGATGGACGAGGCCGGCCTGGCAACTGTAATGCGCTTGAGCGCTCTGGTGTCGGCCATGCTCGAAGAGCTGCGGGCCGCGGGCATCGAAGCGCGCATCGTCAGCGGCGGATCGACCCCCGCGCTGTTTCATTCCCATTTGATCGCCGGGATGAACGAGATCCGCCCCGGCACGTACATCTTTAACGACCGGAATACCGTGCTTTCGGGCGCATGCACCTTGGCGGACTGCGCGGCCTCGATTCTCACCACGGTGGTTTCCACCACCGTGCCAGGCCAGATCATCGTGGACGGCGGCTCGAAGACGTTTTCCTCGGATCCCCCGCCGGCGGGCGCCGAAGTGAGCTTCGGCCACGTGGTGGACGCCCCGGAAGCCGTGTTCACCAAGATGAACGAGGAGCACGGCTACATCGAACTGCGCGGCCCGAATCAACGGTTCAAAGTAGGAGACCGCGTCCGCATCATCCCCAACCACATCTGCGCCGCGATGAACCTCCACGAGACGGTCTACGGAATTCGCGGCGGCGAGGTCGAGCAGGTCTGGCGCGTCGAGGGGCGGGGAAAGCTGCAGTAGGTTTTCCACCGCGGTTAAGCGACCGCAGAACTGCAACCGATTGAACCCCACTCCGTCGATGTGATCCAGCTCCAATGGGGCCGCAGTTGAATGACCGCGGAATTCGAATCCCTGCAAATCGAGGAAACCCATGAAGCAGAGCTTCAATGGGGCCGCGGTCGATTGACCGCGGAATCCCGGTATGGGTCCTGGCCCTGGGCGAGCCCGGTTCGGGCTTCAATGGGGCCGCGGTCGAGCGGCTCCCGCACTCCGATTCTCACCCCGCCGCTCGCACTCATCGTCGCGGCACGAATACCGGGTACTCCGGGATCTCCCATCTAGAAATCTCCAAAACTGCAAAGCGCCAATGGTGCCTCAGGCGGCATCGCGGACTTCGACGGTCATCTGCTTGCCAAGGGCAGCGAGAGCGGCCTGGATCTTCTCGGGCCTCGTGGCGTGTTTTGGATCGAGCATGCGGCGGACCACCCGCTCGTGCAGTCCCAGGCGGCGCGCCAGCTCGGAGTTGCTGACGCGCTGATCGCGCATGGCAAAATAGAGCGCGAGTTTCGGCGCCAGCCAGAGCGGCACGGGCACCAGGCGCTGTCCGCGCTTCGCCCGAGAGGGCGCCGGGATCTCCTCCCGCCGGGACAGGCGGATGGAGAGATCGGAGCCGAGAGCATCCATGGCTTCTTCCATCGCCTCGCGCTCGTCTTTGCCGTCAGTGGCTACGCGGGGCAGATCGATGAACTCGACCAGCACGCGGCCGTCGCTGCCGGCTGTGAACTTCGCGGGATAGCTCAACCGGGACATCCGTTTCCCTACCCTTCAGACCTCCAGCCTCGGACAGTCTTGCCCGAGTGTCAACCAGTTCGGGTAACGCCCACACTCGCACTCCCTTGACACCCCCCGAAACTGGGGTAATCTGAACTGAGCGATTGACAGAGAGGAGGGCTCCCGGTGGCGGATTCTGGCATTACGCGACGCAAGGCTTTAAGCGCCGGACTGGCCGGCGCGGGCATTTTCACCGCGGCGGGCCGTGCGCAGATGGTGGCGTCGGCCGTCGGGGTGAAACCCGGCGATCTTCCCGACCTGACCATCAAGGAAGTCAAGGCCTATGTCATGAAAGGCGGCCGCCTGGCCTCGGTGGTGACCGCAAGCGGGATCGAGGGGAACTACACTCTCGGGACGCGCTACTGGCACCCCGATTGGAACAACGAGGGATGGGTGCAGTTCGCCCGCAGGGTGCTCGTGGGGAAGAACGCGCTCGACAGGCCGCAGTTCACCTCCCAGTGGGTGGAGCCCAGGCGGCGGCGCGGTCAGAGTTCCTACGCCTCGGCCATCGACAACTGCCTCTGGGACATCGCCGGCAAGGCGGTGGGCCTGCCCGTCTACAAGATTCTGGGCGCCTACCGCCACAAAGTGCTGGCCTACGCCAGTTCGCAACATCTGAAAACCGTTGATGACTTCGTCGAGGACGTGCTGAAAGCCAAGGCCGAGGGGTTCAAGGCTTACAAGATCCACCCGCCGGAGCTGCCTCCGCACCAGGGAAGCGATTACAAGCTGGATATCGAAGTCTGCAAGGCCGTTCGTAAAGCCGCCGGAGACGACTTCATCCTGCTGCACGACCCGGTGGGCGTTTACACCCGGCATGAGGCCATACTCGTGGGCCGCATGATTCAGGATCTGAACTTCGTGGCCTACGAGGACCCCATTCCCACTTCCGATGTGGAAGGGCTGGTTCAACTCTGCAACGCGCTCGACATTCCGATACACGCGGGCGAGTTCATCTTCTCCATTTACGACTACGCGGAATACATACGGCGCGGCGCGATGGATGTCCTGCGGTTCATCGTGGACAACATCGGCGGCATCACGGGAGGGATGAAAGTCGCTGCCCTGGCGGAATGCCACGGCATGGAGTGCGCCCCGCACAACTGGGGAGACGCGCTCGACCACGCCGTGCATTTCCACTGCGAGCTGGCCATGCCCAACAACGTCTGGTTCGAAATGACCCTGCCGCAGGGATCTTCGGACCGGCCCTACATCAAGGACAAAATCCGGATCGACAAAGACGGCTACGTACACGCGCCGGTCAAACCCGGCTTGGGCTACGAAATCGATTTCAACGTGGTCGACAACTTGACCGTGTCGATCGAGCGGTAACCAGCCGCTTACACTTCCAGGATCACCGGCATGATCAGCGGGTGGCGGGAGGTCTGCTTGATCACGAAACGGCGCAGGTCGGTGCGTATCTTCTCTTTCATCACGCCCCAGTCGGTGCGCTCCTCCGCCGTGGCGGAAGCGATCGTGCGGGCGACAACCTGCCGCGCCTCTTGCAACAGGTCGGAGCCGTCCTCGGAGATGAAGCCGCGGCTCACGATTTCCGGCAGCCCCTCGGCTTTGCCCGTGTGCTTGTCGATCGCAATGATGGGCAGCAGGAAACCCTCCTCGGAAAGATGGCGGCGGTCGCGGATGACGAAGTCCTCCACCACATCGTCAACGGACCCCGAATCGATGCACACGCGCCCCACGGGGACCCGCGCGCCGCGGCGCGCGCCGTAACGGTCAAACTCCAGCGTCTCGCCCGTTTCGAGAATGAACGTCTCCTGGAGCCCTGTGTGCCGCAGGTGTTCGGCAAGCATGGCGTGCTTGGCAAGCTGCCGGTACTCGCCGTGAATCGGCACGAAATACTTCGGGCGCACCAGATTCAGCAGCAGCTTCAATTCCTCGGCGCTCGCGTGTCCGGAGACGTGCAGGGGCGGGTTCATCGACCCGTAGATCACGTCCGCGCCGCGTCTGGCGAAATGGTTGATCATCCGGTAGATCGCCTTCTCGTTTCCCGGAATGATGCGCGAGCTGAACACCACCGTATCGCCCCGCTCGAGCGAGAGATGCTTGTGGTCGTCCACCGCCACGCGGTAGAGCGCCGACATCGGCTCGCCCTGGCTGCCGGAAACTACCGCCAGGAGCTTCCGGGGCGGGACGTCCATGATGTCCTGAGGCCGCACCAGAATTCCATTCGGGATATCCAGCAGGCCGTGGGCGTGGGCGATCTCCGTTGTGCTCACCATGCTGCGGCCCAGAAACGCCACCTTGCGCCCGCACTCCGCCGAAAGGTCGAGGATCTGCTGGAGCCGGTGCACCGAGGAGCTGAAGCAGGTGATCACCACCCGCCGGTCCGCGTTTCTAATGATGTCCTCCAGCCGGGGCCGCACGTCGCGCTCGCTCTCGGTGTAACCCGGACGGTCCGAGTTGGTCGAGTCGGAAAGCAGCACCAGCACGCCGCGCCTGCCGTAGTCGGCCAGCGAGTGCAGATCGAAGAGCACGTTGTCCGTGGGCGTCGGGTCCACTTTGAAATCGCCGCTGTGGATGATCGTCCCGAGTGGCGTGGTGATGGCCAGCGCAACCGCACTCACGATCGAGTGCGTCACGTGGATGAACTCCACCTGGAACGGCCCGATCTCGATCCTGTCGCCGGCGGCGACTCGCACCAGCTTAGATTGCTCAAGCAGGTCGTGCTCTTCCAAACGCCGTTCCACAAGGGCCAGCGTGAACGCAGTGCCGTACACCGGCACGTTCATTTGCGACAGCAGGAAGGGAACCGCGCCGATGTGGTCTTCGTGCCCGTGTGTCAGAATCAGCGCGCGAAAATGCGCGCGGTTCTCCTCGAGGTAAGCAAAATCCGGCGTCACGATATCAACGCCGGGCAGCTCTTCCTCGGGGAACATCATGCCGGCATCGATGAGAATGATGTCGTCACCGTATCGGAGCGCCAGCGAGTTCATTCCGAACTCGCCCAAGCCTCCGAGTGGAATTATCTGGAGTTTTTGGTCCGGCATAGAGAAAACAACGGCAAGAATTCAGGCTAGCATAGGCTCGCAGCGGGGGCGCCGGTTACTGAGCACGAATTCTGGCGAGCCGCTCCGGTGGGGATGCGACGGCGAGGTCCTCCTGCTTTGGTAGTAAATCTTCCAGGGTCGTTTTCGAGAGCAGTTGATCCACAACGTGCTGCACGGAACGCCAGAGAAAACGAATCGAGCAGTCCACGGTGTGCGCGCAAACGTCCTCGCTGCCGCCGTGCCTGTCGCAGAATCCCGGCTCATACAGACGCCCGCCCAGCGCGGCCAGCGCCTCGGCGACCGTGATCTCGGCCAGTGGACGCGTCAGGCTGTAGCCGCCCGCCTGGCCGCGCACGCTCTTCACCAGACCCGCGCGGCGCAGCACCCGCATCAGCTTTGCGACATAGTGCGAGGAAAGCCCTTCGGCCCGGCTGATTTCCGGGATCGTCAGGCTCGCCTCCGCCCCTCTTTTCCCGATCTGCAGGAGGCAGCGAATGCCGTATTCTTCCTGTGCGGAAATCTTCACTAATAATCCAACCCTAGCTGAAGCATGGCGGCTTTCGAGAGCCGGCTGCGGTCCCATGGCGGATCCCACACCAGCTCGACCTTCACGTCGCTGACGCCGGGCAAGGCGCGGATCTTCCGTTCCACCTCGGCAGGCAGGATCCCAGCCACCGGGCAGTTGGGCGCGGTCAGCGTCATGCGGACCAGCACCTCACCGCCGTCCACCTTCAGTTCGTAAATCAGTCCAAGATCGTAAATGTTTACGGGTATCTCCGGGTCGTAGCAGGTTTTCAGAGCGGCGATGATTTTGTCTTCCAGCTCGCTCATTCCGTCGATACCCTTTCCTCGTCGCCGCGGATTGCCGCGCGCAGAGTGTGCCACGCCAGCGTCGCGCATTTCACGCGCGTGGGATAGTCGCACACGCCCGAAAACACCGCCAGCTTACCCAGCTTCGGCGCCTCGTGCGACGGCTCCAAGCCGGTCACCAGGCGATGAAAACTCTCAAACAGCGCCTCGGCGTCCGCCAGCGACTTGCCTTTCAGGGACTCGGTCAGCAGCGAAGCCGACGCCGTCGAAATCGCACAGCCCGAACCCTCAAAGCTGATGTCCTTGACGATACCGTTGTCCAGCTTCAAGTAGAGCGTGATTTTGTCGCCGCACAGCGGATTATAGCCCTCCACCTGGCGGTCCGCTCCCTCCAGCCGCCGGCAATTGCGCGGCCGCTTGCTGTGGTCCACGATCACCTGCTGGTATAAGTCCTTGATTGCCGTCGTGCTCACGCGAAAACTTCCTTCACCCACCCGAGCCCTTCCACGAGGGCGTCGATCTCCTGACGAGTATTGTAGAACGCCAGCGAAACCCGCGAAGTAGCCGGCACGCCAAAGCGCTCCATAATCGGCTGCGCGCAGTGATGGCCGGCCCGAATTGCAATACCCCGGCGATCGAGAATGGTGGCGATATCGTGCGGATGCACGCCTTCCATCACGAACGAGAGCACGGCGGCTTTTTTGCGCGCCGTCCCGATCAGCCGCACGCCCTCGACTCCCAGCAGCGCCTCCGTTCCGTATTCCAGCAGCTCGTGCTCGTACTCGGCGATGCGGTCCATGCCGATCGCCGTCATGTAATCGAGCGCGGCCCCCAGCCCGATGGCGCCCGCGATGTGCGGCGTGCCTGCCTCGAACTTGTACGGCAGATCGTTATACAGCGTCTTTTCGAACGTCACCGACCGGATCATGTCGCCCCCGCCCTGCCACGGAGGCATGGCTTCCAGCAGTGCGGCCTTTCCATAGAGCACGCCGATTCCGGTCGGCCCGAACGTCTTGTGTCCCGAAAAGACGTAGAAATCGCAGTCCAGCCGTCGCATGTCCGCCTGCATATGCGGCACGGCCTGCGCCCCGTCCACCAGAACGACCGCCCCCTCACGGTGCGCAATCCGCACCATCTCCGCCGCCGGGTTGATTGTGCCGAGCGCGTTCGAAACATGCGCCAGCGCGACGATCTTCGTCCGCGGCCCGATGAGTCTCTCGAACTCCTCGAGAATCACTTCGCCGCGGTCGTCGACCGGCGCCACACGCAGCACCGCCTGCTTCTCCTCCGCCAGCATCTGCCAAGGCACGATGTTCGAATGGTGCTCGAGCGCCGTGATCAGGATCTCGTCGCCGGGCCCCACGTTGGCGCGCCCATACGTTTGCGCCACCAGATTGACCGCCTCCGTCGCGCCGCGCGTGAACACGATTTCGCGCGTCGAGCGGGCGTTCAGGAACCGGCGCACGGTCTCCCGCGCCCCCTCATAAGCGGCCGTGGAGCGCTCACTCAGCAGGTGTACGCCCCGATGCACGTTGGCGCAGTCCTGCGTGTAAAAGCGCATCATTTCATCGATCACGACGCGCGGCTTCTGCGACGTCGCGGCGTTGTCGAGGTACACCAGCGGATAGCCGTGAACCGTCTGCGCCAGGGCGGGGAAGTCCGCGCGGATCCGCTGGACGTCGAACTGCGAAGCCGTCTTTGTCCCGGTTCTCATAGAAGGCCGCCTTGCAGCCGCTCGAACAGAGCGGCAGAAAGCCGCTCCCGGATCGCTTCCACCGGGACGGCTTCGATCAGATCGCTCGTGAATGCGTAGGTAAGCAGGCTGCGCGCCTCCTCCAAACCTATGCCCCGGCTGCGCAGGTAGAAGACCGCTTCCTGGTCCACCTGGCCCACCGTGGCCCCGTGTGTACATCGCACGTCGTCGGCGTAAATCTCCAGTTGCGGCTTGGTGTTGATCACCGCGTCGCGCGACAGCAGCAGGTTCTTGTTCCGCTGAATCGCGTTGGTCTTCTGAGCCACGGGCCGTACGATGATGCGGCCGTGGAAGACGGCTTCGGATTTGCCGTCCAGAATGCCCTTGTACAACTCGGTGCTGGTGGTATGCGGGCGCGCGTGATCGAGCGTCGTGTGATTGTCGACGTGCTGCCGGCCTGTGGTCAGGTACAGGCCGTTCAGCGTACACTCGGCGCCTTCGCCTTCAAGCGCCACTTTGATCTCATTCCGCGCCAGCGCCGCGCCGAGCGCGATGTTGTGAGACCTGACGTTGCTGCTCGCGCCCTGCCGCACACGCAGCAGCCCGCAGTGGAGCGCCTGGGGCGACTCCGTCTGGAGCTTCACATGCGAAACCACCGCTCCGTCGGCAGCGATCAGGTCGGTGACGGCGTTCGTGAAATACGCGTCGTCCCCCAGCCCGAGATATCCCTCCACAAGAACGGCCTGGCTGTCGCGTCCTGCCACGATCAGGGTTCGGGGGTACGAAACGCCGCTGCCGGATGACACATAAAGGACATGGACAGGCTGCTCGGACACGCAGCCGTTGGCGATCCGGATGAACGCCCCGTCTTCAAACAGCGCCGTGTTCAATGCGGCAAGCGCGTTGTCGCCAAGCTGCTCGGCCTCGGCGAACGTTGTCCAATCCTGAACCGCGCGCACGTTGCCCGCCGTGATTCCATCGGGCGGGGCGGACAGCTCCGGAACGTAGCGGCCGTTGACGAACACCAGCCGCGGACATCCCAGGTCCGTAAACGGCACAGCCGCCAGCCGTTCCCGCACGGCTTCGACGGGCGCCGGCGCGGCGGGCTCGTACGGCCGTTTCAAGAACGGCGCCAGATTGGTGTATCTCCAGTCCTCGTCCTTCGTGGTGGGAAAACCCAGCGCGGCGAAGCGCTCGGCAGCGGCGCGGCGCAACTCGGGCAGCCCGGGGAGCTTCTCGGCCCGCTTCGCGAACATGGCGAGGTACGGTTCCTGGTTCTCGTGTATGGGAACGATGGTCGCCGGCATATGCTCTCTCAGACCTCACGAAGACCTGACGGACGCCGCCTCGGCTTCGAGCCCGGCGTAGCCCTGCTGTTCGAGTTCGAGCGCCAGGTCCTTGCCGCCCGAGCGCACGATCCGGCCGTTGTACATCACGTGAACGTAATCCGGAACTACGTAGTTCAGCAGCCGCTGGTAGTGGGTCACCACCAGCATGCCCCGCTCGGGACTGCGCATGGCGTTGATGCCGTTGGCCACCGCCTTGAGCGCGTCGATGTCCAGTCCCGAATCGGTCTCATCGAGAATGCACAGGCGCGGCTCCAGCACCGCCATCTGGAAAACTTCGTTCCGCTTCTTCTCGCCGCCGGAAAAACCTTCGTTCACCGGCCGCGAAAGCAGGTCCTCGCTCAGTCCCAACAGGCGCGCTTTCTCCTTCACCAGTTCCAGAAAGTCGAAGGCGTCCAGCTCTTCGAGTCCCTGGTGCTTGCGCCGGGCGTTTACGGCCGCCCGCAGAAAGTACATGTTCGACACGCCGGGGATCTCAACCGGATACTGAAAGGCCAGGAAAACGCCTTCACGCGCGCGGTCTTCGGGCGCCATTTCCAGCAGGTTCTTGTTCTCAAACAGAACCTCGCCGGCGGTAACCTCGTAGATGTCGCGCCCGGCCAGCACCTGCGCCAGGGTGCTTTTCCCGGACCCGTTCGGCCCCATGATCGCGTGGACCTCTCCGGGCTTGATCGTGAGGTTGATTCCGTTGAGAATTTCCTTCTCTTGGACCCGAGCGTGTAAGTTTCTGATTTCCAGCAATGCTTTCTCCTCTGTCGTGAAACCCTACCCTACGCTGCCTTCCAGACTCACGCTAAGCAGCCGTTGCGCTTCCACGGCGAACTCCATCGGCAGCTCGCGAAAGACTTCCTTGCAGAACCCGTTGACGATCATCGACACCGCGTCCTCGGTCGAGATGCCGCGCTGCCGGCAGTAAAAGATCTGGTCCTCGCCGATGCGCGACACCGACGCCTCATGCTCCACCTGCGCCGAGGAGTTCTTCACCTCGAGGTAGGGGAACGTGTGCGCGCCGCATTCGTTGCCCAACAGCATCGAGTCGCATTGCGAGTAGTTGCGCGCGTTCTCCGCGCCCGGCAGAATCTTCACCATTCCCCGGTAGCTGTTCTGCCCGTGCCCCGCCGAGATGCCCTTCGAAACGATGGTCGAGCGCGTGTTCTTCCCGATGTGGATCATCTTGGTGCCCGTGTCCGCCTGCTGCCGGTTGTTGGTCACCGCCACCGAGTAGAACTCGCCCACCGAGTTGTCGCCCATCAGGATGCAGCTCGGATACTTCCAGGTGATCGCCGAGCCCGTCTCGAGCTGCGTCCAGGAGATCTTGGAATTCACGCCGGCGCACTTGCCGCGCTTCGTCACAAAGTTGTAAATGCCGCCCCTGCCTTCCTTGTCGCCCGGATACCAGTTCTGCACTGTGGAGTATTTGATCTGCGCGTTGTCCAGCGCCACCAGCTCCACAACCGCCGCGTGCAACTGGTTGGTGTCGCGGATCGGCGCCGTACAGCCTTCCAGGTAGCTGACATAGGCGCCCTCGTCGGCGATGATCAGCGTGCGCTCGAACTGGCCTGTGTCCTTGGCGTTGATCCGGAAGTACGTGGAAAGCTCCATCGGGCAGCGGACTCCCTTCGGCACGTAACAGAACGAGCCGTCGCTGAACACCGCCGAGTTCAACGCGGCGAAAAAGTTGTCCGAATAGGGGACCACCGACCCCAAATACTTTTCCACCAGCTCCGGGTGCTCCTGGACCGCTTCCGAAAACGAACAGAAAATGATTCCGAGCTCCGCCAGCTTCTCTTTGAATGTGGTGGCCACCGAAACGCTGTCGAAAACCGCGTCCACGGCCACCCCCGCCAGCACTTCCTGCTCTTTCAGGGGGATCCCCAGCTTCTCGTAGGTGCGGAGCAGCTCCGGGTCGACCTCGTCCAGGCTCTTCGGCCGGTTCGCCACCGTCTTCGGCGCGGAGTAATAGACGATGCTCTGATAGTCGATCGGGGGGTAGTGGACGTTGGCCCACTTCGGCTCGGTCATTTTGGTCCAGTGCCGGTAGGCTCTGAGCCGCCACTCCAGCATGAACTGAGGTTCATGTTTCTTGGCCGAGATGAGCCGGATGATGTCCTCGTTCAGCCCTGGCGGGACCGAATCCGTCTCGATCTCCGTGACAAAGCCGTACTTATACTCCTGCTGAGTGAAAGCCTGGATCTGGTCTGTTGAAGAACTCATGGGAGCTCCGTGTAGAATGCCATTTCAAGGGTAGCGGAATCTGTACAAAAAAGTCAAGATTGAGGAGCCGGAATCGCGCAGAAACGGGCCCAAAAACAGAAATGCCCGCCTCGGAGACGAGGCAGGCATTTCCTTTTCTGCCCTGTTCTACCAGGGTGATGTTCTATGGGAGAATCAGTTTCGACGGAAACGCAACCGCCAAAACTCTTTGTGATTGGATCTTATTGCACCGGGGCAGGTAAATCAAGCAAAAAAGCTGGGTGGCTCCGAATCGCTCCAAGCTCTTCTAAGGAAATACCTTATCCGTTGGTCAATTTTTCTCCATCCTGTGGAAAACTCCCGGCAAGGGTTCATTTCGGACCTTAGGTTTTCCTTCTAAGATGAAGAATCTTGGTGAGTTGTGCGTCGTTGCGTGTAAGGTGTCGAACTCCGCTTACATGCCTCCCTCGCCCCTAACCTGCTGAAAAACAAGGTTTATTGCGTTATATCACCTGCGGTCGTCCAAGTGCAGCATGATCATTGGCTCCTCCGCCTTGTCCTTTCGGGCTGCGGCCCGGAGGAAACCGAACACCAGCCCCGCGACGAGGAACAACGCCATCAGAATGCCCGCGAGGATAAAGATGTTCAGGATGAGGTTGCCGACGTTGTCTCGCGCGGTGGGCATCCGCTCGGCTTCGGTGATGACTGCCTGATATCGAATCTGGGCCAGCAGCCGCTCGGCAGTGTCCGCGTTCGGGGGCGCGATGGCAACGGCCACTATCGGTCCGGTGCGCTTCGCCAGGACCCCTGGCACCTTGCGGAAGGACTCCAACTGCATAGTCGCGATCTGCGGCGTCGGGTAGGAGAAAGCGGCTAAGCTGATTTTTCCCGCTTCCGTATCGAAGGAGGCAACCTCGACCTCGCATCCCAGATGAAATGCTGCGACGGAGGGCGGGATCTGCGGCGCGAACCTCTCAAGCCCGACCGGTCCCAGAATGTAGCGCGTAGAGTTCGGCGCGAGATTGCTGTCAGGCAGGTACGACCGCGGGAATTCCGCCGCGTTCACGGGCCGGAGTTCCCGGAGGAAGGGTTCCAGGTCGGCCACTTCGGGCTTCCACCCCGCGAACTGAAGAAGGTAGTTGTAATAGACCAGCATGACGCCGTCGCCGGTCTCGGCGGCAAAGCTTGCAAGCTGGGAAGGTTGCGCATCCGCCGGCCGCTGCCACAGGAACGCGCCCAGGGCGCCGGTCGGATCATAGAGCCGGTAGGCGGTCGCGGTGAACTTTTTCTCCCCCAAGGAGTACTCGGCCCGCTCGGCAAGTTCGAAGCCGTATTCGTTCCAGAGCGCCTGGTCCTTCACGGCCACGGTTTCCCCGGCGGTCTTGACGGCGCCGCCGAGCTGGTCGGGCCAGATCGCTGCTGCGGCGTGCGCGGTGAGGCCCGCCGCGATGATGAGAGCCACTAAGCGGAGCGTCTTCAAGCGTTTACCCCACAGCACTTCTTGTACTTCTTGCCGCTCCCGCACGGACACGGTTCGTTGCGCCCCACTTTGGTGGTTTTGACGACCGTTTTTGCCGTTGTAGCCGAGCGCTCGCCTCCGACGAACTGCAATTCAGCCATTTCCTTGTCTTTCTTCCGCTGGATGTTCCGCGTGAAATCTTCGATTGTGGCCTGGGCCGCCGCGCGCTGTGCGGCTGCCGCCACCAATTCCTGCTCGGCTTCCGTGTCTTCGGAAGGCTCCTGATCCGCGAGGGGGAGGGGAAGCCGGTCTGCTTCGGCCGGCCGGAGGAAGAACAGATACCGGATGACTTCGTCCTCGATGCGGTCCCGCAGCGCCTCGAACAGCATGAAGGATTCCTTCTTGTACTCGACCAGAGGATCCTTCTGCCCGTAACCGCGCAGCCCGATGCCCTCCTTGAGGTGATCCATCGAGAGCAAGTGGTCTTTCCACTGCGTGTCGATCACGTGCAGCATGATGAGGCGCTCGGTCTCGCGCATGGCCTCGGGACCGATGAGTTCCTCTTTTTCCCGGTACTTGTTCTCGATCTGCTCGAAGATGGCGTCCTCGATCTCCTGCCGGTTCATCGAGGCGAGCTCCGCGGTGTTGATCTTGACGCCGAACTGGCTGTTCACGTCCGTTTGCAGGCCCGCCAGGTCCCAGGTGCTCGGGTGGCTCTTCTCCGGCATCCGCGAATCGATGAAGAACTGGAGGATGCTGCGAGAGGTCTCGAAGACCCACTCCCGCTGATCCTGCTTTTCGAGCAGTTGCCGCCGCCACCGGTAGATGAACTCGCGCTGCTTGTTCATCACGTCGTCGTATTCGAGCAGGTGCTTTCGGGCGGCGAAGTTCTGGGCCTCAACGGCCTTCTGCGCGGCTTCGATCCGCTTGGTGATCAGCCGGGACTCGATGGGCACATCCTCTTCCATGCCCAGGCGGAGCATGAGATTCTGGATGCGCTCGCCACCGAAGATGCGCAGCAGGTCGTCCTGAAGCGAAAGGTAGAAACGCGAGCTGCCCGGGTCGCCCTGGCGCCCCGCGCGGCCTCGCAACTGGTTATCGATACGCCGCGACTCGTGGCGCTCGGTGCCCACGATGTGCAGCCCGCCGAGGGCCACTACTTCCTCGTGCTCGAGGTCGGTTTCTTCCTTGTAGCGCTGAAATACGGCGTCCCACTCTTCTCTCGGGACGGTGTCGGGGTCTCTGTTCTGTTTCCGGAAATACTCCTTGGTTTGATACTCGGGGTTGCCGCCGAGCAGAATGTCGGTGCCGCGTCCCGCCATGTTGGTGGAGACGGTCACCGCGCCTTTCCTCCCCGCCTGCGCCACGATGTATGCTTCCCGCTCGTGGTTCTTGGCGTTCAGGACCTCGTGCTTGACCCCCATGCGCCGGAGTATGCCCGACAGCTTCTCGGATTTCTCCACCGAGATCGTGCCCACCAGCACCGGCTGGCCGCGCTCCTGGCACGCCTTGATTTCCTTCGCCGCGTTCCGGAACTTTTCTTCCTCGGTGCGGTAGACAACGTCCGGGTACTCCTTCCGCACGAGCGGGCGGTTCGTGGGGATGACCACGACGTCGAGCTTGTAAATCTTGTCGAACTCCGCCGCTTCGGTCTCCGCCGTACCGGTCATGCCGGCCAGCTTCTTGTACATGCGGAAGTAGTTCTGGAAGGTGATGGTGGCCAGCGTCTGGTTTTCGCGCTGAATCGGTACGCCTTCCTTGGCCTCCACCGCCTGGTGCAGCCCGTCGCTCCAGCGCCTGCCCGGCATAAGGCGGCCGGTGAACTCGTCGACAATGATCACCTCGCCGTCTTTGACCAGATAATCTCTGTCACGCTGGAACAGCACGTGGGCCTTCAGCGCCTGCTCCACGTGGTGCTTCCACTCGATGGTCTCCAGGTCCCACAGCGTCGGGAGTCCGAGCAGCCGGGCCGCTTTCTCGAAACCTTCGTCGGTGAGCGCGACGGTGCGCGCCTTTTCGTCCACGGTGTAGTCGCCGGTGAAGTATTTTTCTCCCGGCTCCTTGCCTTCGATCACTTCGCCCCGCACCAGCTTGGGAATGATGCGGTTCACCTTGAAGTACTTGTCGGTGGATTCCTCGCTCGGGCCGGAGATGATCAGCGGCGTGCGCGCTTCGTCGATCAGAATCGAGTCCACCTCGTCGACGATGGCGTAGTTGTGCCCGCGCTGGACGCAGTCCTCGAGGCGGTACTTCATGTTGTCGCGCAGATAGTCGAAGCCGAACTCGTTGTTGGTGCCGTAGGTGACGTCCGCGTTGTAGGCCTGCTGCCGCTCGCGGTCGTCGAGTTCGTGGACGATCACGCCGACGCTCAGCCCCAAGAACTTGTAGATCTTCCCCATCCACTCGGCGTCGCGCTTGGCCAGGTAGTCGTTCACCGTAACGACGTGCACGCCTTTGCCTTCAAGCGCGTTCAGGTAGACGGGAAGCGTGGCCACCAGCGTCTTTCCCTCGCCAGTCTTCATCTCGGCGATCTTGCCCCGGTGCAGGACAATGCCGCCGATGAGCTGCACGTCGAAGTGCCGCATGTTCAGCACGCGGCGGCTGGCCTCGCGCACCACGGCGAACGCCTCTACGAGCAGTTCATCCAGAGTCGCGCCCTGGGCGAGCTTCTCCTTGAACTGCGCTGTCTTGGCTGCGAGTTCCTGATCGGAAAGTTGCCGCATCTGCGGTTCCAGGTCGTTGATGGCGGCAACCAGAGGTAGCATCGCCTTGATCTGGCGCTCATTCCGGGTTCCGAAGATCTTGGCGAGGATGGTGTCAAGCATGATAAAGACTTTGTAAATTATTTTATCAGCTAACGTCTTAGGCGAATGCCGGAATTGCTGGGAACAGCGTGCTCACGGTCCCGGCATTTCCGGCCAGCGGTGCCGCGGATACCTTCTGCTCAATTCGCGCCGCACCGCTGGATACAGGCGCTCCCAGAACCCGGCCAGATCCGTTGTTGTCTGCACCGGCCGGTTATTGGGCGCAAGCAGGTGGACCACCACCGGCGCTTTGCCGCGGGCGATTCTCGGAGTTTCCTGCATACCGAAAAATTCCTGGAGCTTCGCCGCGATCCATGGTGTCCGCCCGCGGGCGTAGTTGACCTTAACGGACCGGCCGTTCGGGAGCCGCAGCCGCGCCGGCGCATACTCCTCCAGCGCCCGCCGCGCGTCCGCCGGCATACCGGCCTCCAGCGCCCGCAGCAAGCCGCCCTTCCGGGCCGCGTTCTCCAGTTCCGCAAAGCTCGCCAGTCCATGGCACAGCGACGCCAGCGCCGCGCGCACGTCCTCCTCGCCCAACTCCCTTACCAGCGGAGTATGCTCCGATGCGAACGCCGTGCGGGCGAGAAACTGCTCCAGCTCCTCCGGCTCGCAAAATCGCGCGATTCCGGCATCGAGCGCCTTTTCGGCCAGCAGCCGGGCCGCCTGCTCGGAGTCGCGCGGCGCTCCGCGGCTCTCCTCGATCACCAGCTTGTCGTAGAGCAGCGCGCCGGATTCCTCCACGCGCTCCGCCGCGCGGTTCCACTCCAGCCCGCGCCGTTCGGTCACGCGCTCGGGAAACAAATCGAGCAGCCATTCCGGCTCGATGCCGCTCGCCAGTCTCACCAGCGGCAGCCCGTGCTCGCTTCGTTCCTCGAGATCCACGGCCACCAGGAATTCATGGTTCCGCACCACGCTCGACGGCGAAAGCACCGCTGAGCCTCCCGAGGCCAGCAGCAGATCGTTTCCTTTCCGTCTCCTGGCGACGCGATCTGGAAACGCCGCCAGCACCGCCATCAGCAGAGCTTCGTCGCCTCCCTTGCCTCGCTGTCCTCGCGGCGCGAAGCGCCTGATCTGCTCGAAGAGCCGGCGCGTGCGGGGTTCCCAGTCGGTTTCGAGCAGCAGGAGCAAATCCGAAGGCCCGGCGTGCTCCGCATCACGTGGCAATCTCTCGCCGGAACTCAACAGCGCCGCGAGCGCGCACCCGTCTTCTGCCGCTCCCCGGTCCGCCGCTTCCAGAATCAGCCGCGCCAGCCGAGGATGCACGGGCATGGCGGCCATCCGCCGCCCCCCCGGAGTCAGTCGGTCGTTTTCATCCATCGCGCCCAGCCGCCGGAGCAGCTCGCCTGCCGCCTCGACGGCCGCTTCGGGAGGTTTTTCCAGCCACTGCAACTCCGCCGGGCGCACCCCCATTGCCGCCAGCGTCAGCACGAGCTGGGTTAATTCCACCCGCGCGATCTCCGGCACGTCCTGCGCCGGCCTCCGGTGAAAATCCTCGGCCGGATACAGCCGGATGACCCGGCCCGGCCGCGTGCGCCCGGCACGCCCGGCGCGCTGGTTGGCGGATGCCTTGCTGATGCGCGACACCGTGAGCCTGGGCAGCCCGGACCACGGCGACTGGCTGGCCACCCGCGCAAGGCCGCTATCGATCACCGCCGTCACGCCCTCGATCGTCACCGAGCTTTCCGCCACCTTGGTCGACAGGATCACCTTCGGCCGGTCCGCGGGCGCGAGGGCGCGTTCCTGCTCTTCGGGCGGCAGGTCCCCGTGTAAGGGAAGCAGCAGCAGTCCCGCTCGTTGCGCGAGCCGCTCGCACGCCCGCGCCGCCCGCCGAATTTCCGCCGCTCCCGGAAGAAACACCAGCACGTCGCCGTCGAGCCCGTCGCGCAGCAGCGTCTCCAGGCTTGCCGCAACCTGCTGTTCCAGGGGCTCGGGCGACGATGGCCTGTAGGCGATCGAAAGCTCATACTGCCGCCCTGCCGACCGCAGCACCGGGCAGCCGCCCAGGTACTCCGCCACTGGCGCCGTTTCGATCGTCGCCGACATGACCACCAGCCGCAGGTCCCGCCGCGGGCCTTCTTGCAATCGGCGCAGCAGAGCCAGCGCCGTATCCCCTTCCAGGTGCCGCTCGTGAAATTCGTCCAGCAGGACGGCGGAGACGCCGCGCAGTTCGGGGTCCGACAGCAGCCTGCGTGTCAGCACGCCTTCGGTCATGAACTTGAGGCGGGTCTGCGGCCCCACTGCCTCCTCGAAGCGCACCTGGTATCCCACCGTCTCGCCAACACGTTCCCCGAGTTCAAACGCCACCCGCCGCGCCGCCAGGCGCGCGGCCAGTCTCCGCGGCTCCAGAACCAGGACCTCGCCGGGCATCTCCCGCATCACCGCCGGCGGGACTCGCGTCGTCTTGCCAGCTCCCGGCGGCGCTTCGAGCACCAGCGCGCGCGCCTTTCGTAGCTCCTCCAGCACCGCGGGAATCAGCGGATCGATGGGCAACGCCGTTGACATCGCCCTCCCATTTTACGGACCATAGCGCTATGCAAGTGCCGCCGCTGTCTCCGCCGCCGCGCCTGCTCTTGGGACCTGGGCCCAGCATGGTTGAGCCCCGCGTCTATGAAGCGATGCGGCTGCCTATTGTCAGCCACGTCGATCCGTACTTTTTCGAGGTTGCCGAGGACATCCGGCGCATGCTTGGCATGGTGTTCGGTACGGAGAGCCACTTCACGATGGTCATCTCCGGGACCGGCAGCGCCGGAATGGAGACCGCCGTCACCAACTTCGCCGGCGCGGACACGCGGTTCGCCGTTTTCGCCAACGGCTACTTTTGCGACCGCATCACCGATATCGCCAGGCGCCAGGGCGCCGCGGTTGTGCGCTTCGAAAAACCCTGGGGCGAGACGTTCAGCGATGCCGAGGCGCGGGAGTTTATTCTGCGCGAACGCCCGGAAGTCGTCGCTTATGTCCAGGCGGAAACTTCCACCGGCGCATGGCAGGACGGCAAGGCGATCTGCGAAGCGGCGCACGAAGTGGGCGCTCTCGTGATCGCGGATTGCGTCACTTCACTGGGCGGGATGCCGGTCAAGATGGACGAAACCGGCATCGATATCGCTTACAGTTGCTCTCAGAAGTGCCTGAGCTGCCCGCCCGGACTTGCCCCCATCTCGCTTTCACCGCGGGCGCTTGAGGTCCTGCGCGCTCGCGAGGCGCCTGTGCGGTCGTTCTATTTCGATCTGAAATTACTCGACGACTACTACGAAGGCGCGCACCGCTATCACCACACCGCCCCGGTCAGCATGTTCTACGCTCTGCGGGAAGCTCTTGCCGTGGCCGTTGAGGAAGGGCTGGAACGCCGCTACGAACGGCACCGGCTCAACCACCTCGCGCTTGTCGCGGGCCTGGAGGCGATGGGGCTATCCATGCACGTGCAGAATCCCGCCCACCGCCTCTGGACGCTGAACACGCCGCGGCTGCCCGAAGGCGTTGACGACGCGAAGATCCGCAAGCGTCTGATCGAGGAACATGGTATCGAGATTCTTGGCGGCTTCGGGCCGCTCGCCGGCCGCATTCTTCGCATCGGCCTGATGGGCGCTTCCTCCACCTGCGAGAACGTGCTCACGCTCCTGACCGCGCTCGAAGCCGCGCTGAAGGCGGAGGGCTACCGCCCGCCCGCGAGCGGCGCCTCCGCGGCGGAGCAGGTCTACGCTCGCGCTGCCGCCGTGTGACCGGCGAATATCAGTACGCCCAGCGCCAGAGGCTCGCGCCAGCCGTGTATCCCGCGCCGACGGCCGCGAACAGCACCAGCCCGCCTTTTTTCAACTGCCCGGACGCGATCGCGTCGCGGGTTGCCAGTGGGATGGTGCCCGAGGTCGTGTTCCCGTAGCGGTCGATGTTGATGATCACCTTTTCGCAATTGATCCCGAGGCGGTCGGCCGTTGCCTGGATGATTCTGCGGTTTGCCTGGTGCGGTATCAGCGCCGCGATATCGTTCGGCTTGATGCCGTTTCTATCCAGCAAAGCCTGGCACGTCTCGTACATCTTCCGCACCGCGTACTTGAACACCTGCTGGCCGTCCTGGTGTACGTAGTGCATACGTTTCTGCACGGTCTCGATCGAAGGCGGCATGCGGCTTCCGCCCGCCGGCATATAGAGGAACGGCGCTCCTGAACCGTCGATCTCGTTGATGAAATCGATCAGGCCCACCGAATCGTCGTCGGTCGCTTCGACCAGCATTGCGCCCGCGCCGTCGCCGAACAGCACGCAGGTGGCGCGGTCCGTGTAATCGATGATCCGGGACATGGTGTCGGCCCCGATCACCAGAATCTTCTTGTGTCTGCCGGCGATCACGAGGTGGGCGGCCGTGGTCAGGCCGTACAGGAAACTCGAGCATGCGGCGATCAGGTCGAAGCCCCAGGCGCCTTTCGCCCCCAACTGCTTCTGCACCAGACAGGCCGTCGAGGGAAACATCATGTCCGGGGTCACGGTGCAGACCAGAATCATTTCGATCTCGGTCGCGTCGATGCCGCGCTGGGCCAGCGCCTCCCGGGCGGCGTTTACCGCCATGTCTGAGGTGGCCACCTCCGGGTCGGCAATGTGCCGCTCGCGGATCCCCGTACGTTCCAGGATCCACTCGTTGCTGGTCTCCACCATCTTTTCCAGATCGAAATTTGTCAACACGCGCGGCGGAACGTAGCAACCGAGCGCGCTGATCATCGCATTAGGCACGAATCCTCCAATCTCGGGTCAAACAACACATGGTATCGCGGCGAAAACGAACAGAAGGCGATAATCAACCTAAACTTGCTATGTTAATTACTACGGAGATGCAAGTCGAGAGCGCTCTCTTCTTTGAAACTCCCCGCGAGATTTACACCCGTGTTTTCCGCAACTTGAAGCCGAGGACGAAACCTCCCGAAATCACCGTTACCTTCTGCAAGTTCGCCAACCCGGACAGCTTCGCCCGCTATGATTCCGGGCGGATCGAAATCCGGATGAGCGACCTGCTGGAGGGCGCCCCGGCTCCGGTCATGGAAGCTCTCGCCTACATCCTGCTCGGAAAACTGCTCCGCCGCCCGGTGCCGGCCTCCTACGCCCACCGCTACCGGCTCTATCTCAACCGCCACGACGTCAGGCGGAGCATTCATCTCATCCGGCAGATCCGCGGGCGGAAATTCATCTCCGGCCCGCAGGGGAAGCACTTCAACCTGGAGGAGCGCTTCGAGGAGCTGAATCTCCGGCACTTCAACGGACTGATGGCCCGCCCGCTGCTGGGCTGGAGCCGCCGCGCCTCCCGCACCATGCTGGGACACTACGACCCCTCCCACAACGCCATCATCATTAGCAAGCTGCTCGACGACCCGAAAGTGCCCCAGGTTGTCCTGGACTACGTCCTCTTCCACGAAATGCTGCACCTCCGCTACCCGGCGCAGACTCGCGGCGCCCGCCGCAGCGTCCACACCGCCGAGTTCCGGCAGGCGGAACGCGCTTTCCCCGGCATCCAGGAAGCAAAAGCTTTTTTGAAGGCGCTCTGAGGACTCGGACGCACTGGCAGCGGCGCTCGGAGCGCACCTCCGGGTCGCTTTGATCCTACAGCAGCTTTTCCAGTTTCGAGCCCGGGACCACGATGGTCTGGGAGCGCTCAGGTCCCGTAGAGATCGCGCCGACCTCCACCCCGGTCTGCTCTGCGAGGAACTGGAGATAGTCCCGCGCGCGGGCGGGCAGGTCCGAGTACTTCGTTATGCCTGCGGTGGGCTTGCCCCAGCCAGGAAGATTTTCGTAAACGGGCTCCACGGCGGCCATCGCCTGCGTGGTGGCGGGCATGTCGGTGATCAGCTTGCCGCACAGCTTATAGCCGGTGCAGACGGGAATCTCCCGGAAGCTGTCGAGGACGTCCAGCTTGGTGACGACCAGGCTATCGAACCCGTTGATCATCGCGGTGTAGCGGAGCAGCGGAACGTCAAACCATCCGCAGCGCCGCGGCCGTCCCGTGACGGCGCCGAACTCGTTCCCGATTTTCCGCAGCTCTTCGCCCGTCGCGCCGTGGATTTCCGTAGGGAACGGGCCGCCGCCGACCCGCGTGATGTAAGCTTTGGTCACGCCCAGTACGGCGCCGATACGGGTGGGAGCCACTCCCGTGCCGCTGGCGACCCCGCCCGCGCCGGCGCTGGACGAGGTCACATAAGGATACGTGCCGTGGTCGATATCGAGCATCGTGCCCTGCGCGCCCTCAAACAGCAGCCGCTTGCCGTCCCGAATCGCCGCGTTCAGCATGGCGGCGGTGTCGACGACCAGCGGGGCGAGCCGCGCGCCGTACTCTTCGTACTGGCGCCGCGTGGCCTCGACGTCCACCGGCTCTCCCAGATTGAAGGCGGCCCGGATCACTTCCTTATCCGCGGCGAGGTTGTCATAAATGGGGCGGAACACCTCCGGGTCTATCAGGTCGGCGATGCGTATGCCGCGCCGGCCGACCTTGTCTTCGTAACATGGCCCGATGCCGCGCGATGTCGTGCCGATCGCACGCCCCGGCCGGGATTCCGAGAGCTGCTCCATCAGCCGGTGAAACGGCGTGATCACGTGCGCGCGATTGCTGACGAACAACCGGCCCTTAACCGGAATTCCGGCGGCTTCCAGGCCCTCAATTTCCTGGAGCAGCGCGGCCGGATCCACCACCACGCCGTTGCCGATCACCGCCTGCTTGTTTTTCCGCAGAATTCCCGTTGGGACCAGTTTCAGAATCACTTTGCGGTCGCCTATGCGCACCGTGTGCCCGGCGTTATGGCCGCCCTGGTAGCGGACGACTACATCGAAGCGTTCCGAAAACAGATCGACAACTTTTCCCTTTCCTTCATCCCCCCACTGTGCGCCAAGTACGACCAGATTGCTCATTTGTTTTATAGACCGTATTCAATTGTAGCGAACTGCACCCGCTTTACGGGTACCATAGAAAAAGTTCCGGCGGCTTCATGAGTAGTTGTGCCGCACGGCGCAGCGTTTCATGGAGGCCGGAACTTGGGGAAAATGCTCAAGAATTCCGTAATTCCGTTGCTGGCTTTCCTTGTTTTGGCGCTTCCGGCCGTTGCTCAACAGGCCGATCTTTCCATTGTTGGCGGCGGTGGTTTTTCCGTCGGGGAGAATCAGGATACGCACGGAATCTCGGCGGTCGGGCTGAGCTTCGGCTATCCGTACGCGGGTAACCACCGGATACAGCTCGATTACCTCTTCAACAACGTCCATGGCACCATGGAAGACCGCCATTTCGCCACCGCGAGCTATGTACTGCAAAGCGCCCGGGGGAGGACCCGGCCGTTTGTTCAGATCGGCGGTGGTGTTGTCCGCCGCACGTTCAGAGGTCGCCCCCCGAGGGCGAACGACACCGGTTTCGCCGGCGTTTTCGGCGGCGGGGCTACGATCAGCGTGTGGGAGTCGTTGTACATCCGGCCGCATATCCAGGTTTACGCACACGGCGGACCCACGTTGACGGTGCTGCCTTGCGTGGGCGTGGGATACCGCTTCTGACTCCAGGCGCCGCCGCGTGAAGACCGGCGGCGCCCCGGAACACACCGGACTCGATATGTTACGCTGGCGGTGATGGAGCTTTCCCAGGTTTTTCTTTCGCTTGGCGAAGATGTATTCGCTGAGCTTGTCCGTCAGATTTCGATTGGAAAACTCAAGACGTACCAGCTTTACGAGACGTTGAAAACGCGCGCCCACCTCGCAAAGCTGAATACCGAGAGCCTCCGCAAAGGGATTCCGCGATTCTGGGCGCGCTTGCAGCAGGGCGATGAGGAATTCGCCAAGGATTTGGCCCAGGCGGTGCTGATCGCGCACCTCGACATGATCCGGGAGGTTTTGGACTTCCTTGGTATCCCCAACCAGGACGGCTTTTTCGATAAGAATCTGGATGCGGATAAGTACCTGACCGAAGGCTGGCAGGAGCGCGTCTATCAGGAGTTCCGCGGCAAGTACTCCGAACCCGTGCTGCGGCTTTATATCAACCATCTCGCCTGGGAACTTTCCAAAACCTCTGAGGTGTTTACGCCGGTTGCCTGAGCCATGCCCGAATCCACTGTATCTTTGGAATCCACGCTGAACGAGCTTGAGGCGAGCGCGCGGGCGCGGCTCGAAGCGGCGGCCGGACCCGAGGATCTCGAGTCCGTGCGCGTCGAGGTGCTTGGCCGCAAAGGCACCCTGGCGCAAATCAGCAAGCAACTCGGCCGGCTCGCTCCGGCGGAGCGCGCGCGCGTTGGGAAGCTGCTGAACGCCGTGAAGGCAAGCCTGGAAGCGGCGATCGAAACGAGCAAGGCGCGCTTCGAGCAACAGGCGCTGGCCGCCCGGCTGGACGCCGAATGGGTCGATCTGACGCTCCCCGCGCCGGGTCCGCGCCCGGGCAGCCTGCATCCCATAACCCAGATCCAGCGCGAGATCGAGGATCTGTTCACCTCGATGGGATTCGCCGTGCTCGACGGCCCGGAAGTGGAGACCGAATACCACAACTTCGATGCGCTGAACATCCCGCCCGATCATCCCGCGCGCGACATGCAGGACACTTTCTGGATTGTCGGCGGCAATCTGTTGCGAACCCACACTTCACCCGTGCAGGTGCGCGGCATGGAGCGCTTCGGGCCGCCGCTGCGCATGATCGCGCCGGGCCGCGTGTTCCGCAACGAAGAAGTGGACGCGTCGCACGAGCACACCTTCTATCAGCTCGAAGGCATGATGATCGACCGCGACGTCTCGGTGGCCCACCTGATCTACTTCATGAAGAGGCTGCTCAGCCACATCTTCAAGCGGGATGTCACGGTGCGGCTCCGGCCGGGCTATTTCCCGTTCGTCGAACCCGGCTTCGAGCTGGACATCCAGTGCCTGATCTGCGGCGGCGCGGGCTGCCCGGTTTGCAAGCAGGGCGGCTGGGTCGAACTGCTGCCCTGCGGATTGGTGCACCCGAACGTGTTGCGGATAAGCGGCATCGATCCGGATGAGTGGAACGGTTTTGCTTTCGGCCTGGGGCTGACGCGTCTGGCGATGATGCGCTACGGCATCGACGACATACGCCTGCTCCAAAGCGGCGATCTGAGGTTTTTGCAGCAGTTTTGAAGCAACGCTGAGGTTCTCCCTTGAATTTCTCGTATAACTGGCTTTCCGAGCTTGTCGAAGGTCTCCAGATCGATCCGGCGGAACTCGGCCGGCTGATCACGATGAAGACCGCGGAGTGCGAGGGTGTGTCCACCGTAGGAGCGCACCTGGAGCGCGTCGTGGCCGCCAAGGTCGTGAGCGTCGAACCGATCGCCGGGAGTCATAACGTCAAGGCGGTAATCGAAGCGGGCGCTTACGGAACCCGGACCGTTGTCTGCGGCGCCCCGAACTGCCGCCCGGGCATCGTGACCGCCTACGTGCCGGCCGGAACGAAGCTGGGCGGCCGCGAGATCGGCAAGGCGACGATTGACGGCGTGGAAAGCGACGGCATGCTCGCCAGCGGCGCCGAACTCGGCATCAACCGCGATTCCGCCGGCATCATGGAACTCGACGCCGAACCCGGCGCCCCAATCCCCGGCTGTCGGCCCGACAGCATTATCGAAATCGACAACAAGTCGCTCACGCACCGGCCGGACCTTTGGGGCCACTATGGAATGGCTCGCGAGGTGGCGGCCATTCTCGGGTTGCGCTTAATCGACCCGGTGAAGCCGGAACTCGTTCCCGCCGGGCCCGCGCCCGTGAAGGTAGCCATCGAGGACCTCGACCTCTGCCCGCGCTACAGCGCGCTGGTCTTTGAGAACGTGACCGTGCGGCCCTCGCCGCCCTGGCTCCAGTACCGGCTGGAAGCCATCGGCCTGAACCCGATCAACAACATCGTCGACGTGACGAACTACATCATGGCCGAGCTGGCGCAGCCGATGCACGCCTTCGACGCCGACCTGCTCCACGGCGATACGATCTTCATCCGGCGGGCTCCCGAAGGCGCGGTGTTTGTCGCGCTGAACGAGGAAACATACACGCTCGACTCTTCGAACCTTGTCATCGCCGACGCCCGCGGCCCCGTAGCGCTGGCAGGCGTGATCGGCGGACTCGACAGCGCCATTAACGAGCGCACCACCCGCATCGTTCTCGAGAGCGCGTGCTTCTCCGCTTCGAATATCCGCAAGACCTCGTCCAAGCTCAAGCTGCGCACCGACGCTTCCATGCGCTACGAAAAGGCTCAGGACCCGGCCAACACCATTCGCGGCCTCGCGCGCGCCGTCGAGCTTTTCCGCATGGTCTCGCCGGGCATACGCATCGTGGGCGGGTTCGCCGATCAGAAAAAAGAAATGCCCGCGCCCCCGCCGATCAAGCTGCCGCTGGACTGGCTGGCAAGGAAACTCGGGCGCGGGGTCGAACCCGCAACCGTGCGGGAGATTCTCGAACGGCTCGCGTTCGGTGTGGAGGAGCCCGAGCCCGGGGTGTTCTCCGTAAGCGTGCCGAGCTGGCGCGCCACGAAGGACATCTCAATCAAGGACGATCTCGTCGAAGAGGTTGGGCGCATGATCGGCTACGACACGATCGAGCCGCAGGCGCCGGTGATGGCCGTCGTGCCGCCGCCGGACGACGAAGAGCGCCTCTTCCACCGCAGCGTTCGTTCCATGGTGGCCGCCCAGGGCTTTACGGAAGTTTACAACTACTCCTTCCTCAGCGAGGAACAGGCCGCGGCGCTCGGCTTTGATCCGGAAGCGCATGTGCGCGTCGCCAACCCTATCGCCGCCGATCAGAGCCTGATGAGGATGAGCCTTGTGCCCGGCATCTTCCGCAACATTGTCGACAACGCGCGGCACTTGGATTCGTTCCGGCTGTTCGAAATCGGGCGCGAGATTCACAAGCGCGCCGAGGGTCTGCCGGACGAGATTCCCCACCTGGCCGCGGCAATCTACCGCCGCGAAGACGGGGAACAAAATCTGTTTGAGCTGAAGCGGCTCACCGAGTGCCTGATGCGCGGCGCCGAGGTAAGACCCGCCGCGCCGCGTTCGTTCGAGCATCCAACGCGCGCGGCCGATGTGCTCTGGCAGGGGCGCGTTGTCGGCCGCCTGTTCGAATTCCACCCGTCTTTCATCGAAGGAAGGGCGGCCGTTCTGGATCTCGATCTGCGCCTCGTCCAGGAGTTGCAGCCGCGCGAGAAGCGTTACAAGCCCATCCGGCGTTTCCCGGCAAGCTCGTTTGACCTCTCCGTCATTGCGGGTATGCGCGAGCTGGCCGGCACGCTCCAAAAACTTATCGTCGAATCCGCCGGGCCGCAGCTTGAGTCCATTGAATTCCTGCGCCAGTACTCGGGACCGCCCATTCCCGAAGGCCAGAAGAGCGTCTCGTTCCGCCTCACCGTCGCGGCTGCCGATCATACGCTGTCGCTGGAGGAAGTCGGCGCAGTGCGCTCGGCCATCATCGAGCGCATGAAGGCGCTGGGCTACGAGCTGCGAATCTGACGGAGTCTACTCGCCGGGTATCGCCAGCAGAATTTCCACGCGCACGGGACGGCCGTCCTGCGTTGCCGGGCGGAACTCCCAGCGGTTCAGTATGGCGATCACAACGGCGGTCGAGCGCGGGTCGCCGGCGCCGAGCAGCTTCAAGTCCTGAAACTTCCCCTCCGCGGTGATGAACCCGTGCAGCATCAGGTAGGTTCCCGGACGGTGATCGAAAAACGGCCGGAACGTCACGCGGGGGAAGGGAGCGGTTAACGGCGAAGGGTTGCCCAGTTTGATAACAGCGCCGCTTGCCTCGGCGGAGTTCCCCTCGCCAAACGGAATGCAGTATTGCAGAATCCAATCCTTAGGCGCGCCCACCGACAGGTAGACGGAGTAAATCGGCTTGCCGCTCAGCACACCCGCGCTCTCGGGGAAGCCTTCCACTCCACTCGACTGCACAACGACGTCGAAAACGCCGGTCGCGGAGTGGTCGATGCGCGTCGCGTTTACCGCCGGCGAAAACGCAATTGCGTCTGGCGAGCCGTCGGCCTCGGCCGATCCCGATCCTCCCGGTCCCGATCCGGCGCCAGTGCCGGTTCCCGTTCCAGTTCCGGTCCCGGTTCTGCTTCCGCGTGGTCCTGTGCCCGTGCCGCTGCCTGTGCCCCCGCTGCCGGTTCCGCTCAAGGGGCCCGTCTGGCTTCCGGATTCCGGCGCTTTGCCGATCTGATTCCCTGGAGGCACGGCCAGATACTCCCGCAAGGGCAGCGGGTCCGATGAAATCGATAAGACATTGGTCGGGTCGCCGGGAAGCGGGTCCCCCGACGGACCGCTGCGTGGGCTGGGCTGGTCGGGGTAGTTCGTGCGTATCGGTTGGGAATCCGGAAGCGCCTCCAGCGGCGAGCGAGTCATGAGCTGCGCAACCTGGAGAGGCGCGGTCGGTGTCAGCGTTGGCAAGTCGAGCCGGGGCGGGGCATCCAACACCCGCGGCCGTGCCGGAGGAACGGCATGGCCCGGCTGCACGAACGGCTTCGGAGGCATGCGCGACACCGGCGGAGCCCAGAAGAACACTTCAGGCAGCCGCAGTCCCGGCTGGGGCAGCAGATCCGGCGGCTGCAACGGCTGGATCAGGCTTTGGCTGCTCTGCGTGCGGTGCTGTGCGGGCGGCAGATCGAAGCGCCGCCTGGGGGCAGCGGCGCGGTGAGTTTCGGCGGGCGCGGGGGCCTGCGGTTTTGCCGCCGCCGGAGCGGGCGCCGCCGGTTTCGGACGCTGGACGGCCCGCTTGGGCTCCGGCGTCCTCCTCGGGGCGGACGCGATGTAGAGCTGCTCGGGGACGCGAATCCGCAGCGTCCGCATGAGTCTCTCCTGCCGCGCCCAGATTCGACGGTCGGATTCCGCTTCGATGCGCGCAGAGATCGGTGGTATCAGTAGTACTGCCAGTACGTGCAGTATCACCGAAATGGTGAAACCAGGCCAGCGGCTGGCCTGCGTCGGCCAGAGCCGAGAGAAGAGTTGACTTAAATCCGGTTCCTCCGCCGAGAGCAGGGCGGGGCTGCTCGGAGATTGCGTGAAAAGCGGTTGCATGGCGGCGACGCTCTGTTTCCCCGCTCAGATTCCCCGCGCAAAACGGGTTGTGTCTGGGCGGGAATCCGCTACGAGCGGGGACTCCAGAACTGCACCTGATCGCCCGGCTTTACCGGCTGTTTCTCGAGCACCAGCGACCTGAGCCACTGCATCTGAGCCGGATCGCGGCCGGCGGCCGCCGCGGACTCATGCGGCGACGGGCTCAGGGGCGAGCTCTCGCCGCTCATGTGTTGCAGATTTCTCAGGCCGTAAAGGGCCAATTCAAACCGGTCTTTTACTCCGACTTTTTGGAACAGGCGCGAAAGATAAACTTTCACGGTCCCTTCGGAAATCGACAACGCCGTGGCGATTTCCTTGTTCTTGAGGCCTTGAGCCAGGAGGCTCACCAATTGGCTCTCGCGCTTGGTCAGCGAAACCATCTTGGCCGACAAAAAGCTGGCCGTCAGCGTCTTATCGAACCACAACTCCCCTTCGGAGACCTTGGCAAGACACTTGATCAGTAACTCCGGCGGCAAGGTTTTCCGCAGCACGCCGCGCACACCCAGTTCCATCGCCTGGTAAGCGAGTTCCGTAGAAATTGCGCGGACCCACAAAACAATCCGGCAATTCGGCAATTCGCGGCGCAATTGCGTGAGAATTCCGAACGTCACCTCCGGCGTAAGGTCGATCAGCAGAACATCCGGTTTCGTATTGAGAATGCTTCCTGCAAGCTCCGCGGCGCTGTGGCACACGGAGACGCTTTCGAACCCGGGCACGCCCGAAAGTACGGAAGTGAAGCCCCTCGCCAGTACAGGTTCATCGGTGAACAACAGAACACGAGCCATCTTTATTCCGCAGCGTGCGAGCAAATATCGTAACAAAATCTTTTGAATTTCGATATGAATTGCGGGCCGCTCCGCTCGCTCGGACCAGGTCTAGTACTAAAGTTTGGCTGTGTCGAAGTTAACATTGTGGATCTAGCTAAGTTCTAGTACTACTATCACTGGGATTGCTCGTAAGTACCAGAAGTCTCGTTGCTTCGGATGCCCCTTTCACCGAATGTCCTTGCCGTTTTCTGTTTCTCGGAAGTTAACCGTGATACTACTCTCTTTGGTTAGCGTGGTATCCCGATAACCAGCCTTTGACCTTCCCGCCACAGGCCGGGGAGGCGATTTTCGTAAGCAATTTCGATCTTAAACTGTCGGTTAACCTCAGTCAACAAAAATATATCATCCATTTTCGGTCTTGATCCTTGCGGTGATAGGGTGTACTCCTAACAACAAGGCAAAAATGGACAGGCGTACCGATCCTCGGGTTGATGTCAAGCTGCCGTGTTACGTGGCTTCCCCGAGGACTAAGTCGCTGCTTTTTGCCGGAATCACCGAAAACATCAGCCGTGGCGGCATCCTGGTATCCGGGGTTGCAGATCGGATTATGACGGAGCTGCCCAAGCCCGGCGACCTGCTCACCGTGGACATCGAGCTGCCCGCCAATCACTCCTTTGGCCGGCGGTGCATGCA
>JAKOTR010000041.1 GCA_029776225.1 Acidobacteriota bacterium | reverse complement strand
CACCGGGGCCAGCGCGATAACGATGCCGCGTGCGACGTGGGCCGGCGAGGATCTGACCGGCGCGACGGCCGAATTTCGGTACATGCCGGCCGCTGACCACGCCGCAGGCACGGGCACATGGGCAGCGATCGGCACGGTCAGCATTACGCCAGGTGCCGGCGGGGTCGATGCGTCGGTGGAGCTGACCGGGGCGGAGTCGGGCAGCCTCAACACCAGCCCCCCTGCTAGCAGATACCACTACGTGTATCAGCTGGTAGTTACGCAGGACGGGCGCGAGCATACGCTTTGGGAAGGAAAGCTAACGGTGAAATTGTGATATACGCGGACGGCCCGCAGCAGTGGTTGGAGGTCTCCAAGTGACAAGAATGGCTGAGAGTGGAGCAGTAATTTCCTGGCTGGTGCTATCGCAGTCGGTTCCAGTTCCTGGCGACGGGCTGATGGAACTGGCGGCGCGGTTCGGCATACCCGTGGCCGGGCTGGTGTTCTTCGTGTGGTGGGCGTGGAAGCGTGACGGCGAACTCAACAAGCGGATGCGCGAGATAGAGGATAACCGGGTCGAGTTGCTGAAGACCACGGTGGAGAGGTGCACTGAAGCGATCGCGAACAATACCCGCGCGCTGGACCAGTTCGTGCGTAGTCAGGCACAAACCGAACATAAGGAGTGATTCAATGAACCTGCTAACGTGGATCAAGGGCAAGCGTACCTATATCGTCGCCTCGGTCATGGCCGCTCTGGCCTTCGCGGATGCGATGGGCTGGCCGGTGCCCGAGTGGGTCTATTTGGTACTGACGGCGACGGGGCTTTACACTGCACGCAAGGCCGTGGCGAATAACGCCAAGTGTGTCCCGCTGTTGCTGATGATGGCTCCGCTAGTAGGTGGATGCTCATTCTTCACTCCCGGACTAGACGCCAGGACAGCAACCGAAGCCCGCAGTGAGACGAGTTGGGATCAGAACAGCAACCTGCGACTTAGCGAGAACACTACTCACAACCGCCGCGTAGTGATGGCCGAATCAGCGGAAGGCGAAGTTGCGGCGGAATACTACGACAGCGGCGTACCCAAGAGCGTGAAAGGTGCCAGTCAGCTACTGTCTCAGGTGAGCGAGCCTCACGATGTTACCGCCCTTATGGCGCAACGTGACCTCGCCAACCTTCAGGCGTTCGCGGAGCTGACCGCCACGGTAAAGCAGCTCGCCGCGATTGTCGCGCCGCTGGTGCAGCAGCAGATGGAACTCAACGCGGCCGACGACGCCGACCGCGCCGCGTTCAAGCGCGAAGTAATTGCGGCGGTGCGCGAGGCAATGAGCCGCCCGGCCGATTGACCCACGTTGAACGCCGCGCCGGTTTACCCGCGTAGCCGGTGCGGCTTGGCTTCTTTCCCCTCCTCCCGCGTCAACCGCCCGGTGGAGTGATCTGCCGGGCGGTGTCGTTTGGCTCGTGGAGGATCGATCCGTACGCCCGAGAACTGGCGTGTGGTGAGCCTGGCTTCGATCGCATCGGTGAGCCGGGCAGCAGCATTGACGAAATAGACGTCCGCATAGACGCCGAGATGGACGCGAAACGCAACGCAACACGCAACGGTCACGGCCGTAAAGCCCCGTAAAACCGCCGTTTATGCTTTTCGCAACGCAACGCCTCCGCAAAACGGAGCCGGAAAGCATACCTGAGGAGGTGTGCTATGCCGGACAAAACGTGTTTCCATGAGCAGGATGCGACCATCATTGCGTTACTGGTGGCTCTGATTCACGCCCGCCGGAAAGGTGATTACTTAGCGGCGGCCGAGGCCCATCGTGAACTTGAGCGATTGGGAGTGCGGGTGAAGCTGCCGCGCCTGCAGTGGTGAGGGGGTGCGCGACGACCGCTAAGCCCCCGACCATCGCCACTTCTTCATTTTGTTGCCAATTGGCAACAGATTCAGGGCGCTGACGGATGAGGAAACGGCGGAAGGGTAGGGGGCCGGATTTTCTCTGGGCGCCTGTGGCGTAGACCGTGCCCGCCACCACGTGTGAACGGACGTGTACCCGGTTCAAACAA
>JAKOTR010000035.1 GCA_029776225.1 Acidobacteriota bacterium | reverse complement strand
TGCCCGCTGAACAACTTCCTTTTTGGCAAACTGACGCGCTCGTTCGGCTACTCCGGACTCAGCGGACGGAATCCCGCCGAGGAGTTGCGGGCGCGCATCCACGAGGAGCACGAGGCGCTGGCAACCATCACAGTCCGCTCGGCCACCGACATCACCAATCCGACTCCGGCTGTAAAGCGTGCGCTCGACCGCGCGAGGTAGCACTCTTGCACCGGCACAACCGTCTCCCGGCCCCCACCCGGAGGACGGTTGATGCCCACCGCGGGACAGAGTACGATCATTTGCGGGCCTTCCGTTCAGGCCCCCCGGCGCAGCGCCGCGGAGATGGAGGTCCGGATTATGGCAACGAAAACCACCCGCCGTTCTTTTCTAGGAGCAACGGCCGCCACGGTGGCGGCCGCACAGAACACCCAGGTCATTCCGGGATTCGATCAAACGCGCACGGAGGTGGACCAGTCACAGGTCTGGCAGCCTTACACCGACCGCAAGATCCGGTTCGGGCTGGTCGGCTACGGGTATTGCAAGTTTGCGGCCGAGTTTGAATTCCAGAACCATCCCAACGTAGAAGTGGTCGCAGTCAGCGACTTATTTCCCGACCGCTGCGAGGCGCTGGCCAAGCACGTCAAGTGCTCGAAGACTTATCCCTCGCTCGAGGAGATGGTAAAGGACGACAGCATCGAGGCCATCTTCGTCGCCACGGACGCCCCGTCCCACGCCAGGCATTGCATCGAAGTGCTCAACCACGGCAAGCACGTCTGCACCGCCGTTCCGGCCTTCTGGGGCGATATTGAAGACGCATGGCGGCTGCTGGAATGCGTGAAGAAAAACCGGGGACTCGTGTATGCGATGTTCGAAACCTCGGTTTTCCACGATGACCTGTACGCCATGGAGAAGCTCTACGCGGCGAACGTCTTCGGGAACGTCGTTTACTGCGAAGGAGAGTACTGCCATCCGCGCCAGCTGGGGACATCCCTTCCCTCGTACAAAGACTGGCGCAAGAATGGCACGCCGATGTGGTATCCCACTCACGCGACCGCCTATTACGTCGGCGTGACGCACGACAGTCTGGTCGAGGTAAGTTGCATGGGCACGGCGCCGTTCGACAAGAGCCTGCGGAAGCCCAACGCGATCGGCAACGTATTTACCTCCGAGGTGGGGCTGTTTCGAACCCGCAAAGGAGGGCTTTGCCGGTTTGTCGTCTGCTACTCGCAAGGCGAGTATCTGGAAGCCGGGCGGCTCCGCGGAGAGTATGCTGGCTACGACTGGCACAACGGAAGGCTCAAAGATGGATTTGTCGGCGATGCCGAGGGGAAGAGGCGCCTCGCGGAGGCAAGGGCGAAAGGGCTGAATACCAAGAAGTACGCCCTGCCGCCGGGCGTCAAGCCGGGCGGGCACGGCGGCTCCCACGGCTATCTTGGCCACGATTTCGTCGATGCAATCCTGCGCAACCGGAAGCCGAAGGTTGACATCATCGATGCGCTGAACATGACGGTCCCAGGCTACTATGCTCACCTCTCCGCCATGAAGGACGGGGAGAATATCAAAATCCCGCAGTTCTCGCTGTAGCGCTGCCGCCGGGCGAAGGGATGCTCAACATAGAGCCGCGGCCCGCGCGGACCGCGGCTCGCTGGCACAACTTACTACTCAGAACTCAAACTTCAACGCGAACTGTAAGTCGCGCATGTCCGAGTTTGTTGTCGTGATCTCCCCCACGGTCTGCGAACCGATGGCGGCGTTGGGGAAACCGAAAAACGGCGTGTTGGTCAGGTTGAAAGCATCCAGCCGGAACTGGACGTTGTAGCGCTCGCGAATCCGGTTGTTCTTCACGAACGAGACGTCGAAGTTCGTCTGGCCCGGCCCGTACAGCACGCCCCGCCCGACGTTCCCGTAGGTATTCGGAGGCGGCGCCACGAAATCCGCCGGATTGAACCACCGGGCGCGGTCCGGGTTGTCCAGCTTGCCGCTGCCGATTCGGTTCGGCCAGCTCGGCGCGCCGTTGTTCACGCCGGTGGCCAGGGTCACGTTGAATGGACGGCCCGTTTGGATGGTCGTGATGCCGCTCAGCGCCCATCCCCCGAGCACCCATCGCGGGACGCCGCTGGTCGCCCAGGGCTTGCCAGGACCGAACGGAAGCTCGTAAAGGTAGTTCACTACGAACCGGTGCTTCACGTCGAAGCCCGAAGGCCCGCGGCCAGCGCGTATGTTGGTGATCGTCTGGGGTCCGCCGGTCTGGCCGCCGCCACTCGCCGCCGAGCCGCCGTAGTCCAGGTTTTTCGAGAACGTGTACGCGGCCATGAATTGCAGCCCGCTGGAAAACCGCTTTTCCAGCCTGCCGCTCAAGCCATGGTAGGTCGAGGAGTTCCGCGGGTCGAAAATCGTGATGCTGCTGACGTTCGCTATCGGCTGCAGCAGCCGCCGCGATTGCACGGAGCCGATGCCGGGCTGCACCTCGTTCGGGTTGTAGCCGAACACCAGGTGCGTGCTGTGACTGCCGGCATAGGCGATTTCCATCATCATACTGCCGGTGAGCTGCCGCTCGATGTTGAAATTCCAGCTCATCATCGAAGGCGTCTCATTGCGGAATCCGTGCCCGAGCACCGCCACCGGATTCGCGTTCAGTTCGGCCGTCGTACGCGGCTTGAACGTCTGAATCTCCGGGAATGGCCGGTCAATCTGCGGGATTACGGTCCAATCGATTGGGTTGGTCGGCAGGTTGCCGAACGGAGTTTGAGATACCACAAACGGAACCTGCTGGCCCAGCATGTTCGACCCGGACGGCATCTCGGGGAAGTAGCTGATCGCGTATCCGCTCCGGATGATTGTCGTGCCGTTCCCTAACAGATCGTAGGCAAAGCCGATCCGCGGTCCGATGTTGCGGTACCGGGTCTCTTTGCCGGCTGTCCGCGAATAGCCCTCTTCGCCCGCCCAGGCCAGCCGCAGGTTGGTCAGGTCGAAGTTGGCGAGCCGGTCGCGGATCTCGACGTCCGGTATAAAGATGTCGTACCGAACCCCAAGATTCACGGTCAGCCTCTGCGTCACTTTCCAGTCGTCCTGGAAGTACATGCCGTGGTCCTGGACCGTGGTGTAATACGGCTCCAGCAGGATGCTGCGCCCGCCGCCGCCGCTGACGTAGCCGATCAGCAGCGTGGCTAAACCCGTTCCCTGGGTATTCGTCACCGGGTCGTTCGTATAGTTCCGCCCGAAGGTTATGTCGCCGCGCGGGCCGCCGCCCGGAGGTCCCGTGTACGGCGAGGTCATGCGGCGGATGTAGCGGTAGCCGAATTTCGTCTGGTGCCGGCCCAGGGTCCACGCAAGGCCGTTCTCAATTTGCCAGTGCGTCTGGCGCGGGTTCGCCGGCAGGAAGCCGGGGCCGCCGCTCAGTCCTGTGAAGTCCGCAATGTTGATGTTCGGTATCCCGGAACTCTGCTGGGAAATGTTGATTCCCTGGATGCCGAGCGAGGTGGCGGCATTGTGCCCCATGTCCGACTGGCGCGTAAAGGGGTTCGTGCGCGCGAATCCGCCGCGAAATTCGTTCACCAGGTTCGGCTTGAAAACGTGCGTTTCGTTGATCGCCATCCCCTGTGTGGTCAGGTCGGTCACCTGAAGCCCGGCTACGTACGGCCCCAGGTCGAACCTGCTGGCGGCGAAGTCCGGAGTCGGCAGGCAGCAGTTTGCCTGCCCCTGCGGCGCGCTCAGCCGGAACTTTTCATAGCTGTACCGGACAAACAGCGAATCTGAGGGCGAAATCTGGTGATCCACGCGGGTGGTAAAACCGTCGTCGTCCACGGACCGGGGAAGGCTGCTCGTGTAGTTGTTGAAATTGCCGGGTCCGTTCGGCAGCGGGTAAATGCTCGCGACGTTCAGGCTAACCGGGTGGATGCGGTTCTGCGGAATCACGTTGTCCGGGAACGGGTCCCTGAGGAACTGCGGATTCGTCGTGCTGACCGGCTGGGTGGAATCGAAATTCGGATTCAGGCGTGTGGTCAAAGGATCGTAGATCCTGATCAGGCTGCCGCTGGCGTTGGTGAAATTGCTGAAATTGCCGATCCGCGTTTCCGCCGTCGGCACGGTGTTGACGAACGTCAGCCCCCTTCTCTCCCTCATCCCGAAGTAATCCATGAAAAAGAAGGTCCGGTTCCTGCCGTTGTAGAGCCCCGGAAGATACACCGGACCGCTCAGCGCCGCCCCGAACTGGTTGCGGCGGTAAGGCGGTTTGGGCTGCGGCTTGTGGTTGAAGTAGTTGCGCGCGTCGAGCACATCGTTGCGCAGGAACTCGAACGCGTTGCCATGCAAGTCATTGCCGCCGGACTTGGTGGAAACCGATACTACGCCCGCGCCTCTTCCGAATTCCGCCGAATACGTTCCCGTCAACACCTTAAACTCGCGCACCGATTCGATTGATGGCTGAACGATCACCGTGTTGAACGTGTACTCGTTATTGTCGATGCCGTCCACCAGCCAGGCGTTGGTGTTCGCCTGGCTGCCCAGCGCATTGAAGTTAGACGCCGCCCGCGGGTTGAACGAGCTTTGTCCTGACAAGTTCTCGCCCTGCTGGCCCGGAGTTACGTTGGGCGCGAGGTAAACCAACTGCGCGAAGTTGCGGCCGTTCAGCGGCAGTTCACGGATCGCCCTTTCGGCAACCACCGCTCCCAGTTCCGCCGTCTCCGACCTCACCAGCGGTGCCGCCGCCGTCACCTCAACTGTCTCCGTCAGCGCGCCCACCTGCATCGCAAAATCGATGCGCGCCTTCTGGTCGACCTGCAGTTCAAAACTTTGGCTGGCTTGCTTCCGGAAGCCCTCCTTTTCCACCGTCACCTGATAAGTGCCGGGGATAAGAAAAGGCACGTAATAAGCCCCGTTTTCATCCGTCTCAAAAGTCTGCGACGTTCCCTTTGTTACTTCCTTGATGGTGATGGCCGCCCCGGTGACTACCGCTCCGCTGCTGTCGCGGACGGTGCCCAAGATCGTTCCGGTAGTGACCTGCGCCATCAACACGGAGCTGATGCACACAATCAGCCCCGCAATCGTGGCCATTCGGGTAAGTTGAATTCCCATCTCGGTCCCCCTCTGTTTGCTGCACCCAGCACACAGGCCGCCATCATGCGGCCCAAACGCTTCCCGGAAACTCCGTCAGTCTGCCGGGAAGCTGCAACTTGCGAGGGTAGTATACACCTGGATGATGAAATTCAATCCTATTTTTGTGGTAACTTTTTGTAACTTGAAAAGTATGGTAAGTTGTAGGCCGCCTGTGAATTACCGGAACTCGGGCGCTCCCAGTCCATTCAAGCTGTAGACGATTTTCCCGTCGCGGAGCGTCATTTCGCACTCCAGTTTTTGGGAACCTCGCAGCCGCGTTCCGCCGATATCCAGGAAGCCGAAATCGCCCTTCAGGAGCCGCAGCACCGCAACATCGGCTACCGCCCCCACCGACAGATGGCCCAGTTCCTCGCGCCGGATCAGGCGCGCCGGGTTCCAGGTCGAGCGCGCGATGACGTCGTCCAAAGACATACCCATCGCCAGGAACTTGCTCATTACGTTGAGCATGTCTTTCATTCCCCCGTTCATGCTGCCGATGTGCAGGTCGGTCGAGATCGAGTCCGGGGGGAAGCCCTGCTGCATCAGCGGCACCGCCACGCGCCAGAGGAAGCTGCCGCCACCGTGGCCGACATCGAAAATCACTCCTCTCTTCCGCGCCTCGAACAGGGCGGGGTTCGCCCTCCGGTCGTCGTCGATTTCATTACGAAGCCCGGAGTAAACGTGTGTGTATATGTCGCCCGGCCGGAGCTTTTTCAGAATCAAATCGTGCAGCGGCCGTTCCGGGCGGTTCCTCCCGAAGTCGATCATCACCGGTACGTTGGCAATCGAACCCGCTTCGACCGCGTTTTCGATGGGCGTCCACTCCGGCCCCTCATAGTGAGCCGACTTAATCCCGACTATGAGGTCTTTGTACCGCAGAGCCGCCTCGGCTGTCGGTTTGGCCTCCATGTCTGCAAGATTCTGCTCGAACTTGCCGCCGCGCATACCGTGCCCGACGATATTGACAAAAGCCAGCACGCGGGTCCGCGAACGGTCGATGATGCGGTCCTTGAAATCGGCGAAATTACGCCACCCGGCGCCGCCGGCGTCGACCATCGTGGTGACGCCCGCTCGGAAGCTGAAGCCGTCGGGATAAACGCTGTTGTCGCCCGCGTACGAGTTCCGCTCGCCGGTGCCCGCGTAGCAATGCACATGGATGTCGATGATCCCCGGCACGACATACAGGCCGGAAACGTCAATCACCCTGGCGGCGCGCGCCGGGTCGATGCTGGCCGCTACTTCGGCGATGCGGCCATTGCGAATCGCCACGTCCCGGCGTCCGGAGATCTTGTTTCGCGGGTCGATCACATGCCCCCCGCGCAGCAGCAGGTCATAAGCCGGCTGAGCCCAGGCTACCCCGGCAAGAGCCAGCAGAATCATCGCCAAAGCCATGGCATTTCACCCCCGAAACAGAATACCCGATTCAAAGCCGCGCTACCAGCTTTTCGCCTGCTAATTCCCTTACTTACTCCCGAAGTTTAAAAAGCCGCGGTTTCGCTCGAACCTTTTGGTCCCTTATTCGTACCAACGGATATGAATCTCTGGCGCGATCTGCGTTTGGCCGCCCGCATTCTGATCCGCGAGCCGGCTTTTACCTCCATAGCGATTCTGATGCTGGCGCTCGGCATCGGCGCCACCACGACCACATTTAGCGTAGTCAACGGCGTTCTGTTGAAACCGCTGTCGTATCACGATCCCGAGCGGCTTGTCTCGATTCGCGAGGTCGCATCGCACCTCGCGCACCTGTACCCGACGGTTCCGGTCAACGCGCGCCACTTCGTCGAATGGCGGAGACAGTGCCCATCGTTTGAAGGCATGTCCGCGATCATCCAGGTCTCGCTGAACCTTACGGGCAGCGGCGAGCCGGAGCGCCTGGAAGCGGCCTCTGTTTCGCCCAATCTGTTCCGCGTTCTGGGCGTCCGCGTGGCGCTGGGCCGCGATTTTCTGGATGAGGAGGAGCAGCGCGGCCGAGACAATGTAGTCGTGCTCACGGACGGCCTCTGGCGCCGCCGCTTCCACGCCGATCCCTCGCTGGTCGGCAAGACCATCCGGCTGAACGGCCTGCCTCACACCGTCGTTGGAGTGCTGCCGCCCGATTTCCGCTACCCGAACCGCAATGCCTTTGGGACCGGCGAAAGCGTCGCGCCGCAAGCCGATCTTTTCCGCCCGCTCAGCTTTCGAGACGATGAACTCGCCGAGTTGCTGGGGCGCCATAACTACGCCGTCATTGCGCGCCTGAAACCCGGTGTGACCCGCCAACGGGCCGGCGCCGAACTCGAAGCCGTGCAGCTTCAGATGATCCAACTGGCCGGAGCGAAGACGGAACTGCGGGCGCACGTGACGCCGCTGCTGGATACGGTGGTGGGGAACGCCGGCCGCGGGCTCATCTACCTCCTCTGCGCGGTCGGAGTGGTGCTGCTGATTGTTTGCGTGAATCTGGCGAACCTGCTGCTCGCGCGCGGGGAGCGGCGTGCCCGCGAAGCTGCCGTCCGCACCGCGCTGGGCGCCGGCCGCGCGCAGTTGCTCCGCGGCGCGCTTGCGGAAGTGCTGATAATCGGTCTGGCGGGAGGCGGGATCGGCCTCGGCGCCGCAGCGTTCGCGGTGGCCGCGCTCAGGCGGAGCACGCTGGATATTCCGCGCCTGAACGAGGTGCAGGTGGATGCCGGCGTCCTGATCTTCGCGCTCGGTCTCACCCTTCTCACGTGCCTGCTCTTCGGATTACTGCCCGCCTGGCGCACGAGCCGCGCCGACCCGCAGCAGGCGCTCAAAGCCGGCGGCCGCACGGCCACCGAGTCGCGCAGCGGCCTGCGGATCCGCAGCCTGCTGGTGACGGCGGAGGTGGCGCTCAGCGCCGTCCTGCTGATCACCGCCGGGCTCTTGATGAACAGTTTCGTACGCCTGATGCGGGTCGACAAAGGCTTCAGCGCGCCCACCGTGCTGGCCGTGGATCTCGCCATAGAGGGTCCGGCCTACGGGAAACGCGAGCAAAGGGAGGCTTTTTACCAGCGACTGCTGAACGACCTTTCTTCCCGCCCGGGAGTGCAGGCTGCCGCCATTTGCACGGCGCTGCCATTGCAGGGTGAGACGTGGATCGACCAGGCATATATACCCGGCCTGCCCGAAAGCGAGGAGTCGCGAATCCTTGTCAACGTCCGCTTCGTGAGCGCGGATTATTTCCGCACAATGGGCATCCCGCTCCGCGCCGGCCGGACCTTCTCGGACAACGACCGCGACCGCCGCGTGGCGCTGATTTCGGAGCGTCTTGCCCAGCGGCTCTGGCCCGGCCGCGATGCAGTCGGCCGCACCTTCAGCCGTGGCAACAATATGAGCTACGAAGTGATCGGGGTCGTCGGCGACGTGCGCGCCGAAGTACACAAACCGCCGGTCTCGATGGTGTACCGGCCCTACTGGGACCCGAACTGGGTGCCGTTCCGTTCGATCCTGGTTGCCCGTGCCGCGGGAGATCCGCGGTCGGTGGCCGGCGCCATGCGCGCCGCCATTCGGGCAACCGATCCCGATGTGCCGGTGCCACAGATGCGGACAATCTCCGAGGTGCTGGATGAGTCCGTTGCGCAGCGCCGCTTCCAGATGACACTGGCCGGCTCGTTTGCCTTCACCGCGCTTCTGCTGGCCTGTCTCGGAATCTACGGAGTGGTTTCCTATTCGGTGGCCCGCCGCACTGGGGAGATGGGGATTCGTGCCGCGCTGGGGGCGCGGCCGGCGGACCTTTACAGGTTGGTGCTGCGGCAGGGCCTGGCGCCTGTCGCCGTGGGGCTGCTTCTTGGTATAGCCTCGGCCCTCGCCGCCGGGAACATGCTGGCGAGTCTTCTCTTTGAGATTCGCCCCCGCGACCCGTTTACGATCGTCGCGGTTTCGGCGCTGTTAACAGCGGTGTCGATCGCCGCCTGCCTGCTGCCCGCGCGCCGTGCCGCCGGCGTCGAACCGGCTGCCGCTCTCAAGTACGAGTAGAAGCGGCGGGGCGGACCGTCATCTGCCCGGCCCGCCCTCGCCAGACACCATTCGCCCGCGCAGACAGCTCACTGCGCCGCTATTGCTGCGGCGGACCGGCTCTGCGGCCGGGGCGCACCCTGCGGTTTGACCGGAGTTCGTCGAGTTTCGCGAGCTGTTCCGGCGTCAACACCTTGCGAACCTGGATCTGGGTGTTCGCCCGGATCGCCGTCAACTTGCCGAGCAGTTCACCTTGCGCCGCGGCCAGCGATTCCACAGGCCCGCCCGCGACGATCGCCGCGCGCAAATCCTGCTGGTTCTGACGGAGCTGCTCCCGGAGCGGCTGCGACTCCGTCCGGGCGTTCTGGTAAATGGCTTGGATCTGGGTTTTCTGCTGCTCGGTAAGCCCGAGATAGCCGGCCATAAGCTTACCCAGCTGGCCCCCAGGGGCGCGCACTGCGGCCGCACGCCGCGCCATACGTTGCTGCTGGCGATTGGCCATGCGCTGGCCCATCGGCGCCTGCGCAAACAGTAGGCCGCCAACCACCATGCTGAGTGCTGTCATCTTGAGAAAAGCTCTCATGTTATCTCCTTCTAAAGGTATAAACGCACCCCGGCGGGAAAAGTTGGTAAAGCTGTGTAAAGCCGGCAAGGGCGTCCGGCGCAGACGGACGTCCCCGGAGCCGCTCCCACGTCTTGCTCCTGATGCTATAGTGTTAATGCTTTGAAACGGATGGCGCTGGCCCTGGCGTGTTTCCTCATAACCGTACAGGCCGCGTTCGCCAGGACCAAGATCGAAGCGGTCAAAGTGGACGGGGTCGTTCACCCGGTCACAGTCGACATCATTAACCGCGCCATAGAGGAGGCTAAGCGGGAGGGCGCGGAAATCATCCTGATCCGTCTGAACACGCCCGGCGGAATGTCCGAGGCGACCCGCGAAATCGTTCAGGCTATCGTGGCCTCGCCGATTCCGGTGGTGACCTTCGTGGAACCGAGCGGCGGGCGGGCGGCCTCGGCCGGCTTCTTTATTCTTCAGGCGGGCGACGTGGCGGCGATGGCGCCGGGCACCAACACGGGCGCGGCCACCCCGGTGCTGATGGGCGGTGGCCAAATGGACGAAACGATGGCCGCCAAGGTCCGCAACGACGCTGCCGCTTCGATTCGCAGCCTCACCGCAAAACGCGGCCGCAACAGCCAGCTTGCCGAACAAACCGTGCTCGAGAGTAAGTCGTTTACGGAAGAGGAGGCGCTGAAGAATAACCTCATCGACGTGGTCGCCAGCAATGAGGCCGAGCTGTTCCAGATCCTGAACGGGCGCGAGATCACCCGCTTCGACGGGCGGAAGCAGACGCTCCAGCTCACGGCGCCGGAGGTAATCGAATACGAAAAGACCATCCGCGAGAAGATCGTCAGCGCGATTTCCGATCCGAACGTCGCCCTCGTGCTGCTCGTGCTCGGAGTGTTGGGAATCTACATCGAATTCAGCGCTCCGGGGCTGATCGTGCCGGGCGTGGCCGGGGCCATACTGGCGCTCATGGGGCTTTCGGCCCTGTCGGTCCTCCCCATCAACTGGACCGGAGCGGCGCTGCTCGTTCTCGCCATCGTGCTGTTCATTCTGGAAGCCAAGTTCGCTACCCAGGGAATTCTCGCCATAGGCGGGACAGCCGCCATGATCCTGGGCGCCCTGCTGCTGGTGGAGAGCCCGCTGCCTGAGATGCGCGTCAGGCCCGGCACGGCGATCGGCCTGGCGCTGCCGTTTGCCATTATCACTACCTTCCTGCTGTCGCTGGTGATCCGCGCGCGCGCCAGCAAGGTGATTACCGGCACAGTGGGCATGCTGGGTGAAATCGGAGTGGCGCATACCCCGTTGGAGCCGTCCGGAAAGGTGTTCGTACACGGCGAATACTGGGATGCGATCTCGTCAAGTCCGGTCCGCGCGGGCGAGCGCGTGCGCGTTCGCGCGATCGAAGGGCTGACTCTGAAAGTGGACCCCGAGCCGGACGGAGACCGGTCCGGGAAAGGAACGTGATGGAATACATGTCTCCCCTCTACATCGTGCTGTTCATTCTCGCCATCTATCTCCTTTCGTCCATTAAGATCCTGGCCGAGTACGAGCGGGGCGTCATCTTTCGCCTCGGGCGGGTGCTGCCTCAGCCGAAAGGGCCGGGCATCTTTCTGGTATTCGCTCCCATCGACCGCATGGTGCGGATGTCGCTGCGGGTGGAAGCGCTCGAGGTTCCGCCGCAGGACGTGGTGACGCGCGACAACGTCACCGTGAAGGTGAACGCCGTCATCTACTTCCGCGTGCTGGATCCCATTCGCGCCGTTGTCGAAGTCTCGAACTATCTTTACGCCACATCGCAACTGGCGCAGACCACGCTCCGCAGCGTTCTCGGCGAAGTGGAGCTGGACGAACTGCTGAGCCAGCGTGAAAGGCTCAATCTGCGGTTGCAAAGCGTGCTCGACCAGCACACCGGCCCCTGGGGCGTAAAGGTTGCCATGGTCGAAGTGAAGCAGGTGGACCTGCCGGAGCAGATGATCCGGGCCATTGCGCGCCAGGCCGAAGCCGAGCGCGAGCGCCGCGCGAAGATCATCCACGCGGAGGGCGAGTACGCGGCGGCCGAGAAGTTGTCCCTGGCGGCGGAACTCATTCAGAAACAGCCGGCTGCCATTCAACTGCGCTATCTCCAGACGCTGGTGGAGATGGGAACGGAACAGAACACCACGGTCGTGTTTCCGTTGCCGATAGACATCGTGACATCGCTGGCGAAAGTGCTGGATCGCGCCGCCGGCGGGCAGCAGCAGCAAGAGCAGAAAGGCTGAACGCGCGCGATTCAGTTGGCGCAGCCTGCTCGATATAATCTCTTCTCGGGCCGGCTGTAAATCTGGCGGCGTAAACAGCCGACCATGTAAGGGAGGAGAAGTCCAGAGCGTATCGTATGCCGAAAAACGAGGAAGGCGAATTTGAACTGGTAGTGGGCAACCGGCAGTTGCTCACGATCGTGTTCATCATGATGGTCCTGTTCGGGATCGTCTTTACGATGGGATACCTCGTGGGCAAGGCTGGTTCGCCCGAGAAACCAGCCATGGCCGCGGTGCAAGGGCAGCCTGCGGATGTCGTGGCGCAGCGTCCGGGACCTTCCGCGCCGTTGCCCGCTACGGAATCCACCGCCGTGCCCGAGTTGCCGCCAGAAGGGGAGGCGAAGGCTCCGGTGGGAACCGTGCCCGTGCGGGAAGCGCCGGCGGCGAGCGTAACCGAGGCCCCCGCCCCGCAGCCTGCCGAGACCGCGCAGAAATCCGCCGACTCCCTCCCGCCCGCGCCCGGCCAGACGTTTCTCCAGGTTGGCGCGGTCAAGAAACCCGATGCGGAGGTTATTGTTGACGTCTTGAAAAAGAGGGGCTTTTCCGCCCGGATTGCGCCGGTGGTGGCAGGTCAGCCCGACGATGCCTTGTGGCGGGTTCTGGTCGGCCCGCTTCCGGACGCCGCGACGCTTGCCAAGACCAGGGCGGACCTCCAGAACGCCGGATTTTCCGTAATTGTACGAAAATACTAGGTAGTGTCCGAAGCAATCCGGCGCCCGCGTCTGCCAGAGTGGCTGCGAAAGCCCACAACCGATTTTGTCGCCGTACACGAGTTGAAGCAGGGGTTCCGAAAGCTCAACCTGCACACGGTGTGTGAATCGGCGCGCTGCCCCAATCTCCACGAGTGCTTCGGCCGGGGCACGGCTACCTTCATGATTCTGGGCAACCTTTGCACGCGCGGGTGCGGTTTCTGCTCGGTGCCGAAAGGATCGCCGCAAAAGCGCGAGTTTACCCTCGATCCCGATGAACCGGCGAAGGTGGCGCGCATGGCCGCCAGTATGCGCCTGTCTTACGTCGTGATTACGAGCGTGAATCGCGACGACCTGCCGGACGGCGGCTCGCACCACTTCGCCCAAACCGTGCGCGAGGTAAGGCGGGCGCTGCCCGGCGCACGCATCGAGGTGCTTACCCCCGATTTCTGCGGCGACTTGGACGCCGTCGCACGCGTCCTCGACGCCGGCCCGGACGTCTTCAACCACAACATGGAAACCGTGGCCCGGCTCTACCCGCGCGTGCGCCCGCAGGCCAATTACCGGCGGTCGCTCGCGGTGCTGGAGTACGCGCGGCGGTGCCGCCCGGACATCCTGACAAAATCCGGGCTGATGGTGGGACTGGGCGAGACTGCGGAAGAAGTACACGAACTGCTGCGCGATTTGCGCGGCGCGGGAACCGATATCGTCACGATCGGCCAGTACTTGCAGCCGACTCGGCGGAACCTGCCGGTGGCCGCGTACATCTCCCCCGCGGAATTCGACGCCTACCGCGACTACGGGCTTTCCCTCGGATTCAAGATGGTATTCAGCGGACCGCTGGTGCGAAGTTCGTACATGGCGGATTCAGTAAGGGCGCAGGCCGTATGCGCTTGAACCTCGGGCTGGCGGCGGCGTCGGCGATTCTGCTGGTCCTCGCCTATCCGCGCTTCGGGCTGGCGTTTCTTGCGCCCGTGGCGATCTCACCCCTCGTGCTGGCGAGCGCGCTGGAAAAGCGGCACGGCCGGCGATTTTTGCTCGGATGGGTCTCCGGCGTCATTTTCTGGGCGGCGGTGTGTTACTGGATCCAGGGGGTGCTCGAGACACACGGTTCGATGTCCGGGCCGGCAAGCTGGGGCGCCTTTGCGCTGTTTTCGATGGTCAAAGCCCTTCATACCGGCGTTTTCGCGCTTTTTGCGGGATCGCTGATGCCGGGCGCCTGGGCGATTCTCTCCGTGCCCGCGCTCTGGGTCGCCGTCGAGAGCACGCACCGCTGGCTCGGCTTCGCCTGGCTCGGGCTGGGCAACGCCGCTATCGATATGGGACTCCCGATGCGGCTCGCGCCCTGGACAGGCGTGTGGGGCCTCTCGTTCATCTTCGCCATGACGGGCACGGCGGCAGCTTTGATCGCTCTGGGTAGACCGCGGAAACAACTGGCGCCCGTGCTGGCGCTGCCGCTGATCGTTCTCCTGCCTTCCCTTCCCGAGCCGGAGCGCGGCGCCGAAACTGCCGTCCTCGTGCAGCCCAACATCGCCGAGGACGCGGAATGGACGCCCGAGTGGGTCGAGGATATGCACCGGCGGCTGGAGTCGCTTTCCACCGGGAGCCTGGACCAGAACCAGGACGCCCGGCTGGTGGTATGGCCGGAGATGCCGGCGCCGATGTACTACTACGACAACGCGCGTTTTCGTGAGCGGATCGACAGTCTCGCCCGCAACACCAAGACGTTTTTTCTGCTGAATGTCGTGCCGCACAACCAGGACGGCGCGCCGCTCAACTCAGCGCTGCTGATCTCCCCCGAGGGCCGGCCGGTCGCCCGCTACGACAAGATGAATCTCGTGCCGTTCGGCGAGTTTGTGCCCGGGATCTTCAAGATGCTGGTTGAAAAAGTCTCCAGCGAGGCGGGCGATTTCGCGGCCGGGGAGCGCCAGATCCTGCTGCCGGCTGGCGACCACCGGATCGGCGCGTTCATCTGCTACGAGTCCGTGTTTCCGAATTTCGTGAGGAAGTTTGCCCGCATGGGCGCGGACCTGTTCGTGAACATCTCCAACGACGGCTGGTACGGCGACTCGGCGGCGCGCCATCAGCATTTGGAAATCGTGCGGATGCGGGCGGCTGAGAACCGCCGCTGGATCCTGCGGGCCACCAATGACGGCATCACCTCGACGATTGATCCGGCCGGCCGTGTGTACGTCAATCTGCCTTCTCACCAAGCCGCCGCCGCGGGGACCTTCTTCTCCTACATCGACAGCCTGACCTTCTACTCGAGGTTTGGAGACTGGTTTGTCTGGCTCTGCGCCGCAGGGACGGTGGCGGCGCTGGTCTCCGCTCTCCGGCCGGGCCGGCGGCAGATACTACTATGAACGGCTGCTAATCCAGCCGAACACGCAAGCGGCCACGAATGTAGCCGCGAAGAACAGCGCTGCGAGTTGAAGCTGGTCGAACTTCGGCACGTCACTAAACCACATACACACTCCGCTTCCCATCGGCGAAAAATGCAAACGGGATGCCATCGTCCGATTGCCGGAAATCAGCCGCTTACAGAGACGGCGCGGAGCAGGTGTTCCCAACTTTTTGGATTTTGCGAAAAGGACTGGGATTAGGGCCCGGTCGAGTAAGTGCCGGATAAGTTTGGCATTAAGAGTTACTCATCGTTCAACCGTGGCGGATGACCAGCACGTCTCCGTCCTGCACGATGTACTCTTTGCCTTCGAGGCGGAGCAGCCCCTTTTCTCGGGCGCCCGCGTAACCGCCGTGCTCAACCAGCGCGCGCCAGTTCACGACTTCGGCCCGGATGAACTTTTTTTCAAAATCGGTGTGAATGGTCCCGGCGGCCTTCAAAGCGGTGCTGTTGACCGGAATCGTCCAGGCGCGCACTTCGGTTTCTCCGGCGGTCAGAAACGACATCAGGCCCAGCAGAGAGTACGTGGCTGAAATCAAACGCTCGAGCCCGGACTCCTTCAGCCCGTAGCTGGCCATGTATTCTCGCGCGTCCTCCTCGGAGAGCTCCGCGAGCTCGGCTTCGATCTTGCCGCAGATGGCGGTGACGGCCGTGCGGGCGCGCCCGGCGAAGTGCGTCCGGCGATACTCCTCTTCGATCTCGTGCAACCGGGGGGCATCGGATTCGCCGAGGTTCAGCACGTAGAGCATCGGCTTCTGCGAGAGGAACTGGAAGCCGCGGGTGCTCTTCTCTTCCTCGGGGCTCAGGTCCAGTTCGCGGAGCGGCCTGTTCGCTTCGAGCGTGGCCTTGAACCGCGTCAGGGCTTCAAACTCGCGGTCGAGCTCGGGGGACTTGATTTTCTTGCGGTCCTTTTCGAGGCGCTCCAGGCGCTTCTCGACTACGATCAGGTCGCTGAGGATCAGTTCGAGATCCACGTTTTCGAGGTCGCGCAGCGGATTGATGGAGCCGGCCTCGTGCGGCACGCTGTCGTCCTCGAACACGCGCAGCACGTGGGCGAACGCATCCACCACGCGCAGGCTCGCCAGGAAGCCCGGGTCGCGGAGAGCCTCTTTGGAGATTGCGGGCGTGTCGACGTACTCCACCACGGCGTGCGTGGTCTTGGCGGGCTGAAAAACTTCGGCAAGGGCTTCGATGCGCGGATCCGGCACTTTGGCAACGCCGATCCGGGTCGCCATCGAACCAATGCGCGCAGCCTCGTGAATGCCGGTCAGAATCGTGAACAGGGATGTCTTGCCCACCATGGGCAGGCCGATGATTGCAGTCTTCATCTCAGAGAGGAATGTCCACCAGGGTCAAAATCTCTTCCAAAATCCGGTCGCTTGCGTCCGAGCTGCGTTGCGAGAGCGCCAGGCGTGTGTTGATGACCACCCGGTGGGCGAACACCGGCACCACCAGGCGTTTTACGTCGTCGGGAATGACGTAATCGCGCCCCTCGATCATCGCCAGCGCCTGCGCCCCCCGGTAGAGCGCCTGCGCGCCCCGCGGGCTGACGCCGAGCGCAAGAGAATCGTGGGTGCGGGTCTTTTCGACGATGGCAAGCATGTAGTCGACGAGCGACTCGTCCACCGTGATGTGATTCGACCACTCCTGAAGCTGCAACACTTCCTCGGCCGTAAGCACCGGCTCAATGCGCCTGCTTAACGGGTTCTCGTTGTTGCGCAGGATCTCGCGCTCGCTGCCGCGGTCGGGGTAGCCGATGCGCAGCCGCATGAAGAAGCGGTCCAGTTGGGATTCCGGCAGCGGGTAGGTTCCGTGGTGCTCGACGGGGTTCTGAGTGGCCATCACCATGAACGGCTGCGGAAGCGGATGGGAGTGGCCGTCGATGGTGACCTGCCGCTCGTTCATCGCTTCCAACAGCGCCGATTGCGTCTTCGGCGTGGTCCGGTTGATCTCGTCGGCGAGCAGGAAATTCGTGAAGATGGGCCCGGATTTGAACTCGAACGCCTGCGTCCGGGCATTGTAAATGGTCACGCCGAGAACGTCGCTCGGCAGCATGTCGGAAGTGAACTGAAGGCGGTGAAATTGGCAATCCACCGAGCGCGCCAGCGCATGGGCCAGGGTGGTTTTTCCCACTCCGGGGACGTCTTCGATCAGCAGGTGGCCCCTGGCCAGCAGGCAGACCAGCGACAGCCGCAAAACCTCCTGTTTTCCGCGAATCGCGGACGCAAGCGTGGCTTCCAGCTCCGGAATTTTCGCGAGAGCGCGCGGCGGCTCAATGGTTGTGGCACGCGGGGGCATCACTGTTATGAGTATGCCATTTTGGCAAGATTACGCGCTTGCTCCCGCCCCTGTCTCCTTATAAGAGCGCGTTAAACAGGAGCTTGAAGGTCGCGTAGCTCTGCCCGCGATACTGGGGGCGCATGCCGAACAGCACGATGCGCCCGGACCCCATTGGGTACTCCACCAGCGCTGCCTTACCGGCAAGGTGCTTTTCCCCAAGGAGCCATCCCGAGGCCAGAATGCCCGAGGACGGGTAGCGGGCCGCCACGGACGCCGGGGAGTTCTCGGGCACGTCCCAGGCCGGGCTGCCCTCGCTCCAAATGGCCAGTTCGCCGGGCAGCCCCAGGCTCAATTGGCTCCGCGGATCCAGCCTCACGTTGAGCAGTGAGCCGGGTGAGTAGAATTCGCTGCTGGGAACCCCCGCAACCACGTTGCGAACCTCCACGCCCAGCTTTTCGATCGCGTATGCGGTCGAGTTGTTCAGAAACACCAGCGTTCCGCCTTCGGAAGCGAAGCGCTTCAGCTCCGCCGCGCCCGCGTCGCCCAAACCTCCGGTATACTCCTCGGGCATCTCTCCGGCCTGGTAGCCTTCGGCGATCGCCCGCACGCCCTGATCGGGAAAAATGATTACGTCGAAGCGCTTGCGCAAGCCGCCTCGCCGGATCTCTGGGTTGCGAACCGAAGCGTATTCGAACCCGAACTGCTCCAACACCCAGCGCGTCCAGCCTTCGTCCATGCTCGGTATGTGGGACTTGTACAGCCCGACGCGCGGGCGCGCGATGCGCCTGAAGTTGGGGACCTCCGAGGTCGAAAAGTCGCCTGTGGTGGGATCGCGCCATACGGTCCCGCCTGCCTTCCACACTGCATTGACCGTCCGCCAGGTGTCCGACGACGCGGCGGGCAGAATGCCCTTCACCGGCCCCTCCGGGACCTCCGCGACGGCTTTCAGTTCCACGGAGACAGGGCTCTCGATGGCGTCGGCTTCAACACCCAGCAACAGCGGCAGCGTGTGCGCCGTCACGTCGTAGGGGCGCTTGGGCGGACCGCCGGGATAGACCCGCAGGTCGGGATAGCGCTGGCGCTCCAGCAGCGTTTTGGCGAACGCGCTGTAGGGTTGTTGCATGCGCACCAGGTAGGTTCCGGCGGCGTACTTCCGGCCTCCCGCTTCGAACGCCTGCGCCGCCTGCTCGATTTCCACCAGCCCGAACCGGAGGGTTTCCAGCAGCTTGCGCAGGGCCCCGGGATCGCGCTGCTCGGCCGGAATCGCGAACGCCCATGGCGTTTTCCGCGCGACCGCGCGGCAGCCGATCCGGTAGAAATTCCGCAGCAGATCTTCGCGGCGGCATGCAGCCTGATACAGGACCGACTGCATCGCGATCATCTGGTAGTCGATGATGTCGCGCAGCCTCCATTCCCCGCCCAGCCATGGCTCCAGGTGGTTCCAGCTTGACTGCCGCGGGTCGTACCCCGCCGCGCGGTGCTGGATCTGATCGGGCTTCACCACGATCGGCGAGGCGATCCGCACGCTCGCGGATTCCGAAAGGATGCGCATGCCGCCGTGATAGGCCTGGTAGTGGCGCGCCGGACTCCAGAAATCGTAAAGCGCATTGATGACCACGCCGGTCTTTCCCGCAGCGGTGAGGTCCGCCGCGATCCCCGCGCCGATCATGTTGCACTGCTGCACGAGGATCGGGTCGATATTGGGCTCGATCGGGTCCATCCACGGCGGCACAAACATGCGCGAAGCATACGGCCCCTGCTGGTGGATGTCATAGACGATCTGCGGATGCCAGACATTGTGCAGGTGCTCGATTGTCAGCCGTGTTTCGGCCTGAGTGAAGAAATACCAGTCGCGGTTGTTATCGTGCCCGGTGTACTTCTGGTACAACTCCGGCGGCGATGTGCCTTCGTACGGCGTGCCGAGCGTCTTCCGGTACCAGCGCGTGACGATATCCATGCCGTCCGGATTGAGCGAGGGCACAAGCAGAAAAATCGTGTTGTCCAGAATGGCCCGGTTGCGCGCCGTATCTTCGGTCAGCAGGCGGTAGACGAACTCGATGGCGGTGTGGCTGGAAGCGATTTCCGTGGCATGGATCGAGCAGGTGATCAGCACCACGGCCTTGCCTTCGGCAATGAGCTTTTCGGCCTCCGCTTCGGGCGTGATGCGCGGATCGGCGAGTTTCTTCTGGATCCACGCGTAACGGTCCAGCCTGCGAAGAGTTTCGGGGGATGCGATCACCGCGGAAATGAACGGCCGGCCTTCTGTGCTTTTGCCGAGTTCCCTCACGAGAATGCGGTCCGAGCTCCTGGCCAGCGACTGGTAGTAGGAGACCACGCGATCCCAGTCGAGAACGGTGCGGTCGGCGCCGATCTTATGGCCAAAGTGCGATTCGGGCGAGGGCAGCCCGGCCGCCGCGAGCAGCGCCGCGGTACACGCCGCCACGACGGCGAGCAGCCGGACTACGCCGCGCATGGCCGCACCAGTTCGGTCCAGAGCGCCTTGTACCACCGCAAAAAGCGCTCCGGTTCCTTGCTCTCCTGGGTCTCGCAGAGCGTGTACCGGTCATAGCCGGATTGCCGCATGAGCGTGAACAACTCACGCCACGGGTAGGCGGGATTGGCCAGCTCCGTGATGTGCGCGTTGCGCACCCACGGCCTGAGCAGCTCCCAGCTCTGCTTTACGGAGCCGTTCACTACGTCCGTCGGGTTCGAGTTCCAGCAGAGACCCACGTTCCTGTGCCTGGTGGCGCGCATGATTTCCGCCGCCACGGCAGGCTGCTGCGTCCCGCTGCCATGCACTTCGAGCCAGATCTCGACTCCGCGCCCCTCGCCATAGTCGCCCAACTCGCGCAACGACGCGGCAATGTTCTGGATAGTCTGTTCCCGCGAGACCTCTTTCGCGAATCCGTTGGGGCGCACTTTGACTCCCCACGCGCCGGTGTCGTGCGCCAGGTCGACGAACTGTTTGGCCAGCTCGACGTTCTTCCGGCGCACGGTGGCTTCGGCCGAATGGAACTCGCAGGTGGTGCCGTAGCTGAGCAGCCTGATTTTGCTGCGGGCGAACCGCCGGCGCACGGCCTCCCGCTCCGCCGCGGAAATGGAGGGCTCGATGCCGTGCTTGTGCTCCGTCCGCAGCTCGACGGCTTCGAATCCCGCGGCTTCCAGCTTTGTGATAATGGTTTCCAGATCCCAGTCTTTCAGGACGTTGTAGGTGACCGCGCCAAGCCGCATGGAGTCCCTCCGGAGAACCTGAACATTGTAGCGAAACTCCGGGCGGCTCAGTCCGGTTCGCCCGCCGCTCCACCGGATCGGGATCCGCTTTCAACCAGATGCTATACCCATGGACCTGCTGATTTTCGATCTCGACGGCACGCTGATCGATTCGAAGCTTGACCTCGCGCACGCGGTCAACGCCACGCGCCGTCATTTCAACCTGCCGCCTCTCGACACCGAGCTGATCTCGACCTATGTAGGCAACGGCGCCCCGGTTCTGATGCGGCGCGCGCTGCCGGAAGCCTCAGAAGAAGAGCTTGCCGGCGCGCTCCAGTATTTCCTCGCCTACTACAAGGACCACGCGGTGGAGAATACGCGCCCTTACGCCGGCATTCCCGAGGCGCTGTCACAACTCGCCGCCGCGGGCCTCCTCATGGCCGTGCTCACCAACAAGCCCGACGCCGTCTCCCGCCACATTCTCGAGCAACTGAACCTCGCGCCCTACTTCGCACGCATATATGGCGGCAACAGCTTTGAGAACAAGAAGCCGCACCCGGCCGGAGTGCATAAACTTCTGGAGGAACTCGGCGTTGCCGCGGATCGCACCATGCTGGTGGGCGACAGCGCCGTCGATGTGCGCACCGCCCGGAATGCCGGCATCAGGGTCTGCGGCGTGACCTACGGTTTCCAGCCAGATTCCTTCCGGGAACATCCGCCGGATATGATGGTAGACCGGCCCGAAGAACTGGTGCGGGCCGTGATCGCCGAAAGGAAAGCACGAGGTATTACTGGATCATATGACGTATAAGCCCGGAACTCCCGCTCCCGCCGATGGGATTTACTGGTGCAGCGTGTGCAAGCTGCCCGCCAGCTTCAAGAAGGGCGAGGACCTGCCGGAGTGCAGAAATAAGTGCGGCCGCGGGCGCTGGGAGTTGGTGAAGGCGGCCGAAGCCGAAGAAGAGGAGTAAAGGCCGGCGCGGCGTCTCCGGCCTGCCTTCGCAAGCAGCAGATCCGGACGGCAAGCGGAGTTCGCGCCGGCGCTGGTCTTACTCCAGCCTGTAGTTCGGCGCTTCCTTGGTGATAATCACGTCGTGGACGTGGCTTTCCCGCAGCCCCGCTGACGTCACGCGCACAAACTTCGCTTTCTGCTGGAGCTCGCGTATGTTTGACGCGCCGCAGTAACCCATGCCGGCCTTCAGCCCGCCCACGAGCTGAAACACGAGCTCCGCCAGCGGGCCTTTGTAGGGCACCCGGCCCTCGATGCCTTCGGGCACGAGCTTGGAGTTCTGCTCCTGGCCGTACCGGTCCGCGCTCGCTACCGCCATGGCGCTGGTCGAACCCATTCCACGGTAGCTCTTGAAGGTGCGGCCCTGATATAGGATCGTCTCTCCCGGGCTTTCGTCGGTGCCGGCAAAAAGGCTCCCGATCATTACGCAATCGGCGCCCGCCGCGATGGCCTTGGTAATGTCTCCCGAATACTTGATGCCGCCGTCGGCAATCAGCGGCACGCCAGCTTCCCGTGCGGCGCGCGAACACTCGATGATCGCCGTCAACTGGGGGACGCCGGCGCCGCTCACCACGCGCGTGGTGCAGATGGAACCCGGCCCGATGCCGACCTTGATGCCGTCGGCGCCCAGCGCGATCAGGTCGCGCGCGCCTTCGTAGGTAGCCACATTGCCCGCCAGCAGTTGCACGTCCGGCAGCTTCCTCTTCAGCGTCTTGACCACTTCGAGCACCCGCTCGCTGTGGCCGTGCGCCGTGTCCACCGCCAGCACGTCCACCTTCTTGGCGACGAGTTCCTGCGCGCGCTCAAGAAAATCCTTGCCCGCGCCGACCGCCGCTCCCACGCGCAGCCGCCCCTGGGAATCCTTGGCGGCGTTGGGATACTTCAACTTTTTCTGAATATCCTTGACGGTGATCAGACCCTTCAGGATGTAGTTTTCGTCCACCACCAGCAGCTTTTCGATTCTGTGCCGGTGGAGAATCTTCTCCGCTTCCTCAAGCGTGGTGCCTACCGGAACCGTGATGAGGTTCTCTTTCGTCATCACGTTCTCGATCGGCTGGTCGTGGTTGGTCTCGAATCTCAGGTCGCGGTTGGTGAGAATGCCGACCAGGCGCCCATTCCGCGTGACCGGGACGCCGGAGATGCGGTAGCGCTTCATGACCTCGAGCGCTTCATAAATCTTCTGCTCCGGCTCCATCGTGACGGGATCGACAATCATCCCGCTCTCACTGCGCTTCACGCGGTCGACTTCTTCCGCCTGGCGCTCGATCGGCATGTTGCGGTGAATGATTCCGATGCCGCCCTCACGGGCGAGCGCAATCGCCAGGTGCGACTCCGTCACGGTGTCCATGGCGGCGCTGACGATAGGGATGTTCAGGCTGATGCCGCGGCTCAGGCAGGTCCGTGTATCGACCTCCGAAGGCAGAACATTGCTCCGCGCCGGCAATAGGAGAACATCATCAAAGGTAAGTGCTTCGGGAATGGCGTCCACAACCATATTCAATGATACGAAGCTGCGAAAAGCGCTGCAACGTGACGGGCGCCGCCGGCGAACAAAGTTCGGCAAAAGCCGGTGGGTTCAGATTTCCGTTGGCTAGACTGGGAAGCACGGAGGGGCAATGGCCAAGACAGCGATCGTTACGGGCGCATCCCGCGGCATTGGGCGCAGCATCGCCAAACGGCTGGCTGCCGATGGATTCAACGTCATAGTGAACTACTCGAGCAATGCGGATCAGGCCCAGGAGGCCGTGAACGAGATTCGTAGTACCGGTGCAAAAGCACACGCAATCAAGGCGGATGTGAGCGACCCGGAAGAGGTGAGACAACTGTTCGAGCAGACGATTGAGACGTTTGGACGCGTGGACGTTGTGGTCAACAGCGCCGGCATCATGCCGCTCTCAACCATTGAGAACTGCGATTTGGATACCTTTGACAGGGTAGTTGCCGTGAACCTTCGCGGCACTTTCCTGGTATTCGCGCAGGCAGCGAAGCATCTGGGCGAAGGCGGGCGCATCATCGCCTTTTCCAGCAGTGTGCTGGCGAAGTCGTTCCCAACGTACGGACCTTATATCGCATCGAAAGCCGGCGTCGAGGGCTTGGTCCGCGTACTGGCCAACGAACTGCGGGGACGCGGCATCACCGTGAATGCCATCGCTCCAGGACCCACCGGAACTGATCTCTTTCTGAAGGACAAGACGCCTGAGCGGATCGCGAAACTGAGCAGGCTGGCTCCGCTCGAAAGGCTGGGCCGGCCTGAAGACATCGCTAACGTGGTTTCGTTCCTGGCAAGTCCAGATGGCGGCTGGGTGAATGCGCAGGTCCTGCGGGTAAATGGCGGGTTTGCGTGATACATCGGGCCTGGCCGCCCTCGCTCCACAGCGCTGGATCCGGCCCTTCAGCGCGCTTCCAGATACTCCCCTTCCCTGATCCACATTCCGGGATCTGATAAGATGTGTATTACCTTGTTAAACATATGATTTCGGCAACACAATTGCGCCCGGGCATGGTGATCAAGTTCAACGATGAACTGTATTCCGTGTTCAGCGTTTTCCATCGGACCCCGGGCAATCTCCGCGGCTTTGTTCAGGCCAAAATGCGCAACCTGCGCAGCGGAACGATGATCGAACACCGGTTCGCGTCGGAGGACCGCGTCGAGCGCGCCGCCCTCGAAGAACACACGATGGAGTATCTGTACGACGACGGTGAGTTCTATTATTTTATGAACACCGAAACGTTCGAACAGATGCACCTCACCAAGGACCTGCTTGGCGACGCCATCAAGTACCTGGTTCCTCAATTGAACGTCACGGTCGAGTTCTATGAGGGCAAGCCGATCAGCGTCGAACTCCCTCCGACGGTCGATCTCACTGTGGTTGAAACCGAGCCGGGCCTGAGAGGCGCTACCGTTTCCAATGTGACCAAGCCCGCGAAGCTGGAGACCGGCCTCGTCGTGCAAGTACCCCCGTTCATCAACGCCGGCGAGAAGATTCGGGTCAACACCGCGGAAGGCACGTACCTGGAACGCGCCTGATCTCATCGCGGGCGCTCACGCCCGCCGTATTCGTTCCATCGCTCCCGCGAGCGCCGAAAGCAGCGTGGGTTCCTCTTCGGGAAAGACTGTACGCAGGTCCAGCAGCAGCCGGTTGTCCTCGATGCGGGCAATCACCGGCGGGTCGCCGGTGCGCAGAGCGCGCTCCAGCCCAGGCACATCCGCTGCGGCGATCGCGATCACCCAGGTGGGCAGCGACTGCTCGGGCGTAGATCCGCCTCCGATCACCGATTCGCCAGCCACGATTTCCGCCTTCACGCCCTGCAGCCGCGCGACGAGCCGTTCCGCGCGCGCCCGCAGCGCCTCCGGGCTCTCCCGGATCATGCGCAGCGCCGGCACATCGTCCCAGCGCTCCATCAGCAGGCTCCGCAGCGTCGTCTCAAGCGCTTGCAGGATCAGCTTATCGAGCCGGAGCGCGCGATACATCGGGTTGCGCCTGATCCGCGCGATGAGTCCGGCTTCGCCCGCAATAATGCCGGCTTGCGGCCCGCCGAGCAGCTTGTCTCCGCTGAATGACACGACGGCCGCCCCGGCGCGCAGACTCGCGGCGGCCAGCGGCTCATCGACGCCGTAGCCGGACAAATCCGCCACGCAGCCGCTCCCCAGATCTTCGTACACCGGAATGCCCGCCTCTTTGCCGAGCGCCGCCAACTCGCCCAGGGACGGCCGCGCGGTGAATCCGGTGATGCGGAAATTGCTCTGATGCACGCGCAGCAGCAGGCGCGTGCGCTCATTGATGGCCGCGCGGTAGTCCTCGATTCGCGTGCGGTTGGTCGTGCCCACCTCGCGGAGCACCGCGCCGGACTCCGCCATGATTTCCGGGATGCGAAACCCGTCGCCGATCTCGATGAGTTCTCCGCGGGAAACCACCACCTCGCCGCCCGCGGCAAGTTCCCTTAATACAAGGTAGACGGCGGCGGCGTTGTTGTTGACGGCGATGCCCGGTTTTCCGAGCAGGCGCTCAATCAAGCCCGATATGTGAACGTCGCGCCGGCCCCTCGTCCCCTCCTCCAGGTCGTACTCCAGGTTCGAGTAGCCGCAGAGCGGCTCGAAGCGCGGCAGGGGAGCGCGGCCAAGATTCGTGTGCAGCACGACGCCGGTCGCATTGATCACCGCGCGCAGCGACGGCGACGCGAGCCGCGCCAGGCGGCGCTCCACGACCTCTTCGACCGGCCCCGGATCGGGCTTGCGTCCCGCGCGGATCGCTTCACGCGCTTCGTCCAGAACGCGGCGCACCTCGTCCGTGATCAGCGCCCGCGGGTACCTCCCAGCGAGGTGCGCCAGTCTCCCAAGCACCGCGTCCACGGAAGGCAGCGAGCGCAGCTCTCCCTCCCGGTTCGTCATTCGGGCTACTTTACCATCGGGAACAGCTTGCGCAGAGTGGCTTCGTCGGGCCGCCGCCCGAACTCGCAGATTTCGAACGCCTCGGCGTGCCGGATCTTGTTGCCGCGCTCCGGCCCGTACCACTTGATGAGGGCCTTCCGGACCTCGGGGTTCACGCCGCGGTCGCGCTGGCTGGCGAGCCATTTCTTGCGCTCGGCCGGATCCTTCGGAACCTGGTCGAGGGCGTGGTCTACCCAGGGCAGCCACTCGTACACCTGGGATACGTGGGCGTCAAGAGCATCGATCTTCTTTTCCCAGACGTCGTCGATGTCCACCGCGATGTCCGGCCGGAACGGCGCCGGTTTTTGGAATCCGTCCTGGAAGTACATGAAGACGGGGTTGTTCCGCAGCGGCGGGGTGTCGGGACAGATGTTCGGCACCACGACCATATAGGCGGCATCCTGCACGATTATCCCCGTATAGCGGTGGTCCGGGTGGTAGTCGTTGGGACGCGGCAGCAGCACGAGATCGGCCTGCCACTGCCGGATAAGCCGGATGACCTGGTTCCTTACCTCGAGTGTTGGCATCAATTCGCCGTCGTGGTTATCGAGGGTGATGTACTCGGCGATGCCGAGCCGCCGGCCCGCCTCGGCCGCTTCCGCGCGCCGCCGCATCGCCAGCGCCCCGCCCCCCTGGCTCTGGTGCCCTGCGTCGCCGTTGGTCAGAGAGACGAACTTCACAAGATGGCCCATGGCGGCGAATTTCGCCGCGGTCCCTCCGGCGCGAATATCGCAGTCATCCGGGTGCGCGCCGAAAGCGATCACGCGAAGTTTTCCTTCCTGGGCTGTCAACATGGCCGTTCCCAACAGTAGTGCAAAGCAAAGTCTGAGCATTTTGTCACGCTCCGTAGAGACTCTTCCAAGTGACTTCCCTCCGCCTGTAAAGAGCGGTTCGCCCCAGGATGGCGATCATCGTGCTGATTGCGGACCGCTCCGCCACGTTTTCGACATCGCCGCTGATAATGCGGCCGATAAACGCCTCGATGGCGTCCATGGTGATATCGCGCTTCGACGGGATGGTCTCCCGCTGGCCGGGACCCTTCACATGCACCAGGCGCGCGCGGGACGTCTGCAGCACGCCCTTCGTTCCCGTGAACTCCTCGCCGACGTTGCTGAAGCCCGGCGGGCTGAGCTGGTTCGCTTCGAAGTTGACGTGTATGCCGTTCGGGAACTCGAAAGTAAGCGAGAGGTGGTCGAGAATGTCCATCGTGGTGCGCACTTTGCGCCCGCCGTAGCCGACGGCGCGGATCGGGGTAGCGCCGAGGAACCAGTAGAGGACGTCGAGATTGTGGCAGTCCTGCTCGACGATGATGTCGCCCGACAGTTCCCGGTAGCAAAACCAGTTGCGCACCCTTTCGATCTTCGGATCGTCGTACGGCACGCGCTTGAACGGGTCGCTGGCAATCCAGAACGCTCGCGCGTTGACGATTTCGCCGACCTGGCCCTCCTTCATCCGCTTGTACGCTTCCAGGTAAACCGGGCCGTAGCGCTGCTGGAATCCCGTTGAAACGCACTTCTTCGGGTCGGCCTTGCGTCCCGCCGCGATCACGCGCTTGCAGCCCGCGTAGTCGACCGCCATCGGTTTCTCGCAGTAGACGTGCTTGCGCGCCTGGATGGCGGCTTCGAGCATCTGCGGGTGCTCAAACGGCGGCGTGGCGATGATTACCGCGTCGAGATCCGAGGCGAGCGCTTTCTCAAAATCCTTGTAAACGGCCGGCTTCTGAAGTTTCATCTTCGCCGAGGCCGCTTCGATGCGGTCGTCGAACAGGTCGCAGATCGCCGTGATCTGCGCGCGCGGATCGGCATGCACAATGCTGGCGTCGTATGTGCCGCGGTTCCCCGCCCCGATCAGGCCGACGGAAACTTTCGAGTTCGCCTGCGAACCGCGCACCGACTCCGGCTTCACGATCATGAAGGCGCCGGCCGCCGCTCCAGCAGCCCTCGAAATAAAACTGCGCCGCGACGCGGCGGAATGATTCGTGTCCATCGGTACCTCCTCGCTGAATTATATCCCGCTGCTTTGCGATTGGCTTCTGCTACAGTAACATCAAGTCTATGGCCATACTTGTCACCGGCGGCGCGGGATACATCGGAAGTGTGACTGTCGAACTGCTGCGGAAACGCGGCGAAGAAGTCGTCGTGCTGGACGATCTTTACCGCGGGCACCGCGCCGCGCTCCCCGGGGACATCCCTTTCTACGAGGGGAAGGCCGGCGACGCCGCGCTTGTAGCCCGTATCGCCGCCGAGCATGAGATCGAAGCGTGCATCCATTTCGCCGCCCTGATCGAGGTGGGCGAGTCGGTCTCCGCCCCGGCAATGTACTTCCAGAACAACACCGTCCAGGCCATGGCGCTTTTGGATGCCCTGCGCGCGGCGGGCGTGAACCGGTTCGTGTTCTCCTCCACCGCGGCGGTCTACGGGCATCCGAAGCAGATTCCAATCACGGAAGACCACCCGCTGTCGCCGGTGAACCCCTATGGCTGGTCAAAGCTGTTCGTGGAAAAGATTCTGGAAAGCTACGATCGTGCTTACGGGCTAAAGTTCGTTTCGCTGCGCTACTTCAACGCCGCGGGCGCCACTGCCGAGCACGGCGAACATCACGAGCCCGAAAGCCACCTGATTCCGAACGTGCTAAGCGCCGCGCTCCAGGTCCGCCCGGACGTTCCCGTTTTCGGGCAGTATTACCCCACTCCGGACGGCACGCCGATTCGCGACTATATCCACGTGGCCGACCTGGGCTCCGCCCACCTGCTGGCGCTCGACTACCTGCGCGAGGGCGGGCCATCGGAATTCGTGAACCTGGGAAACGGCAAGGGCTATTCGGTGCTCGAGGTGATCGAGGCGGCGCGCCGGGTCACTGGACGGGAGATCAAAATTCGGCAGCAGCCTCCCCGCCCCGGCGACCCTTCGCATCTGGTGGCGTGCGCCGACAAGGCGCGCCGGCTGTTCGGATGGGAACCCGCCTGCCCGGATCTGGACGAAATCATCCGCACCGCCTGGAACTGGCGCCTCGCCCACCCAAACGGGTACGAGTAAGCGCCGGGCGCCGGGGCTACAGCAGGGCCGTGTCGAGTTCCGGTGCGGGCGGCACGGTCTCCGCGCTCTCCCGCGAACGAAGGTAGGAAACCAGCTCGTCTTCCGAGCCGCTGAAAAACGAGTCGACCAGCTCCCGCACCGCCAGCTTCCTCAATGTTTCGCGCGAGAGCACCGGCCTGTACAGGAATGACCGGCCCACTTTGCGCCTCTCGACGGCGCCCCTGCGCGCCAGCCGGTCCATGATGGTCATAACGGTCGTGTACGCAAGGTTGCGGCCCGGCAGCAGCGCCTGCCGGATGCTCCTCACGTTGGCCTCACCCAGCGTCCACAGAGCCTTCAAGCATTCCAGTTCGAGCGGGGGCGGTATGTTCCGCGACGCGCGGGTGTACCTCATCGGCGGCTAATCCTCCACTTTCAAACCCAACGCCTCTCCGAGCTTCTCGGCGAAAAGGCTTCCCATCGGACTTTTCGGTGGCGGGGACGGCCGGGGCTTGGACGAAGCGGACGCCGCTACCGGAGGCGCCGCCTCGGATTCCGCCCGCTCCGGCTCACCATCCTCAAGGAATTTGGCCTTTTTGAGTACCACTCGTTCGAGCTGCGCGCTGTAGGGAGTGAAATGCCCTTCCACCTGTCGGTCATTCTCCACCAGAGAGGTCATGCACGCCATCTTTGCGTCCAGATCGTCGAGGTAGTGCAGCAGCAGCGCTTCCGGAAACATCGGGACTTTGGGCGACCCAAACTCGAGCGACCCGTGATGGCTCAGCACAAGATGCTCCAGCAGCATGCGCAGGCGCGGCGGAAAATCCGGCACCTGGGCGAGCTTGGCTTCGATCAGCCGCAGACCGATCATGATGTGCCCCAAGAGCTGTCCCTCGGTGGTGTACCCGAAGCTGCGCGCGTAACTCAGTTCGTAAATCTTACCGATGTCGTGCAGGATGGCGCCGGCCAGCAGCAGGTCCTCGTCCAGGCCGGGGTAGTGCCGCACGGCCAGCCGGCACAGACCGCACAGCGAGAGCACATGCTCCAGCAGCCCTCCCAGGTAAGCGTGGTGGATGAACTTCGCGGCCGGGGCTTTTTGGTAGCGGCGTGCGATGTCCTCATCGCTCAGAATCAATTCCAGGAGCCGCCGCAGGTGCGGGTTGCCGATCGACGCCACGATCCCGCGCAGTTCGCGGAACATCTCCCCGGGGTCGCGCTTGGAGGCGGGCAGAAAATCCGCCAGGTCCACTGTCGCTTCGTCCACCTTCTGCATCTTGTGAATGGTGAGCTGCGGCCGGTTGTTGTAGATCTGCAGCAGCCCTTTCACGCGGACGAAGTCGTCGCGCTCGAACGTGTGCATCACGTCGGCGACGTTGTCCCACATCTTGGCGTCGATATCGCCGGTGCGGTCGCTCAACAGCAGGGAAAGGTACGGTTCACCGGTCTTCTTCTGCCGAATCTCCTTCGACTGGACCAGAAAGGTTCCCGTGGCAACCTTATTCGCCTCCAGCTCAGCTACGAACGGGGACTTCATTTCTTCTGCAATTCTGGCGGCCTTAGTTCGTGGCGTCCTCCTCAGCCTTCGGCTTCGGCGCCGTTCCCGGGATGGGAACCATCCACAAGAGCCGCTTCCGCCGCTGCCGGCTGATCACCTCTTCCTTGGTGACGGTGGCGGGGACAAGCTTGGCGGGATCCTTCCAGGCGGTGTCCTTGCCCGGCGCGGCGCCGGAATCAATGTAGCCCTCCCGGATCTCCAGAAACGCCTGCTCGCGCAATCTGGTGAGATACGCGCGCAGCGCCGGCTGCATCCTCGGCATGTAGAGCTTTTCCATAATTTCGTTCTCTACGTTCTCGAACGGCTGCAAGCCGGCCTTCGGGTGGTCTTCCACCTTGAGAATCAAGAAACCGTTCGGCTGCTTGATCGGATCCGTGACGTATCCCCTCTCCTTGTCAAAAACGAGGTCCTCGATTTCCTTCTTGAGTTCGCCCCGCTTAAACGGCGGCAGCGCGCCGTAGTCGCGTGCCGACGGCGATTCGGAGTTGTCCCTCGCCATTTCGCCGAAGTTTTCGTTCTTCCGCGCCCGGGCTACCAGCTCCTTGGCTTTCTTCTCGGCGGCGGCGATGCCCTCGGCATCCTTGCCCTCGGTCGAAATGAAGATCTCCCGCAGCACGACGTGCTCCTCGCGGATGAACTCGTCTTGATGCTCGTCGTAATACTTCTTGAGCTCCGCCCGGGGAATCACGATCCGCGAGCCTACCTCACGGCGCACAACCTCGCGCGTCAGCATATTTTCCTTGAGCTGCTGCTTGAAGTCCTCAAGCGACATGCCGGTCTGCTCGCGAACGTACTGCGCGAACTTATCGGGGTCTGCGATCTTGCTTTCGGACTGGATCTGAGCCATGTACTTGCTCAGCTCCTGATCGACGTTGATCTCCAGGTCCTTCGCCTTCTGGACTAACAGCATGTTGTCGATGCGGTCGCGCAGCAGGTCGGCTTCGTGCTGCTTGAGGACTTTCTGAAACTGATCCTGCGGCAGATTCTGGCGCTTCAGCTCCTCCTCGATCTGTTCGCGCGCACGCTCCAGGTCGCCCATGGTGATGATTTCGTTGTTCACCTTGGCGATGATCCGCTCGACAACCTGGACCTCCGCCGCCTGTGCGCCTCCCGCAAGTCCGAGGAAGCACAGCGATACTACCAACTTCGTAGACATACCCTTCGATCATTCTACCAGTCCCGAGTAGTCCTGCTTGCAACCTTTTTTGGGGAGGGGAGCGTGAGTTCTCCGGGGGTTCGGCGCTATCCGGAATGCAGGCGGAAGCGCGTCTCAGGCCTCCGCCACGGCGAGCGCGCCCAGCTTTTCCTTGATCAGCTCGAGGAGCTGCCCGGGCGCTCCGTGCCCGTCCAACGGGAGGCGCAAGACGCCCGCGGGCGTGAACTGCGCGCCTTTGGTTTCCTTAACCAACGCCATCAGCCGCGCCGGATCCACTCTGGATTCGCCGTGGAACTTGATATTGAGCTGGCCCTGGCGGCGGTCGATGGCTTCGATGCCCAGTTTCTCCGCCAGGCTCTTCAAGACCGAGTACTCCAGCAAATATCCTACGGCTTCGGGCGCCGGACCGTAGCGGTCGGTCAGTTCCGCGCGGATTCTTTCCGCTTCTTCGTGCGTGGAGGCTTCGGCGATCCGTTTGTACGCGCGGAGCCGTTGCCGCTCGTCGGCGATGTAATCTGGCGGGATACGCAAATCCAGCCCGAGATTGATGTTGGCGTGAACTTCCAGCGGCACTTCCTCGCCCTTCAGTTCACGCACCGTTTCCTCGAGCATGCGCACGTACATATCGAAGCCGACGGCGTTGATATGCCCGTGCTGTTCGCCGCCCAGCAGGTTGCCGGCGCCGCGGAGTTCCAGGTCGAGAGCTGCGATTTTAAAGCCCGCCCCAAGATCGCTGAACTCCTTGAGCGCGGCCAACCGCTTGCGCGCGGTTTCACTTAATTCGGCGTCGGGGGGCACCAGCAGGTAGGCATAGGCGCGGCGGTTGGAACGTCCCACGCGGCCGCGAAGCTGATAGAGCTCGGCCAAGCCGTAACGTTCAGCGTTTTCAATGATTATGGTGTTGGCGAGGGGGATGTCGAGACCGTTTTCTGCAATTGTAGTACATACAAGCACGTCATACTTGTGCTGCATGAACCCCAGCATCACTTTCTCGAGCTCCTTCTCGCTCATCTGCCCGTGGCCCACGCCGATTCTGGCCCCCGGCACCAGGTTCTGAATCATCGAGGCGCGCGACCAAATGGTGTCCACCCGGTTATACACGTAATAGACTTGCCCGCCACGCCCGAGCTCCTGCTCGATGGCCGCGCGCAGCAGTTCCGGCTCAAAGTGGGCGACTACGGTGTGTATGGCAAGCCGGTCCTTGGGCGGGGTTTCGATGACGGATAGGTCGCGCAATCCCAACAACGACATGTGTAGTGTACGAGGAATCGGCGTCGCCGTCATCGTGAGGACGTCCACGTTCTTGCGAATCTGCTTCAGCCGCTCCTTGTGCCGCACGCCGAACCGCTGTTCCTCGTCGATAATCAGCAGCCCCAGGTCGCGGAACTGCACGTCATTCGATAGCAGGCGGTGCGTTCCGATCAGTATGTCCACCTTGCCGTCGGCGGTGTCGGCCAGGGTGGCTTCGATCTCCTTCTTCGACCGGAACCGGCTCAGCATCTCCACGCGCACGGGAAACGGAGCGAACCGCCGCTTGAAGGTCTCATAGTGCTGGAAACACAGGACGGTGGTGGGCGCCAGCACCGCCACCTGTTTGCCGTCGCCCAGCGCCTTGAAAGCCGCCCGCATGGCGACCTCGGTTTTTCCGTAGCCGACGTCGCCGCACAGCAGGCGGTCCATGGGCTGCGGGCGCTCCATGTCATGCTTGATGTCCCTCACCGCGGCGAGCTGGTCTTCGGTTTCGGTGAACTCGAAGGCGTCCTCGAACTCGCGCTGCCAGTTGCTGTCCGGCGAGAAGGCGAACCCCTCGGCCATCTGCCGTTCCGCGTAGAGCTTCAGGAGTTCGTCCGCCATGTCGCGCATCTTGGCCTTGACGCGCGATTTGGTGCGCGCCCAGGTGGCGCCGCCCAGACGGTCGAGCGGCGGGACGGCCTCGCCCGCGCCGCGATACTTCTGAATCAGGTCGAGGCGCGCCAAGGGAACGTAGAGCCGCGCTCCCCCGGCATATTCCACCAGCATGTAGTCGCCCCGGTGATCGCCCTGAGCAATCTCGCGGAGGCCCAGGAATCGCCCGACGCCGTGCTCGGCATGGACGACGTAATCGCCGGGCTTGAGGTCGGCGAGATCCGCGGCAAAAGCCGAAAGCCCCTTCTTTGACGGGGAGCGTCTCGTCACCCACTCGGTGACCCCGAACAGGTCTTCCGAGCCGAAGATCGCTACCCCAGCATCCGGGAGGACGACGCCGCGGCGAACCAGCCCTTTCACCAAAAACGTGCTGGCCACCGAGCCCGCCAGGTAGGACCGTTCGGCCAGATAGGACTGGCTGCCCGCCGTGGGCTCCAGGGCAAGCTGGTACGGCACGGAGTATTCCTGGAAAATCTCGGCCAGGCGTTCCAGTTCTCCGTTGGAAGCGCCGAAGCAAACCACGCGCCCGCCGCTCTCCACAAAGCCGCGGGCCTCGGCGACCGCCACGGCCATGTTGCCCTGGAAGGCCATCGTCGGCCTGCTGGGGACGTGGAGGCCGCTGTCTTCGACCTCCAGACCGAGTTCCCGCAGGGCAACCTGCGATGAGCCCGCCGCCTGCTCTTCCAGCTCCTCCCAGCGCAGGAAGACGCGCTCGGGCGGGCACAGCGAGGGCCGGTCCGGATCTTCCAGCCGCTTCCAAAGCCGCTCGGCGGCACCACGCAGCTGCTCCGGCTCGTCCCAAAGCACAACGGGGCGCTCCGGGAGGCTTAGCACCGACCCCGGACGCGGCCTCACCAGCGGCGCCGCGAGTTCCCATCCGGGAAACGGCTCGCCGGTAAATGGTATTTCGCCGCCCGAAGCCTCGCTGATCTCGGCGAAAAGCTCGCGCGATTTCGGATACTCGAGCAGCGGCAGCAGCATGGCTTCGTCTACCTTCAGGACCGACCGCTGCGTGTCCACGTCGAATCGCCGCATCGATTCGATCTGGTCCCCGAAAAACTCCACCCGCACGGGCTTACCGGACTCGGGCGGGAACACGTCCAGGATGCCGCCGCGGACGGAATACTCGCCCACCATCTCCACGGGCTCGCGGCGCTCATAGCCGACGCTTTCCAAATGCGCCGTGAGGTCCTCGAGCGGAATCTCGTCTCCGGCGCGAAGCCGTAGCGCAAGCTGGCGGTAGAACTCCGCCGTCTCCGTCCGCTGAAGTGCCGAGGCCACCGGAGTGACCGTGATGGGAACGCGCTCGCCGGCCAGCCGCCATAGCGCGATCGCGCGCTGCTCGCTGATTTCGGCGTGCGGCGACATACGCTGGTTGGGCAAAACGTCCAGCGCCGGCAGAAGCTGCGGCTTGGGAATGCCGCGCCCTCCCGCCAGCAGCTCGAAAAAGGTTTCAACCGCCTCGGCGAGCGCCTCGGCCTGCCTGTTTCCGTCGGCAATGACGATGATCGGGCGCTCGATGGCCTGCCAAAGCAGGACTGTGTAGATGGCTTTGGCGGTGGTGGTCAATCCCGAAAGGGACAGTCTGAGGGGGCTGGTTCCGGAGATGAGCAGGCGTACGAGTTCCTGGAAGGCGGGATGTTTTCCCAACCCGGATAACAAGTCTCGTATCGCAGGGTGAGTCAAGGTTGACGAGAGAGGATCTTTTCTACTATGTCAGTAGTAGAATAGCCCGGTTCCAGGGGAAGCGCGAACACTTTACCGCCCGCGGCCTCCACCTCTTCCCGGCCTGCTATCCAATGAGCCCAATCGGCTCCTTTCACCAGTATATCGGGTAGTATGGCGGCGATAAGCTCGCGGGGCGTGTCTTCGTCGAAAAATGTGACCGCGTCGACCGCCTCAAGCGCGGCGGCCAGTTCCGCCCGCTCCGCTTCCGGGATGTGGGGCCGGGTGGGTCCCTTGAGGCGCGCGACGCTGGCGTCCGTGTTCAGGGCCAGAATCAGGACGTCGCCCATCGATCGTGCGCGTTCGAGCAGCCGTATGTGGCCGGGGTGCAGAATGTCGTAGCATCCGTTGGTAAAAACAACCGTCTTGCCCTCGCGGCGCCAGTTCTCGCGGGCAACGGCCAGCTCTTCGCGTGTATAGATTCGGCCCACGAACTTTATCTTACGGCAGTCCGCTATCGGAGGCGCGGCAGGCGGGCAAACGCCGCTAACTGAAATGATCGTAGGCGGAGGGCTCGAGCGGTGGTGGAAAGGCGGCAGACAGGCAAACGCCGCTAACGGGCGTGCATTGTCCGGCCGGCGCGCTGCAGGCTGACCCATTCCACCTGGTTGCGGCCGTGTTTTTTCGCGCGGTAAAGGCCCATGTCGGCCGCGCGGAGCAGCATTTCCGGTGTGGGATAGACGCCGCGCTGCCAGGCGGTCACCCCGAGGCTCATGGTGGTTCGCAGAGAGCCTTCCGGGATGCTGATGGGTTCGGCACAGATGGTTTCGCGAAGCCGCTCGGCGAGCTGCATGGCGCTGGAATCTCCGGAACCAGGCAGCACAATCAAAAACTCCTCTCCCCCGTACCGGCCTACGGCGTCGTAGCTGCGCACCGCGGCCTGCATGCGCCGGGCTGTTTCGCGGAGCACGGCGTCGCCGGCCAAGTGCCCGTAGGTATCGTTCACCCTTTTGAAGTGGTCGAGGTCGGCCATGATCACGCCCAGCCCGGTGCCGTCGCGGTTGGCGCGGTTCACTTCCCGGTTGAGGATATCCAGAATGGAATAGCGATTCCAGAGGCAGGTCAGCGGATCCCGCGTAGCCTGCTCGCGCAAGGCTTCCCGCGCGGCGACCAACTGGGCCTGAAGCTCCAGGATGCGGAGCCCCGCCCGCAGCCTCACCTTCAGCTCCTGAGCGTCGAACGGCTTGGTGATGTAGTCGTCCGCCCCGGACTCCATGCCTTCGATGAGGGCCTGTTTCTCCGTGCGAGCGGTCAGCAGAAGCACGTAGGTGTAGACGTCTCGTTGCCGGCGCCGCAGTGCCCCGCAGACGGCCGGACCCGTCATGCCGGGCATCATCCAGTCGAGAATCGCCAGTTGCGGCGCATCATCGCGCTGGAGAAGCCGCCAGGCCTCGTTGCCGTCGCAGGCGGAAATCACCTCGTAGTGCCAGGACTCGAGTGTCCTCGCAAGCATCCGGCGGGATACGGCATCGTCGTCTGCTATGAGTACCTGCATGGAAGCCCGCCTTTCTTCAGGTCTTCATATCGGCAAACCCGTTGGGGTTTCTTAAGGGGAGTTGAGCAGCACTTCCCCCCTAGACCCTCAGACCTTGGTAAGCTGGAGGAAAGCATGCACGTCCTCGCCTTCCGGCATGTGCAGTTCGAGGATCTGGGTCTGATCCTTCCGGCGCTTGAAGAACGGGGGATTGCCTGCCGGTACGCCGACGTCGTCGCGGATCCCACCATACCTGCCGATTGGGAATCGGCCGCGGCCCTCATCTTTATGGGAGGGCCGATGTCCGCAAATGACGATTTGCCATTCGTCAACGCCGAATTACGGCTGATCGAAAAGGCGGTCGCGGCATCCAAACCGGTATTGGGGATCTGTCTGGGGGCGCAATTGATCGCCCGGGCGCTGGGCGCGAAAGTCTACAGGAATCATACAAAAGAGATCGGGTGGGCCCCGGTTTGCTGGAGGCCGGAAGCCCGCCATGATCCGTTATTCCATGATTTCAACCGGCCGGAGATGGTCTTTCACTGGCACGCCGAAACCTTCGATCTCCCTGCGGGTGCGGTGTGGCTGGCGTATTCGGCCGCCTGCCCGCATCAGGCTTTTCGTGTAGGATCAGCGTACGGGCTGCAATTCCATCTCGAAGTCACGCCGGAAATGATCGCCTCCTGGTGCACGGAGGAAACCAACGCGGACGACGTCCGGGAACTTGCATCTCCCATCGATCCCAATCAGAATTCCCGGAGACTTGCAGAGATAGCCGGCCTGGTATTCGGCCGTTGGACGGGGATGCTGTACCCATCCTTATACGGTACTAAATGAGACCCAAATATCGCCTGAAAAAACGGCTCAGGGGAATTTCAGACTCCCCCTGCTTGCGAGGGGTATCGCTAAGCTTTTAAGATAAAGGCGTACTGAAGTACCTATCAGGAGGGGAAATCGATGATCTACTCGCGTTCCACGGAATATGCCATCCGTGCCTTCGTGAATCTGGCGCAGGTCCCGGACGGCAAGTATGCCATGGTTAAGCAGATTGCCGAACAGGAAGGCATCCCTGCTCATTTCCTGGCCAAGATTCTGCAACAACTGGCGCGCAAGGGTCTGCTCCGTTCGAGCAAGGGTCCCACCGGCGGCTTCAGCCTGCGTACTTCGCCCAAGGAGATCAGCCTCATCCAACTGGTGGAAGCTCTCGACGGGCTGAGCGATTACCAAAAGTGCGTGAGCGGGCTGGCGGAATGCACGGATGATGCGCCTTGCGGCATGCATGATTCGTGGAAGCACCTGCGTTCGCGTATCATGGAATATTTAGAGACGACGACGATCGCAGACCTGGCTGCCGCGCTCGAGCAGAAGCGCCGGGCGTTGGAAAAGCCGAAAAAAGTGAAAAGGGCTGCCGCCGCGAAGAAATAAAACGGACCCGCCAGTCGGGTCGCAGAGGAGGAACCCGATGGGCAATTCCATCCTGGTCCCCATGGTGGTCGAGCAGACATCGCGGGGAGAACGTGCGTACGACATCTACTCTCGGCTGCTGAAGGAAAACATCATTTTTCTGGGCACGCCGATTGACGATACGGTCGCCAACCTGGTGATCGCCCAGATGCTTTTCCTGGCGGCGGAGGACCCTCAGAGGGACATTTCGCTGTATATCAACTCTCCTGGGGGATCGATATCGTCCGGGCTGGCCATTCTGGACACGATGCGCTTCGTGGAACCCGACATCGTGACCATCTGCGTCGGTCAGGCCGCCTCGATGGCGGCGGTGCTGCTGGCCGCCGGCACCAAAGGCAAGCGTTACAGCTTGCCCCATTCCCGCATCCTGATCCACCAGCCCTCCATGAGCGGGCTGGCCGGTCAGGCAGCCGATATCGATATTTACGCCAAAGAGATTCTCCGCATGCGTGAAATTCTCAACCAGATCCTGGCAGAGTCCACTGGCCAGCCTGTGGAGAAGATTGCGCGCGATGTCGACCGCGACTACATCATGGATGCGGAACAGGCCCTCGAATACGGGATGATCGACCGCGTCATTACCAGCCGGGAACTCGCGCCGACTGCAAAAGTCTGAAGGGAAAAGCGCGGGAGAGGATCGTGAAGAGCGGGCGGGACAGGCCGCCCGCAATCCCCTGTTACGCTTTCAGGCGGCAGAAGCGTTCGTAAGCGGCGTTCCAGTCCGCCTGCGGCCGCGGTTCGAATCTTTCAAGCGGGAATGAGCGCGCGATAAGGCGGCGCGCCTCGTCAAGCCCTTTCAGCTCTCCCGAACCGATCGCCTGCACGAGCACATTGCCGAGCGCGGTGGCTTCGGCCGGTCCGGCAACCACCGGCCGCCCCGTAGCGTCCGCCACAAACTGGTTCAGCACCTGGTTGCGCGAGCCCCCTCCCACAATGTGGATGACGCCGAGCTTACGCCCGAGCAGCGACTCCAGACTCTCCAGCACCTGCCGGTATCTGAGGGCAAGGCTCTCCAGAATCGAACGGCACATCGCCGCGGGCGTTTCCGGAACGGGCTGACCGTGTTGACGGCAGAACGCAGCGATCTTATCCGGCATTCCCCCGGGTTCGAGGAACGCATCGGGGTCGATGATTGCAGTGAAAGGAGGCGCGGTGGACGCCATCCCGGCCAGTTCCGCGTACGTATACTCCCGTCCCTCGAGCGCCCAGGCGCGCCGGCATTCCTGAAGCAGCCAGAGCCCGGCGATGTTCTTCAGGAACCGGATCGTGCCGTTGGCGCCGATCTCGTTGGTGAAATTCAGCGCAAGGCTGCCCTCGTTGATGACGGGCTCGGCAAGCTCCACCCCCATCAACGACCACGTGCCCGAGCTGATGTAACACCAGTCTTCGCCGGTGGCCGGCACTGCCGCAACGGCGGACGCAGTGTCGTGCCCGCAGGTGGCAAAGACCGGCGTGGCGGCCTCAAGGCCCGTTGCTTCGGCGACGTGCGGCAGCAGCGCCCCCAACAGCGTGCCCGGCTGGACGATATCCGGCAGGATCTTCTCGGGCAGCTCCAGTTTGGCAAACAGTTCCGTCGCCCAGCGCTTTTTCGACGGATTGTAAAATTGCGACGTGCTCGCGATGCTGAGTTCCGTTACCTGCACCCCGGAAAGCCAGTAATTGAACAGATCCGGCATGAACAGGAGCCGTTCGGCGGCCTGCAGCCCGGGCGCCCCCGCCAGTTTCGCCGCATACAACTGGTACAGGGAGTTGAATTGCATGAACTGGATCCCGGTCTGCGAAAAAATCTCCTCCCGCGGAACAACCGCGAAGGTTTTTTCGAGCATTCCGTTGTTGCGGGAGTCGCGGTAGTGGCGGGGGTTGTCCACCAGCGCGCCGTCACAGCCGAGCAGGCCGAAATCCACGCCCCACGTATCCACTCCGATACCGTCGAGCGAGAGCTTGCGGTCGCGACCGGCAATCGCGAGCCCCTGCTGGATCTCATGAAAAAGCCGGAAGGTGTCCCAATACAAACCGGTGGGAAGCCGTACCGGCGTGTTCGGAAAGCGGTGCAACTCTTCGAGCGCCAGCGAGTCGTCGGACAGCGTTCCCAGCATGGCCCGGCCGCTCTCGGCGCCGAGGTCGATAGCGAGATAGTGTTTCATATCGTTTACGCCGCGGCAGCGGCTGACGAGCTAGTATACTCCACCCGCACTGTTCAGAGCCCGCGAACAAACGGGGCTCCCTTTTGACCGGCGCGACAATGAAGATATGGGGGCGGAACCCCGCTGGGTCGAGCCGATGCTGGCCACCCTCACCCACGAACCGTTCTCGCGTGAAGGCTGGCTTTTTGAATCCAAGTTCGACGGCGAGCGTTGCCTGGCGGTGTGCAGCGCGGGCCGCGTGCACTTGTATTCGCGCAACCGCAAGCCGCTGGATGGCGCCTATCCGGAACTGATCGAGCCGCTGGCCGGCCAACCCGCCCGCTCGTTTGTCGCCGACGGCGAAATTGTGGCGTTCGAGGGCGAGCTAACCAGCTTCAGCCGCCTGCAACAGCGGATGCAGATTCGCGTTCCCCAGCAGGCGCTCGCCAGCCGGATCCCGGTGTTCTACTACCTTTTCGATTTGCTGTTTCTCAACGACGAAGACCTCAGGAACAAGCCGCTGGCCGAGCGCAAGCGGCTGCTCGAAGCGAAGTTTCGCTTCGCCGATCCCTTGCGCTTCACCACGCATCGCGAAACCGCCGGGGAAGTCTACTACGCGGAGGCGTGCAAGAAAGGATGGGAAGGACTGATCGCCAAGCGCGCCGCCAGCCCGTATGTCTCCGGCCGCTCGCGCGACTGGCTGAAGTTCAAGTGCGTCAACCAGCAGGAGTTCGTCATCGGCGGCTACACCGACCCGCAGGGCGCCCGCGCGGAATTCGGAGCGCTGCTGGTGGGCTATTACGAAGGCGGCAAGCTGCGCTACGCGGGCAAGGTCGGGACAGGGTTTACGGACGAAACGCTGCGCGGGCTGGCCAGGCGGTTGGCGGCTCTCAGGACCGAAGCGCCGCCGTTTTCCGAACCCGTGCTGCCACGCCGCGGCCTGCATTGGGTGAAACCGGAACTGGTGGCCGAAATCGGCTTCACCGAATGGACCGGGGGCGGAAAGCTGCGCCACCCGCGCTTTCTCGGCCTGCGTACGGACAAGGCCGCACGAGAGGTGGTCAGGGAGGGGTGAGTGCCGGAGAAAAGCATCATGATTCAGGCCGACAGCCAGGCCGTCAAGCTCACCCGCCCGGACAAAGTCCTGTTCCCGGACGCCGGCATCACCAAGGCGGAACTGGTGGATTACTACCGCCGCGTCGCCGGCTGGATGGTGCCGCACTTGCGCGGCAGGCCCGTTTCCATGCAGCGCTTCCCCGACGGCATCGAGGCGCCCGGCTTCTTCCAGCAGGCAGCGCCGCGCTTCGCTCCGGATTGGGTGAAACGGGTGACGGTGAAAAAGGCGGGCGGCGAGATCACGCACGTCGTCTGCGACAACGAAGCGATCCTCGTTTATCTTGCCACCCAGGCCTGCATTACGCCGCACGTCTGGCTCAGCCGGGAAGACAAACTCGATTATCCCGACCAGATGATGTTCGACCTCGATCCGTCGGATGCGGAGTTTGACGCTGTCAAGAGCGCCGCGCGCGTCCTCCGCGGCCTGCTCGCCGAACACGGCCTCCCGGCGTTCGTCAAAGCCACCGGCTCGCGCGGCCTCCACGTGGTTGTGCCGTTGAAACGGACCGAAACCTTCGAGCAGGTCCGCGCCCTGGCGCTCGCGTTCGCGAAGATACTGGTTTCGCGCAATCCCGAGCAGTGGACGACGGAGGTGCGGAAGACCAAGCGCCGTGGCCGCGTGTTCATTGACACGCACCGCAACTCGTACGGGCAGACCGCGGCGCCCGCTTACGCCGTGCGGGTGCGTCCCGGGGCACCGGTGGCGGTCCCGCTCGAATGGGAAGAACTCGATCGCAACGGCCTGCGCTCCGACGGCTGCACCATCCGGGACGTTTTCAAGCGGCTCGAGAGCATGCCGGACCCGTGGAAGGATTTTTCCCAGAGCGCCGTGGCGGTCGGTAAAGTGGAAGTCGATGGCGCTCGAAGAGTACCGGAAAAAACGTAAGTTCGATGAGACACCCGAGCCGGCCGGCAGCGCTCAAAAAAGCTCGGAGCAGGCCAGGTTCGTCGTCCAGAAACACCTCGCCTCCCACCTGCATTACGATTTCCGCCTGGAGATCGACGGCGTGCTCGCTTCCTGGGCCGTGCCGAAAGGCCCGTCGCTCAACCCGCGCGATAAGCGCCTCGCCATGATGACCGAGGACCACCCGCTGGAGTACGCGGATTTCGAAGGCGTGATTCCCGAAGGCAATTACGGCGCCGGCAAGGTGATGGTCTGGGACCAGGGCACTTACGAGGTGCAGGGCAAGCCGGCGGCCGAGCAGCTTGCCGAAGGCTCGTTGAAGTTCACGCTTAAGGGCGAAAAGCTGCGCGGCGGCTTCGCCCTCATCAACACCGGCCGCCGCGCGGCCGATCCCCGACAGCAGAGGCGCTGGCTGCTGATCAAGGAGCGCGACGAGTTCGCCGATCCGTCCTGGAATATCGACGAACAGGATTGGTCCGTCCTGACCCATCGCGGCATCCAAGAGATTGAGTGAGGGGCGGCATTGCCGCTGGAAGAATACCGGAAAAAGCGCAAGTTTGAAGCGACGCCGGAGCCGCCACCCAAGCCGGCGGGCAGCGGCGGAAACAGCTTCGTCGTCCAGCAGCACGACGCCACGCGCATGCACTGGGATCTGCGGCTGGAGATCAACGGCGTGCTGGTTTCCTGGGCGGTGCCGAAAGGCCCGTCTCTCAATCCGGCCGACAAACGCCTGGCGGTCCAAACCGAGGACCATCCTCTCGACTACGCCACGTTCGAAGGCATCATCCCCGAAGGCAATTACGGCGCCGGCACGGTGATGGTTTGGGACAACGGCACATACGAGGTTGAGGGTGGCGGAAGCGCGGCCGAGCAGCTTGCGCGCGGGGAGATGAAGATCCGGCTTTACGGCCGCAAGCTGCGCGGCGGCTTCGCGCTCGTACACAGCGGCAGGCGCGCCGCCGATCCCAAGGACCAGAAGAACTGGCTGCTCATCAAGCATCGCGACGAAGCGGCTGACCCGGACTGGGACATCGAGAAGCTGAACTGGTCCGTGCTCTCCGGCCGCAGCATGAGTGAAATCGAAGCGGGACTACCGGCGCGTCCAACCGGTCCCGAGGGATTGGAAGGCGCGCGGAAAGCGCCCATGCCCGCCTCAGTCGAGCCCATGCTCGCCACGCTGATCGAAAAGCCGTTTTCCGATCCCGACTGGCTGTTCGAATTGAAGTGGGACGGCATGCGCGTGCTCGCCTTTGTGCGCGACGGCGCGCTGGAGCTGCGGTCGCGCCGCAATCGGATCGTCACGCAGCAGTTCCCCGAACTCGCCGGCCTGCCCGCAAGGCTCCCGGTGAAACAGGCGGTGCTCGATGGCGAGGTCGTGGCGCCCGATAGCGAGGGCCGGCCCGACTTCTCCCTGATGCAGCAGCGGATGAGCGCCGCGCGCCCTTCGGCGGCCTTGCTGGCCGAAGTGCCCGTGATCTATTACCTGTTCGACATACTCTACTGCGACGGGTACGACCTGCGAGGCGTCCCGCTCAGCGCCAGAAAAGATTTTTTGAAACGGATACTGCCGGCAGGGGGACCTTTCCGTTTTTCCGATCACATCGCCGGCCGCGGCGAGGATCTGTACCGGCTAGCGCGGGAGCGGCAACTGGAAGGCATTGTCGGCAAGCGCGCCAAGAGCCGCTACAGCAGCGGGCGCAGCGCCGAGTGGGTCAAGCTGAAATCCACCAGCGAGTTGGACGCGGTCATAGGTGGTATTACGGCCCAGCGCGGCGCCCGCGGCCGCATCGGCGCGCTGCTGCTGGGCCTTTACGACGGCCCGAACCTGCGGTTTGTCGGCGGCTGCGGCAGCGGCTTGACCGGAAAATCGGAGGAGCAGGTCCGGGAGCTGCTCAACCCGCTCATCACTCCCAAGCCTCCGTTCGCGGAGAAGCCGCAGACGCGCGAGAAAGCCGAATGGGTGCGGCCTTCGCTGGTAGCCCGAGTTAAATTTTCCGAGTGGACGCGGGACAAGCACCTGCGCGCGCCGGTGTTTCTTGGCCTGCGCCCCGACGTGGATCCGCGCGAGTGCGTCATGATGGACGCCGCTGCTCCCCCCGCACCCGCGGACACGCTCCAGGCCGAACTGTGCCGCTCCACCGCAGAGACCGTCAGCGCGGAGATTGAAGGGCGGCGCCTCCGTTTCACCCATCTGAACAAGCTTTACTTTCCCGAGGAAAACCTCACCAAGCGCGACCTTCTCTGTTATTACCTCAACGTGGCACCCCTGATTCTGCCTTTCCTCCGGGACCGCCCGCTTGTGCTGCGCCGCATGCCCGAAGGCATGCGCGGCCAGTTGTTCTACCAGAAGGACGCGGGCGAGTACGCGGCGGATTGGATGCCCACCGTCCCCATCGACGGCGTCCGCTACTTTATGGTCAACGACCTCGCCGGGCTGCTCTACCTGACGAACCTCGGCTGCATCGACCACAACCCCTGGGCCAGCCGCGTGGACGACCTCACGCATCCCGACTACCTGTTCATCGATCTCGATCCCACCGAAGAGACGCCCTACTCGACCGTGGTCGCGGTGGCGCGCGCCGTGCACGATGTGCTGAGCGAGATCGGGCTCAAGGGATATCTGAAGACCTCGGGCGCCAGCGGCATGCATATTTTCGTGCCCCTGGAGCGCGTTTACGATTTCGAGCAGGCAAACCGTTTCACGGAAATCATCGCGCGAGTGGCTGCCGCGCGCGTGCCGGACAAGGTGACCTTCGAACGCGTCGTGGAAAGGCGCCCGCACAACCGGGTGCTGCTGGATTACTCGCAGCTCAACTACTCGCGGCCGCTCGCCTCAGTCTATAGCGTGCGCCCGACTCCGCAGGCCTGCGTTTCAGCGCCCATCACGCCCGGTGAACTCCGCCCGTCGCTGAGACCCGAGCAGTTCACCATAAAAACCATGCCCGCGCGCCTGGAAAGGACCGGCGACTTGTGGGCCGATTTCTGGGAGTCGCGCCAGCGCATCGAACCCGCTCTGGACCGGCTGCGCCGCGCACTCGCCGGGTAGCGCTTGCATCCGGAAACTCGCCGGTGAGAAGATGACGGGGCGGAGGTTTCGATGAAGCTGGTTCGTGTCGCGATAGTTGGTGTTCTCGGGCTGGTGCTCGCCGGTTCGCTCACCGCCCAGCAGGCCAAGAAAAGTGCGCCCGGCGCCCAGCAAGCCAAGAAAAAAAGGCTGCTCTTTGTGGGCCAGTCCAAAGGTTTCCAGCATGACGCGGTTTCCCATGCCGCCGGGACGCTCTGGAAACTCGGCCAGGAAACAGGCCTCTGGGACACTTACATCAGAACGGATTGCGAGCTCGTCACCAAGAAAAGGCTTCAAAACAATGCCAAGAACCTCAATTTCTTCGACGCGGTAGCTTTCTATACAAGCGGCGAACTCGATATGGATGAGTCCCAGAAGGCCGACTTGCTCTCCTTCGTGAGGGACGACGGCAAGGGCTTTCTGGCCATCCACAGCGGCAACGATACGTTTTACAAATGGCCGGAGTACGGCGAAATGGTGGGCGGCTATTTCGATGAGCACCCGTGGGACACCTTCGAAGCTCCGCTTATAGTCGAAGACCCCAACTTTCCCGGCATGAATTTCCTGCCGCGGGCCTTTACGTTGAGGGATGAAATTTACCAGGTGAAAGATTACTCGCGCGACAAGGTCCGCGTGCTGCTCAGGCTGGATGCAGATAAGCTCAATCTGAATAACCGGCGCGTCCACCGCACCGATAAAGACTTCGCCGTCATCTGGGTGCGCAACTACGGGAAGGGCCGCGTAATGTACAACGGGCTTGGCCACGTGGAAGCCGTGTGGGACCGCTCCGACATCCAGAAGATGTTAGTCGAGCACGTCAAGTGGCTGATGGGAATGGTCCCGGGCGACGCGACTCCGCGCCCCATGCCCAAGTAGCTACAGGCTGACTTTCTTCAACTGCCCGCAAGCCGCGTACACGTCCCGCCCGCGCGGCTTGCGGATAAAGCAGGGCACGGCCCGGCTCACGATCCGCTGAAACGCCAGCACTCTCTCCTCCTCCGGCGTGTCGAACGGGATTTCCGGACCCGGGTTCAGAGCGATCAGGTTCACCTTGCACTTGAGGTTCGCCAGCAGCTTCACCACGCGCCGCGCGTCCGCATCGCTGTCGTTGACGCCCTTGAGCAGCACGTACTCGAACGTCAGCCGCTCCCAGGGCCGCAGCGGGTAGGCGCGGCAGGCTTCCATTAAATCCTTCAGGTGATACTTCCTGGTGATGGGCATCAACTCGCGCCGCATCTCTTCCGTGGATGCGTTGAGCGAGATGGCGAGCTTCGGACGGACCTCCTGGTGCCCCAGTTCCTGGATCTTGGGAACGATGCCGGAAGTGGAAAGCGTGATGCGCCGCGGCGAAATGCCGCATCCGGCCGGATCGGTCAGAATGCGCGTCGCCTTGACGACGTTGGGCAGGTTCAGCAGCGGCTCACCCTGGCCCATCATGACCACGTTGAGGCGTTCCCCCCCAACGGGGAGGCCGTTATCAGCAGCCGCCGCCAGCACCTGGCCCACGATCTCTCCGGCGCTCAGGTTGCGCTCGAACCCCAGCAGCGCCGTCATGCAGAACCGGCAACCCACCGCGCAACCCACCTGGGTGGAGATGCAGATGGTCTGCCGCTTCTCCTCAGGCATCCAGACGGCTTCGACCGTCTTGCCGTCCTCAAGCGCCAGCAGGTAGCGCCGCGTTCCGTCCTGCGACTCGAACCTCCGCTCCACGGAGGGGATGCCCACGGAATACGTGGAGGCCAGCTCCCGCCGCAACTCGAGCGGCAGCGTCGAAATTTGCATCAAATCGAGCTGCCGCTCCCGGTACAGCGCCCGGTAGATCTGGCGCGCCCGGAAGCGCGGCTCGCCGGGCCCGAGGATCCGTTCAATGTCCTGGACTTCCAAGCCCAGAAGGGCTTGCATAATCCTCCATCCAAGTCTTTGCCGGCTGGGCTCCGGCCTCCATGCACATCAAAGGACGGAAATGGTGCGGATACCTACTGAATGTGGGGCTCAAGCATCTTGAGGACTTCGGACCTGCCCACCGCGCCAACGCGCGAATCCACTACACGGCCGTTCTTGAAAAGCAGCAGCGTAGGGATGCCGCGGATGTTGAAGCGCATAGCCGTGCCGCCGTTTTCGTCCACATCGACTTTGCCCACCTTCAGCTTGCCGGCGTACTCGGCTGCAATCTGATCAACCGTCGGCGCCATCATCTTGCACGGACCGCACCACTCGGCCCAGAAATCGACCAGCACGGGCACGTCCGAATTGAGAACGTCCTTGTCGAAAGTCGAATCGCTGAATGTCAGTACGTTTGCACCCGCCATGCTAATTCATTCCTCACAATGATCGGGGGTTTGGGCGATAATCTTGAGCCCTCCCCTGTCAAAAATACATGATGCAGAAAACGGCTGAGGGGATTCATTCCACCAGCCGCCTGTACACTGCCGCATACTCAATCGCCGACGCGCTCCAGGAATAATCCTTGCGCATTCCGGCCAGCATCATGCGCCTCCATTGTTCCCGATTTTGATAAGCGGCCAGCGCGGCGCGGACGGCCTCCAGCAGGGCCTCCCCCGTGTAGCCGTTGAATTTAAAGCCCGTATCTGTATCAATCGTATCATCCAGGCCGCCGGTCGCGCGGACCACCGGCACGGTTCCGTAGCGCAGGCTGTAGATCTGGTTCAGCCCGCAAGGCTCGTACCGGCTCGGCATGAGGAATATATCGGCGCCGGCCTCGATTTTGTGCGCCAGGGCTTCGTCGAAAGCGATGCGCACGGCGACTCTCCCAGGGTACGCCGCCGCCAGGTCCGTAAACATCCGTTCGTAGCTGGGATCGCCGCTGCCCAGAGCCGCCACTGCAACGTCGTGCTCGAGCAGCCGCGGCGCAATCTCCTCAATCAAATCAAAACCTTTCTGGCCGGCAAAACGGGAAATAATGCCGATCAGCGGCGTTTCGAGCCCGGTGGAAAGACCGAGTTCGTTGATCAGGTCCGCCTTGCAGGCCCGCTTTCCTTCGAGGTCCTCGGCCGAATAGCGGGCGGCGATGTACCGGTCGACGCGCGGATCCCACTCGGAATAATCGACGCCATTGAGGATGCCGCTCAGCACGTCGCTGCGCTCGCGCAGCACGCCATCGAGTCCGAAGCCGAGCTCCGGCGTTTGGATCTCCTCGGCGTATTTCCGGCTGACGGTGTTGATGGCGTCGCTGTAAATCAAACCGCCCTTCAACAGGTTCACCTGCCCGTAGAATTCCAGCGCTTCCGGCCGGAACAGCCCCGGGTCGAGCCCGATCTTCGGCAAGATCGACGGCGGGAACAGGCCCTGATAGCCGAGGTTGTGAATGGTGAGCAGCGTCTTGATGCCCATGAACGTCGGGTCGAGACCAAAGCGCGTGCGCATATAGACGGGAACGAGCGCTGCCTGCCAGTCGTGGCAGTGGATCACCTGCGGGCGGAACAGGTGCCGGACAACGATGAGCGCGGCGCCGGAAAGCACGGCGAAGCGGAGATAGTTGTCCGGGTAATCGACGCCGTTGGGGTCCTGGTAGAGGCCATCGCGCTCGAACAGCGCCGGGTTATCCAGCAGGAAGTAGGGGACGCCGCGGTGTTCGGCGCGGTACAGGTGCGACACGTAGCAGTCCGGTCCGAACCACACGCGCAGATCCTCATAGACGCGCGGCAGACCTTGGACGCTGATTCCGCGGTAGCGAGGCATGAGCACGGCTACCTGCTCGCCCTGCGCCAGCAGCGTCGGAGAGAGCGAGCCCACCACATCGGCGAGTCCCCCCGTCTTCGCGAACGGGATCGCTTCGGATGCCACCATCAGTACTTGGGTCATGGGCCAGTTATCAGACTACAGTAACCGAAAACCAAAGGTGAATGCAGCGGGCGATAATTGAGTATGCGCCATCCCGTGCGGGCTCTGCTTCTGCTTGCCTCTTGCCTCGCGGTGTGGGCCGGACAGCCGGAGACTTCGGAACAGCCGCTTGCCGTGATCGAGCGGCGCGTCTGGGAACTTGTCAACCGGGAACGCGCCGAGCTCGGGCTGAACGCGCTGGAGTGGGACGACCGGCTCGCCGCCGCTGCCCGCGAACACGCCGCAAGAATGGCGAAATACAGGTTCTTCTCACACTCCGATCCCATCCGCGGCAATCTTAGCGACCGGCTAAAGTTGGCGAGGATCTCCTGGAGAAAAGCAGCGGAAAACCTCTACGCCGGCAAGGGTCCGCAGGATCTCGCACAAGCAGCGGTTGAGGGTTGGATGAAAAGCCCCGGCCACCGCCAGAACGCGCTCGACCGCGACCTCAACCGCGCGGGCACCGGCGCCACCCGCGCGCCAGACGGCACGGTGTATCTGGTCCAGATCTACATCCGCCGGTAACTGGGCGCTTCGCTGCGAGAAAACCTTATTTGCGCTCTGGCAACTTCTGAACATTGCCGCAGCTCACCCGGGTTCTGAATGCCCCGGAGATATAATCGGTCTAGCTTGGAGGGGCACGGATGCTGGATTTTTTCCGCAACCTGTTCGGAAGCGAGTTCATGCCTCACGGACACTGCTATTTCTGGGAGCCCAGTGTGTTGTGGCTCAACGTGGTGTCCGACGTGGTGATCGCGCTGGCTTACTACTCCATTCCTCTTATCCTGTTCTCGTTCGCGCGAAAACGGACGGACCTTAGCTTCAGTTGGATATTTCTCGCCTTCGCGGCATTCATTTTTGCCTGCGGAACGACCCACGTGATGGGCGTTTGGACGGTTTGGAACCCGACTTACCGGCTCGACGGGGTCATCAAGGCGATCACCGCGGTGGCTTCCATCGCCACGGCGATAGCGCTATGGCAACTGGTTCCCGCACTGCTCGTTATGCCAAGTCCGGCTCAGTTACAAGAGATCAACGAAGCGCTGGCGAACGAAATCGAAGAGCGAAGGGCGGCGGAGGAACGAGTGCGCCTGATTAACGAGGAGCTCGAGCGGCGCGTCGCCGCCCGCACGCTAGAGCTCACCACAGCGAATGAACGGCTGAGCAGCACGAATCGCGAGCTGTCCGAAGAAATGGCGCAGCGGCGGCACTTGCAGGAGCAGTTGATGCAGTCGCAAAAGATGGAAGCGATCGGGCGGCTCGCCGGCGGGGTCGCCCACGATTTCAACAACCTGCTCACGGTCATTCTGGGCTTTTCCGACCTGGTGCTCTCCGGCGCCGACCGGTCCACAGCAACTTACTCCCAGGTTGAACAGATCAGAGTCGCCGCCGAACGGGCCGCGTCACTTACTCAACAGTTACTCGCCTTCAGCCGCAAGCAAATGCTCCAGCCCAAAGTTATCAACTTGAACAGCGTGGTGATGGAGATAGAAAAGATGCTCAGGCGCCTGATGGGAGACGATATCGAACTTACGACCATTCTGGCCCGGGACCTGGGGCAGGTCAGAGCGGATCCCACGCAGATTGAACAGGTCATCATGAACCTGGCCGTCAATGCCCGCGATGCGATGCCCCGCGGCGGCAGGCTGACGATCGAAACCGCGAACGTGGAACTCAGCGAAGAATACGCGCGCGAGCACGTGGAGGCGCGCGCCGGCCCGCACGTCATGCTGGCGATTACCGATACCGGGATCGGAATGGATCAGACAACGAAGGAACGGATCTTTGAGCCGTTCTTTACAACCAAGGAATACGGAAAAGGAACGGGACTCGGGCTCTCGACGGTTTTCGGCATCGTGAAGCAGAGCGGCGGAAGTCTCTGGGTCTACAGCGAACCTGGGCAAGGCTCGGTTTTCAAAATCTATCTCCCGCGCGTGGAAGAGGCCGTTGTCGAAGCGCCGGAGATCGAAGCGCCGGACGCGCGCGGCACCGAGACGATTCTGGTCGTCGAGGACGACGAAAAAGTGCGGCTGCTCGTCCGCACCGTGCTGTCCGCACGCGGCTATACCGTCTTCGAGGCCGCCAAGCCGAGCGAGGCGTTGATGTTCCAGCACCGGTATACCGGCCCGATTCACCTGCTGCTGACAGACGTGGTCCTGCCCGAGATGAGCGGCCAGGAACTCTCCGAAAAACTGCTGGCGCTCCACCCCCGCCTGAAAGTGCTGTTCATGTCTGGGTACACCGACAGGAGCATCTCTTTGGGAACCGCCGCCTTCATTCAGAAGCCGTTCACTCCGGAAGCGCTGGGACGGAAAATCCGGGAGGTACTGGAGGGCAGGTAGGCCAAGACGCCGCGCAGGGCGCCTCCGGATGCCGCGGCGGCAAGGCCCCCGGCGCCCCGGGGCCGGCGGTTCTGGTACACTGCTAGCCTGAGGTTCGCATGCTGAAGAGAACGTTCGTTTTGCCTGTCTTGCTCGGCGTTCTTTGCCTCGCCCAGGACAACCAAACCGAAAAACTCGCGCCGTACTACCCGACCCCGGAAACCATCGTCGAGAAGATGCTTCAGCTCGGCGGTCTGAAGCCGGGCGAAAAGATGTTCGATCTCGGCAGCGGCGATGGCCGCATCGTGATCATGGCCGCGAGCAAGTTCCAGGCCGATGCCACCGGCGTCGAGTTCGACAAGGACCTCTGGAAGCAGAGCACCGACCGGATCAAGGCGCTGGGGCTGGAAAAACGGGCCCGCATCATTCGCGGCGACATCATGAAGCAGGATTACAGCTCGGCTGACCTGCTGACGGTCTACCTGCTGCCCTCCTCCAACGACAAGCTGCGCCCGCTGCTCGAAAAGCAGCTCAAGAAGGGCGCGCGCGTTGTCGCGCACGACTTCGAGTTTTCCGGCTGGACACCCGAAAAAGTCGAACAGATCGAGGATGACGGCGAGGGCCGCAGCCATACGCTCTACCTGTATCGCAGGTAGCCGGACCGGAGATGGCCGCCGCAGGATCGCTCGCGCGGGAGTCACGATGGCTGCGCAGCGTCGTCCGCGCGGTGCTTGCATTCGCCTGCCTGTACGCGCAGGTCTTCTTCTCTTCCCTCGAGCGCCCGCTGACGATGGTCACGGCTGCGTACGTCGTGTACAGCCTGGTCGCGCTGCTGTGGAAGAAGATTGATGAGATCCAGGTTTCCCTCCCCAGCCTTTTCGTAGACACCGCCTTTTTCATCGCATTTTCGGTTTACGGCGCGGACAAGAGCGGGTGGATCGGAACCATGCTGTTCCTCTACCTGATGACCGTGGCCGTGATGCATCACGACTGGAGCGACGTTTGCATCATTGTCGGCGCCTGCATCGGATTCTACGCCTTCGTCCGCAGGCCCGACGCCGCCGCCCTGCGGCACGTCGTCGTCGCCACCGGACTGCTCGCCTGTCTGGCCGGCGATATGAAGCGGCGCCTTCAGGACCGGCTGCTCGAAGCCGGGCGCCGCGAGGCCGCTCTGCGCGCCGAGGCCGAGCATATCCGCGACCAGGAACGCCAGCGGATCGCCGGCGACTTCCACGACGGCCCGCTGCAAAGCTTTATCGGGCTGCAAGTGCGCCTGGACATCCTCGAAACGCTCTTCAAGCGCGACCGGAACGCCGCCCTGGAGGACCTCCGGGAATTACAGCAGATCGCGCGTTCGCAGGTCAGCGAGATCCGCTCGTTCCTGCGCAGCATGAAGCCGGTCGAAGTGGACTCGAGCGACCTGGTGACCTCCGTCCGCCGCATTGTCGAGTACTTCCAGAAGGACACCGCAATTTCCGCGCGCTTCATCAGCGCGCAGAGCGAGGTGCGGCTGCCGCCGGAGATCGGCCAGGAGGTGCTCCAGATCCTCCGCGAAGCGCTGCACAACGTGCAGAAGCACTCCAAGGCGTCGCGCGTGGTGGTCGCCCTCGAGCATGCGGGCAAGAACGTGGAGATTTCGGTGGACGACGACGGAACGGGGTTCGCCTTCAGCGGCACGTTTTCCTTGGATGAACTGGACCTGCTGCGCCTCGGCCCGCAGAGCATCAAAAGGCGCGTCCGCAGCCTCGGCGGCGATCTTCAGATCGAATCGCGGCCGGGCCACGGCGCGGGCCTGAAGATCCGCGTGCCCGTCACAGCGTGATCACCGCGGCGGGTCGAGCGGCGGAGCCGCCATGCCCAGCCCGGCGTAGTCTTCCTTGACCTTGATCACCTTGTCGCCGTGGAACGTAACGAACACGATCCGGCCCGGAGGCGTGCCGTAAATCCAGTCCTCCAGTTCCATGCCATCCTTGGTCTCACGCACCTTGCGCGCGGGCCTGCCCATCGCGAAGATGACCTGGTCGCGGTTCATCCCCTCCACCGCGCGCTTCTCCTTCACCGCCTCCTGAAACTCGGGTGGCAGGCTCTCCATAAAGGTCTCCGCGGCGGAGCGCTTCTCAAAATCCAGAATCGGCGCGAGCATCTTCTTGACGTCGTCCGGCCTGAGGGGCGGCACGCGTCCCGGAAACAGCAGCGCTATGGAGGTTCCGCTGGGCGCATTCGTCGTGGGCTGGCCGATCGTCGTAGTCCGGCCGCTGGTGCCCATTCCGACTTCGATCCGCTCGTACCACTTCGGCTTGCCGCTGTTGAAGCCGCCGTTGATCTCCAGCACGATTTTCTTGTCCTGGATCTCGATCTTGCTCACCTGCACGAGATCGCCAACGCGGGCCGCCGGGCCGAATTCCCTCCAGGCGTCGGCCCAGACTTCCTTGTCATACTCGCCCGTGCTGTGGAATGGAAGGTCCTTTTTCGATCGCGGAAGCTGCGCTTTGACGGTTGCGTACTCGGCGGTCAACCCGCGGATCAATTCGATCCGCTGCTCGTTGGTTAGTTTTTCTTCTCCAGCGGCGAGCCCAGTCACCGAAACGATTGCCAGCGCGAGGGGAAAGCATCTGCGCATCGGAACCTCCCGCGGGTCTTTGCCTTGTGCTATTCAGCCTGCCGGCGCTCTCGCAGCAGAAACGGCCTTTGCCGCCGGACAGGCGCTTTAAAAGCCAGCCAGACGAACAGCACAACAACCACCGCGCTGGTCAGCAGGCCTCCTTCCGGCCCGTAGTCGCCTCCGCTCCACAACGGCCCCGCGTGCCAGCGCATCACGTAACCCGTTACATTCATTGTAAACCCGCTCAGATTCGTGCCGAAAAGCGGCAGCATCCAATTCCAGCCCACGTGCAGGCCGATCGGCAGCCAAAGGTCGCCGCTCCGCCAGAAGGCGTATCCCAGAACGACCCCCCACAGCCCCGTGTTGATCAGGCCGAGCGTGCTTACGTTGAGATTCCCACTGTGCGCCAGCGCGAACAACACGCTGACCGGCAGAATCGCCGCTACCGGTCCCACCGCGCCCAGCAGAACTTGAAAACCGTAGCCGTGGAACAGCAGCTCCTCGCCGATGCCGCCAAATATCAGAATCACCAGCAGCATCAGAATCGAAGACGCCTGCGCCTCGGCTCCCGGCGCTTTCACCAGCTCCGCAGCGCCGGCCACCAGCGGCCCAGCCAGGATCAAGACCGCCGCCGCGATCCCGCTCCCCAGCCCCACCAGCAGGTTGCGGGCCGAAGCCGGGGTCCAGTGCAGCCCGGTTTCCACCAGAGAGGCCTGCTCGTAGATCCGCATTGCCAGCGCATTGGCAGCGGCGGCCGCCGCAAAGACGCTGAGGGCGCTCGCCACCAGGTATCCGAACGGGAATAAGGCCCATCCGAACACGTACAGCCCGGCGATGGCCAAAATGACGAATACCCCGACCCTTAGGATCGTCGCCAGCGCCTTGTCCGGCAGCCGCGTCGTCATCGCACGCTGACCTTGACTCCACAGGGCGCTACCTGGACGGGCAGCACGCTGGCTCCCTCGCGCTCGATGACCTCGGAAACCTTCTGCTTTGCGCCGCGTTCCACCAGGAAGAAAACGCAGCCGCCGCCGCCCGCGCCGCACACCTTGGCGCCGATCGCGCCCGCCCGCCGCGTTACCGCAACGAGGCGGTCGATCAGGGGCGTGGTGATCCCGGGCGCGTTTTTGCGGCGGTGTGCCCACTCCTCGCGCAGCAACCGCCCCACCTCGGGCCAATCGCTCTTTTCGAGCGCGCCGCGCATGGCGTTGGCAATGGCGGCGATGCGGTCGAAGTTGCGGTGCACCTTGCGGTCGCCGTCGATGTGGGCCTTGGTCACTTCCCAGTTATTGATCCCGGAATTGCGCGGCACTCCGGTGTAGGCCAGCACGATGCGCTCGTTGAAATCCTCCAGATCCACTGGGATCTGCTTGCGTACGATGCCCGCCGGCCCGAGTTCGATGGCGCTGACGCCGCCGTACATCGCCGGATAATAGTCCTGCGATCCCGTGGGCACGCGGATGATCTGGGCTTCGATGTTTTGCGAAATTTCGCGGAGCTGCTCCAACTTGTAACCCGCGCCGGTGAGCCGGTTCAGCGCACTCACGGTCGCGATGATGAGCGTGGAGGAGCCCGCGATGCCCGCCCCCGCCGGCGCCTCGGAATCCGTCCTGAGAGTCAGGCCCGTCTTCGGCGCGAAGAAGCGCACCAGGTAGGCTGCAAGCGGGAGGCGGTACTTCGTGGCGCTTCGGAGGGCGTCGAGGGACTCAAACTCCTCCTCGCCCTTGAGGTCCTTGGAACTCAAAACGATGCGGTCGTCGTCCCGGGTTTCCAGAACGCACGTCGCATAGCGGTTGATCGCGAAGTTCACAGTGACCGCGTGGGAGTGGTACAGGTAGAGCGGCCAGATGTCCAGGGTTCCGCCGGCCAGGTCGACCCGGCATGGTGCTTTGCTGGTCAGTTTCATAGGCGAAACGACCACTATATCCTGAATCCGGGGGTGTGCCGGGCTATCATTTGACTATGCCAGTGCGCCGCATCCTTCAGCTTGGCGACCCGATGCTCAGACAGGTCTCCTCGCCCGTCGCGCGCCCTGCCGACGCCCGCCTGATTCTGCGCGACCTGCGTGCCACGTTGCGGGATTTCCGCCGGACGCACGGCTTCGGCCGCGGAATCAGCGCGGTGCAGATCGGGGAGCTTCAGCGCATCATCTACATCGAATTCGACGGCGTGCCGTACGCGCTCATCAACCCTGTCTACGCGCGCAGGAGCAGGGAGAAATGCCTGGTCTGGGATGATTGTTTTTCCTTCCCCAGCCTCGTGGTTCGGGTCAAGCGCTCCGTTTCGGTCACGGTGCGCTATCTGACCCCCGCGGGCGAATCCCGGACGCTGAATGTCTCCGGCGCGTTCTCGGAGTTGCTCCAGCACGAGATGGACCACCTGGACGGCATTCTGGCCATAGATCGCGCAAGCGGCCCCGGCAGCCTCGCCACGCGCGAGGAATTCCAGCGGGCCGGGCTGACGCGCCTCTCCGCCGGGCCCGCTGCTTCCCTCGTCAGAACGTGAGCGAAATCATCGCTTCCAACTGGTTCCGCTGAGTGGAGGTGGAGGGCTGATCAAACGTGTCGGCGGCCCAGCGGGTAAAGCGCACTTGCGGAACGACTCGAACTCCCACGGGGTCAATCACCTGAACTCCGAAACCGGCCACCAGGCCGCGAATCGTGCGGCGCGCCGGGGTCGCGGGGGTGGTGTCGCAGCACTGCATGTCTTCATCGCCGACCTGCTGGCTGATCGAGGTCCTGACGCGGGCGACGCGGCGCAAAGCGCCACCGAACTCGATGAACCACCGCGGACCCGGATCGTGGCGGTCCAGGCCGTAGTACCGGAGCGTTACTGGGATATCGTAGTAGCGAAACCTTGTTTCCTCACGCCGGTTGATGTGCGTCCGGTCATCCTGTGGGGTGCTCGGGTTATCAGTCCCCTCGTAGATATCGCTGAAACGCGTATAACCGATATTGGGACGGAGGAAGATACCGGCGTTCACCGCCCAGCGCTCGGAGACAGCGCCCTGAACGGTGAGCCCAAAGCCGACCCGCCGCGATATGTCCTCGGTATCGTGAACAGCGTCCACGGGCGGCAGTTCCGTATAAACAAACGCGCTGTCCCTGCGGAAGGGCGACAGGCCCAGGACGCTGAGGGTCACTCCGGCCGAGAACCGGCGCACGTACACCGGCTCCTTGAAGACAGCCCCCGTAGACAGCGGCGGCGGCTGCCTCGGCTGAGGCTTGGTTTCCTGCGGCGCTTCCTGCCCCCACAGCGCACCCGCCGCCATTGCCATAAGAAAACAGGCTTTGAATTTCATACTCATCAACAATTCCTAACAGACGTCCTCTGCCCACTTTGCGAGTACATCAACTTGCGGACCCCTGGTCGCCCAATAGCGGGCCATGTGAATCTAAAATGATACACCGCGACGGTACTAGTCCTGGGAAGGCTGCCAACGGCCGGAAATACGCGCAAACCTCTGCGGACGCAAATAAAACCTTTTTCACGTTTCACGGGTCCGCGTTTGCTCATGCTGAAGTGAAATGGCTCGGCGCCGTCTCGCACGGCGTGTGCACCATCATCGCCGTGGCGGTCCATTGCGACCGCCCCGAAAGACCATGCCAAGACCGTTTGCTTGTGCTTTGCTGGTGTTTGCCTCGCTTCCCGCGGCGGCGCTCTGTGCCGAAAAGCTTCCCAAGCCGAAGCGCGTGCCGCCGGCTCCCACGCCTTATCAGCGGCAACTCATCAGAGGAGGCATCGCTCTCCGTGACGCTGGCGATTACGAAGGAGCGCTGGCGAAGTACAAGCAGGTGCTGTCCGAGTCGCCCGACCAGGTTCATGCGCTGCACGAGGTGTCCATGACGTACTTTGCCCTGAAAGATTACGAGAACGCCGCGAAGCGTGCAGGTTCTCCCGGCTCTGGAAGGACTCATCGCAGCGGAGTGAGCAGCGGCGGCAAGCCAGGGCAGGCCAACATCACGGTCTATCTGACGCCCGACTCCCCGAAGGATGAAGGAGATTTCCTTGCTACTGAACTCGCGATGTCTGTGAGCGTCGCGGCTACCACATTCGAGAGGGGGAAAAGCTGTCTCCCTACAAGAGGCTGGTCACGATTTACGGCGTCATTGCATCCACCCTCGAGGCGACGGCCAAACGGAAGGGCTTCGCCGCTGGTTACTATGCCCCGTACTTCGCAGCCATGCAGCAAGCGGAGCACCTGGAGGCGTTCGTCGCCCATGCGTGGCAGGCGGCGCGGATGCCCGACGCCGCCGAGTGGCTTCAGAAAAACGAAGCGAAACTGCACGAGTTCCGGACGTGGTCAGCCAGTTTTCAATGGCCCAAGTCAAAATGAGGCCAGCCGTAGCTGGAAGGCTCGAACACGCCGGCGTGCTTTTCCAGCATCTCGTCCCATAGCCCGGTTTCCGCGGATGGCATCTCCCGCAGCCCGGCTTCGATCCGCTCCAGCCATAGCAGTTCCTTGGCCGGCAGGCGGAGCCGCCCTTCATCGACCGCGCGGCGGAGAATTCCCGCTGCCGCATGGCCTGCCGCGAGGCAGCGCTGGTAGCCGTCCCCGGCATTCACGATTGCCTCTGCGATCTCCCAAGCCGCCGGCGCGGACAGGATCGCCGCCTGCGGGCTGAGCCATTCATCGGATTCGGTGAGCCAGTCGCGCAGCAGCTTGCTCTGGCCGTTGCGCGCGGCCACGTTCATCAGGCGGCAGTCGTAGGAAAGAAGCTCCGCGTACGCCTCAGGCGCGTTTCCGGAAAGCAGCCGGACGTTCTGCACCGACTCGTTGCTCCACAAATCGCACATCGCGGCGGCGATGTTGCCCAGGGGGCTGAAATGCGCGCAGGCAGCGGACTTGCCCTCCATCGAGATGGGGCACCCGGTAATGGCCTTCAGAATCGGGCCTTCGTACGCGCAATCCTTCGAGGGCCCGACGGCGCCGTGTTCGAACGCAACCAGGCTGCGCGCGGCGCTCATCGCCCTCACCACGGCGGCCAGGACCTCGGGCAGCATTTTCTGATGGGCGAGCTGCATGGCTGTGTTCGCGAAACCGCACGCCGTGTCGCCGCCGGGAACGGTCCTCCCGCCGGCTTCCGCGCACATGGCGGAGATGTGGTCCCAGAGCCATGCCATGTCTCTCGGAGCCAGGCAGCCCAGTGCGAACACGATCGAGCGCAGATCGCCGTACATGAGCCCCAGGTCGTGGACCTCCTTACCGCCCACGGACTCGATCGAAACGATGTCCGCTCCGGCGGCGATGCACAGCTCGAACGAGCGCTTCAGCTTCTCCCAGGCCTCGCCCGTGCGTAGCAGCGGCGGCTTGCCCTGATCGCGAATATCGGTGGGCGTCACCCGGAGCGCCGACTTCAGGCCGGACTTTTCGTAAGCTGCGGCCAAGTGGCGGCGCAGCAAGGCCGTGATTTCCGCGCCCCACTCCGGGCGCTCCGTCATCGGCGGCAGCAGCTCGAATTCCAGCACGATCCCAGGCGCCTGGAGCGACACGGCCCGCTTCAAAACGTTCCGCGCCATCTCCTCGTAATGCCCGACGACTTCCCCCCAGGTGGCGTCGGAGATTTCCATCGCCGGAAGAGTGAAGTTGACTTCCGGAAACACCGTGCCCGCTCCGATCTCCATGTCGAAGCCGCAGCGGACGGGTTTCGGCGCGCTCCCGAAAACGAGCTCGTCCGGGTTCGATACGGCCAGCTCACAAGTGTAGGTGGACATGAGTCACTCCCATCAGGCAGCAGTGCGTGCGGCCATCAGGCGCCGCGCGAGCGCAACGGCGGCGCTGGCGTTCTCGCTGTAGCCGTCCGCGCCGATTTCGCGCGCGTATTGGTCGGTAACGGGGGCTCCGCCCACCATGACCTTGATGCGGTCCCGCAGGCCCGCCTGGCTCAGCGCTTCAATGGTCGTGCGCATGGCGGGCATCGTAACGGTGAGCAGGGCGGAGAGCGCTACGATGTCCGCGCCGGTCGTGCGTACGGCCTCGATAAACTTTTCAGGGGGTACGTCCGCGCCCAGATCGTGGACCTCGAACCCGCCGCCCTCCAGCATGGATGCGACCAGGTTCTTGCCGATATCGTGCAGGTCGCCCTTGACCGTTCCAATCACCACGCGCCCGGCGGGCTGAGCGCCGCTCGATGCGAGCTGCGGGCGAATCAGATCCAGCGCCGCCTTCATCGCGCGCGCCGAAAGCAACAGTTCGGGGACGAAATAGTCTTCGTTTTCGAACCGCCGGCCAACCTCGTCCATTGCCGGGATCATGTGGCCGTTCACCAGTTCCAGGGCGTTGGCGCCTTCAGCCAGCGCCTGCTGCGTTATGGCAAGCGCGTCCTTCGCGTTGCCCTCCAGAATCGCTTGATAAAGACGGCTTGGTTCGCTCATTTGAATTGCTCCACTGTGGATTTCTTGCGGCTCCGGGTGCGGATCGCCTTTTCCACCGCCAGCATGGCCAGCCCGACAACTTCCTCCGCCGCCCGCCGCGCCGCCATGGGATCGCGCCTTCGCAGGGCCGCCAGCAGCGCGTGGTGCGCCTCCAGCCCCAGTTGCACCGTCGAAGGGAATCGCGAGGTGATGGAGAGTGCGATGCGGAAGGGCTCGCGGATGATGCCGCTCAACTCCTTCAGCAACGGATTGTGGCTGGCCGCCACCACCGCGGTGTGAAATTTCAGGTCGAGTTCGATCAGTTCCTCGCCGTTCGCCGATCCCGACCTGGCCTCCCGCTCGCGCAGCGAGTTTTCGATTTCGGCGATCTCCTCGGGCGTCGCCCGCACGGCCGCAAAACCGGCGGCGGTCGGCTCGATGGCCAGCCTCACTTCGCACAGGTCGCGGAGAAACGCCGCGTCGGCGTAGATCTCCGCCTGCCACGCCAGAATGTCGGGATCGAGCAGCCGCCATTCGGAGCGCGGCCTGGCCCGCGTTCCCGCGCGAGGCTTCATCTCGACCATCCCCTTGTCGGCCAGCACCTTCATGGATTCCCGAAGAACGGTGCGGCTGACGCCAAGCTGTTGACAGAGAATCTCTTCCTTAGGAAACACCAGCGGTTCGGCGTTCTGTTCGGCTTGGATCACGCGGCGGGCCAGGGCTTCGGTGACGCGCGCGTGGAGCCGTTCGCGGCGGGGCAAGGCATCAAAGCCGGCAGTCACGGTAAAACATCATATCATATGATTTATTTTGAGAGGCGCCATTTTCCCTCCCGGTTTGCGCCGCTTCCTTGCGCGCTCGTTTGGGATTCTGGTGGGACCGGCTCTCGGCTCCCGTGGCACTGACGCTACAATAGGAAATTTCTATGCACATCCCTGAGAGCGCGGCCGCTTTTATCACGGCACGCATCGAGCGGCTGCGCCGGCTCAATCGAAAGGCGAGAATCGTGTTCCCGGAAGGGGACGACGGGCGCGTGCTCCAGGCCGCCGCGCGCCTGGCGCGCGAGGAGATTCTCGAGCCCATTCTGATCGGCCGCCCGCCCGCCGGGGCGCCCGGCGGAGTCACGTTCATTGATCCGGCAGAGTCGCCTCTGGCGAGGAAATACGCCGAGATCTATTACGAACGCCGCCGCGCCAAAGGCATCACGCAAATGGAAGCCGCGGACATCGCCCGCCACCGGCTGTACTTCGCCGCGCTGATGACTATGGCGGGAGACGCGGACGGTGAGGTCGGCAGCGCCGTCCACACCACCGCCGAGTTCGTGCGCTCCATCCTCCAGTGCATCGAGTTGCGGCCCGGCTTCCGCCGCCTGTCGAGCGCGCACATCATGGCTGTCCAGGACCAGAGCTACGGCCACAAGGGCCTGTTTGTTTTTTCCGACGCAGCCGTTATCGTCTCGCCTACCCCGGTGCAACTGGCCGAGATCGCCATTGCCTCCGCCGATACCGCGCGCGCCGTGCTCGAAACCGAGCCGCTGGTCGCGCTGCTCTCGTTCTCCACCAAGGGGAGCGCGAAGCACAAGGAAGTGGACAAGGTGGTGGAGGCGCTGCGGTACATCCGGGAGCGCGCGCCGGAGCTCAACGTCGACGGCGAACTGCAGGCCGACGCCGCGCTCGTGCCCGAGGTGGGCCGTTCGAAAGCGCCCGGCTCAACGGTGGCCGGCTGCGCCAACGTTCTGATCTTCCCCGACCTCAACTCCGCCAACATCGGCTACAAGCTCGTCGAGCGCCTGGGCTCGGGCGCGCTGCTCGCCGTGGTGCTGCAGGGAATCGTGAAGCCGGTGAGCATAATTTCCCGCGGCTGCTCGGTCGAGGACGCCTACAACGCCGCCATCATCACCGCGCTTCAGGCAGGGGGCGCCCTTGCCGCCACCGTCTAGGGATGCTCCCCTTCAAACTCGTCTACCATCCCGATTACGACCTGAACTTCGGCGACCACGTTTTCCCTTCCCAGAAATACCGGCTGGTCTACGAACGGCTCCGCGCCGAGAGTTTCGCCGGTTCCGCCGATTTTGTACAGCCCGAAGCCGCTCCTGAAGAGGATTTGCTGCTCGTTCACGACCGGGACTGGGTGGAGCGGCTCGCCAACGGCACGCTCAGCTTTTACGACATCCTCAAGCTCGAGGTGCCGTATTCCCGCCAGATGGTGAAGGCGTTTTTCCTTGCCGCCGGAGGCACGACGCTTGCCGCGCGGCTGGCGCTGCGCGACGGCTGCGGATACAACATCGGCGGCGGCTTCCACCATGCCTTTCCCGGCCACGGAGAGGGCTTTTGCGCCATTAACGACGTTGCGGTTGCCATACGCCGGCTGAAGAAGGAAGGCTTGATCGAGCGCGCAATGGTGGTGGATTGCGACGTCCATCAGGGCAACGGCACGGCCGCGATTTTTGAAGGAGACGAAAGCGTATTCACCCTCTCCATCCATCAGTTCAACAACTACCCGGCCGAGAAGCCGCCTTCGAATATAGACATCAACCTGGAAGACGAGGTGGGCGACGAGGAGTACCTGGAGCGCCTGCGCGCCGCCTTCGTGCCCGCACTCAGCGAGTTTCAGCCGCAACTGCTCATCTACGTGGCCGGCGCCGACCCCTATTACCAGGACCAGTTAGGCGGCCTCGCGCTCACGCTGGAAGGCTTGAAAGCCCGTGACCACCTGGTGCTGGGAACCGCGCTGCTGAATAAAGTGCCGGTGGCGATCACACTGGCCGGAGGCTACGCGGTGGACGTCAACGACACCGTGACCATCCACGTCAACACCGCCAAAATCGCCAAAGAAGTGCTGGAGCGGGTGGGGTGGAAGGGGCGATAGCCCAGCCCCGTGCTACGGCGACGGCGGAGGAGCGTACTCCATCGGCAGACTGGCTGTGAAGGTTCTCGCCGTGTGCCAGCCAGGAATGAAGTAGTTGATCAGCGGGTATCGAAACCCGGTGATCCGCAGCCGCAATCGCTCCTCGGCGAACGGCGCATAGTCCCGGCAGATTTGTATCTTGTCTTTGGTCAACCCAAGCAGTCCCGTGCTGCCGCCGCTCGCATTCGGCGCGCCGTACATTAGGATGTTCACCATTTCGGCTTCGGTGCCGCTCGCCGCACTTCCCGTGACGCACCCGGCGGTGATCGATATGGGCCTCACCACGCCGTACCGCACCGCCTCGGCCGCGCGCTCCTGGATCGTGTGGAAGCTGAAAGTCACAAACCCGAAATCGAATATGGAGAACACGAACGCCAGATACAGCATCAGGATCAGCGACGCTTCCACGACCGCCGCGCCGGAGTTGCGGCGGGTCAAGCGGCTAGTTTCTTGGCGCAAAATTGCCGACATAAGGAAACTCCACACACGGCTTGTTATTCATCTGCACCGGCCAGAAGAAGCCCACCGAGTAGCCATTGATACAGACGCGCACGCGGGTCGGTCCCGCGGAGTACTCGGGCATTGTCACGACAATGTGCTCCGGCCGCAGACCGGGCACAACGGTGATGTCTTTAGTGGTGATATCACCGTACAAAACCGTATCACGCACCGCGTCCACATAATCCGGATCTGCCGATGCCGGGTCGGCTCCCGCTTCAACTGTGGGTGGTGAATAGGTCCGCACCGATGCGTACCGGGCGCCTGCGCGAACCGATTTCTCAAGCTCGCTGTAGAGGAAAAAGGCGTAACCGTACTGGAACGTGCCCAGAAACAGCACGGTCAGAAGCGGCACTGCCAGCGCAAACTCTACCATTGCGCTGCCAGAATCTCTCGCTGTTCGCTGCCTTTTCATCGATAGAGCCTCAAGGTGTAAACAGTGGAGCCACCGGGGCCGGAACCACCCGATCCGGGCGCGCCTATAGTAAACTCGCCGAGGTACTGGGCGCATGCTGACTTTTTCGAGGGTGGAAATTGTTCGTAGGTGCGGTTTTGGTCCTTGCAGCTAGTGGAAAGATCTGGGCATAAAGGCCCCAGAAAGAACCCGGCGAACCCCACGACAGTGTTGAGTTTGGCATTGCCGTCCATCCCGCCGGCCGCGGACTGGACCGGGGTGACCATGATCCTTCTTCCGTTTCCCGAGTAGGAGTTCGGGGACGTAGGCTGGCCTGGATAGCCGCTCCACTCCGGCATGTAATGGTTTGAGGTCTGATCCGTATCCTGAGCGATGCGGTCATCCAGCGCCCTCATCTCGGTTTGCATTTCTCCGTTGTCCAAAGGAATTTCTGACCCTATCGTGATAGGCGTACCGAGCGGGGGCGTTCCGACAATGGCTTCACGAATATCCCTGGCGCCCTGATAGAGCGCATACCCGGCGGATGCCGCGCTGGCGTTTGCCATCTTCATCATGCATTCACACCTGTCTCCAGGACAGAAGTTCGGAATCTCATCTTTCTTGAGATTCCCGGACATCCAACGGATCGTGTACCATTCGCCCTTAACCATGCCGAACCTGTCGTTGGGGTCTATCGAACACCCTGCGAGTTCAGCAGCGGTGCAAAGCGTATAGTCGGTTGGAAGTTGAAAGGGAGCAAACGGGGCAAGACCCTGCACCATCGTGTCCTCAACTGCTCGCCCTGCAACGGCAACCGCGGCGACACTACCCGCATCGCTACCTACAATCACCGGTAGAAACCACAGGTTTACCGAGTTGCTTGTCCGAACTCGAACGAAATAGTAGTCGGTGGGATCCGCCGCTGCGGCCGCGGCATCCACCCACGTGGGCCCGTTCCAGTTTGTCGCGAATTCAGTGATAATGTTTTGAAACTGCCGGGTGCCGAACTCGAATCCCTTCATGGGCCCGTTGGGATCCTGGGCAACCCAGGTGACTTTGTTCACCGCTTTGGCGATGCCGTCAGCCGTTCCGTCCAGTTCCTTAGCCGCGAACAGCGCAGCAGAATCACAGAAGGACTGTGATTCGTTCTTGACGACATACATCCTTCCCAGATCAACCGCCAGACCCACTACACCCAGCAGAAAGAAAATAGACAGGGCCAAGGCGATCATTACGAACCCGCCCTTGCGGGCCGGCGTCGTTCGCCTCGGTGTACCAACTTTGCCACACTTGACCATGGGTCCGCTCCTATATTTACAAGCCCCAAATTAATTGTGCTTTAGGGAGGCCCGCAAAGGAAGGGGAAAGCAGTAAATTTAGGGATATCCCTGCGGGTACGGTACTAGTACTTTCGGTACTTTTCTAACTCCCCTTTTACTCTATGAATTCGGAGTATCAGTACCGATTCATCCCAATATACACCCCCTCACGGTGGGGGTATCAGCGATTTGGAGTCCCGGAATTCGAACTGTTCCGTCCAGGGGGGACAGGGATATCGCAAAAGGGGGAGGGATGGGTTACTGCGCCCCGGCGCTCGCGTGGGCCTGGACCGCTCCCAGCAGCTTCTCCTCGTAGCTGTAGTCTATCTCCCGCTTGGGGTGGTGCCGCAGGTACCACCGGTAGGTCTGCTTCAGGCCAGCCAGAAAATCGGTCGGCTTGAACCCCAGCACCCGCTGCGCCTTGGTAACAATCTGGGTGATCGGGGGCAGGTCGAAATAGTAGCCGAAGTAGAGGAGGGGGCCCATCGGGTGGCCGCCGAGCTGATATATCCGTTCGCGCGGCACCCGGACGATCGTGGGCTTCTTGCCCGCCGCTGCGGCGAAGGCCGCTACCGCGTCGGCCTGGGTGATGGCCCGCTGGTTGGCGATGTTGAAGGCGTGCCCCACCGCGGCGGGCTCCTCCATGACGCGCAGGCAAGCGGCCACCAAGTCCTTGATGTAAACGAACTGCATGAGGCGACGCCCGTCGCCCGGCAGCACGATCGGCCGGTTGTCCCGCATCCGGTCCCAGAAAAAGGCCTCGCGGTAAAACGGGTTGCCGGGACCGTAGATGAACGGAGGCCGCAGGGTGACCACCGGGAAGCCGTTCCGCTGATGGAGGCGGAACAGCGCCCGCTCGCTGGTGGCCTTGTTGCGGACATAGGGGTCCGGGTGGTCGTCGGGCGCCAGCGCGTCGCCTTCGTGGTGGTTCAGGCCGTCGCCGTATGCCGCCACACTCGACATGAACACGTACCGGTGCAAGCGATCCCCGCAGGCCCGGGCGGCGGCTTCGACGTGTGCGGCGGTTGTCCCCCGCTCCCAGTCGTAAACGTTGTCGAACACCACCTCGAAGCGCCCTTCCGACAGGATGCGGCGCATCTGCTCGCAGTCGTTGCGGTCGGCAACGATGTTGGTTACGCGCTTGCCGAAGCCGTGGTCCGGCTTGCGGTGTAGCACAGAGACGTCGTGTCCCGCCTTCAACAGCTCGGGAACCAATGCGCGGCCGATAAACTGGGTTCCGCCGATAACCAGGATTTTCCGGCGGCTTGCGGAGCCCCGCTCACCAAGGTTCATTTGGCTCTTCCAATTGCGCGGCGCTCACGGCCCGCGCCGTCTTGCGTTGCCACGGGACGCCCCACGTGCGGAATGACGCATTCCCGTAGGGGCCGGCTCGTCCCGGCCCGCGAATTTGGCTATTTCGGCACCGCGGCGCTGGCCACCCGGCCCAGGCCCGTACTAGTCGTAGTACTCCAGCCCGAGGTGCGTAATCAGGTCCTCGCCACGCATCCAGCGCAGCGTGTTCTTAAGCTTCATCAACTGGATGAAAATATCGTGCTCGGGGTACAGTCCGGGAGCGGTCATCGGCGCCTTGAAGTAGAACGACAGCCACTCCTGGATCCCCTTCATCCCGGCGCGCTGGGCCAGGTCAAGGAACAGCACCAGGTCGAGCACGATCGGCGCGGCCAGAATCGAATCCCGGCAGAGGAAGTCGATTTTGATCTGCATCGGGTAGCCGAGCCAGCCGAAAATGTCGATATTGTCCCAGCCTTCCTTGGCGTCTCCCCGCGGAGGATAGTAATTGATGCGTACCCGGTGATACAGGTCTTTGTACAGCATCGGGTACAGATCCGGTTGCAGGATGTGCTCCAGCACCGAAAGCTTTGTTTCTTCCTTCGACTTGAAAGACCCGGGCTCATCGAGCACTTCGCCGTCACGATTGCCCAGGATGTTGGTCGAGAACCATCCCCGCACGCCGAGCATCCGTGCCTTCAATCCCGGGGCGACGAGCGTTTTCATGAACGTCTGGCCGGTCTTGAAGTCCTTGCCGGCGATCGGAACCTGCCGCTCCCGCGCCAGTTCCAACAGCGCCGGAACGTCGTGAGAGTAATGCGGGGCGCCGTTGGCGTAAGGAACGCCGCACATCAACGACGCGTACGCGTAAATCTGGCTGGGCGAAATCTCCGGATCGTCTTTTTGCAGCCCGCACTCGAAGTCCTTCAGCGTCTGGTGGACCGCCGACGGCCGGTGGTACACTTCCGTCGATCCGCACCAGATCATTACCATCCGCGAGACCCCGGTCGAGCGCCGGAACTCCTCGATATCGGCGATGAGGGCCTGCGCCTTGTCCATTTTCGAGCCGCCCGTCTTCACGTTCGGGCCGTTCAGGCGCTTCACATATGCCGGATCGAAAACGGCCTTCATCGGCCGGATTGCCTCGAGCGGCTCCTTCACCTGGTCCAGCAGGGTCTTTTCCAGTACGCCCGCCTTCAGCGCCGCTTCGTAGGCATTGTCCTCGAAGATGTCCCAGCCGCCGTATACGAGATCGTCGAGCCCGGCCAGCGGAACGAAATCCTTGATCATGGGCGTGCGGCCCTCGGTCCGCTTGCCAAGCCGGATGGTAGCCAATTGGGTCAGCGAGCCAATCGGCTGTCCGAGGCCTCTGCGAATGGCCTCCACTCCCGCGATGAAAGTAGTAGTTACCGCGCCGATTCCGGGAGTCAGTACGCCGAGTTTTCCTACTGGCGGAGCGATCGACACGTTCTCATTCTGAGCCAAGCTTTTCTCCTTCGCACAGCACGCCGCCGTCTAACCGCGGCTGGGTAAAACTACCGAAATGATATACTAGCATTCTCATGTCGGAGCGTGCGACTTCCGTTATCTCAGCGCTCATTGTCGAGGACGAACAGCTTGCCTGTGACGAGCTCGCTTACCTGCTCAAAGAGTTCCCCGATTTTGAGGTAGTCGGAACCGCCAAACACGGGCTCCAGGCACTTAAGCTGATCGAAGATCTCGAACCGGACGTCGTATTCCTGGACGTGCAGATGCCGGGGCTGGATGGGCTGGGTGTCATCCGCAAGCTGAAGGAGAAAGGCGGCCGGCTGCCGCATTTCATTCTGGCCACCGCTTACGATCAGTACGCCGTTGAAGCGTTCAAGCTGGAAGCGCTGGATTACCTGCTGAAACCAATTGAAAAAGAGCGGCTCGCCCTCACCATCGAGCGCGCGCGGCGCATCGTGGCCGAGAAGAACAAGGCCACTCCGGCGGAATCCGTACCCCCGCCACGCCCCGCTCCCCACCGCACCAAGCTGCTCGTCCGGAGCGGGAACCGCAACCTGATTGTGGACGCCAATGACGTCATCTACGCCACCATCGATGACGGCCTGATCACAATTGTCGCCACGAACCTTGAGGGGCAGTCCAACTACCGCACGATCGAAGAGTTGCAATCCAACCTCGACCCGGACACCTTCTGGCGCGTCCACCGCTCCTACCTGGTGAACATCAACCGGATCAAAGAAGTGATCCCGTGGTTCAAATCCAGCTACATGCTGCGGATGGACGACAAGAGGCAGACGGAGATTCCGGTCAGCCGGGTGCAAACCAAACGGCTCAGGACGTTGCTGAAGCTGTAAGGCCGGGCGAGGCTAAATCCGGATTCCCACGGACCAGAGCACGTAACCAACCGACTGCCTGAAATACAGCCACCACTGCTTGAGATCGTTCCGCGGCGCGGCCGGGCGCGGCGAACCGTATACCTTCATCCCCTGCGCTTCGAGCATCTTTTTTGCCCGGAAGATATGGTAGCCGTCGCTCACTACGATGCAGGATTTCAGGCCCACACGCCGCATGATCTCCGCCGCCGCAGCCGTGCTGTGCATGGTGCTTTCGCCCTCGGCCTCCACCAGGATCGCTTCGGAGGGAACGCCCTTCTTGACCAGGTAGGTTCGCGCCACCTCGCCCTCGGTGAAGACGGGGTCGCCTCCCGCTCCGCCGGTGGTCAGGATGCGCGGCGCCTGCTTTTCGCGGTACAACTCCAGTCCGTGGTCAAGCCGCGCTTTCAAAACCGGAGACGGCTTGCCGCGATACTCCGCGGCGCCCAGAATCAGAATGACGTCGGCCGGCTGCGCCTCGTCGACGGTGGACTGCTCGTGTATCTGCCACGCGATGACCAGGATGTAGCCCCCGAGTAGCAGCGCCGGAACAATCCCCGCGAGGCACAGAATTTTCCTCATCGCTCCGTACCGTCTCTATTATGTTCAGTCTACGATTCTATTAGGCTTATGGCCAGGACCGAAATTCTCACCAGCCGGGCAAATCCTCTGCTCAAGGACGTCCGGCGGGCCGTCGCGCGCGGCGATCTCACCCACGACGGCTACTGCGTCGCGGAAGGTTTTCACCTGCTGGAAGAGGCGCTGCGGAGCGAGTGCGAGGTCAAGGCGGTGCTTGCCGCGGCGCCGGTCCGGGCGGCGGTGGAGAGCCAGGTGCGCGGCCGGGACCTGCGCGTGGTGGTTCTTGAAGACGGGCTGTTTCAGACTGTGTCCGCCACCGAGACTACGCAGGGCGTGCTGACGCTCGTGCGCCCTCCCGCCTGGCGCCTGGATCAACTCTTTCGCGACCCGACCCTGGTCGTTGTTCTGGACGGCGTGCAGGACCCGGGCAACGCCGGCGCCATCGTTCGCGCCGCAGAAGCCTTCGGGGCCAGCGGCGCCATGTTTCTCAAAGGGACGGTCAATCCCTACAACCCCAAGACCGTGCGGGCCTCGGCCGGTTCGCTGTTCCGCCTTCCGCTGGTTTCCGGCCTGGATGAAACCACAGCGCTCGCGGCCCTCCAGCAGCGCCGGCTCGACATTTACGCCGCCATGCCAAGGGGCAAACGCGACCTCCAGGAATGCGACCTCACGCGCCCTTGCGCCTTCATCATCGGCAACGAAGGACGCGGCATCGGCGAGCGGCTGCGCTCTGCCGCCCTCGATCTCCGTATCCCTGTTACCGGCGTGGAATCCCTGAACGCCGCCATGGCCGCCGGCATTCTGCTCTACGAAGCGCGGCGTCAGCGCACGCCGGGATCGGCTGTAATGTGAATTATGGGCCTTTTTGACGCCACGCCCGTCCCAAGCAGGCCCGATAAGACAACGCCGCTGGCCGAACGCATGCGTCCGGAGCGCTGGGAGGATTTCGTCGGGCAGGAACACATCGTCGGTCCGGGTAAGCCGCTGCGGGCGCAAATCGAGCGCGGCGAGATGGGATCCATCATCCTTTGGGGGCCGCCCGGCGTCGGCAAAACGACGCTGGCCCGCCTCATCGCCCGCCTTACAAACGCGGACTTCGTCCCTTTCAGCGCCGTGCTCAGCGGCATCAAGGAAGTGAAGGCGGTGATGGCGGAAGCCGAACGCAACCGCCGCTACGGCCGCCGCACCCTGCTGTTCGTCGATGAGATTCACCGGTTCAACAAAGCGCAGCAGGACGCCTTTCTGCCTTATGTCGAGCGCGGCGACATCACCCTCATCGGCGCCACCACCGAAAACCCGTCGTTCGAAATCATCTCCGCGCTGCTCTCGCGCTCGAAGGTTTACAACCTGCGCGCCCTCACCGTGCGGGAGATTGTTGAGCTGCTCCGCCGCGCGCTGGCCGACCGCGAACGCGGGCTCGGCAATTTGGAAATCGAAGCGCCCGATGACCTGCTGGAGCAGATCGCCATCTTCGCCAACGGGGACGCGCGCGCCGCGTACAACACGCTGGAGGCCGCTGTTGCCGCCTCCGGAGGCAAGGTCCTCACCACGCAAGCCGTGGAGGATGCGATCCAGCGCAAGGTGCTGCTTTACGACAAAGCCGGTGAGGAGCACTACAACATCATCTCGGCGCTGCACAAATCGGTGCGCTCCAGCGACGTGGACGCCGCGCTGTACTGGCTCGGGCGCATGCTGGAAGCCGGCGAGGACCGCCTGTATATCGCGCGCCGTCTCATCCGTATGGCGATCGAGGACATCGGCCTCGCCGACCCGCGCGCGCTCGAGCAGGCCGTGGCCGCCATGCAGGCGGTGCATTTCCTTGGAATTCCCGAAGGCGACCAGGCTCTCGCCCAGGCAGCCATCTACCTGGCCGCCGCGCCGAAATCCGACGCCGCTTACCAGGCGCTCAATGCGGCGCGCGCAGCCGCCAGCGAGACCGTGGCCGAACCCGTACCGCTTCATTTGCGCAACCCGGTGACCAGGCACATGAAGGAGTGGGGTTACGGCGAAGGATACCGCCACGCCCATCACTTTGAGGGAGCGATCACCGATATGGAGTGCCTCCCGCCGTCGCTGGCCGGCCGCCGCTTCTACCAGCCCACGGACCGCGGCGTAGAGAAGCGCATTGCCGAGCGGCTCGAAGAGATACGCAAGGCGCGCAAACAGCAGTAACGCCCGGCGCCCTCTCGTCCACTGACGCATCGTGATATCTTCATATCTTCATCTCGGGAGGGATCTCATGCGCACGGCGGCTTTTCTTCTCGTGTTCACCGCTGCGGCCTTCCTCAATGCCGCGGAAACACGCAAAGTAACCTTTGAAGGCGCGGTCTCGGAGCACAGATGGACGGTGAAAGAGACCGGTCTTCCCTCGGATTGGTCCGGATATGAGTTCCTCGTGCTTGAGCTCAGGGCGTCCTCGCCCCAGCGGTTCGAATTCAAGATCTACACCGCCGACGGCCAACGCCGGATGCGCATTCACCCGTTCCCCGGCGCCTGGATCCGCGCTTCGGTGCCGCTGAAATACTTTTTAGCGCCCGACCGCGAGGGCCACGACCTGGCTTCGATCGGCAACAAGCCCCGCGTCTCGTACTGGATGAACATCGGAGGTCCGTTCGGCCCCCTGAACGCCGTCGAGGCGATCGCCGTTGCCATGGAGAGGCCGATCGGGAAGCCCACGCTGGAGCTGCGCTCCGCCTCGCTCGCCAAGGAGTCCCCCGGCGATGCCGTTCTCGAGCCCAAGCCTCTGGTCGATGAGTTCGGCCAGTGGATTCATGCGGAGTGGCCCGGCAAGGCTCGCTCCATCGACGACCTCCGGCGCGACTGGGACCGCGAAGACAAGACCCTCCGCGCGGGTGGTTTCGACTATTGCCGGTACGGCGGTTACCGCAACACCAAGGCGAAAGCCACCGGCTTTTTCCGCGTCGAGCAAGTGGACGGGAAATGGTGGTTTGTCGATCCGGACGGGCACCTGTTCTTTTCCATCGGCGCCGATTGCATGCGGCCGTACTCGGAAACGCGCGTGGAGGGCCGCGAGGATCTGTTTGCCGCCCTGCCCCCGCCCGAACTGCGCGCCAGACCTTCCTTCGTGTCGTTTTACACCTGGAACCTGCTGCGCCGCTTCGGTCCGGACTGGGAAGCGAAATGGATCGACTTTTCGGTGCGGCGCATGGATGCGTGGGGTCTGAACACCATCGCGAACTGGTCTGATCAGAAATTCATCAATTCGGGCCGCAAGCCCTATGTGCTGCCTCTTGGCCAGTGGGGAACCGGACCCACTTACCTCGGGCTGCCAGACGTCTACTCCCCCGAGTTCGCTCTTCAGGTAGACAAGGCCGCGGCGAGCCAGTGCGCGCCCCGCAAGGACGATCCGTACCTGATCGGGTATTTCATCGCGAACGAGCCTCCGTGGGCTCATCGGGAATCCGTCGTCGTGGATGCGATCCTGGAAGGCCCGCAAACCGCCGTGCAGCGCGAACTGAAGAGTTTTCTGGCCGCTGGAGACACTCCCGAGCGAAGGAAGGAATTTGTTTATCGGGCGTTCGAGCGGTACATCCAGACCATCAGCGCGGCGATCAAGAAGCACGACCCCAACCACCTCAATCTCGGCATACGGTTCGGCGGCTCGACCCCGGACGAGATGATTCGCGTCATGCGGGTCTGCGATGTCTATAGCCTGAACATTTACTCGTACGCCCCCGATCCCGCCGACCTGGAGAAAGCGTACCGGCTCTCCGGGCGCCCGTTGCTGATCGGGGAATTCCACTTCGGCACGCCGGGCAGAGGCCTCGCCCCGGGGCTCAGGCAGACGCGCAACCAGCAGGAGCGCGGGGCGGCGTACTCTTACTATGTCGAGAATGCCGCCGCCATGCCGGCCATGATCGGGGTGCACTGGTTCCAGTATGTGGACGAGCCTTCCACCGGACGCATGGACGGCGAAAACTACAACATCGGCCTGGTGGACGTTACGGACCGCCCCTACCCGGAACTGGTGGAGGCCGTTCAGGCCACTAACAGGCGCCTGTTCGAAATACACTCGGGCAAGTTGCCGCCCACCAGCCGGAAAGCCGAACTACAGTAAACTAGAGTTCAGCCGTTGGGTTCAAAGCGCGATACTCAACGGCCATCCAGGGCAGAAGTGCTCTGTAACTAAATTTACAGACAAGACTCCCCGATCTTGATATCCTGGGTACGATCGAGGGCGTGGGGGAGTACCGGAATTCCATATCGGTACTTTCGTTCTGGGTTGGAATTGAACCCTTTCGCCTATGGTTCTCCGCGACCGCGCCATGTTTGACTGAATAGTGAGAGAGCCAGTATGGGAGCAGCGAGAATGGCATTGCAAACGGAAGGGGCGGAACGGCGGTCCTCGGCCAGGTTTCCGATTGAACAGGAAGTCCGTTATAAGGTTTTCAACCGGAACACGATCGAAGTCGGCTCCGGCAGGACCGTGAATATGAGTTCCAGAGGAGTGCTGTTTACCACTGAGCGAGTGCTGGGACCGGGGGAGCGCGTCGAACTATCGGTGAACTGGCCGGCGCAGCTCGATAACCGCTGCCCGCTGAAGCTCGTGACCACCGGCCGCGTCGTGCGTACCAACGGCGCGATGGCGGCCATCGCGATCGAGCGCTATGAGTTCCGTACGCAGGGCAGCCACGGCCTCCTCTGACGCCGCTTACTCGTAAGCCGCGATACCCGTCACCTTCTCACCGATGATCAGTGCATGAATATGGTCAGTGCCCTCGTAGGTCTTCACCGTTTCCAGATTGCACATATGCCGCATGATGGGGTACTCGTCGGTGATGCCGTTGGCGCCGAGAAGATCGCGGCTTAACCGCGCGCACTCCAGCGCTATGGCCACGTTATTGCGCTTGAGCATCGAAATGTGCGCCGGCTCGGCTTTTTTCCGGTCCTTCAGCCGCCCGACATGGAGGGCAAGTAACTGCGCCTTGGTAATCTCCGTGATCATCCAGGCGAGTTTTTCCTGGACGAGCTGGTGGGAGGCGATCGGCCGTTCGTTGAATTGCTTCCGGACGAGGGCGTATTGCCGCGCGGTTTCGTAACACTCCATGGCGGCGCCGATCGCGCCCCAGCCGATGCCGTAACGCGCCTCGGTCAGGCACATGAGGGCGCTCCTCAGACCTTTCGCCCCCGGCAACTGGTTTTCAGCCGGAATGCGGCAATCGGAAAACGAAAGGCTGGAGGTCACCGACGCTCGCATCGACAGCTTGCCGTGGATATCCGAGCTTGAGAAGCCGGGTGTGCCCTTCTCCACCAGGAATCCGCGGATTCCCTCATCGGTCCGCGCCCAGATGACGGCCACGTCCGCCAGCGAGCCATTGGTAATCCAGGTCTTCTCGCCGTTGAGCACCCAGCAGTCTCCCTCGCGGCGCGCCTGCGTCCGCATGCCCCCGGGATTCGAGCCGAAATCCGGCTCCGTGAGCCCGAAACAGCCCACCGCTTCGCCCGATTGCAGCCGCGGCAGCCAGCGCTGCTTCTGCTCTTCCGAGCCGAAAGTCAGAATCGGGTACATCACCAGCGCGCCCTGAACGGAGGCAAAACTCCGGATTGCGGAATCGCCGCGTTCGAGTTCCTGCATGAGCAGCCCGTACTCCACGCTGTTCATCCCGGCGCAGCCGTAGCCCTCGAGACTGGCGCCGAGGAAGCCCATCTTGCCCATCTCCCGGATCAGTTCCGCCGGGAAGCGTCCCTCGCGGTAGCAGTCGCGGATGATGGGCAAGACCCGCTCGTCGACGAACTTGCGCGCCTCCTGCCTGACGAGCAGCTCCTCAGCGCTGAACTGCGAGTCAATCGAGAGAAAATCCACGCCCCTGAACTTTTCCATGGTTTCATGGTAAACCCCGCAAATTTCCGCGCGAAAAACGTCCCTCCGGAGGCACTACCATTTTCTATGGCACGCGCGGCTATGCTTGCGGCGTTGTGTGTGGCCGGGCTCGCGCATGCGCAGGCGCCCGATCCGGCCGCCCGGGCCTATGAGGCTCTCCGCGCCCGGGATTACGACGCGGCGGTGCCGCTATTCCTTCAGGCGCTCCGCGATGCACCGGCGCGCGCGGCGCTTCGCAAGGATCTCGCCTACACCTATCTGAAGATGGGGGAGACCGAGGCGGCGCGCGACGAGTTCGCCGAAGTCCTGCGGTTGGATCCGTCGGATGAGAACGCCGCTTTGGAGTACGCTTTTCTCTGCCACGAGACCCGGAAAACGGCCGAGGCCCGGCGTCTTTTCGAGCGCTTGCGCAACAGCCCGGACGCCGCAATCCGCGCCAAGGCCGCTGAGGGCTTCGAGAACATCGACCGCCCGCTCGCCGAGGGGATTCAACGCTGGTCCGAGGTGGTCGCGGCCGAGCCGGGCAACTTCAGCGCGCGGCTCGAACTGGCCCGGCTGGCCGAACAGCGCGGGCTGCTCAGATTGGCGGCGGAAAACTATTTGAACGCCTGGCGGCTGCGCCCGGACGAGCGCTCGCTGCTGGTGGATCTCGGGCGCGTCCTGCAACTCGATGGCAGAGATGAGGAAGCCTTCGCGCCGCTGCTCGCTGCTTCCCGCGGCTCTCGCCCCCGGGCGGCCGAGGAAGCCCGTGAAATGCTGCCGCTGCGCTATCCATACGTAAGCGAGTTCCGGCAGGCCCTCGCATTCGATCCCCAAAACATAGAGCTGCGGCGCGAGCTGGGATACCTGCTGCTGGAAATGGGCTGGCGCGAGGAGGCCGAGGCGGAATTCAAGATCATCACAGAGCAGGCGCCAAAAGACTATCTGGCCGCCGCCCAACTCGGCCTGTTGCTCCTGGACCGCGGCGACCGCGAAGCAGCCGTGCCGCTGCTCCAGCGGGCGCTCGAAACCACCGATGAGAAGCTGCGCAAGACCGTCCGGACGGCGCTCGGCCTGCCTCCGGAGCCGCCCCCTCCCCGCCGGGAACCGCAACCCGGCCCCAGGGAAATGGGCGAACGGAGCTTCCGCGCAGGCTACCTCAAGGACGCCCTGAAATACTACAGCGCCGCTCTGGAGGCCGATCCCGTCGATTTCCCCGTGATGATGCGCCTCGGCCAGGTCCATAACCTGCTACGCCAGGACGAGCACGCCATACACTGGTTCGATCTGGCGCGGCAAAGCCCGGACCCGGCCCTCGCGGCCGAAGCCCGAAAGGCTTACCGGAACCTGAGGCCGGGGCTTGCCCGTTTTCGCACCACGGCGTGGCTGTTCCCGTTCTATTCAACGCGCTGGAAGGACGTGTTCTCGTACGGCCAGGTCAAAACGGACCTGCGCCTGGGAAAACTTCCCTTCCGCCCCTACGTTTCGCTGCGCTTCATCGGAGACACACGCGGGACCACCGGGGGCGCGCTTCCGCAGTACCTCTCCGAGAGCTCCTTCATCCTGGGCGCCGGAATCGCCACCGCCTCCTTCCACGGGGCGAGTCTGTGGGCCGAGGCCGGCCAGGCGATCAGCTACCTGGGAGGGCGCTCGGAGGGCCGCATGCTGCCGGATTACCGGGGCGGCATCGCGTTCAGCAGGGCAAAGGGCCAATTGCTCGGCGGTGAAGCGCCCGGTTGGTTCGCCGAAACCACCGCTGACGGCGTCTTCATCAGCCGGTTTAACAACGACTTTATCGTCTACCTTCAGAACCGCATCGGATACACGCCGCCGTCGCTCTCCGGCTTGCAAACGCAACTTTACGCCAACGCCAATTTCACCACCGACGTAAAGCGCGAGTACTGGGCAAATTTCGTCGAGTTCGGCCCGGGACTGCGTTTCCGCTGGGAGGCTCTTCCGCCGTCACTCGTTTTTTCGGTGAACCTGCTGCGCGGCGTCTACACGAACAACGCGGGTAATCCGCGGGACCCCAACTTTTTCGAATTGAGAGCGGGCTTCTGGTATGCGTTTAGCCGCTAGCTCCCTGCTTCTGCTGCTGGCCGCCAGCGCGGCCGCCGCCCCCGGGACTATCGACTTCCGGGTGGAAGGCAAGGATCCGGGGAGCTGGCCGGACGTTCTCTCGTCGGTGGGTTTTCTGCCCGCCAACGGCAAAGCCGGAATCGTCGTCCTGCGCGGGGATGCGGCCGCACCCGCCGAGCCGTGGCTCGAACACGCCGAAGCCGGAGGGTTCGTGATTCTGGAAGGCGCGTCCCCGGTAGCGGAGGCTTTTGGTTTCCGCGCAGGCAGCAGGAAAGTCAGAGTTCAAAATACCGTTGACGAGCGGCGCCCGAAACTGCCCATTATCTGGGAACAGGCTCTGGAGATCCCGGTTTTCGAGGTCCCGCCGGAAGCCCGCATCTTCGTCCGTGAGCGCCACGGCGGTGCTCCCTTGATGGCCGGCTTCAAGAAGGGTGCGGGCGGCGTGCTCTGGGTGGCGGCTTCGCCCGGCGAGCGCGGCTACGAGCGGTTTCCCTATCTGCTTCAAGCACTTACAGATCTGGGCCTCTCCCCGCCGTTCCGTGCCCGGCGGACCTGGGCGTTTTTCGATTCCTCATACCGCTCCCGCGCCGACCTCGAGTACCTGGCGAAGCGCTGGAGAATGGCGGGAATTGCCGCGCTCCACGTAGCCGCCTGGCACTACTTCGAGCCTGAGCCCTGGCGCGACAACTGGCTTACCGGCCTGATCGAGACCTGCCACCGCAACGCCATCCTGGTGTACGCCTGGCTCGAACTACCCCACGTCAGCGAGCAGTTCTGGAGGGACCACCCGGAGTGGCGGGAAAAGACCGCTACCCTTCAGGATGCCCACCTCGACTGGCGCAAGCTGATGAATTTAAACAACCGGGAGTGCTTCCGAGCCGTTGCGCAAGGAGTCCGGGATCTCATCAACCGTTTCGACTGGGACGGTATCAATCTCGCCGAGTTGTACTTCGAATCTCTGGAGGGCGCGGATAATGCCTCCCGGTTCACCCCGATGAACGACGACGTGCGCCGGGAGTTCCGCGGTCTGCACGGTTTCGACCCCGTCGAGCTGTTCCGCGACCCGTCCGCCCGCACGCCCGCGAAGCTGCGGCTGTTTCTGGACTTCCGGGCCGAACTGGCGCGCCGCGCCCAGGTGGAGTGGCTGGAACAGATCGGAGCGATTCGGGAGAAGCGGCCCCATCTCGATTTGGTGCTCACCCACGTCGATGACAGGTTCGACCAGGGGATACGGGACGCCATCGGCGCGGACGCCGCCCGCGTGCTGCCGCTGCTCGACCGGCACGACTTCACGTTTCTGATTGAGGACCCGGCCACGATCTGGCACCTCGGGCCGCAGCGCTACCCCGAAATCGCCCGCCGCTATCAACAACTTACGCGGCGAACGGACAAGCTGGGCATCGACATCAACGTGGTCGAGCGCTACCAGGATGTGTATCCGACGAAGCAGCAGACCGGCACGGAGCTGTTCCAACTGGTTCATTTGGCCTCGCAGGCGTTCAACAGGGTGGCGTTGTATTTCGAGAACTCGATTCTTCCCGTCGACTTGCCGCTGCTGCCGGCGGCTGCGTCCGTTGTGGAAAGGGCTCAGAGGAACGGCGGCAGGCTGGTGGTGGAGTCACGCTACGGAACCGGCGTCGAGTGGAGCGGCCCGGTCCTGGTAAATGGTTCACCCTGGCCTGCCGCCGGCGGTGGGATTGTGTGGCTGCCCCCGGGGACGCACGTCCTTGAGCCGGGCGGCGAGGAGCCGGCCCTCCGCCTGCTGGATTTCAACGGCGATCTGAAAGCCGCTGCGTCGCGCGGCGGGGGCATTGAGTTTTCCTACTCGAGTTCCTCCCGCGCGATCGCGATTCTAAACAGGCCTCCCACAAGCATTGAAATTGACGGAGAGGAGGCCGCGCCGGCGCAGTTTGACGCGGGCCCCGGCCGCTGCGGGCTTTATCTGCCGCGCGGCCAGCACCTGGTGGCGGTACGATAAGCTCCGGGCTCAACCGCCCACGGCGCGCCGGGACACTTTTTGCTTAGAGATCAGAGGAATACACTCGTACGGACGGCAGAAGGAAGCCCGCGGCTACTTGGGATCGACATCTCCCACCGCCACTTCTTCTCCGGCTTCGAGCCCGGATTTCACGGCGACGTGGGTCGTGTTCTTCAAACCCAGTTCGACGGGGCGCTTCACAAACTTATTGTTTACTTTGACGTAGACAAAATCCTGCCCGTTTTCGGAACGAACCGCCTCGCGGGGCACGATGATGGCGTTCGGCTCCGTTGCCAGCCGCACGTCGGCCCACGCCGACAAATCGGGGATGAGGCGGGGATCGCTCCCCTCGATGGCGATGCGCACGGGCACGTTGCGAACGTAGTACGTCTCCCACATTCCTTTAACGGCCAAGGCGCCAATGCTCTCTATCCTGCCCTCAAATCTCAAGTCGGGGAAGGCATCGAGACCAATGATGGCGCGCTGCCCGATGCGGAACTGGTTGGAATCGGCCTGGCTGACCAGTCCTTCCAGCTGCATGCTGCTGATGTCCACGATTTTCATGAAGGGCTGGCCAGGCCGCACGTTGTCGCCGAGTTGCACTTGAACGGTCTGCCCCTGACGGAAGGTCTGGTGCATCACCACCAGGCCATCCATGGGCGCTCTGATTACAAACGAGCGCAGATCGTTCCGGTGATTATCGACGTGGATCTGGGCCTTCCGGACCGCTACCTGAAGGATCGCCAGGTCGGCGGCATCGGCGGCCGCTTTGAACGCCACATCGCGCTGAAGCTGTTTGTAGGCGGCCTCTGCCTCCTCGACAGCAAGCCTGAGCAGCTCCCGTTCGATTTCGGTTTTCACCTCGCCGGCCGCATGGTCCAGCCTTGCCTTATCCAGATCCGCCTTGGCGACGCGAATGTTGTGCTGCAACGTCTCGCGCTCGACTTCCTGTTGCGCACGTTGCTTCAAAACGGCGTTTTCAGCCTGGAGGACCTGATCCTGAGCGTCATCGATGTGATCCCGGAGCGATTGGGCGTCCAATTCGGCTACGATGTCGCCCTTCTTCACGAATGTCCCCGCGTCGGCCAGCTTGACTAAGGTCAGGTCGCGTCCGGAATCGGGAGCGCGGAAAGAGGGAACCCTGACGGTCACGTAATTGCGGGCTGCGGTCTGGCCCGCAATGCGCACCACCCGTTCCAGGGTACCGGCGGTGGCCTGAACCGTACGCACAAGGTCGGCCGACCCGGTCTGGGTCGCCTGATTGGTCCTGAGCGCCAGGTACAGCGCGCCTGCCAGCAGCCCTATCAGCGCCAGCCCCGCCGGCACAAGCCATCGCCGCGACGGTCCAGGATGAACCGGTGGCGGCACGGGGACCGGGCCGGGGCCGGGAGTCGCCGGTGGCCGGCTCGGAACAGGCGCTGGCTGGGTGGATGCAGACATTGAAGTCCTCGACATTGTAGTACTTAAGACGGCGGAGACACTAAAAAAGGCGCAAGCGAGACGGCAAAAGTTACGGAAAGGGGCTGTTTGGCCCCGGGACCGGGGATCGGCTAAAAAGGCTTCAGATTAAAATGAAAGCAATGGAACTTCAAGGAAAGCGCATCGCTATCTTTGTGGACCAGTCCTACCAGGAGCTTGAGGTCTGGTATCCGTACTACCGGTTGAAGGAAGCCGGCGCGGAAGTCGTCACGGTGGGCGCGAGAGCCGGGGAGAGCTATCCGAGCAAGTACGGCTATCCGGTGACGGCGCAGAAGTCCTATGACGAAGTGAAGGCGGCGGATTTCGACGGCGTGGTGGTGCCGGGCGGCTACGCGCCCGACCATATTCGCCGGTACGAAAAAGCCACGCAATTCGTGAAGGAAATCGACGCGCAGGGCAAGCTGGTGGCCTCGATCTGCCACGGCCTGTGGGTGCTCTGCTCGGCGGGCGTGCTGAAGGGAAGGCGGGCCACTTGTTTCTTCGCAATCAAGGACGACGTCATGAACGCCGGGGCGCGGTATGAGGATGCCGAGGTTGTGGTGGACGGCAACCTGGTGACCTCGCGGAAGCCTGACGATCTGCCGGCGTTTTGCCGGGCAGCGATCCAGGTGCTGGCGGCGGAGCCGGTAAAGGCGAAATAGGGCCAGTACGGCCCGGGCCGGGCGCGTGTTTCAATCCTTCTGGCAGGCCGGGTTCGAATCCGCGTGCCACATCAACAAGTACGGCGTGCGGCTGGACATGATTGCCGCAACGCAGCACGACAAGCTTGCGGATGCGGACTACGCGATGCTGGCGGAGACGGGATTCCGCACCGCCCGCGATGGCTGCCGCTGGCATCTGATCGACCGGAACGGGCAGTACGATTTCGCCCCGCTGCGGCCGCTCGCCGAAGCCGCCGAGCGCCACAACGTTCAGGTCATCTGGAACCTCTGCCACTACGGCTGGCCGGACGGCCTGGACATTCTGAAACCGGAATTTGTGGACCGGTTTGCGCGCTACGCCGGCGCGGTGGCGCGATTCCTGAAGGACCATACCAGCCGCGTGCCGTTCTTTTGCCCGATCAACGAGATTTCGTTTTTCTGCTGGGCGGCGGCGCGTTTCCTCTATCCGTTTGCCGAGGGGCAGGACGACGCGATCAAGCACCAGTTGGTGCGCGCAACGATAGCCGCCTGCGAGGCCATCTGGGACGTGGAGCCTCGGGCGCGCTTTCTGCTCGCCGATCCCATCATCAACGTCGTGGCTCCGCCAGGGCGCCCGGACCTTGAAGAGCCGGCAGCCAGGCACCGCGAGGCGCAGTTCGAAGCCTGGGATATGCTGGCCGGGCGCAAGCAGCCTTCCCTCGGCGGGAATCCCAAGTACCTGGACATCATCGGCGCCAATTACTACTACGACAACCAGTGGGAGATCCCGGACAACAAACTGGCCTGGGACGCCGTCCCGCGGGACAGCCGGTGGATACCCCTGCACCGGCAACTGCAGAACTTGTACGAACGGTACGGGCGTCCGGTGATCGTGGCAGAAACGAGCCACTTCGGACGCGGGCGGGGCCGGTGGATCCGCGACGTGGCCAACGAGGTCAAACTGGCGCTGGAGGCCGGAGCGCCGGTGGAAGGCATCTGCATCTACCCCATACTGGACCGCCACGACTGGGAAGACCCGAAGTGGTGGCATCACAGCGGGTTGTGGGATCTCAAGCGCGACCGCCAGGGTAATCTGCGCCGAGTGCTCAACAGGGGCTACGCCGCTGGCTTGCGCCGCGCGCGCGAAGTGCTGCCCGGGTAGAACCCGCCGCCACAGCGTGGAGTTCACACAGCGCTGGATCCTCCCGGGACTCCCTTGGATTCATAATTGCTCATTTCGTCAGGGGGCGCGCCCGCCTTTCTAACCTGTTGAGCGCCCTCATCCAGAAGGGGGAGATGTGAGCCAGGATTATGTAATACTTACGTTTTCGCACCTGCGGTGGGACTTCGTTTATCAGCGCCCGCAACACCTGCTCACCCGTTTCGCCTCACAACCGAACTGCCGCGTGGTGTTCGTGGAAGAGCCGGTTCAGGACCGTCCGGACGCGCTGTTCTGGGAACGAAGCACGCCTGAGCCGAACGTGCTGGTAGCCCGCCCGCACACCCCCGTTAAAGAGCCGGGGTTTTCGAACGAGCAGTTGCCCGCTTTGCGTACCCTGCTGAGGCAACTGGTCGCCGAGGAGCGCATTGGCGAATTCTGCGCCTGGATCTATACCCCGATGGCGCTTCCGCTGGTCCGCGATCTGGCCCCGCGCGTCGTGGTCTACGATGCCATGGACGAGTTGTCCGCATTCCTCAATGCCCCGCCGGAGCTGCTCGAGCGCGAGGAGGAGCTGTTCCAGATTGCCGATGTTGTGTTCACCGGCGGCCCCAGTCTTTATCAGGCGAAGAAGGACCGCCACCCGAACGTCCACTGCTTCCCCAGCAGCGTCGATGTGAACCATTTCGGCCAGGCTTCCCGGCGGCTGCCCGAGCCGGCCGATCAGGCCGCGATCCCGCACCCGCGCCTCGGTTACTTCGGAGTGATCGATGAACGGATGGATCTCGACCTGATCGACCGGATAGCCGCTGCACATCCGGAGTGGCGGCTGATCATGATCGGGCCCGTTGTGAAAATCAAGGAGGAAATCCTGCCGCGCCGCCCGAACATTCACTACCTGGGCCAGAAGAGCTATCGGGAGCTGCCCTCTTATCTATCGAACTGGGACGTTTGCCTGCTGCCGTTCGCGCGCAACGAGGCCACCCGTTTCATCAGCCCCACCAAAACGCTGGAATACATGGCCGCGAACAAGATGATCGTCAGCACGCCGATCAAAGACGTGGCCGAGCCGTACGGCGGGATCGTGTACATGGGCGGGACGGCCGGGGAGTTCATCGCGGCATGCGAGCGCGCCCTGGCCCCTCCGCCCGGCGAACTGCGGACACGCGTGTCACGCATGCGCGAGGTGCTCTCGCGCACCTCCTGGGACGCCACCGTCGCCGAGATGGCCAAACTGGTGGCGCGGGAGTGGACGCGAACCGGGGGGCGGCCGGCGCCGCGCCGCCGGGTGGTTGTGGCGGGAGCGGGCCCCACAGGGTTGAGCGCGGCGTATCACCTCGGCGAGGACGCGCTGCTGATCGAGCAGGCGGACCGCGTGGGCGGCTGGTGCCGCTCGATCGAGGTGGACGGCTTCACCTTCGACTTCGCGGGCCACATCATGTTCTCAAACGAGAGCTACGTGCACCAGCTTTACCGGATGCTGCTGGGGGATAACGTTCACTGGCAGGACCGCGAGGCCTGGGTGTTCAGCAAAGGCGTCTACACCAGATATCCCTTTCAGGGCGCGCTGTACGGGCTGCCTCCCCAAGTTATCAAGGAATGCCTCATCGGAGCGATCGAGGCCCGCTTCGGCCCGCTGAAGGCCGCTGGCTCGCCCAAGGCGAACGGCAGGAGTTGCAAAACGGCCCCAATCACGGACTGCTGCGCCGACGGGATCCTGGAGAGCGAGACGGCTTTGGCCCCGGGCGGCACGCAGCCCCGGAATTTCGAGGAATTCATCTACCAGGTCTGGGGCGCCGGAATTGCGAAACACTTCGCCATACCCTACAACCGCAAACTATGGACGGTTCCGCTATCGGAAATGGAGACGTCCTGGCTCGGGGGGCGGGTGCCGCTTCCCGACATCGGCGAAATGATCGAAGGGGCGCTCCAACCCGTACCCAAACCGATGGGGCCGAATGCGCGCTTCGGCTACCCTCTGCGGGGAGGATTTCAGGCGCTGATGGACGGTTTTCTGCCATATTTGAAGGGCGAGCTGCGGTTGAACTCCAAAATCATCGCGGTTTCGCCAAAAAGCCACACCGTAACGCTGGCTGGCGGCGAAGAGGTGAAGTACGAATATCTCATCAGCACGATTCCACTTCCGGTGCTGGTGCGGATGACGGGCGACGAAGCGCCGCCGGCGGTGAGGGCGGCGGCGGCTGGCCTGCGGCACGTATCCGTGCGTTGCGTGCATCTGGGGATCGACCGGCCCAACATCACCGAAAAACACTGGATCTATTACCCGGAGGACACGATATTTCATCGCATTTTCGTGCAGGGCAACGCCAGCCCGCATTGCAATCCTCCGGGCGGATTCGGGCTGACCTGCGAAATCACCTATTCCGAATACAAGCCGCTGCCCTGCGACGGAGACGAGTTGATCCGCCGAACGGTCGAGGACTGCCGCCGCGCCGGCATCATCCGCCGGGACGACCGTATCCGCGCGTCGGCGCAGTGCGACCTGCCTCACGCTTACGTGATTTACGACCATGCGCGGGCGCGCAACGTGGCGGTCATCCGTAAATGGCTGGAATCCCATGATATATTGCTGGCGGGCCGCTATAGCGAGTGGGAATATTACAATTCGGACCATGCGTTTCTCGCGGGGAAAAAGGCGGCGGAGCGCGTGCGCCAGAAGCAGCGGGTGGAAACGGCCGAATTTCCGGCGAAGGGACTGGCCACGCAGCCGCACCCGGCGCGGCAGTGAGGGGAAATCGGCAACACTGATTGCGCTGGCGGATCGAATTTTGTAACAAAAATGTCCAGCCAGTTCCGGCGCGGCTTCGAAAATCAGCCCGCCGCCCGCCGATTGCTCTGGAGAAGACGCGCGATTTCCCGCTTCAGGGTATCGAGGCGAAAAGGTTTTTGAAGGAACGGGACACCTGGAGGGGGCAAGTTCTCGGAATACCCGGACATATACAGCACAACGATGTCGGGCCTCCTGCGGGTTAACTCTCTGGCGAGTTCGTAACCGTCCATCCCCGGCATTCTCAAATCCGTGAGCAGCAGGTGGATGCGGTTGCCCTCTGCCTCCGCGATCTCAAGGGCCTCCTGCCCGTTCCCGGCTTCCCACACCGAGTAGCCCTCCAGTTCGAGGGCGCGGCGGAGCAGGCTTCGGAGATCACTCTGGTCATCCACCAGCAGAATTCCGACCGCACTTTTTTTTTGCGCCGGGCCGGGCACCCGGCTTTTTGCGGAGTGCATCGGCCGCCGGGAGTCATCCTCCGGCTTCACCCACCGCTGAATAATGTAGTCACCCATCAACCCAACCCCGTCTCACGTTTGCGTACAGGATCAGTCTACGTAGGAGACCACCAAGAGCGAAACTGGGGAAAACCCTAGTTCCGATAAATTCGTGTTCAATTTGTGAACCGTTGCGGTCTAAGTGCCGATAATTCCATGATCGATGGCGTATCTCGTTAGCTCGGCGGTGCTATGCATCGATAGTTTTTGCATTATGCCAGACTTGTGAAATTCTACAGTTTTTACCGAGATTTTCAGAATACCGGCGATTTCTTTTGTGCTGCGCCCCTCGGCGACCAGTTGCAGCACTTCACGCTGGCGGGGGGTCAACTCACCGCGGCGTTTGCCCGGCTCCTGCCGGGCGCTGACGAGCGGCGTGATATAGGTGCGGCCCGCGAGCACTTCCCGGATGGCTGTGACCAGTTCGGAAGCCGCCGACCGCTTCAGCACGTAACCCGATCCGCCCGCCCGGAAGGACTCCCTCACGTAATTCGGGTCTGAGTGCATGGTGACAAAAACGATCTTAATTTCGGGAAATGTTTTTTTGATCACCTTGGCAGCCTCGATGCCGTTGACCAGGGGCAGCGAAATATCCAGAAGAATGACATCGGGTTTAAGACGCTCAGCCGCCAAAATTACGGCGCGCCCGTCGGTGACTGTGCCGACAACATCGAACTCGGCTTCGAGCAGTTTGCGGAGGCCGGCGACGACCAGGGCGTGATCGTCGGCAAGCAGCAGGCGCGCGCGACTCATTGCTCCTCCAACGCGCAGGGGATCCTGACCTCTATGGAGGCGCCATGACAGGGTTGGGACTTAACTTCAAAAGTGCCGCCAACAAGCCGGACCCGTTCGGCCATTCCAACGATGCCCAGGCCCCTGGAGTGCGCGGCTGCGGGATCGAATCCGGCGCCCCAATCTCTCACATTGAGAACGACGGCGCCGTCATCGACCGAGAGCGTCACCGCCGCGCGGCGCGTCCGGGCATGTTTTGCGACATTGCGCAGGGCTTCCTGGGCGACGCGATACAGGCACAGCGCCTGCTCGGGCTTCAATGTTGGCGGCAACTCGGAGTGTGTGAAAGTTACCGCCAGGCCGTCGCGGCCGTTCAACTGTTCACAATACGAACGCAGGGCGGGCACCAGTCCGAGGTCGTCGAGCAGGGACGGGCGCAGGCGATAGGCGATGCGGCGGACGTCTTCGGTCATTTCGACGATCCGCGCTGTAAGCGATTCCAGCTCGCGCCTGAGCGGCTGTTCGGGCGGGAGGTCGGAAGCGATCGTCTCCAAGTCGATGGCGAGAATGGCGAGCCGCTGATTGAGGTCGTCGTGCAACTCGCGCGACAGCGCCTTGCGCTCGTCCTCGGCGACGGTCAGCAGGCAGGCGGCCAGCGCCCTGAGCTCTTCGCGGCTGCGGCGCAATTCGGCCTGATGCGCTTCGAGGTCCGATTCGGCCTGCTTGCGCGCGGTCACATCCCGGAAGACGCTGATCGTCTGCTGCGCCAGGCCTTCCTGAGCTCGCTTCAAAATCGTGCCGCAGCTGGAAATCCAGTGCCAGCGGCCCTCGATATCTCTAAGCCGGAATTCCGTTTCGAACACCTCGCCGTCGCTGCCGCGTTTTAGTCTGGCAACGTGCCCGGCGAGCATGGGCCTGTCGTCAGGATGCACCAGTTCCGCGAATTGATCGCAGCTCATGGCCCGAATCTGCTCCGGCCGGTAACCAAGCACGTCGCGGTTCGCGTACACGAACCGGCCATGGACGAGGTCGTAGATGACCAGCGGATCGGGGACGGAAGCGGCGATGTGGCGGACAAATCTCCGGCTCTGCCGGAGCGCTTTCAGGGCGAGATTGCGGCGGGTAATGTCCCGCGTTTCGATGGCGACAACCGGGGAGTCCGGATCGTCAATGAGTCTTCTCCCGATGACCTCGAGGGTGCGCCACGAGCCATCCCTATGCCGCACACGGAACACTGCCGTGCGCCGGGACGCGGCGCCCTGCAGGGTTCGCTCGAGGCCGGCCTTGCCCCTTTCCGAATCGCCCGGGTGGAGCAGATCGAAAAGGCTGCTGCCGGTCAGTTCGGCCGGGAAAAAACCAAGAATTCTCTCGACGGCGGGACTTACGCAACGGATAATGCCCTCCCGATCTACCACAGCTATGATGTCGAGGGACTTCAGTAGCAGCGCACAGTAGTCCGCCTGCGCCAGGGCGCTCAAGTTCTCTTGATTGCGATTGATCATGAGTGTTACAGCTTCCGCCCCGCTGCGCGGGCCCGTGCGGTCCGGCGGGAAATTCCGGCCCGTCTCCGCGCTAGACGTGGCAAAATCGCCAGCCGTCGCTTCCAAATCAGATGTCGCTCAGCCGGATGAGGGATGATGTTTATGCGCATCTACAGCCGGCCGGAGGCCGTCTCGGGGGCATTAACAGTAGTTCATTGTCTTTATAGCAGGAAAATACCGAACTGTGAAGAAAAATCGGAAGAAAAATTAGACCGTTTCGCCACGAATAAGGTCGTCGCAGGTCTCGCGGGCGCGGACGATCCGCCATGACCCGTTTTCAACCAGAATTTCGGGCGGGCGGACGCGGGAATTGTAGTTGGAGGCCGCGACAAATCCGTAGGCGCCGGTGGTGGCTACGGCAAGCACATCGCCGGGCAGCACGTTGGCGAGTTTGCGGTCGCGGGCGAGGAAATCGCCGGACTCGCACACCGGGCCAACGACATCGGCCAGAATTTCGCCGCGATTTTGCCGGCGCACGGGCAGAATCTCGTGATGGGACTGATAGAGCGACGGACGGATCAGGTCGTTCATGGCCGCATCCACCACCACGAACTCTTTGGTGGGACGGCACTTGCGATAAAGCACGCGAGTCAGCAGTACTCCGGCCCCGCCAACGATGGACCTCCCCGGCTCGAGTATCAAAAAGAGATCGCGGCCAGCGACCTTTTCCCGGAGCCGGGCCGTGAACTCCCGAATCTCGGGGGCCTGTTCATCCGGACGGTACGCGATGCCGAGACCGCCGCCGAGATCCAGGGAGCGAATGGGGATGCCGGCGGCGCGCAGCCGGTCCACCAGCTCAAGCATCTTATCCACGGCCTCAAGAATGGGTTCGATATCGAGCAACTGCGAGCCGATATGGCAGCTTACTCCCTCTATTTCCACGTTGCGCAGGGCGCTGCCGTTCTTGTATAACGATTCGGCCTCGCCAATATCGATCCCGAACTTGTGTTCGCGAAGCCCGGTGGAGATGTAAGGGTGGGTTTCGGCGCTGACGTCCGGATTCACGCGGAAAGAAGCACGGGCTTTAACACGCAGCCGCGCGGCAAGGGCGTCGATAAGCGCCAGTTCGGCTTCGGATTCACAATTGAAACTGTGAATTCCCTCCCGGAGCGCGTATTCGACCTCATCCGCGGTCTTGCCCACCCCCGAAAACACCACGGAAGAGGCGTCGCCACCCGCCTTCAGAACGCGATAGAGTTCGCCGCCCGAAACGATGTCGAAGCCAGCGCCCGCCTTGGCCAGCAGCGCCAGCACCGCCAGATTGGAGTTGGCCTTGACAGCGTAGCAGATCCTGTGGGGAATGCCCGCGAGTCCTTCGTCGTAAGCGCGGTAAGTTTCCAGAATCGCGCGGCTCGAATAGACGTAGCTGGGAGTACCGGCACGGGCCGCGATATCGGCCAGCGGAACGTCTTCGCAGTGCAGCGAGTCATCTACGTAACAGAACGGGTCACGCATCGTAGCAATTTTCAATAACTATGGGCCGGGGCTGATTCATGTATGTTTCAGTACTGTGCGGACGTTCGCCGCAAACCCCGCATAATAGGCGCGTTGAACCGCGCAAAATGTAAAAATTAACCCGCCGGCGGTACAAGCTGCCCTCATTTCACTTTCAAAACGAGCAGAGTCTGATCATCGAATGCCGGGGCATCCTGAGTAAATTCATCCAAACCGGCAAAAATCGCGTTGGCGGCTTCCTGGGCGGTCTTGCCGTAAACCGATTGGAGCAGGTCTACCAGGCGCGCACGGCCGTATTCCTCACCGTGCGGGTTGTGCTGGTCCGTGATGCCATCGGAATAGAGCAAGACCATGTCGCCGGGCCTGGCTTCCAGAACCGTTTCTTCATAGTCGCGGTCGGGCAGAAGGCCCAGAGGAATTCCCTCAACGCGGGGCCGGATGATTTCACCGCAGCGGCAAACGATGGGCGGAATAGCGCCGGCGTTGGCCATGGTAAGGCGCCGCTCCTTTGCCTCCCAAAGCAGTATCAACAGGGCCACGTAGCGAGCATCCACCCGGCGCTCCAGCAGGGCGCCATTCAGCGAACGCAGCAGGGCGGCGGGCTCGCGGTGGCGGGGCACCAGCGTGCGAAGCAGGCCCCCGGCGAGCGCTCCGTAAAGCGCGGCCGCGACCCCCTTTCCGCTGACGTCCCCAAAGGCGATCAGGGTGGTGTCCCGGCTGCACTCGTGGAAATGGAAGATGTCGCCTCCGATAACGCGCACAGGCCGGTAGCCAATGGCGATCTCCAATCCCTCCACGTCGGGCGCCGCGGTGGGGAGCAGCGCCTTCTGAAGCTCACGGGCGGCATGCAAGTCCTCATCGATGCGCTTCTGCCGCTCCGCCACTTCGTTGTACAGGCGGGCGTTTTCGATCGAGCTGGCGATCTGCGGCGCGAGCAGCGACAACATCCGCACATGCTCGTCCGTAAATCCGGCGAAGCGGTCGCTTTCGAGATCGAGCACGCCTACGACCTTGTCGTGAACGATGAGGGGAACGGCGACCTCGGAGCGCACATCGGGATGCGACGGGATGTAACGCGAGTCGGCAAGGGCGTTATCCGTGCGGATCACTTCCCGCGTGGCGGCAGCCGTACCGGTAATACCGGCGCCGAGGGGAATGTTGTCGAGCTCGACGCGTTCGTCATAGCGCACGCTGAAGCTGTGCCGCAGGCACTGCCGCTCCTGGTCCACCAGCAAAATGCTCAGCGCGTCGTACTTGATCAGCACCTTGATGGCGTCGGCGATGTGCCTGAACAGTTCGTTGAGGTCGAGAATGGAGGAGAACTCCTGTGATAGATGGGAGAGGATCTGAAGCGTGCGGTTCTGGCGCTCGACCCGGCGGAACAGGCGGGCATTGTCGATGGTGCTGCCGACGCGGGCGGCGATCAGGCGCAGCAAGGCGCGGTCGTACTCGGAGTAGGCATCAGGGCGCGTGGACTGCACGTCTATGACGCCTACCAGCCGCTTGCGCGTGACCATGGGAACGGCGAGTTCCGAGCGCACGGCATCCACGGCGTTCAGGTAGCGCGGGTCCTGCTTGACGTTGCCTGAAAGCACAGGCTGGCGTGTGGCCGCCGCTACGCCGGTAAGCCCCTGGCCAAGGGGAATGACAAGATTCTTCACGACCTCGTCGCGGTGCCCGATGGCGTAGCGGATGCGCAGCTCCTTGCGCTTCTCGCTGTACAGCAAGATGGCAAACAGCTCGTAGGGAATGACCTTGCGGATGATCTCCGCCACGTTGGCCAACAATCCTTCCAGGTCGGTGAGCGTCTCCGAGGTAGCCGCGGAGATCTCGAGCAGGAAGTCCAGCAGTTCTTCGCGCTGTCGAAAGCGCACGGCCTTGGCGTTCTTTGGCATCACCTTGCGGCAGTCTCGAGGGTTCCTCTGCTAGCTGTTTGGAGTTCCGCGTTGTCCAATTCCGGTTTCGCAGTCTTTTTTGGCAGCCGCCCGCCCCCGCGTAAGTACATTCAAATCATTGTCTTCACGGCTGCTTCGAGCGGATGCTTTATCTTAGCATAGCTCCATGTAAACGGCCGGAGACAACGGAGATTTTCCCCGCCATTTGGCTGCTCAAAGGGTAAGGTACATGGTGACGCCGCCACGATCGATCAGCAACAGGACCGGTTTTCCACCCGAGGCGCGGACGGCGCGGCCGACCTCAGCGGCACTTGAAACCGGCTTGCGATTGACCTCGACGATGATGTCGCCCGATTGAAGCCCCGCGTCCTCGGCGGCGCTCCCTTCGGCAACGTCGGTGACGGCGACTCCCCGGGTATCGGCCGGCAACCCGAGCTGCGCAGCAAGTTCGGGAGAGAGGTTGCGCAGCGAGAGCCCTTCAAGCGGGTCCCTTTGCTGCGGTTGAGGCCGCGGCTGGGGCCGTGGTTGCGAGGGCATCTCGCCCAGCGTGACGTCGATTTGCTGCTGCGTGCCGTTGCGGAAAACGATGAACCGGACGGTGCTGCCGGGCTTCATCGAACCTACGTCGATCCGGAACTGGCCGAAATCCGTGATCGGTTTCGAGTTCATGGAAAGCAGGATGTCGCCGCGCTGGATGCCGGCCCTGGCGGCCGGGCTGTTGGGTTCGACATTGCCCACCAGAACGCCGCCGGCTTGCTGGAGGCCAAACGCCTCGGCGATGGCGGGCGTTACCTCCTGCGGCAGAACGCCCATGTAGGCGCGAGTCACCTTTCCGTGCTGGATGATCTGATCCATCGCGGCGCGGGCGAGATTGATAGGAACGGCGAAGCCAATGCCGACGTTGCCGCCGCTTCTGGAGAGGATGGCGCTGTTGATGCCGATCAGTTCGCCGCGGACGTTGACCAGCGGGCCGCCGGAGTTGCCGGGGTTGATAGCGGCGTCGGTCTGAATGAAACTTTCGTAGGCGCCCGGTGTATCGATGCCGATATCGCTGCGGCCGGTAGCGCTGATAATGCCTGCGGTGACGGACTGACCGAGGCCGAATGGGCTGCCGAGGGCAAGGCAAAAATCGCCGACGGCGAGAGCGTTGGAATCGCCCAGGCGGGCAACGGGCAGTCCGGTGGCATCCACCTTGAGAACGGCGACGTCGGTCATTTCATCTGTCCCGATGATCCTCGCGCGATATTCCCGCTTGTTGTGGAGAACGACCTTGACGTCGCCGGAACCCTCGACCACATGGTAGTTGGTGAGTATGTAGCCGTTGGGACTGACGATCACGCCTGAGCCAAGACTGGTTTCCCGCCGGAGCCGGCCGCGATCGCCGAAAAACCGGCGCAGCAGCGGTTCGTCGAAGAACGGCTCGAACGGGCTTTCGGAACGCACAACCCGCGACGACGAGACGTTGACCACGGCATCGGCGACTGCGCTCACAACGGGCGAAAACCCGTTCTCAAACGAGACCCGCTGCACGCCGCGGTCCTGAGCGGAAGCCACAAAGATGGGCACTGTCTCATCCGACACTATCCTCGCAGCGGCCAAACCGCCGATGAGTCCTCCAATTGCCAGCGCAAGGATGAGTACTAAGACAGCGATACCGCGGCGCATCCGGATGATATGAGACATAGCTCCCCTCCCCCTATTCACAGCATATAGCCCGGATGAGGTATGCGCGCCGCAGTAGAAGGCGGGCCAGACTGGTGCGCTTGCGGGACAATGAAATCGAGTGCGCATGACCGAGCGCGAGAAGATGCTCGCGGGCGAGCTCTACGATCCGTTCGATCCGGAACTGGTTTTTGCCCGCACGAGAGCGCGGGATCTCTGCCGGCTGCTGAACGCTACTCCGGATTCCGCGCAGGACGAACGAAGGCGCATTCTCAAAGAGCTTTTCGGCAGCGGAGGGGATACCGTCTGGATGCAGCCCCCGTTTTATTGCGACTACGGATCGAACATACACCTTGGCGAGCGGGTCTTCTTCAACTTCAATTGCGTTGTGCTGGATGTCTGTTCAGTCCGTATCGGCGACTACACTCTGTTCGGTCCGGCTGTTCAGATCTACACTCCGATGCACCCCTTCAACGCGGCGCTCCGCCGCGAACAGGAGTATGGCAAGCCGGTTGAGATCGGATCCGACGTCTGGGTAGGCGGCGGCGCCATCATTCTGCCCGGCGTGCGGATTGGCTCGCGCGCGGTGATCGGAGCAGGCAGCGTAGTAACGCGCGACATTCCTGAAAACGTCTTCGCGGCGGGCAATCCCTGCCGCGTGATTCGCGAAATTACCGAGAATCCTTAAACTGACGGTGCGGGGCAGTCTACTCGTCTTCGGGCGGGGGAGGCGCTTCGTCCTCGCCCAGATCCGAGGCGCGGTTCTCGAATTTCGTCCACTGGCGGAGGAAGACGAGGTTGATTTTGCCGGTCGGGCCGTTGCGCTGCTTGGCGAGAATCAACTCGGCGGTGCCGCGCAAATCCTCGCGCTCGGGCTTGTAGACTTCCTCGCGGAAGATGAAGGCGACGACGTCGGCGTCCTGCTCGATGGAGCCCGATTCGCGAAGGTCGCTCAACTGAGGCCGGTGGTCTCCCTGCCGCACTTCGGGGGCGCGGCTCAACTGCGAGAGCACAAGCATCGGCACTTCGAGTTCCTTGGAGAGCAGCTTCATGCCGCGGGAGAGAGAGCTGATTTCCTGGACGCGGTTCTCAAACCGGCCGCGTCCGCTCATCAACTGAAGGTAATCGATAACGACGAGCCCAAGGCCGTGCTCCGCTTTGAGGCGCCTCAGCTTGGCGTGGATGTCCATCAGGTTCACGCTCGGCGTGTCATCGATAAACAGCGGCGCGGCAGCAAGCTGCGCGGCCGCGGTCTGAAGCCGGTTGCGCTCGTTCTGGTTGAGGTAGCCGGCGCGGAATTTCTGGCTGTCTACGCGCGCCGCAGCGCAGAGCATGCGGGTGAGCAGCGATTCCTTGGACATTTCCAGCGAGAAAATCGCCACCGTTTGGGGGTTCTGCCCGCAGGCGACGTGCTGCGCGATGTTCAGCGCCAGCGCGGTCTTCCCCATGGCCGGGCGGGCCGCCAGGATGATCAGCTCGCCGGGATGGAGGCCGCCGGTCATCTCATCGAACTTGATGAAGCCTGTGCTGAGCCCCTTGATTCGCTTGCTCGGGTCGAGAAAGGCGTTGATGCCGCCCTCGTAGCCCTGGATGATCTCGCTGGGAGACTCCAAACCGCCGCTGCCGCGGGAATCGTTCAGCTTCAGAAGCGTTTCCTCGGCCGAGGCGAGGATCTCATCGGGCTCCTCCTCGCCGCTGAGGGCCCGGTCGATCAGCTTCTGGGAAGCGAAGATGATGCGGCGCAGCAGCGCCTTGTCGCGGATGATGCGGACGTAGCCGTCGATGTTCGGTGTGCGCGGAAGGCCATCGTCGAGCGAAACGAGGTAGCTGAGGCCGTCGCAGGATTCCAGCTGGTTGTGCTTCAGCAGCTCGTTGGCGACGGTGATGCGGTCGATCTTCTCGTTGCGCTCGTGCAGCTCGGCCATGCGGCTGAAGATGCGCTTGTGTTTTTCCAGCGCGAAGTCGTCCGCTTGCAAAACGCCGGCCACCTGGACGAAGAGGGAATCGTCGATCATGATGGAGCCGAGCACAAGCCGCTCGGCTTCCAGGTTCGCAGGGAGTCCCTTATCGAGAGCGAGGTCAGCGCTTGCCATTGTCGAACGATATTCTATTAGACGCGGTCCGATCCCGCGTTACAAGTCCGGCCATTCCATCCGCACAAGGCTGTGATTTGTGCGGCTTAGCCTGTGCAAGAAGCCGTGGAAAACGCGTGCGCGGGTCTTCGAGTACGGACGTCTGCAAGTTAAGCACGAAAAAGCGCTCCCAGCCCTTGCCTGCCGCGATTTCCACAGCAGGGCGCAAACAGATCGCTACTAAATTGTTCTACCTCAGAACAGAAATTTTGAAAAGGGGCTCTTTTTCAGGTCACCGATTCCGGCGCCGGCGTTGGTGTGGGATGGGCACGGGGAGCTTTGCGGCGCCGGAAGAGGGTACTAAACCTATCGAGGTAGATAAAGTAGACGGGGGTAAGGTATAGGGTCAGAAGCTGGGAGACGAGTAACCCTCCGACAACAGCCAGACCGAGAGGACGGCGCGCTTCGCCGCCGGCGCCGAAGGCGAGTGCGATGGGCAGCGTGCCCATGAGCGCGGCCATCGTGGTCATCATGATGGGGCGGAACCGGATCAGGCAGGCTTCGTAAATGGCGGCGGCGGCGGATTTGCCTTCGCCGCGCTGAGCATCCAGCGCGAAATCGATCATCATGATGGCGTTCTTCTTCACGATTCCGATCAGCATGATGATGCCGACCAGCGAATAGACGTTCAGCTCGTCGCCGAAAACCATCAGGGTGAGCAGCGCGCCAAGGCCGGCCGAGGGGAGTCCCGAAAGAATGGTGATGGGGTGCACGAAGCTCTCGTACAGGATGCCGAGCACCATGTAGATGACCGCCACGGCCATCAAGAGCAGCAATCCCATGCCCCCGAGCGAGGATTGGAATGCCTGGGCCGTGCCCTGGAAGCTGGTGGTGATCGTGGCGGGCAGGTTGATGCGCTGCACAACGTCTTCGAGAGCAGTCACGGCGCCGCCGAGCGAGACGCCCGGCTGGAGGTTAAACGACACGGTAACGGCCGGGGTCTGGCCGAAGTGGTTTACGGTAAGCGGCCCGACGCCCGGCGTCAGCCTGGCGACTGCGTTGAGCGGCACAAGGCGGCCGGAAGCCGAGCGGACGTAGAGGAGCGAGAGCGCGTTCGGGTCGCGCTGGTATCTCGGCTCCAGTTCCATGATCACCCAGTATTCATTCGTCGGCGTGTAGATGGTGGAGACCTGGCGCGAGCCGTAGGCGTCCGCCAGCGCATTTTCGATCTGGGCCGCGGTGACGCCGAGGCTCGAAGCCTTGTCGCGGTCGATGGCTACCACCACTTGCGGGCTTTGAATCTGGAGGTCGGTAGTGACGTCCTGAAAGCCGGGCAATTTCCGCAACTCGGAGGCTATCCTGGGCGCCCACTGGTGCAGTTCTTCCATGTCCGAGCTTTGCAAGGTGTACTGGTAGAGGCTCTTGGTGAGCTGGCCGCCGATCTGGATGAGGGGAGGAACCTGGAGGTAAACGCGAATGCCGGGCACCGCAGCGAGTTGCGGGCGAAGCTGCTCAATGATCTCTTCCGCGCTCAGGGTGCGCTCGCTGCGGGGTTTGAGCCGTGCAAAGACAAAACCGGTATTGAGCGTGCCGCGGTTGATGGTAGAAACCAGCGACACCACATTGGGGTCGCGGGCGATCACCGCGTCCACCGCCTGCTGATAGGCGACCATGGCGTCATAGGATACGTCCTGGGGGCCTTCAGTAACGCCAAAGATCTGGTTGGTGTCCTGGGCGGGAATGAATCCTTTGGGGATGATCACGAAGAGGTAGCCAGTGACGAGGAGCAGGACGATCGAGAGCAGCATGACGGCCAGACGCGCGCGGAGCACGCGGCGGAGCGTCCAATCATAGATGCGAAGCATGCCGTCGAAAACGCGTTCGAGCGCGCGGTAAAAGATCCCGTGAGTGTTGCTCGGCGGCCGGAGAAAACGGCTGCAAAGCATGGGCGTGAGGCTGAGGGAGACGAATCCCGAGACCAGAATCGCCACGGCGATCGTCACGCCGAACTCGTGGAAGAGCCGCCCGACGATGCCGCCCATGAAGAGCACGGGAATGAAGACGGCGGCGAGCGAGATGGTCATGGAGACGATGGTGAAACCGATTTCGCGCGCGCCCGCGAATGCTGCCTCCAGCGGCGGCTTGCCCATTTCCAGGTGCCGCACGATATTTTCGAGCATCACAATGGCGTCGTCGACGACGAAGCCCACCGAGAGCGTGAGCGCCATGAGGGAGAGGTTGTCGAGCGAGAAGCCCAACTGGTACATGACGGCGAACGTGCCCACGATCGAGAGCGGCAGCGCGAGGCTGGGGATGATGGTGGCCGAGACGTTGCGCAGAAACAGAAAGATCACCAGCACGACCAGGGCGATGGTCAGCATGAGGGTGAACTTCACGTCGTTGACCGATTCGCGGATGGATTCCGAGCGGTCATAGACGATGTCGAGGGACACCGAAGCAGGAATCTGGGCACGGAGCGTGGGCAGCAGGTTCCGTATGCGGTCCACCACCTCGACCGTATTGGTGCCCGGCTGGCGCTGCACGGCCAGGATGATGCCCCGAGTGCCGTTGAACCAGCTCGCGACCTTGTCGTTCTGCACGCTATCGATGACGCGCCCGAGTTCGCCGAGGCGGACCGGAAAGCCGTTGCGATAGGCGACGATGACGGGGCGGTAAGCCTCGGCGTTTTCGAGCTGCCCGGTCGGTTCCAGCGTGAAAGCCTTGTGCTCCCCATACAGCGTGCCGGTGGGCAGATTCACGTTGGCGTTCTGAATGGCCTGGCGGACTTCGTCGATGCCGATGCCGCGGGAAGCAAGCGCATTGGGGTCCAGTTGGACGCGCACAGCATATTTCTGCGCGCCGAAAACCATCACCTGAGCGACTCCGCTTACGGTCGAGATGCGCTGGGCCATGGTGGTTTCGCCGTACTCGTCCACGGTGGAAAGCGGGAGCGTGGGCGAGGTCAGCGCCATGTAGAGTATGGGGCTGTCGGCGGGATTGACCTTGCGGTAAGTCGGCGGCGCCGGCATGTCGGGCGGGAGCTGATTAGAAGCGCGGCTGATGGCGGATTGCACATCCTGGGCGGCGGCGTCGATGGAGCGGTCGAGTGAGAACTGAAGGGTGATGGACGTGCTTCCCAGCGTGCTCGAGGAGCTCATCGAGTCCAGTCCGGCAATCGTGGAGAACTCCTTTTCGAGCGGGGTGGCGACCGAGGAGGCCATCGTCTCGGGACTCGCTCCGGGCAGCGACGCGGAAACGTTGATGGTGGGGAAATCCACGTTGGGCAGATCGCTGACCGGGAGGCGGAAGTAGGCCATCGCTCCAAACACGAGGAGTGCGGCCATGAGCAGCGTGGTCGTCACCGGACGCCGGATGAAGAAACCCGCGATGTTCACTGGGCCGGTTCCCCTCCGCTCACGGTGACGCGGCTGCCCGGCACGAGCCGCAACTGGCCGTCGGTCACCACGGTTTCACCCGGCTGGAGTCCCTGGGAGACGATGGCGTAAGCGCCGCGGGTGCGGTCCACCACGACGGGGCGGGACTCCACGGTCATGTCCGGCTTGACGACGAAAACAAACTGGCCCTGTTGCCCCGATTGGATCGCCTGCGCGGGGACGACGATCGCGTCCGGCTGTGTGGTGAGCGTGACGGTGACGTCGACGAACTGGCCGGGCCACAAGGCCCGGTCGCGGTTCTGAAAGGTCGCCTTGAGCTGGATGGTTCCGGTGGCGGTATCGACGTTGTTGTCGATGAACGTGAGCACGCCCACGGCGCCCGGCTGGTTGCTGTCCTTGGGGCTGGCCTCGACGCGCAGGGGGCGCCGCGAGTGGTAGCGCCTGATCTCCGGCAGATACTGCGCGGGAACGGCGAAAACGGCGTAGATCGGTTGAATCTGGTTGATAACGACCAGGGCGACATCGTTCTCTTTGACGAGGTTGCCCTCGTGCACGAGAAGATTGCCGGTCCGGCCGGAGATGGGCGCGTAGATTTTGGTGTAGCTCAATTGCAGCCGCGCGGTTTCGATGGCGGCTTCGTCGGCTTCGACCGAAGCCTGGAGAGCTTCCGCGTCTGCGCGCGCCTGGTCGTACTGCTGCTGCGATATGACGCCCTCGGCGGCCAGCCCCCGATACCGTTCGGCATCGGCCCGGGCTCTCGCGGCCTGGGCAAGGTTCTTGGCGCGATTCGCCTCGGCCAGCTTCAGAGCGGCTTCGAACGGGCGCGGGTCAATGGTGAACAGCAGTTGCCCCTTGTGGACCTCCTGCCCCTCGGTGAAGTGAACGCCGGTGAGTTCCCCGCCCACCTCGGATTTGACAGAGACAGTGGTGTAGGGCTGGATGTTGCCGATGGCCTGGATCTCGACCGGTTCGGGCCGCTGCTCAACGCGCCCGACTTTGACCGGAACGGCGGAGTCCTGGCTGGCTTCGGCCTCCGCGGGCGCAGGCGTCCCGCGCGAACACGCGCCCAGTGCAATGGCGCAAATCACCAGGATGCCCAGCCAGAAGGACCTACTCACACCCCCCCAAAACCTATCTATCAGTTTGCCGCATTTGGAGGCAAAGCGGATCCTCCCTTGGCAGCAGGCGGCTCAGGGGCTGCGGCGGCGAGAGCGCTAGACGTCCATTGCCGCCAGCGTTTCCAGGTCCAGTTTTCCGGTGTAGATCGCCATGCCCAGAGCGGCGTGGATGCCAAGCTCCGCCAGGGCGCGAATCTCATCGTAGGAAGAGATGCCGCCCGCGGCCGTGAGTTCCAGGTTTGTAGCCGCGCGCAGGCGGCGGAACCAGTCGAGGTTCGTCCCTTGCAGCATCCCTTCCTTGTCCACGTACGTACACAGGAAGCCCGAGCAGTAGGGCTCCAGGAGGCCGAGCACCTCTTCAGCGCTCAAGTCGGTGGCTTCGCGCCAACCCTTGATGACGATGCGGCCCTCTTTGGAATCCAGAGCCACGAGGACACGGTCGCGGCCGATCTCCTCGCACAGCGTCTCGAGAAACTCGGTGTTGATACCGGTTTGGGAAAACGCGGCGGTGCCCACGATCACCTTCTGCACGCCGAGTTCGGCCAGGTGGCGCGCCCGCCCCGGCGTGCGCACGCCGCCGCCTACTCGCGTCACCGCGCGTTCAGCGAGGAACTCGACGATTCCGTCATTGGAGCCCCGGCCGAGCGCCGCGTCGAGATCGATCACCTGGATCTGCCGGAAGCGGGAGAAGCGGTCCAGCATCTCCTCGGGCGTTCCCCCCTCGAGAGCCTTCTCGCGGCCTTGCACGAGCTGGACGACCTTGCCGTCCATCAAGTCGATGCAAGGAATGATCACGAGGACCTCCGGACGGGAATGCCGCAGCGCGCCAGGTGTTCCTTGAGATCGGCGACGGTATACGTGCCGTAATGGAAGATGGAGGCGGCCAGGGCGGCGTCGGCTTCGCCCTCGGTCAGCACGCGGCTGAAATGCTCCGGTTTGCCGGCTCCGCCGGAGGCGATCACAGGGACGCGAGTGGCGCGGGAAACCGCTCGTGTCAGTTCGCAATCAAAACCTTCCTGAACGCCGTCGGTGTCCATGGAGGTGAGCAGGATCTCGCCGGCTCCGAGGGATTCCCCGCGCATGGCCCACTCGATGACATCGATGCCTGTGTCGTCCCGGCCGCCGCGAACGTAAACCGTCCAGCCGTCGCCGGAGGGGCGCCGCCGGGCGTCGATGGCCAGCACCACGGCCTGGGAACCGAATTCCTCGCTCAGCTCCCGGATCAGTTCGGGGCGCTTCACCGCGGCCGTGTTGATGCTCACCTTGTCGGCGCCCGCGAGCAGAATGCGCCGGGCGTCAGCGACCGAGCGGATGCCGCCGCCGACGGTGAGCGGTATAAAGACCTTGCGCGCGGTGCGCGCCACCACGTCGACCATGGTGTCGCGTTCCTCGCTCGAGGCGGTGATGTCCAGGAAAACCAGTTCGTCGGCGCCCTGCTGATTGTAGCGGTCCGCCAGTTCGACGGGGTCGCCCGCATCGCGCAGGTTCACGAAATTGACGCCTTTCACCACGCGGCCGGCGGTGACGTCCAGGCAGGGGATAATGCGTTTAGCCAGCATTTTATAACTCCACGAAGTTCTTAACGATTCGCAGCCCGAGCGGTCCGGACTTTTCGGGATGAAATTGCACGCCGAAGACGTTCCCGCTCTCCAGCACCGCGGTGTACGGCTCCGAGTAAGTACATTTCGCCACTGTGTAGTGACTTACAGGCACATAGTAACTATGGGCGAAGTAAACATACGGTGCCGGCCCGAGCCCTTCGAGCAGCCGGGAGGGAGAACAGCATTCGAGCTCGTTCCAGCCCATGTGCGGCACGCGCGCATCCCGGGGGAAACGCCTGACGCAGCCAGAGAACACGCCAAGCCCGCGCACTTCCGGTGCTTCCTCGCTGCTTTCCAGCAGCGCCTGCAAGCCCAAACAAATACCGAGAAACGGCACGCCGGCGGAGATCGCATCGAGCAGCGCGCCGCGCACCTGAAGCCGGTCGAGCGCGCGCATCATCTGGCCGAAATGGCCCACGCCGGGCAGAATGATCTTGGAGGCTTCCTTCAATCCGGCGGCATCGCGGACCAACGTGTATTGCGCGCCGATTTCGGCCAGCGTGTTTTCGACCGAGCGCAGATTACCCGCGCCGTAATCGAAGATCGCGATCATAGAACTCCAGGAAAGGCAATCCGGACAACAGCACCCTTCATAGCAGCCCCTTGGTCGACGGAAGCTCGTCCTTGAGACGCTTGTCCTTCGAACAGGCGAACTTCATCGCTCGGGCAAAACATTTGAACACCGCCTCAATTTGGTGATGGCTGGAGCGTCCGTACATCACCCGGATGTGCAGGTTCGCGCCGGCGTGAGCAACGAAACCCTGGAAAAAATCCTCAACCAGTTCGGATTGCAGGTCGCCGACCGTGCGCGCCTTGACCAGATCCTTGTAGACCAGGTACGGCCGCCCGCCAAGGTCCACGGCGGCAACCGCCAGCGTTTCGTCCATCGGCATCACAAAGTAGCCGGCGCGGTTGATGCCGCGGCGGTCGCCGAGCGCGCGGCAGAAGAGCTGGCCGAGCACGATCCCGACGTCTTCGACGGTGTGGTGCTGATCGACGTCGAGATCGCCCGCGGCTTCGAGTTCCAGGTCGAAGCCGCCGTGCTTGGCAAACAGCTCGAGCATGTGATCGAGGAAGCGGATTCCGGTGGAGATTTGGTAACGGCCGCGGCCCTCGATCCGCAGCTTGCCGCGGATCCTTGTTTCCTTCGTGTTGCGCTCGACGGAGGCGGTTCTCACAGCACGGTCTCCAACTGGTTGATGCTTTCGAGAACGGCGGCAGCGCCCTCGGCCTGGAACAAGCACACAAGTTCCTCGCGCCTTAAGGAGTCCGGCGCGGCTATGCCGATAAAGGGAACCCCGGCCGCCTTTGCGCAGCGGCAGTCGTCAATGGTGTCCCCGACGTAATGGAAATCGCTGCCCGGGTACATCTCGCGGATCTTGAGCAGCCCGTCGGGCGCCGGCTTGAGATGCTCCACCATCTCCGCGGTGACGATGGGGTCAAAGCGCAGCGTGCCGGCGAAACGCTCCAGCGTCGGCTTCACTTCGAACTGGCGACGCCCGGTGTAGATGGCCAGCCGGTATCGCTCGCTGAGGCGTTCCAAAAGGCCGGGGCTCGCGATCCAGCGCTCGCGCCGGATCAGGCCGTCCGCGCCATTGCCGAGGAACAGCTTGTTGAAGTGGCGCACGACTTCCTCGTACTCCACCTGAACTCCGAGATCGTTCACTATGCGGTGGGACAGCTTCCAATCGTCGTTCCAGCCGCCCCGGTTCTTGTATTCCTGAATCAGCTCGCGGCTGATTCGTTTGCCGGTGAAGTCCTCGACCGTACGGATGATGGTGGTGCGGTAGGAATCCGAAACGTCCACCAGCACGCCGTCCATATCGAAGACGATGAATCGTTCGCTCATTACCAGATCTCTCTCAGTTCGCTCAGGAAGCGCCGCACCTGCTCGCGCGTTCCGACGGTCACGCGGACACAGCCTTCGACTTCGTAGCTGCGGTCGCGCACCAGCACGCCCCGCTCGCGAAGACGGTCGCGCACCTCGATTGCGCGCGGGCCGATGCGCATCAGAATGAAGTTCCCCTGGCTCGGGTAATAGGGGATCTTCAATTCGTCCAGGCCGGCGCGGAGCAGCTCGCGCGCCGCGTGAACTTCGGCGACATAGTTTTGGATGTACTCCTGGTCGCGGATGGCCGCGCGCGCGGCGATCACCGCCAGAGAGTTCACGCTGTAAGGGGACTGCGCTTTGTGCAGGTAAGCTACGTTCGCAGGCTGCGATAGCAGGCAGCCCATGCGCATGGCCGCCATACCATAGACCTTCGAAAACGTGCGGCTGACAAAGAGGTTGGGATAGCGCTCGATGAGCGGCAGCGCCGTCACGCCGCAAAATTCGAAGTAGGCCTCGTCGATGAGCACGGCCGCGGCGCCGGCCGCCTTAAGAATCCGCTCGATGCCGTCCAGATCAACGCCGCTTCCGGTCGGGTTGTTGGGATTGGCGATGAGAATGGCGCGCGTGCCGGGGCGGATGGCCTCCAGCAATTCTTCCAGCGGAAAGGCCAAATCTTCGGCGCGGTAGTCGAGCTCACGAACCGCCGCGCCGGCCACCTCGGAATAGAAACGGTACATGGCGTAAGAGGGGCGCAGCAGCAGCACGTCGTCGCCGTCGTCCACGTAGGTGTTGACGAGCACCTGAATCGCTTCGTCGGTTCCATTCGTGAACAGGAGCGCATCGGGAGACACGCCAAAAAACGCGGCCAGTTCCTTCTTCGCCTCTTCGTATTCCGGATAGATGGTAAGGCTGCCTGCCGTGAGGCAATCGCGGAGGGCGCTCAACACGCGCGGGGAGCAGCCCACGGTGTTCTCGTTGAAATCCAGGCGGAGCTTGCCCGCGCGGCCGCTGGTCGGCGGAGAATACGGCGCCATTTTGAGAACGGCTTCGCGGGGGCGTGGGGCGTCAGGCATTAAGCCGCACCTCCACGGAGCGCGCGTGCGCTTCCAGGCCTTCGGTCCGCGCAAGCGTAGTGACTGCGGGAGCAAGTTTGGCGAGCGCGGGACGGCTCAACTGCTGCACCGAGATCACCTTGACAAAGTCGGCTGCGGAAAGGCCGCCGCGCACCCGGGCCGCGCCGCTGGTGGGCAGCACGTGGTTCGGTCCCGAGGCGTAGTCGCCGGCGGCTTCCGGACTGAACGGGCCGACAAACACGCTGCCCGCGTGCCGGATGTCTCTAAGCAGCGAGAGATCCGGAATGACGAGGTGTTCGGGCGCGAACTGATTGGCGAGCTCCACGGCCTGAGCGGTGGATTCGACGATGATGATCGCGCTGTTTTTCGCGATCGACTTGGCCGCAACGCGTGCGGTTGGAAGGTCTGCGAGCTGGCGGTCAATTTCAACCGCCACGGCTTTCGCCAGGGTCTTCGATGTGGTCAGCAGGATGGCGGAAGCGTCGACATCGTGCTCCGCCTGGGCCAGCATGTCGGCAGCGAGCACCTCCGGCCGGCCGTCCTCGGCGATGATGAGGATTTCGGTGGGGCCGGCGATGAAGTCGATGCCCACCTCGCCCGCCAGCAGCTTCTTCGCTGCGGCGACGTAGATGTTGCCGGGCCCGACGATGCGGTCCACGCGGGGAACCGTGCGAGTGCCGAATGCGAAAGCGGCGATGGCGTGCGCGCCCCCCATTTGAAAGACGTCGGTTACACCGAGGAGGGAGGCGGCGCCGTAGACCGCCGCGACCGGCCGCGGCGTGGCGGCGCAAACTCGCGGCACGCCCGCCACCTGCGCGGGAATCGCGGTCATCATGAGCGTCGATGGCAGGGGATAGCGGCCCGAAGGAATGTAAGCCGCGACGGCGTCGAGCGGGCGCACGATGCTTCCCAGGCAGAGACCCGGCGCCAGCGAGGACATCCGCTCCTTGGGCAGTTGCGTTTTCGCGTAAGCGCGAATGTTCTTCGCCGCGGTTTGAATCGCGCGGCGCAGATCGGGAGAGAGGCGGTCCGCCGCCGACTTCAGTTCGCTGGCCGGCACGCGCACCGAGGGCCGGTCGAGCCCGTCGAAATGGCGGGCGTACTCAAGGACCGCGCGGTCGCCACGCTTGCGGACGTCCTCGAGGATCGGCCGCACCGTCTCCTCGGCCCGGGCCAACTGCGCGGCGCGGCGCCGCAACAGCCGCCCTGCGTTCTTCGACTCAATGATTCGGATCATGTTTCACATCACAATCTTGTTCAAGGGATACTCGACGATACCCTGCGCCCCGGCCTTCTTAAGAAGCGGCACGATGTTGCGCACGGTGGATTCGTCGATGATGGTGTTCACGGCCAGCCAGTCTTCCTCGCTGAGATTCGAAATGGTCGGCTTCTTCAGCGCGGGCAGCACGGCAAGAACGGCGTTGAGGCACTCCCGGTGCACGTTCAGCATCAGGCCGACTTTTCCGAGCGCGTTCATGGCGCCTTCCAGCAGCATCCGCATGTCTTCGAGCTTGCGCCGCTTCCACTCGTCTTTCCAGGCGTCGACGTTGGCGATGAGCTGCGTATTGGACTCGAGGACCGTGTCGATGATGCGGAGCTTGTTGGCTCGCAGCGAGGAGCCGGTTTCGGTCACTTCGACAATGGCGTCGGCCAGCTCCGGCGGTTTTACTTCGGTGGCGCCCCAGCTAAACTCGACCTTCGCGTTCACCTGGTGCCTGGCCAGATAGCGCTTCGTCGCCCCAACAAGCTCGGTGGCGATGACTTTTCCTTCCAGGTCCTTGACGGTTTGGAAATTAGAGGCTTCCGGCACCGCGAGCACCCAGCGTACCTTGCCGAAACTCTGCTTGGCGTAGATGAGATCGGCGACGGTCACGACTGTGGCTTCGCATTCCTCGACCCAGTCGCGCCCGGTCAGTCCGGCGTCCAGCACGCCGTCTTCGACATAGCGGGCCATTTCCTGCGCACGGATGAGCATGCACTCGATCTCCGGGTCGTCGATGTCGGGGAAATACGAGCGGCTGCTGGTGGTGATGCGGAAGCCGGCGCGGCGAAAAAGGTCGATGGTGGCGTTTTCCAGGCTGCCTTTCGGAATACCCAGTTTGAGTTTCATGCTTTGCTCCCGTAGACGGCGTTGGGGTCGTACGTGCGGTTTTCCGATTCCACCCACTGCCCGTTCTCAAGCCGCCGATAAAAGCAGCTCTGATAGCCGTTGTGGCACACGCCCGGTCCGAGGGCCTCGACGCGGATGAGCAAGGCATCCTGGTCGCAATCCGTGGAGATCTCTTTAACAACCAGGCGGTGTCCGGAACTTTCGCCCTTCAGCCAGAGTTTCTTCCGCGACCGGCTGTAGAACGTCGCGTAGCCGGTTTCGACCGTCTTGCGGAACGCCTCTTCGTTCATAAAGCCGACCATGAGCACCCTGCCGGTGGCATGGTCTTGAATCACCGCCGGCAGCAACCCCTCCAGTTTGGTGAAATCCAGTTCCATTGATCCAACCCCAACAAAAAAGCCCGCCTATTTCAGCGGCGGGCGCCTTTTCAATTTTTGTTCTGAAAAATTGCGAGAAGTCAGCCCGCCGCCCTGTGTGGCTTCGAATGGTGATGGTGATGATGCAGTGCGACGGCGCAGACTTGCATGAAGAGTCAGTATACCAGAGTCGGACGGGCCCTTACTGCACGTAGCCCAGGGACTTGAGTTGCTGGAGCGTCTCCGCTTCGATGCCGGATTGCTGGCCGGCCTTGACCGGAACGGTCTTCAGCCAGCGGGAGAGTTCTAGGCTAAGTTCCTTGGCTACTTGGGGTTCCTTGCCGAGAATGTTGTGGTCCTCGCGCGAGTCTTTGGCCAGATCGAACAGTTCGCGGCGGCCACTCGAAGAACTGGCGTACTTGAGCGGCCAGGAGAATACCGCTTGCGCCCGGCAGCCTTCCTGCGGGCAATCCGAACGGTGCAAGGCGGGACACGGGAACGACTCGCTGAAGAGTTGCTTGCGGTTTGCCGGGTCCGAAGTCAGCAGATCGATCCCCTGCATGTTTTCCGGGACGGGGAGTTCGAGAGCCGACAGAATCGTGGGCGCGACATCGATAAGGCTGACCGGCTCGTCAACAACGCCGGTGCGCTTGTTTCCGGGAAACTTGATGACCATCGGGACATGGAGCAGCGCCTGGTAAATCGAGTTTCCGTGCAGGACCAGGTTTTTTTCCCCGAACTGCTCGCCGTGGTCGGAAACGACGACGATCATCGTGTTGTTGTAGACTCCGCGCCGCTTCAGCCATTGGATCACCTGCCCGATGTGTGCGTCCACGTAAGCGATGCCGCCGTCGTACTGCGAGATGAAGTGGGCATGCTCTTCGGCGGACATGGGATGGCCGCTGACCACCGCTTCCTGAACTTCGGTGAGTTCATCCTGGGTCAGGCTGCGGATCTTGCCGGGGAAACGCGTATCGAAAGGCGCCGGCGGAACGTAAGGGAAGTGCGCGTCCATGTAATTCAGGAAAAGAAAAAACGGGCCGCGGGCGAGCACCTGCCCGTTCATCAACTCGAATGCCGATTGATTCACATCCTCGGCGCGGGCGAACAGGCGGTCAAACTGGGCGGTGTCGACGAAGTGAGTCAGCGTCCTCCGCATGCCCCTGCGGAGCAGATACCAACTTTCCGGGCTGAGGACCGGCACGGGCCTGGGAATGCGGAACCGCTGAAAACCTCGCTGCAGTCCGAAATTCTCTCTCAGATACACGTTCGCGGAAACGCCGGTTGTCGAGTAGCCGTTGGCGGCGAGTATTCCCGCCAGGGTGGTCACATTGGGACTGAGCGGGCGGCCGTAACTGGCCTCGGGAGGCGAGCAATGCGCGCCGTGCCAGCCCGCATACAAGCCGGTGAACAGCGAGCCGTGGCTGCTCAGCGTCATGTCCGAAGGCGCGATGGCATTTTTGTAGACCACCGAGTCGCGCGCGAGCGCCTCCAGGTTGGGAGTGGTCCGCCGCGAGTATCCGTGAAGCGAGAGGTGGTCTGCGCGGACCGTGTCCATCACCATGATGACCACGTTGGGTTGAGAGGAGCTCTGAACGGCGGCCGCCTGTGCTTCGGCCGAGGAAATTCGCGGCCAGCCCAGCCAGGCACTCACCGCCAGCAACCCGCAGGCGAGGGCGAGCGCTGCGCCCGCCGGCGCAAACTTTCCTGCCGGCCGCCGGGCGAAACGGGCGCGCAGCCGCCTGCCGGCAAACACAGACGCAACGACGATGGCTAACAGCACTACGGCGAGTCCGGCCGCGAACACCATGGCCTTGCCGCCCGCCGGGCTGCCGTCCTCTCTCAGCTTGAGCAGTCCGAATATCTGCCCCGTACCCAACAGCACAATCGCGACGATCCAGGGATTCGTGAGCAGGCCGAGGCGCTCGGATACTTTTTCCGAGCGGATGGCCGCTACCAGCAGCAGGCAAAAGATCACGCTCAGACCCAACAGCGGCACTCGTCCGATATCGCCTGAAGAGTGCGCAAGCAGATTGGCGCCGAAAGCCGCGACGAGCGTCAGCGTCCCACCGGCTTCGAGAACCGAAGCCGTGTCGGTGTTCTCGACCCAGGAGACGGCGCTCGTGAGCAGGTAAAGAATGAGGCCGGCGAGCGCCCCGGCAAGCAGGCCGGCCAAGAGATATCCGGCGATCAACAGGCTGGTGAGCTGCCAGTGCCACGGCGTCAGCTCCGCGTATGGCCGCGCCAATCCGAACACGGACGAAACCACGAATTCGCCGATGGAGTAAGCCGACCAGGCAAAGGCCCCTTGGAGTACGCCCAAAAGAAGATAGCGGCGGATTGCCATTAAGCCCCCGTGAGATATCCCCAGTTATTCAGAAGTATATCAAACCTGTAATTCAGGGCTAAAAAGAACCAGTAATGTAGAAATTACGGCTAATCATTTTTTGGTAAAGTTACAAATAAGCGCAGTCGAGAGCTGGCGGGCACGGAAACGGCCTGCGGCGAATCGGCTATCACAGGGGGGCTGAGTTATGGGGATCGCTGCCCGGCGGGACCGCGGGCGGGTGCGCGGCGGCGCGTCCGTTCGCAAGCGTCCGAAAAACAACTACATCATTGTCATTCTGGATAGCTGCCGGTACGACTCGTTCGTGGCGGCGCGGCCGCGCATCATGCGCAAACTCGGGCGGGTGGAGCGCCGCTGGTCCTACGCGTCGTGGACGGCGCCATCGCATTACAACCTGCTCTGCGGGCTGCTGCCGCATTCGAGCCCGGCAAACGTCTTCGCCTCGGAGTATTACAAGCGCGATTTTCTGAAATTTTCCGAACGGCTGGGCGTTGAGGGCATCGAATTCAAATCGCTGATTCCCAAGCTTTACTTTCCCGCCTTCCTGAACGAGACGCTCGGCTACCGCACGCACGCGATGGTGTCGCTGCCGGTATTGAATCCCAAGACGATTCTGAACCATGGGTTCGACAGTTACCGGCTGATGGACAAGCACAACGATATGCGGGCGATGGTCCGCGAGATGAAGTTCCGCGAAGACCGCCCGTCGTTTTACCTGCTGAACGTCGGCGAGACGCACTACCCGTATGCGTTGCCCGACGAGCCGCCCGAGCAGTGGCCGCGCATCAGCGGCGTGCACGGCGTTTTCAAGCACCTCGACGATCACGTGGTCGGCGGGAAGCTCTCCGGGCGTAAAGAAAAATTTTTCGACGACGCCAAGCTGCGGATGCTGCGGGAGCGGCAGGTGCGCGCGGTCAAATACCTGGACGGCGTGGTGGAGGAGTTGTTCGACACGGTTCCGAAGAACACCTGGATCACCATCACCGCCGACCACGGCGAACTGTTCGGCGAAGGAGGGTATTTCGGCCACGGGCCGATCAACCACGAAAAAGTCTTCGAGGTGCCGTTCGTCGAAGGAAAGCTGAGATGATGCCGGTTTATCTCGCCTATATCGGACCGGGCGCGGGCTTTGCGTTTCTCGGCTCCTTTCTCACGCTGGCGGTCGGACTGGCGCTCGGGGCAGCATCGCTGCTCGCCTGGCCGTTCCGAATGATGTGGAGGTTTCTCCGGGGCGCCCAGGGCTACAAGCGCGCGAAAGTGCGTAAGCTGATTTTCCTGGGACTCGACGGGCTCGATCCGGCGCTGACGGAGCGGTACATGAAGGAGGGCAAACTGCCCAACATGCGCCGCCTGAGCGAGCAGGGGAGTTTCCGGCGGCTGCGGACGACGTTTCCGGCGCTTTCGCCGGTCGCATGGTCCACGTTCGCCACCGGCGTCAACCCCGCCCGCCACGCCATGTTCGATTTTTTGAACCGGAACCTCAAGTCCTACCTTCCGGAGCTGTCTTCCACGCGCGTGCGGGATCCGCAGCGGATGTTGCACATCGGCAAGTATCGCATCCCGCTCGGCAAGCCCATCGTCGAAATGCGGCGGAAAAGCCGCACGTTCTGGCAAGTTTTGGGGGAGCACCACATCACGTCCACCGTGCTGCGTGTCCCGATCACGTTCCCACCGGAAAAATTCAACGGCAGGCTGCTCTCGGCGATGTGCACTCCGGATCTGCTGGGCACGCAGGGCACGTTCGCGCTGTTCACCACGCGCGCGGGCGGCGGTGCGATGGAGAGCGGCAACCGCTTCCCTTTATCGAAGAGCGGAGAAGGGTACGCAGGAGAAATCCAGGGACCGGCGAACTCCATGCGGGAAAACGGCGGCGCGCTCAAGCTGCCGTTCACGCTGAAGCCGGGCGCCGGCGGGACGGCGCTGCTGGAGGTTTGCGGCGAACGCTACCGGCTGCGGCCGAACGAATTCACCCCTTGGATCACGCTCACGTTCCGCGCCTCGTTCGGCATCCGCGTTAAGGGCATCGTGCGCTTTCTGCTGACCGAAACGGAACCGGAAATTTCGCTCTACATGACGCCCGTCAACATCGACCCGGAAAACCCGGCGCTGCCGATCTCGCACCCCTCCATTTACGCGACTTACCTGGCGAAGCTGCTCGGCGCATACGCCACCCTTGGGATGGCCGAAGACACGTGGGCGCTCAACGAGCAGGCGATTGACGAGGAGGCGTTCCTCCAGCAGGCTTACCTCACGTGCGCCGAGCGTGAGGCCATGTTCTTCAGCGCGCTCGAGCGCACCCGCCGCGGCGTGACGGCGTGCGTCTTCGACACCACGGACCGCGTGCAGCACATGTTCTTCCGGCACAAGGACAAGGGCGGGCCGTACTCGCGCACCATCGAAGAACTTTACCGGCGCGCGGACGACATCGTCGGGAAAACGCTGAAATACGTCGATGACGGCACGGTACTGTTCGTGCTCTCCGACCACGGGTTCGCTTCCTTCGAACGCGGCGTGAACCTGAACGCCTGGCTGCACCAGAACGGCTATCTTGCGCTCAAGGAAGGCGCGGAGGGGCGCGACTACCTGCAAGGCATCGACTGGAGCCGGACCAAGGCGTACACGTTCGGGCTGGCCGGAATCTACATCAACCAGAAGGGCCGGGAACAGTACGGCATCGTGGCTCCGGGTGCCGAGACGGACGCGCTGAAGCTCGAGCTGGCGGCAAGACTCACCGGGCTCCGCGACGAGGAACTCGGCAGGACCGCGATCCGCAAAGCGTGGCCCAGCGATGCTCTCTATCGCGGTCCTTACCTTGATGCAGCGCCGGATTTGATCATCGGCTACGCGGACGGCTACCGCGCGTCGTGGGATGCCGCCGTGGGCAAGGTGACGGCAGCCGTGTTCGAGGACAACCGCAAGGCATGGAGCGGCGACCACTGCATCGACCCGCATCTCGTGCCGGGCGTGCTGATTTCCAACAGGCGGATTGCCGCCGAGGACCCCGGCATCGAGGACATGGCGCCGACCGCGCTCGAGTTGTTCGGCATCAAACCTCCGGCCTACATGGAGGGCAGGCCATTAATCGTCAGCGAGCCGGCGCGCGCTCAAAGCGAGGTGGCGGCATGAAGAGTCGGGCGTTGCTTCTGGCCCCGCTTGTTCTTGCGCTCTGCGCCTGCTCGCGCCAGACGACCGAGGCTACAGGGCGGCGCATGATCGTGCTGGGCGTCGACGGGATGGATCCGCAGTTCCTGGAGGCGCACTGGAACGAGTTGCCGAACCTGAACCGGCTGCGGAAGGAAGGCGGCTTCCGCCTGCTCGAGACGACCGTTCCGCCGCAGAGCCCGGTGGCTTGGTCCACCGTGACCACGGGCATGGACCCGGGCGGGCACGGCATTTTCGACTTCATTCATCGAAACCCGCAAACGCGCATGCCGTTTTCCTCGATGGCTGAATCCGTTCCACCCCGCCGGAGCTTGAGCATCGGGCCGTGGGTGGTGCCGCTCTCCTCTGGCAGCGTGCGCCGGCTGCGCGGCGGGACCGCGTTCTGGCGTTTGCTCGAAGAGCGCGGCATCGATTCCACCGTCATTCGCATGCCGGCGAACTTTCCGCCGGTGGATTGCGAGGCGCAGTCGCTCTCCGGCATGGGGACGCCCGACCTGGCTGGCGCCTTCGGCATGTTCACCTACTTCACGGATGATCCGGATGAGAAGCGGACAACGGTGCCCGGAGGGCTCATCGTGCGCACGAGCGTGGTCAACGGGCGCGCGGAGCTCGTCCTGAACGGCCCGGCGAACAGCTTCCGCCGCGACCACACCGTCGTGACGTACCCGCTGGTGGCCCACATCGATCCCACCGAGCCGGTTGCCCGCTTCGATACCGAAGAGGAGCAGATCATCCTGCGGGAGGGCGAGTGGTCGGGCTGGCTGCGGGCGCGATTCCGCATGATTCCGGGGCTCGCGAGCACGGCGGGGATTTTCCGCATCTACCTGCAGCAGGTCCGCCCGCGGCTCCGCATTTACGTGACCCCCGTCAATATCGATCCTGGGGATCCCGCGCTGCCGATCTCCACGCCCCCGGACTTCAGCCGCGAGCTGGCCCACGCCCTTGGCCCGTTCTACACGCAAGGCATACCGGAGGAGACGAGCGCCTACCGCGCAGGAATACTCAGCAGGCAGGAGTTTCTGGGGCAGAGCCGCCAGGTGCTCGCCGACAGCCTGCGGATGTTCCGCCACGAGCTTTCGCGTTTCAAGAGCGGCCTCTTCTTTTACTATTTTTCGAGCATCGATCAGAATTCGCACATGCTGTGGGGCCGGTACGATTCGGACCTGCTGGAGATCTACCGCGCAATCGACGCGGCGATCGGCGAGGCCATGCAACAGGCCGGCCCTGGAACAACGCTCCTGGTGATGTCCGACCACGGCTTTGCGCGCTTTGACCGCGCCGTGCACCTGAACACATGGCTGATGCAGCGGGGATTCCTCGCGCTCGACGATCCGGCCAACACGGGCAACCAGGAGCTTTTCCGGCACGTGGACTGGACGCGGACTGAGGCCTACGCGATCGGACTCAACGGCATTTATCTGAACCTTCAGGGCCGCGAGTCGGGTGGCATCGTCCCGCACGAAGAGAAGGAACGGCTGCTGGACCGCATCACGGAAGAACTGCTGGCGTTCCGCGACCCGAAGACGAAACTGAACGTGGTGGAGCGGGTGTACCGGCCGGAGCGGGAATTCCGCGGGCGCAACCTGGCGTCCGCGCCCGACCTGATCGTGGGTTTCCGGCGCGGATACCGGGCCTCGTGGCAGACAGCGCTGGGTGCAGTGCCCGCGGTTCCGATCGAAGACAACACGGACGCGTGGATCGGCGACCACTGCATGGCGGCGGATCAGGTGCCCGGCGTCCTGCTCAGCAACCGGAAAATCCAGATGGAGCACCCCAGGCTCTATGACGTGACGGCGACGGTGCTGGCGGAGTTCAATGTGCCCCGGCCGGAGGGCATGCTGGGGCAGTCCGTGTTTGAAGCGCCGGCTGAAACCGCTCGCGGCGCGCGGTGAGGGGCATGCAATGGTGATGGACGCCTTCAACCAGGCTTTCAATTCGCTGCTGCTGTGGTACTCGGCCGCGACGGCGTGGGCGCCCGCAAGCGTGCGGCTGGCGTTGCTTTCGGCGGCGGCCGGCGTCGGGATGATCTGGGTTTTCGGCAAGGTCTCCAACCAGGCGCGGATTCGAACGGTGAAACGCAAAGTGCAGGCGCACCTGCTGGAGTTGCGGATCTTCAGCGACGAGCCCGCGGTGGCGTGGAGGGCGCAGAAATCTCTGCTGCGCGCCAATTTGGGCTATGCCGGGCTGATGCTGCAGCCGGTGCTGGTCCTGGCGCTTCCCACGGTGCTGTTGCTGGTGCATCTGGAAGGCTTTTACGGGCGCGCGCCGCTTGCGGTCGGCCGGCCGGCCATCGTGACCGTCGCTATGCGGGGGCCCGCCATCACCGCGCCGGTCTTGATGGCGCCGGAGGGCATCGAGATCGAGACGCCGCCGGTTCGCGTGCTGGAGCGGAACGAAGTGAGCTGGCGGATCCGGCCAGTGGCCCCGGTTTCCGGCTATCTGCATTTCACGATCGACGGCCGCACCGTCTCGAAGAGGATTGAAGCCGGCGGCTCCCCATTGTTTGTTCCCGGCCGGCGTGTGGACTCGGCCTTCGCGGCGCTGTGGCGGCCGGGCGAGCCGCGGATCGGCGCCGGAAACATCGAGTGGATCGACATACGGTATCCGCAAGCCTCCGTCAGCCTGTTCGGTTTCAGCACGGACTGGCTGGTGTGGTTCTTCATTCTCTCGATGGCGTCGGCGCTGCTGTTGAAAGGGCGGTTCAAAGTTTCGGTCTGAAAACAGGAGGGCTATGGGCACGTCGAATGGAAGGCGCGGCGTTACGGTTTGGTTTACGGGCCTGAGCGGCGCGGGAAAGACGACAATCAGCAAGCTGGTGGAGCACCACCTGCGCGCCGCCGCTTACCCGGTGGAATCGCTGGACGGCGACATTGTGCGCCAGAACCTCACCAAGGGGCTTGGGTTTTCCAAGGAGGACCGTGACGAAAACATCCGCAGAATCGGCTTCGTGGCGCACCTGCTGTCACGCAATGGCGTGATTGTGCTGGTCTCGGCCATTTCCCCGTATCGCGAGATCCGGGACGAGGTGCGCGCACGCATCGGCGATTTCATCGAGGTGTATGTGAATGCACCGCTGCATGTCTGCGAGCAGCGCGACGTGAAGGGTTTGTACGCGAAGGCGCGCCGCGGCGAAATCCGCGGTTTCACCGGAATCGACGACCCCTACGAGCCGCCGCTCAAACCCGAGGTCGAGTGCAGGACCGACATCGAAAAGGCGACCGACAGCGCGGGGAAGGTGATCGCCGCCCTGGTCAGCCGCTCGTATGTAGAAGCGCGCGCCATGGCGGCCGGGAGGAGACAATGCTGAAACCGACAGTCACGCTCAAGCCAGGCGTCTGGGCGAAGGTGAAGAAGTGCGCCGCGGCCGGCGGATACAGCTCACCGCAAGAATTCGTGGAGCACGTGATCGAGAGGGAGATTGCGCGGCTCGAAGACGCGGAGTCCGAAGAGGAGATCGCGCGCAAGCTGAAAGGCTTAGGTTACCTCGAATGAAGAGATGCGGGCGGGCTGAAAGGTTTGGACTGAAGAAACGCGGCCGGGCCAAAGATACCTGACTGAGGGATGCAGCCGGGCTTGCCCCCAGGCAAACCCGGCTGCAAGGATCGCAGACTACGGCGCGAACACCACTACGAATCCATCGGAGTAGCCGCCGCCGTATTCGGTCTGGAACGCGTTGGATGTCGGGGAGATGCCCTTGCGCCCGGCCGCGCCTCCAACATAGATGCTCCCGTCCGGTCCGGCAGCGATGGAATATCCGACGTGAGTCCCGGCGTGCCCCAAGTAGGTGGAGTACAGAAGCGCGCCATCGGGGCCGAACTTGGAAACGAAAATATCCACGCCCCATCCCCAGTCCCGCTGCCAGGCATCGCCGGTCACCGGGAAATCCATAGAAAGCGTGTAACCAGTGAGGTAGACGTTGCCTTCGGCATCCGTGGCTAGCCCATAGGCTACCTCTCCGCCGCCGCCACCGAAATAGGTCATGTAGGAAATGGCGTGCTCCGGCGGCAGCGAGAAATCCAGCCTCGCAAGGAACACATCCGCGTTGCCCCTCAGCTCCCGCTGGTAGGCATCGTCGGTTGTGGGGAGGTCCGTCGACAGCGTGTAGCCGGTCACCAGGAGTTTGCCCGAGGGGTCAAACGCAATCGCGAGCGGCTCGTCGTAGCCGGTGCCGCCCAGATAGGTCATGTAAGCTAGCGCGAGCTCACCGGGTTGCGTCAGGTCCAGCTTTCCCACAACCCCGTCGACCCCGCCGAACTTGCCTTCCTCGTAGCCGTAGCCGGCAAACATGGTGGACGTGGTTACGGCCGCAAAGTACACCATCCCGTCGGGAGAGACGGCGATCGCCCGGCCGAAATCAATAGACTCACCACCCAGATACGTGCTGTGCAGAAGCGAGTTAGTTTCATCGAGCGTGTCGAACTTCGCGATGAAGGCATCCTGCGGCCCCCACCTGACCGTCTGAAGGGCGGACTCGCTCACCGGGAAATTCTCGGAAAAGGTCGTGCCGATTATGTAAACCTTCCCTTCGGCATCGACATCGATACCGGCGGCAGTGTCGGCTCCGGAGCCGCCGAGATAGGTCGAGTAGAAGAGAGTATCGCCGCCCTCCAACGCGTAATCGAACTTGGCGACAAAAGCGTCCGTCTCACCCGCGAGGTCTCTTTGGTAAGCAATCGCCAGCGGGAGATTCGTGGAGTTGGTGCTGCCCGTAAAGCAGACGATTTTGTCCGAAATCAGGGCCAACCCCGCCGGTGTGTCTTTGCCGCTGCCCCCGAAGAAGGTAAGCGAGATCAGGGCGCCGGAACCCGCAGCGGCCGGGTTGATCCTGGCGAGAAACACGTCCTGGTCTCCGGCGAGTTCGGCCTGATAGGGGTTTCCAGTCGACGTGAGGTCTGCGCTGTTGGTGTAGCCGAGAACGTAAAGGATCCCTTCCGAGTTGAGCTTGACCGCCGTGACGCCGTCGCTTCCAGCGCCGCCCACAAACGATGCGAAGACAACTGCCGGGTCGATGATGAGCGGGCGCGAGCGGTCATATTCGCCCAGCTCAAATCCGACTACGTTGCGGCCGAGCAGCCGGTATTTCCCGGAGACCTGGCGCCGGGAAGAGGAATCCGGGTCGTCCTGATAGACATAAGGCCGGTGCTGCACCAGCCGGGCGCCGCCGTCCGTGAGCACGAGATCGCCTTCCGGGGTGAGTTCGAGACGGCCGCCGCTGAACTTCAGCCGGATCAGGTCGGGATCCGCGCCGGGCTGCAGGATGAAATCGTACTCCAGCCGCTTCTGCTTGCCGTAGTAGACAAGGTCGATACCCGGGTAGACCTCGCGATAGTGAACCCGCGCGTAGTGCGCCACTCCGGTGCGCCACTCCGATTTCGACCTTCCCCGGAAATAGTCGCTGCGGGAGGGAAGCTGATCCACACCGGCAGCCGCCGGAGAGGGGTTCGCATTCAACAGCGAAAAACCGGCCAGCCGGGGCGACCCATCCTCCGGCCCGTGATATGCGAACAGGGCCTCGCGGGCAGTGAGAAACAATTGGTAACCGCCGGCGCGGGCCGAAAACTTCACCTTCGGATTCCACTGGCCCTGGTTTGGCTCAAAGAAAAGCGGCAGATCTTCCAACAGCTTACGTGCGGCCTCGGGACTGACAGCTGCGGGCGCCCCCTGAATCGAACCAGCCAGGAAGACGCACGAGGCCAGGCAGGCAAGAAGTCGACTCACGGACATTACCACTTCGGCTCCTCATGATCTACGGGCACGACGGACCCGGCTCGGGAGATTGGGACAACACTCCCCGAACGTACTTAGACTAGCAGGCTTGAGCCTCGGGTTTCACTAACTTTGGACCGGATTCGCCGGGTTGCGGCGCGGCCGCCAGCGGGGCCGAGCAGCGCCCGGCAGTTACGCCTACTTTCTCCTCCAGCGGGTGCCTTCCTTGGTATCTTCGAGTATCACGCCGCGTTCGAGCAGGTAACTGCGGATTTCGTCCGACCGCGCGAACTGCCTGGCCTTCCGGGCGCGGTCGCGTTCCGCGATCAGCTTCTCGATCTCGCTGTCGGAGAGTCCGGTATCTTTGCGGCTGGGGCGCAGAACGTCAAAGACCGAGTCGAAGCGCGCCAGGAAATCCAGCGCAGGCGCCGTGTTGCCCGCAAGGAACTGGCCCGCGTCCATGGCTGAGTTCGCGTCGCGGACGAATTCGAAGGCGGCCGCCAGGGCTTCGGCCGTGTTCAGGTCGTCGTCGAGCGCCTCTTCGAAGCTGGCGTTCGCCTGGCGGGTTCGCTCGAGCAGGGCCTCACTTGTGCCTTCGGGGAAGCTGCCCGTATCCAGGCGCAATTTGAAGTTGCGCAGGCGCTCGATGGCGGTTTCGGCCGAGCGCAGGCTGTCCATCGTGAAATTGAGCTTTTTGCGATACGGCACGGAAGCCAGGAGATAGCGGACGGCTTCCGGTGCATGGCCCCGTTCGAGAAGATCGCGCAGGGTGAAAAAGTTGCCCAGCGACTTCGACATCGTCTGGCCCTCGACGATGAGATGCTCGGAGTGCAGCCAGTAGCGGGCGAACGGCTTTCCGGTCAGCGCTTCCGATTGCGCGATTTCGTTTTCGTGGTGCGGGAAGGTCAGATCGATGCCGCCGCCGTGTATGTCCAGCGTCTCGCCGAGGTACTTCATCGCCATCACGGAGCACTCGATGTGCCAGCCGGGCCGCCCGGGACCGATTACGGTCTGCCAGCTCGGCTCGCCTTCCTTCGGCGCTTTCCAGAGGGCGAAGTCGCGCGCATTCTCCTTGTCGTAGCGGTCTGTATCGACCCGCGCGCCGGCACGGATGCCGCTGAAGTCCGTGTGCGAAAGCTTGCCGTACTCCGGGAAGTTCGCGATGCGGAAATAAATCGACCCGTCGCTCTCGTAGGTGTAGCCTTTCTCGGAAAGCCGCTTAATGGCCTCGGCCATGTCCTGGATGTGTTCCGTGGCTTTCACGAGGTGCTCGGGGCGCTCCAGGCGCAGCGTTTCGGCGTCTTCGAGAAACGCCCGGGTATACACGTCCGTGTATTCGGAGAGCGACTTGCCGGCCGCCATGGCCTGCTGAATGATGCGATCGTCCACGTCGGTGATGTTCATGACGTGGTCGAGCTGATAACCGCGGCAGCGCAGCCAGCGGCGCAGAATATCCACAAACGTGAAGGTGCGCAGGTTTCCTATGTGGGCGTAGTTCCAGACCGTGGGGCCGCAGGTGTACATGCGGACCACGTTGCCTTGCTGAGGGGTGAAATCCTCGATCCGTTGCGTCAGGGTGTTATAGAAGCGCAGGGCCATAAAGGGTGAGCTACTATCCTAGCAAAGGGGCTTCGCGGGCTCAGTTCACCTGGGGCGTTTCCGCACAGGGCTTGGCCTCGGGTTCGGGCAGCTTGCCCCGCCAGTCCGCCCACGCCCAGGCCAGGGCGGTGAGCGTCCCGCAGACGCCCGCCACGACGCCGATCGCGCGCGGGCTCCAGTATTCGGAAGCCACCCCCGCCGCCGCCATCGAGAGGACCATTACCGGCCAGCGCGCCGTCTCCATGGTGGCGAACACGCGGCCGCGGAACTCGTCCGGGGTGTGCCGCAGCAGTTGCAAATAATTGAGCACCGACGTGACCGCCATGCCGACGCGGGAAAGCATCACGAAAAACAGGGCCGCCCAATAGTTCTCCATGACGCTGAAGACGACATACGTGCCGCCGTGCAGGAGGTAAGAGACGGAGATCGAGAGCTTGTAGCCCTTGAAATCCACCCGCTTGCCGAGAACGTGGCCGACAGCCCCGCCTATGAGCAGGCCGACTCCGGCGAAACTCCATATCGTGCCGATGCCCGCCGCGCCCCGGTGGAACACCTGCTCGCCGAAGAGCGCAAACAGGATCTGCGCCGCGCCGCCGCCGATCGCCCAACCAACGGAAAGCAGGGCGATGCCGAGCGTGAGCGGCGTCGCGCCGATATATTTCAGCCCTTCCGCGTATTCCGCCCAGGGGTGAATGCCCCCGCCGCCGTTGCGCTGCGGACGGAAGGACGCGCCGGGAGCGGGACGCAACCGCCAGATGGCAAGCGCGGAGAGCAAGAACGAGACGCCGTTGATCACAAAGGCCCAGGCATAGCCGAACTTGGCGGCGCTGAAGCCGGCCATCAGCGTCCCCAAGGTGAGGGTGGCCCACTGGGTGGTCTGGGTCAGGGAATTGGCCGTATGAAGTTCCTTGGGACCGGCGATGGCGGGCAGAATTGAGGTGCGCCCGCTGGTGAAAAACGGCGAGGCGAACATCAGCGCCGCGCTGAGCAGCAGAACAAGCCCCAGGCGCCCGTGCGGGATCCCGAAAATGAAAGCGAACCCGACCGCGGCGCGCACTAAGTCGCTCGCGATCATGATCTTTTTCCGGTCGTAGCGGTCCAGTACGACCCCCGCCACCGGTCCGGCCAGAACCGCCGGAATCGCGCGGGCCAGCATCACGATGGCGACGGAAAGGCCCGATCCCGTGTTCTCGAGCACCAGGCTGAGGACAGCGATGTTGTTGAAGTAATCGCCGATTTCGCTGACCACCTGCCCCAGCCAGACGTTGCGGTAGTTGGCATTGCGCCGGAGCAGGTTGAGAAATTCAGACACTCTTTTTCAGGATACGATTGGGAAGATAGCGCCGTCCAAACCAGACGGCGCGGCAGCCTGCCCCTCAAACTCGACTGACGGCGGGCCACTTCGCTCCTGCCCGAGTTGTGAGTACACCGGGGGGGGAATCATAATAAAGTTTCGGGAATTTTCCTCTAATGGCTCGTTCTTCACCGGATTCATCGGCAGCATTGCCGCCGGCGCCGGCGCTGGCAGCACCCAGAGTCGCCGTGAGCGCAACGTTCACGGCGGAACCGATTGAAACGTACCTGGCGTTCTGGATCAAGGAGCTTGGCTGGGACCTTCAGGTCAGGTTCGCTCCGTACAACCAGGTGTTCCAGCAATTGCTGGACCCCGAGAGCCTGCTGGCGCGCAACCGGGACGGTTTCAACGTGGTGCTGGTGCGCTTTGAGGACTGGTCGCGGTTCGGGGATGCCGGGGCGCACGATCTGGAGGAGAACGTCGACCATCTGATCTCGTCGGTGCGCACGGCGGCGGGCCGCTTCCGGTCTCCGCTGCTGGTTGTGCTCTGTCCCTCTTCGCCCAAGTTCCTGAGCGATCCGGAGCGCGCAGCGCTGGTGGAACGCCTGGAAGCGCGGATCGAGTCGTCGCTGGCGGGCGTGAGCGGCGTGTACACAGCCACTCCGGCGGAACTCAACCAGCTCTACCCGGTGCCGGACTACCACGACCCGGACGGCGATATGCTCGGGCATATCCCTTACAAACCGGCCTTTTTCGCCGCGCTCGGAACTCTGGTGGCCAGAAAGATCCAGGCGCTGCGGATGACGCCGTACAAGGTCGTGGTGCTGGATTGCGACGAGACGCTCTGGGCGGGCGTCTGCGGCGAGGACGGCCCGCAGGGAGTGGTGCTCGACGAGCCGCGGCGCGCCTTGCAGGAATTCATGCTGGCCCAGCACCAGGCGGGCATGCTGCTAGCCCTGTGCAGCAAGAACAATGACGAAGATGTAGTAGAAACCTTCCGCGTCCATCCGGAGTTTCCCCTGCGGCTTGAGCACTTTATAACGCGGCGAATCGACTGGCAGCCAAAATCTACAAATATAGTATCGATAGCCGAGGAGCTCCGGCTCGGCCTCGACAGCTTCATCTTCGTCGACGATAACCCCACTGAATGCGCCGAAGTTCAGGCGAACTGCCCGGAAGTACTTTGCCTCCAACTGCCCACAGAGCGGGATAGGATTCCCGCCTTCCTGCGCCACGTCTGGGCGTTCGACCGCCTCCGCGCGACCGCGGAGGACCGCGAACGAGCGGCTCTCTACCTCCAGGAAATCGAGCGCGGGCGGCTGGAGAAGAAGAGCGCAAGCCTGGAGGAGTTCCTGGCGGCGCTGAACCTGCAGATCGAGATCGCGCCGATGCGCCCGGAGCAGTTGCCGAGGGTTTCGCAATTGACTCAGCGGACCAATCAGATGAATTTCAGCTGCATCCGGCGGTCCGAGAACGAAATCCAGGCTTTGCTGCGGGACGGGAAGGCGGAATGCCTGACGGTGGATGTGCGCGACCGCTTCGGCAGCTACGGGCTGGTCGGGGTCATGATTTTCGAAGCACGCGAAGACGCTCTGGCGCTGGACACCTTCCTGTTGAGCTGCCGCGCGCTCGGGCGGGGCGTCGAGCATCGCATGCTGGCGCGCTTGGGTCAGACGGCCCTGGAGCGAGGCTTGTCCCGGGTCGACGCGCGTTTTGTCCGTATGCCGCGCAATAGCCCGGCGCTGAAGCTGCTCGAGAGTGTCGGGTCCAAATTCGCCGAGCCCGATGGCGACACAATCGTTTTCCGGTTCCCGGCGGATTATCTGGCGGCTCTGAAGTACGTGCCGAACGGTCCCAAGCCTGCGGCCGCCCCGGTGCGCCGCGCCGATGCCTCCAGCAGCACGCGCAGAGCGGTTGACTACAACCGGATCGCCAACGAACTCGCCACGGCCGAGCAGGTTCTCGAGCGGGCATCGGCCAGGAACCGGAACAAAATGGCGCCGGCGCCCGGCGGCGATGCCCCGCGTACGGACCTCGAAAAGCAGCTCGCGGAGATGTGGGCCGAGCTGTTGGGGCTGCCTTCAGTCGGCATTCACGACAACTTTTTCGACCTCGGCGGGCACTCGCTGCTTGCGGTCCAGTTGCTCTCCCGCGTGCGCCAGACGTTCCACGTAGACCTGTCGCTGGAAGTGGTTTACGGCGGCCCGTTCACGGTGGCGGAGCTGGCCAAGGCCATCGACGTCGAGCAGATCGAGCACGCGGGCGCCGATTACGAAAAGATCCTCGAAGAACTCGAAGGGCTTTCGGACGAGGAGGTCCGGGCGCTTCTGGAAAAGGAACAGCAGTAAGGACATGCGCATTCTGCTGACAGCGAACGCCTCCTACGTGCCTCCACGGGGAGGCGCGACCCGCAGCAACCTGGTCTGGCTGGATCATCTGGCGGCGGCGGGGCACAGTTGCCGGGTGGTATGCGCCACGCTGGGGGACTCGGCAGGCAGGCTGGAGCAGTTGCGCGGCGAAGGGATCGAGCAGCCGGTAGACCTGGGCGGGGGCGTGGAGTTCTCGCGGCGCGGCGAGCGCCTGGAGATCTACGCGGCAGCCGAACCGGCGCGGCAGTTGCAATTGCTGCGCAGGCAGGTTGAAGAGTTCGAGCCCGACTGGCTGCTGGTTTCTTCAGAGGACGTGGGCCACGTTTTGCTGCGGGCGGCGCACCAGTTGCTGCCGGGCAGGGTGGTCTATCTCGCTCATACGCCGCAGTTTTTTCCTTTCGGACCGGCAAGCTGGAACCCCGAGCCGCAAGGAGCGGAAATGGTGGCCCGGGCAGCGGGTGTGGTCGTGCTCGGGCGGCACATGCAGGCTTATGTCGAAAAGCACGCCGGCTGCCGCGCCGAAATCATCCATCCGCCGATATACGGGACCGGTCCGTTCCGGCAGTGCGGGTCGTTCGATAACGAATTCGTCACCCTGATCAACCCCTGCCAGATGAAGGGGATTACGATTTTCCTGGCGCTGGCCGAAAGGTTCCCGCAAGTTCGGTTCGCCGCGCTGCCTGGTTGGGGGACGACCACCGCCGACCGGCAGGCGCTCGAAGCGCTTCCCAACGTCGTTATCCTGCCGAATTGCCGCGACATCGAGGAGGTGCTGGCGCGCACCCGCGTGCTGCTGATGCCCTCGCTGTGGTACGAGGGTTTCGGGCTGATCGTCATGGAGGCCATGCTCCGCGGCGTGCCCGTGGTGGCGAGCGATTTCGGCGGGTTGCAGGAAGCCAAGGCGGGAACGGGTTTTGTGATCCCGGTGCGCCCCATCGAGCGGCTCGAACCGGTTTTTGACGAGCGCGGGCTGCCGAAGCCGGTTCTGGCCGAGCAGGACATTACGCCCTGGGCCGAAGCGCTCCAAACGCTGCTCAGCGACCGGGCCGCATACGAGCGCGAGGCGGCGGCTTCGCGGGAAGCCGCTCTCCGGTTCGTCTGCGGGATACGCCCTGAGCGGATGGAGGAGTTTTTGAAGACGCTCGTGCCGGCCTCCAAGGAGCCGGAGGAAGACCGGCGCAAGACCGCACGCGAAATCCTGGCCGGACTTTCGCCCGAAAAGCGTGCGCTGTTACTCCAGCGGCTCCGGAAACAAACCCCCAGCCCGAAATGAACATGCGCATTCTGCTGGCGCAAAACTCGCTTTACTACCCCGCGCACGGCGGCGGCGACAAATCTAACCGCATGCTGGTGGAAGCGCTGGCGGCGCGGGGGCATGCCTGCCGCGTCGTGGCGCGGCTCAGCACCTTCGGCGAGAAGGAGCACCAGCAGTACCTGGAGGAGCTGGCGGCGCGGTCGGTCGAGGTCGTGTCCTCCGATTCGGGCGTCGTCGTTTTCAACCTCAATGGCGTTGAGGTTCATGTCGTCACCAACAGGCCTCACCTGAAAGCGTATTTCGCAAGCCAGATCGAGGAATTCGCTCCGTCCGTCATCCTGAGTTCGACCGACGATCCCGCCCAGGTGCTTTTCGAAGCGGCGCTCAAGGCGGAGGGGGCGCGCGTTGTCTACCTCGCACGCGCCACGCTGGCCTTGCCGTTCGGCCCGGACTGCGCGTTCCCGAGCGCCGCGAAGACAGACGCGCTGCGGCAGGCCGACGGCGTTGTGGGCGTGAGCTGCTACGTGGCCGACTACATCCGCAAGTGGAGCGGCATCGACGCCGTTGCGCTGCCGATTTCCCTGATGGATCCCGGCCCGTATCCCGATCTGGGGCGTTTCGACAACGAGTTCGTCACGCTGGTAAACCCCTGCGCGGTAAAGGGCATTTCGATTTTCCTGGAACTGGCGCGCCGCTTCCCGTCCACGCTGTTCGCCGCCGTGCCGACCTGGGGCACCAATCAGCAGGACCGCGCCGCACTTGCCGCACTGCCGAACATACGTGTGCTCGATCCGGTGGATAACATCGACGAACTGCTTGCGCGGACGCGCGTGCTGCTCGTGCCGTCCTTGTGGGCCGAAGCGCGGTCGCGGATCGTGGTCGAGGCGATGTTGCGGGGAGTCCCGGTGGTGGCAAGCAACGCGGGCGGCATACCGGAAGCGAAACTCGGGGTTCCCTATCTCCTGCCAGTACGGCTGATCGAAAAATACCAGACGGAGCTCGACGAGCAGATGGTGCCGGTGGCCGAGGTGCCGCCCCAGGACATCGAGCCGTGGGTCGAAGCGCTCGGCAGGCTGATCACCGACCGCGCGCACTACGAGGAGATTTCGCGCATGTCGCGGCAGGCCGCGATCGCCTACGCAGAAGGTCTGAGCGTGGAGCCGTTCGAGAATTTTCTGAAAAAGGTCATCGAGGCTCCGCGAAAACCACGAACAGTGGCTGCGCCGGCGCAGACTTCGCCGTTGGACAGGCTCTCGCCCGAAAAACGCAGGCTGCTCGCGCTGCGGTTGCGCCGGAAATCCTCGCCCGGCAGCGCCTGGTTTCCCAAAGCGGACCCGTCGGTTCCAGCCGCGCTCCGCCTGTTCTGTTTCCCGCACGCCGGCGGCGGCACGCTAATGTTCCGCACGTGGGCCGGGGCCTTTCCTGAAGATGTTGCCGTGATTCCCGTGCGGCTGCCCGGCCGCGAAACGCGCTTCTCCGAGCCGCCCTTCAATCGCATGGGGCCGCTGGTGGAAGCGCTCGCGGAGGCGATCCGGCCGTTCACCGGCGAGCGGTTCGCGTTTTACGGGCACAGCATGGGAGCGGCGGTTGCGTTTGAACTAGCGCGCCGGCTGCGCAGGGAAAAGCTGCCTTTGCCCGTGGCCTTGTTCGTTTCCGCCGCGCGAGCCCCGCAGTTCCGGCTCAACCACGTCCCACCGCCCGATCCGCCGGATGAGCAACTCGTCGCCGAATTGCGGAACCTCGGAGGCATTCCGCCGGAGGCGCTGGCGGATGAGGAACTGCTGAAGACGATCCTTCCCGCAATACGGGCGGATTCGGCGCTTTACCGGAATTACGTGTACGTCGAGGAGCCGCCGCTCGACTGCCCGATTCGCGCCTACGGCGGCACGGAAGATCCGAACATCACGCGGGACCACCTGGAGGCGTGGGCGCGGCAGACCACCGCTTCGTTCGCGCTCGAAATGCTGCCGGGCAAGCACTTCTTCGTCAATTCGCCGCTTTTTGTCGCCTCGCTGGCGAGGGATTTATGTGGGATCCGGCGCGAGGCGAGTTGAGCCTCGGGGAAACGGAGCTGCACGCCTGGCGCACCGGTCCTGACCAGTTCCCCGCGGAATCGTTCGCCAGCGAACTCTCGCTGGAGGAGGCCGCGCGCCGCTTTTGCCGCGCCGGAGATCGCCGGCGCTACAGAGCCGCGCACGGCGCCCTGCGCAGAATACTGTCGCGTTATTGTGGAATTACGCCCGCGGCGCTGCGTTTCGGCCGTACTCTCAAATGCAAGCCGTACCTGGAACCGCCCCTCCCCGAAGGATGGCTGGTGAAGGAACTGGAGCCGGGCGCAGGCTACGCGGCTACCGTGGCGGCCGAACGAACGCCGGCCAGGCTGCTTACGTGGGAATATGCAGACTGATCCGCAGGGCCCGATCGCGATTGCCGGCGCCGGGCGCATGGCGCAGAGCCTGGGACGCCTGCTGCGCGAGCGCGGGGAGCGCATCGCGGCGGTGGCCAGCCGGCAGATGGATCACGCCCGCGCCGCGGTGGAGTTCATCGGCGAAGGGGAAGCAGTTTCCTATCCCTGCCTGCCGCGGTGCGCGCAGCGCGTCTTGATCGCAGTTTCCGACGGCGCGATCCCGCACGTGGCCGCCGTGCTGGCCGAGGCGGGGATGAGCGGGGGAGCGGCGCTGCACACGTGCGGCGCTCATGGTCCGGAGATTCTCGCGCCGCTTGCCGCCCGGGGAGTATCCTGCGGCACGCTACACCCGCTTCAGACGGTAGCCAGTCCGGCTCAAGGGGTGGAGGCGCTGCAGGGCTGTACTTTCGGCATTACCGCCGAAGGCGCCGCCGCCGCGTGGGCCGAACGCATCGCCGCGATGCTCGGCGGGCGGGCGCTCTTCGTGCCGGCCGACAAGCGGCCGTTGTGGCACGCCGCCGCCGTCATGGCGAGCAATTATGTGGTTGCGCTGGTGGATGCGGCTGTTATGCTGATGGGGGCGGCAGGGATTGAGGAACGCGACGCCCTGGCCGCGGTTGCGCCGCTGGTCAAGGCTAGCAGCGCCAATGCACTCAGCCTGGGGCCGGTCCGGGCGCTGACCGGGCCGGTGGAACGGGGAGATGTCGAGACAGTTACAACGCATTTGAGCGCGCTCGCAGCCGCTCCTCCGGCGGTGCGCGCCTTCTACCGCGCGGCCGCTCTGCAAGCTCTCGACATAGCCCGGCGGCGCGGTATCGAAGAAACGAAAGCCCGGAAACTGGAGGAAGTCCTGCGGGAGAGCGGAGGCAAGAATGCCTGAAGGCGGCAAACGAGTTCGCATTCTCGACTTTAAGGAAAAGAAGCGGCGGGGCGAGAAGATCGCCGTGCTTACCGCCTACGACGCGGCCATGGCGCACCTGCTCGACCGTGCGGGCGTCGATGCCCTGCTCGTCGGCGATTCGCTCGGCATGGTGGTGCTCGGCTACGAGACTACGCTTCCGGTGACGCTGGATGACATGGTGCATCACACCGCTGCGGTGGCGCGGGGCGCCTCCCGCGCGCTGATCATCGCCGACATGCCGTTCCTCAGTTACCAGGTGAGCGTCTCCGAGGCGGTCCGCAACGCCGGCCGGCTCATCCAGGAGGGCGGCGCGGCGGCGGTCAAGATCGAAGGCGGAGAGCCGGTACTCGAGGTGGCGCGCCGGCTGGTGGACATCGGCATCCCGGTGATGGGTCACCTGGGGCTGGTTCCGCAATCGGTCCACCAGTTGGGCGGCTACCGGCAGCAGGCCAAGGCCGAGCGCGATGCGGAAAGGCTGATAGCGAACGCGCGGGCGCTGGAGCAGGCCGGAGTGTTTTCGATCGTGCTGGAATCCATCCCGGCCGAGGTCGCGCGCGCAGTCACCGCGGCGCTGGAGATCCCCACGATCGGTATCGGCGCCGGACCGTACTGCGACGGCCAGGTGCTCGTGAGCCACGACATCCTTGGGTTGTACCCCGGCCCCGTTCCTCCCTTTGTGAAGCAGTACGCGAAAGTAGGCGAGCAGATTACGGCCGCCGCGAAAGCTTATGTCGACGAGGTGCGGGAAGGCGTCTTTCCCGCTCTTGAGCAGCCGGTGCGGGGGTCGCGGCGATGAGCGCGGTGCTGGTACATTCCATCTCCGATCTCCGCGGGCGGCTGGAGCCGTTCCGGCGCGACGGGCGCATCATCGGACTTGTCCCGACCATGGGGGCGCTGCACGCCGGGCACGGGCGGCTCATCGAAAGGGCGCGCGAGGAGTGCGGGACAGTCGTCGTCAGCGTCTTCGTAAATCCCATACAGTTCAACCAGGCGCTGGATTTCGAGCGCTACCCGCGCACGCTCGAAGCGGACCTGAAGTTCTGCTCCGATCGCGGAGTGGATTTTGTGTTTGCGCCGCCGGAAAGCGAGATGTATCCGTGCCCGCAACTGGCCTTCGTGGAGGTGGAGAAGGTGACCGAACACCTGTGCGGCGCAAAGCGTCCCGGTCATTTCCGCGGTGTCACGACGGTGGTGACGAAACTGTTTAACATCGTGCAGCCGCACCGCGCTTACTTCGGCGAAAAGGACGCTCAGCAGCTCGCCACTATTCAGCGCATGGTGGCCGATCTCAACATGCCCATCGAGATCGTTCCCGTTCCCACCGTTCGGGAGCCGGACGGTCTGGCGCTCAGTTCCCGCAACACCCACCTCAACGAGGAGGAGCGCCGCGTCGCTCCCGCGCTTTACCGTAGCCTGCAAGCCGCCCGTGAGCTGATTGCTTCCGGGATCCTCGATCCCGGCGAGGTGCGGCGCGGGGCGCTCGAGCTGCTGGCGAAATACCCGCAGATCCAGGTGGAGTATTTTGAGATCGTCGATGCCGGGACCATGCAGCCGGTGGAGCGGATCACCGGTCCGGTGCGGGTGGCGGTTGCCGCGTGGCTGGGCTCGACACGGCTGATCGACAACATTTGGTGTGAGTACGGGAGAAAAGACTGATGCTCATCGTCAAAGTTCACGTTCATGTGAAACCCGAATTCATCGATGCGTTCAAGCAGGCCACCATCGAGAACGCGCGCAACAGCGTGAAGGAGGCCGGCATCGCGCGGTTTGACGTCCTCCAGCAGACCGACGACCCGACGCGATTCGTTCTGGTTGAGGTCTACAAGAACGCGGACGCGCCCGCCGCGCACAAGGAAACGGCGCACTATGCCGCCTGGCGCGACGCGGTGGCGGGCATGATGGCCGAGCCGCGCACGAGCGTCAAATACACGAACGTTTTCCCCGGCGATGAAGGCTGGTGAGCGCAATGGGGTTTGATTTCGCCACCGCGGGGCGCATTCTCTTCGGCGCGGGCAGGATCCGGGAGGTGGCGCCCGCAGCGAAGTCCATGGGAACGCGCGCGCTGCTGGTGACCGGAGCGGCGCAGGAGAGGACCGCGTCACTGGCTGTCGATCTGGCGGCTGCCGGCATCGACTCGTCGTTCTTTCCCGTGGACAGGGAGCCGACGGTAGACCTGGTGCGGCGGGGCTGCGCCGTGGCGCGCGAGGCGAAATGCGACGTGGTGATCGCCGCGGGCGGCGGCAGCGCGATTGACGCGGGGAAAGCGATCGCCGCGCTGCTGGCCAACCCGGGCGACCCGCTGGACTACCTGGAGGTGATCGGCGCCGGCAAAAGCCTGGCTGCGCCCTCGGTGCCGTTCATCGCCGTGCCGACCACGGCGGGCACGGGATCGGAGGTAACGCGCAACGCGGTGCTGGCGTCGCCGGAGCACGGCGTCAAAGCCAGCCTGCGGAGTCCCTGGATGCTGCCGCGGCTGGCGGTGGTGGATCCCGAACTCACGTTCGGCCTCCCGCCCGCCGTTACGGCCGCAACCGGGCTCGACGCGCTGACGCAACTGATCGAGCCTTACGTTTCCGTTCGCGCGAATCCGATGACGGACATGTTCTGCGTGGAAGGCATGGGCCGGGCGGCGCGGTCGCTCGTGCGGGCGTTTCGCGACGGCCGCGACGTGGAGGCGCGGACGGATATGTGCATCGCCAGCCTGCTGGGCGGGCTCTCGCTGGCGAACGCCGGGCTAGGCATCGTGCACGGATTCGCGGCGGTGATCGGAGGCGCGTTCCCCGCGCCGCACGGAGCGGTCTGCGCGGCGCTGCTGGCCCAGGGCATGGAGACGAATGTTCGCGCGCTGCGCGCCCGCGCGCCGGAAAGCGAAGCGCTGCGCCGCTACGAGCGGATCGCACGCATTCTGACGGGAAATCCGGAAGCGGCAGTCGAAGACGGCATCGAGTGGGTGAGGCGGACGTGCCGCGAGCTGGAGATCCCGCCGCTCGGCGCCTACGGGATCGGCAGCGAGCATGTGCCCGCGCTGGTCGAAGCAGCCGCGAGGGCCAGCAGCACGAAAGGCAACCCCCTGCCGCTCACCGCGGATGAGATGCGCGATCTGGTGGTGGCCGCGCTGTGAGGGTTAAGTCGTGAGCCCGATGAACCAGCCGGAACAGTTTTGCTACCGCTTGCTGCCGCTCGTGCCCGGTTGCGGCAACGCGACGGTGTCGATCCAAGCGGCGATGGTGTGAGCGACTTGTGCCTCTTCACCGGTGTACATGTGATCGGCGTTCCGGATCATGACAGTATCCACTCGCCTGGGGCCGCTCCGTTGACGCTGGATGGATGATTTGAGCAGCTCCAGTTCTGCCTCGTTTCCAACATCACCATTCATAAGGCCGGGATTCGAGGTTTCTGGCTGTACGCCGAAAAAGTCTTTGAATTCCGGCGGGGTGTTCACGATATCCAGGAATGTCGCCGTGCTGATGTAGGAAGGAAAAGAGCGCTTTGGATCGCGTATCAGAGCGTCCGGTTCGCCGAGAGCCATCAGGCGTTTCGCTTCCGCCAATTGATCGGGGTCCGGCGGCCTGGTGTCGGCTCGAACCGCACCGGAAGCCAGGACCACTCCCACTACACGTGAGTCCTGCTTTTCCGCCTGATACCTCCGCACCGCCGCCCAGCCAGCACTGTGTCCAACCAGCACCACCCGCTTGCAGCCCTGAGCCTCGGTGAAATCCACCCAGGCGGCAAGATCTCGGACCTCCTCGCTCGCGACCCCAGTAACCTCCGCCGCGGATCCGTTTTCCGTCTCGGTACCCGAGGGAATTACCGAGATCGTGCATGCGTGTGTTTCCACTAATGGTTGTATAGCCGGGCGCCGCGAGCTCTCGGCCGATCATCACGTAGGTCGGAGAGTAGAAGTTCGTTCCCCATCCATGAATCCAGATGACAGCGATCGGCTTAGCCAATATTTTGGACGCCGTGAACATCGCACCACCATTCACCACGTCGTCCGCTGAACGAACTTACACGAGTTCTTCGGGGAACTCTCCACTCGTCACAGTGACAGCGCGCGGAACCACACGTTGGTAAATCAGGAATGCAACTCCAGAAACCGCTAGTGCTGCAACCCCAAGCAGCGTCGATCGTAGCTGAAGCGACTTGGAACGAGTTGGTCTTTCGGTGGCTTCAGAGCTCATGCTCAAAATGGTATACTCTTCGCCCCTCGTGCCCGCCACATATCCGAGACGATATACTGAACCGCTTATGGCGCTCTTTCGGACGCGAAGCGCTGCGGTGTACGGGATCGAGGGCTATCTGATCGATGTCGAAGTGGACATGTACCCTGCCGGCAGCAACCGCGATTTTGTCATGGTCGGCATGCCGGATACGGCGGTGAAGGAGAGCCGGGAGCGCATTAAGTCCGCGCTGATGAATTCCGGCTTCGGCTATCCCAACAAAGCGGTCACCATCAATCTCGCCCCGGCCAATCTCCGGAAGGAGGGCGCGGGATTCGACCTCCCGATGGCGATGGGAATTCTGGGCGCGATGGGCACGGTGCGGCGCGCCGACGACTACCTGCTGGCGGGGGAACTGTCGCTCGACGGCACGCTGCGCCCTGTGCGCGGGGCGCTGTCGATGGCGGTGTGCGCGCGGCGGCACTCGATTCCCAATTTCGTTGTCCCGATCGATAACGCGGCCGAGGCGGCGGTGGTGGAGGGCGTGCGGGTGTTCGGTTTGCGGCATCTGGCGGAAGTCGTGAGCCTGTTGAACCAGCCGGAACAGTTCACGCCGGTGCCCCCCTGCGTTCAGCCTGTTCCCGGGACTGAGGGCGCGGCGCCCGATTTCCGCGACGTGCGCGGCCAGACCACGGCCAAGCGCGCGCTTGAAGTGGCCGCGGCTGGCGGGCACAACGTTCTGATGATCGGCCCGCCAGGATCGGGCAAGACGATGCTGGCGAAGCGGCTGGCCGGCATTCTTCCGCCGCTTACGTTCGCCGAGGCCCTCGAAACGACCCAAATCCACAGCGTAGCCGGGGTGCTGCCGCGCGGCGCGGGCCTGCTGCTGCAGCGGCCGTTCCGCGCGCCGCACCACACGATCTCCGACGCCGGCATGATCGGCGGAGGAATCGGCATGCCCCGGCCCGGCGAGGTAAGCCTCGCACACAACGGCGTTCTGTTCCTCGACGAGTTTCCGGAATTCCCGCGCAACACCCTGGAGCTGCTCAGGCAGCCTTTGGAGGACCGCATGGTAACCATCGCGCGTTCGAACATGACGCTCTCGTTCCCGGCCAGCTTCATGCTCGTTGCGGCGATGAATCCCTGCCCTTGCGGTTTCTATGGCGACAGCACGCGCGAGTGCCGCTGCACGCCGGCGATGATCCAGCGGTATCTGGGTAAGATCAGCGGGCCGATGCTGGACCGCATCGATCTGCACGTCGAGGTTCCGGCCGTCCCTTACAAGGAGATTCGCGGCGAAGAGCAGGGGGCTTCATCCGCGGAGATGCGCGCGCGCATCGAGTGCGCCCGCCGCATTCAGCAGCAGCGCGGGTACACGAACGCCCAGCTCCCGCCCAGGCTGCTGCGCGAGCTCTGCCGGCTGGACGATTCCGGCGAGCGCACGCTGGAGATGGCCATGCGCCGGCTCGGCCTTTCCGCCCGCGCGCACGACCGGATTCTCAAGGTCGCCCGCACGATCGCCGATCTGGACGCTTCCGAGCAGGTCTCCGCGAAGCACCTGGCCGAAGCGGTGCAGTACCGGAGTCTGGACAGGAATTACTGGAGCTAACCTCGCGCGCGATTTGATGAGGCGATATGCGCCCGGGTGTCAGCGAATCGAGCGCCCTGATGAGCGTCACGCTGACGGCGGAGGCTCCAAACCACTGCGACCCAGTTCTGCCGTGAGGTCGTCCTCAGTAGGGGCGGCTCCCTCGATCACTGGTTCCGACTTGATCAACCTGCCGTCCTCCGACCATTGGCATCCTTCCAACGCCAGGCACGCTTGAAGGTCGCTCCAGCGGTCGTTGCAGGTGTATGTCGGGGAGACTCGGTTTCGAAGCTTCGATCCCACGCGCGTATTGAACGTGGCCTGACGATCAAGGTACCCAGCCCTCCATGGTGCCGTGCTTCTGGAAAAGGAGGTTGAGATCTGCCCAAGGCCGGATAGTCAAGTATTGAGCGAGCGTCACCAACGTTTGCTGCGTGAACATTGTGAATCATTCCCTTATAAAGCCAGCGCTCTACTGATCCCCGCCGGTGATCGAGGGCCAAAGCGTTCTTAGTACTTTAGTTCCAGTACGTTAGTGCCTTGGTGCCGTTGCATTCAGTCGATGCAACGACTATTCTTGGGAGAGAGGTGGCGCGATGACTCGACTGTTATTTCTCCTCGTCGCGAGCCTGCCACTCTACTGCCAGGAACTCGACCTCGATAGCTACCTTCGTGTCCTCAGAATTGCCCCTGGCGTTTCGATCGAGAGCAAAGTGAAAGCACTCGATGAGTTGGGGATCACGCTGAGCAGAAGTGGCCTGCGGGAACTTGAGCGGAGAAGTGCTACGCCGGCCATTCCTGCATACCGTCCGCCGGCCTACGCCACCCCGCAGTTGCGCAGTCAGGACGGAGAGGGGAACTACCTGGGGAATTTGAATTCGAATCGGTTCGATCCGAATTCGGTTTCGAACCCGTTCGGGAGGTACGGAAGCGAGTTCAGCCCGGACTCGGTCAACAATCCGTACGGAAAATACGGCAGTCCCTACTCCCCCTATAGCGCGCGGAACCCATACGCTACGCAGGCTCCCGCCATCGTGACGCCTCAGGGAAAGTACCTCGGAAAGTTCAGTGCGAACCCATACGATCCAGATTCGGTCAGCAATCCCTATGGGCGCTTCGGAAGTCCATACAGCCCCGATTCGGTGAACAACCCCTTCGGCCAGTACGGCAGCCCCTACTCGCCGAACAGTGTTCGTAACCCTTACGCACCGACATTCCCCAGTCTGCCGAAGCTGCCGGCGTTGCCCAGCCTACCCAAACTGCCTTCCACGACAAGACGCTAAGAAGCGCCACTGTGACGGTAGCCGCGATTGTTGTCAGTCGCACGTGACACGCCAATGAGCGGCTTGCCTATGGCATCGAGCAGGCCGCCTCAGCCCGCGAGTGTCTGGCAACGCTTTCACCAGCGAAAATTCCGGAACTGCTCGGCCTGCTTCTCGGCCTCGGCGTCGATGTGATCGCATACTCATACTGGCTCCATAGCCCTCAGGAGGGGGAGAGCGATGTCACAATCATCGGATACGGGCGCTCGCGCGAAAGCGCAAGATCGGCGTGTGTGGATACTCATCTTCACAGCGAAGCAGAAAATGATGTTGAAGCAGCGCTTGAGCTATATACAGATGACATTGTTTTCGAAGCTGCCGCTCTCAATGGCCTCAACCGGCTTTTCTCCGGCAAGCAGGCGGTAGCCAAGTTCTATCGCGAGCTTTGGGCCACGATGAGTAATGTGCAGTTCCAATCTCTGCAACGGTTCGCCACATAAGATCGCGTCGTGGACGATAGTCTTGTGACCTTCGAGGTGGTGCGCGATGGTTGCTGGCCGCACTTTTCCGCGGGGCAGGAGATTGAAATGCGTCTGGTTCACATCTTTGAGATGCGAGACGGCAAGATTTCAAAGGAGATCGTCTTTGATATGGGGCGCCCCGTGTAAGTGGGGGCAACCAGCCATCCGGTCAAATGGCACAAAGCCGCCCAGCTCGTCCCATGGACGCTCTGATGTCGCCGCGAGCGGCCGGCGCCACTGCTGCAACACGGCAACGCGATTCCGCTGTTGCCGGGTAAGCACCCAACCCGTCGAGCGTCAGCCGCCAGTGGTGCCTACCGTTAGGAATGATTTCCGGAGCACTTGCGGACTGCACAGAGACGCAGGTTGGTGGTGAGGAGATGACTCCGCTGATGGGCAGCTCTGTCGGGTAGTCATCAATAATACTTGAGCTTGAGAAGCAGCGTTGCGGCCAGGACAGCGAGTCCGATCACGGTCGTGATTGCCGACAGAACAATCAGCTTGATGAAGGTTTTGCTCCCGCGGGTGGCGCGATAAATAATCGGCACGTTGATCGCAGCGCTGGCAATAGAGGTCAAAACGGTTGAGGCCGCCGCAGTAGAAGCGGAGATCTGGCCGTGGGCTGCAAGGCTGCCGACTGCGGCTGTGGCGCTCGCACTGCTGACGAAGCCACCCAGGAAGCTGACGATGATGGTGCCGACCTCGCCTATGAAGCGCTGGCCGAGGACGCTCGCCGACTGAATTACAAGGAAGAAGAGCCCGAAACCCGTAATCTTTCGAATTGAGATCGGTGACGTCAGCCGCGGCGCAGAAGCCGGTGTCAGGTCCCGGCCCTGCCGCAGCACGAAGCCCGCACACGCCGCGCACATCGCCGCTATGGGGAATAAAGAGAGCAATCCGGCGGATGGAGTGAAGACGCTCACGATGACCAGGTTGCGAACGAACATCGAAAGAACCGTGATCAGTGTTGCGTTGACCAGAATGGCGCCCGAGCCAGCCCCCAAGCTGGCAACTGAACTCGACAGCTCGGCGACCGCTGCGGTGCTGTTCACCAGGCCTCCAAATAGCGCAGTAGCGTAGACCCCGCGAGCACCGTACATCTTCAGCAGCACGTAATTGACGAAGCCGAGTCCGGCGATCAGGATGACGGTCAGCCACGCCTCGCGTGGCTTCAGCAGACCCCACGGGTCGACAGGTTGATCGGGCAAAACGGGGTAGATCACCAATCCGATCAGCCCGAGCAGAACCGCGCTGCGCAGTTCCTCGGCCGTGACGCCCCCTGCAAAGCGCGTTATCTGCGGTTTCAGAGCCAGCAGTAGCGTCATGAGAACCGCTGCCGCAGTCGGGGCAAAAATGTGCCCGTCACCAACCAGAGCGCCTAGAGTGAATACGACGATAAGCGCCACAGAAGTGGTGGTTTCGAGTTCACGATGCAGGACGAGATTTCCCACATTCATCACGATCACAACCATCACAACTGCGGCCATGCCAATCAACGCGAACACCTGCGATTGCACCATGCAGAGCATTCCCAGAAGGCTGACGATGGCAAACGTTCGCGCTCCCAGATCCTTGCGAGACCATTCCCGTTCGAAGCCGACCAGCAGCCCTATGGCCAAGGACAAGATGAGCTTAGTAGCGATCTCAGAAGGAACGAATCGCGTGACAGGCATCTCCTTCCATGATAAGAATCGAGCGCGGCAGCGGCTGATCTCACAATATCAAAGGTCTTGAGAACGACGGCGTTCGGCCGGGCACCTGCCAGCGAACGCAGCTTACGCCGGCAGGGGCTCCTGTAGTGCGAAGGGTTTACAGACGCCTCCCAGCGCATGGTCGCCCACTCGGAATTTGACCGCGCCAATGCTGGATCGCATCGATTTGCACGTCAAGATTCCGGCCGTCGCTTACAAGGAGATGCGCGGCGAAGAGCAGGGGGCTTCTTCGGCCGAAATGCGCGCGAGCATCGAGTGCGCCCGCCGCATCCAGCAGCAACGCAGGGATGCGAACGCCCAGGTTCCACCAAGCTGCTGCGCGAGCTCTGCCAGCCGGACGATGCCGGCGAGCGCACACTGGAGATGGCCATGCGCCGGCTCGGCCTTTCCGCCCGCGCGCACGACCGGATCCTCAAGGTCGCCCGTCAGCCTTGCGTTGCACGCTGGCCGGCCGTCAGCGAATCGGGTGCCCGGTAAGCACGACGCTGACGGCCGTAGAGGTGTCGGAGGAACATCCGCCCGGTGCTTGGCTGAAAGTGGAGACCTCCATCGTGGCCCCCTTAGGATGTGCATGTAGTCGAGAGTCGCTTCTAGCAGGCGGTGGTTACTCGAACGACCTACTATTCGGCTATCAGTCCGACCGGCAGATCCGCGTCGAGGTGGTCATGGCACACGCACCGTGAAACGGTATCCGTTTTGATTTTCGATGCGAATTATGTCTGCGGCCTCGAGTAACCCAGCTATCCAGGGCGCCAGGGGCGCGTACACCAGCTAGTGAGGCGATCCTCAATGGACCGAGGCTCACCCAAGTAATCCGGATCGTGTTTTCCGAAAACGCACGGCGGTCTAATTTGGGATAGCTTAAGCATCAGTTCTTCCAGACAATCCCAGGGAACGAATGTTTTCACGCTAGCAGCGCCGCAACTAAGCAGAATGCCCAAACCAAAAAACGCGTCTACAGAAAAACATTCATCGCGCCCTGGTACATGTAACTGTTGGTGCGGTCTAATCGTGGCACGAATACGCTGTTGCACGGTCCCTTGCTGGCTAGCCTCAAGCGAGGCAAAGAATTTCCGCTGTTCCTGAAGAAGGAAATCCACCATTTCCTCGACGGCATGCTCCCCAAAGAACCCCTGGTCAATCGTGTAGCACGACGGTAAAAGGCGGCGGAGATGATGACTGACTTCCTTAGATACATTCACCGGGATCAGTCGAAGCTCACCCTGTCCGGTGGGCTGTATTGCGCCGTTTAGGAGGAATCGCATCGTCAGGTCAGTCGCGGGCAAGCTGTATCCAACCAGGAACAGCCGACCGGAGCCTTCGCTGCACCTCAATAAAGCGTTGCGGGCGCGCGCCCAAAGGTGCTGGACAGCTTCGTTCTGGAAGTAGCCGAGTTTGTCAGCTACAGGCGGAACTATCAATGGAAGTCTGCCGGCCAGTTGGGGCGGACGCCCGAATTGGTCGTCCCGGGACCAGCCAATGAGATGTCGATAGCACACTGGCTCACCAAAATACTCGCTTCGACCGGAGTAGAACCAATTTGTGGAACCGTGCAGCTTCAGCACAGTAGCAGACAGCGGTCTAAGAAACCCAAGACCAGGTGCTTGCAGAGCAATTGGGAAAAGCGCCCGCGCATCCAGGTAACAATTTGGCCGACCGAGAGGATCCTGCCCCAGCTCGATTGCTCGGAAGGCGCGTTCCAGGAGTGTGTCGTAATTGAGGGTTATGACTGTGCATCTGCAGTCGTGTAAGTAGTGTACAAACCTAACCAGCCATTCCGGGCAGGGATGGCTCAACACCTCCTCAGTCGCCTCGTCGATCACACTTGCGACTTTCCTGGAGATCTCGAGAAAAACCGCTCTATTCCGGAGGCGGTCGGACTCTGCCAGCCAGGGCTGGTCCTGTACCAGGAACGTCATTGCCAGTTCGACGTCACCACCGAAGAGCTCGGCGATGCGCTGATATTCGGGCTGGTTGGTAGCAACACGACAACCGAGATCCCTCATCAGCGGCATGCTGTCACTGATCGCGTGGGAGAAGCCGGCGCCGAGTACAAAAACGTCAGGGGACTCAAGGACAGGTAGGTTCTGATATCTTCCAGTGGACATTGAACTCTGCTTGCGAAACATTAATGCTGTACTGAACTCCGTTCACCGCAAATCCATGAAGATGATAATTCACTTGACTGCCGGCTCTCCCCTTGTCTGTCTATCGCGTCTGATGGAGGAATCCGGCTGGCAACCCTCCAACTACCGAACTGCTCCCCAGCTCCGGAGGGATGGTCAGCCACCCGAAAGTTGACAACGGCCGCTGCTGGCCTCCACGTCGAGGCTCCCGCGGTCGCCTACAAGGAAATGCGCGGCGGCCCCTACCCTTCCCCCGCCTCCCAGACCCGGAGGCCGTAGCGCGAAAGGTAGATTGGGATGTTCCGGTAGGTGGGGCAGGTCTGCTCGATCTCGCGCAGCATCGCACGCTTGCGCGCGGAGCCGGCGCCGCTGAGGATCGTCACCGAGCCGCCCTCTCCGCCCGCTCCGTTCACCTTCCAGCCGAGCGCGCCGTGGGCGCGCGCGATTTCAATAATACGCCGGTGATGCGGCCCGACCAGCGCGGGATGCAGCTCCGCCTGCGCCTCCGTGCATTCGATCATCGCGCGCCCGAGCGCTTCAAAGTCGCCGGCGTACAGTGCGTCTTTCGATTTCTCCGCGGCGCAGCGCAGCGGGCGAAGCTTGGGCGTATCCGGACCCGCGCCCTCCAGTTCCCGAATCACCATCTGGTGCACTTCCGAAGAACTGTGCGTCTGGCCGACGTAGACCAGCGACAGCCTGCTTTCCAGCTCCCACCAAAGCGAATCCGGAATGCGGATCTGGCTGACCGAGGCGTGCGGGTAGCGGTGCATCTCGATGTAGTTGATGCCGCCGAACGCCGAGGCGATCTGGTCCTGGATGCCGCACTGCTGGTTGAGCAGTTCGGTCTCAATGCGCTGCGCGGCCGCCGCGACTTCATGAGGCGACATCCGCCCAGGCGTCAGCGTATCGAGCGCTCCGATGAGCGCCACACTCACGGCCGCGGAGGTGCCTGTAGAACATCCGCCCGGCGCTTCGCTGAAAATCGAGACCTCGATGGAGACATCCTTGGGGATGTGCATGTAATCGAAGGCCGCTTCCAGCAGGGGATGCTTGCCGTAAGAGCCGCACGGCTCGGCAATGGTATAGGACTGGCCGTAATTCTCAGCGTGAATCGTGATGCGCTCGCGGTCCACGGCGCCGCGCCGGACCCGCATCTCGACTTCCGCGTACGGATAGACGGCGATGTTGAAGACACGCCCGTGGCCCGCGAACCAGGTGTCCGTCCAGCCTCCGTTGTCGCAAATGCGGATCGGTGCGACGCTCTTGACGATACGGGTCAAATAAACTTATACTCGCCCGGCACGGGCCGCTTCCTCTCGGGCGTTTTCAGATTGTAGTCGAACTCTTTGGGCTGGAGGTCCAGCTTGGAGTTCATGATCATGTCCCAGGTGATCTCCATTCCCGAGTACGCCGACTCGCGGGCCATGATGCAGGTCATCGTGCTTTCGGCGACCGCCATTCCCTGGTTGATGTACGGCCCCTCGCCCAGGATGCTCTTCACCATGGCGATGTGCTCCTGCACCTGCGAGTTGATGCCCTTGGTGCCCATATCCTGGCCGTTGCTTCGCCCTTTCGTGCCGACGATCAGGTCGTCCACCTTGCGGTAGCAGCCCTGCTCGTACTGCCGGCAGTGGCTGGAGAGGCGCACGCCGTTCGGGTAAACGAAGTCCGAGGTCATGTGGTCGTAGATGTCGCCGTACATGGGGTCGTCCTTACGCCATGCGGCGCCGCCGAAAGCAACCACCTTCACGGGATGCGTCCCCATCACCCAGTTCATGAAGTCGATGTTGTGGAAGTGCTGCTCGACGATCTGATCCCCGCAGATCCAGTTGTAGGAATACCAGTTGCGGTGCTCGTATTCCATGTCGCCCCACTGCGGTCTGCGCTCGCGTTCGTGCCAGACAGGGCCGCTGAGATATTGCGAGTAGAGCGCGACGATCTCGCCGATTGCGCCGTCCTGGATCTTCTTGACCGTTTCGGCGTACTCGGAGGAGTAGTGCCGCTGGGCGCCGCAGACGACCGTGAGCTTGAGCTGCTCGGCCTTCTTCGCCGCGGCCATGAAGCGGCGCACGCCTACGGGATCGGTCGCGATCGGCTTTTCGCAGAAAACGTGCTTCTTGGCCTCCACCGCGGCTTCGAAGTGCGCCGGGCGGTGACCGGGAGGCGTGCAGAGCATGACGATATCGACGTCCGAGTTCACCAGCTTCTTATAGGCGTCGAAACCGACGAAGCGGTGCTCCGCATCGACCTTGATGCGATCGGGAAACTTCTCCTGCAAGCGCTTCAGGTTCCGCTCCAGGTGGTCTTCGAAGACATCGGCGAGCGCCACAATTTCCACGTTTGGATTGCCGGTAAGGCAGTCAACGATTGCGCCGGAGCCACGGCCGCCAACTCCGATGAGCCCGGCCTTGAGCTTATCCTTTTGCTGCATGGCGACTCCTCAAAACGGCTTGGGGCCGGCCGCCGCAGGCGCGGCGTCCGGTCCCCCTTTCCGCTGTTAAATGAACTTGTAGACGCCCGGCACCGCCAGGGGTGGCACGGGAACGGAAGCGTTGATATCCAGGTTCTTGGGCAGCAGATCGAGCTGGGACTTCATCATGTCGTCCCAGGTGAGCCTCCGGCCAGAGTAGGCGGCTTCGCGGGCCATGATGCAGGTCATGGTGCTTTCCGCGACGGCCATCGCCTCATTGATATAAGGACCTGTGCCGAGGATCGACGCCATCATGTCGACGTGCTCCTGCACGTAGGGGTTGGCGCCGCGCGTGGGCTTGATCGTATCGATGCGGCCCTTGGTCCCGACGATGATTTCGCTGACGTTCTGGGCCACGCCCTCGCCTCTGTACTGGCGGCAATAGCTGGACATGTGGACGCCGTTGGGGTAGACGAAATCCGCGGCCAGGTGGTCGTAGATGTTGCCGTACTCCTCCTCGCGCGGACGCCACGCGACGCCGCCCGAAGCGACGCATTCCACCGGGTGGGTGCCCATGAACCAGTTGCAGACGTCGATGTTGTGCAGGTGCTGCTCGACAACCTGGTCGCCGCAGATCCAGACGAAGGAATACCAGTTGCGGTTCTGGAACTCCATGTCGCTCCATCTCGGATCGCGCTTGCCCTTCGGCCCCGGCCAATTCGGGCTGAGAAATTGCAGCACCGGCGTTCCGATCCAGTAGGCGTACAGAGCCGTGATCTCGCCGATTTCGCCGTCCTTGACGCGCTTGTATTGCTCCAGATAGTAGGGCTGCGACCTGCGTTGAGCGCCGGATTTGACGGTGAGCTTCAACTCCTCGGACTTCTTCGCGGCTGCCATGAAGCGCCGGACTCCGACCGGGTCTGTGCCAAACGGCTTCTCGCAGAAAACGTGCTTCTTGGCTTCCACGCAGGCCTCGAAGTGCATGGGACGGTATCCCGGCGGCGTGCACAGGAAGACGATGTCCACATCGGACGCGATCACCTTCTTGTACGCGTCAAACCCGATGAAGCGGTGCTCGGGATCGACCTTGATGCGGGACGCATACTTGGCGTTGCGCGGGTTGTCCCGCAGAGTCCGGAGGGAGCTTTCCAGGCGGTTCTCGAACATGTCGGCCATGGCGACCAGTTCCACGTTCGGGCAACCTTCCATGATGTTCTCAACAGCTTGCGTGCCGCGGCCGCCACAGCCGATCAGCCCGACTTTCAGCATGGGGGGGACGGTGCCGCGGACCAGTTCCGGCCTAATGATCGTGAACGTCGAAGCAGCCGCCCCGGCGGCCGTCGTTTTTTTCAAAAAAGATCTTCGGGATAGTGGGTCTTTCTTCATGTCTCGTTGACCTCGGTTCCGGACCATTGTACTCCCGTTTTTCTCTCCGGAAGAGCCCGGCAGCCGGGGTGCATTGACCCGCCCACTGGCGCTCCCGTATACTTAAAAGTTAAAAAAGGCGGGTGCGTAAAGTGTGCCCGCAGTAGCAGGCCCGCATGGTTATTTTATTGACGATCATTCACGTTCTGGTTTGCCTTTTCCTGATCATCGTCGTGCTGCTTCAGAGCGGCAAGGCGGCTGATCTCGCCGGCGCTTTTGGCGGCATGGGTTCGCAAACGGCCTTTGGCCCGCGCGGGTCGGCTACCATCCTGGCCAAAGCCACCCGGGTCGCCGCCGCCGTGTTCATGCTGACGTCGCTCACGCTGGCGATTCTGGCAACCGGCCGCGCTCCCAGCGCCAAGACGGTGCTTGAGGACCGTCCGGCTCCGGCCCCGCAATCGGCGCCGGCCCCCAGTGGCCAGGCCCCGGCCGGGCAGCCGTCCATGACGATTACGCCTGAAGGCGGGCCGTCCCAGACGATCCCGCTGAATATCCCGCCGAGGCCGGAAAGTGCCCCGGCAGCCCCGGCGCAGCAGCAGACGCCCGCTCCGGCCCAGAAATAGGTGTAGTAGAATACTCTCAGTGCCACGTGCGGATGTGGCGGAATTGGCAGACGCGCAACGTTGAGGTCGTTGTGGGGAATCCCCGTGGAGGTTCAAGTCCTCTCATCCGCACCATGCCTCGCCAGTTCCAAGTGAAATGACTGGTCGCAACCCTGAAGATCCACGCCATAATGGTCGAGGAGGGAAAGCGGGATGACTGTCGCTGTCCAGAAGAAGGTCAGAGAGCTGAAGAAGAGCATTCTGGACAACTCCGCCATTGTGAAGAAGGAACTCTCCCGTGCCGGGCGAAAGGCGGACGCCGCAGCCATTCACTCTGCCGCCAAATATTACGTTGCATTGAAGAAACTCGCTCAGGAGTAAGGGATCGCTTTCGCTCTATCTGTCGCGTACATTGAGGAAATTCACGATACGCTTGTCTCCATGTTCTGGCCGCATGCGGCTAAAGAGGAGCCCATAAGTCCTGACGAGTATCGGGATCGGGGGTTGCTGGCGTCAGCCGTGGGCAGGCCATTCCAAACCATATTCGGAGAGCCGGCATACCCAACGATTTGCTCGAAGGCCGCCGCTCTGTTCCATTCACTCATCTGCAACCATCCGTTTGCGAACGGCAACAAGCGAACGGCAGTTCTCGCCCTAGACCTGTTCCTATGCGCGAACAACCGATTTCTTTTTCTCGATAATAACGAGATTTACGAACTGGCTAAGAAAACAGCGCGTTACCGGGAGCTGGGCATCGATCATGAGACAAGTTTTCGTGAGGTCCATCAAGCCGTTCGGACTGGCTCCATCCATTTCAATCGGATACGAACATATAAAGTGCTCCATCGGAAGTGCCAAATAGTGAAGCGGGCCGTGCGAAGTCACGAACTGAACGCGACTGGGTTGAAACTCTTCTAAGAAGGCGGCAGAGGGCGGGTTCCCCCATCCCCGAGCAAACGCGGCGTTTTTGAGCGATGATCATTAGCTATGTTGCTCATACTGCCGCTGCTCATCAATTTTGTCTTTTTCCAGACTGCCGCCGCGCAGCAGGCGCCGCTGGTTCAGGTAACCGTGGACGGCCAGCCGCTGCGGTTGCACAACTTTCACGGCGGCTATTTCGGCCAGTTCGATCTCGCCCGCCCCGCGGAAGTCGTGATCCGCGCGGATTTCGATGTGCGCTGGGTGGACGTCCGGCCCAAGTCCGCCGGCGTCGTGCCGGTGATCGGGGCGGACCACAGCACCGTCCGGCTTCAGGTCAAGTCCCCCATCCCGCTCACGGTTGAGTTCAACGGCGATTGGAGGCGGGTGCTGCACCTGCTGATCAATTTGCCCGAGAAGGACCCGCTCAAGGCCGGCATGCCGAATGTCCGGTACTTCGGGCCCGGCGAACACGAGCCCGGCCTCATCGAGCTGAAGGACGGCGAAACGCTTTACCTTGCGCCCGGCTCGATCGTCAAAGGCGTCGTCCGTTCCGTCGGCACGAAGAACATTACGATCCGGGGCCGGGGAATTCTCGATGCCTCCAACCTGCCGAGCCGCGGCCAGTCCTCCGGCGGCGCCGCTCCTCGGCAAAGCCCCAACATCTATGGCGGGCAGCGGAACATGATCCTGCTCGAAAACACCCAGGGCGCAAAGATCGAGGGGATCACGCTGCTCAACAGCCAGAGCTGGACCGTTCACCTCAGAAACGCCGAAGGCACCCACATCGACGGCATCCGGATCCTCACCACCCCCGCGTGCAGCACCGATGGCATCGATATCGTCTCTTCCAGCAACGTGCTCGTCGAAAACGTCTTCATCCGCGCCAACGACGACTGCGTCGTGGTGAAAAACATGATGGACAAGGGCGTGCGCAACGTCACCGTGCGGAATGCGGTCTTTTGGAACATGCCGTGCGGCAACGGCATCGAGATAGGATTCGAACTGCGCACCACTCCCGTCCGCGAGATCCGCTTCCAGGACATCGACATCATCCGCGTGGAGCGCGGCGCGGCGATCAGCATCCACAACGGCGACTCGGCCCTGGTCGAAGACGTGGTCTTCGATAACATCCGGGTGGAGGACGCGCGCCACAAGCTGATCGACTTCGCGGTGCTCTACGGCCGCTATGGCGCGGTTGACCGCCCCGACCGCTCGCGCCCCTCGGATCCCGGAGGCGCCTGGGACGGCGTCATTCGCCTCGACCCGGAAGAGAGGGCGATGCGAGCGAAAAATCGCGGCCGCGTCCGTAATGTCCGCGTGACGAACCTGCACGTAGTCGACGGCGCGCTGCCCTACAGCATCATCGCGGGCTATGACAAGGAGCACCCGGTCGAAAACGTCGTCATCGAGAACCTCAGATACCTGGGGCGGCCTCTCCGCACCGCCGCCGAAGGCAAGTTCTCCGTGGACCACGCGCCGGGCTTCGTGATCCGCTGACTCCACTCGCCGCGCGCAGGGTGTAGACTGTTTCGGACCCGGAGTTCCGGTCCGCTGCGCCCTGCGCGAGCCGGCGGGGAGGAGACACCCCAAGCAACTCAGCACGTTTGCCAAATTCCAGAGGCATTTCGGCCTGCTGCGGCGCGCGGTGGCGGCGCTCGACGATTGCGCCGGCAGCGCCGATCCCTCAGCCGCGTTCGCGGAGATCCAGAACCTCGAAAGGCAGGGAGACGAGATCATGCGGGCGGCGCTGCGTGATCTCGAACGGCTGCACGGCGACTTCCCCACGCCGAGAGAAATCGTCCGGCGCCAGTTTCATCAGCAGGATCGCATTCTGGACGCGATCGAGCTTCTTGCGGGGCGTCTGGCTGCCTACCGCCTCGGCAGACTGCCGGCGCCGGCGGTGCAGCTTTTAGGCGTCGTCCGCGCCTGTGCCGGCGTTCTCGAAGCGGCGATTCAGGCGTTCGGAGAAGGCCGGCGGTTCGCCGATCAGATCGAAACAATGTCGGACCTGGAGAACGAAGCCGACCAGCTCTACATCGCCGCCATTCGCGACCTGGCTGACCGGGAACAGGACCCGCGCCGTATGCTTATGCTCACCGAGGTGTACGGGATGCTCGAGAGGATCATCAACCTGTTTGAGGACTCCGTCCAATCGCTGGAAGACGCGACCTTCAGAACGTTTTCGGGCTGGTAGCGCCGCGCTTGGGCCGTGTATACTGGCCTGCTGAAAGGAGCACGGAAATGAGACTTGCTTGCCTGATGGCAATTTTGTGCCTCGCGACGGCAGTATTCGCCCAGACAGACATCACCCCTGGTCCGAACCTCGCAGGATGGCATATAAGCCAGATCAACCACCACGGCAATACAAAAGCCTGGAAGGTGGAGAACGGCGTAGTTTCGGGCACTCAGGATCGCGAGGGCAACGGCGGCATTATCCTTACCGACAAAACCTACAAGAACTTTGAGATTACCTTCGAAATGAACCCGGATTTCGGCTGCGATGGCGGCTTGTTCCTCCGCTCGAATGAGAAGGGGCAGGCGTACCAGGTGACGCTCGATTACCTGGAAGGCGGCACCATGGGCGGCATTTACGGCGAGGGACTCAAAGGCGTGCGCGGTCCGCGCGTGAACTGGCAGCCGCACTGGAAAAAGGGCGAGTGGAACCACATGCGCGTCCGCATCGAGGGCGATGTGCCGCACATCACCGTCTGGATGAACGGCACCCAGATCACAGACTGGAAGGACACGGAAAATCACGCGGCCGACGGCGCCGTGGAGGGCATGATTGCGCTCCAGGTTCACGGCGGCGCCCGCTGCTCGCCGGGCAAGTATCATCGTTTCCGGAACATCCAGATCAAAGAGCTGCCGTAGACGCAATTGCTGGGGTTTGGAGCGTCGTAAAGGGGAAAGCATGCAGATCGATCGAAGAGGGTTCCTCAGGAGCGCGGCCGCGGCGGTGTGCGCCCCGCTTGCGGCCGCTCCCACGCGCCCGCCCAATATCGTCCTCATCTATTGCGACGATCTCGGGTACGGCGACTTCGGCTGCTACGGCTCGAAGATCCGCACGCCGAACATCGACCGGATGGCTTCCGAAGGCGTGCGTTTCACCAACTTCTATTCGGCCAATCCCGTCTGCTCGCCGTCGCGCGCGGCGCTGTTGACCGGGCGCTACCCCACGCGCGTTGGCGTGCCCCACGTGCTGTTCCCCAACGACAAGACAGGCCTGCCGGATTCGGAAACCACGATCGCGCAGATGCTCAAGCCGAAAGGCTATAAGACCATGTGCGTCGGCAAATGGCATCTCGGGCATCTGCCGGAGTTTCTCCCCACAAGCCGCGGCTTCGACGAATACTACGGCATTCCCTACAGCAATGACATGAACCCGCGCGTGCTGTTGCACGCCACGCCCGCGGGGGTCGAAACGGTAGAGGAGACAGCCACCCTGGAAACGCTCACGCCGCGCTACACGGAACAGGCGGTTCGTTTCATCGAGCGGTCGAAGGATTCCCCGTTTTTCCTCTACCTGCCGCATACCTACCCGCATATTCCGCTCGGCGCCTCGCCGCGGTTCCGAGGCAAGTCTCCGCTGGGCCTTTACGGCGACGTGATCGAGGAACTCGACTGGAGCGTCGGCGAAGTGCTCGCATGCATCAAGAGGAACGGGCTCGACGGAAACACGCTGGTCATGCTGTCGAGCGACAACGGCCCCTGGTATCAGGGCAGTCCCGGGCGGCTGCGGGGCCGCAAGGGCATGACCTACGAAGGCGGCGTCCGCGTGCCGTTTATCGCGCGCTTCCCCGGCCGGATCCCGAAAGGCATCACGTGCACGGGCGTTGCCGCAACCCTCGATGTGCTCCCGACTATCGCACAACTCACCGGAGCGCCGCTGCCGCGCAATCCTCTGGATGGAATCGACATCTGGCCGCTGCTCACCGGTCAAAGGCAGGCGATCGAGCGCGAGGCGCTGCTTTACTTCGACGGCTGGAACCTGCAATGCGCGCGCTGGGGCAAGTGGAAGCTGCACGTGGCGCGCTACAATTCGATGGCGTACAATCCCGCGCCCGCGGGCGGGCGGGTAAACCTGCCGCTCACCTCGCCGGAACTCTACGATCTCGAAAACGACCCCGATGAAAGCTACGACGTGGCGCCGGAAAACCCCGCTATCGTCGCCGAAATCCGCGGCCGCATCGAGCGGCTCATCCCAAGTTTTCCGGAGCCCGTCCGCAAGGCCTGGGCTGCCACAATGGCAAGGCAGACGCAGCCGGCGGCGGTTGGCGCCCTCCCGCGCCCCGCGAACTGATTAGAGCTTCTCCAGCACCGCCTCGATCATGCGCGAGACATATTCCTCGTTCGCGCGCGGGTGCGAAGCCGGATCCGACTTGGGTAGAGCGGCAATTGCCTCTTTCGGCGGTTTGATTCTCGGGAGGAGCGCTTCAATCGCGTTCAACGCCAGAATCGAGACGAACGGGCCGTTCTTGTCGGCCGGCGCGAGCTCCATAAGTGCGGCCAGGGATTTTCTTGCATCCTCGTCGGTGCCGTAGCGGCCGAGCGCCTCCGCCGCCGCGATGCGCACGCATGGCGCGACATCCGAAAGGGCCTTACGCAGCGCAGGCGCCTGCTTCTTGACCGTCTCCTCCCCGCGCATCAGAATACCCATCACCGCCCAGTAGCGCACAACCGAATCGGAATCGTTCAGCGCCTTGAGCAGTTCGGGCATGGCGTCCGGCTTCAACGACGATGCCGCCTCCGCCGCGGCCATGATCCGCTCCAGCGGGTATTTCTTTGGATCGCGGCCCATCTCGTAGGGCGTCGACCCCTTTGAGCGGCTGTGGAGCTCGGCTTCGGGAAGAAAACCCACATCGCGAATCTCCTTCGCGTGGTCCTGCTGGGCTTTTCTGAGCCGCTTCAGCACGTCCTGGTGCGCAGGTGATGTAGCCAGGTTGTGGATTTCGTCCGGGTCCCGGGAGAGGTCGTACAATTCTTCGGGCGGCTTGGGTTCCCAGAACCGTCTCTGCGCCTCGTTCAGTTTGCCCTGATCGTACAGCTCCTTCCATATCCGGGTTGTCGGGGTGACGAACATGTAGGCGATGTGCTGGCCGTAGATCTTGTGGGGCATGTAATTGCGCAGATAGACGTAGCGCTTATCGCGCACGGTGCGGATGAGGTCGATGCGCTCGTCCATACGCCCGCGGAGTCCGTGAGCGAATTGCCGCTCCGGCTGCTGGTACGGCCCCATGAACGCCCGCCCCTGAAGATGATCCGGCGGCCGCAGGCCCGCAAGGCTGAGCATGGTGGGCGCCAGGTCCACGAATTCCACGAGCCGGTCCGTCTTCGCGCCCTCTTTGTATTCGGGCGGCGCGAGGCTCCGGAATTTTTTCGGAATCGACGCAATGATCGAGACGTTCAAGCCGGAGTTGTAAGGGAAGCGCTTGCTGCGCGGCATGCCGGATCCGTGGTCGCCGAAGAAGAAAACGATGGTGTCTTCGACCAAACCGTCTTGCCTGAGTTCTTCCAGCACGCGCCCGGCCTGCTTGTCCATCGTGGTGATGTTGTCGTAATACTGCGCCCAGTCCAGCCGCACTTCCGGAGTGTCGGGATGATACGCGGGTACGCGCACTTTGGCCGGGTCATGGAAGAACGTGTGCGGCCGCGTGCGGATCTGGCTTTCGTGCGTGGTAGTGAAATTGAAGACCGCAAAGAACGGCTGGCCGGGAGCGCGGTTGCGCCAGTGCGCTTTGGTGCTCGACTCGTCCCAAACCGTGCCCGGTTTTTCCAGGTTGTAATCTTCCTTGGAGTTATTCGAACAGTAATAACCGGCCTCGCGCAGGTATTGGGGGAACAGCTTCATGCCGGCAGGCAGGCTCACCATCGAGCGCATGTGCTCGGAGCCGGTCGAGGAAGGGTACATTCCGGAGATGATGGCGGTCCGCGCCGGCGCGCAGACAGGCGCATTGGACCACGCGTTCATGTACATCAACCCTCGCCGCGCCAGCGCGTCCAGGTTCGGCGTCACCGAGTAGGAGTCGCCGCATGCGTGCAGATGCGGCCCCATGTCTTCGCAGGTGATCCAGAGGATGTTTGGCCTGGCCGCCTGGCTGCTTCCAGCTAGCAGCCCCGCGCCGAGGGTTCCGGCGAAACCGCGCCTGGTGAGTTTCTCCATGCCGAATACACTATCAGATCTCGTGGACCACCTCGAAACCCATCAGGCGGCCCATGCGCTCGATCGCCTGCGTGTGGTCGCCGTAGAAGACCACCCGGTGAAGGCCGGCCGAAAAGTTCTGAAGCCATTTTTCGGCGTTGCTGACACGCGTCCGGATCTGCGTGCGGCACCCGCGGTCGCTATCCATCACCGGACCGGTGACCTCGGCGGTGGATACCAGCAACCGCTGTGGCCCAGTGAAACGCGCCACGGTGACGGTTTCGTTCGATGGCATGAGCACCTGAACCGCCGCGCCCTCGTTCGTCTCCAGGTGATTGCGGAGGATGTACGGGAACGACGGCCCGTTGAAGCCCTTCATCTTCGTCGCGGCAACGCAGTGGGCATGAATGACCTCGTTGCGGCTGATGTCGAACACCGGGTCCGAGACGAAGCCCGGCATCCCCGAGTAGGAAGCCACCAGCATCTGCGTCATGGTGGAGGCCAGGTCGGCCTCGCAGACCCCGTACAGTCCCGAGTCGTTGAACTTTGACCAGGCGATGCAAGGGTATCCCGGCAGCGTGTTCGCCGCCAGCGTGCCGAAGCAGTCGATTGTCAGCGCGTTCGCCTTTTCCTGCCGGAGCATGTTCCGCAGGGCGAGGTAGAAGCGCAGGGCGTCGCGGATCTCCTTGGCTGACGGCTCCACCACCCTCAGCGCTCCGCGCATGAATTCGTCCGCTTCCTTCTGTGCCTGCCGCTCGTCCACCGCGTTGAATGCTTCCTGGAATTCCCGGCCGGTGATGAACTTGAACGAAGTTCCGAAATGCTTGCTGTAGGCGGCGGCAGTCTGCTGGCGCGCCGCGGGCGTCGCCACGCCCACCAGCACCTTACTCTTCCGCATGTGGTGAACGGTGCGGAAGATGCGCATGTAGGGGTCGAGATCGCCGTAGCTCGAGGTCGCGATCACGTCGAGCTTCCTGCCGTGCTTTCTCAGCTCCGCGATCGACGACCACGCGTGAGTCGCATAAGGCCGCGAGAAGAACAGCCCGGGGACTTCGAGCGAATCCAGCAGCGGGCGCAGCGGAGGAATCGGCTGCGACACGGGGATCATCAGTACGCCGTCGATCTCGCCCATCTTTGCCAGCCAGGGCTTGACGTCCGCTTCCACGCGCAGGATTTCCCCGCCCACGAAGCGCACGTTTTCGGTGTGCTTGTGCGCAACCTCCGCCAGGCGCGCTTCGATTTCGGCGACCTCGTTCTCAACATCCAGGGTCGGTTTCGGCCAGTGCACCTCAGGAGACGCAAGGTACACCTTCGCGACCGTCGCGGGCTCGTCCCAGGGCATCAGCTCCGAAGTCTGGGCCGCCGCCGGAACGGTTAAAGACGCAGCAGCCGGCAGCGAGAGCCCAAACTGCCGGCGGGTCATGGGGAGCATGGAATCGGACATCCGGACCTCCTTCAACTCGTCCGAAGTATACATTAATGAGTGGCCGGAAGACGCCCCGCGTCCAGGTCTGTTAGCATACGGAAATGCTTCAAAGTGAGACTGCGCCGGACGTGCGCGGCAGTGCTTTATTCGTATATCTTTCGGCTATCGTCGCGGCCACCTCGGGCCTCCTGTTCGGCTTTGATATCGCCGTGATCAACGGCGCGATCATTTTCCTGCGCGAGCAGTTCGGACTCACCGAGTTCCAGACCGAAGTCGCCGCCAGCAGCCTGCTCTTTGGCTGCGTTTTCGGGGCGAGTATTGCCGGCTGGCTCAGCGACCGATTCGGACGGCGCCGCATCCTGATCGTCTCAGCTCTCCTGTTTGCGGCTTCGGCGCTCGGCGCCGCCCTGCCCCGCAATCTCACCGAGTTGGTCGCCGCTCGCTTCATCGGAGGCGTGGCGGTGGGCATGGCTTCGATGCTGGCGCCGCTGTATATCGCCGAGGTTTCGCCGGCGCGGATCCGCGGCCGCCTGGTTTCGCTGAACCAGATGGCCATCGTCACCGGCATCCTGCTTGCCTATTTCATCAACTGGCTGCTTTCCTACGTTGGCCCGCACGGCTGGCGCTGGATGTTCGCTTCCGCCGCTGTGCCCGCGATCGCGTTTTTTATCGCGCTGTTCTTCGTGCCCGAAAGTCCGCGCTGGCTCACGGAGAACGGAAGGGAATCCGAGGCGCTCCGCGTTTTGACCAGGGTGAACGGCAGCAGCCAGGCTTTGATCGAATTGGGGCAGATCAAAGAAGCCATCGCGGAGGAAACCGGCTCGATCCGTGAGCTTTTTCAGCCCGGCTTCCGCCGCGCCCTCTTCATCGCCGTTGCGCTGGCCGTTTTGCAGCAGATCACGGGCATCAATACGGTGCTCTTCTACGGCTCGGTCATCTTCAAGGAACAGGTCGGCGGCCAGACGGCAAGCTCGGCCATCGGCGCTAACGTCGTGATCGGCCTGATCAATTTCCTGGCGACCATCGTCGCTCTGTGGGTGATCGACCGCGTGGGGCGCAAGCCACTGCTCATGTTGTCGGCGGGCATCCTGGGGGTGGGACAATTCGCGCTGGGCGCGGCGTTCCTCCTTGAACCGCCGCCCGCCATCCTGGTGCTGGCGGTGATGGTTTGCTGCGTGGCCGGGTTCGCAGTGGGAATGGGCCCCGGCGTCTGGGTGGTTCTGGCGGAGATTTTCCCGACCCGCGTGCGCGGCCGCGCCATGTCGATCGCAACCATCGCCCTGTGGACGGCCTGCGTCGCGCTGACGATGACTTACCTCTCGCTTTCCTCGGCGATCACTGTCACCGGCGCCTTCTGGCTTTACGGCGTCATGTGCGTGACCATGTTCCTCATCGTCTGGCTCGCCACGCCGGAAACCAAGGGCAAGACGCTCGAAGAGATCGAAAAACTCTGGCGCAAGGCTGGTTGATTAGCGGCTGCGCGCGGCCCACTCAACCGAGGCCACGAAAGCCTCGACGAAGCCGGGCATGGACATCGCCTTCCGGTCGTGCCCGAGCGAGAAATACACTACCCGCCCGCTGCCGAACGGCACGGTCCAAAGCACGGGCTCGTCCTTGCCGGTGCCGCCGGTTGCCGGATCGTCGTACGCCGAAGCGATCACCCGCGCCGTGGGCTTCAACGCCATCTTGTGGTACAACTCATCGTCGGCTTCGAACTCCGGCGGCAGCGCCCGCCCGATCGGATGCGTGCGGTCCACGACCTTGACCTTGAACACGTGCCGCCTGGCGTGGCCGATATCCGCGGGCGCCCAGGTCATGCCCAGCATCTCGGGAAAGGCCGGCCACGGCTCCACCAGCTTCCACTTGCCGTCCGGCTGCAATTCGGTCCCGATCAGCGGCCCGTAGTTCACCCCGTGCACCCCAACCATTCCCTGGCCCGAGCGGATGAATTCCTCCACCGCCTGTTCCGCCGCGGCGCCCCAGCGCGGCCCGGTGTAGTTCAGGATCAGCACGTCAACCCCTGCCAGCGCCGCGGGCGTCAGCGTGGCGGGCGATTCGCAGACCTTTACCTCGAAACGGCCCGTTCTTTCGAGAATTTGACGCAGGTGCGGCGTCGAAACGCGCCAGTCGTGGTATTGCGTGTCGCTCTGACCGGTAATGAACAGCACCTCGACGGGCCGGTCCGCCGCGAGCGCCAGGACCGCAAACGCCAGACCCGATAACAAGGTCCTCATAGCATTACAATTGGATACCAGCTACGCCCATGTGTCCACCCAGATCCGCAGCGTCCCCCCGCCAGGCCATTGTGGCCGGTTTTCGCCCGGAATTCCTCGATTTCGACCGCGGCATCCGCGTCGGCAACCTCGAGGAGCACGAGCGCATCACCCGCATCCTCAAGACAGCGCTCGAAACCCGCTACGGGCAGGCGTTCGTCACCGAGCGTTGGGGCCGCGGCGTCTATTGGAAGTGGATCGGCTTCCTTACCCGCGCCAACCGCGCCGCCAAGCCGCTTTCCAGCGGCGTGAGCTTCGGTTGTTCCAAGTTCTACCTTTCGATCGAGCACGACGAGCGCATTTTCCAGTGCGGGCTGCAGATCGAGCGCGGATTCTTGAAAGCTCCACGCGAATCGGAGCCCTTCCGGCTTCGGGAAGACTGGGACTGGAACCGCCTGCTGGCCGCGCTCAAGCCCCGCGGCGCGATGGACGCGCACCTCAGGCGCCTGCTCGCCGATGGTTTCCGCATTCACGCCGGAACATGGGACGGGAACGCCCTCGACTGCGGCGAGCCGGACTACCCCGGCCCTCAAAAACTTCGCCGCCGGCTCGAAACCGCCGCGCCGGACTGCTGGGCGGGATTCCAGCTCTACTTTCCGATGACCGAGGACGAGGTCCGCGGCGCCACGGGGCTGGACCTGGTCGAATCCATGCTCGCGGTATTCGATGAAGTAGCGCCCGTGATGAACCTGTGCATGCAGGTTCCGCTACCGCTGAAGGAGAACTCGGAGCGCCCGGTGTTTGTCGAGCCGCGCGCGTAGATCACTGCTGCTGCTTTTCCAGCGGGACGACGGTCAGCGTGCTTTTCGCTTCGACCTTGGAAAACTGCATTGGGAACGTCCGGCCGTAATACCAGGCTTCCCACTGATCCTTGTAATGTTTCGAGAGCACCTGCCCCGACTCGCCGGCCAGCAGATTCAAAGTGGACGCGTCCAGATCGGCGAAATCCACCGTCATGCGCATCGAGGGTCCCAGTCTGCGCGTCGCCTGCTTCACGCTCGCGGTCGAGCCGCTTTGCCTTATGGGCCCGATATCGAAATACCTGGCCGCAAACTTGCCTATAACCGGGATGCGTCCCCCGATCGGGTGAGAGATACGTAACTGGTTGTATCTGCCCCAATCCCACCTGGTCACATCCCGGCCCTGTATTCTCCGGCCCTCCTCCAGTGCATCGCGAAAGGCCGTGAGCAGAACCTCATCGTAGTCGGCGAACCAGCCCTTGGGCCGCTCCCGCAGCAGTTTTTCGGTCGCGGCAGGCGCCATCTGCACGCTGTGATTCCCGAGCGGCAGGGGAGCATCATACGCCAGGCCCTTGCCCGGGGCGGCCCTTTCCGCCGCAGCCTTGCGCACGTGCTGGAACAGAAGTGTTGCGATCACGGGCGCTGGTCCGCCTTCCATCTGGCCGTTCCAGGAGCGCAGGATTGCCACCGCCTCTTTGACTCCCGCGTCCGCCGAACCGCGCCGGCCAAAGGCGGCCACCACCTGCCGCGCCAGGAAGTGGTGGAGCGCCGAGTATACGTCCATCTGAATACGCACCATGTCTCCGGCACGCCAGTCACTCCGCCTGGTTAAGAGGTGGTAGACTTGCCTGGACCGGTAACCGGAGGCGAAATTCCCGCTTACCTGGTATGGATAACCGAGGGGAAACGGATTCTGGTTGGCTGTTATGATGATCCCCGAAGGTGGGTTGTAGACGCGCGGCAGTTGCTCAAAAGGAATGTAGCCGTGCCACTCGTATTCTCCCGTGCTGCCGTCGACCGGCGCCGTGCCGTCGTAAGTCTTCCGGATGGGAAGGCGCCCCGCGGCCTGATAGCCGATGTTACCGTCGACATCCGCGTAGACGAAGTTCTGGGCCGGCCCGGGATAGCGGGCGAGCGCCGCGGTGAACTCCTGAAAGTTGCGCGCGCGGTTCAAATCGAGGAAGGGATACGCAAAGCCGCCCTCGGCCGCCGTCCACCGCAGCGCAAGAAAACGGCCGCCCTCGCGAAACACCGGACCGTGCCGGGTAACCCAGGCCACGTATTCCTGCGGCGGCTCGCCCCGCACGGGGATGAGTTCACGCTCCAGCCGGGCCTGTTCCAGTTTGCCTTGAAAGACATAGCGCCCGGTTCGTGCATCGAGTTTCTCGATGTAGAGGTCCTGGACGTCGAACTGAAGGTTTGTAGCGCCCCAGCCGATCCGATCGTTATGCCCCAGAATGACGCACGGAAGGCCGGGCACCGCCACGCCAGCGACGTTCAGTCCGGGCGCCTTGAGGTGTACGGCGTGCCAGATGCCGGGGATCGAGTACTCCAGGTGCGGATCGTTGGCCAGCAAAGGCCGGCCGCTCGCCGTGCGCTTTCCTCCCAGCACCCAGGCGTTCGAGCCGGGCTGGATCTCCCCGCCCGCGTTGCGGAACAGGAACCCCACTTTTTCGGGGTCGCCGGTTTCCAGCATTGCGCTCTTTTGCAGCTCAGCGTGCCAGCTCGTCGTCAGCGCGCGGTAAAGATGAAGGCCGATAAGCACCGAATCCTTCACCGTCCAAGGCAAAGGATCGTAGCGCAGAAGAGAGAACTCTACGGGATAATTGCCGCGCTGGGTCTCGATGAAAAAGTTGACTCCGCGGGCGTACGCCGCGAGCACGGCGCGGTCCTGCGGAGAAAGGTTCGCCGCGCTGACCTCCGCGATGCGGTCGATTCGCAGCCTGCGTGCCTCGCGGTCGGATTCAAGCGCCGCGGGGCCGAACACTTCCGCAAGCCGCCCGGCGGCCAGGCGGCGCAACCCGTCCATCTGCCAGAGGCGATCCTGGGCCGTGGCGTATCCTTGCAGGAAGAGCGCGTCTTCGATCGTGGCGGCTGTGATGTGCGGAATGCCAAGCGTGTCGCGCACAATGACGGCCTTGCCGCTGATTGGCGCCGCCAGGGTCCCCGACGTTTGCGGCAAAGGCCTGTAAGCCGCCCAGTACACACCGAGGGCGGCGAGCAACAGTACGGCGAATATGGCTATGTTGAAATACCTGAGCAGCCGCTCGCGAGTCACGCCCCCGATTTTACTCCGCGCGGCGTAGACTGTTGGATGACAGCGATTTAACACAGCGATTTATGGATGAATTTTACCTGGGCTATCGATTCCTGCTGCTGATCTTCATCATCGGCCTGAACGCCTTCTTTGCCTCGGCGGAGATCGCGCTGGTGTCGGCGCGGCAGTCGCGCCTGCGGGAAATGGCCGATGGCGGCAACGTCGGCGCGCAGGCGGCCCTCAACCTTCTGAGCCGCCCCGAGCGGCTGCTGGCCACCGTGCAGGTGGGCGTAACGCTGGCGGGTCTGGGCGCAGGATGGGCGGGCGAGGACACCGTTTACCACGCCCTGCTGTTGCTCGTGGCCCCCATTGCGACTCCCGCGCTTCAGCCCTTCCTGCACGGCATCAGCTTCGTCGTCGCCTTCCTCGTGCTGACGTATGTCATGGTGGTGCTCGGCGAGGTGGTCCCGAAAAATGTCGGCATCAAGCAGGCGGACCGCTACGCCGTAGTGGTCGCCCCGCTGCTGCTGGTCTTCTATCGCATCTCGGAACCGTTTATCTACATCCTGGAGCGCTCCTCCTCGGCGGTCTCCCGGATGCTTGGATTGCGGCCGGGCGAGCGCGGAGCGGGCCACTCCATCGAGGAACTCAAGCTGATTGCCGCATCGGTGCGTTCTGCGGGGCGCATATCGCGGTTTGAGGAATCCGCCCTCGACCGCCTGCTTGAGATGCCCGCCATTTCCGTGCGGGAAGTCATGGTGCCCCGGAACGACATCGTGTCAATTCCCGTCGATTCGTCTTTTGAGGCCGTGATGCGCGTGCTGGTGGAAAACCAGTACACGCGCCTGCCCGTTTACGAAAACGAACCGCAGAACATCATCGGCATCCTGCACTCGAAGGACATGCTTGCGGTCTGCCAGCAGATGCGGGCGGCCGCGCGGCAGAACGCCGCCGTCCCTCCGTTCCGCCTTCGCTCCCTCCTGCACAAACACCTTGTGGTCCCGGAGAGCAAGCCGCTGAGCCAGATGATCGACGAGTTTCGCCAGAGCCACGTGCACATGGCGCTCGTGGTGGACGAGTTCGGCACGATCGTCGGGCTGCTCACCATGGAGGACGTGATCGAACAGGTTTTCGGCGAGATCGAGGACGAGCACGACCCGCGCCGGCCGCGCCCTGTGCCCGGCCAGCCGGTCATCGAACTCGAGGGAACGGTATCCATCAGGGACCTCGAAGCGCAATACGGAATCGAACTTCCGACAAACGCCGGATTCGAAACACTCGCCGGGTTCCTGCTGTTCCGGCTCGGCTACATCCCGAAGGCCGGCGAAACGGTCCTGCACAACGACCGCCGCTTCACGATCCTTGCGATGGAGGGCAAGCGAATCGCCCTGGTGCGGATCGAAAGGGTGCGGCCCTCGGCTTAGGACGCGCCCGTCAGCCGGGCGACTTCCTTGCGCAGCGGGCCGAGCGCTTTCGCGTAGATCATCTTGTACGCCTCGCAGAAGTAATCCAGGTCCTCGAAGCGCCCGTATCGCCCGTGCCGGAACTTGGGGCACCCGCGCTTGCAGACGGACTGGTATTCACACGCCTGGCACTCCGGATGCCCCACCGTCTTCTTCGCCGCAAAGCTGTACCGCCGCTGGCGGCGGGCAATCTCCGCCCAGGAATCCACTATCACGTTGCCCAGTTTCCAGTCCCTTTCGACGAAAAAATCGCAGGGGTAGACGTCGCCGTTGTACTCCACCACGCAATAGCTGTCGCAGGTTTCGTGCAGCGTGCAGCTTCCGGGCTTCTGCCCGGCCAGCGCCTCGGCGAGGTTATCGAAGAAGCGGATGCGCATCTTGCGCCGGTCCGGCCACCACAAATCGAACGTTTCGACCAGAAAGCGCCCGTATTGTTCCGGTGTGATCGTGAAGGGAAGAAGGTTGCCTTCCGAATCGAACTCAGAGAGCGGAATGTACTGCACGTAGTCTATGCCAAGGCCGCGGAAGAAGCGGTAAAGCTCTTTCGGTTTCTCCACGTTCGCCCGGCTCAGCACGCAGAGGACGTTGAATTCCACCTTGTTCTTCTGGAGCGTCTCGATGGCGCGCATCACCTGCCGCCACGTACCGTGCCCGGCCTTGTTGTAGCGGTAGACGTCGTGGACTTCCTCGGGCCCGTCGATGGAAACGCCCAGCAGGAAGTGGAACTCGCGGAACAGCTCGCACCAGGCGTCATCGATCAGGATGCCGTTGGTCTGCAGTGCGTTGCTTACGTTCTGGCCGTCGCGCCCGTATCGCTTTTCGAACTCCACCAGCTTTTGAAAAAACGGCAGTCCGGCCAGCATCGGCTCGCCGCCCTGAAACGCGAGCATACTGTTCGGATAAGAGTAGAAAAGAAACGTATCGACGAGGCGCTCGAGGGTTTCCTCGCTCATCTTGCGGGCGGGCAGGGACTTGTAGGGATCGGCTTCACGATCCAGGTAAAAGCAATACTGGCAATCGAGATTGCAGACCGCCGATACCGGCTTGATCAACAGAGAAGTGATGCGCGGCGCCACGCCGTCTCCCCCGCCCAGGACGGGAAGGGCGAATCCGGAACCCATGCTCACTTCAGTCTAGCACCCGCGCTCTCGCCGCCACTCACCTCGAGCCGGTTCCACATCACGCGGCGTTTGCTCTTGTTTGCTGTTTGGGAAGGGCGGGCGGAAAGGCAAAGTCCGTCATAAGGCGGGGTCACCCAGTGTCGGACCCGCTAAAAACCAGGCAACCCACCGCCTTATGCCGGACCCAGGCGCGCGCCGTGCTTTCGGGGAGGAGCCTTGGGCACGGCGCGGTTACCGACTGCGGGATGGGCGGAGCCAAGTCAGTCTAACTTCGTCCCTCGCGGCTCCCTGCATCCCCATCGCCGCTCCCGGAGCCGGCTGGCTGGATTGAGAGAGCCAATCGGGCCTTTACTCCACCTCCACAATCCCGGACTGGCTCTCTTCCAGCCGGCGGGAATCCGAACTTGCCCACAACGGCGATGCAGCCCGCGCCACCTAAACCCGCGATTTCCGGGGAGCCGCCGCGGGCAGGACTGCAATTCGGATTCCAGAGGTAAACGCTTAGCTTTCAACTTCGCGGCGTGTCAACGGGAGAAAACGATGGGAATATTCCGCTCAGCTATGTACAATTAGCCGGAAAAAAATTCTTAGTACTAAGCCGGGATGCCCGCGCTCACGGCGCCGTGCGCCTCATGGTTAGCGGCGCTCGTTTTTGCGCTTCGAGCTCCCGCCGCTCCGGCGCCGGATCTTCGGGGCGAAGGTTAGCGGTGTACGTGTGCTCATCCGTTGTCACAGGAGGCGGCATGGACGGGGTGGCCCGCAGAGAACTCATGTAGGTCTTGGCGGCCGCCGCTTCCAGTACGCGCAGCAGCTCCTCCCCCGAGTACGGCTCAACGAGCACGTCATAGGCGCCGTGGCGGAACAACTCCGCGCACAGACGCTCGTCGACGTGCCTGGCGCAGACGACCACCTGCGGTCCGCCGGCGTGTCCTCCCGCCGCTTCCAGCACGCGCCGCCAGTCCCCCAGCGTGTCGGTCACGATCACGTCAATGCCCCCCCGGGAGAGCATGCGCTCCGCCTCATCCCAGTCGCATGCCGGCAGGACTTCCACCCGGCAGGCATCGAGTTGTTCCATAACCGAGAGGCGGCGCTCCCTGCTCATAACGAGCAAAGCTCTCACGTTGCGCCTCATACGGCCTCCAATGTTTTGGGAATACTGTACCAGAGCACTCTTGAAGTACAAGGGGGATTAATGTTAATCCCGGGGTCCGCCAGCGGCTCCATGGCGGTCGGCAGCGCGTTGAGTTCGGCGGGTCTGTTCCCACTCGTGCTTCCACTGCCGCCACGCCAGGCTGACGACACGCACCACCTCGGGACCGTAGAACGGTTCAGCCAGCACGTCGTAGCCGCCCATGGCCAGCACCTCGGACCAGAGCTCGTCCCCACCCTCCGGGGAGGCGACAATCACCCGGGGTGGGACTGGCTGGCTGGACGCCTCGGCGAGAATGGTCTTCCAGGAGCCCGCGGGCAAATCGCAGGAGCAGATCACCACGGGGACATCGTTTTCCCTGAGGAACTGGATCCCGCTTTCGCAGGTTCGTACGCAATCCAGCCTCCACTTGGAATGGCTGAAGATGTTGGCTAGCGCGACGCAATCCGCATCGGAGGAGCAGATGGCGAGAACTCTGACTTCTTCAGCGATCCTCATGGTCGCCTCGACTTCACTATCGCACACCTGGCGGGGCGTGGTTCAAATTGGGTGTACAACTTGGGCAGCTCGAGGGAGCGCCCTTCGAAAAGTCAAGGTGCGCGGCCACGCTCACTCGAGAACACCAAGAATAGAACCCTACCGCCGGACCCGGAACTTTCTTGTCCGCTATGATTCGCCAGCCGCGCGTCCGTGGGCTGTTGGGCGACGCACGCGGACAAATGCCTGACCCACCGCCTTTTACTATTGCTTCCTTTCTCAGACTGGGCTATCTTCTGTTATGCCCTGGAGGAGGCTATGTTCCGCGCACTTTCAGGTTTTAAAGCCCAATATCACCATCTAACGCTGTTGGTGGCCTCGGACTTTGACGAGTGGAAAGTATTTCTCGAAGCCCCCGGTCTGACCATCCAAGGTTGCAGGCAATTTACAGAAGAAAAGGCCAAGAAACACGCCGTAGAAATGGCAGAGCACTATCTCAAGGAAGAAAAACACGAAGGCCTGCCGCTCCTTGACGGCATCGTGTGGGAGCCCCTGGCGCGCGGCGAATGGTTGAACTGGCGCCCCTGAACAACAACACAGGATCTTGTTCACTTAAACTGTATCAAGGAGGAATTCTATGGCCTGTAAGAGCAAGGCGGCAGCCAAGCCCAAAGCGGCGAAAACTGCCACTGCCAAGAAGGCGAAAACTGCCAAGAAGAAGTAGCATCACAGAGGGGCGGCGGCACTCCGTGCGCCCCTTGTTTCTCCCCCCGAAAAACCTCTCGCATTCTGAGCAGGGAATCAAACCGTGTTAGTGATCGCCGCTGCCATCACGGTACTCCCGTCACCCATTCCGTCTTGAACCCGATCTCGACGATTTTTTCCGTTCCCGAAAACCGTAACCCGCCGATGCCTCTGTCATAAGGGTGCAGAGCGCCGATAGGCTGACCCCGGTTGACGGTCAAAGTGCCCGTAGTCCCTCCGGGAGACACAACGCCGCCAGGCTGACCCGGGGGCGCAAGGGCTTTCTTCCGTCGGGCGGAGTCGGCCGCGGACTTTCCGGTGGCCTGAAACAGGAACGTGTTGCCCCCGATCTCAATAGTCTCGGGCTTGAGCAGAATCATGACCAACCCGGGCCGGTGCATCGTGATTCCGACCCTAGTGAGGCGCCCGCGCACGATCGCTCCTGCCGGCGCGTATTCTTTGCCGTGCTCATCCGTAATGGGGGTGGTCAGCTTGCCGGCGAAGGGATCGCCGGCGGCCGCAGTCGTGCTGTCGATCCTGGTTGTCAGCTCCAAGGTGAACGGCAAACCGCTGGGCACATCGAGCTGCGGCGTAGCCGGAGGCGTTTCCCCAGCCGGCTGCGGATCCGGCGCCGCACCGAAGGAAAGCGTAGAGTCCGCCCGGAACTCGCGGCACTCCGAAAAGGTCACGATGTTCTCGGTGAGGAAGCGGGAAACTGAAACGAACCGCTGCAGCGCCTCCCTGGGCAGCAGAAATTCGGCCTTTCCGATCCGCACGCGGGTGTAGTCCAGCGTTGTCGCCGCCTCGCAATACGGCGTTTCGCGCTCCACGTCGAGCGTCCGCGCGGTAAGCCGCACCAGCTCGGCGGTCTCGGGATCTATGAGGATCGTTCCCTCATAGCCGAAGATGACTTGCTGGCGGCCCCCCATACGAATGAATACCGGCTCCGCTCCACCGGCACCCGGAAAGAATACGTGAAGAGCTTGCGGCCTTCCAACTCGGTCTCTCCCGCAAACTGGAACTCCGGGGACTTCCTCTGGAAAACACTGAGAAGCAGCGCACCGAAAGGTCCTGTGGAAATCGGGCCGGCATCGGGAATGATTTCGTCGGATGTCGCGGTCAAATGGAGCCGCGCCCGGCCAGGAATACACGCCGCTCCACGGTCTCCACGCATGTGTACTTGGGGAGGCGGGAGGCTTCATCGGCAACGATCCGGCCCATGCGCGCGAGGACTTCCACCGGGTCGTGCTCTGCGCCGGTACAGGCGGCGGCGATGAGCAACGCCAATCCGCGGTGCATTCCGAAGCTCCTCAAGCGCGCATCGGGCCGGACCCTCCCGCGCGCGGGGCGGAACTAAACAGCCGCCCCGGCGGGCTTGCGGACTTCAATCTGCGCCATGTCTTCCAGGAAGGTGACGATCCCGGAATGGTCGAGTTCGCCCCGCCCGTTGTTCATGAGCGAAATCAGGATCTGCTGAGCGAGGCTGGTAAACGGCAGCGAAACCTTCAACGATTCGGCCGCCAGCAGCGCGTTGCGCAGGTCCTTCTGATGCAGCCGGATCCGGAAGCCCGGTTTGAAGTTCCGCTCGATAACCATCGGTGCCTTCGCATTCAGCACCGTGCTGCCCGCCAGGCCGCCCTTCACCGCGTGGAAGACAACCTCGGGGTCGAGGCCAGCCTTGGTGGCCAGGACCAGCGCCTCTCCCATGGCCGCGATGTTGCACGCCACCATGATCTGGTTGGCGAGCTTGGTGACATTGCCGGCGCCCACGGGCCCGGTCAGCGTGGCGCTCGATCCCATGACCTGAAACAGCGGCAGCACCTTGTCAAAAGTTTTCTGGTCGCCGCCCACCATGATCGCCAGCGTGCCGTCGATCGCTTTCGGCTCTCCGCCGCTCACCGGAGCATCGAGGAACTCGACGCCGCGCTCCGCGCAGGCCTTGCCGATTTTCTGGGAGACCAGCGGGCTGACCGAGCTCATGTCGACCAGGATCGAGCCCTTCGCAGCACCCTCGAGCACGCCGCCGGGACCCAGCACGGCCGCTTCCACGTCGGGGCCGTCTGGCAGCATCGTGATCGTCACCTCGGCGCGGCTCGCCGCATCCGCGGCCGACTGGCAGGCCGTGGCGCCCGCTTTCGCCACTTCTTCAACCGGAGCCGGGACGATATCGTAGACGAACAGCTCGTGACCTGCCTTCAGCAGATTCAGGGACATGGGCTTCCCCATAATCCCCAGACCAATAAAAGCAACCTTCATGAAAGCTCCTTCCGCTTAAAGAGTATAGTCCGCCGGTGTTGCGCGTTTACACCTCGCTCATCCTGACCTGGCGCCTTTGCTTGAAAGCGATGTTGGCCAGATGCGGGCCGGAAACCGCGCTGGCGCCCACTTCCACGGGCGCGTTCGGCTCCTTGCGCGTCCGGCAGCAATCGAGAAAGTTCTGTACGTGCGCTTCCACCGGAATGCCCGCCCTGTCCTCGTAAATCGGCTCGCGGTTTTCCGGCCTTGTGGAGGGCTCAGCCCAGATGCGGCAGCCGGCCTCGTCCATGAGCATGGTTCCCTTGTCGCCCTGGAACAGAATTGACCACCCGTTGTGGTAGGAGTTGCAGTAGTTGAGCGTCCAGGTGACCATGTGCTGCGGATACTCGAACACGGCGCAGAACACGTCGGGGACTTCCGAGCCGGTGGTCTTCTGAATCTGGCCGTAGCAGATGGCCGAGAGCGGTCCGCTTTCGGTGCCGGTGAACCACTGCGTGACGTCCATCAGATGCGTACCCTGGTCGGTCATGTTGCCGCCGGAAAACTCCCAGAACAGACGCCAACTGCGGAAGCACATCGGCTGAAATTCCCGCTTGGCCGGCCCGCAGAAACGTTTCCAGTCGATCTTGCCTTCAAGCGGACTGTTGTTCAGCGGCCTGGCCGTGTTCCAGTTCCACACCGGCTTGACCATCGAGATTTTGCCCAGAACGCCCTCATCGATCTTCTGCTTGGCCTTGAGCACCATCTCCGCGCTGCGGCGCTGCATGCCGATCTGCACGATCTGCTTCGACTTTCGCACCGCCTCGACCATCTTGCGGCTTTCCTCGATGGAGTGCGACATGGGTTTTTCCAGGTAAACGTCCTTGCCAGCTTTGAGCGCCGCCATCAGGTTGGGATAGTGCTGATGGTCGGGAGTCGCGATCAGGACGGCGTCGATCCCTTCTTGTGCGAGCAGATCGTTGTAATCGACGTACGTCTTCGCTCCGGGCGCGTTCTTGAGCGCCCTCTGGATGTTAGGCTCGTAAACGTCGCAAATGGCCACGCACTCAGCCCCGAGCTTCTGGAACACCTGGCTGACGTAGACCCCGCGCCCGCCCGCGCCGATTACGCCGTAAGTGATGCGGTCATTTGCGCCCCAAGCTTTCCGGGGCACAAACAAAGGAGCGGCCGAAACCGCCGCCAAAGAATTTTTCAAGAATCCCCGCCGATTTGCATCCACAGTGCAGCTCCTTTCGGGTCTAATTTACCAGAAGAAGCCTCACTGCACTGCATTTATTTACATCAGGCGGACGCCACCTTTGTAGCCACCAGCACGCGCGAGGGGTAGAAGCTTTGCCGCACCGCCTTGTCTTGAATCACGCGGAACTGCGAAGCTTCGATCAACGAGGGGACATGATGCGCGACCTGCCTCCCCCAGAAAGCCGGTGCGATGCCGCCCGCGATCTTATAGAGCCGGTTAAAGATGCGGGTATCTTGCCCTATGCAGACCAGCGCTATTTTTCCCAGCGGCCGCAGCACCCGGCGGATCTCGCTCAGAGCTTTGAAAATGTCCTCCGCGCCGAGCAGCTCCAGCAGGTAACAGCAGAAGACCACGTCGAAGCTGTTATCGCGAAAGGGCATGAAGCGCGCATCCACGGCCTGGCACAGGGTCACGGAATTGGGGAACTCGCGGCGGATGCGGCACTGCGTCCGATGCGCCATGTTGGGAGAAAGATCCACGCCGATGGTGGCGCCGCCTGGATTGGCGCGCACTACCCGCCGGAACATCTCCCCCGAACCGGTTGCCACCTCGAGCACCCGCATGCCATCCCGCACTCCGGCCGCCTCCAGCGCGCACTGGTGCGCCCGGCTGTGAAACAGGTATGTCGAAAGCGGGTAAATGAGAGCCAGCCGGTCGTAGATCCGTCTGGTCCGGTCCGCGATTGTCTTAGGAAGCCCGTTAGAACCAAGAGCCAGCACTGCTGATTCTGAGTTAGTCAAGTGTCACCTTTGTGTGCGTGCATACTCCCCGGGCCTGGCGAGGCCGGAACAAGCGCCGGACCTGCCTCAGGTGGCGGGAGCCATGCTGGATTGCAGTTCGGGGATCTCGATCTCGATCCGGGTGCCCTGCCCCGGCTTGCTGTCGATCCACATCCGGTAATCGGAGCCAAAGAGTACTTTCAGCCGCTCGTTCACGTTGCTGACTCCGATGCCCTGCCCGCGGAGATTCGCCAGCTTAGCCTCTGGAATCCCAACCCCGTCATCTTCCACAAGTAAGTGCAGCCTTCCCTCCTTTAGACTACTGCGAAAGCGCACCACCCCGCCATCGACTTTGTTGCTCAAGCCGTGCTTGACAGAGTTTTCGATGAGCGGCTGCAACAACATGCTCGGCACGAGGCGGTCCATCGTGCGCGGGTCCACCTCTTTCTCGAACCGGAGCTTGTCGCCGAAGCGCACCATCTCGATGGATATATAGTCGTTGATGAAGTCCAGTTCCTCGCTAAGCGGGTTGAAGGTATCGTGCTTGCGCAGGAGCCGCCGCAAGATGTTGGACAGCTTGTAGACGACGGCGCGGGCTTGCTGGGGGTCGGTCCGGATGAGCGATGAGACCGAGTTCAGGGTATTGAAAAGAAAATGCGGGTTGATCTGGCGGCTGAGCGCGTCCATCCGCGCCTGAAGCAGCAGCCGCTGCTGCTCTTCGAGCTTGATCTCGTTCCGGGTGTTGTTCCAGATCTTCAGCGGCAGCGTGACCGCAAACACCGTCGAGGCGTAAACGGCTACATAGTTCAGCGGGTGAGGGTCCGGCCACGTCGGACGGATGGAGAACAGCAATTTCGGCCACATCTGGCCCAACGTGAGGCGCAGAAACTCCAGGAACAAAATGGCGAAAAGGGAGACAAGCTGAAAGGCCGCCCGGATATGGTCATGCCCGGGCGCGAACAGGCGGTAAAGGCTCAGGTCGAAAAAAGGCGAAAACCGCCAGATTTCCTCGGTGTCGGGAGCGCCGTCGCGCAGCAGCCCCCCGACCGCGCCCGCGCCCACCAGCAGCGGGAGGGTGAGATATTCGTGGTGGAACATCGCGGGCAGCGAAATGAGCGCCCCGGAGAGGAGCCCGGTGACGTAGCCGCCCAGCAGACCGGCCAGAAGGCTGGCCTCCAGACCCAAGTCCACCGCCCGGTAGCTGTTCTGAACGACGCGGACCGCCACGCCCGCGCCAAAAATACTGGAGAAGCTCAGCGCCAGCAGCAACCGCTGGTTCAGCGTCCGCTGTTCCCGCAACAGCGTTCTTTTGAACCGGTTGGAGCGGACCAGAATGCTCGCAAGCGCGGCCACCACTCCGAGGCGGATCATTAAGGTCATCAGTACGACGAGTCGCTCTTCCGCCATGGGGGTCCGGAGTCCATTATAATTAAAGGCATTAGCGCGCACTGAACCATGTCTCACAATGGCAGCAAATCCGGATTTGAAAAAGTCGCCGAAGCCGACTTCCCGACGCGATTCGGGCACTTCCGGATTTACGGATTCCAACATTGCCGGCCGGCGCCCGAAGAGGCGGTCGTGCTCAAGATGGGCGATCTTGAGGGTCCCGAACCGCCGCTGGTCCGGATTCACTCAGAATGTCTGACGGGCGACGTTTTCCACAGCCTGCGCTGCGATTGCCGGGCGCAACTGGAACTGTCGCTGGCAGCAATCGCCGGAGAAGGACGCGGGCTGCTGATCTACGAGCACCAGGAGGGCCGGGGCATCGGCCTGCTCAACAAGCTGCGCGCGTATGAACTCCAGGACGGCGGCGCCGACACGGTGGAAGCCAACGAGCTCCTGGGGTTCAAGGCGGATCACCGCAATTATTCCCTGGCGGCCGAAATCCTCCGGTATTTCGGGCTGTCGAGCGTGCGCCTCCTCTCGAACAACCCGGACAAGATCCAGGCAATGGAGCAGGCCGGGATCAAGGTCGCCGAGCGCGTTCCCTGCGTGGCTGAGCCGGTGCACGCTTCCGAAAACTATCTTCGGACAAAGAAGGAAAAGCTGGGACACCTGCTCGAGCTGTAGCTCTCGCTCCGTTCCGGCGGACTGAAGGTGCTTTCCAGTTCAGACTTTTCCAGCTCTGGACACGTCTATAACCAAGTAGCCATGATCCGCTGCGCTGCTGCTGTTTTTCTGCTCGCTTCCGTGTGCCGGCTGGCGGCGGCGCCTTATGGCTGTCCCTCCAGCGCTCCGCTCGCCAGCTTTCATCTGACGGTTCAAGCCCCTGGCACCGGGGACCCATTGGGAATCGACCAGGTCAACATGGTACGGCCGGGAGACAGGTTCGTTTACCGGCCGGTGAAACTCCCGGCCAACCTCGGCAAGAGCGCGCAAGTCTCGTTGGTGCTGGTTCCCGCCACGGGCGGTGAAATCAAGGTATTCGAACCCCGGCGGGCAGATCAGGCGGCGGAGTGGATCGCGCCGTTTCGGGTCCGCGTGGCATGCATGGTCCTCGGGCCGAATGGCCTGAGCCGCAACAAGGTTACCTCCCTCGTCACCAAGGATCACGAACTCGTCGCGCAACTGGCGGATTACGCCGAAAAGACCGAGCAGGTCGAAAACCTGATCGAGACGCTGCTGGCGCAGGAAGCCGCCCAGTCCTCCGCGAATCTCGATGCGGCGCTCTCAGGCTTCGCCGCGCAATACGGAACTTCGATTCCCAAACTTGACCGCACCGCCCCGACCAGCGAGCAGGCGCTCGTGCTCATGCGGGCGCTCAACCCGGCGCTGGCCAGCTACGATCCCCTTGCCCCCACCCCAGCTACCCGGATGCAGCAGTCCGCGGGACTGGCGGCGTCGGTAGCGGCGCTGTTCTTCGGCAGCAATGTGGGGCTCGCGGCCGGCGGCGCGGCAATGGGGCTCAACCTCAAAACGCTGATATTCCCCAACACCGAGTTCCGATCCGCGCTGGCGCAGCGTGAAGGCGCCTACGGGTTGACGCTGTGCGCCCGGCCACAGCCGGCACGAGCGCGCACGCGGCTTGCGTATCTCTGGGCACGCCGGCTTCCCGATGCTGGTCCGCCAGCGGTTTCGCTCGCCGGCGCAAGCCACCTGCCCGTGAGCCAAAAGTCGTCCATCCCGATCAAAACGGCCAACTGGAAGGCGCTGGAGCGGGTCAGGAACTGGAGTCTGAAGGGGCAAGGCGAGCGCGCCTTTCCAATTGCGGTCAAGGCACAGCCTGGCGCGCTGGAGCTCGATCTCACAAACTCCGAAGCTCCGCCCGGCACCTACACGATCACAGGACTCTGGGACTGGGACACGTTCCAGATTCCGGGGGAGATCAGCCTGCACCCGCTCGGCGACCTGAAATCCGCGGCAGTCACGCCCGAATCGCAGGATCGCTTGATCGAAGGCCGCGGCAAGGTTAAGGTGACTTTGTCCGGCGCCGATTTCCAGTTCGTCGAGAAGGTGACGCTGAACGAGCAGGCGGTGGAGTTCACGCTGCCGTCAGGCAAGCGCGCGGGATCGCAGCATACGATCGACCTGGCCATCGATACCGGAAAGCTGAAGGCGGGCCGATACAAACTCGTGATCACGCAGGCCGGTGGAGCGACTCATGAAATGCCGCTCCGCGTGCTCCCGCCGGTGCCGGTCATCGCGGGTCTGCCGCTCCGCGCCAACCTCGGCGAGGAAAAGCAGAGGATCGCCGTGCGCGGTTCGGGGCTTGATCGAATCGAGCGCATCGAAGCGTCCGGAGCTTCGGTCGAACTCGGCCCGCCGGGCGCGGCGGAGCGCGACCTTTTCGTACGGCTCGAGGATTCGGTGCGGAAAGGCCAGCGTCTCACGCTGAAACTTGCGGTGGAAGGCATGCACGCGCCCGTGGAGGTGCCCGCGGCCATCGAAGTGGCGGGCCCGCGGCCGAAAATCACCGGCCTGGAAAGATCGCTGCCCGCCGACCTGGGCGTGACGCTGCGTCCCGGCGAGCTTCCTGCCGGGTCGTTTGTGAGCTTTTCCCTCCGCACGGAGAACATTGAGGGCCGGCCCGCCGTGAGGCTTGGCTGCGGCGAAGACGAACCGGTGCTCACGCTGCACGCCGGCGAGAAACGTGAAGAGGCCAAGCTCGATTTGGCTGGTCCCGGCATGCTGTTCCTCTCCCTGGACCCAAGTGCGGTTGGCCGTCCCGGATGCGTTTTGATGAGCACCGTTGAGGCGGCGCAGGGGCGTTCCGATCCGTACGAATTGGGCCGTGTTATCCGGCTGCCTCGCATCGAGAGCTTCACCCTGACCGACGAGAAGGTGGGCGAGTCGGCGTACGCAGGCATCCTGACGGGACAGGACCTCGACCTCATCGAACGGGCGGGCTGGGACGCCAAGTTCGGGCTCCCGGTTGAAAACCTTCCCCGCCCGGTGGCGGGAGGAGGCCAGCGGCAGACGTTGAAAATCGCGCTGCCGTGGCCCTCGCCGGCGCCGCGCGCTCCTATATATATCTGGTTGCGCGGGGAAAGCGAAGGCCGCGAAACGAAGGTGCGTTCCTAAGTGCTGAAAGGCGCCCCCGGCAGGCAGGAATCGCGGGCGTGAGCGAAGGCAGGCATACAGGTGGGGTGGCGCACCACCCCACCTGCAGTTCGGAAACGAATTCAGTTAGCCCAGCTTGACAGGAATATCGGTGAGCGGACCCATCCACTGAAGCTGGCGCTCGATGTCCTTGTGAAGCCGGTATTCCCTGCGCACGTTGGCGATCTGCTCGCCCCGGATGTCGATCTTGCCGATGTCGTACTGGCCGATGCCGACCTGCCAGCAGTATTGCAGTCCCGCCATCCACAACGGGTTGATGCCCATGCATTCCACGCCAACGCGGTCGGCGGCGATGTAGTCGGTGGAAGCAATGGCCACGCGCGAAGGCACCGGCGTGCCCGAAGAGGGGCCGTTGCCTTCCATGCCTTCGTACCCGTCGATGACGGTGACTCCCCAGAACGGCGCCATTTTCTGGGCGGTGAGCATCATGTTGTAGTGAGTCTGCCGGATCCCGCCGTGGTACTTCCGCTTATCGTTCCAGCGCGGCGTGACGCCCCTGGGACTGTGAAGCGGCGCCCCCAGGGTCATGTTCTTCATCGACAGAGTGGCCACACAGACGTTATGTGTCTTTAATATCGCAGCGCAGATGATCAGGGCGTCCGGGTCGAGGAGGCGCGCGGCGAGCCGCACAGGTTCGACGTGGAGGTCTGCGGAGAGCAGCGGAATGACTTCGTACTTGCCTTCCGTATTGAGGTCCACCAGGGATACATTTCGCGATTTGTACTCGGCGGCCACCTGATCGTACTTGAAGTTCTTAAACCCCTCCATGGTATCGCCGGCCGACGACTCGGCGATCACCACCGGGCCTTTGAAGCGCGGCGCGAGGTAATCGAGGATGCCGCGAATCGCGTCGGCGTGCGTTGCCGCCAACTGATTGGTCGTGGAGACGTTGTTGGGTTTGATGATTGCGTATTTTTTGCGCTTCAGCAGCGGCTTGATCTGATCGTCAATTGCCGTGAGCGCTTCGATGATGTTCTTGCGGCGGTCCTCGCCTTTGACTAGCGCCACTGTTGAACGCCGTGTGTATGGGGTTACCGGCTCGGGCAAACTGGTCGGGACCTGCACACCGGGCGGCACTTGGCCTAGCAGGAGGCGGCTCACCGGCAGCGGGCTGATGATCGCCCCCGCGCCGGCCGCAAAATGCAGAAAATGGCGACGTGTGAAATTCACTTCCATAGGCAGACCTCCCGTTCTACAATCGAAGTTCGTATCCGATTATATCGAAAGTTCCTGGAGGTGACAGTGAATTCGTCCAGACGCAATTTCCTGGCCGCCGGCCTCGCGCTCCCTGCAGCCGGGCTCGGCCTTTCTACTTCAACTTCGGCCCCGGCCATATCGGGATCCGCGAACCTCGCGCCGACCGGGCTCAGCTATCGGACCCTGGGACGCACGGGGTTGAAAGTTACAACAGTCGGCTTCGGCTGCATGATCACCTCTGACGGCAGCGTCGTTGCGCGCGCCGCCGACCTCGGGATCAACTACTTCGATACAGCCAGGGGTTATCAGGGGGGAAACAATGAGCGCATGGTGGGCGCCGCGCTCAAGGGCAAGAGAAATTCGGTGTACATCTCCAGCAAGACGCAGGCCCGGACCAAGGAGCAGGCGCTCGAACACCTGAACACAAGCCTCAAGGAACTCGGCACCGACTATCTGGACATCTGGTATCTCCACGCCAAGAGCAGTGCAGACCAGCTCACCGACGAACTGCTCGACGCGCAGCAGACCGCAAAGCAGCAGGGCAAAATCCGTTTTACGGGCGTCAGCACGCACAGCGGCCAGCCCGAAGTGATCGATGCCGCCATCAAGTCCGGGAAGATCGACGTTGTTCTGCTGTCCTACAACTTCACGCTCGGCCCCGAGATCGAGGCCGCCATCAACCGGGCCAAAGAGGCGAATCTGGGCCTGGTGGCGATGAAGGTGATGGCCGGCGGATTCCGCCGCACCAAGCCCGGCGATTCGCTCCATGCCACACTGCAGCGTGAGGGAGCCATGCTTGCCGCGCTCAAGTGGGTGCTGAAGAACCCGAAGATCGATACCACCATTCCGAGCATGACCGACATGGATCAGCTCGAGCAGAACTTCACGGCAATGAGCTCGAAGTTCTCCGAAGCCGACCAGAAGACGCTCAGCGCTTACCTGAATCAGTTCGGCCCGCTGTACTGCCGCATGTGCAACCAGTGTGAAGGCACGTGCGCCAAGGGCCTGCCGGTCGCCGACCTGATCCGGGTTGTGATGTACGCGGACGGTTACGGCCAGTTCACGCTCGGGCGGGAAAGCTTCCGCGAACTGCCCGAAAACGCCGTGACGGCTCGCTGCGGCGACTGCCCGGTGTGCACGGTGAAATGCCCCTACGGTGTGAGGGTTGCCGAACGCGTCAGCCGCGCCCAGGAGCTGTTCGCGTAGCGTTCGCTGCTATCAATTGTTAAGGACCGCCATATGAGAACTGGACTATCTCGCAGAAATTTTCTGACTTCTTTAGCTCAAACTCCGAAACTGGAATATGGCACGCTCGGGCGGACCGGCCTGAAGGTCACCAAAGTGGGCTTCGGCTGCATGATCACATCGGATCCGAGTGTGATCGCGCGCGCCATCGACATGGGGATCAACTACTTCGACACCGCGCGCGTATACAGCCGCGGGAATAACGAGCGGATGGTCGGCAGCGCGATCAAGGGCAAGCGGGACAAGCTGGTTCTGTCGAGCAAGGTCCAGTCGCGCACGAAGGAGGCTGCGCTGGCCGATCTCGATACCAGCTTGAGGGAACTGGGTACGGACTATCTCGACATCTGGTTTCTGCACAACTACCGCGACCCGGCGGAAATCAAGGACGAGTTGATCGAGGCGCAGGACATCGCGAAGAAGCAGGGCAAAATCCGCTTTTCCGGCATCAGCACCCACGCCAACCAGGCGGCCATCATCCGTGCGGCTATCGAGAAGAAATTCGACGTGGTTCTGACGTCGTACAACTTCGCGATGGACAAAGGGCTCGAGCCCTCGCTTGATGCCGCCCACAAGGCCGGCATCGGCGTGGTGGCGATGAAAGTGATGGCCGGCGGCTCGAGGTTCCAGGGCTTCTACCCCACCGACGAGGCGCTGCGGAACAAGATGGCGCGCGAGGGCACGATGCTTGCCGCCCTGAAGTGGGTCTTGAAGAACCCGAGCGTCGATACGGCCATCCCGAGCATGGTGGATACGGACCAGCTCGAAGAGAACATCAGGGCCATGTCCTCGAAGTACACGGACGCCGACGAGAAACTTCTTGCGGCCCGGCTGGAGGAGATCCGTCCTCTGTACTGCCGGATGTGCGGGAAGTGCGAGGGCCAGTGCCGGCTGGGACTGCCGGTCGCCGACGTGCTCCGCTTCCTCACGTACGCCGAGGGATACGGCCAGTTCACCGTCGGCCGCGAGTATTACCAGGAGTTGCCGGCCGCATACGCCGAGGCGCGTTGTGACTCGTGCCCGGGATGCACGGTAAACTGCCCGAATGGAGTGAGAGTCGCGCAGCGCATGCGCCGCGCGCAAGAGATATTCGCATGAGGAAGAAGATCAGTACACTCGCGCGCCTTGGATGCGCGCTGTTCGCCATGATTCCGGTCGCATTCGCCCAGAAGCCAGACTGCTCGCTGGTGCCCGGCTGGACCCAGCAGGGGGAGGCGCGCAGTTTCGTTGCCGATACCCTGTTTGAATACATGGACGGCAACGCCGAGGGCTACCTCATCTACCGCTTTGTCAAGATGGACGGCGTCAACTGCCAGTCCGGCGAGGATACCATCGTCTTCGATATTTCCGAGTTCGCCGACGCCGAGTCTGCCTACGGGATGTTCAGCGCGAACCGCGATCCCCGGCAACCGCTGACACAAATCGGAACGGCCGGCCAGATCGTGCCGCGCCGCGCCATTTTTGTCAAAGACAAATACTATGTCGAGATCGGCATTTCACGGGACGGCGCTGACGTGCTGAAAGCTTTCTGCACCGCAATTGAAAAGAAGCTCCCGGGCAGCACTCAAATTCCCGAGAAGATCGGCTGGTTCCCCACCGAGAAGCTGGTGCCCGATTCCACCCGGCTGATCCCCGAAAGCGTTCTCGGGCTGCGGCTGCTGAGGCGCGGCTACGTCGCGGAGTACGAATACGGGAAGGCGTTCCTGGTTACTGAGGACTCACCCGAAGCGGCGGCGGGCGTGATGGCCAAGCTTCGGGCGCGGTTCGGCGAGGTGAAGCCGGCCAAGGTCGCCGACGAGGCTTTCGAAGTCGCCGATAAATATCTCGGCCGCCTGTGCTTCTTCCGGAAAGGCCAATACCTGGCCGGGTACGCCGGCGTAGCCGAGGGTATGGACCCGGTGGCGCTCAGCGCGGCGCTCGCGGCGCGCATCCCTTAGTGCTCTCGCGCAGCCATTCCACCACCTCCGTCACCGCGTAGGCGGGCGGGGCGGTGCGGAACACCGGTTTCGTATCCAAGGGAACGAAACGAACCCACGGCGGCGGGGGATAGTCGCCGTTCAAAAGTACGAGTGCATCCGCCCGGGGGGCGAACCTCCGGGCGGATTCCTTGAAATCGCGAACCGCGAAATCCAGCACGAGCAAATACAGGTCCCCGCGCAGGAATTCCAGCACGCTGTTCGATTCCAGGATTGCGTTGCGGCTCGAATTCAGGATTTCACGCAGCGCCGGTATCGCGTCCTTCAACCCGCCGGCGGCGGTCCGCAGCCAGAAGGAGCGCTTTGCGCCGGCGGCGAGGTAGCGGGCGCTGTCGCCCGGGCGCCCCGGATCGGTCTCCTCGATCAGCGAAGTCTCGCCGTGCTCGTGCGCGCTGATCTTCACCGCGGTCCAATCGAAGCTGGGCGTCTCGCGAATGAGGCCCGCAATCACGGAGGTTTTTCCGACTTTGCTGCTATGTCCCCCGACGATCACCAGCACCCTTGCTCCCCTCCAGCTCCTCGAGACGCCGCCGCAGCTCGGCGACTTCCCGGCGCAGCTCGGGAAGGCGGGCAAGGTTGGCTAGCTGTTCCAGATGCTCCTTGAGCGGGCGCGCGGGCGTGCCCCAGACCACCTGCCCGGCGCGGATGATCTTGGAAGTAAGCACGCCGCTGCCGGACCCGAGCACCGCCCGCGATTCAATGCGCGCCTTGTCGCCGATTCCCACCTGCCCGCCAATCACCGCATAGTCCTCGACGATGACGCCGCCGGAAAACCCTGTCTGCGCCGCCACCACGACGTGCCGGCCGATCCGGCAGTTATGCGCCACGTGGACCATGTTGTCGAGCTTCGTGCCTTCGCCGATCCAGGTGACGCCCAGTGCGGCGCGGTCCACGCAGGAGTTGGCGCCGATCTCGCAGTCCTCTCCGATCACCACGCGGCCGATCTGCGGAAACTTGTGGTAGCGGCCGCCGTCCATTACGAAACCGAACCCGTCGGCGCCGATGACGCACCCGGAGTGCAGAATGGTGCGCGCCCCGATATCGCAATCGTCGTACACGGTGACGTTCGCATGAAGCACGCAGCCTTCACCGATACTCACCCGCCGGCCAATCCGGCAGCCCGCGCCGATCTGCGCCGAAGCCCCGATGCGCGAGCCTTCGCCGATGCTGCAGTGCGGGCCGATGGAAACGCCGGGGCCGATCTCCGCCGTTGCGGCGATCACCGCGGTCGGGTGGATGCCGGGTTCGGGTGGCGGAACGGGATGAAGCCGGCTGACGGCGCGCGCAAAAGCCGTGCGCGGTTCGGCGGCGCGGATGAGGGTGCGGCAACCCTCGTTCGGAAAGTCCAGCGGCGCGATCAGGCAACCCGCCGCTGACAACCGCGCCTGCGCGAATGCCTTGCGGTTTGCAACGAAGGCCAGGTCTTCCGCGCCGGCGCTCTCCAGGCTGGCGGCGCGCACGAGTTCCCGCTCCCCGTCGCCCTCGAACGTGGCGCCCAGCCATTCGGCTAATTCGCGGACACGCATGAGGCTATCATACAAACTTATGAGTATCGATCCTTCGGCCGTCATCGCACCCACGGCGCGCGTCCATCCCGATGCGGTGATCGGCCCCCAGGTAATCATCGGCGAATACTGTGTGATCGAGGCCGACGTCGTGATCGGCGCGTTCTGCCGGCTGGAACCCTACGTCTACGTGAAGCGCTGGACTACGATGGGAGAGCGCAACGAGATTTCGGCCGGTACCGTCCTCGGAACCGATCCGCTCGACAAAGCCTTCACCGGCGAGCGCAGCTATCTCAAGATCGGCAACGGGAACCGCATACGCGAGCACTACACCATCTCGCGCGGCACCCAGCCGGAGTCGGTTACCGAAATCGGCGACCGCAACTACATCATGACCTCGGGACACATCGCCCACAACTCGAAAGTGGGAAACGATACGGTGATTTGCAGTTGCGCGCTGGTCGCCGGCCACGTTGAGATCGAGGATCGGGCGTTCATCTCTGGCGGCGTGGTGATTCACCAGTTTTCGAAGATCGGGAAGCTGGCGATGATCGGTGGGAATTCGCGCGTGAACGCCGACGTGCCGCCGTTTTTCCTTTACTCCGGCTTTGACGTTGAGCCGATGGGCCTGAACATAGTTGGTTTGAAGCGTGCCGGATTCAGCCCCGAGGAGATAGCGGCGCTGAAGAAGGCATATCGCATCCTGTACCGCTCGGGCCTGAAGCTTGAGGAAGCTCTGGAGCGCATCGAACGCGAGATACCAACCGAGCACGCCCTCCATCTGGTGAACTTCATTCGCCGGAGCGAGCGCGGCATCTGCCGTCCGAGCCCCCGCGGCGCTCACAGAGCTGTTTCCGTTTGAAATCCCTACGGCGCGGCGGAGGATTCCTTTCAGCGCACCAGAACCGTGAACGGATCGCGCTCACGGTCTGCCTGGCTCGTATCGATGCCGCGGCGGAAGTGCTGGAGTAAGCAGCCGGGCTCCGGCTCTCGCCGGGGATAGAATAAAAATAGAGCCGGGTCGAAGAGAACTTACCAACAGTAAATTACAGCTCCAGAGTACTTACCTGATATCACCGGCGCAAAGGGCCGGCTCGGCTGAGTTCTCGTAAGTTAGGGCGGGGAGGTACGGCCCCGAATGAGTCCTGGAAGACAGGGCGTTAAGCCTGCCAGTCAACAACCCGGCGGGGTTCTCGAACGAGTCAACGAGGCCGTTCTGGCTCTGGACCGGGACTTGAAGTTTACCTTCATTAACCGGCCTGCCGCCGAGCTGCTGGGACGGGAACCCGAGGAACTCCTGAACGCGGATGCGTGGGCGGAGTTCCCGGAAAACGAAGCGCGGAAGTTGCGCTCAATTCTCGAACAAGCAATGGCCGAACAGAAGCCGGCCTGCGCGGAAGTCTTTCTCCGGAGCCGCTGGTTCGAGAACCGCGTCTATCCCTCGCCGGACGGGGTTTCCGTCTTTTTTTATGACGTTACCGGACGCAAGGAGGCGGAGCAGGCCGCACGGGAAAGCGCGGCTCTCCTGAAGGGCCAGAACCAGGTTTTGGACCTTATCGTACGTGGGGCGGAGCTGCACGAGGTCCTCGATCTGCTGGCGCGCACCGTCGAGGAAGAGTGCCCTGGCATGCTCTGCTCGATTCTGTTGCTCGATCCCGACGGGATACACGTGCGCCACGGCGCCGCGCCGAGCCTGCCGGAGGGCTACAATCGCGCGATTGAGGGCCAGCCCATCGGCCCGTGCGCCGGCTCCTGCGGCACGGCTGCCTTCCGGCGCGAGCCGGTCATTGTCGAGGACATCGCCACCGATCCGCTGTGGGAGGAATACCGGGACCTCGCGCTGGGATACGGGCTGCGCGCCTGCTGGTCCACCCCGGTTTTCGACCCGCGCCGGCGCGTACTCGGAACTTTTGCCTGCTATTTCCGCGCTCCGGCCCGCCCCGGAAAGAAGGAATTGAAGCTGATCGAAATCGCTACCTACACTGCCGCGATTGCTATCTTCAAGCACCGCGAGGAGGAGGCTCTGAGAACGAGCGAGGAGCGGCTGCGCCTGGCCGTCAGTTGCGGGCAGGTCGGCATCTGGGAATGGGATATCGCTGCCGGCCGTGTCGTCTGGAGCGACCGGCTGAAAGCAATTTTCGGCTTGTCGGCGGGAGCCGACAATCTCGATTTGCAGGCTGTGTTGGACGTCATCCACCCGGAGGACCGCCCCCGCGTTGAAGCCGCGCTGGAGCAATCGCGGGCGGTGGGCGCCGACTACGACGTTGAGTACCGCATTTGCTGGCCCGACGGTTCATTGCGCTGGGTCGCCAGCAAGGGCCGGATGGTGTCGGACGCGGGCAGGCTGGTGCGCGCAGTCGGTGTGGCGATGGATATCACCGAACGCAAGCGCGCCGAGGAAGAACTGGCAAGGCGGGAGGCACAGCTCTCCGAAGCGCAGCGGATCGCCCATCTTGGCAGCTATGAGTGGGATGTCCGCACCGGGAAGGTCTACTGGTCGGAGGAACTCTATCGGATTTTCGGCGTCAGTCCCGGGCAACTCGCTCCAACGTTTGAGGCTGCACTCGAACGGATCCACCCGGACGACCGGAACCTCGCCAGAGAGACCATCGAGCGCGCCTTCCGCGAGCGCAGCAGCTTCGATTTCGAGGAGCGCATCGTGCGTCCCGATGGTGATATCCGGGTGGTGCAAAGTCAGGGCAACTGGATCTTCAACGAAGCGCAGGAGCCGGTGAAGCTGGTGGGCATCTGCCAGGACATCACCGAACGCAAGCAGGCGGAAATGCAGCTCCGGCAAAGCGAGGAACGCTTCCAAATCGCCGCTCGCGCCACCAACGACATGATCTGGGAGTGGGACCTGGCAACCGACTCTGTGTGGTGGAACCAGGGCGCGACCACACTGTTCGGTTATCCCCCCGGAGAAGTGCGCTCCGACCTGGCCTGGTGGGCTGAGCATATCCACCCGGAGGATGTGGGGCGCGTAATGACTCGCATTCTCACCGCGGCGAAAAGCGGAGAGGGCTTCTGGTCCGATGAGTACCGTTTCCAGCGCGGGGACGGCTCGTACGCAGACGTGTTCGACCGCGGCTATGTTGTTGCCGGCATCGACGGAACACCCATCCGGATGATCGGCGCCATGATCGATATCACCGGGCGCAAGCGCGCGATGGAAGTATTGGAAGAGAGGGTGGCCGCGCGCACGGCCGAACTGCATGAAATAAACCGGGAACTGCACAGTGAAATCGCCCAACGCAGGCGCGCGGAGGAAATGTTGCGGGCCCGGAACGAAGAATTGAAGGGCTTCGCCTACACCGTATCTCACGATTTGAAGGCCCCTCTGCGGGGTATTGCCGGCTACGCCCAGGAACTGGACCGCCGGCACCGCGCCGGGCTTGCCGACCGCGCGCTCTTCTGCATCACGCAAATCCGCTCGGCCGTCAATACTCTCGACCGCCTCATCGACGATCTGCTGCAGTACGCCCGTCTGGATGCGGAGATTCCCGCCTACACCCAGGTTGATCTGGCCGCAATGGTAGAGGGTATTCTCCGGCACCGCAACCCGGAAATCACGGAACAAGGTGTGGAAGTGACACTGGATATTTCACCGGCAAGCGCCGGCGCATGGGAACGCGGCTTGCTGCAGATTCTGACCAATCTCATCGACAATGCCCTCAAGTACAGCCGGAACGCCAAGCCGCCCCGAGTTGCGGTCACCGCGCGGCAGAGTCCGGGTGTTCTTCACATTGTGGTCTCGGACAACGGCATCGGTTTCGACATGAAGTACCACGATCGTATCTTCGGGCTGTTCAACCGGCTGGTCCTGCCGGAGGAGTTTGAAGGCACGGGGGCCGGACTGGCTATTGTCAAGAAACTGGTTGACAAGTGGGGCGGGAAGATTTGGGCCGAATCGGAGCCCGGCTCGGGAGCAGCCTTCTTTCTGGACTTGCCCACCGGCCGGCCGGCTGGTATGGAGGAGGCGGCATGAGTACGCCGGTGCGCCCGATTCTACTGGTCGAGGACAATCCGATGGACCTGGACCTTACCTGCGAGGCGTTCAGGGAACTCAGCGTAGTCAACCCGCTGATGACCTGCCGGGACGGCGAGGAAGCGCTGCGGTACATGGAGGAGCACAACTCGGCCACCGATGCGCGTGTGCCCGTCCTGGTGCTGCTGGACCTGCGCCTGCCGAAAGTCGACGGCATCGATGTGCTGCGGCAGTTCCGCAGCCATTCGATATGGAGGCAAGTCCCGGTCGTCGTGCTGACGACCTCGCGAGAGACTGAGGATATCGAGGCGGCTTACGCGCTTGGCGTCAACTCTTACATCGTCAAACCCGTTGATTCCACCGCTTTCGCCGAAGTAATCAGAACGATCAAAGTCTACTGGCTGCTTATCAATGAGCAGCCTTTCAGGGCAAGCGCGCCCTAGTTTATGAAAGAAAAGCTTCGAGTGCTTTACGCCGAGGACAATGCTTGCGATGCCGACCTGACCAGGGTTCACCTCGAGCTGAAAGCCCCCCACATCGAACTCGAAGTTGTGGATACGGGGCGTAAGTGCCTCACCCGCCTGGACGAAGCCAGCTACGACGTGTTGCTGCTGGACAACCGGCTGCCGGACATAGACGGCATCACCATCCTCCAGGAGTTGGCGAAAAAGAGCGGCGCTGCCCCGCCCACGGTGCTGGCGACTGCCGCCGGAGATGAGGCTTTGGTGGTCCAGGCGCTCCGCCTGGGAGCGTGCGATTACATCCCGAAACAGGGGAATTATCTCGAAAATCTGCCGGCAATTCTGGAAAGCGCGGCCGCAGACCGCAAGAGGCTGGAGGCGGAAAGGAACGCGGCGGTGATCCGGAGGCGGGTGCTCTACGTGGAACACGACCGCGCGGATATCGACCTGACGCTCCGGCACTTTGCCGAGACTGCCCCGCACTTCAGCGTGGAGGCTATCCGCTCCTCGGACACCGCCCTGACACTTGTGCGGCAAAACGGATTCGACCTCGTCCTTTCGGACCTCCGCATGCCGGACATGAGCGCGCTCGATCTGTTGCGCGAGCTTAAGCGCGGCGGTCCGGCGGTCCCGGTCATCGTGATCACCGGCCAGGGTGACGAAGCCGCCGCGCTGGCGGCCTTGAAACTGGGCGCATACGACTACATTGTCAAGCGGGACAACTACCTCACCCAACTGCCTTACGCGATTGAGAACGCTATCGCCCGCGCGCAGCTCGCGGAAAAGAACCGGCGCTTGCAGGCCGAACTGGCACGGCGCGAGGAGGCAGAGGCGGAGAAGGCGCGGCTGTTCAGTGATGTCCAGCGCCAGCGCGAGCGTTTGGCTGACATCATCGCGAGCGTGCCAGGAGTCGTCTGGGAGAGCTGGGGACCGCCGGATGATCCCAACCACAAGATGGCGTTTGTCAGCAGCTATGTGGAAACCATGCTGGGCTACAGCGTCCAGGAGTGGCTGTCCGAACCCGGCTTCTGGCATGGCGCCGTCCACGCGGAGGACCGCGAACGCGCGATCCGCGAAGCGTCAGATTTGTTCAGCAGCGGCAGGAATGGAGCTAGCCAGTTTCGCATGATTGCCAAAGACGGGCGCACCGTATGGGTTGAGGTCCGTTTTACCATCATTCCGGACGAAAACGGGAACCCCGCGGGTCTGCGCGGCGTAGCCGTGGACATCACCGCTGCGAAAGAAGCGGAACGGGCAAGAGCCTACTTGGAGGAACAGCTTCGTCATGCACAAAAGATGGATTCCATCGGCCGTCTGGCCGGAGGGATAGCCCACGATTTCAATAACCTTTTGACCACGATCAATGGTTACGCCGAACTGATGCTTCAGGAGCTTAGTCCCGAGGACCCCCTGCGCGACAGCCTGGAGGAGATCCGCAAGGCCGGGAACCTGGCCGCCGAGCTTACGCATCAGCTCCTGGCATTCAGCCGGGGGCAAATCATCCAGCCTCGCGACCTTGCTCTGAACTCCCTGATTCAAGAAGACACGAATCTGCTAAGGCGCGTGCTGGGAGAAGACATCGAGTTGACCACTGTCCTCGACCCGGAACTGGGATACGTGAAGGGCGACGAGGGGCAGATGCACCAGGTGATTCTCAATATCGCGGCGAATGCCAGGGATGCCATGCCCCATGGAGGCAGACTGGCTTTGGAGACCCAGAACTTCACTGTCTATGAGGACTTCGCGCAAACGCACCCTCCTTTGGAGCCGGGCGATTACGTCCTGCTGTCCATCAGCGATACCGGAATTGGAATGGATGCGGAAACCAGGAGCCGCATTTTCGAGCCGTTTTTCACCACGAAGGCAAAAGGGAAAGGAACCGGCCTGGGACTCTCGATCGTCTACGGCATCGTCCGGCAAAGCGGAGGCTCCATATTTGTCGACAGCCAGCCGGGCGCCGGCACAACCTTCAGAGTCTTCCTGCCCAGGGTCGCAAAACCCGCTTGCCGGACGGCCGAAACCCGAACCGAACCCGAGACTTCCCGAGGGTCGGAAACCCTTCTCGTCGTCGAAGACGATGACACGGTGCGGCGCCTGACCTGCCACGTGCTGCGCGAACACGGATACAGCTTGATCGAGGCGGCTAACGGGAGGGAGGCGCTGCTGGCCAGCGAAAGGCATACTGGTCCAATCCCCCTCATGATTACGGACATCGTAATGCCCTACATGAGCGGCTGGGAACTGGCCGACCGGCTGCGCAGCCAGCGCCCCGAAATGCGCGTGCTTTACATGTCAGGGTATACGGACGACGCCATCCATCGCCGCGGACCTTTGGGGCCCGGCATGTTCTTTCTCCAAAAGCCTTTTGTAGGAAGAGAGCTCGCGCAGACCGTACGCCAGATCCTGGATCAGCGCGAATAGATGGCGCCGGCTTTGACGGGCCGCTCTAGCGGACGACCCCGGCCAGCGGGCTGCTCGCCGAAGCGTAGAGCCTCTTCGGCATCCGCCCGGCTTTGAACGCCAGCCGCCCCGCTTCCACCGCCAGCTTCATGGCTACGGCCATCTGCTCCGAATTCTCCGCCTCGGCGATAGCCGTGTTCATCAGCACCCCGTCGTAGCCCAGTTCCATGGCGATTGCCGCGTCCGACGCCGTGCCCACGCCGGCATCAACAATCAGCGGAACCTCGGTGATCATCTCGCGAAGTATCCGCAGGTTCGCCACGTTCTGTATCCCCATCCCAGAGCCGATCGGCGCGCCGAGCGGCATCACGGCTGCGGCGCCGGCATCGATGAGCCGCCGCGCGTTCACCAGATCGTCATTCGTGTAGGGGAGGACGACAAAACCTTCCTTGACAAGCACGCGGGTGGCCTCCAGCAGGCCTGCATTGTCCGGAAACAGCGTTTTCTGGTCCCCGATTACTTCCAGCTTGATCCAGTTGGAGAGCCCCACTTCACGCGCCAGCCTCGCGGTACGGATCGCCTCGTCCGCCGTATAGCATCCCGCGGTGTTCGGCAGAATGAAGAACTTATCCCGGTCGATGTAGTCCAGCAGCGACTCCTTGGAGCGGTCGGTCAAATTGACGCGCCGTACGGCTACCGTAACCATGTCGGCGCCGGTCGCCTCGAGGCAGCGGGCCATCTCCTGGAAAGTGCGGTACTTACCCGTACCGACGATCAGACGCGAGCGGAACTCCCGTCCCGCTATGGTGAGTGTTTCAGACATAAATTTTATTCTAGACACAACACGGGCCCGGGCACGCGCGGCGCCAGCGCCAGGAACGGAAACGCAATCCGGACAAGCGCGTAGACGCGCTGCTTCCACAATTACGGTCAAAACAGGCAAAATTCAGCTGAATTTTTCCTTGTTGTTTACGAATTACCGCGCGGTGTTTAATATTAAGGGGCTATTGATTCCCGCAGAGGTAGGCTAGATTCGGTTTTAAGAGGTCCGAAAATGGCGAAATCCGGAATATTCCAATCGGACGCGGGCGCTGTACTCGTATCGATAGCCGCCGAGGGGCTGCGGCGGCAGATCGTGGAATTCTTGAGTCATTGCGGGCTTCGGGTCCTGGAAGCGGGCGCCGGGCACGAGACGCCGCAAGCCCCTGAACAAAGTTGCTCAATCGGCCTGCTGATCGCCGACGCCCGCGTTCACGAGGCTCCGAAACTGGTGCGGGAAGCTGCCCGCCACCACCCGGACATCCAACTCTTAGTGATCTCGGGCGACCCTCCGTGGATCAACCGCGAACTCGTCCCCGACCCGTGCATTCATTTCATCGAGAAGCCATTCTCCTGGTGCGAACTCGGCGACGAAGTCGCCGGGATCCTTGGGGTGGCCGCCTTTGCCGCACAGCAGCAGCGCTGCACCGAAGCACGAGCGGCGCGCGCCGCTTAATCGTCAATTTCCGCCTGCCGTATCTTCCGGAACCAGGACCTCCTCGGAGGTTCCCGCGGTGTTGGAAAGCGTTACGTAAATCGCTCCAATTGCGTCCGCGCTGCCCTGCAACGTAAAGGGTTGCACGATCGTAAACTGGCTGCCGAATAGCCTTGAGGCGGGATCCTCGTACCACTGCCGCGCTGACTCGGCGAGCGGAAGAGTTGCCGTCGTTGTGCGAAGATTGCTCCCGCTCGCCGGCGTAAACCGGAAAGACGCCTGTGTCAGATCGCGTGAGGGCGAATATCCCGTTATCCAGATTTCGAAACCGGTCGCCGTGGTGACCTTCTTCAAACTCCGGATCACAGGGGCGGAACGCGGGACCCTGAGCGTGCGGACGGGCGCCGGGGAAGGTGTGGCGTCCACGCCGCCAGCCCTTAGGACCGCCGAAACAGTGATCGTACCGGCCACGCTGCCCGTCTGTAGCGCGATCTGGGGCGCAGGCAGATTCACCTGCGTGGAGTTCGCCGGAATGCTGAAGTCCACGGTGCGGCCTCCAGTTGAAAACTGGATCGCGGGATCGTCGCCGGGCACGATGGCGTCCGGCGTGAACGTCAACACGAGCTGGCCCGTGAGCGGAAGCGAATACGGCGCCTCGATGCTCACACTTACCTGCGGCTGGGCGAGCGGTCCGGCCGTCTTCGGCAGCCCGGTGATTGCCACTGCGGGCGGCGCGACCAGCCCGATGTGCAGGGTTGCGGTAGCCGTGGCGGCTCCTCCCGCGGCATCGGCGGCGCGAAGAGTGAATTCGTAGTCGCCGGCGGCCTGCGGAGTTCCGCTAATCAGGCCTTGGGCGCCGTCGAGCACCAGTCCCGCCGGAAGCGTTCCCCCCACCACCGACCAGGTATAGGGCGCGACGCCGCCTTGCGCGCTCAACTGGTGGGAATAGGGCTCTCCTGCGGTTCCCGGCGGTAGCGGTGACACATTCGCGATGGCGATTGCCGGCGCGATGGTGATGGCGAGGATTTTGAAAGCCGCGGCGGACAGCGAGTCGCGTACCTGCACGGTGAATTCAAACGTCCCGGTTGCCGATGGCGTGCCGGTGATGATTCCCGCGGCGGCATCCAGTGTCAGGCCCGGAGGAAGCGCGCCTGCCGCGATCGCCCAGGTATACGGCGACGTGCCCGCTGTCGCGCTGAGCGATTGCGTATACGGCACGCCGACGGCGCCGGAAGCAAGCGGGCTCGCCGTTGCGATGGAAAGCGCCGATACGACCGTGATCGTGAACGGTTTGGAAACCGAGGAGCCGGCGGTATCCCTGACCTGTACGGTGAAATCGAAGGTGCCGCCAACCAACGGGGTGCCGCTCAGCACGCCGGTCCTTGGATCGAGGCTCAGGCCGCTGGGCACGGCGCCGGAAACAACGGACCACTCATAAGGCGGCGCGCCCGCCAGCGCCGCAAGCGCCTGAGAATACTGTGTCCCGACGGCCGCGGCGGGAAGCGGCGAGGTACTCGTGATCGTCAGGCCGGGGTTGATCTTGACCGAGAATGTGCCGCTCTCGGACCCGCCCGCTTTGTCTGTGACCCGTGCCGAAAAGCTGTAATTCCCCTCGGCGGTGGGATTACCGGAGATCGCGTTGTCCGCCAGAGTCAGGCCGGGCGGAAGCGAGCCTCCGGTGATCTCCCAGAAATAAGGCGGCTCCCCTCCGGCCGCCATCAGATTGTAGCGATAAGGGGCATGCACAGCCCCGGCGGGTAGCACGTTCGGGCTGGCGATTTGCAACGCAGACTCAATGGTTATCGTGAAGGCCTTGGTTGCGGTTTCTCCGGCGCTGTCCTTCACCTGGAGAGTAAACCGCGCCGTGCCGCCGTCGGTAGGCGTGCCCATAATCTGGCCCGCTCCAAGCGTCAGGCCGGCGGGGAGCGTACCCGAAATTACCGACCACGAATAGGGCGGCGTGCCTCCCGTAGCCGTCACCGTCTGGCTGTAGGGTGCGCCGGTCCGCCCGTCGGGCAGTGAGCCCGTTGAGATGGCCAGCGGCGGCGCCTTGGGTTCAATCAGGATGCTCAGAGCTTTCACCGCCGAAGCCCCCGCGGAATCCGAAACGCGGAGTGTGAAGTCTCGCGTCCCCCCGGAAGCCGGCGTTCCGGAGATTTGCGAGCCTTTGAGGCTCAGTCCCGCGGGAAGCGCGCCCGAGGCTATGGACCAGGTATAAGGCGGGCTTCCCCCGATGGCCTCGAGCTGGGCTGAGTACTCCGAGCCGGCTTTGCCTGTGGGGAGCGCGCCCGTGGTGATCGTCAGGGCGGGCGCCACGTTGATCACGAGATCCTTTGTGGCCGATGCGGACGAGCTGTCGGTGACTTCCACGGTCACCGGAAACGTCCCCGCCTGCGCCGGAGTCCCCTCGATCCCGCCCGAACCGATGCCGAGGCCAGCTGGCAGCCCCGAAGCGGACCACGAATACGGAGGGACGCCCCCTTGAGCAAGCAGGGGCGCAGAATACGGCAGACCCACCATCCCCGCCGGCAGCGAAGCCGTGGCGACCACCAGCGGACCCACCTCTGGAGCCGTACGGATTCTGATCCGGAAGGACGCGGTGTCCGAGTCGCCCCTGGAATCGGTGACCCGGACCACGAAGTCAAAGACCCCGGCCACTTCAGGGATACCCGTAATGGCGCCGGTGATCAGTTCAAGGCTCAAGCCCGGAGGGAGATCGCCGGAGACAGTCCAGCGATAGAGCGGCCGGCCGCCTCTCACGTCGAGCGAAGCTGAGTAAGGTACGCCCACCCTGCCGTCGGGCAAGGAGTTCGTGGCAATTTTGACGTCGGCTCTCGCGAGCTGAAGCGTCCCGGATGGGGCCAACGCCAGCGCAGCCGCCAGGAGAAACATGCCGCGCCTCATGGCTGTTCCTCCTGCGGCGGAGCAAAGTTATCTGGCGGAACGAAAAACACCCGTGCGCCGGGCGCGCCGCCGTCGAGAAACCACAGCGGACCCGGAGACGGCGCCGCCAGCCGGTAAACGGAACCGCCCAAAGGCTGAAGATCGCCTGGAGCGAACCCGCACTCGATCACCGAGGAGAAGCCCGCGGTGAGATCGGTCATAACGATGCCACGAGCATCCGCGGTTAACGCCCGCGATTTTTCTAGGCCGAGGACCGCGGCAGGTTTTTCCAAGCCGTCGCCGGCGGCCGCCGTCAAGGTGACTTCCGCGCGGCCGCCCGGATCCCGAATGAGGTACAGGCGGTCGTCCACATCGTCGGTTGCAAGCGCGTCGGAGCTTGCCGGGAGAAAGGCCAGCGCGGACGCCCGGCTCAGCGAAAGCGCGAGCCCCGGTTCCCGGCCGGACTCCAGGTAGTACACGATCCCCGCCGATTCATTGAGAAAGGCGGCCAGCGCGGCGCCGGAGTCGCTCACCGCAAGCGCGGTCAGTTCACCGGGAAAAAGCGAAAGGTCGAACTCTCCGCCCCGAGCCGTCCCGGCGCGCGGGAGAACGCGAAGCCTCGCACCGGCTGAGTAGTAAAGCGCCGCGGCATCCCCGCGCGGGCTGAAAAGAATGCGGTCCGGGCCGGGCGCACACTCGCAGCCCTCGGCCGTTCCGGATGGCAGGCTGACTGCCAGCACGCGGGAATCGGAGGCGGCAACCGCGAGCGCGAAGTCCTGCCGCGGCGAGATCACCGCCCGGACGATAGGTTCGCCGAGATCCAGCGGAGCGCCGAGCGTGGCCGCCCCCGGAATTCCCAGGATGGGCCGTATGGCCGCGGCGCCCGGGTCGAACACATATCCGAGCATGGGCCCCCGGATGGCAGGGCCGTGGGCCGGGGCCTGCCAGGCCAGCAGAATCAGAGCAGCGGCAAGCGGTCGCATGGCGTCAACGGGGCGGTCCGAAAACGGGACTGCCGGGGGTGATGACGGTGCCGCCCGCGGGCGCCGCCGCGCTGCTGTTTCCCCCGCCGCGCGTCGCGATCAGAACCCCAGTGAGCACACCCGCGGCCGCGCCGATGATAATCAGGGTTCTCTTGGAAATGCGGCGATCCGCCGGTGGCGCCACATTCGTCTGAGTCAGAACGGCGTGCCCCCTCCGGTCGCCGTGCACCGCGTCGATCCGGATCAGAAAGCGCCCGGCGACGTTGTTCGGGCGAAGCCCGTGGGCAGCCGCGCGGCCTTCCCCATCGGCCACGACGGTTTGCGAAGTCTGTCCGTTAGGGAACACGCCGCCCGCCCCTATATCGGGAAGCACAAAGGTGACCCGGGCGCCCGGCACTGGCCGGCCCGCCCTGTCCTCCACACGAACCGCGGGAGGCTTCGCCGTTGACTGGCGTATATTGTTGATGGCGCCTTGCCCTTCCAGCACCACGATTTTCAATTCGGCATCCGCCGCCAGGAGCGCGGAGCAAAGCACAAGCGCGGCGGTGCACAGAGCGGCACTTCGGATGTTTCCCAGCAGCATGCCATTTCCCCCAGAAAAAAGGCTGCGAACCGGAATGCATGGATGTACCACCCATCCCCTTTTGGGCGGCATGTTCCGCCCTACCCTTTACGCGGGCGGTATTGAGTTGGACTGCTTGTCTACATTGTAATCCGGGCGGAGCTCTCCAGGGTTGCCGCTCCAGGGGCAGGATAATGGCGCGAGCTTACCGCACGAAGACGGCGACGGAACGCGGACCCAGTGTGTAGCGTGCGTTGGTCACAGGCACGGGATCGTTGATGTCCTCAGGGCTGGGAAGGTTCGTGTCCACGACGCGCTGCCATCCTCCGGGGTTCCCGCCCTGAAAGTCAAACGTCAGCGGCTCCCACCATGCGTTGATCATCACGTAGATATCCTGATCGCCCACGGAGCCGCCCCGCAGCAGATAGGCCAGCGAATGCGAGTTGTAACTCAAGTCCGGAGGGCCGGAGGTTCCATACCATTCAATGTCGCTGCGCCAGAAGGTGCTGCGCCCGATCGAGGGGTGCGCTTTCCGGAACGCAATCATCTTTTTGAAGAACCGGAAGATGTCGGCGTTGCGCTCGAGAAGGTCCCAGTTCAGCCACGTGGTCTCGTTGTCCTGGTTGTAGGGATTGTTGTTGCCGCCCTGCGTGTTCATAAACTCATCGCCGGCCACAAACATAGGCGTGCCGTTGGCCAGCATCAGCAGGGTGCAGAAGTTCTTCACCTGGCGCTTGCGCAGGGCTAACACCTCGGCAGGGACGTTTTCGTCGCCTTCCCAGCCGCAGTTCCAACTGTAGTTCTCGTCGGTGCCGTCGGTGTTGTTGTGCCCGTTCGCCAGGTTGCGCTTGAAGTTGTACGAGACCAGGTCGTAGAGGCAGAAGCCGTCGTGCGAGCAGACGTAGTTCACGCTCTGGAAGGGACGGTAGCCGAACGCCCGCTCATCGGGAAACAAGTCGTCGCTGCCATAAAGCCTCGTCATCAGCGAGCCGATCATGCCGGGATCGCTCTTCACAAATCGCCGGATCTCGTCGCGAAACTTGCCGTTCCACTGAAACCACGTAATTCCCGGAAAGCTCTTTCCCAACTGGTACTCGCTCACATCCCAGGCTTCGGCGATGAGCCGCAGGTCCTCGAAAGCGGGGTCGCTCGTAATCTGGGAAATAACAGGCGGATCGTCATAATTGACGGAGCCGTCGCTGTTGCGCGTGAAGATGGACGCCAGATCGAAGCGGAACCCGTCCACGTGCATCTTCTCGGCCCAGAAGCGCATGCTGTCCACGATCATCTTTCGCACGTAGCGGTTCGCGCAGTGCAGCGTGTTTCCCGTGCCCGTGTCGTCGCGGTATCGCGAGCGGTCCTCGTGCAGGAGGTAGTAAGTGGAATTGTCGATACCGCGGAAGCTGTACGTGGGGCCGTTTTCGTCGCTCTCGGTGGTGTGGTTGTAAACCACGTCGAGCACGACCTCGATGCCGGCGGCATGCAGCGCTTTCACCATCTCGCGGAACTCATCGAGCTGCGCGCCGGGCGTGCGGTTCGACGAATAGGCATGGTGCGGCGAGAAAAAGTTCAGGGGCATGTAGCCCCAGTAGTTGCGCTCCTGCGGATCGTACTGGAACACGGGCAGCAGCTCCACAACGGTGACCCCCAGTTCCTTGAGGTAGGGAATTTTCTCGATCACACCGGCATAGGTACCGCGCTTCTCCGGCGTCACGCCCGAGTTGGCGCGCGCCGTGAACCCCTTCACGTGCATTTCGTAGATGACGGTATCGTGGCCGTGGCGCGGCCGCACGTCGTCTCCCCAGTCGAAGGGTTGTCCCTGAATCTCGATCACTCCCAGCGGCGCCCGCCCGTCGTTGGGTCCCGGCCGCGACGCCGCCATGCGGCTGTGATTGGGTGGGAAGTAGACCGCGTCCGCGTAGGGGTCGAGCAGGATTTTTTCCGGATCGAACCGGTGGCCCTGGGAAATGTCTGCCGGGCCTTCGATGCGGTAGGCGTAGTATTTAACCGCTTCCACCCTGCTGGCCGGCAGGCGGCAGTGCCAGATGCGCCCGGTCTTGTTCCCCGGATAGCGCATCTCGTACGTGTCCACCGGCGTCACCGGATCCGACTCGGAGTAAAGCAGCAGCGTAACCCTGGTGGCGTCCTTTGCATAGAGCGCGAAATTGTAAGCGTGTTCGGAGGGAACATAGGTAGCGCCCAGCGGCAAGGGCGAGCCTTCAATGGCCGCCCACGAGAACGGCTGAATTACGGGTTGCGCGCTAGTCATATCCGCCGAACATGAACAGCGAGATGTTTTCGTCGCTGGGATTCATCAGGCCGTGCAGATTGCCGCCCTTCAGCATAGCGAAATGCCCGGCCCTCAGAGTGCGGATTTCGAAGCACCGCTCGCGGTTAGGAAACTTGACCCAATCGCCCACAACCATGTAACCCTGCCCGTCCATCATGAAGAACACCTCCTGATTGTCGCGGTGCCGGTGCAGGCCGATTCCGCAGTTGGCCTTGAGGATGTGAAGGTCCATGTAATCGACGGCCATGAAGTTCTCGCGGCGCCCGTTGTGGTCCTTGCGGCCAAAGGCGTCAAAGTTCCAGAACTGGGGCGTGCGGCCTAGTTCATTGCGCCCGGCGTAGCGGCCATAGTTCGACATCAGGTTGCGGTACTCCAGGAATCCCACGCCGCCGTGCGGATTCGGGCTCGTGCCCACGCCCAGGAACGCATCCCAGCCGCGCAGAATCATGTTGAACTCGTAGACGTAGTTGTTGCCGTTCTGCGAGTCCCAGAAGCGCTCGGATTCGTCGGCCCAGGCCAGCTCGATGCGGAGCGGCAGCACGGGATGCATCGTGTTGTTGGGCGCCACAAAGACCGTGTACTGGTCTTCCAGCTTGCCCCGGTCGAAATCCGACAGCGCTCCCTGCACCAGATCGTTGCGGACCTGCAATTCGCCGCGGTCCATCGCGTCGCGCGCCTTGTCATCCAGCAGCGGGCGCAGGTCGGGGACCGGCGAATTCCACAGCTCGATATCGTAGCGGTCCGTGATGGGGTTGTAGGGCACCACCAGCGGCGAGGAAACCTGCGCGCCGTTGACCCTGATCCACAGCTTGATGCGCTGGCCGAGGCGATGGCCGGACATCTCCGAAAGAAGCGAGTCCGGCCCGCCGCGGTAGCTGGCGCGCAGGAAAGGCACGATGTTATTGCCGGCGACGGCCCACCCGCGCACCAGTTGCGTGTCGGTCAGCTCGAAATCGCGCACGTTCTGCTTCTGAAAATCGTTCTTGTTGTCCTGCTGCGTGGGGTCCAGAATCTGGAAGTCGCTGCCCGCCGGACCGTACAGCTCGAGCCTCCTGATCGGAAACAGGTACTGGAGTGAATTGGCCAGGTAACTCTGCCGCTCCGCGGCAAGCCCTGTCTTCTCCATGATGCTTAGCAGCTTCACGAGCGAGTTGCCGCTGTCGTAGTTTGGCGTCGTGGAGGGATCCACCTGAAAGACGCTATCGACGTGCGCCATCAACTGCGGTGAAGTTCCCTGCATCGGCGGCGAGGGAGGAACGCTTGTAGTGGCCATGGGCTGTCTCCTCTAGACTGTGTGATACAGGAAGGCCGCGAACTTCAGCGGCTCGTTGCCGTCATTGCGGATACCGTGCACGCCTCCGCTCTTGGTGTAGATCACCGTGCCAGGCTCCACTGGAAGGGCTTTGCACTTCAGCTTGCCCTGCATGTAGACGTCGCGCTCCACGGTCGGCAGGGAATCGGTGGAGGGATCGTCTCCCTCCGCCATGTACGCCGTGCCCTTGCCCTGGGTCACGAAATAAAGTTCCTCGGTTCCAATATGGCGGTGGATCCCCTCCACCTTGCCGGGAGGAATGGTGACCTCGTGGAAGAAGACCATCGAGCTGCCCAGCTCGCGCTGCACCAGCCAGCGCATCTCGATCACGTTGTCCGGCTTCGCATCGGGATTGCCGGGCTCCATCATAGCGTTCAAATAGCGCACCGGCTTCACGTCTTTCGCATGGAAGTACCACCCTCGCTGGAAATCGATGAGATAACACCTGTCCTCCACCGTGTTCTCCGGAGAGCTGGGCATATCGCTTCGCGGCTCTTGGTGCGTGCGGAGGAAGTTGTTGTCCCACTCAGGGTTCTGGATGGCGTAGCCGAAGGGCAGGTCGCGGTCGTTCTCACGGAAGGCGAGTTCCACGCGGCGGATGGCCTTCACGTCCCGCAGGGCGGGGCTGAACTCGCTCACCTTGATGATGGATCCGTTCTGGCCCATCATGTCCAGGACCGTGTAATCGTGGTGCTTGCCCAGCGGCGGCTCCAGCGTTTCCCAAATCTCCACCTGGTAGGCGTCCACCCACTTGTCGTAGATCAGTTTCACCGTCGCCTGCGCCTCGAGCGAAGGATCTTCGGGCAGCAGGTGCACCCAGGCGAGGACCTGGTCCCGAAGAAAGCGGTTCCGCTCGCGCGCAAGTTCCGTCAGACGGCTGGCGCGGTACTCGATGCGCAGAAAGTTGCACAGGTAAACGCCATCCATGTACACCTGGCCCTTGAGCACCGCGATGTCGAGCTGGTTGCGGACCTCGTGCACGTTGTAGCGGTAGCGCGGGCTGCGCGTGGCGTTGAGGTACTGGGCATGATAAATGCGGTCGGGATAGAAAACCACCTTGAACGTTTCGTTCTCCGGGTTGGTAAACCGGTCGCTGAAGACTTCGTCGAATCGTGGATCCACGTTTGTATCCTCCTCACCCGGCGGAGCCGGTTTTCTGCGCTAGAGCCGTGACAATAGGTGGTCGGCGACTCGAAACGAGTTCGCCTGTATGGTCAATGTGGGATTGGCTCCTCCGGAAGTGGGCATGAAGCTGCCGTCGGTGACGTATAGGTTGTCGAACTCCCACGCGCGGCAATTGGGGTCGAGCACCGAGTCATTGCGGTCCGTGCCGAAGCGCGCGCCGCCCAGAATGTGATTGGCGATGCGCGCCAGCCCGTTCTCTGCCTGGTAAACGCCCCCCTTTTCGAACACGGGGTAGTTGCCCCTGCCGCCGTCGCCGCCGAAGCGCAACACCCTCGCGCACTGCTCGGCGAATACGTCCATCAGATACTGGTCGTGGGGGTGCCACTCCTTGATGATGTACGCCACGTTGCGCCCCCACTTGTCCTTCACCGTGGGATGCAGCTCGATGCGGTTCGTTTTCAGCGGCACCTGGTTCGCCATGAAACTGACCGAGAGGCGCGTGCCGAAGTTCTCGTCGAAGAAGGAAGCCAGGCGCTCGCCGGTGAGCGATGTATCCTCGACGAACGCCTTCCAGATGGTGTCGATGTCCTGGCTGCCGTGCGTGCGCGCCAGGGAGATGGGCAGGCACTGGTCGGACGTGTTGTTGTAGATGGCGCCGCCCGCCCAGAGGCCGTTGGAGCGAATGAAATCCGGAGTGGCGCACGCATCGGTGGCCCAATCGCTATCCACGGAGAGCGATTTGTCGTAGCGCCCGGGCATGATCGCCTCAGCCCCGCCGAAGCAGTGCGTCAGGAAGTATTTGCCGAGAAGATCGTTCTGGTTGATGCGGCGGTCAAACTCCGCGCTCTCAAGCGCCGAGAGCTTCAGCAGCCGCACCGATTCGATCGCCGAGCACGCCACGACGATCAGCTTGCCCGACACTTCGCGGCGCTGGCCGCCGGCATCGAGATAGACGACCTTGGTGACGTTTCCCGAGCTGTCGCATTCGAGGTGGGTGACTGTGCAGTTGGGCCGCAACTCGAAGTTCGGCCGGCCGTAGATAGGCGCCAGCAGTGCAACCCAGGTGCTCGATTTCAAACCTAGCGGACAACCGTAGCGGTTCACGTATCCCGTTTTGGCGGCCTCGCCGCCTGGATAGGTGCGCCCGCTCGGCGGGTGGTCCTCGGTGATCACGGCCAGCGGGGTGCGGTAGCGCGGCATGCCGAGCGCATCCATGCCGATTTCGACGAAGCGGCTGATGGGATTGGGCGGCAGCGGCTTCTGGTAGACCTCGCGGCTGGCCGGTTTGAGCTGGTTCTGGCGGGTCCCGCTGATGCCTACGAGCTCCTCGGCCAGGGTGTAGTAGGGTTCCAGATCGTCGTAGGTGATCGGCCAGTCGCGCGCTTCGCGCTTCACATCGCCGTTGGGATCGTTGCGCAGCGCGGCGCCGTTTTCATTGAACGACTTCAGACGGAAGTCGAGTGGGGAGAAGCGCAGCGACACTCCGCCGTAAAGCTGGGTCCCGCCGCCGACACACTGCGCTGTGTAGCCCTCCAGCGTGGCGCGGTCACGGCCGTCGGCATCGCGGTAGATATGCGGCTCGTCATTCAGGTCCGGCTCGACGTGGCTGGAGTAATACGATTCGCCCCAGTTCGCCGCTCGCTCCACGCGAATGATTTTTTCCGGGCCGGTAGCGAACAACTCGTCGCGTTTGAAGTCGCTCAGGCCGCTGGTCTGATCCTGCGTGCGGAAAAGCGGCCCCTTTTCGAGCATGAGCACGTTCTTGCCGGCCTTCACCAGCATGTTGGCAATCGGCGCGCCGCCGGCGCCGCTGCCAATCACCACGACATCGTATCCGTTCGCCATTGTTCGCTCCTACCCGCGGTACTGCTGGTCGGTTCCCAGCGGCGGTTCCTGCACCCGCCTCCAGTCAAATAGCGTCGCGCCCGTCTCCGGGTCGCGGTAGCGTTCGCTCAGATAGACCCAGCCGCTCGCTGCGGCGTTGCCGCCGTATTTGGGATGCGCGAAGGCGCCCGTGATGGCGTGCCGCCGCAACAACTGGAGAAAGAACCGCGGATTCTGGTACGCTCCGTAATCCCATCCGGGCACGTTCCCCGACGCCATCTGGTTGTACAGCTCGATGTACATCTCCTTGGACATCAGGCGCGGCTCCACGAACGGATTGCGCATGCGGAGCAGGCGGTTGATGATTTCGAGGCAGATCTTGTAGTCGATCAGGCGATGGTTCTCTTCGCGGGCAACCAGCTTGTCGATGAAATTGGCGATGCCCACGCTTTCATCGAAACGGTAGGCGATGGGATACTGCGATTCCCTCGCCGCCCTGTCCAGCTGCTGGTAATACCGATCGAGAAAACGCTGCCCCTCGACGGTGCGGAAGGGGAGGATGTGGTCCGTCAGCCGCTCTAGTATGTCCATTTCCCAGGGCTCGAACGAGAGCCGCTGGGTGCAGCCGTGTGTGAAGAAGCGCGACCACACCCTGCCGTTGTCGGCGACCGCGGTTTGCGGATTGATCGGGTCGAGCTCCTGCCGCCCGTCCACAACGTACCGATACGTATGGACTTCGCCCTTGGGCACCATCACCGTGACGGCGAAATAAGGCGTGCCGCCAATGCGGCGCAAAGGGATCTCTTGATAAAGCGGGGCGAACGTGCCCACGACGGAAACGCTCCCCGGCTGCGTGCCGTCAAATGTGCGGTATACAAACGTAACTTCGTTCCAGTGGTAAGATTCCTCCGGATCCGCCGGATCGTAATAGCCGTCTATGACGGGGAAACGCCAGGATTCGCAGATGCGCGCGCGCGGGTCGCCTTGAGGAAACTGCCCGTAGTTATGCCGCTCATCAACGTTCGCGCGGGCCAGATATTTTGTAGTGTGATTCAGGACGTAAGTGTCGTCTTTTTGGACAACGGTGCCGCTTTCAAAAGCGCGCCGCACCGCGGGCGCCAATGCTGTTCCCATAGCCCCTCTTGCGGTTCTTTTTTTGAGGCCCCCCGGCGGCGCGGAGGCTTCGGCCGCGCGTTCCAGCGCGCCAGCCTCGGTCCAAAAACCTAAGTTACCCTCTTGAGATGCTAATCACGAATTATAACGGTGACTTTCGACACCGGCAAGCGGCAAACCAGTTAATTCACGAGTTCATTCCGAAAATGCCATATCGCATCACTTAGCGAGACTTAGTGAGCGCACGAGAAAAAGGGAAGAAGCTCAAGTTATCGTAGATCGGCAGCGACGCCCGCCAGGGTTGCCGCCCCGCCCGCGGCATCGCTACAGTGGAACCAGAAGCACTCTTCAGGGGCATGGCGCCAGCGCAGCATGACAGCGAAACCCGTGTGTGGAGTGTCGAGGGACACGCCATCCGGGTAGTGTATTGGGCCTCGGTTCTCGAAGAGATCCGTGCGGAGGCGGTGGCCGGCTACTGCAAATTTCCCCGCGGTGGGGTGGAAGTGGGCGGCATCCTGTTTGGGCGGCTTGAGGATGGCGTCACGCGTATTTTGGCGTTCCGGCCTGTGCCCTGCGAGTACAAGTTCGGGCCCTCGTACCGGCTTTCCGAAAGAGACGGCCAGGCATTCGCGGATGCGCTTCGCGCGCTTGAGACCGATCCGCTGCTGGCGGGACTGGAGCCGGTAGGTTGGTATGTGTCTCACACGCGAAGCGAGGTCTGCCTCTCCGAGCAGGATCTGGAACTTCACAACCGGCACTTTCCCAAAGCCGGGCAGGTGGCGCTGGTTGTAAGGCCGGAATCGTTCGGGACGTCCCGGGCGGGGTTTTTCTTCCGCGAAGCGAACGGAAAGATCCGCTGCGAGTCGAGCTACGGCGAGTTCGCCCTGCCGGTGAGGGCAACAAAAAAACGGAGCGCGGCGCGAGAGGTGATAACGCCGGAAAACGCTCCGGCTCCGCGTGCGGAAACAACCATTTCGAAACGCGACCGCGCGCGTCCTGCGCGTGCGCGAGTAAACCGGCGGCGGTTTTTGCTGTGGGGAGCGGTGGCAGTCCCGGTGCTCGCCGTCATCGCGATGACCTCAGCGCTGATGTTGCGGGAGCGCAAACAACCGGCTTCGCAATCGCTGGCCCTGAGCGCGCTCGATGTGAACGGACAGCTCCAGATCGCCTGGGACCGCATGGCCGCCCCGGTGCTTCAGGCCGCAGGCGGATCGCTGGAAATCGTGGATGGCGGCAAGAGGGTCGTCCTCCCGTTTAACGCGGCGGCGCTCAGGCGCGGAAGCGTCACTTATACCCGGAAGTCGGGGCTCGTAGAAGTGCGCCTGATTGTGAATCCGCCGGACGGAAAACCGGTGCAGGAGTTGGTGAGATTCGTCGGCGCTATGCCCACCGCGAAGCCGAAGCAGGAGGCGAGCCCCCGGAAGCCCGTAAGAGAGCCGGCAGCCGAGAAGCCCAAACCGGCTCCGCGGCCGCCGCGCCGTGGCAGGAGAGGCCGGCAGCGGTCGGAACTGCTCGAATCGCCGCCACGGTCAGAGCAAACCAAGGTGTTGGAGTTGGCAAACCTGCGGCCTCATAGGGCGGCGGCTCCGGCGCTCGGAGAGCCTCCTTCGCTTCCTTCCGCCTCCGCCCAATTGCCGGCGGCTCCCGCGCCGCTTCCAACGGCGCCGCTCACCGCCGCCGCGCCACAGCGGCCCGCGCCGTCAAGACCAGCCTACCGGGGACCGGTTTCCGGACGGCTGATCTGGACGGGGTTGCTCCGGCGCGGCCAGGCCCTTTCGATCAACGGAAGAACCGCTTCAACCGGCTACGTGACGGGAGAATTGCCCGGCGTGCCGGTTCGTGTCAGCGCCTATCCGGCTGAGTTGTCGGACAACGGGCTGGTCGTGTACACTTCGAAGGCGCTGGCGGCGCAGAGGGAACCGCCCGGCCCGCGGAACGGCTGGAATCTTACGCGCTACGCTTTGGATCCTGAGCGCGCGGCGCGGGTGCTGGTGACAGAACCACCATCCGCGCAGACTGGCTGGCGGAAACTGACACTACGCGGGGACAATGCGCCGGTTGCCGTGATCGTCATCGACTGGAGAATTGCCGATTAGCGCATGATTTCGCGGGTTGAAGTGGAGTGTTACGCGGGATACAAGGCCGATGAGCGCCCTGTGCGCTTCTATCTCGGGCAGCGCGAGTACAGGGTCGTCGAGGTCGTCGACCAATGGTACAGCCCAAGCGCCACTTACTTCAGAGTCCGCGGCGAAGACGGACACCTTTACGTGCTGCGCCACAGTATCGACCCCGCGGACGAGTGGACGCTGGAATCATTTCGCCGCGGGTGAAAGTTTCACAACTGGATCAGAGCGGGATCGGTTCCCAAATGGGTCCCCGATGCCGGACGAAGAACTATTGAACGGCTTCACGGTCCACTAACGCAGCCCTCCATCGCCTTAGCTTGCCGGGCGGCATCCTGGTCTCTTTGTTGCTGCGAGTAAATTCTGATTAGTAAGTAGTGCAAGCGGCACTCGCGCGAAAAAGCCTGTGCCTGTTCCAGAACCCGGGCAGCGGAATCGAGTTGTCCCGAGTGGTACAGCGCCCGGGCAAGTTCAAAGTGGGTGTTTGCTGAGGCGGGATTGAGCTCCATGGCTTTTTTCAGCATTTGCACACTCTCGGCCAGCTTGCCCTGTTTGTGCAAAAAGACTCCGTACGCTAAGTACGGCCCGTATTCGCTGCCGGCAAGCTCGATAGCCCGCCGGTATGCCTGCTCTGCTTCGTCAAACCGGAGGAGCGCGTCATAGGCCAGACCCAGATTCGCGTAGATCCGGCTCTGTTCACTTCCCAGTTCTCGCGCTCGCTGGAACGCCTCAATTGCTTTCTCGAACCGTTGCTCCGCGTAGTATGCACGTCCGGAGAAGTACCAGGCCTCCCGGTCTTTCGGATTGATTTTGATGGCCTGCCGGAACGCTTCCTGGGCGTGCGACCATTCTTCCTTGCTGGCATGGATGCGTCCAATCAGCACGAAGGCCCGGGCGTACCGGCGATCCAGACTCAGCGCCCTCCGGGCTTCCTCGAGCGCTTCTTCAGGGCGGTTCAGGTTAAGGAGGGCTGCGCCGAGAAACACTCTTACGTCGGCGCGGTCGCGGTATAACTCAAGATACTTCCGGTATGAAGTTACGGCTTCCTCCGAACGCAACGCAAGATAGTGTGCATTCGCTTCCTGAAGCAGGCGCGACTCTTCATCGCTTTGCAGCGCGAGCAGGGCAGCGGCTGCCGTTTGAAGCGCGACGATTGCGCTGAATCGAACAACCTTCATACCACTCTGTCCCGTCTGAACGGGCGCGCTCGCTGCGAGCGCCGGCTGCCCCGCATTCACCGCCGGAGGCTAACTACTCGTAAGGGATGTTCAGCGCCTGCATCAAGCCTTTGGTGTAGCCGATTGCAAAGATGTGCCCCAACATGGCATATCCAGGCCTCTTGTCCGGATCTTCGCCCTCCATGGCCGGCGCGTGGTCGGTGCGCATGGGTCCGACGAATCCACCTCTCACGTAGCACTGCAGCATTCTGGCCATATCCGTCGGGCCGTCGTCGTGGAAGGTCTCGTGGTAGCGGGTGTCCGCCGTGCCTTCCACATCGCGGAAATGGACGAACTGAATCTTGCCTCTCTCGGCGAACTCGGTGGCCACCGAATAGATATCTTCACCCGGCGCGTACTTCATCGACCGGAAATTCCCCTGGCAGAAGCTGACACCGTTATACGGACTGTCCGCAATCGCAAACAAACGCCGGTAGGCGGCCGGGCTGATCATGATCTGGGCGGAACCGCGATACGGAGACACCGAAGGATCGTTGGGATGGTACCCCATCTTCACCTTTGCCTTCTCGCATACCGGGATGATCCGCTGGATGAACCAGGTCAGCGATTCCCAGAGCTGATCTTCAGTAAGTATTTCCCTCGCAGGGGGAAGCTTTTTCGATTCCTCGTAATCATGTGCGGTTGTGACGGCTCCCCCGCGCAGAATCACTTTCCCGGTTCGCGCTCCACCTTGGCCGAAGTTGTAGCAAAGAACCGGAATGCCGACCTTGCCCATGGCCTCGATGAAGGCGATCCAGTCCTTCAGCTCCTCTTCGCGGCCGGGCGTACCCCGCCTTATGTTGTCGGAGGGAACCGGCGTCATGGTTTCGTAAACGGCTACTTTGAATCCAGCTTCAGCCCATTGCTCCTTATGCTTCTGCATGGCGGCCGCATACTGATCGCGGCTTAGTCCCCTCACCGACGGCGTTGAGACGACATGCTTGACGCCCATCTGCAGGCAGAGTTTTATGCGGTCGGGCTCATTCAGGCTGAGTACGTGCGCCAGAATGATTTTTCCCTGCCGCATCGCAGACGCTCTTTCCGGCAGGGAGACAGCCGCGCTCGCGCCGGCGGCGACCGCGGCGCTCTTCTTGAACCACGAGCGGCGTGTTACCTGTCCCATCTTTTAAGAACGCTCCTTTCGTCCGACAAAAAGTGAAAAATGTTTGCAGCCCTCGGCGGCCGTAAACTCGACCGCACAGGCGCTTTATGTTCGTGCCAGTTTACCGCTTTTCAGGAATCCAGCACACAACGCAAAGTGCGGATGCCGAAACGCGGCAGCGCCAGCGTCACCTCGTACCGGCCGCCGGCGGCGCTCCGCACAGGGAGTTGCCGGACGACGCGGCCGTCCAGTTCCACAAGCTGCACGCTGGCCGGCTTGATTCCGAAGGAGATCGTGCGGTTGCCGTCGCTGCCCTCGGCATTGAACAGGCGTACAAGCAGGTTCCTGCCTTCGACGAGCAGCGTAGGAATCTCGATTCCACCCCCGCTTACACTCACCAATGAGCGGCTTGCGCTCGCATCGGGTTCTCCGTTCACAATCTGCGCCAGCAGCGGCTCATTCCAACGTTGGTTTTCGGCTGACAAATGGGCTTCGTCCCACCTGCCGCGGTGCGGGACGACGGCGTAGTTGACTTGCTGAGTTCCCCGCAACGGGCACTTCGCCCACCAAAAGCCGCCTTCCCACCCCCAGCCCATAACGAGTGCGAGAGGATGGTCGGGACCATGCGTGTAGGCGGTAGTGTGGTCGGAAAAGACCGCCAGGCCCGATTGCTGCTGCTCGTCAAACACATCCACCCAGTTCAAAATGATGTTGTGCTTGATCTCGTCCCAGCGCTGGAAGTAAGTGTCTTGATTTCGGCTCTTGCAGACATCGTAGGCGGCGTTCTTGTAAATCGACTGGTTTTTGAACGGGACCGGGAAGAAGGCCTGTAACTTCCACCGGCCGTCGTGGTGAGACCTGCGCCGTTCCCTCCGTCGGTCCTCCGGCTTGATGTCCCAGGGATCGCCGATCCACGTGTCCTGGTCGTAAATGAAGCGTGCGTTGAAGTCGATGCTGCGCCGGCCCTGCACCAGCGAAATCGTGGTCTGAAAGCGGCAGCCGCCGACCTGCCCGGACACCACGGCGCGAACCCGAACGGGTCCGTTCTCGGTAATGACGACGCTGGCCGAGCTGTCCGCGCTGCTGCACCATTTCTTCTCGGAGATGAAGTAGCCGCGATATTCGTTGAACAACCGCTCCGAAGATTGGTCGAAGAACTCCCGGCCGCCTTCTTTCACGACGACGCTGGTGATCGCCCCGCCCCGGTTGGGATCGATGCGTACACGGTACAGATCGGTTTCCAGCACAACAGTACCGTTGGCTTCCTTTCGCGCGGTAGCGCCTTGAGCATTCGCAGGCGGAGCCTCATCGTAAACCGGTTCGATTCGGTAGGACGCGTACCCCATCGCAGGGACTCGCGCGCGGAACAAGACCGTTGCCGCGTTCAGACTCTCGCCCGGGGCATAGCTGGGCACTCCGGCAGGCGAAGCTTCGCTTTGGCGCCTGTTACTCTGCCGCGAATTGTAGATGCGCGGCCGCACGAGCTGGCAGGGTATCTCCCGCCCGGCGGAATCGAAAACGCGGGCCCGGCGCGTGCCGATATCGCACGCCCAGTCCAACTCGACCAGGTCTTCGCGTTCCTCCGCCAGCGTGTTGAACACCCGAACTCCCTGCGATCTCAGCGGGATGGCCGGCGCCCGGTCAGCCCCGCGGGACATTGCCTCGGCGGAAGCCAGGATGATTTCATTGCTGATCTCTTCGGTCTCCATGGTTTGGGCTGCCGCCTGAAATGCCCAAGCCTGGCGTCCGCTTCGCGTGGTGGCGGTGATCCAGGCGTCGTGGTGCTGCGCCCAGAGCAATTGGTCCCACGCCCGCTGGAGCCGCTCCGCCGGGAACTGAGCTCCACCGAAGAGCACCGCCATCGATGCCATCTTCTCGGCCATCAATATGCGGTTTTCGGCCGCCCGCACCTGCTGTGCGAGCGTCTGGAGCGTCTTCTCTCCCCAAGGCAGTGTGACGAGAATGTCCTCCTGGCTGAAGCGCCACTGCTGCTGCGGCTTGCTCGCAATTCGTTTAAAGTACTCCCGCCAGGTCACGAAGCGGATATGGTCGCCCTTGACTTTAGGCCTGGCAGCCCAGCCGAGATCCTGGAAGCAGTTGCCCGTAGGGCGCAGAATTCCGTGCTGGACGCATTTCCGGGCGAACTCCGCCGAGCCGGTGACGGATTCCGTTTCCCATACGTTCAGCAGGTCTTCGCAGGCGTAGCGCGGCACCGCAGGTATGGAGGAGCCATCCGGCCCAACCCATTCCACCACCTCAGCGTCAAATCCCGCCGTGTAGCCTCCCCAAGCAGTCCCCGGATCTTTGAGCACCGCGGCGGTGAAACCGAGAGACAACAATATCTGCGGCAGGCAACTTGACCAGCAGGGTTCCTGCACCGCGTACGTTTCAATCACGGCGCGCGGAAAATGCTCGCGGATGATTTGCAGCCCCCGGGTAATCTGCCGGATGTTGCTCTCGCCGCCTATGGCCCAGCCGAACGGTTGGGAGAAGGTGCCATTGACGATCTCCGTCCTTGCGGTGACCGAATTGTCCTCCAGCAAGCGCTGGATTTCGCGGTAGGCTTGGGGGTCCTGCCTCCGCAGATCGGTCCAGGAAGCCGCTTCGATGTCGAAGGAGATCTTCCAGTCCGGCAGCGCGCGGAAGACGTTCAGAATGTCCCTCCAGGCGCCCGGAGGCATGTGGCCGCGGGAGCCGCCGTGATAACCATCCACGTAGTAGAGGGTAGGAGTCCGGGCGCTCTCCTGCGCCTGGCCGGTTGCTGTTCCGGATACTACCGCCGCCGCTCCGATATACTTCGTAAATTCACGCCGATTCATGAGTTGATCCCTTGCTTCACAAAAAGCGTGGGGCGGAGACAGGGCCTGCCGGCGCCCCCCTGCAGGGGCCGGGGATGCCCGGCCCGCAAGGGTTTCTCCGCCCCACAGAAAGAGCTTCAGAATTCGATCGAAGCTCCAAGCTGAATGGTACGTCCGCTCTGTGCGCTGGTGACCATCCCGAAGTTCGAGCTTGTGATGTTCGTGTTCGGGTTGTTCCAGCGAACGAAGTTAAACGGGTTCTGTGCGTCGGCCCGCAGCACCGCGCGGAATCGCTCAGTGATCGGTGTCCGCTTGGAAAGGGAGATGGATTCGCTCTTGCCGGTAAAGCCGCGTACCCAGTCCAAGACTCTGGCGGTATTGCCGAGCTCGAAGGTAGCCGGTGCAGCGAATGCATTTCGGTTCAGGTAAACGTCCATTGCGGGATCGAATTCTCTCGGGTTTGTCGTCACATAGACGTCTCCTCCGACATAGTTGGCCCTGATGTTCGGAAATCCCAAAGCCGAGAGCGGGTTGCCCGACGTAATCGTAAGCGCGGCTCCGCTGGTGTACCGGCAGTATCCTGCGATCTGCCAGCCGCCCACGAGGTACTTCAAGAAGCCGTTGCTTGTCAGGTACCTCTTGCCGGGACCAAACGGCAGTTCATACGAGCCGCTGGCCACGAACACATGAGGCGGCCCTTGATTGCTGACCGAAACCTCGCCGTCCCGGTTCCTCGGATTCTGAACGGCGCCGTCGTTCGGCCCTAAATCGATCGGGCCGCCGTCGACATTGGTCATGTTCTTTGACCATGTGTAGAAGGCGAGCAGCGTCAATCCGTTCGAATACCGTTTCGTAACCTTGAGTTGGAGTGAGTTGTAACGCGAAATCCCATGGTTGCCCCACTCCTCGGTGACGTCGCGGTATTGGGGATACGGACGGAGCGCCTGCCCCACCGTTCTGATCGACTGGCTCGTGAACTCCTCGTAGGGAGGGGTGAAGCCTGCCGCGATGGCCGCGGGCGACAAGATGTCCTGGAACAGCAGATTCCCCAAAGACAGGTACTGGGGATCCAGCGTGTTCATGTTGGATTGCTGGCTCGACAGTATCAGATGCGTGGAGTGACTGCCAACATATGTGGCTTCGAAAGCAAGGTTCCGGGTCAGTTCGCGTTGAATGCTGAACGTCCAGGTCAGGATCTGCGGCATCCGCGAGGTGCCCGGGAGAATGGAACTGACATTCTGCCCGTTTTGGAAGGCAGGATCAATGAACGGCGCCCGCGGGAAATCATCCGGATATCCATCTGTGGTCCAGTTGTACACCGGGCCGTAGCCGGTGGAAGAACTGATGCTGTTGCCGTTCGTGAATCCATACGCGATGAGGCGTGTCCGGAAACCTGGCGCGTAGTATATACCGCCGGACGCGCGGACCACGGTTTTCGGAGTCGCCTGGTAGGCGATTCCGAGGCGCGGTCCAAAACCCTTGTACCAGCCGTCCGAAAGGGACCTGGACCCCGTGCGTCCCGGACCGTTGCCGGCGAAAACGAGCGCGCCGAGCCGGCCTCCAGCTTTCGGGTTGGGAATCGTCGGATCAAATCCGCTGGCCGTGCCGTTTGGCTCGAACGGAGCGGCATTGCCTTCCCAGCGGAGGCCGTACGAAAGCGTCAACTTATTGGTCATGCGCCACTCGTCTTGAGCAAAGACTCCGAAAGAGCGATAGCGCGCGCCTCTGGCGTACGGCTCGCGCACGCCCGCGCTCGATAGTTCTCCGAGCAGGAAGCTCGCAAATGAACTGCCCCAAGCGGTGTATCGGGGAGCGTTAGGCTGGCTTGTGACCAGGTTGCTGAAGCTGAACGATCCGCTGCTCTGGAAGCCCTCGCGCGCGTTGGCATATTCCGGCCAGTAAGTTCCTCCAAATTTGATGGTGTGGCGCCCCTTGGTCCATGCCACCGTTTCGGTGAAGGTGATACGGCCGTTGGCGTTGGTAGAAAAATCGCCGCCGCCCATCCCTCTCGGCGAAGCGGTTCCTCCGCTGAAACCGATGACCGGGAACGCGCCCTGGTCCCAAAGCACGTTCTTAATGCCCAGTTTCTCGTTCCACCCCTGGAACTGCGTCAACTGTTGGGTCTGGTTATTGTACCGGTCAACGCCGATGGTGAAGTGGCTAAGCACGTTGGGGCGGACGATCCAGTCGTAATTGATCCGGCCCGTCCGGTCGTGGATGAACTTCGGATCCTGCGAGCCTTCCAGAGGGTTGTCCGCGCCATAGCCCTGTCCGGCGATCACTCGAGGGTTGTACTGATCGCTGTATGTGACCGAGATTTTGTGCGTGTCCGAAAAGCTGTGATCGATCTTCAGCGTGGAAACATAGTTGCGATATGTTCCCGAGCCGGTCCGGTTTCTGAAGTTGTTGATCTGCAAATCGGGAAGGTCCGGTTCCGGCATCAACGCAAGGATCTTCTGCGACACCGGGCTGATCCGGTGCGCCGGGATGCGGTTGTTGGGGAACTGGTCGCGAACAAAGCCTCCCTGCCCATCCGGCCTGGTGGTTGCGGGATCGAAAATCGGGATCACGGTGTTCGACGCGTCCACGAAATTGCTGAAGTCTCCCTGACGGAAGTCGTTGCGCGGCACGGTGAAGAGGCTGCCGCTTCGCGTGTTGGTGTAGTACACCAGTTGCTGGCCGAAGAAGAAGAAGGTCTTGTTCCTTCCGTCGTAAACCTTCGGAAGGTAAACCGGTCCGCCGAGCGTAAAGCCGCCCTCGTTATGGCGCACCATGTTTCGGCTCTGCTGAAAAAACGACCTCGCATTCAGCTTGTCGTTGTCGAAATAGTTGAACACGCTGCCGTGGACTTCGTTCGTGCCCGAGCGAATGGTGATGTTCGTAAACCAGCTTCCGGTTCTACCGTATTCGGCGTTGAAGGCGTTCGCCACCACGCTGAATTCGCCTACATGCTCCACTGCCGGCCCGTTCTCCTGAATTCCGCCGCGCACATTGCCCTGGCTCGCCGGAGCTCCGTCCAGAAATACTTCGGAGTTGCCCGGGTTGGCGCCGTTCACACGCGCTCCCCAGGTGGAAGCCGTGGTCACGCCGGGGAGGAATTGCAGGTAGGCGGTGATATCGCGCTTCCGGCCGACTGTAATCATCGGTAACTCCTGAATCTGCTTGGTCGTCATCTGGGAGGTAATCGTTGCCGTCGACGCGTCCAACATCGGCGCCACGGCGGTCACCTCGATGTGCTCAGTGGTCGATCCCACTTCCAGTTTGATGTCCGCCCGTACGTTCATCTGGGATTGCAGAATCAGGTTGTCGACCTGAGCAGGCCGGAACCCTGCTTTTTCCACCCGCACACGATAGGTGCCTAACGGAAGGTTGGCCGCGAAATACCGGCCGGCCTCGTTGGTCCGCAAACTAAATGAATTATTGGTTTCGATCTGGACAACCGTGACCACGGCGTCCGGGACGGACGCACCGGAGGCGTCCGTCACGATTCCTTCAATAGTCGCCCTGTCGGCCTGAGCGAGCAGGAGATTGCACGCCCCGATCAGGGCGATGAAAAGGAACAGTCGAAGACTGAACCTTAGCCTTAGAGATTCAAGGTCTTTCATCTTTGCCCTTTGCAGTCCCTTTCTGAGGCGCGGCAGCGCTTGGTCCAATGGCACTGCCGGCTTGCACAGCAAGACTCCTCATTAGGTGAGTACATGCGGGCAGCGTTTTTACTGACAACGAGGCGTGAAATCTTTTGAGGGGCCAGGAGTACTAAATGTTAATTTTGCGGGGGAAGTGGGCGTTGCAGAAGGGTAGCACGCTGTTGGCCGGCTGGCCGCCAGCGGTGGGCTCAGTACATTATGAAAGCACTATGCTTTACAAATACCTTTCCAAACGGCCGATAGGCTACTGGGCGGAATTTGCTGTGGATGCCACGACCTGCTTGGATTTCCGGCTCCTTGAGGCCCGCTTCTTTTCAACCGGAGGCTGCCTGTCGCTCTTTTTTAGCGCCGGCAGCACCATAGGAGTGACAAACTTCTTCTCTCCAAAATCGTCGAATTTGATAACGATGTGCTCTTCGTTACAGGAAAGAACCGTGCCGAAGCCAAACTTCAGGTGCTCAACCTGAGCGCCTTGTGGGTATGCTGTTCTGATTCCCATCGGTAATTATATGATAGCAAAGCAAGAACTAAAAGTCGAACCGGACTTTTGCCAAGGTTGAGCGTCGGAATTGCGCCGGTTTTTCACCCGCTGCTGTTTTCTCCTGGAAGGTCTTCCGCGAGCGCCGTTCAAGACTTTCCACTACGCCTCGTACACCCGTTCTCGGAAGGCGTGGCTGCAGGGGCGCTAGCTATTGGGAACGCCCAGACAATTGAGTCGTCGGGCCTTACTGCGGAAGTGATTGGGCTGCTGAGTTCGATCACGGATCGCGTGGTGGCAACACCGGCCCGCCCGCTTGATCCCGCCGCTCTGCTGCAACTTGCAGCCTGCCGTGCTTTCTCGGACCGCCGCGCCGGCTGATTTCGAGCCGGCTCCAAGGGAATCCGCATTGGAGTCAATCTCCTCAGGCAGCCAACAAAGACTGTCGTAGTGCTGGCGTTCAATGCGGCCTCTGATATGCCGGGGAATCCCAGTATTCTGGCTTTCTCAATTTGAAGCCGTTGGCTGTCTCGATTATCGGGGGCATTTGACATTGGCGGAGTGTTGCTCTGCTAATGCGGTAGCAACTCCCCGATACCTTAGCGAGCTCTTTCGATGCGCGGCCCGGCGGAAAGCACACCACTACTCGTTTCGCGGGAAACAAACAGTGGACGGCCTCTATAGCCGGACACAGATCACTATCCGCACTCACGAGCAGGGCCTTGTCGAACCGGTCCCGAAAAGCATCAACGAGCATTGCTACGGCGATGTTGACGTCGGTCTGTTTTTCGTTCTGGACTTCTGAGTGCCTCGCACAGTGCCGACACTTGAAGGGCGCGGACTGGTAGTTTCCGTACGTGATCGACAGCATCGAGCGGTCAAGGGTCTGGAGGGCCTCCAAATAGGCCGACTGCCGCTTTCGTTTGCTTTCTGGCTTAGCAACGCGTGAGGTGAAGTACCTGACGGCCCGGAGTTCCTGGTGAGGCTTGATGATTTTCTGCGAGAAACTGCACAAGTTCAACCACAGATACCGCCCGAGGCCGCTACCGCGAATGCCATAGTACAGGTTGAATCCATCGATATAGACAATCACCCTCTCCGGAGTCCGCTTGCCCGGCATCTTGACATTGCTCATCCGATTCTGTATAGTATAACTTCGTACATCCCCAGGGATAGCATCCCTGGCCCAACGCCCCGCTCCAAGCGGGGCGTTTCACTTTCCACGAACTAGGCGCCCTCCGGGGAGCGTCCCTATCGTCAGTCAGTTGCCGTCTGGAGGCCCCTTCCTCCGGTTCGGGGACTTGAGCAAATCCCCCGAAGTCTGAAGCCGCATTGAAACGCCTTAAGAACGGAATCAGGGACGCCGGCTCTCGCCGCGTTGGGCGGCGCCTTGCCGGGCCTCACGGGAGAGGGCGGCAACAATCGATTGCATCCGGCTGTCGATGGTCCTCCCTAGCCGCGCCAGATCATCGCTGGCCGGCTGGACCTGTAAGAGCTCTTGCAGCCGCGCCAGGCTGGCAAACAGATCGGAGGCCGATTGCTGCCAGTCCGGGGGAGCGGGGAGGCGCTCCGCGCGTGCGGCGGCCGGCATGCCGAGTTCCGAGTAGGCTTTGCGAGCCGCCTCTGCGTGTTCGCGCAGCATCAAGGCGAGCAAGCGCCGCGAGCCAGCCGACATCGACGAACTGCGTTCGCGCGGGAAACGAAGCGCCAGGCGTTCCATCGCCCAGGCGTGCCGGAGCGCGACGGCCAGCGGCCGGGAGTCTTCTGCCGGAAGTTGTATTCCAACGGGGGGAGCCTCGCGCAGGTCCGCGAGCGCACCCAGAACGTGCTCGATCGCTACGGGCGTGGTAAAGCCTTCCACCTGCGCGCCTGATTCGCCGGCCAGCTTCCAGATCCAGGTTCCATCGGAGTCCTGCGACACCCTGACCGCCTGCCCCAGGCAAGCTCCTGCTTTGTGAAGTGCGTAGTGGGCCTCGATCTCCGCAGAGGCGGGTTCGTTGTCTATATCGTCCGGCGCCGGCTGAGCCGGAAAAGCCGGCACTTCATCCCGTCGCGGGATGGCGGCCGTCGTGCCGGTAGCGGGAGTCAAATCGGGAGGATAAACAACCGAGGCGATCTCCGCCGGCCGGACCGGCCTGATGCTGGTTGTCTGCAGGCTAAAGTCAACGGCTTGTTCGGGAGTCTCAAAGCGCAGCTTCTGAAGCCGGGGCCAGTAGTTGTGCGACTCCACTTCCACGGTGAGCACCGCCACCATCCGCCGCGACTTGCGCTCCGCCGTGATTCGGAAAAGAGGACTGCCCTGTTCATCATGAACTCGCTCAGCCCGCACGATGGTCCCGTCTTCAGCCGACCACGTGGAGATATCCGAAGCGAAAGAGATGGGGGTCCAGGAGCGGCTTTCCAGCCACTGCATGAATCCGGCTTCCAGTTGTTCCACCTCCAGGCCGTTGTCGGCCAGCGACACCAGCCTCACCGGTGTTTCCCGATGCGGAGACCGCCGGATTACGGATCGCGAAACGGCGGGGCGGTAGACGAACTCCTCGTCCACTGAGGGCCGCCACAGCGCGTGTTTGATGGCACCGCCGTTCTCGCTCAACCGGGACGCGAACTTTCCGCTGCCGCGATCGCACCAGATTTCCAGTTCCGTGCTGACCGCCTTCGCCACGGGCCGGATTTGGGCAATCTTTACCGAAAACTTCTGGTGAACGGGCTGTTCGTAGAGAGTGCGCTCCAGGACAGTGGTCTGCGCAATCACTTCAGCGGGGCGGAGCTGCCGGGACTGCCGCATCCACAGGAACCCGCCTCCCAGGCAGAGGATCAGGGCAGCCGCGAGGGCTCCCCGAACCGCCCATTGCGGGAATCGCGGGGAGGGAGACTCCGAAAAACCAACTTCGAAATCTTGCAGGCGCCGCTCCAGCCGCTGCTTTGCTTCCTTGCTCCACTCCGGCGGCGGAAACGGCCATTCATCCATCCTGGTGGTAAGCCGGTGGATCTGCTCTTCGTACTGGCTGAGGCGTGTCCGGCAACGCCAGCAGGATTTCAGGTGATTCTTCACACGGCGCTCGGTGAGGGCGGAGAGTTCCCCGTCAACGTGAAGCAGGAGTTCTTCGTCAGTGCAATGCACTGGTCAGCTCACCTCCCAAGCGCTTCGACGCCGCCTCGCCAGTTCCGGGTGGCGCGACGCGATTTGAAGTTTTTTCAGCGCGCGAGCCAGCAGGGTGCAGACGGACTTGGTGCTGATTCCCAACTGGCTGGCAATCTCACGGTACTTGAAAGATTGCATGCGCAGCAGAAGCGCCTCTTCCTCCCGGACACTCAGCACCGAAAGGTCGAGGGGAGCGCCTTCGTCGAATCCGGCAGCCACATCGGGCCAGCACGGTTGCGCCGCAATCAAATCCAGCTCCTCGGAAGGTTCAAGGTCCTCCGCTCGCCTCTCCAAGTACTGGGCGTGTTTCAAAACCTGGTTGCGAAGCGCGCCGAAAGTCCACGCCTTTAAATTGTCGATGCGTTTGCCTTTCCGGAGGGCGATGTAAAGGGCAAGAAAGACCTCCTGCACGAGGTCGTCCGCGATCTCGAAAGACCGCGTCATGCGAACGCCGTACCGCAGAAGAAACGGCGCCCATTCGTCAAACAAGCTGGCGACAAGTCTTGTTGCGTCTTCCTGCTTCATCCACGCCGGCCGGAATCGCGGTTGCGCTTCGAACCTTCACAGAGTATATCCCACCACGATGTCTCTTGTTGCTCCCTTCCGGAACAGGTCCGAACCGGATCTGATACACTCACGCAAGTGGGGCATCTCTGACCGGAGAACGCTTGCGGAGTTGCGCTTTGGGTCGAGCAGTGAGCCGCTATGAGCCAGCATTCCGAAAAACCTGGGCCGTCGCGTGGTTCACTGCCCTGATCGCGGCAGCGGTTTCGCACGCCCCTCTTCTTGCGCAAGCCGATCGGGCAACGATCGAGGGAATCGTCACCGACACGGACGCGGCGCCCATCGCGGGCGCGAGTATCCTGATTTTCCGCCTCGAAACCAACGACGAGATTTTGTTGTCGACAAACGAGTCCGGAAGGTATTTCGTCCCGAATCTCCCGTTGGGCACCTACCAGATCACGGCCGAAAAGGAAGGATTTCAGCGTGCGCGGCTCGACAAAGTGGTCCTCCACTCCCAGATGAGCGTGCGCGCCGACTTCAGGCTGGAGGTCGGTTCGATCACCACTCGCATCGAAGTCCACGCGGACGCGCCGATGCTCGACAACTCGACTCCGACACTGATGGCACAACTGTCAGCAAAACAGATCCACGATTCGCCCCTGATCACTGTCGGGCGCAAGAGGGACATCACATCCTTTCTCCAGCTCCTTCCCGGGGTGATGACCGCATCGACGTGGTCCGCACGCGTGAACGGGTCGAATCCGGGGAACACCGAGGTGTTTCTGGACGGCGCTCCGGCCAGCCAGGGAAACGCGCGCGGCGCAATCCAGGAGAACGGTCCGGCCGTGGAGCACGTCGGAGAGTTCAGTGTCGTGATGAACTCGTTCAACGCCGAGTACGGCAGAACGGGAAGCTGGTTTACCAACGTTGCCATCCGTTCCGGCACGAACGAAATACACGGCTCGGTGTTCGACTACCTCTGCAATGATGCTTTCAACGCGCGCTCCTTCTTTCAGGAGAAGCGGACGCTGGTCCGCCAGACCGAGGGAGGCTTCACGTTTGGCGGGCCTTTGATGCTGCCCAAGCTGTACAACGGCCGGGACAAGACGTTTATTTTCTTCGGGCAGCAGCTCGTGCGCTGGGACCAGTCCCGTACCGGCGGGCTTTTCACCGCGCCGCGAGAGGATTTTCGCCAGGGCGATTTCAGCAATTTCCTGGACGCGTCAAACAACGTGATCCCGATTTTCGACCCCGAAACCACACGTCCGGACGGCAAGGGCGGATTCGTCCGCGATCCGTTCCCGGATAACCGCATACCGTCGAGCCGCATCAGCCCGGTTTCGCAGCGCATTCTGGACCTGATTCCCCACCCGGATTACCCGCAACTAGCGGAAAACAATTTCCATAACCGGACAGGCGGGGGAAGCTACCGCAACTACGTCTCGACGATCAAAGTGGATCACAACGTCTCGCACCAGCACAAAATCAGCGTCACTTATATGAGCCAGATCAATCCCCGCGTCATTGCGGGGCAAGGCTGGGGAATCAGCAGTCCGCTGGAGGGCTCGCAATCTCCAAAGAAGATCCGCACCCGCACCGCCCGGCTGAACTATGACTTTATCGCCGGACACAACCTGCTGAACCATGTGACCGTTGGAATCGATCAGTACCGGAACACGACGCGGCAGGTTTCGCAATTCGAGAACTGGAACCAGCGGCTCGGCATCAACGGCATCGTCGGAGACCAGGGCGCCTTTCCGGTGGTGAGTTTTTCCGGAGGAGTGGCCAGCCCGCGACAGCTTGGAGGGCCCGATTTCTCAACCAATAGCAGCGGCCGAATCTCTCTGGCAAATACGGTCACCTGGGTCAAGGGCCAACACAGCTTCAAATTCGGGGCGAACTACTGGCCGGAATACGCGGACGCGCGTGAAGGCTACCTGAGCAGCGGCCAGTTCATCTTCAGAAATCTTGTGACGAGCCAGCCCAACGCGGCGCAGTACACATCTTGGGGAAGTTCTTTTGCGAGTTTCCTGCTCGGCGCCGCTTCGACAGCGGGCGTCGCGGAACCCTATACGCGGGGAGCGCGCTTCCGTTCCGGCGGCGCATTCGCCCAGGACGAATGGCGTGCGACAAAGCGCCTCACCCTGTCCTTCGGCCTGCGCTGGGAGTGGAACGCCGCGCCGTTCGAACCGGAAGGAAGGCTGAGCGGGTTCGATCCGTCTGTACCGAATCCCGCCGCGGGAGGCCGCCCCGGCGCGCTGGTGTTTGCCGGAGAGGGCCCGGGCCGTTCGGGGGCCAGGTCTCTTTCCGACGGCTGGTATCGGGGATTCGGCCCGCGGTTCGGAGTGGCATATTCGCTCACGCCCAAAACGGTCGCGAGAAGCTCCTTCAGCGTTTTCTACGCGCCGGGCTTCCGCACAAGGCTGATCGCCTACGGATGGAATAACAAATATACGCTCACATCTCCGACGGGCTATGACCCTGCCTTCAACTGGAAGGACAGCTTTCCGCAGGATTTCCCGCGTGCTCCGCACATCGACCCCTCCTATCAGAACGATCAAGATGTGAGCTCGATTCTCCCCGGATCATCGCGGATGCCGCAAATCGTCTCCTGGACTGCAAGCCTCCAGAGAGCCATCACGCCAACTCTGGCGCTTGAGGCGGCGTACATTGGCAGCCACTCGACCCATCTCATTTTGGGATCCGCCCAGTCCAACATGAACACGTTGGACGCCAGCTATCTTTCGCTTGGCAATCTTCTGTTCCAGGACATCGAATCACCGGAGGCCGTTGCGGCGGGCATAACGGCCCCGTATCCGGGTTTTCTCAACCAGCGCAACAGGACCGTAGGCCAGGCCTTGCGGCCATACCCGCAGTACCTGAACGTGACCGAGGAATGGGGCCCGCACGGGATTGGCCGCTTTCATTCCTTGCAGGTGAAGCTCACGAAACAGTATTCGAGCGGCCTGACACTGCTCGCCTTCTACACGTGGTCGAAGAACATGACGAACGTCGAGGGCGGGCCGATCGATTTGGGTCCGACCGACGGCGCGGTTCAGTACCCGCGCAACCGGGCCGCCGAAGTCGCGCCCAGCAACAGCACGCCGCCGCTCGTCTTTGCGGCGAGCGGGATCTACGAACTGCCCTTCGGCCCCGGGCAGCGGTTTCTCAACGCCGGTGGCTTGCTCGGCCGGCTCGTTGGCGGGTGGCAGGTGACATTCTTCTGCCGTTACGCGGCGGGCTTGCCGCTCGCGATCACTTCGGGAAATCCGCTATTGGGATTGGGATACCCGAACATTCGCGCCAACTACGTCGGAGGGCCGGTTTACGTGAACACAGACTCACGGAACTTCGACCCGGCACTCGATGTGTACCTGAACCGTCAGGCTTTCGCGGCGCCCGCCACCTTTGAACTGGGCAACACGGCCCGCGTGCTCGACTGGGTGCGCGGCTTTCCGCAAAAGAGCGAGTCTCTGTCTCTGGCCAAATCCATCCGCATTACCGAGCGGCTGCACTCAACCCTGCGGGCGGATGTCCAGAACCCCTTTAATTTCGTCCGCTGGAACAACCCGAACACCAATATCACGAGTTCCCTCTTCGGCAAGGTGTCCAGCGCAGCCCCGGGCCGGTCCATTCAACTCTATGCCGGCTTCGCTTTCTGAATAATCGGAAATTCCGCTAGCGCTTTTTTTCCTTTTCCCAGCCGTAGGCTGCCATCATGATGTGGAAGATGTCGGTGTTGGCGAGGAAGCCGCGCACGCGCTCGGCCCCCGGCCCCTGCGCCGCCACGAGAACCTGCTCTCCCGTGTGGCCATTGTCCATCCGGATCGCTCCCTTTCGTGCAGATTCCTCGCTGTCGTCATCGGGCAGAAGCGGCTGGCCGGGCCTGCCTCCCCGCACGCGCAGGTCGAAGGAGTGATCCGCCGTGAACAGAATCAAGGTGTCGGGCCCCACCATGCCGGCGGTTTTCCGGATAGCCTCATCCATCTCGATCACCCGTTCGAGTCCTCTGCGGATGCGGTCCGTGTGCATGTCCCACTCGACCATCAGGAAGTATCCCTTGGAGTTCTTGCTGAGGATAGCGATGGCCCGCCGGACCGCTTCGGAGACATCGAAATCGGCCGTATCGAAGAGCGCCACGACCCGCCGGTCGTCCTCCGATATCGCCGAGAGTGAATCCCGAATGGCAAAACCCTTTTCCCGCAGCGCAGCCTCGATGTCCAGGCCCATTTTCGAAGTGGCCTCGATCACCCGTTTGCGGCCGGCGCCGATGATCACGTCCACGCCGTCTCCAAACCGCGGCTTAAGCACCTGGGCAAAGATTTCCCCGGCGCGCGAGCGATCGCTCGAATGCGCGTAGCAGGCGGCCGGCGTCGCGTCCGTCACCGCCATGTTCGTCAGCACGCCCGTCGAAAGCCCACGCTGCTCCGCGTGCTCCAAAATGGTTTGCAGCGCCTCCCCCTCCTGCTTCCCGCGAATGGCGGAGGCGGATTGCGAGATCACGCCGTTGTTAGTCTTTTGCCCGGTCACGATGGCGCTCATCCCGGCGGCCGAGTCCGTCACCCACGCGTCAGCGGAAGACGTGTCGGACAGGCCGATGTGCGGCATGCTTTGCAAAAAAAGCTTTTGCGGGTGATTGTGCTTGTAGAGGCTTGCGGCGTGAAGCGTAGGAATTCCTCCCGCATCGCCCAGGAAAAGGATCACGTTTTTCGCCCTGCGGGGGGCGGCAAGCCCACTGGAAGCAATCAGGGTCAGGACAAGGAAGTAGCGCAGCATCGGATAGCACCTCTTTCTTGTTGCGGCTTTCGCCGCAAAGTCAAACACAGAACAGAATACCTGATCCGCCTGACCGCCGTCCGGGGCCTTCGGCCGCCGCGTGTGGGGGTGTATGCTGAGGGATCAGTGCCATGAGCGTAGCGACTGATCAACTTTATGCCGAGCGCTTAAACCGGTACGTCACCGCGATGCGGAACGGGATGCCCGACCGCGTCCCGCTGCGACTGTTTGCCGCGGAGATCACCGCCCGTTACGCGGGCTACACCTGCCAGGAAGTCACGCACGACTACCGGAAGGCGTTTGAAGCGGTGATTCGCTGCTGCAAGGACCTGGATTGGGATGCCGCCGTGCCCAACATGGTCTATGTATGGACCGGTTTGACGCAAGCCATCGGCCTCCGCTATTACGGCGTACCCGGCATCGACGTCGGGCCGGATGTCGGCTTCCAGTACCGCGAGCCATCCGAGGACGACGCGTTCATGAAGCGAGAGGAATACGACGAGCTGATCGAGGATCCGGTCCGCTTCCTCTATCAGACCTGGCTGCCGCGCGTCTCCACCGAAGTGAGCCCCGCTGGCTGTCCGGCCACTTATCGCAACAACCTTTCCTTCGTGAAAGGCGGCATGGCGATGCTGAGCTACTTCAATGCGTTCGGCCCGCAGGTTGAGCGCATGAAGAACGAGTGCGGAACCGTCTCGGCCATCTGCGGAATGCTGAAGGCGCCGCTGGACATCATTGCGGACAAGCTGCGCGGCTACATCGGGCTGGCGTTCGATTTGAAGGAGATCCCCGAGAAAGTCTTGCAAGCGTGCCAGGCCCTCATGCCCCACCTGGGCTACCTTGCGCTCACCGGCGCCGATCCGCAAAAGCAGGTTCCCATTCCCATCTGGATGCACCGCGGCTGCACGCCGTTCATTTCCCGGGATGACTTCGACCGCATTTACTGGCCGACGCTGAAGCCGATCGTCGAAGCGCTCTGGGCTCAGGGCAACCAGGTGCTGTTTTATGCCGAGGGCAAGTGGGACGCTCACTTCGACCGGTTCGCCGAACTGCCCGCGGGCAGCATCATCTACCATATCGATCGCAGCGACCCGCAAGAGGCTTACCGCGCGCTCGGCAAGAAATTCTGTCTGAGCGGCGGCCTGTCCAATACGCTGCTGGCGTTCGCTGGACCCGAGGAGGTGAAGGCGGAGTGCAGGAAGCTGATCGAGACCATCGGCGCCGAGGGCGGCTACATCATGGACGCCAGCGCCATTATCCAGAGCGACGCCAAGGTCGAGAACATCATCGCGATGACCGAGGCGACGCGCGAGTACGGCGTCTACCGCTCGCCCTCTTCGCCGTCGGCCAAGCTGCCGCCGCAGCCGGCCACAAACGGCACGCCGGGGCTGCCGGCCTGGGTCACGGCGCCGAAGATTCCGCCTGGGGTGTGCCTGCCGTTCGACGAGAAACTGAAGGAACTGCCCCCAATCTGTGGCGATGCCGGCCTTGTTCGCCGGATCTGGGATGAGAACGAAGCGCTGGCGTACCTCTACATCTGGCACGTGCTGCTGAGCTTTTGAAGGCTCCCAGCTCCGCGCAGGCCAGGCAAGGCTGGCCGGCTTCAATTAGACGGAGCGCCTGAGAAGGCGCTCCTTGAAAAACTAAGCGTTAGTACCGCGAACGTTCCCGCCGGGAGCCGCCGCGGCCACCGCCGCCTCCCCGGGGTCCCCTCCCTCCGCCGGCATTCAACGGCCGGGCTTCGTTCACGACCAGCGCGCGCCCCATAAAGTCCTTCCCGTTGCAGGAAGAAACGGCCCGCGCGGCCTCCTGCTCGTTGCCGATTTCCACGAATCCAAACCCGCGAGCCTCGCCGGAAAACCGGTCACGCATTACGTTCACACTATCGACGGAGATTCCGGCCTGGCTGAACCAGTTCTCCAAATCCGATTCGGTTGCCTGATATGGGAGGTTCCCCACATACAGCTTCATTGATTACACTCCTTTAACCCTTTCCGGGCGTTTGTGAAAGCTGAAGAGACAGGTTCACGGCCGCGAGTACGCTTAAACTGCAGGATTTCGAAGCAAGCTCTGACGCTACAGCCCAATCGGTTCCATTGTCGCACAAAATAGTACCTGCGCTTTGGTACTATCCCACCTGCGCGCCAGCTCATCACCCGCAACAGAGGGGGAGCATGACGCCTAGCGCCATGATAGAATTCGGCCCACATGGAAGAACAGTCATTTTCGAGACGGCAGGTGCTGGCAACGCTGGCGGGGGCCGCAGCCGCCGCGGCAGCCCCGAAGAGACGAACCCAGGTGGAGATCCGGGGCCAGTCCTTCTTTATCAACGGTGAGATCACCTATAAGGGCAGAACCTGGCAGGGGCACCGTATCGAAGGATTGCTGCTCAACTCCCGCATGGTGCAGGGCATTTTCGACGACTTGAACCCTGACACGCGCAGCCGCTGGAAGTTTCCGGACACGGGCCGCTGGGATCCGGAGCGCAACACGCGCGAGTTCGTGGCGGCCATGCCCGAGTGGCGCAAGCATGGCCTGCTGGCCTTTACGATCAACCTGCAGGGCGGCAATCCCGAGCGGTACACAAAGTCACAGCCCTGGCACAACTCCGCCATCACGGAAACGGGCGAATTGCGTCCGGACTACATGAGGCGGCTCGAGCGCATTCTGGACCGCGCCGACGAGCTCGGGATGGTGGTGATCCTGGGCATCTTCTATTTCGGCCAGGACCAGCGCGTGAAGGATGAGGCAAGCCTCCTTCGGGCAGTGGACAACACGGTGGACTGGATTTTCGACCGCGATTACCGCAACGTCCTCATTGAGGTCAACAACGAGTGCGACGTAAAGGCGTACGATCAAGAGATCCTCATGCCCGGCCGCATCCACGAGCTGATCGAACACGTTAAGCAGCGGACCCGCGGCGGCCGCAGGCTGCTGGTGAGCACCAGTTACGGGGGAGGCGCCGTTCCCAGGGAGAACGTCGTGCGCGCCGCCGACTTCCTCTTAATGCACGGCAACGGCGTGAACGACCCCGCGCGCATCTCCCAAATGGTGCGGCAGGCACGGGCAGTTCCCGGATACCGCCCCATGCCCATCCTCTTCAACGAAGACGACCACTTCGATTTCGACAAGCCCGTGAACAACATGACGGCGGCCATCCGCGAATATTGCTCCTGGGGCTACTTCGATCCCGGATTGAACAATTACGTGGACGGCTACCAGTCCCCGCCGGTCAACTGGGGTCTGAACACCGAGCGCAAACGGGCCTTCTTTGCCAAGGTCAGAGAAATTACCCAAGGTTGAGAGCCGTACCCGCCGTTGTAACCTAATCATTTAGGGGGAATATTGCGGAAACGCTCGATTCTTGCCATATTTGCGCACCCGGACGATGAGATGGGCGTCAGCGCGCTGCTCGCGAAGTACGCTAGCGAAGGCCACGACGTGTACCTTGCCTGCGTCACCTCCGGGCAGAAAGGCTACCGGGCGCACTTCGGCATGCCACCCGGCGATGGACTCGGCAAAGTGCGGGAAGAGGAACTGCGCTGCGCCGCCCGCCAGTTGGGGATCCATGAGCCTTTTCTGCTCGGCTACCAGGACCAGGGTATTTCCTCCCCTCCCGTCGTGCACGAAATCGCGGGGCGCGTGCGCGAACTCTTCGAGAAGACCCGGGCGGACGTCGTTATTACCTGGGGTCCCGACGGGATAACCGGCCACGTCGATCACACAGCAACCGGCGCGATCGTGACGCTCGCATTCCAGCAGCAGGGCCTGCTCAAGCACAAGCCGAGCAAGCTTTACTATGTGGCGCTGCCAGAATCGCAAATTCTCAATGTCCCGGACACCTTGCGCCGGGAGCGGCCGCTCTATACGGTCAGCGAACGCTTTATCACCACCGAAGTCGATTGCCGCGAGTATTTCGAAGCCGGTTTGAGGGCCATCGAGTGCCACCGCTCGCAGTTCTCGCCCGAGCGCATGCAGCAGTTCAAGGAAATGAACTCCCGGGTGTTCCGCGACCGCGTGTCGCTGAGGCTGGCCCTGTCGACCGTTCCGGCCCCCAACGGCCGCGAAGATTCGATACTTGCCGGTCTGGAATAGCGCCCCGGCTACGCTTTCGGGTCGGCGCTGACGCACTTCAGGTGCGCCTCGAAATAATCCCTGAGTTTGCGCGCAATGCGCCGGCTGTTTTCTTCCATGGCCTCCCAGTCGGGCAGATAAAGGCCGGGCTCGATTTCAACAGCCAGCCACTCCATCGGCTTTGGCACCCCCGCGTCGCGCAGCGCGTAATAAAGAAACACAAGCCCGCCGCCGCAGTGGCTTCGGCCAAAAAGATCGCATTGGAGGCAGGCACGGTTCGGGGCGGATCCGTCGATCACCCGTAACAGGCTGACCTCGTCCCGCGTCTCATAACGCAGTGGCAAAGGATCGGCCGCATCACCGGGAGCCTCCCCACGGGGAGCCGGGGGACGGTTGAGCACGACGTCCCAACACTCTGAATCGCTTACGGGCAGAACGCGCTCCCGGATGCGCCGGTCGAATTCAAGCAAGGCGTCCGTGACGCGTTCGCGCCGCACGAAGTCGGAGGTGAGGTCTTCGCCCATATCCGGCAGGGGTAGCTTAACATAGTAGCTTGTCTCGTATTCACATCCGGATGAACAAAGCACCTTCCAACTGGCGCCGGATTTACCTGGGCGTCGCTCTGACGACGCTGGCCACCCTGGTGCTCGAGCTCGCGCTGACGCGGATATTTTCGGTCGTTTTCTATTATCATTTCGCATTCCTGGCGATTTCGATCGCGCTGTTCGGGCTCGGCGCAGGTGGGGTGTTTTCCTACGTTGTCGCGGGCCGGCGGGGGAACTTTTTCGCCAAGCTCGGAACGCTGGCTGTTGTGAACGCGGCCCTGGTGCTGATCGGGCTGATTTTTGTCCTGACGCGGCGGGGCGAGCCGGACTCCTGGACGCTGGCCCTTGTCTATTTCACCAGCGCGCTGCCGTTTTTCACCGCCGGCACGATCCTCTCGCTGGTCATCGCGGACACGATCGAGCGCGTGAACCGGGTCTATTTCGCCGATCTGCTGGGCGCTGCCGCCGGCTGCCTGGCGCTGATCCCGCTGCTCGAGCTTTTTGGAGGGCCGAACACCGTGATCGCCGCCGGCCTGCTGTTCGCCCTCTCTGGCATCGTCTGGTACAGCCTGGCGGGCGCGGTGAAGTGGCGAAATGCAGCGATAGCCGTGTCGGCGGCCGTGCTCGTGCTGCTGGCGATTAATGCCTGGCGGCCCGTCATCGACGTGAAGTACGCCAAAGGCAAGGTTCTGCGCGACGAACACTTCGTTAAGTGGAACAGCTTCTCCCGGATCGGCGTTACCGGAGATCGCGGCTCCGCCATGGTGTTCATCGACGCCGACGCCTCCACCGGCATCCCGGCGTTCGACCTGGACAACTTGACGGAAAAAGAGCGCCGGGACCTTCTTTACCAGGGACCGGGCCTGCCCTACGCCTTCCTTCCGGGCGCCAAAGCCCTCATCATCGGTTCGGGCGGCGGCTGGGACGTGGCGCGCGCGCTCGCGTCGGGCAGCCGCGATGTGACCGGGGTGGAAATCAATCCGATTATCGCCACCACGATCATGCGCGAGCGGTTTCCGCATTACAGTCTGAACCTCTATAACCGGCCCGAGGTGCGCATCGTGGTGGAGGACGGCCGCAGTTTTGTGCGGCGCACGCGGGAAAAATACCAGGTGATCCAGGCGACGCTGGTGGACACGTGGGCCTCCACGGCCGCCGGCGCTTTCGCGCTTTCGGAGAACAACTTATACACCGTCGAGGCGTTTCAAGACTACCTGAACTGCCTTACCGATGACGGCGTGCTCGTCTTCACCCGCTGGGGCGTGAAGCCTCCCAGGGAATCGCTGCGGCTGATCACGCTGGCTATCGACGCTCTGGCGCGGCTCGGCGAAACCGAAGCCTGGCGCCACATCATGGTCGTGCGGGAGGGCACGGAAGAAGATTTGGAGAAATGGGGCGCACAGGACACCGTGCTGATCGCGCGTAAGCCGCTTTCGCAGGAAAGGATCGCCCGCTTCCGTTCCGTAATCGCGAACGGTAACTTCACTGTGGTCTACCTTCCCGACGAACACCTCCCCAATCCGTTCACCGAACTTCTGCGCACCAAGGACCGCAAGGCCTTCGAGCGCGACTACGAATTCGACATCTCCGCCGTCAGCGACAACCGGCCGTTTTTCTTCTATACGGTTCAGCCGCGGGACATTTGGGAGTTCCTCCGGCACGCCTCCCGCCTGAGCGCTGACTACAAGATCAACCGCGCCGTGCCGCTGCTGTTCGGACTGCTGCTGGTGAGCGTTTTCGCGACGGCCGTCATGCTCGCGCTGCCGCGCTTCCTGCTTGGCAGCCGCCTGCCGCGCGAGGCTGGGGTGCTGAAATTCCTCTGGTACTTCATTGCCATTGGCGCCGGCTACATCGTAATCCAGGTGGCGCTGGTGCAGAGGTTCGTGCTCTTCCTCGGCCACCCGACCTACGCGCTCACCGTAATCATCTTTTCGATGCTGGTTTCGAGCGGGCTCGGCAGCTACTTCAGCCAGCGGATCGTCCGGGAGCGCGACTCGCGTCTGGAAGTCGTGCTTGCGGCGGTGGCGGTGGTGGTCGCGGTGCTTGCGCTGGCGGTGTCGCCGGTGCTGGGCGAGGGCGTCGGCTTGCCCCTGCCGGTGAAATTCTTCATCAGCACGATGTTAATCGCGCCCGCCGGCTTCCTCATGGGGATTCCCTTTCCCGTGGGACTTCACCGGCTTGAGATGAGGCACAAGGCCTCCGTGCGCTGGGCGTGGTCGTTGAACGCCGCCGCCAGCGTGCTCGGTTCGGTGGTCGCCATTGTGCTTGCGATCTATTTTGGCCTGCGCGAGACGATGCTGATCGGCGGAGCGATGTACCTCGGCGCGCTGGCTTCCATCCATGTGACGCGCAAGGCGGCGCCGAAGGGCGCCGTCGAGGTCCGCGCTGAAGCCCCGGTGAGCTGAAAAAGCGGGCCGTCCGCCAGGGTCCGCCTACTGCTGCCACAAGATAAACGGAGCTTCGAGGGGCACTTTGGCTCCGGGCTTGAACGGGACGACGCGCGGGGTGTAGTTGCTGGCGGGACGGTCCGCCGGAACACGCGCCGAGTAGAGAAAGCCGTTGACCGCTCCGACCAGCGGCTGCCCCTGATCCATCAGCTTGCGGGTCGGAGGCGTGCCCTCGGCATAAAGCTCCACGCGTACCGCCGACGGATCCAGTTCGCCCAAATACACCTGCGCTTCGAAGCAGTGCTCGCCGTTGGATGTCTCAACCCTCACGGCGCCAAAACGGATTCTCCCCCAATGAATCTCCAGCGCTTTTTGCCATTCTTGGATCTCGGCGGCCAGGGCGCCGCCGCGCGCGCAGCGCTCACGGTAAACGGCTGCCGCCGGCAGATAGTGTTCCTCGGTGTACTCGCGGACGGTGCGATTTGCCGAATAGAACGGAGTAAGCCGGGCCATGCTTTCGCGAACCTTCGCGACCCACGCTTCGGGAATGCCCCGGGCATTGCGCGCGTAGAACTGCGGGATGATTTCGCGCTCGAGCAGATCGTAAAGCTGGCGGGCCTCGACCGCGTCCCAAGCGGGGTCGTCGCCGTGCTCCTTGCCGTCGCCGATCGCCCATCCCACTTCTGGCGAATAGGCCTCCGCCCACCAGCCGTCGAGTTCCGAAACGTTCAGTCCCCCATTCACCAGCACTTTCATCCCGCTGGTGCCGCAGGCTTCGTAGGGCCGCCGAGGCGTATTGATCCAAAGATCGACGCCGCGCACCAGATGTTCCGTCAGCGCCATGTCATAATCCGCCAGGAATACGGCGCTGCACCGCACCTCCCGCCGGGTGACGAAATTGTGCCACTCCTTGATCAGGGCCTGCCCGCCCTCATCCTGCGGGTGCGCCTTGCCCGCCAGGATCAGTTGCGCGGGACGGTCGCGGTTGGTGAGGATGCGCATCAGCCGTTCGGGGTCCGTCAGCAGAAGATTTGGACGCTTGTACGTCGCGAAGCGCCGCGCGAAACCGATGGTCAATACGTCGAAATCGAGCACGCGCGCCGCTTCCTCGATCTCCTCCCTGGATGCGCCCTGGCCTGCATACTGGCGAGCCAGCCGCTTCCTCACGTACTCGATCAGGCTCCTGCGAGACTTGGTCCGGAGTTCCCAAAGCCGCTCGTCGTCCACCCGCCGCACGCAATCCGCCAGAACCGCGGTTTCACCCAGCCAGCGCCCCTTTCCACAGGACTCGGTCCAGAGCCGGTCGGCTTCCTCGGAATCCCAGGTCGGCACATGTACTCCATTCGTGACATGGCCCACGGGGACTTCAACCTCCGGCCACCTGGGAAAGAGACCCTGGAAAATCCGCCGGCTGACGACCCCGTGCAGGCGGCTCACGGCGTTGAGGTCGCCGCTGCCCCGAATGGCGAGATAGGCCATGTTGAAGGGCTCGGAACGATCGCACGGGTCCCTGCGGCCCAGTGCCAGGAAGCGCTCGAAGGGAATGCACAGTCTGTGCTCGACGTACCGTTTGAGAAAACGCTCCATCAGGCTGGGATCGAAACGGTCGAAACCCGCATCGACTGGCGTATGGGTGGTGAACAGATTGCCGGCCCGCGTGATCGTCAAGGCCGTGTCGAACGGGACTTTCATTTCGGCCATGCACGAGCGGGCGCGCTCGAGCACCGCAAAGGCGGCGTGTCCCTCGTTCAGATGGCAGACCTCCGGCTTCAAGCCGAGGGCTCGCAGCAAGCGCCACCCTCCGATGCCAAGCGCGAGTTCCTGCTTTAGCCGCAAGTCCGGACCGCCGCCGTAGAGTTCGCTGGTAATTCCGCGGTAGGCAGGAGGGTTGGCCGGGTCGTTGGAATCGAGCAGGTAGAGCTTCGTTCTCCCCACCCTGACCTCCCAGGTGCGGAGCCAGAGCTTCAGGCCGGGCAGGTTGATCGACAGCCGGAGCCACTCTCCCGTGTCGGATTCGCGCAGGGGCGTGATCGGCAACTGGCCGGGATCGTTGAACGGGTAGAGCTCGAGCTGGTTCCCATGGGCGTCCACCTCCTGGCGGAAGTAGCCCTGCTGGTACAGAAGGCCGACCCCAACCACGGGAACGCCCAGATCGCTGGCCGCCTTAAGCTGATCGCCCGCCACATTGCCTAGCCCGCCTGAGTAGATTTGCAGCGCCTCGGTCAGCATGTACTCCATCGAGAAGTAGGCGACCAGCGTGAGGCTGGAATCCGGGTACGCCTTTTGAAACCAGGCGGGAGACTCCTCGGCGGCGCGCTTTTCCCGCAGTATCTCCTCGACTCTGCGGCGAAACTCTGGATCGGCGGAAACCTCCAGCAATTTTTTCCGCGACACCGTTTGGAGCACCACCCAGGGATTCGCCGTGAGTTCCCACAATTCGGGGTCGAGACGGCCCCACAATTCGTCGGAGGCGTGGTTCCAGGACCAGCGCAGGTCCAGCGCGAGCTCCGCCAGGTTTTCAACACCATCGACGGGCCGGGAAAAGCCGGGAGAGATGGGGTTGCTCATACAGTGGTCCCTCCGGGCAGCCTGGGTGAGGCGTCCCCGTCAATCTCTGAAACAGAGGGTTTACCGGCCGGGCAGGCGCCCGCAGCAGGCGGAACGTAAGCTGGAGTAACCCCGGTAGGCTCGCCCATAGCCCGCCGCCCCTTACTTCCATGCTAGCCGTTTCTTGAACCGCGCCGTGCGCGCTTAGTGGACACTGCCGTGCAAGGGGGCCTGTGGCGGGACGTCCGCTGGCATTGTTCGGATCATGAGGGACTTGGAACCGGGCTTGCCGGCGCATTGGAACCTTGACGACTGGCCGATTTGAAAGAAAGGCTATTGTACGGGTGCACCGGCCGTGCCCCCGCTGCGGCTCCACCCGCATTCACCGCTCGCGGCACCGCACGTCTTGGGAGCGTATCCTGCCGGTTACCGGCGCCTGGATACGCCGCTGCCACGATTGCAACCTTCGCTTTGTTCGAATCCTGGGGATCACGCTGTTGTTGGGCGAAGCGAGCGCCGCCCACAAATGAGGAAAGCTTAATTCACCACAAACGAGGGGGGATATCTGTGCCGGCGGGGACCGGCCGAGTTCCGGCCCCCGCCACCGGCTGCGATTCTATCGCTCGAACGCGAGGAGAACAGATACAGAATACCACCCTGCCTACGAAGTGAATCCTCCAAGAAACAACTTTAATGTCATGGCAGTGCGGCGTTCGGAGCGCCAAAGTGTTTCGATCGTTTCCCTTGAGCCCCCGCCGCATTTGAGGGTGGTTTCCGGCCTCAGAGTGAGGGTATAGCGCCCAAAGGGCGGCGCCGGCAGTTATAGGGCGGCGGGTGAAGCCAGCAGCGCAGGCTTGACACGTTCTCAATTTAGAACTACTCTAAAATTTGAATGATTCGAATCCCTTCCGGCGGCGCGGCCTGCGGTCCACCCCGCAGCGTTACGCCGTCTACCGTTACCTGGCCGAGCATCCCGGGCACGCTACCGCCGAGGAAATCTATCGCGGCATCAACCAGGACGATCCGCGCTCCTCGCGGGCCACGGTGTACAACGCCGTTCATGCCCTGGTGCGCGCCGGCCTGGTGCGGGAAATCCACGTGGACGGCGGTCCGGCACGTTATGACGCCAACCGGGAATGGCACGGCCATTTCCTGTGTGAAAACTGCGGCGTTATCGAAGACGTGGAATGGATCGCCCGGCCGCCCGTGCCGCAGCGTTCCGTTCTCAAAGGCCGCCGCGTGTATGACTGCGAAGTTCTGATGCGGGGACTGTGCGCCTCGTGCGCCCGGAATGCGGAGGGATCGAATGGCTAAGAAGTCGCTTTTCAAGATTCAACCGTATTCGTGACGGTTGAGACCGGATGTGGAAACCGGGCGTATTTTCCCGCTTCCTGAACCGCCCTTTCCGCATCCAAATATCGTGGTTAGACAAAACGGCGCTAACACGCCGCAAATAAAAATGAATGCAATATTTACAGAGGAGAAAATGGATGCTTGGAGTTGGTAACCGATTCCCCGAATTTTCTGTGACCGCCACCGTCAGCACCGAAAAGGGCAAGGCGTTTGCGACCATCACCGACAAGGACTACCCCGGCAAGTGGAAGCTTTATTTCTTCTGGCCGAAGGACTTCACCTTCGTGTGTCCCACTGAGATCGTCGGCTTTGCCCGTTTGAACAAGGAGTTTGCCGATCGCGACTGCCAGATTCTGGGCGCGAGCGTCGACTCCGAATTCGTTCACCTCGCCTGGCGGCAGCACAACGAGGACCTGAAAGACGTGCCCTTCCCCATGCTGGCCGATGTCAAGCGCGAGCTGAGCTCGGCGCTGGGCATTCTCGACCCCAACGCGGGTGTCGCGCAGCGGGCCACCTTCCTGGTTGACCCCGACGGCATCATCCGTTTCGCTTACGTGACCGATCTCTCGGTGGGCCGCAGCCCCGAGGAAGTGCTCCGCGTTCTCGACGCTCTGCAGACCGACGAGCTCTGCCCCTGCAACTGGAAGAAGGGCGAAGCCGTTCTCTCCGCTGCGGTGTGACCATGAATCTCGAGACGCTGTTAGCCGGGTTGCCAGACTACGCGAAGGACTTGCGCCTGAACCTGTCCAACGTTCTGCGGCAGCCCGAGTTGACCGAACAGCAGGCCTGGGGGACCGCCGTTGCCGCGGCGGCCGCCTCCAGGAATGCGGAGTTGAGCGCCGCCATCCTCGAAGAAGCCGCGGCGCATCTCTCCCCGGAGGCGCTGCGCGCCGCGAAGGCCGCGGCCGCCATCATGGGGATGAACAACGTCTACTACCGCTTCCTGCACCTGGTAAACAACGAAAAGTACAGCACGATTCCCGCCCGCTTGCGCATGCAGGTGATCCGCAGCCACGGCGGCGACCCGGTGGACTTCGAGCTGTGGTGCCTGGCGGTCTCGGCAATCAACAACTGCCAGGCCTGCGTGGGCTCGCACGAGCGCGTGCTGCGGGAAAAAGGCGTCAGCGAGGAAACCATCCTGGCAAGCGTGCGCATCGCCGCGGTGATCCACGCCCTGGCGGCCACTCTCGAGCTCGAACGCATCCCCAGCCCGACCTTCGCCGCCTGACACAGCTTCTCGCCGGGCGGCCTCCAGGGGCCGCCGCGGCGCACCGGCAGGTCCGCACCTCCCCCCAACGCGGCTATTCACCAGACGCTGTTCAGCAGAGCGCGTGCCGTGCGGTAATTCCGGCTTATGCAGCACGACCGCTTGAACTGGATCGCCTGTATTCACAAAAGCAAGCAAGCGAAAAGCGAATCCTGAAAACAACAGTCCCTTAATAAGCCGGTTTTTGTCCCAATCCCGCCCAGCGATGGGCCGAAAAAACTCGCGCCGGCGCCGGCCATAGCGAGCGGACTCCTGGCCGCACGGTACCAATTTCACAAATTCGGGATTGCCCAGAGTAAATTTTTCCGTGTAGAATCTACCTAGTCATTACAATTCGGACCTGGATACTTGGGATTCTGCGCTAAATTTTTTGGCCCCTGAACTGCGAGGGATTGATCGGCCAAAAGAGTTCGAGGCCCAAAACGGGTGTAAGACCGGAACAAGGAGCGAACAGCCATGAGCCCATCCTCTGGAACTCAAGGGAAGCGAGCGCTGGAATTGTCCGCTGGCCGGTGCCCGGCCGACGCTTCGGAAGTGGCGGATCTCTATGTGCTCGGCAGGCTCACGGAGGCGCAGGCCGAGGTTTTCGAAGAACATTTTCTCCAGTGCCCCGAATGTGCCGAAAAGGCGGAATTGGCCTACGAGTTCGTGGCCGCCCTCAAAAAGTACCAGAGGTAATACTGGTATTAGGGCGCTTTCACCTTCTTTACACCCCTCCCAATGCAGTGCAATTTTTTTTAATCCGGCACGCATGGGGGCCACCCGGCGCCGCGTAATCACCTGATACCCGCAGAAGTGGTGATAACTGACTACTGGGAATAGAACCAACGCAAATCCGAATAGTACGAATGAGGTATTTCCACCCTCGTAAAAAGGTTACATTCCGGGGTCAATGTACGACAATATCTCTGTGCGCATTCGTTAACCGGAGTGGAGGGGAGATGACCGACGAGACCGCGCAGCCGAAGCGTTTCGGGGAAAAGCCCCTGAAAGGGGCCGTTAGCCAGGAACTCTTGGAGCGCGTGGGCGCGGCCGACGAAAGCGCTATCAGCGAACTTTCCCGGCTGTTGTCCCCAGGGCTGCGACTGCTGATTCGAAGGCGCATCGGCCCCGAGGGGGTCGATGAGCGCGTTCGCGAGACGCTTCAGGACGTGATCGAAGGAATTCGGCGGAACAGCCTTCGCAATCCGGACGAATTGCCGGCTTTTGTGCGCGAGATTTTGCAGGCGCGGATGGCCCGCCACATCGAACCGGCTCCCCTTTCCCTCCGCCAGGACAGCCCGGATTCGGTCCGGGCGATGCGAGAAGTGCTGGAATCTTTGCCGGCGCTCGAGCGCGAGGCGCTGACGCGCTTTTACGTCCTGGAGCAGCCGGTCGAGCAGGTAGCGGTGGAAATGGGAGTCAGCGCCGAGGATCTGCGCGCCATTAAAATTTGCGCCAAAGAGCTCTTTCTCCAAAAGAAACAGGAAGTAGAGGCTGCGGCCGAAAAAGACGCCTGAGGCCGCCCTTCGTCTACCGAATTCAGTCGAGATCCGGCGCGGACCCGTCGAGCATTTTCAACTTATTTTCACGGAAATACTCCCTGGCGAGGGCTTTCACCAGCGTGGCCCGTTGATCGTATAGGCGCCGCAGCTTGCGCGGTTTGTGCTTCGCCAGCGCGTAGTGGGTGAAAATCGGCATGGCGATGGTTGTGTCAGTGTAGCAGACCACCGTGTCGGGCAGGCTCGCCGGATCGACTTTCCCCCAGCTTACGGCCTCGCTTGGCGTGGCGCCGCTCAGTCCGCCGGTGTCCGGGCGCGCGTCGGTCACCTGGAAGAAATAGTCCTGGCCGACTTCCTGGATGCCGAGGACTTCCTGAAGCTGCGGCTCGGTCTGCAACATGAAGTTTTTCGGGCTGCCGCCGCCCCACAGCACCACGGCGCTCTTGCCGCCGGAGCGCTTGGCCGCAAGCACGATAGCGGCGGTCTCGTTGACGTCGATCGAGGGGTTAATGCGAAGTTTGCTGCCGCGCAACTCCAGGCTGGCCACGTTCATTCCGATGCTGGAATCGCCGGGCGAGGACGTGTAGCAGGGGACTCCGGCGCGGTATGCGGCGGCGAGGATGGAAACGTCCTTGAGCCCGGCCTTGCGCTCCAATTCGGCGGCATACCTGCCCAGACGGTAGTGCAATTCGGCCGTGCCCATTTCTTCTTGAAACTCGGGCTGCGCCAGGGTGTCGCGCAGGAACTTGTCGGTCGCCAGCAAGCAATCGGCCTTGATCAAAACGTCGTAAATGCGGACGATTTCGTTCTTCCGCAGCTCCGTATCATCGATTCTGAAGTCGCCCACCCTCACGGCCTGGTTCAGCGCGAAGTGGAGATCGTGATAGAGGTTCGCGCCCGTCGACACGATCCAGTCCACAAAGCCCGCCTTGATCAGCGGAACCACACACGAGCAGCCCAGACCGGCCGGCGTGAGTGCGCCCGACAGCGTCATGCCGATCGTCACGTCCGGCTTGAGCATTTTCTCGACGAACAACCGGCAGCCTTCCCGCAGCCGCGCCGAGTTGTAGGCGAGAAATGTCTCCTCGACGAGATCGGAAAGCTTCTCCTTGCCGCGTAGATTTTTGGGCAGAATTCTTTTGCCGGCCAGGTACTTATCCCGGCCCGGGCAGTTTTTCTTTCTCATCCGGTCCGGCGCTTCCGAGCGCTCTTCGCCGCGCCGGCGGTTTTTCGTCTCTTTTGTGGCCATTTCCGGGTTTACTTCAGCAGGTTCGCACACAAATGGTGAGCGCGAACGGGTGTGATCCTCTGATTCTAACCCACCCGAAGGCGAAAGATCATCCTGAGCCGGGCGCTATCGCACGACGGCCTTGGCCACCGATTCGTTCTCGTACTCGTCGGCCACACGCACGGCAACGGTGTGTTCGCGCCCCGGGGGCGCGGGCAGCACCACCTCGTAGTCTTCCCGCCGCGAATCGGAAAGTTTGGTGACCGGATCCACCACGGTCCATTCCCCGCCGTTCACAGAAATCTCGGCCCGCTGAATGATGCTCAGCGCATCGGACGCCCGGAACGCGACCCTGAGATTCCCGTTCACTATGGAGGCGGTCAGGCCGGTGATTGCCGGCGGCGTGTTGTCGATCAGGAAGGGTTCGCTGACCAGCTCAGCCGACAGCGCCTGCCCCACGGGGTTCGATGGAGAGTCTGAGGCGGTGACGCGCAGGCGGTACTCGCCGTCCGGGAACGCCGTGGAATCCCAACTGAAGCGGCTCTCGGTGAGCTTGTCTTTGAGAAGCTTCCACTCGGTTTCACCCTCGCCGCGGATTTCCAGGGTAAAGATGAGGTCGTCGCCGTTCTGGTCCGAAGCCGCCCAGCGCGCGCCGATGTAGCCTTTAGCGTAGTTCATCGACACCGTCGACGAGCCCGGGCTGGTAGAAGGCGTGGACTGGCGGGAGGTTCGTCCGATCGGCGGCAGAGTGATGTTCCGCGCGCTTGGGTTCGACACAACCGTTTGCGGCGGGAAGCGGTAATTTGCCGGGGTAATCTCCACTGCCTGCAAAACCGGCGGTACGTTGCGGCTCATGTAAGCGAGATCGACGGATTCCACGACCGGAGAGTCGCCCGCCGGGGACGCCGACAGGCGCACGCGCCACTGGATGAAACGCGCCGGCGGCGACGTTACCTCGGCGCCTTCGGGCGAGGTGATGGGGGCCGACCACGGACTCCAATCCTGCTCGGGGCGGTCCATATTGCCGCTCCGGGTTTCGATCTCAATGCGCCCTTGATTCGCCTTACCGCGGAAAGAGATTCTTCCCCAGCGCGAGAACAGCTTGGCGTCGAAGATGTCGCTTTCGAGCGTGCCTTCCTCTTCCAACCCGGGGCCGATCTGGTAGACTTTGCCCACGTTTCCGGTGGCCGCGTAAAGCTTGCCGCCGCGGCCCGCAAAGAGGAAGGTGACCTGCGTAGGCGGCACCTTCAGCAGTTCGGTATACACCCGATCGGAATCCAGACGATACACCGTCCCTTTGTTGCCGGTGCCGATGAGCGGTCTGCCTTCGGAGTCAAATGCGATGGCATAGGCGATATCGCGCGTGTGGCTCCACACCTTGAGCGGCAAGCCGTCCGGCTCGATGCGGTAGACTTCGGATCCGCCGGGAATGGAGGGGGTGCTCACGGTCTGCTGGGCCGTTACCGGCGCCGTCTGCGTTACGGTACGGGGCTGCTGCACCTGCGTCGGGGGCGCGGTTGGTGTGGTGACCGGCTGCTGCGCGGGCGGGCGCGTCGAAGGCACGGTGGTCAGCGGCGCCTGAGCGGTCTTGTTTCCAATGCCCACCGCATAGATTGCGCCGTTCTTGGCGACCGCCACCGACGTAATCTCGCGTTTCGGCGCCTGGTAGAGCACGAAACCGGCGCCGTTGGGCGCGACACGTATAATCAGCCCTCCCGGTTCGGTGCCGACGATCAGGTTGTCCTGCGGGTCGATGGCGAGCGACCGCGCGTGAGTCTCGGCGGTCTTGTAAAAAACGCCGCCCTTGCCGTCCGGCGACACGCGGTAGATCTCGCCGCGATCTCCCGTAGCGATGAACAGCTCGCCCTTGCTATTGAACGCCATCCCCCAGATGTACTTGGTTTTCGGGTCGAAAAAGACTTCGGGCTCCCCCTTTGGAGACAGGCGGTAGACTTTGCCGTCGGGGGAGGTGGCGGCATACACGCGGTCGTGCTTGTCCACGGCAATGGCATGGACCTCGAGGTCCTCGAACTCCGCCAGTGTTTGGCTCTTGCCATCCGGCGTGATTTGATACACACGCGCGCCGGGCCCGCCCGGGCCTCCGCCGCCTGCATAGACGTTCCCCTTGGAGTCCTCCGCCAGCGCCCAGAGATACACGGAGGCGCTGTCGAAGATTTCCTTGAAGCGCGGCGCAAGCGTGATGCGGCCGTCGCTCGATACCGATAGTTTCTTGAGGCTGCCCTTGGTGAAATCCTCGTATTCGCTTTGCGACCAGATCTCGGTGTTGGTAGCCGAAAGCAGGAGGGCGGCCGCCGGAATGGCTACAAAAAGCCGAATGAGATTTTTCATTTCAAATTTACTACTCAGGTTTACTTCACCGTTACGTCCAAGGCGTAGCTTCCGCTGATGACGTATTCGAAGGGAATCGCCATCTGTTCGACGGCGCTCTCGCCGGAAATCGCGAAAGGCCGCCTGGAGACACGGCCGGTCTGCATTACGTTGAGAACGGAAGCCGGCAGGCTGGGCAGCGTCTTATCGTCGTAGTAGATGGTTGGGCGGGCTTCGACGAGCGAGACGTAGAGCTTGTCGTTGCTGCGTTCCTGGTTGATGAGGGAGACTACCTGCGGCAGGTCGATGTACCGGTTCAGCATGCCGGCCGCAGTCTGCATGCGGTTCAGCGTTCCGGCGTCGCTCAGCAGGATGCGATGGTTGCCGCGTGGCAGGCCGGCGGGGATTTTCAGATTGAAAGTGCGCTCGATGCGCGGTCCCCGGTAGGGCCGCAGAAACACCTTAATAGGCACCTGGTCTCCAGGCCGCACTTCGGTGGCGGGAATCCACGCGTTCTCGATGCTGGCGATGCGGCGCTCGGGCAGCAGATCAACCGTAGCGTCGACCCGCTTGAGCCGCGGCGTCTTGACCGCGTTGGAGAACAGGCGGCTGAACTTATCGCCCCACCATCCCGCCAGCACCATCGGAGCCGGCACAGGCAGCTCACCCGGCGCTTCCATGGTCGAGACGAGCATCTGCTGCTGCCCGTCCAAGTCAACTTTGCCGCTGATCCTGTAGGTGCATTCCTCGCGGTAGTCGTTCAGGCCGGAAATGGAGTTGTACAGGGTGAGCATCATCAGGTACGGCGTCCATTTCTGCTGAACGAAAACGTTGAAGTGGAGATCTTTCTGCCTGCGGATGGTGTTGTCTTCGCCAAACGACCTCACGCGCACGGTGACGGGCACCATCTCCGCCTCGTCGCCGAGCACGCCCAGGATGCCGCTGTGCCTGTCCTGATGCAACGCGCCGACGATTTCGGTTGCGTTGCCGAATTTGTTCGGTTGATAGGACGAGGCGTTGGTGAACAGGATCTCGCCCTTGCTCATCGGCATCTTCACCGGGCCGAGGTTGAAGAAGGAATGCCCGAAGGCCAGGACGCGGCGGCCGTCGTTATAGGTGACGGTGCCCAAGCCGGTGACGCTCATATCGCCGGAGACCAGCACGCCCGCCACCGCGTCGCCCGGCTGCAGCGCCTCCTCCCATCCCGGCGCCGGCTTTGGACTTCCCAGCCGACCGCTGGCGCCGCCCTGCACCGCCACGAGCCCGAGCTGATTGAACAACGGGGCGAACTCGCGCAGCACTTCCTGGTGGAAGCCGGAAAACGTGAGCGGCGTTTCGATGGGCACCATGACCGGGCTCTGCGCCGGGAAGTTCAAAGATGCGCCCGCGGCCGTTACTTTGGCAATCATGTCGTCCGGCAGCGGCAGCGAAGCCTGCACGCGAACCTTGTCGGGCGTTTTCGCATCAGTGGGCAGCGCGTTGTCGAATTCGTTAATTTCGAGCATCAGCTCGATCGGCGTGATGCCGCAGATGGCGTCCGGCGAAAATACGCTTAACCGCAGAGCGACCGCCCCGACAAGTTTGCCGTCGATATACACGGGGCTTCCGCTCATGCCGCCCGCGACGTTCGTGCGCAGCGCCTTGCCCCCCATCTTGGCCAGTATGACGTCCTGTTTCGGCCCCCAGGCGTTCTGCCACAATCCGATAATCTCTATGGGAACGGGCTCCGGTTCCGTGCCGGCGAACACCGTCCAGGCGACGCCCTTCATTCCGGGCTTCACCTCGCTCGCCTTCATAATCTCCGGCTGGCCGGCTTTTGGCCGCACCAGGCGATCCAGGCCTGCCAGGCCGTCTTGGGCCGAGGCGTGCGCCATGGGGGATACAACAAGAATTGCGGCCGCCAACAGCGCCGCGCCTTGGACACTCTTCATAAGGCGTAATCCTTACAGACGGCTGCCTTAGTCTTCTTGAGACTGCCGGTTACGTTTATTATAGAGTGTTCCGTCTTGGATTTCGTTTCAGGCTTTCTAGTTGCATTACTTCGGCTTAACGCCGACGGGAGGTCCGACATGCATCAAACCAGACGAATTGCTCTGCTGATTTCGTGCGCAATCCTGTGCCTGGCAGCGTTTGCGCCGGTTGCCACGGCCCAACAGCGAAACCCCCTTCCGGTTCCGAATATCCCCGGGTATCAAACATTAAAATGCGATTTTCACACGCATACGGTCTTCTCGGATGGCGAAGTCTGGCCCACGACCCGCGTGGCCGAAGCGTGGCGCGATGGCCTGGATGCGATTTCCATCACGGACCACGCGGGATACAACCCCAATAAAGAAGATGTAGCGCTCAAGTTGCACCGGCCGTATGAGATCGCATCGCCTGCGGCCGCTCAGGCGGGTATCATCCTGATTCCCGGCGTCGAGGTAATGGAGGGCCTGATCCACGCCAACCTCCTGTTCGTCAATGATCCGAACCAGTTTTTGGGACTGAGCTTTTTGGATGCTTTGCGCAAGGCCCGCGCTCAGAATGCCTTTGTCGTTTGGAACCACCCGGGCTGGCGGCAGACGCCGCAATGGTTCCCGATCATCGCCCAGGCTTACGACGAGAAATTGATCCAGGGCATGGAGCTGGTAAATGGATCGGATTTTTACCCCGAGGCCTACCCGTGGATTGCCGAGAAGTCGTGGACCATTCTCTGCAACAGCGATGTGCACTCCCCCATGCCCGCCGTCTACAGGGGCGGAACGCGCCCGATAACGCTGGTTTTCGCGCGCACGGCCGACGCGGCCGGGATCCGGGAAGCGCTGTTCGCGCGGCGTACGGCGGCGTGGGCGAACGGCGAAGTCTGGGGCACCGAGGAGCACCTCCGCGCGTTATGGCAGGGCGCCGTGAAGGTTGAAAACTCAACAATTTCGCTCGCCGGCTCCAGGCGGAGCACGGTGCTCCGGCTGACAAACTCCTCGGCTTTTCGCTTCCGGTACCGCGTGAGGAACAAGCCCGAGTGGCTCACGCTGCGGGAGGGCCAGGTGGACCCGCTGGGCGCTTTCGGCGCGCAGCTCAGCGCATCGCGGCAGGCTCCCGCGGGACGGCACAACGTCGAAATCGAGCTGGAAGTGACGAATTTTCACGTCGCCCCCGGCCGGAATTTACAAGTACGGCTGCCTCTCGTGGTCGAAGTGAAGCCCGAGGCGAACTGACGGCCGTATTCCCCAATGTGCGGCATTGCCGGTTTCCTTGCGCTAAGCCCTGACAGCGGCGGACGGGCGGTCCTCGAGCGCATGACGGCCGCCCTGCGCCACCGCGGACCCGACGATTCGGGTTATTACTCCGATGACACGGCGTGGCTCGGACACCGGCGGCTGAGCATCATCGACCTCGCCGCCGGGCGGCAGCCCATGGCGAACGAGGACTCCACCGTTTGGGTCACCTATAACGGCGAGATTTTCAATCATGCCAGCCTCCGGCCGGAACTGGAGCGCGCCGGCCACCGCTATGCAACCCGGTGCGACACCGAGGCGATTCTCCATGCTTACGAGCAGTACGGCGCCGGTTGCGTCACGCGTTTCCGCGGCATGTTCGCCTTCGCCGTGTGGGATGCGAAGACCCGCACGCTGTTCTGCGCCCGCGACCGCCTCGGCATCAAGCCCTTCTATTACTACTGGGATGGCCGGCTGTTCGCCTTCGCCTCGGAAATCAAAGCGCTGCTGAAGCATCCGGCCATTTCGGCGCGCTTCGATCCCGAGATGCTCCCCGAATATCTCGCATTCGGTTACACGAGCGGCGAGCGCACGCTGTTTGCCGGGATCCGGAAGCTGATGCCCGGCCACACGCTCACGGTCACGTTGCAGCCCGAAGGCGGCGCCCGGCTCGAAATCAGCCGCTACTGGGACATCCCGGCTCCCCGGGGGGAGGAGCGCGGAGCCGAGGAGTGGATCGCCGAGTGCCGCCGGCGGCTGGAAGACATCGTGCGGATGCGGCTGATGAGCGACGTCCCGCTCGGTATGTTTCTCAGCGGGGGCGTGGATTCCAGCGCGATTGCCGCGCTGATCCAGCGGATGGCGCCGGAACCGGTGAAGACGTTTTCGGTCGGCTACCGCGAGCAGGCCTACAGCGAGCTGGCCTACGCGCGGCAGGTGGCCGAGGCGATCGGCACCGATCACCACGAAGTGGTTATCGGAAGGGACGAGTTCTTCGGCGCGCTGCCGCGCCTAATCTGGCACGAAGACGAGCCCCTTACCTGGCCGTCGAGCGTGTCGCTGTATTTCGTCTCGCGGCTCGCCTCCGAGCGTGTGAAGGTGGTGCTGACAGGCGAAGGCAGCGACGAGCTGTTCGCCGGCTATAGCCGGTACCGGTTCTACGACGTGAACCGGCGCTGGGCCGCGCGATACCGTGTGCTGCCGTCCGGATTACGCCGGCGCGTGCGGGACTGGGTGGCGGCAACCAGCCTGCTGCCGGCCGATCTGCGCCGCAAGCTCCAGCACACGTTTTTGGGCCGGGACGAATCGCTGGAATCGCTTTACCTCGACAACTTCTATTCCGCGTTTTCGGCCGGCGATCAGGAACGGCTGCTCGGTTGTTCGCCCGGCAATCTGCCGTATGCGGATTTCCTACGCGCGTGGGATTCCGGGCGGCCCGGATCAATTCTTTCCCGCCTGCTCTACGCGGATCAGAAGACCTACCTCGTTGAGTTGCTGATGAAGCAGGACCAGATGAGTATGGCCGCTTCGATCGAGAGCCGCGTCCCGTTTCTCGATCACGAGTTCGTCGAGTTCGCCGCCAGCGTGCCGGATTCGCTCAAGATTCGCGGGCGCACGGGCAAGTACATTCTCAAGCGCGCGGTGGAGGACCTGATCCCGAAGGAGATCATTTACCGCCGGAAGATGGGGTTCCCCACGCCGCTGCGCGCCTGGCTGCGTTCCCCGGATGCGGCTCCATTACTCGAAAAGCTTCGAGACCGCGGCGGCCTGCTGGCGGCCTATACGCAGGAAAAGGAGATCGAAAACCTGCTCGCCCGGCACACTGCCGGGATCGAAGACGCGACGGACCGCATCTGGCGGCTGCTCAATTTCCAACTTTGGGGAGACATCTTCATCACCGGCAGGGCGTCGCTGGCCGCGGAGGGTTTCGCGGCGGTCTGATCCGGACGGCCTGCCCGTCACCGAGAGCGTAAACGGCCGCCTTCAACCAGATACCGGAATGCTATATTGATGTGACAATACCCGAAAATATGGGGCTGCGCTAGAGAAACGATCCGATGGCGACTGCGACACAAGCCCTCCCGCCCACCTCGGCGACGCGCAAAGCCGGATACTTTTTTGTGCTGTTCTATCTTTTCATCGCGTACAGCAGGGTAATCGAGGTTACCGCACCGTCGCTGCGGATCACCGCGCTGGTATATGCAACCACGCTCGGACTCCTGTTCATATCCGGCGGATTTATGCCGGCGCTATTGCACCGCATCGGATGCTTTCTGGCTGCGTTTGCGATCTGGCTGGCTATCGCGACGCCGTTTAGCGTTTGGAGAGGCGGGAGCGTGGGGGTGCTGATCGAGCTTTCGAGGAACCTCCCGGTTTACTTCCTGGTCGCCGGCCTGATCTGGGAGTTCGGCGAAGTCCGAAGGGTTGTTCACACGCTGGCATACGCCATTCTGACCCTCGCGCTTTTGGGGCTTTTCTTCGGAGGCGAAATGGACGGGCGCCTGATGCTGGCCTCCGGGAAGTTCGCGAACCCCAACGACTTCGCGCAAGCCCTGCTGATCGGGATGCCGTTCTGGTGGCTGATGGCGACGCGGTACGGCGGCGGTCCACTGCGCCGGCTGGCGGCGTTCCCCGCCTTCGCGGTAATTGCGTACGCGATGGGACTGACGGGCTCACGGGCGGCGCTGCTGGCGGCAGCGGGCGCCGGGTTCGTATTTTTCCTGCACGTTTCGTTTCCCAATAAGCTGAGACTTGCAGCCGCCGCGGCCGCGGCGTTCACGCTGGCCGTCATCGTCCTGCCGGGTTCCTTGCGAGTGCGGTATCTGACCATATTCGAACCAGACGAATCCGTTTTCCAAAAGGCGCAGGAAGATGGGCCTTCGCTGGAAAAGGCGCTGGGGTCGAAAGAGGGCCGGCTGGCGCTGTTGTGGGCCAGCCTGAAGATCACTCTCGCAAACCCGCTGTTCGGCGCCGGGCCAGGGATGTTCCAGGTGGCCGAGCAGAACCTGGCGGAAGCCGAGGGGAGAAGCGCCAACTGGCGTGAGACGCACAACGCGTTCACGCAAGCCTCAAGCGAAGGGGGCCTGCCGGCGTTTGTCTTCTTCACCGCCGTCCTGGTGCTTTCGCTCCGGACCTGCCACAGGCTCCATAAAGGTTGCAGCCGCGACCCGGCGCTTCTGCAGATAGCCCACACCGCGCTGGCGCTCGAAATAGCGCTTGTGACCTACGCTGTTACGGCGTTCTTCTCCTCTGTGGCTTATGGCAATCTGCTACCCACGCTGGCCGGACTGACTGTGGCGCTGGAGAGAGCGGCCGCGGCCACCCCGGCCTCGGCGGAGAAGGCGAAAGCAGAGGTAGCGCCGGCACGCCCGCTGCGAAGAAGGCCGTCGCTCCGGGCCCAGGCAATGCGAACGCGATGACAGGCGCGCAACCCAGTTTAGAGAAAGCCAGACCGGAAAGCCCGAAGGCGGCCGCGCGGCTCCGCGTACTGATCGTCGCGCCGTCGCTCGGAATTCTGGGCGGGCAGGCAGTCCAGGCAGCCGATCTTTACAACCGGCTCCGTGAAGAGCCAACGCTGGAGGCGGGCTTCCTCCCGGTGAACCCGGCGCTGCCGGGCCCGCTGCGCGCCCTGCAACGAGTGAAGTACCTGCGCACGCTGGTCACCTGGCCGGTGTACTGCCTCAGCCTGCTGCTGCGTGTGCCGCGGTACGACGTGCTGCATGTTTTCTCGGCCTCCTACCTGTCGTTTGTGCTGGCGCCGCTGCCTGCGATGCTGGCCGGCCGGCTTTACCGGCGCAAGGTCGTGTTGAACTACCACAGCGGCGAGGCGGAGGATCATCTGCGCCGCTGGCGGTCGGCAGCGTCGGCAATCCGGCTGGCGGACAGCATCGCGGTGCCTTCCTCCTATCTCGTGGACGTGTTCCGGCAATTCGGCCTCCAGGCGCGAGCGATCTTCAACATTGTCGAAACCGAACGGTTCCCGTTCCGCGAGCGAAACCCGCTGCGCCCGGTTTTCCTTTCGAACCGGAATCTCGAGCCGATGTACAACGTCGCTTGCACTCTGCGCGCGTTCGCTTTGATCCAGCGCCGGATCCCGGACGCCAGGCTGATCGTCGCCGGCTACGGAAGCCAGAGGAGTCAACTCGAAGCGCTCGCGCAAGAACTGGGATTGCGGGACGTCAGTTTCCTCGGGCGGGTAACGCCGCAGGAGATGCCACAGGTATACGACCAGGCGGACATCTACCTCAACTCGTCGGAAATCGACAACATGCCGCTTTCGATTCTGGAGGCATTCGCCTGCGGGCTGCCTGTAGTGACAACCGATGCCGGCGGGATTCCTTACGTTGTGGAGCACGGAAGAACCGGGCTGATTGTCGGGAAAGGAGACTACCGGGCCATGGCCGATGCGGCACTGCGTCTGCTCGAGGATCCGGCGCTGGCAGCCGCACTGATCCGCAACGCGCGGCGGGAATGCTCCAAGTATCGCTGGGAATCTGTGAGACAGCAGTGGCTGGAGCTTTACCACGGCGTCGAGACCGACGCCCGGCAGATGGCCTCCGCCGCCGGCGGGAAGGCTTGACAGGCAACGCCTTTTCGGCCCAAACTGCAAACCACGGCTATGCTGAACAGGCGCCTTGTGTTCCTACTGCCGCTCGCGGCGGCCCTCGCTGCTTGGGGGGCGCTGCCGGAGCCTCCGCGCGAGCGGGTCTCAACCGAGTTTCCGGCGCAATCGGGAACCACTTTGCGCGTCGCGGCCGATTGCAGCGATTTGCAGGCCAAGATCGATGGCGCGCGCCCGGGCGACACGATTTTGATTCCGGCAGGCGCAACCTGCACGGGCAATTTCATCCTGCGGAACAAGGGCGCCGGGGCCGGGTGGATCGTGATTCAAACAGACACACCGTTGCCCAGTCCCGGCTCCAGAATGACTCCGGACAAGGCGGGGCGGTTGGCGAGGATCGTAACCGCCAACAGCAACCCGGCCATCCGGACGGAGCCCGGCGCCCGGTATTACCGGCTCACCGGGCTGGAAATCACCTCATCGGTAGCGCCGCCGGGGATGGTGTACGACCTGATCAGTTTCGGCGACGGATCACAGGCGCAGCGGACGCTCGAAGCGGCGCCGGCGTACCTGATCATCGACCGGTGCTACATTCACGGAAGCCCGCGTCAGAGGATCAAGCGGGCTGTCGCGTTGAACAGCGCACACTCCGCCGTGATCGACTCGTATTTCTCCGAGATCCACGCCCCCGGAGTGGATTCGCAGGCCATCTGTGGATGGAACGGGCCGGGCCCATTTCGGATTGAAAACAACTTTCTTTCGGCATCGACCGAGAACGTGATGTTCGGGGGCGCGACAGGCTTCATCCCCGGCATTGTGCCTTCGGACATCGAGATACGGGGCAACCATTTTTACAAGCCGCTTTCCTGGAAGAAAGATCATCCGAGCTTCGCGGGCGAGGCGTGGGTGATCAAGAACCTGCTGGAATTCAAGAACGCCCGGCGCGTCATCGTGGAGGAGAATGTCTTCGAGAACACGTGGGACGGTTTCGCGGTTCTGTTCACCGTGCGGACCCAGGGGACAAGCATGCCGTGGAACATGGTTGAGGACATCTCCGTCACCACGAACCTCTTCCGCCACGCGGGTGGGGGGATGAATATCCTGGCCCACGACGATGAATCGGGAAACCAGGGCGTCACTCAGCGGCTTGCGTTCCGGAACAACCTGTTCGAGGACATCGACCGCACGCGCTGGGGAGGCAGGGGGGTATCGTTTCTAATCCTCAGCGGGCCGCCGGATATCACCATCGATCACAACACGATTTTCGGGTCCGGGTGCATGGTTCTGGCGGATTCCAGCCGGCCTGCGGTGCGCTTCGTATTTACGAACAACCTCGGCACGGGGGATATTTGCAGCGCCGCGGGAAAGGGTCTCGGGACGAACGCGCTGGAGTACCATTTTCCGGGCGCGGTGGTGACACACAACGTGTTTGCGGGCGCAAAGGAGTCTCTCTACCCGCCGGGAAACTTTTTCCCGGCAAACTTGAACATGATCCACTTCGCGAATCCGGCCGCAAGCGACTACCGGCTAACCGGCGGGCCCTATAAGGGAGCCGGTACGGACGGCCTGGATCTGGGAGCGGACATCGAAGCCGTAAAGCGGGCGGCTGAGGCGGCCATGGGCGGATCGCGGCAATCGCGGCCGCTGGTGCGGGAGCCTTCAAGACGCACACGCTGAGTGGCTGCGCCCGGCGAGGATGTGAGGAGCCACGCCGTACAGCTTCAGCAGTTCGGCGACATTCCTTTCGAGGTTGAACCGGATTTCAGCCAGCCTCCTGCCCCGGGAGCCCATGCGTTGCCGCAGGGCGGGATCGGCGAGCAGCGCCAAGAGCTTCTCGGCCGCCTGATCCGGGCGGTGGCGAGGGACGAGGAAACCCGATTGCCCGTCCTCGACGACTTCGGGGATGCCCCCAACACGCGCCGCGATTACGGGTTTTTCGAACATCATGCCTTCGGCGATCACCCACCCAAAGGCCTCTTCCCAGCGCGACAACAGGCAAATTACGTCGGCAGCGGCGTAGACGCCCTCGCGTATGGGGTCGAAGATCAAACCGGTCCAGGTGAAATGATCGGCGATGCCAAGGCGGCGGGCCTGTTCCATGTAGTCGGGGCGTCGCGGGCCGTCTCCGGCGACGACAAAGTGCACCTTGCGGTTCTTCGCCAGCACGATCCGGGCGGTTTCGAGCAGGTCTTCGACGCCTTTTTCGGGAACCAGCAGGCTGACCTGAAGCACGATGGCGCGATCTTCGGGAATGCCGTGGGCGAGGCGGAATGCGGCGGGATCGCCGGCGCCGCGGCGGAAGTCGACGCCGTTGTAGATGCGGCAGACACGGTCCGGCGCCACATAGCCGCAGACGGCGCAGCAGCGTGCGTTGTACTCGCTGACAGCGATTACTTTATCGAGCGGGTGGTTGATGATCCGGGCCGCGGCGCGCTTCCAGAGCGGGGCCGGCCGCGGATGGTAGCCTTCGGGGCGCGAGGTGTGATCGGTGAGGAAGACGCGCCGGACGGAAAGCGCGGTTGCGAGCCACGGGTAAAGCGTCGTGAAGCCGGTGAAGTGCAGGTGCAGGATTTCCGGCCGGTGTTTTCGGATGAGGCGGGCGGCATCAAGGAGAGCTGCCGGTCCGGGGCAGACCGCGCCGCGCAGCACCTCGATCGAAACGCCGGGGGTATCGAGGAACCGGCGGACGTCAGCGGGAGGCTCTTCCAGAAAACACAGAACGCTGCGCCAGCCGGCATCGTGCAGTTGCTGCGACAACTCGCGCGCGAACATTTCGACGCCGCCTACGCGGCGCGGCGAGATGCCGAAGATGGACAGTACGGCGGGCAGCACCGGCTCAGCTCTGAACAGCCTTCGCGGCGAGCTGCGCAGCCGCGCTGCGTCTTTCCATGCAGCAGCCTTGCTCCCACCAGTGGGGGCGATTCTCCCAGATGCTCCGGATCGAGGTCTGGCGGAAGTTGCCTATTGTCTCCGCGGAAGCGCAGGCTTTCACATCTCCGTTGGCCTGGATTTGAAGCATCGTCAGGGCGGAACAGATGGGCCGGCCTTCGTGGGCGGTGTGGGACTCGGTGGCAATGCGCAGGCCGGCCGGGTCCCGAAAATAGGCGGACATGGCTCGGAGTTGTTCGTAGCTATTGTCGATGTGCAGTCCCTCGCGCTTGAGGCGAATCAATTCCTCCACGACTCGAACGGCCTTCTCTGTGTCGCGCGGCCAGTTCGCGCTCTTCTCAAACCAGAAGGGATCTTCCTCGGTATTGTAGTTCTGCTCGATGGGCTGGTAGAAGACGTGAACGCCGTCCTGAGTGGCGAAGCGGGCGACGCCGGCGACCTCATCGAGATTATGCTCCATCACTACCGTCTTAAGGCGGAGATGGTAGCCGAGCTTCTTCTCGCGCCGGAGACGAAGCAGCGTTTCGATGCTTTTCATGGTGACGGAGAAGAAGCCGGGGCGGCCGCGTATTTTCGAGTGAGTGTCGCTGACTGCATCCAGTGAAATCGTCACGCGCCAGGGATTGGCCAGGGCGAGTTTTTCTATGCGCGACTGGTCAAGCCAGTAACCGTGGGAGAGCACCTCCACAAACAGGCCCGACGAAGAGGCGTGCGCGACCAGATCGACCGCATAGGGTCTCAGCAGCGCCTCCCCGCCAGTGATGACGATCTGAACGGGACCGAGCCAGTCGCGGAGCTCGTCCAGCAGGCACCGCCACTCATCAACCGAGGGGCCGGGCTCGGCGCCCTTGTTCTTCCAAATGTCGCAGTGCACGCAGCGCGCGTTGCAGCGCTCGGTGAGCAGAATAGCGATCGAAACGGGGCGGCAGAAGGAAGCGTAACGTCCCGAGGCAAACGTACGAAGGCGGTAGTTGACGCTTTCGTAAAGCCTTTTATAGGCCCTGTCCGCGAGCGCACGCATGGCGTGTATTCTATCGTAAACTGGGCAACTCTACTGCCGCTGAGCGGAAGCCGCGGCTCATCCGCGGCGCGGCAGAAAAGCGGAACAACCGCACAGCCAGCCTTCGAACTCCACTTCGTCCAGCCCACAGTGGTCAACAAGCCGGGGCAAGAGCAGGGGATTGGAGCGCGGGGACGCGAGATCCGGCTCGCACGTCGTTGCGGAAGCAATCGAAGCTTCCGCCAGCCACGGAAGGAATTCGGGCTTGTGAACTCCGCTGGGATAGCAGAAGTGCACCGGGTTGCGGCCGGTGAGCGCTTGAAGCCTCTCGCGGTTGTCCCGGATCTCCCGGAGGAACAGATCCCGATCGGAGGGTGTACGGTGGCGGTGCGTGTGCAACTGGAAATCGATTCCCGCGCGGGCGAGCTCGCAAACCTCGCCGGGCGTCATGATCTGCAGCAGCCGCTTGCGCACCAGTTCTCCGTAGTCAACTCCGGCGGTACGGGCGAGCTGCTTAAGCAGTTCCTGCTTGCCTTCTTCGTCGAGGCTGTGGCGGGCGAAGTTGAGCAGTGCCCATCGTGCACGGTCCAGCGCGGCCGGCGTGCTCAGGTCGAGTTGCTCCGCGATACCGAACTGGCGGCCGTCCAGAACGCCGCCGCGCGCCTTCCAGAGCAGGTAGTGACAGGCGGGATCGAACACGGGCTCGTTGCGGCCGGAATACCACGTGGTGAGGTAGACCGTAGCAGGAAAACCGAACTCTTTCAGCAGAGAGTAGGCCTTGCAGTAGAAGTCATAAAAGCCGTCGTCGAACGTAAGAGCGACGCTGCGCGGCGGCAGGCTGCCGCTGTAGAGCCGGCTGAGCGCCTCATCAAGCGGCAGGACGCGGAAACCGTTATTCCTGAGGAGAGCGAACCGGCGTTCGAGCACAGCGGGGGGCATGTAGAGTTCGGGGTTCCACTCGTGCTCGTCTTCTATCGAGACGCCGTGATAGCAGAGGATCAACAGCCGGCGCTGCCGCCAGCGGCTGTCTGCAGCCGTGCGAAAGACGCCGGTGTTGCGCGCTGTGCGCAAAACGGTCCGCTTCAGGGTTTTCAGCATGTTCCCGCTTGCACCAGTTTACGCGCATCGCTTGCTTCGGCGGAGAAGGAAGCCGGCGTAGATTTGTTCCATGCGGCGGACCGAGGCCTCCAGCGAAAACTTCTGGATGAAGGCCGCGCCGGCATCGGCCAGCCGCTGCCGGAATTCGAAATCGCCGGCCAGCCGCTTGAGGCATTGGGCAAGGCCGGCGGCATCGCCCGGAGTATACAGCAGCCCGGTACGCTCGTGTTCGATGAGCTCGGGATTGCCGCCGGTCCGGGAGGCTACGGCGCAGCAACCGCAAGCCATCGCCTCCATGAGGGAGTTGGAGAGCGCCTCAGAGAGGGAGGGCAGCACGAAGACATCGATCGCATGGAGCCACTCGGCAACGCGGTCGGTGGCGGACTCGAAGCGGCAGGCTCCGTCGAGCCCGAGCGCGCTACAACGGGCCTTCAGATCTTCCAGAACGGGTCCGTCTCCGACGATAACAAGCCTGCTAGCGGCATCCGCGCGATGGACCTCTGCGAATGCGTCGAGCAGAGTGGCTAGACCCTTCTCGGGGCGCAGCGCGCATACGACGCCAAACACAACGGAGGCATCGCGCAGCGCGGAAGGGCGCACGCGCGGTCCGGCGAAAAAGCGGGCAGTGTCAATCGCGTTGTAACAGAGGTGGATCCTCTCCGGCGGCACGCGGTCTTCTTCGATCAACTGGCGGCCGACCGCCTGCGAGTTGACGACGATTCCGTCCACCAGTCTGTCTGTCAGCCGGAGCAGGCGCCGCACGGCGGGCGAGACCAGGTCCCTGTGAGCCCGCTGGCTCGACAGCACCACCGCCGCGCCGGAAGCACGCGCAACCGGAACGCCGAACTGGTTCATCGGAACATCGAACGTATGCACCAGGGCTATGCGCTCCCGGCGGATGTAATTCCTTAATTGCCAGGCCCCCTTGATCGCCCCGGGCCGCTTGAAGGAGCGAACGGGAAGATGCAGGATGGGAACGCCCGCGGCGCGCAACTCTTCCGCGCGAAAGCCCCGAGAATGGAAACACGCGACATGGGGCTGGAAGCGCTTGCGGTCGAGCGCCTTGGCTATCTCGCAAAGCTGGCGCTCGGTGCCGCCGATCCCCAACTCCCTGGTCATCAGAAGCACGGGGACGGGGGCTCGCATCAGCTATCAGAATACCTGGAGCAAGCAGCGGGGCGGGTAGTCCGCCGTGACCGCGCCGGTGCAAGGCTATAATACGCCTTGGCGGTCAAAAGGGCTGAATACCCGAAGTTTCGATGCTGCTGACTGGGATCTGGAAGCTTTCTCAATTCGAAGCGCATGCGCGCGGTGGGCAAGTAAAAAAGCCCATCGCTTACAGCCTGCTGCGCCACGCTTCGGAAGGCCCCGTGGGGCGCGCGCTTTTTGAGTGCGTGATCCGGGACCTCCAGCTCTCGTCGGGCGTTGTCCGGACGACGTACGCGAACCGCTTCACCGACGTCAACGAGCTCGTGCTCGCCGTTTTGAAGCGGGATTACACGCCCGCCTACCCGATCGAAGCGCACGACTGGGCGGCTTCCGACTGCCTGGCATCCTACGAATTCGCCACCGTGCTGTTTGAAGCGTTTCCCCGCTCCACGCTGACTGCCTCCGACATCTCCTTTCAACTGATTTGCGCCCGCAACGCCAGCACACAGGAAGAATTCGTGTTCGAGGACAACGGCCGGGCGCTGCAGTACGTTAAACCGCCGTTTGTACTGCCCCTGGCCCGGCCCGCGCCACGGTTTCGGGTAGTGAACCAGATCCTGCGCCGGCGGGCGATCGGAAGAGCGCGAAAGGTAGCGTGTGTGGTCCGGCCGTGGCTGAAGGAATGCCCGGAATCGATCTCGACCGGGGAGTGGGAAATCTCGCGCGTGTCGCTGATCCATCCCGTTGCGCTGGCCGCGCTGGCCCGCGAGCCTCGCTTTCGCACCGCCATTCACTCGGTCTTTTCGCCGCTAAGCGCCGAGGTGGATCTGATCCGGACCATGAACATCTTCAACCGCTGCTACTTCAGCGATGAGGAAATCGCCCGCGGAGCAGCAGCGGTTTTCCGCAGCCTACGTCCCGGCGGCCTGTGGATTGCGGGGCGGACGACCGAGGAGCGGCGGGTGGTTCAGAACTGCGTGACGGTGTACTGCAAGGACCCCGGCCGCTTCCGGCAAGTCGCGGAACTGAACGGGGGCTGCGACATCGCCGATATCGTCGCCGCGTTGGACCCTGCCGGTTTGGCGGCGGCGGGCCAGATGGCGGGCCGGAAACTCTAAATGCCGGAGGAGCGGAGCGCTGTCCCGCTCCGGGTACGCTAGAATGGGTCTTCCGGCTGATGTCTTCTTTGCCTGTTCCCCAACAGAGCCGCGTCGCTTCCGTCCTTTCCGAACAGCGGGAGGCCGCACGCGAGCAACTGGCCGCCGCCTGGCAGCTTCAGATCTCCCGCATCGAGGACCTCCTGCACGCGGGCTGGAAGGAACATCTCGCGCTCATCTTCGAGGAGCGTTTTGAGGAGCTGGCCAAGCGGCTCGCGGCCGAGTTCGCCGCCGAGCTCGAGGAGGCGCGCCGCCGGGCGTCGGAGGATTTCAACCGCGCCATGCGGCGCATCACGCGGCCGGCGGACCAGCAAGAGTGGGCCGCCGCGGTGCTGGAGGCCACCGCGCCGTTTGCACCTCGCACGGCGATTTTCATGGTAGACGACCGCAACGTGCGGGGCGTTTGCGCGCGCGGCATAGGGGCCATTGCCGGCCTGGAGATGCCCGTGCCGCCAGCCTTTGCAACCGTCCTGCGGACGCAGGAGCCGGCGACAGCCCCTCGTACGGCCGCCGAGCTTTCGGACCTCGCCGCACTGCTTGACAATCCCGAGGCGGATTCCATGTGCCACCTGTTTCCGGTGACCGCGATGGGGCGGGTGGCTGCGGTGGTGTACGCCGAGGGCGATGAGATCGATCTAAACGGCTTGGAAGCCGTGGCCGCGCTGGCGGGCGCAGGCCTTCGGCCGGCTTCCGAGAAACCGTCTCCCACCCTGCCCGACTGGGCCCAGCTTTCTCCCCAGGAGCAGGAATTGCATCTGCGGGCGCAGCGCTTCGCCCGGGTGCGGGTCGCCGAGATGCAGTTATACAAGTCGCAGGCGGTGCGTGCCGGGAGAAGCCAGAAAAACCTGTACGCAGCGCTTAAACCGGAAATCGACGCCGCGCGAGAGACATTCCGGCGGGAATTTACGGCGGCTTCGCCCGCGATGCCCGACTACTTTCACCTGGAGTTGATTCGAACACTGGCGAATAATGATGTTGCCGTTCTGGGCGAAGACTACCCCGGCCCGCTCTTTTAGCAGGGCCCTCTGCGGCATTTTCGCGCTGCTTTTTACGTCCGTCCTGAGCGGCGCATCAGGGTTGGAAGCGCTCGTCCTGGCGTTTCGCAAGAATCCCACGCCCGCCAATCGCGCGGCGCTGCTGCGGTTTGCCGCCGCGAACCCGAAAAGCCGCGACGGCGCCCTGGCGGTGCTGGCGGTGGCGGCGGCGGACCGGGAGAAGGGACAATCCGGCGAGACTGCCGAACTGCTGCGCAGCGCCAGCAGCCGCCTGACCCTTCTGGCGGATTACGTGGCGTATTACCTGGCTGCGGCCGCTTTCGATCAGCGGGATTTTTCCAACGCAGCCAAACAAGCCGAGGTTGTGTGGACGTGTACTCCGCCTTCGCCCATGTCCGGCGACGCGGCCATGCTGGCGGCGCGCGCCTATAAGGAGATCAACCAGCCGGCGGAAGCCGTTCGCGTTCTCCGCGCTAACTACTCGCGATTGCCGCAGCCGTCGGGCGACCTGCTGCTGGCGGAAAACTACCGCGGCGCAAACGATCTGGCATCGGCCGCCGTTTACTACCAGCGGGTTTACTACGAATACCCGGCTTCGCCGGAGGCCGCCCAGGCCGCTACCGCGTTGGACGAACTCAAGGCCGCGCTGGGCGACCTTTATCCGCCGCCGACCACGCAAGCCATGCTGGGTCGCGCGGAAAAATGGCTGCGGGCGCGTGAATTCCAACGTGCCCGTTCGGAATACCAGTCAATCGCCGCGCAGAGCGCGGGACCGGACCGCGAACGCGCGCACCTGCGCCTGGCCGCGATCGATTACTTCCGCTACGAGAACAACTCGGCCTATAAGAGGCTGGCCGCACTGAAGGTTTCCTCTCCCGAGGTGGATGCCGAGCGCCTCTATTACATGGTGGAGTGCGCGCGCCGCCTGGGCCGCGACGATCTGATGAGGGAGTGCCTGGACGCGCTGGCCAGACGCCACCGGCGGTCCGTCTGGAGACAGAAAGCGCTGGTTACCGCCGGAAACCGGTATCTCATCGACAACCTCGTCGAACAGTACGTGCCGCTGTATCGGGCATGCGCCGAAGATTTTCCGGACAACGCCGAGGCCGAGTACTGCCACTGGAAAGTCCTCTGGGCCGAGTACATCCGCCGCCGCCCCGGCGCGGAGGAGCGGCTGCGCAACCACGTGGTAAGGTTCCCGGGTTCGGACCGCGCGTGTTCAGCTTTGTATTTTCTCGGGCGGCTGTCGGAAGCGGCGAAGCGTCCCGAGGACGCCAAGGCATACTATACCGAAGCAATCCAGCGTTTTCCGAATCACTACTATGCCGGTCTCGCGGAGGAGCGGCTGGCCGAGCCGGCCTTGCGCAGGGCGGCAGCATCCACACAGGTGAGCGCTTTTCTGGAAAGCGTGAAGTGGCCTGCACGGCGGAATCCGGAGACGTTCGAGCCGACGCCGGCCACAAAGCTGCGGGCCGAGCGCGGGCACCTGCTCGAACGGGCCGGTCTGACTAAGCTCTGCGAAAGAGAACTGCGCTATGGTGCGGCAACCGACGGCCAACCGCACGTGCTCGCCGTCCATTTGGCCCAGGCTATTTCGCGCTTCGACTCCCCTTCGGCGGCGCTTCGGACGATGAAGGGCATCGTGCCGGACTATCTTTCCATGCCCTTAGACGGCGCGCCGCAGGAGTTCTGGCGCCTGTTGTTCCCCCTGCCCTACAGGGACCTGATCGAGCGGCATTCCAAGGCCCGGAATCTCGATCCTTTTCTCGTCGCCGGCCTGATCCGCCAGGAATCGGAATTCAACCCGCGGGCGGTGTCGCGGGCCAAGGCGTACGGGCTGACGCAAATCATGCCGGCAACCGGGCGCGCGCTGCTCAAGGTGAGCCGCAGCCGGTTCCGCCCGGCAGTGCTCTTCGAGCCCGATGTGAACCTGCGGCTCGGTACGACGTACCTGCGCCAGGTTCTCGATCAGCATTCGGCGAAGGTGGAGCTGGCGCTGGCAGCCTACAACGCGGGCGGATCCCGCGTGCGGAACTGGGTGACCTGGGGCGATTACCAGGAACCTTCCGAGTTCATCGAAACCGTGCCGTTCACCGAAACCCGCACCTATATCTTCGCGGTGCTGCGGAACGCACAGATATACCGCAAGCTATACGCGCAGGCAGAACCCGTAAAGAAGGTTTCAACTGGGACCGCGAAGAAGCAGCCGACCTCCAAGCGGGCGCCCGTATCCAAAAAGAAATGAGAAAACCCCCGGCCCGCAGGCTGTTGCGCGCACCCGCTTCCGAGCAGCGCGACGCCGCAATCAAAAAGGCAATCCGGCAGATACCGAAAGGCAAGGTGGCCACGTACGCGCAGGTGGCGGCCGCCGCCGGGTATCCGCTTTATCACCGGCAGGTTGTGCAGGTGCTGCGGAAGGCAGGAGACTCGCTGCCCTGGCAGCGCGTGGTCGGAGCGGGCGGCCGCATACGGCTGAAACGCGAAATGGCCCACGAACAGCGGATTCGCCTGGAGATGGAAGGCGTCAAGTTCCGCGGCGCGTGCGTGGTGATGGAAGAGCACCAGCACGTTTTCCGGCCCTGGGAATTCGAGGAGTGAACCGGCTTCTGGCGGACCCCGAAAATCGATTATGCTGGGGGACGCCATGCCTCAGACCACATACCGCAATCGCCGCTGCGTTCAGATCGAAACCGGCATGGTGCGCCTCACCGTGCTGGCGGAAGGCGGCCACATTGCCGAAATTCTTCACAAGCCGAGCGGGGTGAACCCTCTTTGGACGCCGCCCTGGCCTTCCATTGAGCCGTCCACCTATTCACCGGAGAAGAACCCGGAATACGGGGCCGATGCCGAGAGCAAGCTGCTCGCCGGAATCATGGGCCACAACATCTGCATGGATATTTTCGGCGGGGTTAGCGAAGAGGAAGCCGCCGCGGGGCTGACCGTTCACGGAGAGGCCGCCGTGGCGCCCTACGACATCGAGGAGACCGAAGGCGGCCTGGTTGCGCGCGCGGAACTGCCCAATGCGCAATTGAGGTTCGAGCGGCGCATTCAGCTCGCGCCCGGCTCGCCGGTGATTCGCATCGCCGAGACCGTGGAAAATCTCTCGGCGACGGACCGCCCGATCGGCTGGACGCAGCACGTGACCCTCGGCCCGCCTTTCCTACAAAAAGGGAGCACCGAGTTCCGCATGCCCGCCACCCACTCGAAGGTTTGCCTGGCCGGAGCCAGCGGGGGCAAGGGGATGAAAGCCGGCGCTGAGTTCGACTGGCCGCTGGCGCCTCGCGAAGACGGCGGGCTCGTTGACATGCGGGTTTTCACTGACCTTCCCGCGTCGTCGGGCTACTCCACGCACCTGATGGATCCAAGCCGCGAGCAGGTGTTTTTTGCCGCCTTCTCGCCCTCCTGCCGCGTGCTGTTCGGCTACGTATGGAACCGAAAAGATTTCCCGTGGCTCGGCATCTGGGAAGAGAACCACTACCGGCAGCACGCGCCGTGGAACGGACGAACGCTCACGCGCGGCATGGAGTTCGGCGTTTCGCCCGTGCCGGAAACCCGCCGCCAGATGATCGAACGCGGCGTTCTGTTCGGCGAAAAAACATTTCGCTGGATCCCGGCCAGGACAAAGGTGGGCGCCGAATACTGCGCTTTCATTGCAGAGGCCGAAAGCATTCCGGAAGAGGTTGTCTGGGACGGCGAATATTCCGTCTACCAGAAGCGGTGATTGTGCGGCACGACGCCAGGGAACAGGTAGGCGTACGCCATCACAATCAGGCCGATAATGAGCGCCAGCGGGATGCTGTGCCTGATCACTGCGCGGAACAGGTCGCCCTCCTTGCCGATCTGGTTCGTCGCCGTGCAGGCCACAACGATCGACTGCGCCCCGATCATCTTCCCCATGACGCCGCCGGCTGTGTTGGCCGCGGCCATTAGGACCGGGTCCAGACCGAGCCGGTTCGCGGTGATCACCTGCAAGCTGCCGAACAGCGCGTTGGAGCCGGCGTCGGTGCCGGTGAGCGCAACGCCGAGCCAGCCGATCATCGTGCCGAAAATCGGGAACAGAACGCCGGTGTTGGCCATCGCGAGCCCCAGCACCGCGTCCATTCCGGAGTAGCGGGTCACGAATCCGAGGCCGAGCATGGCGACGATCGCGATCAGGCTCAGCCGCATGCGGTAGAAGGTGCGGACGAAGACCTTCAGGGTGCGGCCGAAGGAAAGCCCCAGGAGCGGACCGGAGATCAGTCCGGCGACGAAGATGCCGGTGCCTACCGCGGAGAGCCAGGCGAAATCAAATACGGCTGTTTCGGCGTAATTGGATGCGACCACGGGCGGTGTGCGCACCACCGCTTGATGCAGGCCCGGCACCGGCGCCTTCCACGTCACAACATCGAGAGTCCTTGTCACCGGCGGATAGCCCCAGACCAGCACAAGCGCCGAGAGCAGCAGAAACGGAGACCAGGCATGCAGCACCTCGCGAAAGGGGCGCTTCTTCGGCTCGAAGGCGGGCTTTTCTCCGGGGTAGCGCCAGACGTGCTTCGGCTGCCAGAGCTTGAAGAACAGCGTCAGGAGCACGATGGTGCCGATGCCGCCCATGATGTCCACCAGCGCAGCGTCGACGTAATTCGACCAGAAGAATTGGATAATCGCAAAGCTCAAACCGCAGGCCGCCAGGCCGGGCCAGACCTGAAACATCTCGCGGGTCTTGACCTGCGTGCGAACCAGCCAGAACGGCAGGATCATAGCGGTCCAGGGCAGGATGCGGCCTGTCATGGCGCTCAGATCCGCTTCGGGCAGGTTCGTAACTGCGGCCAGCGTGCGGATGGGGTTGCCGACTCCGCCCCAGGCGACCGGTGCGGTGTTTGCGATCAGGCAGAGCACGGCGGCGTCGAACGGTTTGAAGCCGAGCCCGATCATCATCGCGCCGCACACCGCCACGGGAGCGCCGCCGCCACCGGCTCCTTCCAGCAACGCGCCAAACGCCAGAGCAATCAGCAGCACCTGCAAACGCCGGTCGGGCGTAATGGCGCCGATCGATTCCTTGATGATTTCGAAATGGCCGCTTTCAACCGTCAGATCGTATACGAACACGGCCGCGACCAACGTCCAGGCGATCCTGACAATCCCATAGAGAACCCCGTGAGCGACGGCGCCGCCCACCATGACCGGCGGCATGCCGAAAACCGCAATTGCCAGCCCGATGGCGGCGAGAAATGCGTACACCGCCGCGCGCCATGCGATCGTTTTGCGGACGGCGAGAAGGTAAAAGAGCAGGCAGACGGGGATCGCCGCGACAGCGGTTGACAGCGCGGCATTCCCCAGCGGGTTATAGTTCTGGATCCAGACCTGGCTCATGCAGCGGGATCGTATCACATACGGCGCCCCGCCGAGAACGTGTACGCTGAAATTTATATGGGGGAAGCGACGCGGCCAGTGCTGTCAGCGCCGCCCGAAGGGTGGTTCCGGCGCACATTCGGTCCGACTCTGTCGTACTGGATGGAGATCGAAGTGCACGTTTACGCGCTGGCCATCGCCGCGAGCGTTCTGCTGTCGTTCTTTCCGTTTCTGATCATCGTCCTGTCCATCTGCCGCCATCTGCTCGGATGGGGAGGCGCGCTGCAGGCAGTGGGGTTGGTGCTGGACGATTATTTTCCGGGCGACGTCGGCGATCACGGCACGATGGTCGGGTTCATCCGCGACAACCTGTTGGCCGCCGTCAACTCGCGGGGCTCCCAGGCGCTCTCGCTGGCCCTGCTAATCTTCACCGCCAATGGAGTTTTTGTACCGCTCGAGATCGCGCTCAACAAGGCCTGGGGCGTGACAAAGAACAGGAGCTATTTGAAGAACCAGGCGATCTCGCTGGGGATGATCTTCTGCTGCGGCAGCCTGGCGCTGGCTTCCACGGTGCTGAGCAGCATGAACGTGAAGCGCGTTGGGGCCGCGTTCCCGCACTTTCCCTTCCTGGACGTCGTGGCATACAAGATGGCGGCCCTGCCGGTTTCGATATTGATCCTTTTTCTGGTCTACTGGCTGCTGCCCAACGCCCGGATACCGTGGCGGTCGGTGCTGCCGGCGGCAATTCTTGTTGGCATCGCGCTTGAAATCTTGAAAAACATTAACTTGTTGAGCTGGACGCTCTGGCGGCAAAAACTTCACGCCGAATACGGCCCGTTTTATTACTCCGTGACCATCATTGTGTGGAGTTTCCTGGGAGCTATGATCATTTTGGCGGGCGCGGAATGGTCCGCGCGGCGCTCCCGGCAGTTGGCGGCTGCGGGCGGCCCGATTGCATCTCAGGACAGCTAACCCTATACTCTATACTTTAGGTTACGGAGATCCTACCGAAGACGTCTTGACACGAGAGGACTATGGCATGGCCAAAACACCCGATCTCACCCGACGCGACTTATTGAAAACCACTGGCGCCGTCGCCGCTACCGCCGCTGCAACGCGCGTTGCCGGCCCGGCAATCCGGAAGGCTAAGGCAGCCAGCGACCAGGTGCCGTACGCGGTGATTGGAACTGGGGGGCGCGGGCAATACCTGCTGCAACACCTCACCAAGATCGACTCGGGCCGGTGCGTGGCGGTCTGCGACGTTTATGAGCCCCATCTGAAAAAGGGTGCGGAGGCGGCCGGCAACAATCCGGCGATGTACGCGGATTACCGCGAGCTGCTCACCAGGAAGGATATCGACGCGGTCATCATCGCAACGCCGCTTTACGAGCATTTCCGGGTCACCCGCGATGCCCTGCTCGCCGGCAAGCACGTCTTCTGCGAAAAGAGCCTCGTGTTCAAGCCCGAGGAGGTTCACGCACTGCGGAAGCTTGCCGCCGAACGGCCGAAGCAAATCATTCAGGTAGGATTGCAGCGCCGCTACAGCCAGTTCTATCAGACGGCTAAAGAGGCGATCGACAAGGGCTTGATCGGGCAGGTCACGCATATCAACGCGCAGTGGAACCGGAACCCCGGCTGGACCATGAAGCCGTTCCCGACGCGGCAGCGCGAGCTGAACTGGCGGCTTTTCCGTGAGTTCTCCGGCGGCTTGACCGCCGAGCTGGCGTCGCACCAGATTGACGTGGCGGACTGGATCTTCGGCTCCCAACCCGAGTTCGTCGTCGGCGTGGGCGGGCTGGATCTGCGCAAGGACGGCCGCGACGTCTACGACAATATTCAGCTCATCTTCAAGTACCCGAAAGGGCAGAAGATGATGTACCAGGCGATCAGCAGCAATCGCCACCTGAACCTGTTCGGTGGCACCCGGACCGAGTTCGGCGAGACGATTTTGGGCACCGAGGGCACGATTGAGATCACGGTCGGCACGGACAGAGAGCCGGCAATCGCCATGTGGTATTACGAACCCAGCCCGCAGCAGCCCTCCCCTGCCGAACAGAAGGAAAAGGCCGCCGTGGCGAGCGCTACGCTCACCAGCACCGCTGCCGGCCGCCGCGGACTGCCGCTCATGTTGTCGCGTGACCTGGTCACCGGTAAGGAATCGTTCCTGGAACGCGAGTTGAAGTACGCCCGCATGTGGATGTACCGCAAGGGTGTGATGGTCCCGCAGGAGGATCGGAACCCTGTCGACGTGCAAATGGATTCGTTCTTCGAATCCTGCCGCACCGGCAAGAAGCCGCGCGCCGACCTTGAGATCGGGCTCGCCGATTCCACCATGGTGATTCTTGCGAACCTCGCCATGGACGAGGGACGCCGCGTGTACTTCAACGAGATCGAGAAAATGGGCGTGGAGCCCAACAAGAAGGGCTAATCCAGCCCGCGCCAAAGCTCCGCTGCACCGGTCTCACAGGGGTCCACCCTGTCCCGGCGTCGAAAGAACCATTCGAGGCAGCGAGTAGCACCGTAAAGAGTTGACCGGATATGGCCGATAGTGTTAGGTTGAGATTTCAAAGCGTCTCGCGTATTTCGAAGCGTTTTCTTTAGGCGTCCTCGATAGCAATCCGATGGAAGAAACTCTGCGGGCGTTAACCGGACTTCTGCTGGAAGCGGTTCCCACCCTTATTATTGTTTTGCTGCTTCATTTCTACCTCAAGAAGGTCTACTTCCAGCCGGTGGAAAAGGTCTTGACCGCGAGGTTCGAGGCGACCGAAGGGGCCCGGAAACGCGCCCAAGAGAGCCTGGAAAAGGCTTCCGCCATGGCGGCGGAGTACGATGAAGCGCTGCGGGCGGCACGCAATGAGCTGTACCGCGAGCAGGAAGAGTTCCGGCAAAAACTGCAGCAGGAGCACGAGCAGACTCTGAAGGAAGCGCGCGAGCGGGCGGCACAGATGGTGAAGGAAGCCGGCGCGCAGCTCGAGGCGGAACTCGCAGCATCCAAGGAGGCCTTGAGGAAGGACGCGGGCGCCCTGTCGGACCAAATCGTGCAAGCCATTCTGAGCAGGAGACCGGCTTGAAGCGGATCACGGTATCTATCCTCTTTTTTGCGGTCGCGGCGCTGGCGGCCGAGCATGGTGAATCGGGGCACGCCGGATCGGACACCCTTTGGAAGCTGATCAATTTCGTAATCCTGGCAGCGGCGCTGGGATACTTCATCTACAAGAAGGCCGGCAGCTTTTTCGCGGCGCGGTCGGCTGCTATCCAGCGCGAACTGGCCGAAGCCGCGAAGTTCCAGGCCGATGCCGAGGCGCGCTATGCGGAAATGGAGCAGCGGTTGAAACGCCTCAACGCGGAAGTAGAAGAACTGCGGCGGCGGGCGCGCGAGGAATCGGCGGTGGAGAGCGCGCGCATGAGGGCGCTAACCGAGCGCGGCCTGAAGAAAATCCAGGAGCAGGCAGAGCAGGAGATTCAAGCGGCGGCGAACTCGGCCAGGCAGCAACTGCGGGCCTATTCGGCGGCGCTGGCGATCGAGCTGGCGGCAGCCAAGATTGAGGAACGGCTGACGCCGGAAACAGACCAAATGATTGTGGACGCGATGATCGGAGAAATCGGGAACCGGTTCGCGGGCCAGCCAGTGAGGGTTTCTTAACGTGCCGAACGCCGTTGCATTCCGGTATGCGCGGGCGCTGGCGGACTTGGCTATGAAGCCGGGCGTGGCGCCGCAGGCCGTAATCGGGGATTTGGAAAAATTCGAACGCGCCCTGGCGCAGTCAACGGATTTGCGAAACGCATTGCAGTCTCCGGCAGTGCCGAAAGCGCGCAAGCACGCGGTGGTAAGGCGCCTGGCGGAGGAGTTGCCCCTGGCGGACCTGGCTCGGCGGTTCGTGATGGTGCTGATCGATCACCGGCGGCTGCCGATGATCGGGGACATCCGGGAAGCGTTCGAGATGGTGCTGGACGAGCGCCTCAACGTCGTGCGAGTTGACGTGATTTCGGCGCGGGAGCTGACAGCCGATCAGCGCGACAAACTACTGGAAGAGTTCAGCCGGGCGACGGGAAAGCGGGCCCGCGCACGATTCCAGGTGAGCGAGAACCTGATCGGCGGAGTAGTCGCCAAGGTAGGTTCGAGAGTTTTCGACGGCTCGGTGCGGGGGCAGTTGGAAACATTGAAACAACGCATGGCGGGAGCGGGAGCGTAGGCAGAACACAAGATCGTAAGAGCGGTTCTTCGAAACACGCCGATAGCAGCCTGCGGTCCACGTTAACCGATCAATAACCCAAAGGTGTTCATATGGCTCAGCTTCGAGCGGACGAAATCGAGCGGATACTCCGCGAGGAAATCGAGAATTACGATAAAGCGGTTGAAGTCTCCGAAATTGGCTCGGTGATTTCGGTCGGAGACGGAATTGCGCGCGTCTATGGCCTGGAAAAGGTCATGGCGGGCGAGCTGATCGAATTTCCACACGGAGTAGCCGGGATCGCGCTGAACCTGGAGGAAGATCAGGTGGGCGCGGTGCTGCTCGGCGACTACACGGAAATCAAGGAAGGGGACGAGGTCCGGCGGACCGGCCGGATCATGTCCGTGCCCGTGGGTGAGGCGCTGATCGGGCGCGTGGTGAACGCGCTGGGGCAGCCTCTTGACGAGAAGGGGCCCATCTCGGCCACCGAATATTTCCCGATCGAGCGACTCGCACCCGGCGTAGTGGACCGCCAACCGGTGAAGGAGCCGCTGCAGACCGGCATCAAGGCGATCGACAGCATGATCCCGATCGGGCGGGGACAGCGCGAGCTGATCATCGGCGACCGGCAGACGGGCAAAACGGCGATCGCGATCGATACGATCATCAACCAAAAGGGCGGCGACGTGATTTGTATTTACGTCGCGATCGGGCAGAAGCGCTCCACGGTGGCCCAGGTGGTGAAGACGCTGGAAGAGTACGGCGCGATGGATTACACCATCGTGGTGGCGGCCACCGCGTCCGATCCGGCGCCCATGCAATACATCGCGCCTTACGCGGGCTGCGCGATGGGCGAGTACTTCCGCGACAACAAGCGACACGTGCTGTGCGTCTACGACGACTTGTCGAAGCACGCGGCGGCATACCGTGAGATCTCGCTGCTGCTGCGGCGGCCGCCCGGGCGCGAGGCGTATCCAGGCGACGTGTTCTACCTCCACAGCCGTCTGCTGGAGCGCGCGGCGAAGCTGTCGGACGAGATGGGCGGAGGGTCGCTGACCGCTTTGCCGGTGATTGAAACGCAGGCGGGCGACGTATCGGCCTACATCCCGACGAACGTAATTTCCATCACGGACGGGCAAATCTACCTGGTGGCCGACCTGTTCAACTCGAACATACGGCCGGCCATTGATGTGGGCATCTCGGTGAGCCGCGTGGGTGGCAACGCGCAGATCCGGGCGATGCGGCAGGTGGCGGGCACTCTGAGGCTGGATCTGGCGCAGTACAGGGAACTCGCGGCGTTCGCGCAGTTCGGTTCGGATCTGGACAAGGCCTCGCAGGCCCAGTTGAACCGGGGCGCGCGCCTGACGGAGCTGTTGAAGCAGCCGCAATACGAACCGCTGCCGGTGGAAAAGCAAATTCTGGCGCTGTATGCGGGCACGAACGGATATCTGGACGACATGGAAGTCGAACAGGTCAGGCCGTTCGAGCAGGAGCTGTACCGGTTCGTCGACAACGCGCACCCGGGACTGCTGGCGAAGATCCGCGAGCAGAAGAAGATCGATGACGCCCTTCGGGCGGAACTGGACTCGGTGATTCAAGAGGCCAAGCAGCGATTCCTTTCCGAGAGCCGGAGCTGATTCATGCCATCACTGATCGACCTGCGGCGGCGGATTCGCTCGGTAAAAAGCACGCAGCAGGTCACCAAGGCGATGAAAATGGTCTCGGCGGCAAAACTCCGCCGGGCACAGGATAGGGCGCTCGACGCGCGGCCGTACGCGGCGATTTTCCGGCAGGTGCTGGGAGACGTAGCGGCGGCGGCGTTGGCCGGCGACGAACAGTTGGCGGCGCACCCGCTGCTCGCACAGCGGCCGGAAAAACGAATTCTGGTTGTGCTGCTGACGGCGGACCGCGGGCTGGCGGGCGCGTTCAACTCCAATCTGATTAAAACGACACAGCAGTTTCTGCGGGAACACGAGGACGCGGAAACGCTGCTGTACACGATAGGCCGCAAAGGGCGCGACTTTTTCCGCAAGCGCGGAGCGCAAATCGTGGCCGAGAAAACCGGCATCTCCCAGACGGCCCGGTTTTCCGACGCCGCGGAAGTGGCTGCCGACGCGCGGCGCCGGTTCGAGGAGTGCGAGGTAGACGCGGTCTATCTGATTTACAACGAGTTCAAGAGCGTAATGGCGCAGAAGCTGACGGTGCTCAAGGTGCTTCCGGTGGAAGTGCCGGCGGGATCGGGCGGGCGCGACTATATCTACGAGCAGCCGGCTCAGCAGTTGCTGAACGGGCTGCTGCCGCGATACGTGGAGATCGTCGTGTACCAGGCGATGCTGGAATCGGCGGCGGCGGAGCATGCAGCGCGCATGACGGCGATGGAAGCGGCGACTACAAACGCCGAAGAGATGATCGACAAGTTGACGCTGTACATGAACCGCGTGCGGCAGGCCAGCATCACCAAAGAACTGATCGAAGTGGTGAGCGGCGCAGCGGCGCAGATGTGATTAGCGAGGAGGATTTCCGATGGCTCTCCATTCCGAAAACGGGGGGCAACAGTCCACGGGAGTTCAAGTGACCGGGCACGTGATCCAGGTTGCCGGACCGGCGGTTGACATACAGTTCCCGGAAGGGCAGATCCCTGTCATCAATACGGCGGTGCGGATCACCAGCGAAGGGTTCGACGTGCCGGTGCCGATCGACATCATTGTCGAGGTGGCACAGCACATCGGTGAAGGACGCGTGCGAACGGTCGCGCTTCAGCCGACCGAAGGCCTCGTCCGAGGGATGAAGGCGGTCAGCCTGGGGCGTCCGGTGGAAGTTCCGGTTGGACCGGAGACGCTGGGCCGGGTTATGAACGTGGTGGGGCAGCCGGTGGACCGCATGGGTCCGATCGAGGCCAAGACATACTTCCCCATCCACAGGCCGGCGCCGTCGTTTGAAGAGCAGTCCACCGAACTGCAGATGTTCGAGACCGGCATCAAGGTGATCGACCTGATCGAGCCGTATCTGCGAGGCGGGAAGATCGGGTTGTTCGGCGGCGCGGGAGTCGGCAAAACCGTCATCATTCAGGAGCTGATCAACAACATCGCCATGAAGCACGGCGGTGTGTCGGTGTTCGGCGGCGTGGGCGAGCGGACGCGCGAAGGGAACGACCTGTGGCTGGAGATGCAGCAATCGGGCGTGATCGACCCGCGCGACTGGCGGAAGTCCAAGTGCGCCCTGATTTACGGGCAGATGACGGAGCCGCCCGGAGCAAGACTGCGGGTCGGGCTGACGGCGCTGACCGTGGCGGAGTACTTCCGCGACGTGGAAGGCCAGGACGTGCTGCTGTTCATTGACAACATTTTCCGCTTCACGCAGGCGGGTTCCGAGGTTTCGGCGCTGCTGGGGCGCATGCCTTCGGCGGTGGGATACCAGCCGAACCTGGCGACGGAAATGGGCGAGCTGCAGGAGCGGATCACGTCGACGAAGAAGGGATCGATCACGTCGGTCCAGGCGATTTACGTGCCCGCCGACGACTACACGGATCCGGCGCCGGCGACCGCATTCGCGCACCTGGACGCGACGACGAACCTCTCGCGGCAGTTGGCCGCCCTGGGAATCTATCCGGCGGTGGACCCGCTGGCCTCGACGTCGCGCATCCTGGATCCACGCATCGTGGGCGAGGAGCATTACAGCGTGGCGCAGCGGGTCAAGGCCGTGCTGCAGCGGTACAAAGACCTCCAGGACATCATTGCGATTTTGGGAATCGACGAGCTTTCCGACGAAGACAAGCTGATCGTGGCGCGGGCGAGAAAGCTGCAGCGGTTCCTCTCCCAGCCGTTCCACGTGGCGGAGCAGTTCACCGGACTGCCGGGCAAGTACGTGAAGCTGGCCGACACGATCAAGGGCTTCAAGGAAATCGTTGAAGGCAAGCACGACAACATTCCCGAGCAGGCGTTCTACATGCAGGGCACCATCGAGGACGTGCTGGAGCGCGCGGAGCAGTTGCAGGCGGCGGCCGCCTGACGGTAAGAGCGATGCCGGAGACATTCTTGCTGGAAGTAGCGACGCCGGAACGGCTGCTCGTGCGCGAGCACGTAAGCGAAGCCCAGATTCCGGCAGCGAACGGGTATCTGGGCTTGCTGCCCGGGCACGCGTCGCTGCTGGCCGAACTCGGGAGCGGCGAGCTGACCTACGTGATTCAGGGAAGGCGGCAGGCGATCCGGATCGACGGCGGCTGGCTGGAGATGTCGGAGGACCACGCGCGAGTACTGGCGGGATCTGCCGAAACACTGGGCGAGTAAAAGACAACGCCTGCCATGCGATAGAATGAATAAGGTTCGGGCCGTGGCGCAGCCTGGCTAGCGCGCTTGCTTGGGGTGCAAGAGGTCCCGGGTTCAAATCCCGGCGGCCCGACCAAATAACTCAAATACTTACAACCACTTGCGTGACTCCCTTGCTTGCCCGGAGTCCGTTTGGTGGCGTTTTGGAGTCCATTTTTGGACGCCACGCCTCGCTTGTTCGCCTGCCCTTCCCCGAGCGCTGGGTGGTCATGATGGCCATGTCATGCGTTTTTTTCGATTCTGCTCCTCAAGGAGAAAAAAACAGGCCCTCCCCTATACATGAGAATCACGGCTGGATGGCATCCCGGCCGGCCAAGTCTCCGTTACTTCCTCTTGCCCAGTGACAGATAATGGGTCAGGAGAGTCGAGTT